>NZ_JBLGCI010000004.1:0-293938 GCF_047617075.1 Brevundimonas sp.
GTTGGGGGCGTTGTGTGCGGGGGGGGGGCCGCCGGGGGGGGCGGGGCCCGCCGCCGCATCCTTGCGGGAACAGGGAGTATCGGTCCAGACGCAGGTGCTGGCCTCACGCCTGCATCGTTTCGCCGATGAGGACTGGCGTTCCGTATTCCAGCTGGCCGGCGATTTCATTCAAAGCGCGAGACCTCTGTGATGCGGCGGCGCGACGTCCTGTCTGCAATCCCTTTGGCGGCCGTGCCAGGGAGCGGCCTTGCGCGGCAGGCCGCCGCCCCTGTCGAGACGATCACATATGACAGCGGCGGACGCACCATCCGGGCGGCCGTCTACCGACCGGGGGCGCAGCACAGAGGGGCCGGGTTCGCTTTCATGCACGGTTCCGGCGGCGTCGGGCCGGCGTACCTCCGCCTCGCCAGCCGCTTCGCTGAAGACGGCTATGTGGTGATCGTGCCGGTCTACTATGACGCAGCGCCGGACGACGGCGTGCGGGCGGAACCCGTGATGCAGGCGTGGCGCGAGGCCGGTTCGGACGCGGTGGAATGGCTCATCGCCGACGGCCTGGAGCCTGAGCGGGTCGGGATCATGGGCTATTCGCTGGGATCCTACGTCGCCGTCGATGGCGCGCTGGGCCGCAGCCGGGCCGCGGCCGCAATCGGTGTCGCCGGCGGATGGGACGTGTATGTTCCGCGAAATCCCTACCGGCGTATCCCCGTGATGATTCTGCAGGCAGAGCGGGATGACCATGTGTCGCCTGCCAGCACACAGCGCTGGATCAATCATATGCGGGCCGCCGACGTGCCGGTGCGGTTCGAGGTCGTTCCCGGCGCCGGACACATCATGAACCCTGATCAATGGGACGACGTGTTCGCGCGATCCTCCCGCTTTTTCGCACGCAACATCGGACGCCGATAGGACAAGGAATCAGCATGACCGCCCGCAAGAACAGCCAGGGCTTCTCCACCCGCGCCATCCATGCGGGCCAGCACCCGGACCCGACCACGGGCGCGGTGATGACGCCGATCTACGCGACGTCCACCTACGCCCAGGAGAGCCCAGGGGTGAACAAGGGCTATGAGTACGCCCGGGGGAAGAACCCGACGCGCGAGGCGTTCGAGGCCTGCATCGCCGATCTGGAGGGCGGACCCCACGGCTTCGCCTTCGCCAGCGGCATGGCCGCCACGTCCACGGCGCTGGAACTGCTGGACGCGGGGTCGCACATCGTCACCGGCGACGACCTTTACGGCGGCTCGTGGCGTCTGTTCGAGCGGGTGCGGCGCCGGTCCATGGGGCTGGACTTCGCCTATGTTGACCTGTCAGACCTGAAGGCGGTCGAGGCGGCGATCACCGACAAGACGAAGATGCTGTGGGTAGAGACGCCCACCAATCCGCTGATGAAGCTGGCGGACATCGCTGCCCTGTCGAAGGTCGCGAAGGCGCACAATCTGCTGCTGGTGGTGGACAACACCTTCGCCACGCCGTGGAGCCAGCAGCCGCTGAGCCACGGCGCCGACATCGTCATGCACTCGGCCACCAAATATCTGAACGGCCATTCCGACATCATCGGCGGGGTTCTGGTGACGAAGACCCCCGAGCTGGCGACCCAGATCAAGTTCCTGCAGAACTCGGTGGGCGGCGTCATGGGGCCGTTCGACGCCTTCCTCGCCAACCGGGGGCTCAAGACCCTGGGCTTGCGCATGAAGGCGCACAACGAGAATGCGCTGGCCGTGGCGCGCTGGCTGGAAAGCCGGGCGGGCATCGAGCGGGTCATCTATCCGGGGCTGGAAAGCCATCCGCAACATGAGCTGGCGAAGCGTCAGATGAACGGCGCGTTCGGCGGCATGGTCACCGTCCTGATTGACGGCGATCTGGCGCGGACGAAACAGGTTCTGGAGCGGGTGGACGTGTTCACCCTGGCGGAGTCCCTCGGCGGCGTCGAAAGCCTGGTGAACCACCCCGCCATCATGACCCACGCCAGCGTGCCGAAAGAGGTGCGCGAGGCGGGCGGGGTGACGGACAACCTGATTCGTCTTTCAGTCGGGGTCGAGGATATGGATGACCTTATCGCCGACCTGGATCAGGCGCTGGGCTAGACTCCGATCGGCATCGGCGGAACCACGTCTCGAGCCCGCCGATGCCTTGAAGAGCGCCTGGGCTCAGGAACGCTTGTTCAGGATCGCGTCCAGGCTCCACGGGCCGGGGCCGGCGAAGATGAAGTAGAAGAAGGCGAAGCAGTACATGATCGCCAGCTCGCCGCCGTTGTTCAGCGGGTAGAGGTCGCTGGGCGCGTGAAACTGCCAGTAGGCCACCGCCATCATTCCCGACATGAGGAAGGCGGTCGGGCGCGTGAACAGGCCCAGAATGATGAGGGCGCCGCCCACAAGCTCGAGCACCCCGCCGATGCCCATCTGGGTCATCAGTTCGAAGGGACCGCGCGCCTCGGCCGGAAAGCTGAAGATTTTTTGCGTGCCGTGCTGGATGAACAGCAGGCCGGTGACGATGCGGAAGATGCTGAGCACCCTGGGTGACCAGGCCGTCAAAGCCGATGTGTTGAACATTGTCTTGCCCCCAATGGGCGGTCAGGCCGCCCTGGATTGAACCTCGGCCATCTTCTGGATGGCCACATAGTCCGTCTTGCCGGTGCCGAGCACCGGCAACTCGCCAACCTTCACTATACGCTTGGGAACCGCAAGCTCCGGCGCGCCGTGGGTGCGGGCCCATTCGGCCAGGGGTGCGACCTCGGCGTCGCTGCGGTCGGTGACCAGAACGAGACGCTCGCCCTTGCGGCTGTCGGGGATGGAGACCACGGCGTGACGACCCTCGGGCCAGACGGCGTCGGCTATTCCTTCCACGGCGGTTAGGCTGACCATCTCACCGCCGATCTTGGCGAAGCGCTTGGCCCGGCCGAGGATGCGCACATAGCCCTCGGCGTCCACATCGACGATGTCGCCGGTGTCGTGCCAGCCGTCCGGAAGCGCCTCCAGGCACTCCGGATCGTCGGGGGAAAGATAGCCGGCCATGACATTGGGGCCGCGCAGAAACAGGCGGCCGCCCTCGTCGATTCCTTCCACCGGCTCCACCCGCCACTCCATGCCCGGCAGGATCTGGCCGACGGTGCCGAAATGATTGTTCCCCGGCTGGTTCACCGCCACCACGGGCGCGGCCTCGGTGGCGCCGTAGCCTTCCAGCAACTCCAGCCCGCCGAAGCGCTGATTGAACATATCGCGCGTTTCTTCACGCACCCGCTCGGCGCCCGCGACGACGAACTGGATGGTCGAGAAGTCGTCAGGCCCGGCCACGCGAGCGTACTGGTTCAGGAAGGTGTCGGTGGTCATCAGGACCGACGCTTTCACCTCGGGCAGCAGGTCGGTGATCTGCTTGGCGTGGAGCGGGGAGGGATACTGAAACGCCTTCAACCCCTGAAGCATGGGCAGGATCACCCCGCCGGTCAGGCCGAAGCAGTGGAATGTCGGCAGCGGGTTGAAGAAGACCCAATCGGGGTCCAGCTCGATATGTGAGGCGATCTGCATGGCGTTGGCCACCAGATTCGCCTGGGTCAGCATCACGCCCTTGGGCGCGCCGAAGCTGCCGGAAGTGAACAGGATCACGCCCGCGTCACCGGGGCTGGTTTCCGCGCAGAAGCGCCGGGGGAAGATGCCCGCCATCAGGCCGTACAGCTTGTCCTGAAGGCCCACCGTCTTGCGGATGTCGTCCAGCCAGATGATCTCGGCGACCGGCTCCAGCGCCACGACAAGATCATCCAGCTTCGCCTGTTCGATGAAGCGGCGCGCGGTCAGGATCTTCTTCACTCCCGCCGTGGCGCAGGCGGCCTTGAGATTCCGTGCGCCGGACGTGAAGTTCAGCATCACAGGCGTGCGCCCGAAGGCGTGCAGACCGAAGAAGGTCACCACCACCCCCATGCTGGACGGCAGCATGATGGCCACGCGCTCGCCCGGCTCGGTCATGGCCGCGATCTTGCGGCCCAGCACGAAGGCGGCGCGGATCAGGCCGGTGTAGGTCAGGGGCTTCCTGTCCTGATCCTCGATGATCTCCTTGTCGCCGAACTGTTCGCGCGCCCCGATCAGGGCGTCGAACATCGACTGGTGAACAGCCTTCTCATCAAACGGAACCGGCAAACGCGCATCTCCCTTGGGGCTTTGAGCCGCCCTCTGCTTGTCGCGGCGTAAACTAGAGGCGGGTCACACCGTTGAAAAGGTCTGTAACATCCGGCGCCATGAAAGGCTTCGTGACCGGGGCGGGCCTTGCCTTTGCGGGCCGAAAGCCCGACATAGCGCCTTCGTTGCAAGGAGTTCCGTCACGCGATGGTGACGCTGATCGACACCCTGGCCAGGAAGCCGTCCGAGCTTCGCCACCCGGAAAAGCAGAACCGGCCGGAGAGCCCTGTGCTGCGCAAGCCGGACTGGCTGCGCGTCAAGGCGCCGGGTTCGGGCCAGTACAACGCCACCAAGGCCATCGTGAAGGACAAGGGTCTGGTCACGGTCTGCGAAGAGGCGGCTTGCCCCAATATCGGCGAGTGCTGGAGCCAGAAGCACGCCACCCTGATGATCATGGGCGACACCTGCACGCGGGCCTGCGCCTTCTGCAACGTCAAGACGGGCCTGCCCCAGCCGCTGGATCCGGAAGAGCCGGGCAAGGTCGGTCTGGCGGTGGCGCAGCTGGGCCTGAACCACGTGGTGATCACATCGGTGGACCGGGATGACGTCTCGGACGGCGGTGCGGCCCACTTCGCCGAGGTGGTGCGTCAGATCCGGCTGCAGGCGCCGAAGACGACCGTCGAGATCCTGACCCCGGACTTCCTGCGCAAAGACGGCGCGGCGGAGGTGATGATCGACGCGAAGCCCGACGTCTTCAATCACAACCTGGAGACCGTCCCGCGCCTTTATCTGAAGATCCGGCCCGGCGCCCGCTACTTCCATTCCCTGCGCCTGCTGCAGATGGTCAAGGAGCGCGACCCGAACCAGTTCACCAAGTCCGGCATCATGGTCGGTCTGGGCGAGACCAAGGAAGAGGTCATGCAGGTTATGGACGACATGCGCTCGGCCGGCGTGGACTTCATCACCATCGGCCAGTACCTGCAGCCGACCCGCAAGCACGCCCCCATCGACCGCTTCGTCACGCCCGAAGAGTTCAAGGCCTATGAGGCCATCGCTCGGGCCAAGGGCTTCCTGATGGTGTCGTCCTCGCCCCTGACCCGCAGCTCGCACCACGCCGGCGATGACTTCGCCCGGTTGAAGGCCGCGCGCATGGCCCAACTGGGCCGCTGAGGCGCCGCACCGCTTGGCTGTTCACCGCGTCACCCGCATCCTGCCCTATACGCCGGACCAGTTGCTTGATCTGGTGGCGAACGTGCGCGCCTATCCCGAGTTCGTGCCGTGGGTCACCGCCATGCGCGTGTGGAACGAGCGGGAGGAGGGGCCCTGCGTGACCCTGCTGGACGCCGAGGCGGGCGTGGGCTTCGCGGTGCTGCGCGAGAAGTTCTCCACCTGGGTCCGGCGCGATGCGAACCGCAAGGTGGTGGAGGTGGGCCTGATCCGGGGGCCGTTCAAACATCTGAAGAACCGCTGGGAGTTTCATCCGCACCCTGACGGGACGCGGCTGGAATTCATGATCGATTTCGCCTTCAAGTCCCGCATGTTGGACATGATGCTGAGCGCGAATTTCGACCGGGCCGTCAACGCCCTGATCCGCTGTTTTGAGGCGCGGGCGCGGGCGCTGTACGGCGGCTAAGCCCGTTCCGCGTCCGGCTATGGGCGCGGCGCGTATTTGGGCCTATCCTTGTGAGGTAGACGGAGGGTTCAACATGTCGCGCATTTCCCTGACGGGCATCGCCCTGATCGCCGCTCTGGCCGCCTGTGACCGGGCCGAGCCCGCCGCCGAGACCGAAACAGCGCAGGCGGAAGAGCAGGAACTGGCCCCGACCGAGGCCGTGAACGCGGCTGTCGCAGAGCATCAGGCCCTGTTCGCCGCCGCGCCGCCGGTGGAGCAGGCGCCCGAGGGCACGGCTTACCGATTCGCTTTCGACGGCCTGTCGACGCCGAACCTGCCCATGACGGCGTTCCAGGGCGATGTGGTGCTGGTGGTCAACACCGCCTCCAAATGCGGTTTCACGCCCCAGTATGAAGGCCTGCAGACGCTTTACGAGGAATACGGCGGCCAAGGCTTTGCCGTGGTCGGCGTGCCGTCCGGCGATTTCCTGAATCAGGAGCTCGAGAATGCGGACGAGATCCGCGAGTTCTGCACGCTGAACTTCGGCGTCACCTTCCCCATGGCGGGGCGGACCCGCGTCACGGGCGACGACGCGCACCCGTTCTATCAATGGGCGCGGGCCGAGATGGGCGATGACGCCGTGCCGGGCTGGAATTTCCACAAGCTGCTGATCGACCGTCAGGGCCGCCTCATCGCGGCCTTCCCCTCAGCGACGACGCCGACGGCTGATGAGGTTCGTCAGGCGATTGAGGGCGCCCTGTCGGCCTAGGTCTCCGTTTTCCGGCGTCGGCGTTCCAGCCACCACAGCAGAGCCAGCACGACCAGCAAGCCGAGGAACCATGGCCAGGGCGATCCGGCCTCGCGGCGCTGGGCGCGGGCCTCGGCGTCCGGCGTCGCGGCCGCCATGTCCAGCGTCGCCCGGCGGTTTGCGGCGCGGACCAGCGATGGCGCAGCATCGGAGAGATGGACGTAGAAGGGGGCTTGCCGGTCGCGGCTGTCCAGGGCGACGTGCCAACCTTCCGCTTCCGGCCAGTAAGCCGCGCAACGACCGCCGCCGGCTGCGGGATCGATGACCAGACGGCGCTCCTGGCCAGAGGGGGCGACGACCCGCCCTTCGTCCTCCAGCCCGCACACCGCCGTGCGCTGGCCCGCCCATGCCATGCCGCCCGCCTCGGGCCGCCCGTCCTCGGCCGGCCGCGCCAGAGCCGAGACCATGGACGCCCAGATGCGGCTGTGTGCGTCTGATCGCCCCGTCAGCGCCAGGGTGTAGGTGTCCGCCAGGGTGATCACCCCCACACGCCCCAGACCCATGCCGGACCAGCTGGCCGTGGTCTGACCGTCCTCGTCGCGCAGGGCCGGGACCGTGCCCCGACCGTCGTGAACGAAATCCAGCCGGGTCAGGGCTTCAGCGCCCTCGGGCGGCGCCACCGCGTCGCCGGAGCCGGATAGAGCCGCCCCGAGCGCCGCCCATTGATTGCGAGTGGCCCCATCCAGAGGCCCCGTGGGGCGTAGCAGCAGACCCATGCCGCCCCGTACGGCTGAGGTGATGGCGGAGCGCGAAGCGGCGGGCAGCCCCTGCCAGCGGCGGTCGTCGATGACCAGCAGGTCGAGGTCGCCAAGCGCGGCGGCTGTGAGGGGCGCCGCGCCGCCCAGCCTGACGCCGGCGCCAAGATCGACTTGCAGATTGACGTCCAGATCCGCGCTCTCCGCCCAGCGACGGACCTGCCGAACCTCAGGCCCAGGCGCGCCGGCCAGCAGCATCATGCGGACCTCGGTCGGGTCTCGCGTTTCCACCGGGACGGCGATGTCCTCGATCAGGTCGCCCGCCCCATCGCGAAGGCGCAGATGGAACAGGGCCAGACCAGACGCCCGGGCGGTTGCGGCGAGGGTGAAGCGGTCTCCGGCCCGCACATCCGCGCGATCGATCACCTGATCGGCGGGATCGACCAGTTCCACCGTGCCGGAAGACAGGGCGTCGGCCCGGCCGCCCACCTCGAACCCGGCGCCCGGCGCGACAGGCCGGGGCAGGGTCAGTTCGACGACGCCGACGGGCGCCGGCCCCGGTTCATAAGTCAGCGGGACGGGCAGGGGGCCGTGGTCGCGGGGCGGCAGGCCTGCGCCGGACACCCGGACCGACTGAGCCTCTGGGAAACGCCGCAAGGCCGCCGCCAGATCGGGGACGCGCGTGGCGCCCGGCGGTGCGCCGGCCTCGGGCAAGGCGACCAGAATTTCGCCCGGCGCGGGGGTCTGTTCGGCGTCTCCGCCCGTCAGCACCCGCAAGGCGGATCCGCTTGTGACGGCGGTCGGTGGATTGAGCGTCAGCCAGAGCAGGGCGGCGGCCGTAAGCTGAAGACCGACCAGGGCGGGCAATCGCCACGCAGGCGCCTCGGCCTGAGATGCGCGCCGCCACAGCCACAGGCGGATGACGCCCGCCAACACGGCCGCCGCGATGACGAGGGCCGTCAGCCACGGCCAGATCGCGCCAGCGCCGATCATTGCAACTGCTCCAGATAGCGACGGCCGCGACGGTTCGGGGCTTCGCGGCGCTCGACCCGCGCGGGTCCGGCGCCCATGGCTTCCCACAGCAGGCCTCGCAGGGCGCGGCGGCAGTCGCTGCATCGCGGCTCGGCCCGCAGCGTGTCGATGGCGGCGATGAGACCCAGGGGATCGCCCAGACGGCTCGCGTTCCCCCGGACCCAGCGCTCCAGCCCTTCCAGATCGGCCCCCCCGCCGCCGGGCTCGCCGCCCAGCGCGCGCCAGGCGGTGGCGAGCGTGGGATCGGCGTTCGGAACAGGCGCGGGCGGCAGGCGCGCGTCGATGTCGTCCCGGTCGCCGGTGAGGCGCCGGCTCATGTCCAGCGGCGGCAGGTCCGATCCGGTTCGGGGCAGGAAGACCCGATCCGCCCGCTGCGCTTCCTGCAGGAACTCCAGCGCCTGATAGGCGAAGGGCAGGGCTTCCTCCGGTCGTCCCTGGCGCAGGGCCCGCTCCGAGCTCCACATGGCGTCCAGCGCATTGCCGAGGGTCGAGCGTGTGCCGGGATCGAAAAGGGTCGCCGCGTCGCCGTCGTCATGGGCGTGGCCGTACTGGTTCAGGACATCGACCGCGGAGCCGAACGAGGCCAGTTCTTCCTCGGAATGGTCATGACCGTCGTTCGGCCCATGGACCTCTGGCTCGGGTTCGGGCGCCGGGGCGTCATTGGTCGGCAGGGCGGGCGCGTCGTTGGTGGGCAGGGCCAAACCGCCGCCCTCGGACTCCTCGCCCAGGAACTGGCCATAGCGCAGACGAAGGCGCGCCTGATCGACGCCCAGACCGTTGGACCGGTCGAGGAACTGGCGCGGCTGGATCTCTCCGCGCTGGGCGATGAGCGCCTCGGCGTCCATGATGATCTGCCGCTGGCTGGCGAAATAGGCGGGCATGACCGGGCGCAGCAGCCCGTCCAGACCGTCTGCCAGACCGAGTTCCGAGGAACGGCGCAGGATGACGCTGGGACCCTCGGTGACCTGCCCCTGTGGGCGCCGGTTGTCGCGGGCGATCAGCTGGACGATCAGGTCGCCGGGTTCGATCAGGCCCTCACGCGCCAGATTCAGGGTCGCGGAGAAGCGCTTGCTGCGGCCGTCGCCGCGCCCGCGAACGGTCATGGTGCGCGTCTGCGTCGTGATGCTTTCGCCTTCGCCCTGGGTCACGGTGATGCGCAGTTCAGCGGCGGCCGAGACGCCGTAGTCGTCGCTGACCTCGAACACCGGCGCGAAGGTGGTCTGGTCGGCGGCGGCGAGGACGAGCTGGCTGTCCGGCGTGACGAGGCTGACGACCGGCGGGGCGTCCTCGACGGCGTCGATGCGGTGCAAACGCTGGCGCGCCATGCCGTCCGCCTCGATGCGGTACAGGGTCGAGCGGTTGATGACGCGGGTTCCGGTCCAGCGGTCGCGGCGACGGCTGAAGGCGAGACGCGCTCCTTCCGAGAATTCCGCCCATACGCCGTCGGGGCGGGGTGAGACGTCCAGCAGCCATTCAACCCGCGAGCCGGCGGGCACGCGGGCGTCCAGCTCGGCCTGCTCGCGGGCGGGGAGGCCCGTATAGCCGGGCGGCACGATGCGAAGGCGCGCGCCGGTGATGCGCGGGGCGGCGGTGGCGGTGGCCTCCGGCGACGCGTCGGTCGGCTGCGGGTCGGTGCGACGGCCATCCGGCCAGAAGAGCGCAGCCAGAATGATGACGGCCCCAATCAGCCAGGCGCCGAGGATGCGGCGGCGCGACCAGTCGGGACGCAGATCGAGGCGGCGCGCCTCGTCCAGTCGGGCTTCGAGCCTGCGGCGCTGAAGGATGGCGAAGCCGGTCAGGTCGGCCGCGTCGCGGAACAGCAGATCGCCGCTATCCTCGAATTTGGGCGAGGCGGCGTCGAGACGGGCGGCGAGCCATTCGTCGCCGTACTGCTGAACCCTGCGCGCGGCGATGAAGCTCAGCAACCCGGCAACGGCGAGGGCGCACCCGAACGCGACCGGCGCCCCGAAGAACCGCCAGGCGACAGCGCCCACCGCCAGGACGATTGGCAGGCTGATAGCCAGGGCTTCAAGCCAAAGGCGCAGGCGGACGGCGCCCTGCTGTCGGCGAAGGACAGGATGCAGCATCATGGCGTCGCGCCTCGCCGGGCGCTGGTGGCCAGCCATCGCTCCGCCGCGAACAGCAAAGCGATCAGAAGCGCCAGCCACGGTCGGAGGTCCAGAGGCGGCTGGTCGAACGGCGCGACGCCCGCCAGCGGCGCGTGGTCGGCGGCCAACACCCGAGCGGGCGGAGGCGGGGGCGTCAGCAGCCGTTCCAGCACATCGGGGAAATCCGCCTCCAGAAGCTGGGGCATGGCGGCGGGATCGAGGGGCCGGGTGAACTGGACGACCCGTCCACGGCCATAGCGGGCTTCCGTGGCCATAGGCTGGCCTGCCGTGTCGCTCCACGCCTCGGCGGCGTCCTGCACGTCGAGGGTGGCGTCGTGGGACAGCAGGGCGGTTCCGCCGTTCTCGATCCAGTCGGTGACGGACTGGGGCGGCGGTCCAGCGGCCAGCCAGACCAGATGGCTGGCAGCAGCACTCAATGGTTGATCGACGGCCGCGACATCCAGCCTCGGTTCGGCGTCCGGCGGCGTCCATGAGGTGGCGGCGGCAGTAAAGTAACGGACGCTTTCGGCCGCCTCGGCGGAATGGCGGATGGAGAGGGCAGGGGCGGGGGCTGGCGCTGGCTCGTCCGCATCGCCTCCGCCCCCGGACACGCGCCAGTTCACCGACCGCGTCAGGCGGGGGCGTTCTGCGTCCGCATGGTCCAGGACCGGCGGGACGACGACATCCAGCCGCGCCTCCGGGGACAGTTCGGCGTCCAGCTGACGGATCAGGCTGACGGCGTCGGCGGACACCTCTGGCGCGGCCTCCTCGATATTGGGAAAACCCGGCGCAAGCCAAAGGATAAGGGTTCCGCGCGGGGCTGCATCGATAACGGGCGCTGGATCGACACCGGGCGCCACCGCGATGACCGGGCGCGCATCCTCCACGCCCCACAGCACCGGCCGCGCCAGCCACAGGGCGAGCAGCGTCAGCAGCAGGATGCGCGCGATCAGGAGCGGGATTTCGTCGATGCGCGGACGCCGACGGGGCCGGGCGCTGGGGGTCAGCCAGCGCAGGGCGGCGAAATCGACGACGCGGGTCTCGGTCCGTCGCGAGATGTGAATGACGATCGGGATCGCCAACGCCGCAAGCGCAGCCAGCGCCATGGGCAGGATCAGGGCCGGCGTCATCGGCGACCGCCTGTACGGAACAGGTCACGGATCGGCTGGTCGGCGGGCTGGTCGATGAAGTGGGCGGCGTGCCTGACGCCCAGCGCATCCAGACGGGCGTCCAGCGCCGCGCGGGCCTCGGCGAAGCGGGCGAGGAAGTCGTCGCGCATGGCCCGTCCGTCGCCCAGCACCTCTACCCCGCCCTCAACATCGCGGAACCGATGGCCGTGATCGAAGGGAAAGTCGCGTTCGTCGGCAGTGAGGATCTGGATCAGGCACAGGTCACGCCCGGACCGGGCCAACTGCTCGGCGGCGTCAATGCAGCTCTCGTCGAAGCCGTCGGTGAGCAGGATGACCAGATCGCTGCGCCCCATCTTCCCGCCGAACGTCGCCATATCGCGCGCCCATGCGCCAACGCCGCCCGCATGGATCCGGCCTAGCGCCAGCAGTATCTGATCGCGGTGGCGCGGCCCGGCGCCAGGCTCGATGATGACGGGGCCGTCCGCGGCCTCCACCAACACGCCGAAGCGGTCGCCCTGGCGCAGGGCGATCTCCATCAGGCCCGCAGCGATGCGGCGTGCGGCGTCGAAGCGCGACCAGTCGGGCCGGCCCACATCGGCCTGGGCCATGGAGGCGCTGGCGTCGATGACGATCCACAGGGCCAGCGGGCTTTCCCGCTCGGCGTCGCGGACGAAGAAGCGGTCCGACCGGGCGTAGAGCTTCCAGTCCACCTGACGCAGGTCGTCGCCCCGTTCGTAGGCCCGGTACTGCGCGAACTCGAGCCCGCCGCCGCGATTGCGGCTGGCGTGGGCGCCGGCCTCGGTCAGGGCCGTGGCGCGCCGCGGAACCAGCGACAGGCGCCGCAAGCGGCTTCGCACATCAGGGGGCAGGGCGAAGGGGGACACGGCGGTGGCCTAGTCTCCGGCCGGGGCTGGCAGGGCGGTGAGCAGGCCCGCGATGACGTCATCGGCGGACTTGCGCTCGGCTTCGGCGGCGAAGGACAGCAGGATGCGGTGACGCATCACCGGCGCCGCCAGGGCGGTCACATCCTCGCGGGTGGCCGCCAGCCGTCCGTGCAGCATGGCGCGGGCCTTGGCAGCCAGAACCAGCGCCTGTCCCGCGCGGGGCCCGGCGCCCCAGGCCACATAGTCGCGCACCACCTGCGGCGCGTCCGGCTCCGGCCGGCTGGCGCGGACCAGGGCGGTGATCCAGCTGAGCAGGGCGTCGCTGACGTGGACGTCCCGGCACCAGGCCTGAAGGGTCAGGATGTCCTTGCCGTGCATGACCGGCTGGACTGCGGTCGAGGCCCGGCCCGTGGTCTGCACGAGGATCGCCCGTTCCTCGGCCTCGGTGGGATAGTTCACCCGGATGTTCAGCAGGAAGCGGTCCAGCTGCGCCTCGGGCAGGGGATAGGTGCCCGCCTGCTCCAGCGGGTTCTGGGTGGCCAGAACGAAGAAGGGTTCCGGCAGAGCGTGGGTGACGCCCGCATAGCTGACGGTCTGCTCCTGCATGGCCTCCAGCAGGGCCGCCTGGGTCTTGGGCGGGGTGCGGTTCAGTTCGTCGGCCAGCAGCAGGTTGGTGAACACCGGCCCCGGCTGGAAGCGGAAGTGGCGGTGGCCGGTGCCGTGATCCTCCTCCAGCACCTCGGTGCCGAGGATGTCGCTGGGCATCAGATCCGGCGTGAACTGCACGCGCCGGAACTCCAGCGACAGGGCCTGGCCCAGGGTGCGGACCAGCAGGGTCTTGCCCAGGCCGGGGACGCCCTCGATCAGGCAGTGGCCGCCGGCCAGCAGGCCGATCAGCAATTGCTCGACCACCTCGTCCTGGCCGACCACGGCCTGGCCGATCGCCTCGCGAAGCCGGGACAGTTGCTCCAGCCTTGCGGCGACGTCGGACTCGGTTGGCGTACTCATCGGAACTCCGGGGAGGGAAAGCGAACGAAATCAGGCGGTCAGGGCGTAGATGATGATGTTGACCGCGAATCGGGTGTTGTCCTCGGCCAGGAAGCGCTTGTTGCGCCAGTCATAGTCCCACTCGCAGCCGTAGTCCTTGTTGCTGTAGAGGACCGCGACCCGGCCGTTGATGACGATGCCCTTCAGGTAGTCGTGGACCAGATCGTCGCCCCAGCCGTTCAGCTCGAAGCTGGTGGCCGGCGGGCCGTCGAAGGTGAAGAAGCTGGAGTAGATCGGGTGATCGTTGGGCAGGGTCACCAGCGAATCCTCCCCGAACATCCGCGCCATCTGCCGCTCGAAGGAGCGGGCGAACAGGCCGTCGATGTCGTGGTTGCAGTCGTCCACGAAGACGAAGCCGCCGTTACGCACATAGCGCTCGAAATTGGCGGCCTCGGCCTGGTTGAACTCCACCAGGGTGTGGCCGGACAGATAGCAGAACGGGGCCGTCAGCATCGCCGGATCGGCCAGGCTGACCACGCGCTCCTCCGGGTCGACGCGCAGGTTGGTGTAGTCCACCAGCGAGGTCAGAACGTTGGCGGGCATGCGCCGATCCACGTCCCAGTCGCCGGAATCATACCGCAGCCGGGTGAACCAGAAATCATAGACCGGCTGGGCGCCGGCGACGCGGGGCAGGGCGCCCAGAAGGGCCCCCGCCGCGCCGCCGGTCAGCAACCTGAGACACTCCGCGCGCGTCATCGCAGCCTATGACCCGCGCGGCCCCATCAGACCGCGTCCGACAGGGAGGTGAAGGTGAAGTCGCGGATGCGCATGGGCGGGATCATCGCCGTGAAGGACGAGTTGTTGCCCGCTGTACGAACCGGCCGACCCAGCTCATCAATGTTGTTGAGCATGATCACCGGGGACTCGTTGAAGCGGAAATTCTTCACCGGATACCGCAGCTCGCCGTTCTCGATGTAGAAGGTGCCGTCGCGGGTCAGGCCGGTCAGCAGAACGGTCTGAGGGTCCACCATGCGGATGTACCAGGTTCGGGTCACCAGAATGCCCCGCTCGGTCTCGCGCACCAGGTCCGAGGTCGACTTGGTCCCGCCCAGCATGATCAGGTTGCCCGGCTGGCCGGCGGCGGTCTGACCCTGACGATCAGCCCAGTAACGGGAGTAGTTCAGGTTCGCGATGCGGCCGTTCTCGACCAGCGCCCGTCGTTCGCGCGGCAGGCCTTCCCCGTCCCAGGGGAAGGTTTCGGCGCCTTCGTACCAGGGGTCGTTGAGGAAGGTGACGCGCGGGTCGAAAACCTGTTCACCCAGCTTGTTGCCGCCGCCTGCCTTGGACAGGAAGCTGCGGCCCTCGTCCGCCTGACGCGCATCGAAGTAGCGCATCATGAAGGTGATGAGGCCCTCGGCCGCGGCGGGCTCCAGGATCACGGTGTACTTGCCCGGCTCAAGGGCGCGCGCTTCCGACGAGGCGGCCGCCTTGCGCATGGCCACCTGGATATCGCTGGCGGGGTCGAAGCCGCTGATGTCCTGAAGGTTGCGACCGACCCAGCCGGAGCCGGTGCCGTCCTCGGTGCGCACGGTGCAGGTGTAGTCCATGCCCGTGGCGCGCTGATAGCCGAAGGCGCCGTTGCTGTTGGCGAAGGCCACGAAGCTGGCGCTATCGTCCAGGAACCCGGCGGCGATCAGATTCTCGGCGCGGCACGGCTCGATGGAGGCCCGCGCCACCTCGGCCCGCTGCTCCGGGGTGATGGCGGCGGTGGCGTCGCTCCAGGTCGCGCTGGGGCGATACTCCTGGGGCCCCACGGCCGGCATGAACTCAGGGTTCTCGGGCGCCAGACGGGCCAGATCCTCGGCCCGCCGGACCACACGTTCAAGCGCGGCGTCGGAGAACTCATTGATGGTGGTGGTTCCGACCCGGCGGCCGAAGGCCACCTGCACCGACAGCTCGGTGTTGCGCACCACGCCGCTGGTGGAGACGTTGTTCAGGGCGAAGCGGATGTTGCCGTCGACGGCGCCGGTCAGCTGGGCGACGCACTCGTCGGCGGTCGACAGGGCGACCACCTTCTCGAGGATCGTCCGGGCTTCGGATTCGGTCATGATGCTCATTGTGTTCTTTCCCCGATCCGATCAGCCGAGCGAGCGCGCGGTGTTGATGACGTTGATGCCGTCGAAGCGGGTCGTGGGCGACCCGTGGCTGACGGCCGAGACCTGGCTGGGCTGACCCTTGCCGTCGAAGAACGACCCGAACAGGCGGTAGTCGCTCTCGTCGCAGATGGCCGAACAGGCGTTCCAGAACTCCGGCGTGCGCATCTGATAGGCCACGTCCTCCAGCGGCTGGGTGATGCGTCCGTCCTTGATCTCGAAGAACAGGGTGCCGCCGAACTGGGCGTTGTAGCGCTGCTGGTCGATGGAGAAGGAGCCGCGGCCCAGGATGTAGATGCCGTTCTCCACATTGGCGATCATGTCGGCGGCGGTCATGGGCGTCGTGCCCGGGCGCAGCGAGACGTTCGGCATGCGCTGGAACTGCACCGAGGACCAGGAGTCGGCGTAGGAGCAGCCGTCGGATTCGGTCTTGCCCAGGATGTGGGCCTGATCGCGGATGGTCTGATAGTCCACCAGACGGCCGTTCTGGATCAGCGGCCAGCTCTTGGTGGCCACGCCCTCGTCGTCATAGCCCACGGCGCCGAGGCTGCCGACCTCGGTCTTGTCGGCGAAGACGTTGACGATCTCGCTGCCGTACTGGAAGCGCTGTTCGCGCTTGTCGAGGGTGGCGAAGCTGGTGCCCGCATAGTTGGCCTCGTAGCCCAGCACCCGGTCCAGCTCCAGCGGGTGACCGATGGACTCGTGGATGGTCAGACCCAGGTGGTTGGGGTCCAGCACCAGATCGTACTGGCCCGGCTCCACCGACTTGGCGGAAAGCTTCTCGCGCGCCTGATGGGCGGCGGCGATGGCGTCCTCGACCATGTCATAGGACTTGTTGTAGCTGACCACGCCGTTGGGCGAGACGATCTTGTCCTCGGCGCGGCCGTCCAGATACTCGTAGCCGAGGCCCATGGGCGCCGACAGGCCGTCGCGGGACCGGAACTTGCCGGTGGTCTGATCGACGGCTGTGACCGAGAAGGGCGCCCAGATGCGGTGCACGTCCTGATCGATGTACGAGCCGTCCGTGCTGGCGAAGTACTTCTGCTCGTTGACCAGGAACAGCTGCGAGTTGACGAAATTGGCGCCCGCCTGCATGGCCGCGTTGTTGACCGCCAAGAGCAGATCGACCTTGTCCTGGATCGGCACCTCCATGGCGTTGCGCTGGATCGGGGTGCGCCAGCTGACCTCGCCGACGCCGGGCGTGGGAGCCAGTTGCACCGGCTGGGTCTGGTTGCGGGCGTTGGCGCGGGCGATGGCTGTCGCTGTGCGGGCGGCCTCGGCCACCGCCTCGGCCGTCATGGTGTTGGTGGCCGAGAAGCCCCAGGCCCCGTCGGCGATCACACGAACACCCACGCCGAGGGACTCGGTGTTGACGATGTTCTGAACATTGGCTTCGCGCGTAATGACGAACTGGCGCAGATACCGGCCCACGCGAACGTCACAGTAGCTGGCGCCCGCGTCCGTGGCGGCGGTCAGACCGGCGTCGGCCAGACGCTTCTTGACCGCGATGTCGATGGTTTCGGCCAGCTGCTGGGCCGCGATGGCCCGCCCGGCGAATCCGGGAAGCAAAGCGCCCCCCGCTCCAATGCCGCATGCGGCGAGGAACTGACGTCTATCCAAGGTTCTATCTCCCCCGATGCTCGCCCCGATCCGGTGACGAACCACTGACTGGTTGACCCGCGCTCGAGTCGAGCCGGCCACGAGAGACGCACTGTTGTCCCCTGCGCGCGCGGGGTCAAACGCGCGAGGGGTCAAAGAACATGACGATTTTGTAATGGCGGACAGGGTGGGATTCGAACCCACGGTAGGCTCACACCTACGGCGGTTTTCAAGACCGCTGCCTTAAACCACTCGGCCACCTGTCCGGCGCGGGGTGCATAGCAGGGAAGGGGGCCGTTAACCAAAGCGGAAAATTTCGCCGCGATCATGGCCGCCGATTCCTTGAGTGAGGCAGGCGTGCTGGAACGGCTCATCCCATCTTTGCGCATCGGCGCTGTGGCGGCGTCCATGTTGGTTCTGGCGGCCTGCGCCTCGGGCGGACGGGACCTGCCGCGCGGCGGTCTGCCGACGCCGCCTGTGGTGAATGATCCGGCTCCCATCGTCAGCGGGACCATGCGCCCGTACCAGATCCGGGGGCGCTGGTATCATCCGGCGCACCAGCCCAATTATGAAGAAGTGGGCCAGGCGTCCTGGTACGGACCGGGCTTTCACGGCCGCCCCACGGCCACCGGCGAGCGCTTCGACGAGAACGCCCTGACCGCCGCGCACAAGACCCTGCCGCTGCCCGGGCTGGTGGAGGTGACCAACCTGGCCAATGGGCGCAGCGCCATTCTGCGGCTCAACGACCGGGGGCCGTTCGTGGACGACCGCATCATCGATCTGTCGCGCGGCGCGGCCGCCGAGCTCGGCCTGCTGGACGCGGGTCTGGGACAGGTGCGGGTGCGCTATCTGGGGCCGGCGCCGCGTCAGGGCGGCTGGGTCGCAGGGGGCGTGCAGACGGCCTCGACGCCCGCGCCTGCATCCGTTTCACCCCCCGCACCGACGACCGCCACCAGTATCTACTGGATTCAGGCGGGATCTTTCGCCGACCGCGACAACGCCCGCGCCGCGACCCGGCGTCTGGGCGACCGGGCGCGGATGGATTCGGTCCATGTGAACGGCCGGCGTCTGTGGCGCGTCATGGTCGGGCCGTGGGGTGATCCCAATCAGGCCGAGCAGGCCCGGCGCGGCGTCATCGCCCATGGATTCGCCGACGCGGCCATCGTCGGGGGATAGAGGCGGCTTCGGGCTTGCCTCAGGCGTCAGGCTCGCCATTGTGCGGGCGTGACTCGCGGACGGTTCATCACCCTTGAAGGCGGCGAAGGCGCCGGCAAATCGACCCAGGCCCGCCGCCTGGCCGATGCCCTGCGCGCTGAAGGCCATGCGGTAGTGCTGACCCGCGAACCGGGCGGTTCGCCGGGCGCGGAGACCCTGCGCGAGGTGCTGGTCAACGGCGCGGCCGATCGCTGGACCCCAACGGCCGAGGCTTTGCTGATGTACGCCGCACGCTCGGACCATCTGGACCGGCTAATCCGTCCGGCGCTGGCGCAGGGCGCCTGGGTCATCAGCGACCGGTTCGCCGATTCCAGCCGCGCCTATCAGGGTGTGGCCGGCGGACTGGATCCAGAATTCATCGAGGCTCTGGATCGCGGCGTGGTGGGTGCGGACCAGCCGGACCTGACCCTGATCTTCGACCTGCCGGCGTCGGCGGGTCTGGCCCGTGCGGCGGATCGCGGCGCGGCCGAGGCGCGGTTCGAGGGCAAGGGCGCGGCCTTCCACGAACGCCTGCGCGAGGGCTTCGCCGCCATCGCGAAGGCCCATCCGGAACGCTGCGTCATGATCGACGCCGACGCCACGCCGGACGCCGTGTTCGACCGGATCTGGGCCGTGGTGCGGGAGCGGCTGGCGTGAGCGATCATCCCCGCGACCGCTTCGACCTGGCGCCCCATCAGGACGCCGAGCGCGCCTTCACCGACGCCCTGTCGCGCGGGCGGCTGCACCACGCCTGGATGCTGACCGGGGTGGAGGGCGTCGGCAAGGCCACCTTCGCCTACCGCGCGGCGCGTCGTCTGCTGGGCGCCGAGCCGGACCCGTCTCGGGGCGAACTGGGTGCGCGACCCATGGATCCGGTCAGCCAGCTGGTCTCGGCCCAGTCTCATCCCGACCTGATGATCCTTGAACGGGCCGGGGAGGGCGCCAAGCTGAAGCGCAACATCTCTGTGGATCAGGCGCGGGAGCTGCCGGAGTTCTTCTCCATGAGCCCGTCGCGGGCGCGCTATCGAGTGGCGATCATCGATGCGGCGGACGACCTGAACATGAACGCCGCTAATGCCTTGCTGAAGGTTCTCGAGGAACCACCTGAGCGAGGCGTGCTGTTTCTGGTGACCCATGCGCCGGGGCGGCTGCTGCCCACCATCCGCTCACGCTGCCGCCGCCTGAACTTCCCCAACTGGAGCGTGGAGGCCCTCGGCGCGCTGGTCAGCCGACAGGCGGGTCTGCCCGATGAAGAAGCGAGCCGCATCGCCGCCATGGCCGCCGGGTCGCCGGGCGCGGCCCTGATACTGGCGGGCGACCAGATGCTGGAGCTGGACCGGCTGGCGCGCGGCTGGGTCAATGAGGGCAGGGGCGATGTGGCGGAGGAAATCGCATTGTCGGCCAAGTTCCGGGGCGCCGACGGGGCCGAGAATTTCGAGCGCCTGTTCGACCGTCTGTTAGCCGCCGTCAAGGACCGCGCCGCATCCTCCAGCGGGCGCGAGGCCGCCGCATGGTCAGAGACCTGGAGCCGTCTCAGCGTCATGCCGGATCAGGTTTCGGGCATCAATCTGGACCGGGCCGACGTTCTGGCCGCCGCCATGGCCGAGATCGGCCGCGCCCAGCGCATCGGAGCCGCCTGAATGCTGATCGACAGCCACGTAAACCTGCACGCACCGCAGTTCGACGAGGATCGCGACGCGGTCATCGCCCGGGCGCGCGAGGCGGGCGTGGCGCTGATGGTCGAAATCTCGGACAAGGTCTCCACCTTTGAGGCCACCCACGCCCTGGCCATGGCCCATGACGACATCTGGTGCACGGTCGGTACGCACCCTCACGAAGCCAAGGAAAATCCGTCGCTTGAGGCGATTGACCTGATCCAGCTTGCGAACCGTCCTAAGGTCGTAGGCATCGGCGAATGCGGGCTGGATTTCCACTATGATCTCAGCCCCCGCGACGTTCAGGCCCAGGTCTTCCGGGCCCATGTGGCCGCCGCCCGCGAAACCGGTCTGCCGCTGGTGGTCCACACCCGCGAGGCCGACGACGTGATGGCCGACATCCTGCGCGAAGAGCACGCGGCGGGGCCGTTCAAGTTCCTCATGCACTGCTACACCAGCGGCCCGGAACTGGCTGAACTGACAGCGAAATTGGGCGGGTGGTTTTCGGTTTCCGGGATCGCCACCTTCAAGGCGGCCGAGGACGTGCGGGCCGTGATCCGCGCCATGCCCGGGGACCGCATCATCGTCGAGACCGACTGCCCCTATCTGGCGCCCGTGCCCCACCGGGGCCGCCGCAACGAACCGGCCTACATCGGCCATGTGCTGGACAAGCTCGGCGAGATTCGGGGCTGGAGCCGCGATGAGGCCGAGCGGCGCACGACCGACGCCTTCTTCAATCTGTTCGACCGGATTCCCCGCCCGTGAGCGGCCGCTGGGTCTTCACCATTCTGGGCAGCGGCTCATCCGGCGGGGTGCCGCGCGGCGACGGCGACTGGGGCGCCTGCGATCCCGAGAATCCCCGAAACCGGCGCCGTCGCTGTTCACTGCTGGTGCAGCGGTACGGGGCAGGGGAGACGCCCACCAGCATCCTGATCGACACCTCGCCGGACCTGCGCGAACAGATGCTGGACGCCGGTGTCCGCCATCTGGATGCGGTGCTCTACACCCACGATCACGCCGATCAGGCCCACGGCATCGACGACCTGCGGGTGTTCGCCATGCGCACGCGGCGGCGCATCCCGTGCTGGATGGATGCGGCCACGCGCGCGACGCTGGAAAGCCGTTTCCGCTACATCTTCGAGCCCGTCGAGGGCTATCCCGCCATCTGCGACCTGCACGACCTGCCGCCGCTGGGCACGCCGTTCACCGTCGACGGCCCCGGCGGCCCGGTGGAGATCATGACCTTCGACCAGATGCATGGCCCGATCCACAGCGTCGGCTATCGCATCGGGCCTGTGGCCTATTCGCCAGACGTGTCCGATCTGGACAACGCAGCGCTGGCCGAGGTCGCCCGGGCCGACTCCTGGATTGTGGACGCTCTGCGCTGGACGCCGCATCCCACGCATACCCACGTGGACAAGACCCTGCGGTGGATCGAGCGATCAGGCGTGAAAGCGGCCGTACTCACCAACCTGCATCTTGATCTGGACTATGATCAACTGGCGACGGTCTTGCCGGAGGGCGTCGCCGTGGCCCACGACGGCCTGGCTCTTTCATTCAGTGACTAATCAAATTTCGCATAATATATCTTAGGCGATGAACACATCAGGGCGCGACAAGGCCGAAACAGGTCCCCTTGCCTAAACCTTCCTGACGAACTCCGCCCGAAGCACCAGGCCCTTGATCGTCGGGTGGCGGCAGTCGATTTCCTGATCGTCACCGGTCAGGCGGATTGATTTGATTGTCGTGCCCCGCTTCAGGGTCTGGCCCGCACCCTTGACCGCCAGATCCTTGATCAGGGTCACGCTGTCGCCATCGGCCAGCGCATTGCCCACCGCGTCGCGGACGACGACCTGGCTCGCTTCGGCGCGGGCGATGGCCTCGTCCGGGCTGAGCCACTCGCCCGAGGCCTCGTCATAGACGTAGTCACCGCTGTCGCTCGTCATGTGTTCTCCAGACAAGCCATGGTGCGGATGAGAGGACTCGAACCTCCACGCCTTGCGGCGCTGGAACCTAAATCCAGTGCGTCTACCAGTTCCGCCACATCCGCGCCCTGGCGCGCACCGGCTTCTATAGGGATTGCTTGAAATCGCAAGCGGCGCACGCCGCCCCCGTCGCTGGAGGCCAAGGACGAAAGCGGCGCGCAAACGCTGTCGTCATTCCATTTCGGTGATGCGCAGCCGGGCCGTCGGCGTGTCGGAGCCGAAGACGCCGACCCACACGTCATACTGACCGCTCGCCGGCGAGCGGTAGACGATGCCGGGATTCAGGCTGCCGCCGGTGTCGTCATTGCAGGACCAGCGGCCGTCGGGGCCGTTGATCACCAGGGTGGTGTCCGTCGACGAATTGACGCGGAACGTCAGGGCCAGCCCCGATCCGGCGGTGTAGTTGACCCGGTAATCCGGCGCCCGGCTCACCATGCCCGCGCAGCCGTTGATCCGGCTGGCGTCCTGATCACCGCCGGCGCGCAGCTCCACCACATGCGGGTCCGGCTGAAAGCCCGCCCGCAGCGTGGCCGTGCCGAAGTTCGGGGTCAGGCTGGAGTCCTGGGCGGCGCCCGCGCCGGCGGCGCCCAGCATCAGAACGGCAGCGAGCGCCGCGCTGGAGACAATGATTTTCATGGGGAATTCTCCGGCAAGCCACATGCTCGCAAAGCATGACTATACGAGAATGCTCCCGCGACATAGCGGCGATCGGTCTGAGCCAGGGAACCGTGACGTCAGTTCCGCGCTTCCGAAGTCAAGGCAGCAATCAGGCGTCATGGGACAATCGTTTCATTATCGACCGGCTGATTTCACGGACGCGGAGGTTGAGGTTCTGCGGCTGAAGCTGCTCGATGCGGCCGGACGCATGACCGAGGACCAGGTTCTGATGCTGGCGGACGCATTGCATGAGGTGATGCGCCGGCGTCGTGGTTCGCGATCATTCCAGCGCACAGACTTGAGCCTTTAGGCGAGCAACGCGCCCAGGATCGGGCCGATCCTGTCCGGCAGGTCCTCGGAAATCAGGCCCGGCCCTGTCGCCTCCCCCGCCTCTGCGTGCATCCAGACAGCCGCACCGGCGGCGTCGAAACTGTCCATCTTCTGGGCCAGAAGGCCGCCGATCATGCCCGCGAGCACATCGCCCGTC
Organism: Brevundimonas sp.; assembly: GCF_047617075.1. GTDB lineage: Bacteria > Pseudomonadota > Alphaproteobacteria > Caulobacterales > Caulobacteraceae > Brevundimonas. The sequence continues at coordinate 23,093 of NZ_JBLGCI010000004.1, forward strand.
CCGGCTGTCGCAAGCCAGGGAGAGCCATTCTGGTTGAGGCGCAGACGTCCGTCGGGCGAAGCAATAACCGTCTCCGCGCCCTTCAGAACGACGATCGCGCCTGCGCTCTCGGCAGCGAGGCGCGCCGCCCGTTCCCTGCCATGCTGTTTCAACAGACCCGGAAAGAGGCGCTCGAACTCGCCCGCATGGGGCGTCAGCACATCGTCCCGGTCCAGACCGGCGAACAGGTCCCCTGCCCGGCCCTCGAACAGGGTCAGGCCGTCGGCGTCGATGACCAGGGCCGCGCCGTTGCGCTGAAGCGCGGCGATGTTGGCGGCGGTTGCGTCTGTCAGCCCTGCGGCCGGGCCGATCACCATGGCGTCCATGGGCGCGGCCAGGCGGCCAAGCTCGTCCGGGTCGTGGAACACGTCCAGCATCACCGCTTCGAGCACCGGCGCAAGAACCGGCGCGGCGTCCGGCGGGCAGAACACCTTCACCAGCCCCGCGCCGATGCGCAGCCCTGCCCGCGCCGCCAGTCGCGCGGCTCCTGTTCGCAGGGCGGGGCCGGACACCACCCCGAGCCGCCCCCGGCTATGTTTATGGCTCTGTGCGCCCGGCCGGGGCAGCGATTCCGTCCACAGGTCCGGGTGGTTGGTTTGCATCATAGCGTCGTCACCCTGTGACAATTCCGCAAAAGAGGCTTGCGTTATTGTGCAATGCAATGTCCCTTATCATCCCGTGTGCCGAGTGGCGAAACGCCACGCTACGGGGTCCCAATGAAGAAGATCGAAGCCGTCATCAAACCCTTCAAGCTCGATGAAGTGAAGGAAGCCCTTCAGGACATCGGCGTGCAGGGCATGACCGTTCTGGAAGCCAAGGGATACGGCCGCCAGAAGGGGCATTCCGAACTGTATCGGGGCGCCGAGTACGTCATCGACTTCCTGCCCAAGATCAAGCTGGAGGTAGTCGCGCCCGACGACATGGTTCCAGCCATCGTGGAAGCCATTCAGGTGGCGGCCCGCACGGGCAAGATCGGCGACGGCAAGATCTTCATCACCGATGTGTCCGATGTGATCCGCATCCGCACCGGAGAGACCGGAGCCCAGGCCATCTGACTTCCGCCGCCGGCCGCCCCGTGAGGGAGCGGCCGTTTCCTTTTCAACCTCCCCAAACCCGGACTTACGAGAATGAGCAGCGCCAGCAAGATCCTCCAGGAGATCAAGGACAAGGACGTGAAATACGTCGACGTCCGTTTCACCGACACGCGGGGCAAGCTCCAGCATGTCACCTTCGACATCGATCTGGTGGACGAGGAATTCCTGAACGAAGGCACCATGTTCGACGGCTCGTCCATCGCTGGATGGAAGGCCATCAATGAGTCCGACATGCTGCTCAAGCCGGACCTGGACACGGCCTACATCGACCCGTTCTACCAGCAGACCACCATGTTCCTGTTCTGCGACGTGATGAACCCGGACACCGGCGAGCCCTATTCCCGCGACAGCCGTTCCATGGCCAAGAAGGCGCTGGCGTACGTCCAGTCCTCCGGCGTGGGCGACAAGGTCTATTTCGGCCCCGAGGCCGAGTTCTTCATCTTCGACGACGTGCGCTGGTCCACCGCCGCGCATGAGACCGGTTACGCCTTCGACTCCACCGAGCTGCCGGCCAATACGGGCGCCGAATACACCGAAGGCAACATGGGCCACCGCCCGCGCGCCAAGGGCGGCTATTTCCCCGTAAACCCGGTGGACTCCGGCCAGGACCTGCGCGGCGAGATGCTGGCGGTCATGAAGGACCTGGGCCTCGATCCCGAAAAGCATCACCACGAAGTTGCTCCGGCGCAGCACGAGCTGGGCCTGAAGTTCGCCGAGCTGGTGACCATGGCTGACCGGCTGCAGCTGTATAAGTACGTGATCCACAACGTTGCGGCGGCCTACGGCAAGTCCGCCACCTTCATGGCCAAGCCCATGTTCGGCGATAACGGCTCGGGCATGCACGTGCACCAGTCCATCTGGAAGGACGGCAAGCCCCAGTTCGCCGGCGACAAGTACGCCGGCCTGTCGGAACAGTGCCTGTGGTACATCGGCGGCATCATCAAGCACGCCAAGGCCATCAACGCCTTCTCAAACTCGACCACCAACAGCTACAAGCGTCTGGTGCCGGGTTACGAGGCGCCGGTGAAGCTGGCCTACTCCAGCCGCAACCGCTCGGCGTCGATCCGTATCCCGTGGGTGTCCTCGCCCAAGGCCAAGCGCATCGAGGCCCGCTTCCCCGATCCCATGGGCAACCCCTATCTGACCTTCGTGGCCCTGCTGATGGCCGGTCTGGACGGCATCGAGAACCGGATCGATCCCGGCCCGGCCGCCGACAAGAACCTGTACGACCTGCCCCCGCAGGAGCGCGGCTCCATCCCCGAGGTCTGCGGCTCGCTGCGCGAGGCGCTCGAGAGCCTCGACAAGGATCGCGAGTTCCTCAAGAAGGGCGGCGTCATGGATGACGACTTCATCGACAGCTACATCGAGCTGAAGATGGAAGAGGTGGAGCGGCTGCAACTGCACCCGCACCCGGTCGAGTTCGACATGTACTACAGCTGCTGATCGACGCTTCGGAGACGATCGCGGGAACGCCGGGTCCGAAGGGGCCCGGCGTTTTTGCTGCGCCCTACTCCGCCGCGACCTCGGCGGCGTCTTCCTCCGCGGCCTCCCGTTCAGCCTGATTCAGCAGTTCGATAGTCTCGCGGATATAGTTGGCGTGGACCACGACGCCGATGCCCAGGCGCTCGCTGTCCATCTCCACCTGCTGGGTCAGGACGCCGGCGATGAAGGGGTGCTCCGGCTCGGGCACGCCGGGCCTGCGCCGCGATGCGCCGGTCATGAAGACGGGCCCGCCCGAGTTGCCCGGAAAGACCGTGAAATCAACGAGGAACGTGGGAAAGGCCACGACCGGCGACAGGGGGTAGGACGCGATCCGGCCCACCCGCAGAATCGGGAAGCCCGCCCGGTTCGCCGACAGGCCACGCGGAAAGCCCAGCGACATCATCTCGTCGCCCGGCGCAACATCGAACCGCGCGAAGGTGTAGCCGTCCGCCAGCCAGCCGATTGGGATGGCCGCCCGCGCGAAGGCGTCCGGCGCCTCGATGCTCATCACCGCCACGTCGTGGTCTGGATGGCTGGTCCACAGGGGCTCGCCCTCTTCGTCGCGAATGGTCAACGGCGAGGGCGTGAAGCGCCAGTTGCCGTCACTGAGCGGCACGCGCCAGCCGATGCGCGCGTCCTGTCTCGGCATGCGCTCCACCACGTGTCCGGCCGTGACCAGAACCACGCGGGGCGTGCCGTCGGCACGTGGCGCGTCGATCAGGAAGCCGGTGCCCACCGTGCGCGTGCCATCGCCCTGGGGTTGGTCCAACTGCACCGTCGCATTGATCAGCGACACGGTCAGATCCCAGGTCACGGCTTCGGCGAACATGAACTCTCCTCAATGATGCGCATCGCCATTTGACGGCCCCGCGAAGTCAGGCACAAGGTCGCGGCGCCAATAGGGCTGTCCAGTTCAGGGAATCGCGGATGAACCGCCGTCAAATGATCGTGTCCGCGGCCGCTTCGGCCACCCTCGCCGCCTCGGGCGGCCCTGTCCTGGCCCGCCAGCAATCCGGAGTTTCGATGCCCCAGCCGCCCGTCGCCCGCCGCGAACCCCACAGCATCACCCAGCTGGGGCGCACCCGCACCGACAACTACTTCTGGATGAAGGACGACAACTGGCAGGCGGTGATGCGCGATCCGTCGGTGTTGCGCGCCGACATCCGCGCGCATCTGGATGCCGAGAACGCCTATTCCCGCGCCATGCTGGCCTCCACCGAGGACCTCCAGACCACCCTGTTCGAGGAGATGAAGGGCCGCATCAAGGAGGACGACAGCTCCGTCCCCGCGCCCGATGGCGACTGGGAGTACTATGTCCGCTATCAGGTGGGGGCCCAGCATCCCCTGCACGCCCGGCGCCCACGCGGGCGCGAGGACGGCGAGCAGATCCTGATCGATGTGGACGACCTGGCCCAGCCTCACGACTACTATGACGTGGGCGGCGCCGAGCACAGTCCGGACCACGCCCTCTACGCCTGGGCCGAGGACGCGCAGGGTTCGGAATACTACGTCATCAAGGTCAAGGATCTGACCACCGGGGAGGTCCTGCCCGGATCGGTGGAAAGCTCCACGGGCGGCTTTACCTTCTCGCCCGACGGCCAGTGGCTGTTCTGGACCTTCCGCGACGAAAACGGGCGGCCCACGAAGATCTACCGCCGCCCGGCGCGCGGTGGCGAGGATGTGCTGGTCTATGAGGAAACCGACCCGGGCATGTTCATCGGCGTCGGAGTGACCGGCTCCGACAAGTACATCTCAATCGGCATCCAGAATCAGGAGACCAGCGAATACCGCCTGATCCCTGCGGCCACGCCCACCGCCGAGCCGGCCGTCTTCGCGCCGCGCCGCACAGGCGTCCGCTATGACATCGACCATTGGGGCGATCGTTTCGTCGTCCTGACCAACGCCGACGGCGCCATCGACTTCAAGCTGATGTGGGCGGAAGAGGACGCCACCGACTGGAGCGACTGGACCGAGTGGAAGCCGCACCGCCCGGGCACCTTCGTCATGGAGACCATGGCGTTCGAGAACCATCTGGTGCGCCGCGAGCGGGTTAACGCCAACACCCGTCTGGTCATCACCCGCAAGGACGATCTGAGCGAGCACGAGATCGTCCAGCCGGAAGAAGCCTATGTGCTGGGCATGCAGGGCGGTTACGAGTTCGACACCACCACCCTGCGCTACGTCTACACCTCGCCGACCACCCCGACCCAGACCTTCGACTACGACATGGCCACGCGCGAGAAGGTGCTGCGCAAGACCCAGGAAATTCCCTCTGGCCACAACCCCGAGGATTACTTGGCCCGCCGCCTGTTCGCCACGGCGCCGGACGGCGAGCAGGTGCCGGTGACCATCCTGGCCCGTCGGGATACGCCCATCGACGGCTCGGCCCCGCTGATGGTCTATGGTTATGGCTCCTACGGCATGTCGATGGATCCCAGCTTCTCGATCCGCAATCTGTCGCTGGTGGACCGCGGCTGGGTCTGGGCCACCGCCCATATCCGTGGCGGCACGGAAAAGGGCTGGGGCTGGTTCCTGGACGGCCGCACGGACAAGAAGATCAACACCTTCACCGACTTCAACGCGGTGACCGATCACCTGCTGGCCAATGGCTATGGCGATCCGGCCAAGGTGGTGGCCTACGGCGGTTCGGCCGGCGGCCTGCTGATGGGCGCCATCATCAATCTGCGGCCCGAGCTCTACACCGGCATCATCGCGGCGGTGCCGTTCGTGGATGTGCTGAACACCATGAGCGACGTTACCCTGCCCCTGACGCCGCCGGAATGGCCCGAGTGGGGCAACCCGCTGGAGGACGAGGCGGCCTACGACTACATCGCCAGCTACAGCCCCTATGACAATGTGACGGCGGCCCCCTACCCCGCCGTGCTGGCCACCGGCGGTCTGTCGGATCCGCGCGTGACCTACTGGGAGCCCGCCAAGTGGGCGGCCAAGCTGCGCGAGTTCAGCACCTCGGGCGACCCCATCCTGCTGAAGATCAACATGGAGGCCGGGCACGGCGGCGCCTCGGGCCGGTTCGATTTCCTCAAGGAAATCGCCTTCGACTACGCCTTCGCCCTGTGGTCGGTGGAGCGCGGATGGGAACGGGCCTGATCATCCGGGACGCGGCGGCGGGCGATCTGCCCGCCGTGACGGCCCTGTACGGGCACAGCGTCCGCACCGGAACCGGCAGTTTTGAATACGACCAGCCGGACCATGCCGAGATGACGGGCCGGTTCGCGCGCATCCGTGACCTGGGCTTGCCGTGGCTGATCGCGGAGATCGACGGCGTGTTCGCCGGATATGCCTATGCCGGGCCGTTCCGCATGCGGGCGGGTTACGGCTGGCTGGTGGAGGATTCGGTCTATGTGGAACCGGACATGCAGGGACGCGGCGTCGGCGCAGCCCTGCTGACCGCCCTGATCAACCGTTGCGAAGCCATGGGCCTGCGCCAGATGGTGGCCGTCATCGGCGACGCCGAGAACACCGGCTCCATCCGCTTGCACGAACGCTGTGGTTTCACCCACGCGGGCGCATTCCGCGCGGCGGGCTGGAAGCTGGACGACTGGCGCGACGTGATCTTCATGCAGCGGGCGCTCGGCCCCGGCGACGGCGAGCCGCCGACGGCGGATGGGCTGCCGTTCGTAGGGGCCTGACGGCGCCGGAACGGCGGCGGCGGGATGAACCCCGCCTGGCCACCGCCGTTCAGATCAGGCTCAGCGGCGAGACTCTATGGTGGGGGCAATCGACACTCCCGTCGAAGAGGAGAACCCCATGAAGAACAAGGCTCTCACCGCCGCCGTCGCCGCCGTCCTCGCCGCCAGTTCGCTGGGCGTGGCCTCCGCCGCCGAAGCCCAGTCGCGTCCTGATCGCGGCGACCGTTATGAACAACGCCACGACCGTGGCGATCGCTTCGACCGTCGTCAGGACCGCCGTCAGGATCGCCAGTGGCGCCAGAACCAGCGTCAGCAGCAGCGTGCCGTCCAGCAGCGTCAACGCCAGATGCAGCGCCAGCACCAGCAGGCCCTGCGCCAGCATCAGCGGTTGATGAATCAGCGCATCCGCGCCCAGCAGCGCTTCAACGCCGGCGCCTACCAGCGGCCCTATGGCTATCAGTATCGCCAGTGGCAGCCCGGCTACACCCTGCCCCCGGCCTATCGCCACAGCCGCTATGCGGTGGACCACCGCCGCTATGGCCTCCAGGCCCCGCCTTACGGCTATGAGTACCGGCGCGTGGACAACGACGTGGTCCTGACCGCCGTGGCCACCGGCCTGATCGGCGCGGTCATCGCGGGTCTGTTCAACTAAGGCCTGCCAAACCGGAACGGCCCCGTCGCAGCGATGCGGCGGGGCTTTTCCGTGCGCTCTGAACCGTCAGCCCCGTGATTCGTTCTGTCGCCACACGAAGGGGAATGACATGGTTGCGAGACCCACCTGGCAAGGTCGCCTGAAGCTGTCGCTGGTCAGCTGTCCGGTGTCGCTATTCACGGCGACGACGTCGGCCAATGACGTGCGCTTTCACCTGATCAATCCCGAGACCAACAACCGCATCCGCATGGTGCCCACCGATCCGGACACCGGCCCGGTCGAGCGGTCCGATCTGGTGCGGGGCTATGAGGTCAAGAAGGACGAGTACGTCCTTTTCGACGACGCCGACTTCGACAAGGTCAAGCTGGAGAGCACCAAGGCCATCAGCATCGACCGCTTCGTGGACGAGAAGGACATCGACCGGCTGTACTGGGACACGCCCCATTACATGGTACCGGACAAGGACGGGGCCGAGGCGTTCTCGGTCATTCGCGAGGCCATGAAGAAGGCGGGCAAGGTGGCCCTGGGCTGTCTGGTGCTGCGAGGCAAGGAGCGTCAGGTGGCGCTGGAGGTTCGCGACAAGGGCATCATCGCCTACACGCTGCGCGCCCAGGACGAGGTGCGCGACGCGGGCGACTTCTTCGACGACATCCCGACGGTGAAAGCCGACAAGGACATGATCGAGATCGCCCACAAGATCATCGGCCAGAAGGAAGCGGACTTCGATCCGGCCGAGTTCAAGGACGGCTATGACGACGCCCTGCGCGAGATGATCAAGGCCAAGACCAAGGGCAAGAAGCTGGTCGCCTCGCCCGAGCTGGAGGAGAGCAACGTCGTCGATCTGATGGAGGCGCTGAAGAAGAGCCTCAAGGGCTCGGCGTCGCCCGCGAAAAAGGCGCCGACGAAGAAGGCCGCGCCGAGGAAGAAGGCCGGCTGACCCTCTTCCCCGGCTGCGACCATGGCCGTCAGCCGTGCAGCTTTTTCGCCGTCTCGGCCACGTAGCGTCCCTGCCAGCGGGCGCCTTCCAGCTCATTGTCGCTGGGCATGCGCGATCCGTCGCCGCCGGTGATGGTGGTGGCGCCGTAGGGGCTGCCGCCGGTCACTTCGTCGATGCGCAGCTGGCCCTGCCAGGCGTAGGGCAGGCCCGCCACCACCATGCCGTGGTGCAGCAGGGTCTGGATCATGCCGATCAGGGTGGTTTCCTGGCCGCCGTGCTGGGAGGCGGTGGAGGTGAAGGCCGAGCCCACCTTGCCCGCAAAGGCGCCGCTGGCCCACAGCCCGCCGGTCTGGTCGAGGAAATTGCGCAGTTGCGATGCGGCCGTACCGAAGCGGGTGCCCGCGCCGATGATGATGGCGTCGTAGTCGCTCAGCTCGTCGATCTTGGCGATGGGCGCGGCCTGATCCAGCTTGTAACCGGACTTCTTCGCCAGTTCCTCGGGCACCAACTCGGGGACGCGCTTGATATCCACCTGGGCGCCGTCCACCTGCCGCGCGCCTTCGGCGATGGCTTCGGCCATGGCTTCAACGTGGCCGTAGGTGGAGTGATAGAGCACGAGAATCTTGGGCATGTGGGGAGCTCCCTGTCTGGAATGATCGCGGCCCGATACTGCAACCGGTCCAGTTGCCGATCTGGGCGCTGCCGTCCATCGATTCAACCCATCGCGGCCAGAAAAGATGCCTCAGGCTCGCAAACGGTCGCCGGCGCCCATGCCACACGCCGGAAACGGCACCACGGCACGATAAAAGGCGGCCCGCGCCGGCGCCGCCTGCCCACGACTCAGCCGAAACGCGTGCTCCACGGCGGAGGCCTGCTGCTCGATGTTCAGGCCGTCCCATGCACAATGCTCGAGCGGATAGGCGTAGGCGGCGCGGTCGTCACCCGCTTTCAGCTTGGCCAGCAGCAGGTTCACACCCTGCTGCGCCTGCCACACGTGAACCAGCTCGTGGATGAAGGTGGCCTGGATCTTCACCGGCGCGGCGGCGATATTGGCCGGCAGGCTCCGGCCCGGCCAGACGATCAGGTCCCGCCCGAACCAGCGGCCGGGCACGAACGCGCGGGACAAGGGCGAACTGACGATGCGGATCCCGTCCATCGCAAGGGCGTCGCCGAACACCTCAAAGGCCAGCGCCAGCTCGCCCGCGGTCAGGCGACGGATCAAGGCCCCACCCATTCCCAATGCCAGGGCTCATAGACATAGGGCACGAAGCCGAAACGGCGGGCGTTGGCCACCAGCCAGCGATAGGTCGGCCCCCGGCTTTGTTGCAGACGGTTGTAGGCGTCGGTGGAGTCCACGCCATAGCCGAAGGCGTGGCCCACATAGATGTCGATGGCCGTCCCGGTCCGGTGCGGCGAACAGACCGCCCGGCGCAGGCCGTCGCAGTTGCCTTCGGCGGCGCAGCGAGCGGCGTCGGCGGCCGGATCGCGCAGGCCCGAGAAGATCTGCAGCAGTTCCGGGTTGGCGGCTATCTCGGGAACCTCGGCTCGGGCGGCGGCGGCCATGCGGCGGTAGGCCTCCAGCACGTCCCGGCGCAGCATGCGGGTGATGCGGTCGGCGTGCTCCTCCTCCGGCAGCAGATAGGCCCAGGTGTTGATGGGCTGCGGTTCGGGACATTCCCCCGCCACCCGCGCCATGACGAACGGCCGCCGCTCCTGCCACACGCCCTTGAACACCTGGAATGTCTCGGCGTCGAACACCCCGGTCGGGATCAGGTCATAGCGGGTCTGGAACGCCGCCAGGGCCGCCGCAAAACCGGGCGAACCGGGCGAGCACGCCGTCGACAGCTCCTGCTGGATCAGCGGCGAATAGGTCTCCCACCCCGTCTCCACGGCGGCGAAGGGCGTCCATTCCAGACTCAGCACCGACTGCCCGTTGACCACAGCCGCGTCGCTGTACGCGTCCAGTTGGCTCCAGCAGGGATCGTCCGGCGCCTGGGCGCGGGCCGCCGTGGCCATTGCGAGGGCCATAAACAGGGTCAAGATCAGGCGTGAAACGATCATGGCGTCACATTCGATCAGCCCGCGCCGACCCGCAAGCCGCTTGCTCATATGCATCGGCGGCGGTCAGATGCCGCAGACCGCGACTCAGCGGCCGTCTCAGGCGTCATCCATGCCCCAGCCCGCCGCCGCGCCCGCCGGTTCATCGGCCACAGCCGCCCCCCGCCGCAGCAATGGCGTCCTGGCCGCCTTCTCCGCCGCCTGCCTGCCCTACGCGGCGCTGGGCCTGCCGGTCTATGTGACCTTGCCCGAGTTCTACGCCAGCCATGTGGGCGTCGATCTGGCGCTCGTGGGCATCATCTTTCTGGTGATCCGCATGGCCGACATTTTCGTGGATCCGGCGCTGGGCATGGTCATCGACCGCACTCACAGCCGTTTCGGTCGCTATCGTCTGTGGATGGGCCTGGCCGCGCCGGTGCTGATGCTGGCGGTGGCCATGCTGTTCATGGTGGGGCCGGGCGCTGGTCCTGCCTATCTGGCCCTGTGGCTGATCGTCATGTCGCTGGGTTTCTCGGTCAGCATCCTGTCCCAGATCAGCTGGGCGTCCGCCCTGTCGTCCGACTACGACCAGCGGTCGCGCATCTACGGCTGGTGGCAGACCGCCAATATCGTCGGCGTGCTGACCGTGCTGCTGATCCCGGTTCTGGTCCAGTCCATGGGATGGGGCGATTACGCCGCCGCCGTGCGCTGGCAGGGATGGTTCATCGTCATCGCCCTGCCCGTGACCCTGGCCATCACCTTCGCCTTCACGCCGGAACCGCCCCCCGGCCCGCCATCCGACAAGGCGTCTCGTTTCGCCTATCTGTCACTCTTCAAGCTGCCCGTGATGCAGCGGCTGCTGGGCGCCGATTTGATGCTGGGCATCGCGCGGGGCGTCGTCGGCGCGCTGTTCTTCTATTTCTTTGAGGCTGTGCAGGGCTTCGAGCGGGCCCAGACCTCCATCCTGCTGCTGGTCTATTTCGTCGCCGGCCTGATCGGCGCCCCCGTGTGGAGCGCGCTGGCGGTGCGGCTGGGCAAGCACGCCGCCCTGATCCTGGCCTGCGTCTATTTCGCCGTGACACTGCTGCTCGCCAGCTTCGGCGCGCCGGTCCTTGCGGGCGCGCTCGGGGTCTCGCCGATGATCATGGCGGCGATCATGGTGGCGCTGGTGGGCCTGGCCTTCGCCTCGGGCGACCTTTTGCTGCGGGCCATGATGGCCGACGTGGCCGACCAGGTGCGGCTCGAGCAGGGCGCGGACCGCACCGGCCTGCTGTTCTCGATCCTGACCGCAACCTCCAAGCTGGGCTATGCGGTGTCGGTGCTGACCTTCACCGGGCTGCAGTTCGCTGGCTTCAATCCGGCGCTGGTGGAAAATAACAGCCCCGCCGCCCTGATGTGGCTGCAGGTCATGTTCGCCGGTCTGCCGGCCCTCTGCCTGATGGTCGGCGCATGGGCGCTCTACCGCTATCCCCTGACCCAGACGCGCCACGCCGATATCCGCGCGGCTCTGGATGCGGCGGGCGCAGCACGATAAGCCCCCGCCATGACCGAACCCCGCCCCATCGACCGCCTGATCCAGATCATGGAGCGCCTGCGCGATCCCGACGGCGGTTGCCCGTGGGATGTGGCCCAGACCTTCGCCACCATCGCGCCCTACACCATCGAGGAAGCCTATGAGGTGGCCGACGCCATCGAGCGCGGCGATCTGGATGACCTGAAGGGCGAACTGGGCGACCTTCTGTTCCAGGTGGTGTTCCATGCCCGCATGGCCGAGGAGCAGGGCCTGTTCGCCTTCGATGATGTGGCCGTCGCCATGGCCGACAAGCTGGAGCGTCGCCATCCCCACGTCTTCGGCGACGAGGCGGCCAGAACCGACGCGGCCTCCCAGAAGGCGCGCTGGGAGGACATCAAGGCCGGGGAGCGCGTGGCCAAGGCCCAGCACGGGGTGCTGGACGACGTGCCTGTGGGCCTGCCCGCGCTGGCCCGGGCCGCCAAGCTGACCAAGCGCGCCGGCCGCGTCGGCTTCGACTGGCCCTCCACCGACGAGGTGTTCGACAAGCTGCACGAGGAAGTGGCCGAACTGCGCGCCGAGATCGCAGCGGGCGATCTGGACAAGGCCCGCGAGGAGATGGGCGACCTGCTGTTCGTAGTGGCCAACCTGGCGCGCAAGCTGGAGGTGGAGCCTGAGGACGCCCTGCGCGGCGCCAACGCCAAATTCATCCGCCGTTTCGGGTTCATCGAGGCCGAACTGGCGAAGGACGGCCGCACGCCGGACCAGTCGGACCTGGCCGAAATGGACGCCCTGTGGAATGCGGCGAAGGCGGCGGAGAAATCCGCCTGACCCGTCAAGCCGCCCGGATGATGCCCAGGAAGTCCGCGGCCTTCAGGGAAGCCCCGCCCACCAGCGCCCCGCCCACTTCGGGCGTGTTGAGGATCTCGGCGGCGTTCGACGGCTTGACCGACCCGCCGTACAGGATCGGGGCTTTGCGCGCCGTTTCGCCCAATCGCTCCACCATCGCCGCCCGCACCGCCCGGTGGACTTCCTCGATCTGCTCGACCGTCGGCGTAAGCCCTGTGCCGATGGCCCAGACCGGCTCGTAGGCCACGGCGAACGCCTTGCCGATCAGGGCGTCAGGCAGCGAGCCTGCGACTTGCGCCTGAACGACGGTCACCGCCTGCCCGGCCTCGCGCTGCTCCAGCGTCTCGCCGACGCAGACGATGGGCTCCAGACCGGCCGCCAGCGCCGCCCCCACCTTGGCCGCCACATCGGCGTCGGTTTCTCCGTGAAACGACCGCCGCTCGGAGTGGCCCAGAATCACCAGGCCCGCGCCCGCATCCGCCAGCATTGCGGCCGCTACGTCGCCGGTGAAGGCGCCGGAGGCTTCCGCCCGGCAGTCCTGCCCGCCAACCTCGACGGCCGAGCCTTCAACTGTTCGGGCCAGACGCTCGATCAGGGTCGCGGGCGGGCACAGGGCCACGCGCATGGCGGCGGGGCCGGCCTTCAGCGCCTCGGCCAAAGCTTCCGCCTCGGTCAGGGCCGATCCGACCCCGTTCATCTTCCAGTTTCCGGCGATCAGCCGTCGCATTTCGGTCATGACGGCTGTTTAGGCGGGCCATAAGGCCAAGCCAAGGGGCTGCCCGCTTGCGGGACCGCCGCCCCCTCCCCTATACGGCCAGTCTGCGCACTCTTGCGCTTCGTGATCCAAGGCCCGCCGCATGATCTCCTCGTTCCGCAAGCTCTCGAAGTCCTGGGTCGCCCCGATCATCGTGGGTCTGATCGCCATCAGCTTCATCATCGTTGGCGGAATGACGGACCTTTTCAGCGGCGGCAATCTGAACGGCCCGGTCGTCAAGGCTGGAAGCCGGGAAATCAGCCAGATCGAGTTTCGCCGCGTCGTTGATGGACGCATAGCGGAGTTCCGCGAACAGTCGGGTCAGAACATCACGATGGAAGAGGTGGTGGCCCAGGGCGGCCATGTGCAGGTTCTGGAAGGTCTGGCCGAGACCGAGGGCTTCCTGGCCTGGGCCTGGCGCGCTGGCCTGCGCCCCGGCGCCGAGCTGATCGCCGCCCAGATCCGTGAGTTCCCGGTGTTCTTCAATCAGGTTACCGGCCAGTTCGATCCGGACCAGTACGCCGCCGCCCTGGCCGAGCAGAACGTCACCCAGGCGGATTTCGAGGAAGAGATCCGCGACCAGCTGGCCGCCAACCACTACGGCGCCGCCATGTACGCCGGCCTGCGCCTGCCGCGCATCTACGGCGCGGTGCTGGCCGGTCAGTCGCTGCACACCCGCGACGGCAGCTGGTTCGTCGTCACGCAAGCCATGGCCGGCGAGGCGGAAGCCCCGACCGAAGAACAGCTCACCGCTTTCCTCAACGAGAACGCCGAGCAACTGCGCCGTCCCGAGTTCCGGACCATCTCGCTGGTTGTGTTCACCCCGGCCTCCGAAGCTGACCTTCCGGCGATCACCGAGGAGCAAATTCAGGAACGCTTCGAGTTCCGCCGGGAGTCCCTGTCCCAGGCCGAGACGCGCACCTTCACGACTCTGACCGCCGGCGACGCGGAAACCGCCGCGGCCATGGCCCAGGCCCTGCGCGGCGGCCAGTCGCCTGCCGCCGTGGCCGAAGCCAATGACGTGCAGCCGGTGGAATATGAGAACCGCGCCCGGTCCGCCGTCACCGACCCGGCCATCGCCGCCGCCGCTTTCGGCGCCGAGGAAGGCGCGATCGTCGGCCCGGTCCAGAGCGGCCTGGGTCAGACGGTGATCGTGGTCGATTCGGTCACGGCCGGTCAGGCCGCGACACTGGAGTCGGCCCGGGAAGGGATCGTCCAGGAACTGCGCGAGGAGGCCGCGCGGGGCCAGACCTATGACGCCGTAGAAGCCTATGAGCAGGCCCGTCAGGACGGCGCCTCCCTGGCCGATGCGGTCGAGACCGCCGGCGCCCGGATTATCGATCTGCCGCCCTTCACCGAGGACGGTCGCCTGCCGAACGGCCAGCCCCTGAACGCCCCCGAGCCGGTGCTGCGCAGCGCCTACGCCCAGGAAGAAGGTGGCGAAAGCGACGTCATCGACGCCGGCCAGGGCCAGTATTTCGTGGTTCGCGTCAACGAGATCACGCCCGCCGCCATGCCGTCGCTTGACGAGGTCCGCGAGCCTCTGACCCAGAACTGGCTGCAGCGGGAGAACGCGCGCCGTCTGGCCGCCCTCGCCGACCAGCTGGCCGGCCGGGTGCGCGGCGGCGAAGCCATCGCCGATGTCGCCGCCTCTGTGAACGCCACCCTGGTCGCCCGCACCGGCGTGCAGCAGGACGAGGAAACCCAGAACGAAGTCGGTCAGGGCGTCCTGCGCGGCCTGTTCGGCCAGGGCGCCGAACAGGTGTTCAGCGGTCCGCAGGACGGTCAGAGCTTCGTGGTCGGCCGCGTCGACCGTATCCGCGCTCCGGTTCCGGCCCTGGCCGCTCCGCAAGCCGAGCAGATCCGCCCGCAGATGAGCATGCAGGCGGCCGAGGCGCTGGGGAACGACGCCCGGGCCGCCGCCGCCGGACGGGTGAACGTCCGGACCTGGCCTGACCGCGCCCTCGTCGCTCTGGGCATCGACCCCGACCAGGCGCCCGCTGCGCCCGCCGCCGAAGAAGAATGAGTCGCGAGGCCGCTTCGCCCTGTCCGGAGGACTTCGCGCGCGGCTGGGCGGACGGCAGCGCGCAGGTGGTTTTCCGCCGCTTGATCGACGATCTCGAGACGCCCGTCTCGGCCTGCCTCAAGCTGGGACAGGGCGAGCCCTACGCCTTCCTGTTCGAATCGGTCGAGGGCGGCGCCTGGCGCGGGCGTTATTCGATCCTGACGCTGGCGCCGGATCTGGTCTGGCGTTGCCGGGGCGACAAGGCCGAGGTCGCGCGCGGCGACGACATCGCGGCGGACCGCTTCACGGCCGAGCCCGACGGCGCGGTCGCCTCCATGAAGCGTTTGGTCGACGACGCCCGCATCGCCCTGCCCGATGGCCTGCCGCCCATGGCCGCCGGCGTGTTCGGCGTGTTCGGCTATGATCTGGTGCGCCTGTTCGAGCCCATCGGCGAGGCCAATCCCGACCCGCTGGACCTGCCCGACGCCGTCCTGACGCGCCCATCCATCGTCGCTATCTTCGACGGCGTGGCCCAGGAGATCATCCTGGCCACCCCCGCCTGGCAGGACGGCGGCGACGCGGAGACCGCCTACGCCGCCGCCGTGGCCCGCCTGGACGCCGTGGTCGAGCGTCTGAACCAGCCCACGCCGCGCCCTGCACCCGGCGCGCCCGATCCCGTTGTCTTCGAGGGCTCTGAAACCGAGGAGAGCTTCGGCGCCATCGTCGGCCGAGCCAAGGACTACATCGCCGCCGGCGACATCTTTCAGGTGGTGCCCAGCCAGCGCTTCAGCGCGCCGTTCGCCCGGGATTCCTTCGCCTTCTACCGTTCCTTGCGCCGCACCAACCCGTCGCCCTTCCTGTTCCACATGAACTTCGGCGACTTCCAGCTGGCGGGCTCCAGCCCCGAGATTCTGGTGCGCCTGCGCGACGGCGAACTGACGATCCGCCCCCTTGCCGGCACCCGCCCGCGCGGCAGGACGCCGGAAGAGGATCAAGCGCTGGAGGCCGAACTTCTGGCCGATCCCAAGGAACTGGCCGAGCATCTGATGCTGGTGGATCTGGGCCGCAACGACGTGGGCCGGGTGGCCGAGCCGGCCTCGGTCAAGGTCACGAAGAGCTTCTTCGTGGAGCGCTACAGCCACGTCATGCATCTGGTCTCCAACGTCACGGGCAAGGCGCGGCCGGACCTGCATCCGGTGGACATCCTGCTGGCCGCCCTGCCCGCCGGCACCTTGTCGGGCGCGCCCAAGGTGCGGGCCATGGAGATCATCGACGAGCTGGAGACGGTCAAGCGCGGCGTCGGCTATGCGGGTGCGGCAGGCTATATCTCGTCAGGCGGCGAGATCGACGCCTGCATCGTCCTGCGCACCGCCCTGTTCAAGGACGGCGTGATGCACGTTCAGGCCGGCGCCGGCGTGGTCGCCGACAGCGACCCGAAGGCCGAGTACGAAGAGACCCTGCACAAGTCCCGCGCCCTCAAGGCCGCCGCCGAGGAAGCCTGGCGCTTCGGCTGATCAATAGAACGGCTCGGGCCCCGCGTCGGGATAGGGCCGCCGGGCGTACGGCGAAGGCTCTGCCCGGGGCGACTCGAACCGCGACGATTCGGCGTAAGGACCGGGATAGGACTGGTATCCAGACGTGTCTCGATAAGGGGCGGGTTCGTACCGATGCGGTTCGCGCGTCGCTTCGCGCTCCACGATGGCTCCGCCTTCGAAATAGCGCTCCTCCGTCATCATCTCGCGGCTCTCATAGCTGGAGCCGCCGCGGACCGAATGGCGGCGATCGCCCCAGGAATAGCCGTCTGAATACCGGCGGACGTGCGGACCCTCATAGGCCTCGTACCCATAGCCGTATTCGCGATAGCCCGGGGGCGGACCATAGGGCGGCGGCCCCTGGTATCCTTCGCCGTACCCATAGCCGGGGCCCGGTCCATAAGGGCCGTAAGCCGGTCCCGGCGCATACACCGGCCCGGTGCGGCCGAAGCCCTGCGACCCGCTGCGATAGCGGTAATCGGTCCCTGGCGCGGGCACGTGAAGCAGATACGGCGCCTCGGCGACCGGATAGGGCTGCGGTCTCGGCGCGCAGGCGGCGGCCAGGACGACGAAAGCGGAGAGTGTCAGAATGGTGCGCATGACGCGTGTGCAGCAAGCGCCGGGCCAGACCTCAGTCGAAACCGCGCATCGCATCCGCCGACGACCGATCCACCTCGAACCCCGGCCCCACGATCACTGCGCCGGCCATCATGAGGGCGGACACCGCCGCCAGCAGGGCCGCGCCCAGCGCGCCCATGGCCGGATCACGGACCGTAGGCGGTCCCAGCAATTCTCGCGCACGTTCGATGGCGTCGGCCTCGGTCATGGCCCCTCTCCGCTTGTTGCCCGCAGAGGTTAGGCCCCACCCGTTAGCTTTCCCTTTCCGGGACAGACGCATTGTCCTTGGCGACACAGGCTGCGCCGCCTAGAACAGCCAGATCATGATCCTCGTCATCGATAACTACGACAGCTTCACCTACAACCTGGTCCACTATCTGGCGGAACTGGGCGCGCCCACGCACGTCATCCGCAATGACGACCTGAGCGCCGACGAGGCGCTGGCGCTGAACCCCGATGCGGTGCTGCTGTCCCCCGGCCCCTGTGCGCCGGATCAGGCGGGCATCTGTCTGGACGTGCTGGCGAAAGCCCCCGAAAGCCTGCCCATCTTCGGCGTCTGCCTGGGTTATCAGGCCATGGGTCAGGCCTTCGGCGGCAAGGTGATCCGGGCCAAGGCGCTGATGCACGGCAAGACCTCGCCCATCCGCCATGAGGGCAAAAGCGTGTTCCGGGGGCTGCCCGATCCCTTCACCGCCACCCGCTATCACAGCCTGGCCGTGGAGCGCGAAAGCCTGCCCGACGTGCTGGAGGTCACCGCCTGGACGGCGGACGGCGAGATCATGGGGCTCGCGCACCGCACCCGCCCGATCCACGGGGTCCAGTTCCACCCCGAGTCCATCGCCACAGAGCGCGGCCACGACCTGCTGGCCAACTTCCTCGACCTCGCCGGCGTGCGCCGTCTGGCCGCCGCCTGAGCCATGTCCGACGCCTTCAAGCCCATCCTGTCAAAGCTGGCCGACGGCCGCGCCCTGACCGCCAACGAGGCGCGGGCCTTCTTCGCCGCCTGCCTGCGCGGCGAGCCGACCCCGGCCCAGATGGCCGCCGCCGTCACCGCCCTGCGCCTGCGCGGCGAGACGGTGGAGGAGATCGCCGCCTTCGCCACCGAAATGCGCGCCGCGGCGCTGAAGCTGGACCTGCCCTATGAGGTGATCGACACCTGCGGCACCGGCGGCTCGGGCCTGCACACCTTCAACATCTCCACCGCCTCGGCCCTTGTGCTGGCGGGCGCGGGCCTGAAGGTGGCCAAGCACGGCAACCGGGCGGTCAGCTCGAAATCCGGGTCGTCTGACGTGCTGGCCGCGCTGGGCGTGAACCTGGCGGCCAGTCCCGCCCAGCAGCGCCGCGCGCTTGACGAGGCCGGCATCGCCTTCCTGTTCGCGCCCGCCCACCACAGCGCCATGAAGCATGTGGGCCCGGTCCGCGCCGATATCGGATTCCGTACGGTTTTCAACCTATTGGGCCCGCTTTCCAATCCAGCGAATGCAAAGCGTCAGGTCATGGGCGTCTATGATCCGCGCCTGCTGGAGCCGCTGGCCGAGGTGCTGGGGCGTCTGGGCGCCGTGCGGGCATGGACCGTCCACGGTCAGGGTCTGGACGAGCTGACCACCACGGGCGCCACCGAGATCGCGGAATGGCGCGACGGCGCCGTGCGCCGCTTCACCGTCACCGCCGCCGACGCCGGTTTGGCCGAGGCGGCCATGGGCGACCTCATGGGCGGCGACGGCGCGCATAACGCCCGCGCCCTCAACGCCCTGCTGGACGGCGCCGCCGGTCCCTATCGCGACATCGTGCTGCTGAACGCCGCCGCCGCCCTGGTGGTCAGCGACGGGGCCGATGATCTGGCGCAGGGCGCCGCTCTGGCCGCCGCCGCCATCGATGACGGACGCGCCCGCGCCGCGCTGGACGCGCTTGTGCGTATCACCAATGAGGAAGAGGCCGCCGCGTGACAGACGTTCTGAGCCGCATCGCCGCCTACAAGCGTCAGGACGTGGCGGCGCGCAAGGCCGCCCGCTCGCAAACCGACATCGAGGCGCTGGCCGCCGTCGCCTCGCCGCCGCGCGGTTTTCGACAGGCGCTGGAAGACAAGGCTGCGCCGGACCGTCCGGCCCTGATCGCCGAGATCAAGAAGGCCAGCCCGTCCAAGGGCCTGATCCGTCCCGACTTCGACCCGCCTGCGCTGGCCAAGGCGTATGAAGCCGGCGGCGCGGCCTGCCTGTCCGTGCTGACCGACGGCCCCAGTTTCCAGGGCGACGACGCCTATCTGGCCGCCGCCCGCGAGGCGACCGCCCTGCCCTGTCTCCGCAAGGACTTTCTGGTCGACCCGTGGCAGGTGGCCGAAAGCCGCGCGCTGGGCGCCGACTGCATCCTCGTCATCCTCGCCATGATCGACGACGGCCTGGCCGCCGAGCTGATGGCCGAGGCGGCGCGATTCGGCATGGACGCCCTGGTCGAGACCCACGACGAAGAGGAAATGGCCCGCGCCTGCGCCCTGAAAGCCGATCTGGTGGGGATCAACAACCGGTCGCTGCGCACCTTCGAGGTCGATCTGGCCACGACCGAACGTCTGGCCTTGCTGCGCCCGTCCAACGCCCTTCTGGTGGCCGAAAGCGGCATCTTCACGCCCGCCGACGTGGCCCGCGTGGCCGATGCCCGGGCGCGCGCGATCCTGGTGGGCGAAAGCCTCATGCGGCAGGACGACGTGACGGCGGCGACGAAAGCGTTGCTGTCGGTAAGTTGACATTAACGAAGAACACTTACAGAACATCGACATCAGTTCACGGCTTGTTCCCGGAGTGATTCCGGAGGCGGCCTGCGGGGAAGATGGCCGATGCTCACGCGCAAGCAGCACGAACTCCTGATGTTCATTCATGAACGCATCAAGGAGACGGGCGTCTCGCCCTCCTTCGACGAGATGAAGGAGGCGCTGGATCTGGCGTCCAAGTCCGGCATCCACCGCCTGATCACGGCCTTGGAGGAACGGGGCTTCATTCGTCGTCTGGCGCACCGGGCGCGGGCGCTCGAGGTGCTGAAACTGCCGGACCAGGCCACGGCGGGCGCGCCGCGCGGTCAGGCCGGGTTCAAGCCGGGCGTCATCGAGGGCGGTCGGCCCGCGGCTTCGCCCGAACCCGCCAACGACACCCGCGAACTGCCCCTGCTGGGCAAGATCGCCGCCGGCACGCCCATCGCCGCCATCCAGCACGAGCGCGACCGCCTTATTGTGCCCGAGAGCATGCTGGGCGCGGGCGAGCATTACGTGCTTGAGATCGAGGGCGACTCCATGATCGAGGCCGGCATCCTCGACGGCGACATGGTGGTCATCAAGCGCGTCGACACGGCCAGCTCCGGCGAGATCGTCGTGGCTCTGGTGGAAGGCGAGGAAGCCACCCTCAAGCGCCTGAGAAGGAAGGGCGCCTCCATCGCTCTGGAGCCCGCCAACCGCGCCTACGAAACGCGAATCTTCGGGCCCGACCAGGTCGAGGTGCAGGGCAAGCTGGTCGGCCTCATGCGGCGGTATCACTGAGGGCTGCCAAGTCTGAAACTCGTCATCGCCGGGCTCGTCCCGGCGATCCATAGGCTCGGACGGGTCGGGGTGACCTTTGACGTTCCGCGTGTCTGGATTCCCGGGACAAGCCCGGGAATGACGCATTAGCTAACGCGCTTGCGCCGCCTCACGCATCCTCCAGCATCACCACGCCCGGCGCGGACTTCAGCGCCCCGCGCAGGGACGCGTCCAGCCGGTAGCGGCCGGGCAGCTTCATATCCACCTCTGTGCGGCCCTCCAGAGAAGCGACCAGCACCACCTCCCCGCCCCGCTCGCTGGCCGCGCGGTCCAGCCTTGAGCGCAGGGCGTCAAGCTCGGCCGCGCGCGGCGACACGTGGATGCGCAGGCCCACGGCCGCCTGCTCCACCGCCGTGTCGATGGGGCTGGCGGAATCGCCGAAGAAGCGCACCTCCCCGTCCGCCGCCTTGGCTCGCACCCGCACCAGAACCGCCGCGCCGGGCTCCAGCACCTCGCGGCAGTTGCGAAGTTGCTCGGGCGGGAACAGGCATTCGAACTCGCCGGTGGGGTCCGAGAAGGTGACGAAGGCGAATTTCTCGCCGGTCCGCGCGCTGGCCCGCTCCTGACGACGGCGCACCACGCCGGCCATGTTGAACGCCTCGTGCCCGGCCTCGGCCAGACCCAGGGCCTCGGCCACGAAGGTCACGCGCTTCCTGCGCTTCAGCACCTCGGCCATGTCTTCCAGCGGGTGCCCGGACAGATAGAAGCCGACAGCCGACAGTTCCTCGTCCAGTCGCTCAGGCCCGACCCAGGGCTCCACGGGCGTCAGACGCGGCCGCGCCGCGCCGGCCTGATCGCCGCCGAACAGGCTTACCTGCGACGAGGCGCGCTCGGCCGCTACGCTCTGGCAATAGGCCATCAGCTTGTCGGCCTGCTCGAACAGCTGACGCCGGTTCGGATGGATGCTGTCGAAAGCGCCCGACCGGGCCAGGTTTTCCAGCGCCCGCTTGTTGACGCTGCGCGGATCGACCCGCTCCAGGAAGTCGAAGATATCCGCGAACGGCCCGCCCTCTTCCCGCACGGCCTGGACGTGGCGCATGGCCTCCAGCCCCACATTGCGGATGGCGCCCAGCGCATAGAGCACCGCCCCCTTGCCCTCATCGTCGAAGGCCACGTCGAAATCGGCCGAGGAGGCGTTGATGTCCGGCGAGCGGATCGGCACCTCGAACCGCCGCGCATCCTGATAGAACACCGCCAGCTTGTCAGTGTTCGAGATATCCAGGCTCATGGACGCGGCGAAGAATTCCACCGGATGGTTGGCCTTCAGCCAGCCGGTCTGGAACGAGATCATCGCATAGGCGGCGGCGTGTGACTTGTTGAAGCCGTACCCGGCGAACTTGGCCACAAGATCGAAGATGCCGCCCGACTGTTCCTCCGGGACCCCCTTTTCCGACGCGCCCTTGGTGAAGCGCGCCCGCTGGAAGTCCATCTCCTCTTTCTTCTTCTTGCCCATGGCGCGACGCAGCAGGTCGGCCTCGCCCAGGCTGTAGCCGGCCAGGATCTGGGCGATCTTCATCACCTGTTCCTGATAGATGATGACGCCGTAGGTCTCGGTCAGAACCTCGGTCAGGCTGGGATGCAGATAGTCCACCTCGGCCCGCCCGAACTTGCGGTCGATATAGGTGTCGATCATCTCCATCGGGCCCGGCCGATACAGCGAGATCAGGGCGGTGATCTCCTCGATTGAGCCGCAGCGCATCTTGCGCAGGGTGTCGCGCATGCCCTGGGATTCCAGCTGGAACACCCCGACGGTCTGGCCCGAGGCCATCAGCTCATAGGTGCGCGCGTCGTCCAGCGGCAGGCGGCTCCATTCCGGCGCCGCCCCGCGCCGTTCCAGATACCCCCGCGCCCGGTCCAGCACCGTCAGGGTCTTCAGGCCCAGGAAGTCGAACTTCACCAGCCCCGCCGGCTCCACCCACTTCATGTTGAACTGGGTGGCCGGGATGTCCGAACGCGGATCCTGATACAGCGGCACCAGTTCGGTCAGCGGCCGGTCGCCGATCACCACGCCCGCCGCGTGGGTCGAGGCGTTGCGGTACAGGCCTTCCAGCTCCAGCGCCGTGTCCAGCAGGTGGCGCACCGAGGCCTCGGCGGCGCGGGCCTCCTTCAGGCGTGGCTCGATCTCGATGGCCTGGGCCAGGGTCACCGGATTGGCGGGGTTGGCCGGGACCATCTTGGCGAGGCGGTCCACCTGTCCCAGCGGCATCTGCAGCACCCGGCCCACGTCGCGCAGCACGGCCCGCGCCTGCAAGGTGCCGAAGGTGATGATCTGGGCCACCCGGTCCGCGCCGTAATGCTGCTGGACGTAGGTGATGACCTCCTCGCGCCGCTCCTGACAGAAGTCGATGTCGAAGTCGGGCATGGACACCCGTTCGGGGTTCAGGAATCGCTCGAACAGCAGGCCGAACCGCATGGGGTCCAGATCGGTGATGGTCAGGGACCAGGCCACCAGCGAACCGGCGCCCGAGCCCCGGCCCGGTCCCACGGGAATCCCGTGCGCCTTTGCCCATTTGATGAAGTCCGACACGATCAGGAAGTAGCCGGGGAAGCCCATCTGCTGGATGATGGACACCTCCCACTCCAGCCGCTTCCAGTAGTCCTCCTCCGGCGCCGACAGGGTCAGGCCGTCCAGCCGCGCCTTCAGGCCCTCGCGGGCCTGGTGCATCAGTTCGTCGGCCTCGTTACGGCCCGCGCCGGTGTCGAACCGCGGCAGGATCGGCGCGCGGGTCTGCACCAGAAAGGCGCAGCGGCGGGCGATCTCGATGGTGTTGTCGCAGGCCTCGGGCAGGTCGGCGAACAGGGCGCGCATGTCGGCGGCGGACTTGAACCAGTGCTGGCCCGTGACCCGGCGGCGGTCGTCCTGGCCGATGAAGGCCCCGTCGGCGATGCACATCAGGGCGTCGTGGGACTTGGCCTGCCGCGCCTCGGCGTAATGGACGTCATTGGTGGCGACCAACGGCACGTCGCTGTCATAGGCCCAGCGCACCAGTCCCGGCTCGGCGGCCTTCTCGGCGTCCAGGCCGTGGCGCTGCAGCTCCACATAGAAGCGATCGCCGAAGGCCGCCTTCATGGTGTCCAGCGCCGCCCGCGCCTCGGCGGTCTTGCCCCCCGCGAACAGGCAGTCCACCGGCCCGTCCGGCCCGCCCGACAGCAGGATCAGACCCTCGGCGTGCTGCTCCACCAGCGACCACGGCACGCCCGGCTCGGCCAGCTCCATGGAGCCCAGATATGCGGCCGACGACAGGGCGCACAGGTTCAGCCAGCCGGCCTCGTTCTGGGCGATCAGGACGACCGTGGGCGTCTTGGCCCAGCGCTGGCTCATCCGCCCGCCGATCTCCAGCACCGGCAACGCGCAGGCAATGATGGGCTGCACCCCGGCGTCGCGCGCGGCCTGGCTGAACTCCAGCGCCCCGAACAGGTTGGCGCGGTCCGCGACGCCCACGGCGGGCATGCCCTGCCCGGCCGCCAGTTGCCCGACCTTGCCCGCCTTGATCGCGCCTTCCAGCAACGAATAGGCCGACTTGACCCGAAGATGGATGAACCCGTTACCGGCCTCGTGCGCCACGCCTTGCTCCGAAACTCATGGGTCGGGGCGGCGTCACGTCACCAGAAAAGCGACCTGCCAGACCACCCAGACAACCCCGGCGCACGATGCCAGAGACAGCGATTCCCGAACCAGACGCGTCATGCCTTATCCCCAGAAGTGATGTTCCGGGAATGTTCTATGTTCTGTTTTTGTTTCGGTCAACCGCAGATTTGTCTCAGGACTCGCCGAGGCCTGTTGTAGACTGACACCAACGCCCTTCCCCGCCCTTCCGGCGGCCGCCGGCGCCCGGAGCGCCTGTCATGGCCAAGGGTCAGAAACGCAGCACCAAGGAAATCCGCAAACCCAAGGCGGAGAAGACCAAGCCCCCTATCACCGTCGGCGCCTCGCCCTTCACCGTCCCGCCCGGCAAGAAGTAGGGGCTCAGTAGGCCTGGCTCTGGGCCGGGCGCTCTTCCAGATGGCCGTCGCGCAGGGCGAAGACCCGGTCCATGTGACCGGCCAGCTCCATATTGTGGGTGGCGATCAGGGCGGCGACGCCCGTGGTCTTGGCCAGTTCGCGCAGGGATTCGAACACCGCCTGGCTGGTGCTTGGGTCCAGGTTGCCTGTGGGCTCATCGGCCAGCAGCAGGCGCGGCTGGTTGGCCAGCGCCCGGGCCACGGCGACCCGCTGCTGCTCGCCGCCCGACAGCTGCGCCGGCTGGTGCGTCAGCCGCTCGCCCAGCCCCAGAGCCGTCAGCAGCTCTGACGCCCGCCCCCGGGCCACGCTGTGCGACACGCCGTTGATGCGCATGGGCAGGGCCACGTTGTCGCCTGCGTCGAACTCCGGCAGCAGGTGATGGAACTGGTAGACGAACCCCACCTTGGCCAGACGGATGCGCGTACGCGCCCGCTCCGGCAGGGCGCCCACGTCCTGACCATCGATCATCACCTGACCGTCGGTGGGCCGCTCCAGCAGGCCGGCGGCGTGCAGCAGCGACGACTTGCCCGAGCCCGAGGGCCCGATCAGACCGACCACCTCGCCCGGAAACACGTCCAGATCGACGCCTTTCAACACCTGCAGACCGCCCTGGGCGGTGTCATAGGTGCGCGTCACGCCCCGCAGGGACAGTACGGGGCTACTCATAGCGAAGGGCCTCCACCGGATCGATGCGCGAGGCGTTCCATGACGGCGGCAGGCTGGCGAGGCAGGACATCAGCAGCGACCACACCGTGACCCAGAACACGTCGCCCGGATCGACCAGGGCCGGCACGCCGTCCAGCATATAAACGTCCGCGGGGAACAGTTGCACCTGCAGGACCCACTCGAGGAAGCTCTGGATGGCGCCGATGTTCCAGCAGAACAGAAGCCCGAGGACGAGGCCCGCCAACGTCCCCGCCACGCCGATGGTCGCCCCGGCCATGAAGAAGATGCGAAGGATCGACGACGGGCTGGCCCCGATGGTGCGCAGGATGGCGATGTCGCGCCCCTTGTTCTTCACCAGCATGACGATGCCCGAGATGATGTTCATGGCCGCGATGGCCACCACGAGGCCCAGAATAATGCCCATGGCCACGCGCTCGATCTTCAGCGCGCTCCAGAAGGCCGCCATGGTGTTGCGCCAGTCGCTGACCAGCGCGCCCTGCCCCGCCGCTTCGGCCACCGGCTGGACATAGCGAGCCACCTGATCCGGCTCCTCCACCTTCATCTCGATGGCGTCCCACATACCTTCCTTGCCGAAGAACAACTGCGCCTGCTCCAGCGGCATGAAGACATAGGCGCGGTCATAATCCGCCGCGCCCGACTGGAAGATGCCGCCGATCACATAGGTCTTGGACGTGCCCAGATCGCCGAACGCCGTGGCCCCGCCCTGGGGCGAGATCAGCGTCATCAGATCGCCGATGCGCAGGCCCATCTGGTCCGCCAAAGCCTGGCCGATCAAGATATTGTCGCCGCCGTACTCGCCCTGTCCGAACCGGGCGCGGGCCTCCTCGTCCAGGCTCTGATAGACGAAGCTCATGGAGTTCAGGTTTTCCGGCGCGATGCCTCGAACTACCCCGCCAGTCGTGCGGCCGTGGGCGGTGAACATGGCGGGAGACTCGGTCAGGGGCGTGACACTGACGATGCCGGGCACTTCGCGGATGCGTTCGAGCGCCTGCTCCCGGTCCGGCGCCTCCAGCACCTGACCGTGCACATACATGTGCCCGTTGAACGATAGCATCCGGTTCAGCAGCTCGGTGCGGAACCCGGACATGATGCTCATGACGCTGATCAGCACGGCCACGGCCAGCATGATGCCGATGAAACTGATCACGGCGATCAGGGCGACCCCGCCCTCCTTGCGCTTGGCGCGCAGATAGCGAAGGGCCAGGCCGAGCTCCCAGGCGCTGAACGCCCCGGCGGGCTTGGCGGGCTTCCCGGCGGTCGTGTCGGTCATGCGGTCAGCTTCTGCAGGGCCGCGTCCAGCGGCAGGGTCTCGCGTTCGCCCGTGGCGCGGCGCTTCAGCTCCACCACCCCGTCGGCCAGGCCCTTGGGCCCGATGATCAGTTGCCACGGCAGGCCGATCAGGTCGGCGGTGGCGAACTTGCCGCCGGGACGCTCATCGCGGTCGTCGTACAGCACCGTCTTGCCCGCCGCCTCGAGCCGGGCGGTGGCGTCCTCACAGGCGGCCGAGACCGCCTCGTCATTGGGGCGCAGATTGATGACGCCCACGTCGAACGGGGCCACGGCCTCGGGCCAGATGATGCCGGCGTCGTCGTGGCTGGCCTCGATGATCGCCCCGATCAGGCGCGAGACGCCGACGCCATAGCTGCCCATGTGCACGGGCACGTCCTTGCCGTCCGGCCCGGCCACGATGGCCTTCATGGGCTTGGAGTACTTGGTGCCGAAATAGAAGATATGGCCCACCTCGATGCCGCGCGCGGTCAGGCGATCGCCCTCGGCCACCTCGGCGTCAAAGCGGTCCGCCTCGTGCATTTCTTCGGTGGCGGCGTAGAGCGACGTTCGCTGATCAACGGTTGACTGCAGATCGTTCCAGTCCACGTCCGGACCGGGCGCCGGCATGTCCACCAGACGGCGGTCGCAGAACACCTGGCTCTCGCCCGTGTCGGCCAGGATGACGAACTCGTGGCTCAGATCGCCGCCGATGGGGCCGGTGTCGGCGCGCATGGGCACGGCCTTCAGGCCCAGCCGCGAGAAGGTGTTCAGATAGGCCACGAACATGCGGTTGTAGGACTTGCGGGCGCCCGCCTCGTCCACGTCGAACGAATAGGCGTCCTTCATCAGGAACTCGCGCCCGCGCATCACCCCGAACCGGGGCCGTTGCTCGTCGCGGAACTTCCACTGGATGTTGAACAGGTTCAGCGGCAGGTCGCGATAGCTCTTCACGAAACCGCGGAAGATGTCGGTGACCACTTCCTCGGCCGTGGGGCCGTACAGCATGTCGCGCTTGTGCCGGTCGACGATGCGCAGCATCTCCGGCCCATAGGCGTCATAGCGGCCGGACTCGCGCCACAGCTCGGCCAGCTGGATGGTCGGCATCAGGATTTCAACGGCGCCCGCCCGCTCCTGCTCCTCGCGGACGATCTGCTCGATCTTCTTGAGCACCCGCAGGCCCAGCGGCAGCCAGGCGTAGATGCCCGCCGCCTCCTGACAGATCAGGCCCGCGCGCAGCATCAGCCGGTGCGAGACGATCTGCGCCTCGGACGGCGTCTCCTTGAGGGTGGGCAGGAAGTAGCGCGAAAGACGCATCGGGAATCCGTTTTTAACTGAGCCTACGCCTTTAGCCGGGGCGCCGGGGGATAGGCAATCAAAGTCGACTCGGTTCCCGACTTGTCGAAATCACCCCGCGCCCGGCAGGTCCGGCAGCGGCAGGATCCCGGTGAAGATGATCGCCATGATCACGGCCCAGACGATGGCCGAAACCCAGGTTGTGGTGATGAATTTCTTCTTCAGGTTCGGATTGGCTGGCGCGCCCCAGTCGCCGCCGTCGGTCTGACGCTCGCGCGGCCCCTGATTCATGCCCAGCGGCAGGACCGCGAACAGCACGGTCCACCAGACCACGAAATAGATGGCGATGGCTGTGGTCGGTCCGATCATGGGTGCGGCTCCTTCGGTGTTTCCATCAGCTCCACCAGCACTCCGCCCATATCCTTCGGATGCACGAAGATGATGGGCGTGCCGTGGGCGCCGATGCGCGGTTCGCCGGTCCCCAGAATGGTCGCCCCCCTGGCGCGCAGGGCGTCACGGGCCGCGATGATGTCCTCGACCTCGTAACAGACGTGGTGCTGGCCGCCCCTGGGGTTCTTGGCCAGAAAGCCGTGGATCGGTGAATCGTCGCCCAGCGGCTCGATCAGCTCGATCTGGCTGTTGGGCAGGTCGATGAAACAGACCCGCACCCCCTGCGCCGGCAGGTCAAACGGCTTGCCCACCGCCGTCGCGCCCAGCAGGTCGCGGTACATGGCTGTCGAGGTCTCGATGGAGGGCGTGGCCACTCCAACATGGTTCAATCGTCCGATCATCGGTCTGGCTTAGACCGTTTGGATCGCGGGGGCGAGACTCAGCACGCGGGCTGCGACGACGCATCCTCGTCCGCATCGGCGCCGGTCAGATCGCGCAGGTTCCAGTCGTTCTGGACGCTGCGGACATTAATGATGCGCCATTCACCGTTGTCGCGGCGGCACAGGTCATAGGCCATGGACACAGGCCGCCCGGCCCGGTCGAAGCGCGCCACGACCGATGAGCCGTCCGGCCCGGCCGCCAGCTCTTCCACCACCAGCTCGTCGATCGCCCCGTCCTGGGCGTCCAGACGATAGTCGAAACCGATCCCCTCCTCGCCCGACAGGCCGTCCACCAGCGGCTCGGCGAAATACAGGCGCACATGGGGCGCGGCGGTGGGAATCTGCGGCTCCATGTACAGGGCCTGCACCAGATCCTCCGGCGTCATGGCCTCTGGCGCGGGCGCCGGAACCGGCTCGGCGGCAGGCACCGCCTCATTGGCCTCGATCCGCTCGGGCCGGTCACAGGCCGCCACGGCGAGAAGCGCTGCAAGAAAGGCGAAGCGAACCCTGACGCTCATGATGATCTCCCTGTCGAGGCCTGAAGCTGGGCGCAAAGCCCTGCCCTGTCCACCGTCAAACGCACTCCGCGCCGAGCCCCGGCGCGCGCACAGCCAGAAGCGCCCCGGACCGCTCTTCACGCGTCATCACGCCTGCATCCTCGAGCAGGCACCCGATCACAGTGTTTGAGTTGGGGGCCAGCACGCCATAGGTGGCTTCAGCCTCTTCAAGCTCGCGGGCCGCTGCCTCCAACCGCTCCAGCGCGTCCCCCGCAACCTCGTCCGATACGCGGGTCATCAGGTGCACCGCCTGCCCCGAAGACGGAAAATCGTAGGCGCCGACCTCGTACGTCTGAAGCCTCGCGCGCAGTTGGTTCGGGTGTTCCGCGTCGTCGTCCAGCTTCTCGTTCACGCTGGCGGAAAACACCGTGGCCTCGCCCTGTTCAGGCACGACCAGGATGTAGGCATGGCGCGGAAAGAACATGAAGTGCGCCATGTGCCGGGTCACATAAACCATCGGCGCCGTGTCCGGCCCCATGGCCCGCAAGCCCACATAGACACCCGGCGGAAACACCCGCGCATCCAGCCCGCCGTTCAGGGCGTCCATCCGCTGGACCATGACATGCTCCAGAACGAACTGCCCCCGCCGTGATTGGTCGGCGAAATAGTCGCGGATTTCGGCCGCCTCCGGCTCGGCGCTCAGGGCCTCGCCATACAGGGCGGTGAACCTCTGGTCCGAAGCGTTTTGTCCATCCAGGGGGCTGTAGGCCAGCGCCTCCACCTCCCACAGCGCCTGACGGATCGCGCCGCCGGGCCGGTCGATGGAGAACCACAGAGCCAGGTTCACCAGCGCGAACAGCAGGAACAGGCCCACCAACGCCTGAACACCGATGACCGCCCAGCGCCGCCAGCCGTGCAGCGGGTGGCGGGCGTGGCGCACGCGCTCCAGCGCACGCCGGCCCCGCTCTCGGCCGCGGGCGGAAAGCTCTTGAAAGTTCGGCACGGCGTGCTCTCCGCGTGGGCTGAGGTTACAGCCGCAGGATGATGGTTTCCACGATCGGACGACGGTCCCAGATCTGCTGGCTGGCCTTCTTCAGCGCGCGCGCCACGGCCTGCTCGACCACCAGTTCGTCCTCAAGCGCCTCGCCCTTCAGGCCGCGCACCACGTCCTCGACCCGCTCGGCCAGATCGTCCAGGGCGTCGCCCAGCGGCGTGCCCTCGTCGCCCGGCAGGCCGATGCCGCGCACATCGATGTCGCTGACGATGCGACCGCGCTTGTCCAGGGCGAAGCTGACCACCAGCACGCCGTTGTTGGCCGCGTGGCGACGTTCGCGGATCGCTTCGCCCGCCTCGGTCACCAGCATGCCGCCGTCCACGTAAAGACGGCCGGACGGAACCTCGTCGATGATCGCCGCCGGGCCCGGCGCCAGACGGACCAGATCGCCGTTGCGCGGTGTCACCGTCTCCGGCACGCCCATGTCCTTCGCCAGATTGGCGTGCTCCATCAGGTGGCGGCGCATGCCGTGGGTGGGCACCGCGATGCGCGGGCGCACCCAGTCGTACATCTGCTTCAGTTCGTCCCGGCACGGGTGGCCGGACACGTGGATGCCGGGGTGATCCTTCTCGGTGTAGAGGCGCACGCCCCGGTCTGCGAGACGGTCTTGCAGATCGCCGATAGCCAGCTCGTTGCCCGGGATGACCCGCGACGAGAAAATGCAGTGATCGCCCGACCCCAACTTGACCACGGGGTGCGTCCCGTCAGCGATGCGCGACAGGGCCGCGCGCGCCTCGCCCTGGCTGCCGGTGCAAAGATAAAGCACTTCGTCCGGCGCCCAGACGCGGGCTTCCTCGTCCGACAGGAACGGCGGCAGGTCGCCCAGCAGGCCCACGTGCTTGGCGGCGGCCGTGATGCGGTGCATGGACCGCCCGGCCAGCGCCACGCGCCGCCCCGCCGCCTTGGCCGCCAAGGCCACGCTGTGGACCCGCGCCACATTGGAGGCGAAACAGCCCACGGCCACACGGCCACGCAGGGGCTTGATCAGATCGACCAGAGCATCGGCCACGCCGCCCTCGGAGCCGGCGACGCCGTCCACGAAGACATTGGTGGAATCGCCCACCATCGCCAGCACGCCCTCATCACCCAGCCGGGACAACCTCTTGCCATCGGTCTGCGACCCGACCACGGGGTCGTCGTCGATCTTCCAGTCGCCGGTGTGCATCACCGTGCCCAGCGGGGTCTTGATGGCGATGCCGTTCGGCTCGGCGATGGAGTGCGTCATGGTGACGAACTCGCATTCGAACGGCCCCAGATTGACCGTGCCGCCCAGCGGCACCTCGTGCAGCTTGGCTTCCTGCAGCAGGTTCTGCTCGCGCAGTTTGTCGCGGATCAGATAGGCGGTGAACGGCGTGGCGTAGAGCGGCGCCTGGAGGCGCGGCCACAGCCAGCCCAGGGCGCCGATGTGGTCCTCGTGGGCGTGGGTCAGCAGGATGCCGAGAATTTTCTCGCCCTTCAGGGCCTCGGGATCGGGCACGATGATGTCGACGCCGGGCGTCGACAGGTCGCCGAAGGTCACGCCCACATCGACGATGATCCACTTGCGGTCGTGGGCCGGGCCGAAGCCGTAGGCGTTCAGGTTCATGCCGATCTCTCCGGAACCGCCCAGCGGCAGGAAGACCAGTTCGTCTTGATTTGATTTTTTCATGTTGTTTTCAGATGGGCGTTGCGACGCCAGATTTCCAGAAGGCCGCGGATGGTCAGATCCGCGTCGAAGTGATCGATGCTGTCGGTTGCGCCCTCGAACAGGCTGGCCACGCCGCCGGTTCCGATGACGGTCATGGGTTTCGCCCATTCGGCCTTCATGCGTGCCACCATGCCCTCGATCAGCGAGACATAGCCCCAGAACACGCCGGACTGCATGTTGGACACCGTGTCCTTGCCGATGACCCGGTCCGGCTTCTGGATGGCGATGCGGGGCAGCATGGCCGCCGCCTCGTGCAGGGCCTGAAGGCTCAGATTGATTCCCGGCGCGATCACCCCGCCCTCGAACGCGCCGTCGGCGGCGATGACGTCAAAGGTGGTGGCGGTGCCGGAGTCGATGACGATCAGGTCGCCGGAATATTTCAGATGCGCCCCGATGGCGTTGACCAGTCGGTCGGCGCCCGCCTCGCTGGGCTTGGTGATGCGCACCGGAATGCCCAGGTCCACATTGTCCCCGATCACCAGCGGCTCGACGTTCAGATAGCGCCTCGACAGGTTCTTCAGGTTGAAGATCGACTGGGGCACGACGCTGGAGATGATGCAGCCCTGCAGGGCCGCCATCTTGATGTCCCGCATGGACAGCAGCTGACTCAGCCAGACAGCGTATTCGTCGGCGGTGCGGGTGGACTCGGTGGCCGTGCGCCACTGGGCGATCCAGTCCGCCCCGTCGTGCACTGCGAACAGGGTGTTGGTGTTGCCTTGCTCGATGGCCAGAAGCATCAGACCGCCTCCCCGAAGAACACGTCGCCCGCCGAAATGCGCCGCAGGTCGCCCGAGGGCAAGCGCAGGCGCAGCGCCCCGTCCGGCTCCACGCCCTCGGCCTGGCCCGTCAGTGTCTCATGACTCAGCCGCGCGGTGCAGGGGCCATGCAGGCCCGGCGCGCGCGCAGCCCAGGCGTCCAGGACCGGCTGGAAACCCAGCGTCATCCAGCGGTCCATCCATGTGGCGAACGCTTGCGCCAGCGCCTCGGCCGCCCGCTCAATGGACGGCGGCGCGCCCACGTCCCCACGCAGGTGATCGGCCAGCGCCGTGGCGGGCCGCTCGGTGCCGGTCGGCGCATGGGCCAGATTGACCCCGATCCCGACCGCCAGCCACAGCCCGCCGCTGTCGTGGGCGCCGGATTCCAGCAGAATGCCGCTGGCCTTCTTGCCGTCCAGCAT
This sequence comes from Brevundimonas sp., assembly GCF_047617075.1. Lineage (GTDB taxonomy): Bacteria > Pseudomonadota > Alphaproteobacteria > Caulobacterales > Caulobacteraceae > Brevundimonas. The sequence goes on from NZ_JBLGCI010000004.1 coordinate 56,308, forward strand.
CACGTCATTGGGCCATTTGATGCTGACCAGCGCGGGCGGGGCGTACGCGTCCAGCAGGTCCGCAACGGCCAGCGCCGCCACGAAGGTCAACTGCGCCGCCTCGGCGGGCGGGCGATGAACCACGGTCAGCAGGGTCGCCGCCAGGTTGCCCGTCTCGCTGGACCATTCCCGGCCGCGTCGGCCCCGGCCCGCCGACTGGCGCCGCGCCACGATCCACAGCGGCCCGGTCTCGCCGCGCTCGGCCATGCGCCGCGCCTCGGCGTTGGTGGAGTCCGTGTCCTCGAGAATCAGGCGCGGTGCGGCCTCGGCCAATCAGCCCGCCCCGAAGCTGGTCGCGGCGTTGCGCGCCAGCGGCTCAAGCCAGGTCAGGGCGATCAGCACCAGCGGGAACGAGAACGCCGCGGCGGCCCAGCCGACCCACTGGGCGTCACGCGGCGACGGATCCACCGCCCCCTCGCCTTCCGGCGGCGCGTCGAACCACATCACCTTGATGATGCGCAGATAGTAGAAGGCCGCCACGACCGACGCGACCAGACCCAGCGCCGCCACGATCCAGTAGCCCGCCTGCAGCGCCGCGCCGAACACATAGAACTTGCCCCAGAAACCGGCGAAGGGCGGCATGCCCAGCACCGACAGGGACAGCACCGTGATGGCGATGGTGGTGACCGGCTTGTCCTTGCGCAGGCCCGCCAGGTCGGCGATGCGCCGGATCGGACGACCGCCCCGCGACAGGGCCATCAGCAGGGCGAAGAAGCCGACCGTGTCGATCATGTAGAAGGTCATGAACAGCAGCAGGGCCTGCAGACCCGCCTGCGTCCCCGCCGTGATGGCCAGCAGCGCATAGCCGATGTTGGCGATGGACGAGTAGGCCAGCAGCCGCTGGATGTCCCGCTGAGCCAGGCCGCCGAAGGCGCCCACCGCGAACGAGATCAGCGAGATGATCACCAGCACCTGGGCCCACTGGTCGTGGGCGCCGCCGAAGCCTTCGCTCATGGCGCGGGCGAACAGCACCATGGCCGCGAATTTGGGCGCGGTGGCGAAGAAGGCCACGACCGGGGTCGGCGCGCCCTCATAGACGTCGGGCGTCCACATGTGGAACGGCGCGGCGGACACCTTGAACGCCAGGCCGCAGATCAGGAACACCAGACCGAAGATCAGACCGGTCTCGGCCCCGCCCGCCGCCACCACGGCAATCTCGTCAAAGCGCATGGAGCCGGTGAAGCCGTAGATCAGGCTGGCGCCGTAAAGGATCAGGCCCGACGACAGGGAGCCCAGCACGAAATACTTCAGACCCGCCTCGGACGCCCGGGCGTTGTCCCGGTGGAAGGCGGCCAGCACGTACAGCGCCAGAGACTGCAGCTCCACGCCCACATAAAGCGCGATCAGGTCGCCGGCTGAGGCCATCATGCCCATGCCCACGGCCGCCAGCACGATCAGCACCGGGTACTCGAACCGCGCGATGCCGTTGCGGCGGGTCCAGCCGTCGCCCAGCACCACGGCCAGGGCGCTGGCCAGATAGATGGCGACCTTGGCGTAGACCGACATGGGGTCCGAGACGAACGCCCCGTTGAACACCATGCCCAGCGGCGCATTGGCGGCGACGCCCGCCGCGCCGATCAGCAGGGCGACGGCCAGCAGGCTGACCACGCGGCCCAGCTTCTCGCCGCCATAGGCGCCGAGCATCAGCAGGATCATCGAGCCGACGGCCAGAAGGGCCTCGGGGGCGGCGATGTGAAGGGCGAGATTGATGTCGAACATGGTCGTCTTACCCGCCGATCGCGGTCTGGTAGGCGGCGGTCACCGCGCCCACCGAAGCCTGGGTGATGTCCAGCACCGCGGCCGGATAGACGCCCAGCCAGATGGTGCCGATGATGAGCGGAACGAAGACCAGCAGCTCGCGCCGGTCGATGTCGGTAATGGCCTTCAGCGCCGGATTGGTGATCTCGCCGAACATGACGTTGCGGTACAGCGTCAGCGCATAGACCGCCGAGAAGATCACGCCCGAGGCCGCGAAGAACACCGCCCAGGTGGAGACCTGATAGGCGCCGACCATGGTCAGCACCTCGCCGATGAATCCCGAGGTGCCCGGCAGGCCCACATTGGCCATGGTGAACATCAGGAAGATGGCCGCGAACCACGGCATGCGCGACGTCAGTCCGCCGTAGAAGGCGATCTCGCGGGTGTGCATGCGGTCATAGACCACGCCCACGCACAGGAAGAGCGCCGAGGAGATCAGCCCGTGGCTGATCATCTGGAACACCGCCCCCTGCACCCCCTGATCGTTGCCGGCGAAGACGCCCATGGTCACGAAGCCCATGTGGGCCACCGACGAATAGGCGATCAGCTTCTTGATGTCGGTCTGACGGAAGGCGACCAGCGAGGTGTAGATGATGGCGATCACCGACAGCACCATCACCAGCGGGGTGAAGTACGCGGACGCCTCGGGGAACATGGGCAGGTTGAAGCGGATGAAGCCGTAGCCGCCCAGTTTCAGCAGGATGCCCGCCAGGATCACCGACCCCGCCGTCGGCGCCTGCACGTGGGCGTCGGGCAGCCAGGTGTGCACCGGCCACATGGGCATCTTCACCGCGAAAGAGGCGAAGAAGGCCAGCCACAGGAAGGCCTGCACCCCCACCGGCCAGTCCCAGGCGGTCAGCTCGGGAATGCTGGAGGTGCCCGCCGTGGCCGCCATGTACAGCATGGCCGCCAGCATCAGCACCGACCCCAGCAGGGTGTAGAGAAACAGCTTGTAGGCCGCATAGATGCGGTTCGCCCCGCCCCACACCCCGATGATGATGAACATCGGCACCAGGGTGCCTTCGAAGAAGATGTAGAACAGGAACAGGTCCAGCGCCGTGAACACGCCGATCAGCAGCGTCTCCAGGATCAGGAAGGCGATCATGTACTCCGCCACCCGCTCCTTGATGGAGGACCAGCTGGCGATGATGCAGATGGGCAGCAGGAACGCACTCAGCAGCACGAACAGGATCGAGATCCCGTCCACGCCAAGGTGATAGCTGGCCCCGGCGAACCAGGGGACCATCTCCACGAATTGATAGTCGGGGTTCGACGGATCGAACCCGGCCACCAGCACGACCGAGACGGCCAGCACGACCAGGCTGGCGATCAGGGCGATCCAGCGGGCCGGACCGGCGGCGGCTTCCTCGGACTTCGCCGCGACGCGCGCGATCAGCACGGCCATGGCGCCCAGAAGGGGCAGGAAGGTGACGATGCTCAGGATGTAGGGCACGGGCTCAGGCTCCCCACGTCGCGATGGCGAAGGCGAGAAGACCCGCCACACCCAGCAGCATCACGAACGCATAGTGATAGACATAGCCGGACTGGACCTTGGCCAGCCGCGCGGCTGATTTCAGCGAGGCCCAGGCGGCGCCGTTGGGGCCGAGGCCGTCGATGATCTTCACGTCGCCGATCTTCCAGAAGAAATCGCCGATGGCCTTGGCACCCTTCACGAACACCACGCCGTACAGCTCATCGAAGAACCACTTGTTGTAGAAGAAGGTGTGCAGGATGTTGCCCCGCTCGGCCATGCGCCGGGCCATGCCTTCCTTGATCACATAGACCCAGAACGCCACCGCCGTGCCCGTCAGGGTCAGCACCAGCGGCGCCCACAGCACCCAGCGCGGCACATAGTGACTGTCGTGCAGCACGTGGTTGGCCTCGGACGTGAAGATCGCTCCGCGCCAGAACTCGGCCTCGTGGTGGCCCACGAAGTTCTCGTAGAACACAAAGCCCGCCGCCACCGCGCCGATCGACAGCACGATCAGCGGGATCAACATGGTCCACGGGCTTTCGTGCGGCTTCAGCGGGCCGTGATGACCGTGGTCGTCGTGGTGGGCGTCATGGTGCGCATCCGCATGCGCGGCCACGGCGTCGTCCATCAGCGGCTCGGTGTGGGTTTCCTTCTGGGCGTCCGAGGCATGGTCGTCATGATGGTGCTCGACCGGCGCGTGCTCGTCCTTCCACACAGGCTTGTTGTGGAAGGTCATGAAGATCAGACGCCACGAATAGTAGGCCGTCAGCCCGGCCGCGAAAAGGCCGATGAAGAACACGAACAGGCCCGCCGGGCTGTAGTCCGCCGAGGCGAAGGCGCTCTCCAGGATCGAGTCCTTGGAATAGAAGCCGGCGAAGCCCCACTTCAGCTCGGGAATGCCCAGGCCGGTGATGGCGATGGTGCCGATCATCATCGCGCCGTAGGTGATGGGCAGCAGTTTCGCCAGCCCGCCCATGTTCCGCATGTCCTGCTCGTGGTGCATGCCGTGGATCACCGAGCCGGCGCCCAGGAACAGCAGGGCCTTGAAGAAGGCGTGGGTGAACAGGTGAAACATGGCCGCCTGATAGGCGCCGACGCCCGCCGCGAAGAACATGTAGCCCAGCTGCGAACAGGTCGAATAGGCGATGACCCGCTTGATGTCGTTCTGGGCCAGACCAACGGTGGCCGCGAACAGGGCCGTGATCCCGCCGACAACCGCCACGATCAGCGACGCGGTGGGCGCGTATTCGAAGATCGGCGACAGCAGACAGACCATGTAGACGCCCGCCGTCACCATGGTGGCGGCGTGGATCAGGGCCGACACCGGCGTCGGGCCCTCCATGGCGTCGGGCAGCCAGGTGTGCAGGAAGAACTGGGCCGACTTGCCCATGGCGCCGATGAACAGCAGGAACGCCGCCAGATCCAGCGCCGACCAGCGCTGGCCGATGAAGTCCCAGCCCGCGCCCGACTGGGCCGCGATCAGCGGGAACAGCTCGGCGAAATTGATCGTGCCGAACATCCAGAACACGGTGATGATGCCCAGCACGAAGCCGAAGTCGCCCACCCGGTTGACCACGAAGGCCTTGATGGCGGCGGCGCTTGCCGTGGGCTTCTTGTACCAGAACCCGATCAGCAGATAGGACGCCAGCCCCACCCCTTCCCAGCCGAAGAACAGCTGCATGAAGTCGGCCGCCGTCACCAGGGCCAGCATCATGAAGGTGAACAGGGACAGATAGGCGAAGAAGCGCGGCCGGCTGTCGTCCTCGGCCATGTAGCCCCAGGAATACAGGTGCACCAGCGACGACACGGTCGTCACCACGATCAGCATCACAGCCGACAGGGCGTCCACGCGCACCGACCAGGTGGACTGGAAATCGCCCACGTTGATGAACGGGAACAGCTCGACCGTGAAGGCCTCCATGTGCCCCCAGGTATGCTGGCCGAACACGGTCCAGGCGATGGCGCACGACAGGAACAACAGGCCGGTGGTCACCGCCTGCGAGGCGACGTTCCCGATCCGGCGGCCGAAGAAGCCGGCGATCATGGCGCCCAGCAGCGGGGCGAAGACGCCGATTGTGACGAGGGTCTCGATGGTCACGCGCGTCAGCCCTTCATCATCGAAGCATCATCAACCGTGATGTCGCCGCGGTTGCGGAAGAAGGTCACCAGAATGGCCAGGCCGATGGCGGCCTCGGCGGCGGCGACGGTCAGGATGAACATGGCCATGATCTGCCCGGACATGTCGTTCAGATAGGCCGAGAAGGCGACGAAGTTGATGTTCACCGACAGCAGGATCAGCTCGATCGACATCAGGATGATGATGATGTTCTTGCGGTTCACGAAGATGCCGAACACCCCGATGGTGAACAGGATCGCGGCGACCGCCAGATAGTGCGGCAATCCGATCATTTCAGATCCTCCAGGGTGACGCCCTTGCCGCTCTCGGGCCGGACATTGGCGAAGGCGTCGGACTGGCGCCGGTTCACTTGGCGGCCGATGTCCTGACGCTTGATTCCGGGCTTCTGACGCAGGGTCAGGACGATGGCGCCGATCATGGCGGTCAGCAGCACCAGACCCGCCGCCTGGAAGATGTAGACGTACTCGGTGTAAAGCACCCGGCCGATGGCCTCGACGTTGGACACGTCCGTGGCCGGGATCAGCTGGCCCCCGCGCGCCGCGCCGCCCTGCCCCACCGCGACGGCCACCACGACCATCTCGGCCAGCAGCACCAGCGCCACGATGGCCGCCAACGGGAAGTATTTCGCATAGCCCTCGCGCAGCTGCACGAAGTCCACGTCCAGCATCATGACCACGAACAGGAACAGCACCGCCACGGCGCCCACGTAGACCACCACCAGCAGCATCGCGAGAAATTCGGCGCCCAGCATGACGAACAGCCCGGCGGCCGAGAAGAAGGTGGTGATCAGCCACAGCACCGAGTGCACCGGGTTCCTGGCCGTCACGACCAGCAACGCCGACGCCACGCTCACCGTGGCCAGCAGATAAAAGGCGATCGCCTGTATCATCGGCGGGACCTAGCCCCTCTCAAAAACCGTACGGATCCGGGACGCCCCGAAGCCCTTGTGAAATCCCCTGCCCGCCCCCGACCGGGACACGACAGAACGCATGTGCGGAATCGGCGCCCCTCTTATCGGTAGGGGGCGTCCAGTTCCAGATTCTTCGCGATCACCCGCTCCCAACGATCCCCGTTGGCCAGCAGGCGGTCCTTGTCGAAATACAGCTCCTCGCGCGTCTCGGTGGCGTATTCGCTGTTCGGCCCCTCGACGATGGCGTCCACCGGGCAGGCCTCCTGGCACAGGCCGCAGTAGATGCATTTGACCATATCGATATCGTAGCGGGTTGTGCGGCGGCTGCCGTCAGAGCGCGGCTCGGACTCGATGGTGATGGCCTGGGCCGGGCAGATGGCCTCGCACAGCTTGCACGCGATGCAGCGCTCCTCGCCGTTGGGATAGCGGCGCAGGGCGTGCTCGCCCCGGAAGCGCGGCGATTGCGGCCCGCGCTCGAACGGATAGTTCACCGTCGCCTTGGGCTTCATCATGTATTTGAACGACAGGCCGACGGCGCCGATCACATCGATCAGCATCGCGCCTTTCACAGCCTGTCCGATACGGTTCAACATCAGTCGATCTCTCTCAGGTCGGCGCATTCGCGGGCGAAGCGCTCGCTGTCTCTGTTCATGGCGCGGCAACGCTCGACGCGCTGCTGGTGGGCGCGCTCGATGCCGTCCTGGCGGCGCTCCCACTGATAGACGGAGGTTGGCTCGGCCTCATAGGGCGCGCAGGCGGCCAGCAGGCCAACCGCAATCAGTCCGGTCACGATCCGCGCGCTCATTTCGGAACCCCGTCACGGCAGCGGCGGTCATCCCGGCGCACACCCGTCTCGCCCATCTGGCAGCGGCGCAGGCGCTCGGCGGCGGCGTCCTCGCGGGCTTCTTGGCGCTCGAGGGCCACCTCGGCGGGAACGGGCGCAGGCGTCGGCATGGGGCCGAACACTACGGGACCGCAGCCGGTCAGTAGCACCGCGCAGGCGACGACGGGAAAAGCGATGCGCATCAGATCGCGCCCCCGAACACCCGCCACGCCGCCACCAGCACCACGGCCACCAGCGAGAACGGCAGGAAAACCTTCCAGCCCAGACGCATCAGCTGGTCATAGCGGTAACGGGGCACGAAGGCCTTCACCAGGGCGAACATGAAGAACCACGCCACCACCTTCACGCAGAAGACGGCCAGATAGAACAGGTTTGCCACGAACACCGGCCAGGCGTCCATGAACTCCGTCGGGAAGCCCGGATTCCAGCCGCCCCAGAACAGCAGGGTCAGCAGCACGCACATCAGCACGATGTTGGCGTACTCGCCGATCATGAACAGCAGGTACGGCGTGGACGAGTATTCCACCTGATACCCGGCCACCAGTTCCGACTCCGCCTCGGGAAGGTCGAACGGCGGGCGGTTGGTCTCGGCCAGGGCCGAGACGAAGAACACGATCATCATCGGGAACATCACCACCAGCAGCGGCCAGTTGGCCAGCCCGCCGCCGAAGGTGTGCCAGTTCCAGAACCAGCCGGCCTGGTTCTCCACAATGGCGGTCAGGTTCATGCTGCCGGCCAGCAGGATCACCGTGACGATGATCAGGCCCAGCGACACTTCATAGCTGACCATCTGGGCCGCCGACCGCAGCGAGCCCAGGAACGGATATTTCGAGTTGGAGGCCCAGCCGCCCATGATGATGCCGTAGACACCCAGCGACGACACGGCGAACAGGTACAGCACGCCCACGTTCAGGTCCGACACCACCCAGCCCGGCGCAAACGGCACCACGGCCCAGGCGATGAAGGCCAGGATGAAGGTCAGCAGCGGGGCCAGCAGGAACACGATCTTGTCCGCGCCCGCCGGGACCACGATCTCCTTCAGCACGAATTTGAAGAAGTCGGCGAAGGACTGCAGCAGGCCGAACGGTCCCACCACATTGGGTCCCTTGCGCAGCTGCACGCCCGCCCAGATCTTGCGGTCGGCCAGCAGCAGAAACGCCAGCGAGATCAGGATCCCGACGGTGACCAGCAGGATTCCGCCCGCAGTCATCAGGGTCCAGCCCAGCGGCGTGCTCCAGAATGAGGTCGTGGTCGCTTCCATCACTTACTCCGCCGCCATCAGCTGGGGCGCCGAACGCTGGGCCGACAGTTCGGCCATGGTCTCGGACGCGCGCGCGATCGGGTTGGTCAGATACGGGTCCTTCAGGGCCGGGGCGAACACCACGTCGCCCAGCTCGCCCTTGGCGCCCAGCTTGTCGACGCCGAACGCCCGCGCCGGGGCCAGATAGTCCACCCGGCCGAAGGTCGGATGATCGGCCATCAGCTTGGCTCGCAGCTGGTTCAGGCTGTCGTACGGCAGGGTCTGCCCCACGCGTTCCGACAGGGCCCGCAGGATGGCCCAGTCTTCCTTGGCCTCGCCCTTGGGGAACACGACCCGCTCGGTCATCTGCACCCGGCCCTCGGTGTTCACATACAGACCCGACTTCTCGGTATAGGCCGCGCCCGGCAGGATCACGTCCGCTCCGTGCGCGCCCGCGTCCCCGTGGCTGCCCAGATAGACCTTGAACGCCTTCGACTTGGACGTGTCGATCTCGTCAGCGCCCAGCAGGAACAGCACGTCCAGCGCGCCCTTCTGGGCCATCTCCACCGCCGACAGACCGCCCTCGCCCGGGATGAAGCCCAGATCCAGACCGCCCACCCGCGCCGCCGCATTGTGCAGCACGTTGAAGCCGTTCCAGCCCTCACCGACCACGCCGACCTTGGCCGCCAGCTTGCCCAGCGTGTTCAGCACCGCCGGACCGGTCTCGCCGGTCAGGGCGGCGGAGCCGACGATGATCGCCGGACGCTCGGCCTTGGTCAGAAGGTCCATGGCCGCCTTGGGCAGCTTGCCGACCGTCTTGGTCCCGGCGCCCAGATATTGATAGCCGTAGGTCAGCTCGGCCTGCTCGCCGATCACCATCACCTCGGTGCGGCCCGCCAGCCAGCCCTTGCGGATGCGGGCGTTCAGCAGCGGCGCCTCGACGCGCGGATTGACACCCACCATCAGGATGGCGTCCGCGTTCTCGATGCCGGCCAGACCGCTGTTGAACAGCCAGCCCTCGCGCTCGCTCCCGCCGATCGCCGCGCCGTCCTGACGGCAGTCGGTGTTGGCCGACCCCAGCGCCCGGAACAGGTCCAGCGTCGCCTTCATGGACTCCGCGTCCTGCAGGTCGCCGGCGATGGCGCCGATCTTCTCCGGCTTGGCCGCCTTCAGCTTGTCGGCCAAGACGCCCAGCGCCTCGTCCCACGTGGCGGGGCGCAGCTTGCCGCCCTCACGCACCCACGGGCGGTCCAGACGGCGCTTCGTCAGCCCGTCCACCACATAGCGGCTGCGGTCGCTCAGCCATTCCTCATTGATGCCCTCGTGCACGCGGGGCAGCACGCGCATGACCTCGGAACCCCGGCTGTCGGCGCGGATGTTGGAGCCCAGCGCGTCCATCACGTCGATGGTCTCGGTCTTCTTCAGCTCCCACGGGCGGTAGTGGTACTGCCACGGCCGGTGCGTCAGGGCGCCCACCGGGCACAGGTCGTTGACGTTGCCCGACAGTTCGGAGTCCACCGACTTTTCCAGATAGGTGGTGATCTCGGCGCTCTCGCCGCGCGAAATCATGCCGATGTCCGGCACGCCCGCCACCTCGGTGATGAACCGCACACAGCGCGTGCACTGGATGCAGCGCGTCATGAAGGTCTTGATGGTCGGACCCATGTGCTTTTCTTCGACCGCGCGCTTGTTCTCGGCATAGCGCGAGGCGTCCCGGCCGAAATACATCGACTGGTCCTGCAGGTCGCATTCCCCACCCTGATCGCAGATCGGGCAATCCAGCGGGTGGTTGATCAGCAGGAACTCCATCACCCCCTTGCGGGCCTTCTCGACCATGGGGGTGTTGGTGAAGATCTCCTGCCCGTCGGCGGCCGGCAGGGCGCAGCTGGCCTGCGGCTTGGGCGGCCCCGGCTTCACCTCGACCAGACACATGCGGCAGTTGCCGGCGATGGACAGCCGCTCGTGATAGCAGAAGCGCGGAATCTCCTGCCCCGCCTTCTCGGCGACCTGGAGCACGGTCATGCCGGGCTCAAACTCGATCTCTACGCCGTTGACCTTGGCGACGGGCATCAGCGGGCCTCTTCTTCACTATTCACAGACACTTGCGCCTGCGAACTCGTCCCATCCGGGAGGGTCTGGATAATCGTGATCTGGTCGTTCTCGCGCACATAGCGGACGATCGGATCGGTTGGGCCGGTGCGCCACACCTGGGCCTCAGGATCCGGCAGGCCGGTCAGGCGCCAGACCACCACATCGCCCTCGACCCGGCACTGGGCCTGGGCGCGGCCCCCGTCCACCGGCGCACGCCAGGACAGGTTCACCGCCTCGCCTTCGTCCAGCGTCTCGACGCCGTCCACATCGATCAGGGCGACCGGCAGTTCGTTCACCGTGGCGATGGCCGCGCGGCACACGTCGCGCAGCCCGGCCTGATCCAAGGCTTCCGGCGAGGTCTGGGTCGTCACGGCGGGCTCGGCCGCCGTCTCCGGCGCCGACGCGGGCTCTTCCGCCTGCGAACAGGCGGCCAGCACGACCGTCAGGGCGATGAGGGAAAAGGCGTTGCGCATCCCCTACTCCGCCGCGATCGAATGGCCGGCGTAGGCGCCGCGCGCGTTGCGATAGATAGTGATGCGGTCTTCGATCTCGTGGCGGAAGTGCCGGATCAGGCCCTGCACCGGCCACGCCGCGGCGTCGCCCAGGGCGCAGATGGTGTGGCCTTCCACCTGACCGGCCACGTCCAGCAGCAGGTCGATTTCCGATGGGTCCGCATCGCCCACGGCCATGCGCTCCAGCACCCGCCACATCCAGCCGGTGCCTTCGCGGCACGGCGTGCACTGGCCGCAGCTCTCGTGCTTGTAGAAATAGGCGATGCGGGCGATGGCCTTCACCAGATCGGTGGACTGGTCCATCACGATCACCGCCGCCGTGCCCAGACCCGAGCGCATCTCGCGCAGGGAATCGAAGTCCATCAGGGCCGATTCCGCCATCTCGCGGGTGATCATCGGCACCGATGATCCGCCGGGGATTATGGCCTTCAAATTGTCCCAGCCGCCCCGCACGCCGCCGCAGTGATCCTCGATCAGCTGGCGCAGCGGAATGGACATCGCCTCTTCCACATTGCACGGGCGGTTCACGTGGCCCGAGATCGACATGATCTTGGTGCCGGTGTTGTTCGGACGGCCGAAGCCGGCGAACCACTCCGCCCCCCGCCGCAGGATCGTGCCCACGACCGCGATGGACTCCACATTGTTCACCGTGGTGGGGCAGCCATACAGGCCCGCGCCCGCCGGGAACGGCGGCTTCAGACGCGGCTGACCCTTCTTGCCCTCGAGGCTTTCCAGCAGCGCCGTTTCCTCGCCGCAGATATAGGCGCCCGCGCCGTGGTGGATATAGACGTCGAAGTCCCAGCCGTGGACGTTGTTCTTGCCGATCAGGCCGGCGTCATAGGCCTGCTTGACCGCCGCCTCCATGCGCTCCCGCTCCAGCACATATTCGCCGCGCAGATAGATGTAGCAGGCGTGCGCCTGCATGGCGAAGCTGGCGATCAGGCAGCCTTCGATCAGCAGGTGGGGATCATGGCGCATGATCTCCCGGTCCTTGCAGGTGCCCGGTTCGGATTCGTCGGCGTTGACCACCAGATAGTGCGGCCGGTCCTTCACCTCCTTGGGCATGAAGGACCACTTCAGCCCGGTGGGGAAACCGGCGCCGCCCCGGCCGCGCAGGCCCGAGTTCTTGACGTTGGTGATGACCCAGTCACGGCCCAGCGCCAGCATGTCCGCCGTCGCGTTCCACGCGCCGCGCTTCTTCGCCCCCTCCAGCGTCCAGTCATGGAAGCCGTACAGGTTGGTGAAGACGCGGTCCTTGTCTTCCAGAATGCCGACCATCTCTTACAGTCCTTGCGCGATACGGCGCTTGTGGTGGCGCGTCCGAAGGAACGTCGCGGTCAGAAACAGAACCCAGCCGATAGCCAGGGCGCCGTAGCCCCAGACCTGGGCGCTTTCGGTCAACCCGGCCCAGCCGCGCGTGGAGCCCCACAGCACGAAGGCGCCGATGACGATGAACACCAGCCCGGCCCGGCGATACGGCCGCGCCACCCCGTTCAGCTCGTCCCGATAGGCGCGGCGGCCCTCGGCGGTGTCCAGATCGACCTTGTCCATCACGCCGGCTCCTTCGCCGGTTCGCTGTTGGGCAGCTTCTTGATCGGCTTGGCGGCCGAGCCGTCGTACAGCTTCGGATCGTTCAGGGTGGTGGCCCCGCCTTCCGGCTCAGACGACTTGCGGCCGACATAGGAGCCCGCCTTGGGCGCCTTGCCGGCGGCGAAGTCGTCGATGATCTGGGCAAGGGTCTCCGGCGTCAGGTCCTCGAAATAGTAGTCGTTGATCTGGGCCATGGGCGCGTTGGCGCAGGCGCCCAGGCACTCGACTTCTTGCCAGGTGAAGCGGCCGTCGGCGGACAGGTGATCCTTGGGGCCGATCTTTTCGCGGCAGGTCGCCATCAGTTCATTGGCGCCGCGCAGCATGCACGGCGTGGTGCCGCACACCTGAATAAGCGCAGCTTTTCCAACCGGTTCCAGCTGGAACATGGTGTAGAAGGTCGCCACCTCCAGCACCCGGATGAAGGGCATGGCCAGCAGCTCGGCGATGGCGCGGATGGCGGGCTCGCTGACCCAGCCTTCCTGCTTCTGAACCAGCCAAAGGATCGGGATCACCGCCGAAGCCTTCCGCTCCGCCGGATATTTGGCGATCCACCAGTCGGCCTTCTTCTTCGTGTCCTTCGAGAACGCGAACGAGGCCGGTTGTTCTTTTGCCAGACGTCGGACGCTCATCGGTCCACCTCTCCGAACACGATGTCCAGCGAGCCCAGGATGGCGGACACGTCGGCCAGCATGTGGCCGCGGTTCATCCAGTCCATGGCCTGCAGGTGCTTGAAGCCAGGCGCCACGATCTTGCAGCGGTACGGCTTGTTGGTGCCGTCGGACACCAGATAGACGGCGAACTCGCCCTTGGGCGCCTCGACCGCCGCATAGACCTCGCCTTCCGGCGTATGGAAGCCTTCGGTGTACAGCTTGAAGTGATGGATCAGGGCTTCCATCGAGCGCTTCATCTCGCCCCGGCGCGGCGGCACGACCTTGTTGTTCTCGGTCATCACCGGGCCGCGGAAATTGCGCAGCTTGTGGATGCACTGCTCCATGATCCGCACCGACTGCTTCATCTCCTCGATGCGGCAGAGGTAACGATCCCAGCAGTCGCCGTTCTTGCCCACGACGATGTCGAATTCCATCTCGTCATAGCATTCGTACGGCTGGGATTTCCGCAGATCCCACGGAATGTCCGAGCCGCGCAGCATCACGCCGGAGAAGCCCCAGGCCAGCGCCTCGTCCTTGGACACCACACCGATGTCCACGTTACGCTGCTTGAAGATGCGGTTCTCGGTGACCAGGCTCTCGATGTCCTTGAGCGCCTCCGGGAAGGCCTCGCACCATTTCGAGATGTCGTTGATCAGGTCGTCGGGCAGGTCCTGATGGACGCCGCCGGGACGGAAATAGTTGGCGTGCAGACGCGCGCCGCAGGCCCGCTCATAGAACACCATCAGCTGTTCGCGCTGCTCGAAACCCCAAAGCGGCGGGGTCAGGGCGCCCACGTCCATCGCTTGCGTGGTGACGTTCAGCAGGTGGCTGAGGATCCGGCCGATTTCCGAATACAGCACCCGGATCAGCTGGGCCCGGTACGGAACCTCGACGCCCATCAGCTTCTCGATGGCCAGGCAGAAGGCGTGCTCCTGGTTCATCGGCGCCACGTAATCCAGGCGGTCGAAGTACGGAATGTTCTGAAGGTAGGTCCGCGCCTCCATCAGCTTTTCCGTGCCCCGGTGCAGCAGGCCGATGTGCGGGTCCACCCGCGTCACAACCTCCCCGTCCAGATCCAGCACCAGACGCAGCACCCCGTGCGCCGCCGGGTGCTGGGGCCCGAAATTGATGGTGAACTTGCGGTCGTCCATGTCCGCCTTCACCGGCGTGTCGAACGCGACCGCGCCGGTTTCCAGCGCGGCTTCGTCCCGCGCGTCGACCTTGATAGCCTTGGTGTCCTGACCGTCCGCCATCACGCCTTGCCTCCGCTGGGCTTGCCGGCCGAGCCGATCGCCTTCTCATCACCCGGCAGGACCGGCGCGGCGTACTCGGCGCCTTCCCACGGCGACAGGAAGTCGAAATTCCGGAACTCCTGGGCCAGCTTGACGGGCTCATAGACCACCCGCTTCTGCTCTTCGTCGTAGCGGACCTCCACATAGCCGGTCATGGGGAAGTCCTTGCGCAGGGGATAGCCCTGGAAGCCGTAGTCGGTCAGCAGCCGGCGCAGGTCCGGGTGCCCCGAGAACAGCATGCCGTACATGTCGAACGCCTCGCGCTCGAACCAGTCCGCCGCCGGATAGACGCCGGTGACGCTGGGCACGGCCGCCCGCTCGTCGGTCATCACCCGCACGCGCACGCGCAGGTTCTTCGTCAGCGACAGCAGATGATAGACCACGTCGAACCGCTCGGCCCGCTCGGGATAGTCCACCCCCGCCAGGTCGGTCAGCTGCTGGAACTCGAACTGGTCCCGCAGCTTCGTCATCACCGCCACGATGTCGTCGCGGCGGGCCTCGATGGTCAGCTCGCCGAACGCCACGCTCCAGCCGGTCACGGCCTTGCCGCCCGCCTTCTGGATGGCGCGCCCCAGCGTGCCCAGCGCCTTGTCGGCCTTGGTCATCACATCGGTCATCGGTCGATCGTCCCGGTGCGGCGAATCTTCTTCTGCAGCTGCAGCAGCCCGTACAGCAGCGCCTCCGCCGTCGGCGGGCACCCGGGCACATAGACGTCCACCGGCACCACCCGGTCGCAGCCGCGCACCACGGAATAGCTGTAGTGGTAGTACCCGCCGCCGTTGGCGCAGCTGCCCATGGACAGCACATAGCGCGGATCCGGCATCTGGTCGTAGACCTTGCGCAGGGCCGGAGCCATCTTGTTGGTCAGGGTGCCGGCAACGATCATCAGGTCCGACTGGCGCGGGCTGGCGCGCGGGGCCATGCCGAAGCGCTCCATGTCGTAGCGCGGCATGGACGCC
This sequence comes from Brevundimonas sp., assembly GCF_047617075.1. Taxonomy (GTDB): domain Bacteria; phylum Pseudomonadota; class Alphaproteobacteria; order Caulobacterales; family Caulobacteraceae; genus Brevundimonas. Next base: position 71,804 of record NZ_JBLGCI010000004.1, read on the forward strand.
TGCATCATTTCGACGGCGCAGCACGCCAGGCCGAAGGTCATCCACATCAGAGACCCGGTGCGGGCCCAGGTGATGACGTCATCCAGCGGCGCGGTGATGAAGCCGCGCTGATCCAGCTCGTCGCTGACCTGCTCGAAGAATTTGTCGTGCTTGGCGGGATCGTAGCCCTCGACCGTCGAACGCGCGCCCTGCCCGTAAGCAGGCGGCACGACCAGGCCCGAGGCCGTCTTGGCGGTCACTGCCATTCCAGAGCCCCCTTCTTCCACTCGTAAAGGAACCCGATGGTCAGCACGCCCAGGAACACCATCATCGACCAGAAGGCGAACACCATGTGCTCGCCCGGCATGCCCATCATCGCCACCGCCCACGGGAACAGGAAGGCGATTTCCAGATCGAAGATGATGAACAGGATCGACACCAGATAGAACCGCACGTCGAACTTCATCCGCGCATCGTCGAAGGCGTTGAAGCCGCACTCGTAGGCGGACAGCTTCTCGGTGTCGGGATTCTTGGGCGCCAGCACCCAGGCGGCGATCATGAAGCCGAGGCCAAGCACCGTCGCGATCCCGAAGAAGACCACGATCGGCAGGTATTCCAGCAGAAATTCGTTCATTGAGACCAAGCCTCGTTCGCCGGGGAGGACGGCGGATTCGCGCGTCTTCTAGACCCAAGACGCCAACGGTTCAAACCCATGTCGCACAAGGATTTTATTGAGAATGGTTCGCAGCCCCTTGGTGCTTTTTTGCTGACAGCGCCCCGTTCGGTCTGAATAGTAACCACACGTGGGGCCAATCAAAAGGAGAGCGTCGATGGGGATCGGCAACTGGCTGCTGAACGGGGTCGAGAAGGCGGGCAACAAGCTGCCCGACCCGGTGTTCATTTTCGTCTGGCTGATCGCCATCCTGATGGGCGTCAGCGTCTTCGCCGCCTATGCCGGGTGGGCGGCCGTCAACCCGGTGACCGCAGAACCCATCGTGGCGGAAAGCCTCGTATCTCCTGACAACCTTCGGCAACTGTTCGTCGAGATGCCCCGGACCCTGACCGGTTTCGCACCCCTGGGCTATGTGCTGGTGGTCATGCTTGGCGCGGGCGTTGCCGAGCGGACGGGCCTGTTCTCCGCAGGCATGCGGGCAGGCGTGAAGCGCGCGCCGGCCTTCCTGCTCACACCCATCGTCATCTTCATCGCCATCATCGGCAATCACGCGGCTGACGCGGCCTATGTGGTCCTGATCCCGCTGGCGGGCGTGCTGTACGCCGCCGCCGGGCGCCATCCTATCGCGGGCATCGCCGCCGCCTTCGCGGGCGTGTCCGCAGGCTTCTCGGCCAACATCTTCCCGGGCCAGCTGGACGTGCTGCTGCTGGGAATCACCGAGCCCGCCGCGCAGTTGATCGATCCCAGCTGGACCATGAACCCGGCGGGCAACTGGTTCTTCATCGTGGCCATGACCGTGATGTTCGTGCCCTTGGGCTGGTGGGTCACGGACAAGATGATCGAGCCGCGCCTGGGCGTCTGGGTTCAGAAGGCCGATTCGCCGATCAAGATGTCGGACGGCGACACCACTCCGGCCGAGCGTCGTGGCCTGTGGCTGGCCGGCCTTGCCGCGCTGGTGGTCATCGGCGGCTGGGCGGCCATGGTGTTCGCGCCCGGCGCGCCCCTGGTCGATCCGGAAGGCGCGGATTCCGCCGCCCGTCTGCAACCCTTCTACCAGTCCCTTGTGGCGGCCTTCTTTGTCCTGTTTCTACTCACCGGCGTGGCCTTCGGCATCGCCGCCGGCACGGTGAAGTCGCACCGCGACATCGTGCGGATGACGTCCGAGGCCATGGCCGACATGGCGCCCTACATCGTGCTGGCCTTCGTCGCCGCCCACTTCGTGGCCATGTTCAACTGGTCGAACTTGGGGGCCATCATGGCCATCGGCGGGGCCGAGCTGATCAGCCAGTCGGGACTGAACACCTTCGGCCTGTTGTTCGCCATCGTCATCGTGGCGGGCCTGATCAACATCTTCGTGGGCTCCGCCTCGGCCAAGTGGGCGTTCCTGGCGCCGATCCTGGTGCCCATGCTGATGCTGCTTGGAATTAGCCCCGAGATGACCACGGCCGCCTACCGCATGGGCGATTCGGTCACCAACATCATCACCCCCCTGATGGTCTATTTCCCGCTGGTCCTCACCTTCTGCCAGCGCTGGGATCGGGACTTCGGCATGGGCAGCCTGATGGCCATCATGATTCCCTATTCCATGGTCTTCCTGATCTTCGGCTCGATCATGACCGGCGCCTGGGCCGCCGTCGCCCTGCCGCTGGGGCCCGGCGCGGGGGTTCACTACGATCTGCCCACGCCCGCCGAGGCGGCCCAGCCCGCCAATCCGGTGGGTCCGGCGGCCCCGGAACCCGAGGCGCGATAATTTCGTGCCTTATGCCGCTTGACGGCGCGAGGGGCGCCGCCTAAACGACGCCCCTCGCCGCGACGCACTGCTTCGCGCCGAGGGAATACGCGGGTGTAGCTCAGTTGGTTAGAGTGCCGGCCTGTCACGCCGGAGGTCGCGGGTTCGAGCCCCGTCACTCGCGCCATTCCTTCCTTGGAGGGAATGGCGCTTTTCAATTCCACTTCCTGAAATCTGACGCGGTGCAGTCGGCATTTGATCGGCGCCGCCCTCTGAACCGGCGGCGCCTCAATCGTTGTCAGTGCACCGGATAGGTGTCGCCCGGCTGGACGAAGGCGGCCTGACCGCTGACATCGCCGTACACCATGCACAGGTCCTCAAACACGCGGCTCCAGGCGAATCGCTGCACCGCTCTCAGCCGCGCGGCCTGACCGATGGCCTCCACGTCCCGCTCAAACAGCGCTTCGACAGCGGCGGCGAAGGCGGTGGGCTCCGCAGCCTCCGCCAGTTCGCCGACCTCGCGGTCCACGGTCTCGGCCACGCCGCCCGCGTTCACGCCAACCACGGCCAAGCCGCAGGCCATGGCCTCCAGCACGATCAGGCCGAAGGGCTCTCGATCATTGGCGTGGACGAAGGCGTCGCAGCTGGCCACGATGCGGGCCACGGCCTTCGGGTCGGATTCATATGGCAGCGAGATCACCCGGTCCTCGCGCGGCAGGCCCATGCCCGCCCCCACCAGCACCAGATGATAGGGCGCGCCCAGCTTCTGCACCGCCCGGATCAGCACATCGATGTTCTTCTCGCGCGCCGGCCGGCCGGCGAACACCAGCAGCCGCGCATCGGCCTTCAGACCCAACTGCTTCAACAGACCGGCCCGGTCCGCCCGCTCCGGCCGGAAGGTGTCGATCTCCACGCCCAGCGGCTGGACCACGATATTGGGCACCCTCGCCTCCTCCAGCCGACGGGCGATGTAGCGGCTGGGGGAAATCACCCGGTCAAACTGGCAGAACAGCCTGGACCAGCGCTTCTCCACCGGTTTCTTGGCCCATTCCCCGAAATGCAGCGCCGCCAGCGCGGCCGGATCGGAATGGCAGAACCCAATCACCGGGCACCCCGCCCGCTGCCCCGCCTCAAGCGCCGCTTGCCCGGGCGTATAGGGATCCCCGGCCTCGATCAGGTTGGGATGCATCGCCGCGACCCAGGCGCTCCACCGCTTGATGGACGTGGGCCAGCGATAACCGTCGCCGAACGGCAGCTTGGGCGATTGCAGGGTCAGTAGGCCCGGCCGGGCATTATAGCGGGCGCCCGGCACCACCAGGGTATGGGCGATGTCCGGTCGGTTCGCCTCCAGCCACGCCTTCTTGGCCAGCAGGTAGCGTTTCACACCCCCGGAACGGGGCGCGTACAGCATGGTGGTGTCGATCATCCGGGTCCGGGGGTCGGCCGAGGCGCCCTTCACGGTGCTGAAGGCGTTGGCCACCTTCTCGTCCCGCCCGGGAATCAGCTGAACCTCGTTCTCCTGAACGTCGATCATTCGTAAACTCCGCCTGTTGTCGACGCTCCAACGCAGAGCGCGAGCGTTGGATGCGTGAGCGCGAAATGCATAATGGTCAAGGTTGTGATCGTCGCGGTCAGCCTGCCTTTGCACCGCCGGTTCATCGCGGCTATGAGAGTTGTGGCCTTGCAATCGCCTCAAATTCGAGAAACTTGGGGCGTGTCGTTCGGCCCCGGCTCGGGGCCAGGCTAATCGAGCGCGCGTCACCAAGGGGTTCTTCATCCATGCGTAAATTGCTCGCGACCGCCGTCGCGCTCGCACCGCTCGTCGCGGCAGCCGGAATGGCTCACGCCGATGTCGAGATCACCAACAATCGCACGACCCCGATTCTGACCGCGAACGCCAATGACGGCGAGGCGGATGACATCATCATCGCCAACGGCGGGACGATCAGCGTCGGCTCCGGCGCCGCCGCCACCCTGAACTCGAACAACGACATCACGATCGCCATCGGTGGACAGATCGTGATGCAGGACGCCGCAGACGGCGCAACCGGCATTCTGGCCGAAGGCGGTAATTCCGGCTCGGTCAATGTGGATGGCCTGATCAGCGTGACCGACGGTTATGAAGTCGCCGACGAGGACGAGGACGGCGATCTCGACGGGCCTTTCGCGGAAGGGTCGGATCGCTACGGCGTCCGCATCGTCGGTGACGCACCGCTGGACGGCGATGTCACCGTCGGCCTTCAGGGCGCGATCACGGTTGAGGGCAACGACTCATACGGCATCTCCAATGAGGCGGGACTGACCGGCGATCTGGTGATGCGCGGCACCGTAACCATGACGGGCGACCGCACCTATGCGGTGCGAAGCACGGGCGATGTGGGCGGCGACGTCTGGATCGGCGGCGGGATCAATGTTCGCGGTGAAGACGCGACCGGCGTTTCGCTGGAGGGCGATGTCGCCGGCGGGGTCCGGATCGATTCGACCATTACCGCGACGGGCTTCCGCTACACGGGACGTCCCTCGGAAGACGCCATTGAAGACCTGGATGAGGACGATCTGCTCATCGGCGGCCCGGCTGTTCGCATCGCCGGCAACGTGGCTGGAGGTGTCCTGCTCGCCACCACAGCCCCGCCCACTGACGATGAAGACGATGATGACGACGCGGACACCGATGGTGACGGCGTGCCGGACGCCCAGCAGACAACGGCGACCATAACCACGTTCGGGTCTGCTCCCGCCATCGAGATCGGATCGCAGGACCGGGACATCACCCTCGGCGTCGTCGGGGCCGATGAACTCGCTTTCGGCTTCATCAATCGCGGCGGCGTGACTGCGGCGGGCGTCTACGACGGCGTTGAGGCGACCGCGCTGCAGATCGGTGTCGCCGGTGGCAATACCGTCACGATCGACGGCGGCGTCAGCAACGAAGGCGGGTTCGAAGCCCGGACGCGAGAGGCCGACGCCACGGGCATACGCTTCAGTGCGGGCGCCGTCACACCGGTTCTGGACAATTCGGGATCCATTCTCGGCACCGTCGTGTCCGAGGGCGACCATGAAGCCGTCGGCGTCCTCGTCGAGTCCGGTGCAAATCTGCCCGCGCTCTATAACTCCGGTCGTGTGCAGACCTCCTTGACCGGAGCGATCGGCGACTCGATCGCCATACGCGACCTCAGCGGCACGCTCACCCAGATCGACAACATCGGGATCATTCAGGCCGCGATCGTTCCGACCAGGGACGAAAACGGCGTTATCATCCCCACCGAAGGCCGGCGCATCGCCATCGACGTGAGCGCCAACACGACCGGTGTGACCCTGACGCAGCTGCTGCTCGAGACCGACCCGGACAATCCGCCCGCCAGCGGCATCACGTCCCCCGTCATCGCCGGAGAAATCCTTTTGGGGTCCGGCGCAGACACCCTGGATATCCGGGACGGCTTTGTTTTCGGTGATATCGATTTCGGCGCGGGCGCCGACAGACTGCTGATCAGCGGCGACGCCGAGGTTCGCGGCGCGCTCGCCGCCACGGGCGGCCTGCTCTCCATCGATGTGGCGAGCGGCATTCTTGACGCCCAGCAAGCGGGATCCCTCGACATCAGCGACCTGTCCGTCGGCGCTGACGGCAGTCTGATCATCACCATCGATCCCACAGCTGGCACGTCCGGCGGGTTCAACGTCTCCGGCGTCGCCACCTTCGCCGACGGCGCGGGACTGGGCGCACGATTCACGTCTCTCGTTCAGGACCCGACCCGTTACACGGTCATCGAGGCGGGTACGCTGGATTTCGGAGCGATCGACCAGACCTCTCTGGAAGAGAATTCACCCTTCCTGTTCGTGGTCGAGGCCGGCGCCGACGAAGCCGCCGGTCAGGTCTATCTGGACGTCCGGCGCCGCACCGCGGCCGAAATCGGCATGATCCAGTCGGAGTCCGCCGCCTATGATGCGGTTTACAACGCCCTGAACGCTGATGATGAGCTGAGGGAGGCGTTCCTTGGCCAGAATGATCGCGACGGCCTGCTGGCGGTGTACGAGCAAATGCTGCCCGACCATTCGGGCGGGTCGCTCATTTCGCTGGCCTCGGGCGTCGATGCGGTGACGAGGGCACTCGCGGGCCGCAACAACAGCGCCGCCCGGGGCGAGACCAGCGCCTGGCTTCAGGAAATCAATTTCTACGCCGACAAGGAGACCGAGGACGCCTACGGCTTCAAGTCGGAAGGTTTCGGTTTCGCCGGGGGCGTGGAGCGCGGAACGGCCATGGGCGCGGTCGGCATATCGACGGCCTTCACCTCGTCCGACCTCGAGGAGCCCGGCGCCGCGGCCGAGGAACGCCTCTCGGCCAGCCTCATCGAGCTCGGCCTCTACTGGCGCGCCCAGGGCGGCGCGTGGACGACGTGGGCGCGGGCTGCTGGCGGCTACGCCAGCTTCGAGTCCGTTCGACAGTTCGTCGGCGAGGGCATCCTGCGTCGCGCGGAAGCAGACTGGAACGGCTACACGGTTACAGCCGCCGCCGGCGCCTCGTATGAGCGGAATTTCGGGCGGTACAGCCTGCGGCCCGAGATCCTGGCCGAGTATTTCGCGCTCAGCGAAGACGGTTTCCAGGAAGCTGGCGGCGGTGACGGTTTCGACCTGGCCATCGATGATCGCGACGGACACATCTTCTCCACCACGGCCGCCCTCAACTTCGGCATGGGCTTTGGCGAGAACCAGTGGCTGCGCCCCGAAGTTCGCGTCGGCTGGCGCCAGATTATCTCTCACGACGGCGGCGTGACGACCGCGCGCTTCCTGAGCGGCGGATCCGCGTTTGACCTGGTCGCCGATAATCTCGAGGGCGGCGGCCCGATCGTCGGTCTGCGACTGAACGTGGGCAATGAACTCGGCATGCTGGCCGTGGAGGCGGACGCGGAGTTCCTGGACGACTACATCCGCTATGCCCTGCTGCTACGGGCGAGCTTCAGGTTCTGATCGAAGAGAAGCCGCATCGGCCAGATGCCATGCGGCTTCAACCTTCGCCGCAAACACTGCGCGTCTCATTTCAGGGTCTGCCGGGCTGACGGCCTTGGGCGGAACGTGCGCGTCATAGCCCTCCTGGGGAGGGGCGGCGCTTGCGAGCATGGCGGCGATCAGGGCGAGTGTCAGCATTACGCCGCTTATGCCGCTGCGGTCCTGCCCGCTCAATCTACGAAAGCTGACGCATGCGCGGATCTGGCGATGCCGGGCAACCGCTTTGATGGTGGGCGGCGACGGGTTCGAACCGCCGACCCTCTCGGTGTAAACGAGATGCTCTTCCAGCTGAGCTAGCCGCCCTCAATTGATGAGGGCGCGAACCACCCGGTCCGCGCCCCATCGAAAAACGACTGAAACGAATTAACCGTTCAGGGCGCTCTTCAGGCCTTCGCCGACGCGGAAGCGCGCGGTCTTCGAGGCCGGCCGATGCACGGACTCGCCGGTGCGCGGATTGCGCGCCATGCCGGCCTTGCGCTCGGTGGCCACGAAGCTGCCGAAACCGACCAGGCGCACATCGTTGCCCGACTTCAGCGAGTTGGTCACGCTCTCGGTGAACACGTCCAGGGCCTTCTTGGCCTGATCGCGGGTGATCCCGGCGCCATCGGCGATGGCGGCGATGAGTTCAGCTTTCGTCATTACAATTTTCTCCAGCCCTATATGGGCGCAGCTGCCGTCAAGGAGACGACTCGGCCTAAGCCCTACCCCCCGACTAAAGGCCAGCTTTGGCCTCGCGTCAAAAGAGAAACCGTCCGGAATCCCTTTAATTTGGGGGTTTCTTGGCCTTTTCGCCGAGTTTTTCCACCGATCAGTGGCTGATGACCGTCTCCGGGCCGGCGCCGGCGGGGGGAACTGGAGGCAGGGGCTCGGACTCCTCGTCCCATTCAACGGGCGTCAGAGTTCCCGTCAGGGCCCATTTCAACGCTTCGTCAGCCGTGGAAACCGGAACGATTTCCAGCGCGTCCTTCACATTGTCGGGCACGTCGGCGAGATCCTTCTCGTTCTCCTGCGGGATCAGCACCGTCTTCACGCCCGAACGCAGGGCCGCCAGCAGCTTCTCCTTCAGCCCGCCGATGGCGGTGACCCGCCCGCGCAGGGTGATCTCGCCGGTCATGGCGATGTCCTTGCGGATCGGAATCCCGGTCAGCACCGAGACCATGGCTACGGTCATGGCCACGCCCGCCGAGGGACCGTCCTTGGGCGTCGCGCCGTCCGGCACGTGCACGTGGATGTCGGTCTTCTCGAACACCGGCGGCTTGACGCCGAAGGCCAGGGCCCGGGCGCGCACATAGCTGGCCGCGGCCGAGATGGATTCCTTCATCACGTCCTTCAGGTTGCCGGTCACGGTCATGCGGCCGCGGCCCGGCATCTTGATGGCCTCGATGGTCAGGATGTCGCCGCCGAACTCGGTCCAGGCCAGGCCGGTGACGATACCCACCTGATCCTCTTCGTCCGTCTCGCCGTGGCGATACTTCCGGACGCCCGCGTATTCCGACAGCTTGTCGGCGTCCACGGTGATCGACAGAGCTTCACCCCGGGCCATTTCGCGCACGGTCTTGCGCGCCAGACCGCCCAGAGCCCGCTCCAGATTCCGCACGCCCGCCTCGCGGGTGTAATAGCGGATGAGATCGCGGATGCTCTCGTCCGGCACGACCCACTCGCCGTCCTTCAAGCCATGATCCTTGGCCAGCTTGGGCAGCAGGTGCCGCTTGGCGATCTCGACCTTCTCGTCCTCGGTATAGCCGGCGACCCGGATCACCTCCATGCGGTCCAGCAGAGGCTGGGGCATGTTCAGGCTGTTGGCCGTAGTCACGAACATCACGTTCGACAGGTCGTAGTCCACCTCAAGATAGTGATCGCCGAAGGTGGAGTTCTGCGCCGGGTCCAGCACCTCCAGCAGCGCCGAGGACGGATCCCCGCGCCAGTCGGCGCCCAGCTTGTCGATCTCGTCCAGCAGCACAAAGGCGTTGGTGGTCTTGGCCTTCTTCATGGACTGGATGATCTTGCCGGGCATGGAGCCGATGTAGGTGCGGCGGTGGCCGCGAATCTCGGCCTCGTCCCGCACCCCGCCCAGCGACATGCGCACATACTCACGACCGGTCGCCTTGGCGATGGACGCGGCCAGCGAGGTCTTGCCGACGCCGGGCGGTCCCACCAGGCACAGGATCGGTCCCTTCAGGCTGCCGGTGCGCGCCTGCACGGCCAGATATTCGATGATCCGCTCCTTGACCTTCTCCAGGCCGAAGTGATCCTCCTCGAGGATTTCTTCGGCCTTGTTCAGATCGATGGGCTTGGTCCGCGCCTTGCCCCACGGGATCGACAGCAGCCAGTCCAGATAGTTCCGGACCACGGTGGATTCCGCCGACATGGGCGACATGTTGCGCAGCTTCTTGACCTCGGCCTCGGCCTTGGCGCGCGCTTCCTTGGTCAGCTTGGTCTTGCGGATTCGCGTCTCGATCTCGAGGATCTCGTCGCGCTGATCGTCGGTCTCGCCCAGCTCGCGCTGGATCGCCTTCATCTGCTCGTTCAGATAATATTCGCGCTGGGTCTTCTCCATCTGGCGCTTCACGCGCGAGCGGATCTTCTTCTCCACCTGCAGGACGCTGATCTCGCCCTCCATCAGGCCATAGACCCGCTCCAGCCGGCGCGGCACATTGATGGTGTCCAGCAGGCTCTGCTTGTCGGAAATCTTGACCGACAGATGCGCGGCCACCGAGTCCGCCAACTTTGACGCATCGGTGATCTGGGGAATGGAGCTCAGCGCCTCGGGCGGAATCTTCTTGTTCAGCTTCACATAGTTGTCGAACTGCTCGACCACGGCGCGGATCAGGGCCTCAGCCTCCTCGGCGTCGCCGTCCTCGTCGTCGATTTCGACAGCGCTGGCCTCGTAGTATTCCTCACGGTCGGTGAAGGCCGTCAGGCGCGCCCGCGACTTGCCCTCGACCAGCACCTTCACCGTGCCGTCCGGCAGCTTCAACAGCTGCAGCACCGTGGCCAGAACGCCGATGGGGTATATGGCCTCGGGCGCCGGATCGTCATCGACGGAGTTCTTCTGGGTGGCCAGCAGGATCTGCTTTTCGCCCTTCATGATCTCGTCCAGCGCGCGCACGGATTTCTCGCGGCCCACGAACAGGGGCACGACCATGTGCGGGAAGACGACGATGTCGCGAAGCGGCAGGACGGGGAGGATCTTGGACTCGGACATGATGCTCACTGCTTTCAGGGCCCTCGCTGATCTCGGACCCGCGGCCCGGACATTCGGACCGCCCGCCGATTCCGACGGTGTTCGGATGAGTATGTGGCGTCAAACGCGAGCGGTTCAAGCTTGACGGAAATCCGGCCACAGAACCGTGATGGCGCGCCTGCCCGGCCGAAAGGAGCGGGATGACGGCCGCCTTGGCCCCGTCAGTGACGGATCACACCACTTCGCGCAGCAGGGCGGCCTTGTAGTCGGCCACCCAGAGGTTGCGGAACCGGCGGCTGCGTTCGGCGTGATAGATGTGGGCCAACTCGGCGTAGGAGCGGTCGAAATCGTCATTGACGAAGACGTAGTCGAAGGCGTCGCAGTGCTCGATCTCGCCCTTGGCGTTCCTGATGCGGCGCTCGATGACGTCGGGCGCGTCCTGCGACCGGGTGATCAGGCGACGGCGAAGTTCCTCGAGGCTGGGCGGCAGGATGAACACCCGCACCGCGTCATCGGGGCATTTCTCCGCCACCTGGGCCGCGCCCTGCCAGTCGATGTCGAACAGCACGTCACGGCCCTCGGCCAGCGCCCGGTCGATGGGGCCGCGCGGCGAGCCGTATTTCTGTCCGTGAACATCGGCCCATTCAAGGAAGGCGTCCTGATCCACCAGCCGCTGGAATTCCTCGTGACTGACGAAGTTGTAGTCGCGCCCGTCCACCTCGCCGGGGCGGATGGGCCGGGTGGTCATGGAGATGGACAGCTCCAGCCCGCCGTGGTCGGCCATCAACCGGCGGCACAGCGAGGTCTTGCCGGCCCCCGAGGGGCTGGCGACGATCAGCAGGACGCCGCGGCGCGGGGTGTGGTTATTCGACATTCTGGACCTGCTCACGCAACTGTTCGATGGCGGCCTTGAGGTCAAGGCCCACGGCGGTCAGCCGGGTTGTGGCGGACTTGGAGCACAGGGTGTTCGCCTCGCGCATGAACTCCTGCATCAGGAAGTCCAGCTTGCGGCCCACGGCCCCGCCCTTCGACAGGGATCGGGCCGAATCGATGTGGGCGGTAAGGCGGTCCAGCTCCTCGCGCACGTCGGCGCGCGCGGCCAGAGCGGCGGCCTCCAGCACGATGCGGTCCGCCAGATCCGGCGCGTCGGGCGCCAACTCGTTCATGCGGCGGGTGAAGCGCTCGCGGATCGCATCAGTCTGGGCCGCAGCTTCCGTTTCCGCCTGCCCGATCAAAACCTCGATGCGTTCGATCAGTCCGGTGACGACCGGGACCAGTCGTTCGCCCTCGGCGGCGCGCGAGGCGGCCAGCGCGGCCAGCGCCTCGTTGATGCTGCTGCTCATTGCCGCCTCAAGGGCGGCGCGGGTTTCGGCGTCGGCGTCCTCCTGCGGCGCCTCCATGACCCCGCGCAGGGCCAGCAGACCGTCCGCCGAGGCCGGGGCGAAGCCGCGCCCGGCCAGACGCTCGGCCATGGCCGCATACTGCTCCAGAACCGCCTCGTTCAGGACAAGCGCCTGATCGCTCTCGGCCTTTCGCGCCTGAACGCCCAGGGTGATCTGGCCCCGCTGGAACCGGGCCTGCGCCGCCTCGCGCGCCGCCCGCTCCAGACTGTCGAAGCCCGGAGGACCGCGAAAGCGAACCTCCAGATTGCGGCCGTTGACCGAGCGCGCCTCGACCGCCCAAGTCCAGCCCGCGAGCGCGCCCTCGGCCCGGCCGAAGCCGGTCATGCTGGTCAACTGCGCCATCAGGGCTCGCCCTCGTCCGCCGCGTCTTCACGCGCGTCCTCCAGCACCGCCTCGGGCGGCGCCGTCTCGGCCGGTTCGCCCGCCCGCTCGGCCTCGATGGCGCGCCAGCGGGCCACGTTGCGCAGATGCTCCTCATAGGTGCGGGCGAAGGCGTGACCGCCCGTGCCGTCTGCCACGAAGAACAGATACTCGGTCTCCGGCGGGTTCAGCACGGCCGCCAGGGCCTCGCGGCCCGGATTGGCGATGGGCGTCGGCGGCAGGCCGTCGATCAGATAGGTGTTGTAGGGCGTCTGGCGCTGCAGTTCCGACCGGCGAATGCCCCGGCCCAGTGGACGGCCGCCGTTGACGCCGTAAACGATAGTGGGATCGCTCTCCAGACGCATGCCGCGCCGCAGCCGGCTGATGAACACAGCCGCCACCTGGGGCCGCTCCTCGGCCAGGCCGGTTTCCTTCTCGACAATGGAGGCGAGGATCACCGCCTCTTCCGGCGTGTCGATGGGCAGGTCCGGCGCCCGCCCGGCCCAGAGCTCCGCCAGCAATTCGTCATGGGCCTGCTGCATGCGGCGCACGACCTCGGCGCGGGTTTCACCGCGCGTGACCTCGTAGGTCTCGGGCAGCAGCGAGCCTTCGGGCGGGATCGGGATCTCGCCGGTCAGAACCTCTTCGGCGTTCAGGATGTCCCAGGCCTGGGTCGACGACCGGCCCTCCGGCAGGGTCACGAAATGGCGCACCACCTCTCCGGACACCAGCTTGTCGATCACGCCGGACAGGGACAGGCGCGATTCGATCTCGTATTCGCCCGCACGCAGGCGGCGATCGGCGCCGCTCAGGCTGGCGGCGGCCCGGAACATGTCCGGCGAGCGGATGACGCCGGCCTCGTGCAGGGCCTCGCCGATCTCCGAAACACCCGCGCCTGAGCGCAGGATCACCGTCGTGGTCTCGCCCTCGACCGCGCGGGGACCGGGGCCCCAATAGACGCTCCAGACCCACACCAGCCCGGCGATCGCCACAAGGCTGAGGGTGGCCGTGGCCCCGATCAGGCCCGCGACCAATCCCCCGCGCTTCTGTTCCGGCGTTTCCCCCCGCCGACGGAACAGAGCCATCCTAGTTCACCGACTTCAGCACGAGACAGGCGTTGGTGCCGCCGAAGCCAAAGCTGTTCGACACGGCCACGTCGATCTTCCGCGCCTTGCCCTTGTCCTTGACCATGTCGATGGCCGTCTCGTGCTCGGGATCGTCCAGATTGATCGTCGGCGGGGCGGTCTGGTCGCGGATGGCCAGGGCGCAGAACGCCGCCTCCACCGCCCCGGCGGCGCCCAGCAGGTGGCCGATCATGGACTTGGTGGAGGACAGAGACACATTCTTCGCATGGTCGCCCAGGAGGCCCTCGACGGCCTTCAGCTCGATCCAGTCGGCCATGGTGGAGGTGCCGTGGGTGTTGACGTAGTCGATGTCCGACGGCTGCATCCCGGCCCGCTTCAGGGCCATCTGCATGGCGCGGCGCCCGCCCTCGCCGTCCTCGGACGGGGCGGTGATGTGATAGGCGTCCCCGCTCATGCCGTAACCGGCCACCTCGGCGTAGATCTTCGCTCCGCGCGCCTTGGCGTGCTCGTATTCCTCGAGCACCAGCACGCCCGCGCCCTCGCCCATGACGAAGCCGTCGTGGGCGCGGTCATAGGGGCGGCTGGCCTTTTCGGGCGCATCATTGAAGCTGGTGGTCAGGGCGCGGCAGGCCAGGAACCCGGCGATGCCCACGGGCACGATGGCGCTCTCGGCCCCGCCCGCCACCATCACGTCCGCGTCGCCCAGCGCGATCATGCGCGCCGCATCGCCGATGGCGTGGGCGCCGGTGGCGCAGGCGGTGACGACGGAATGGTTCGGCCCCTTCAGGCCGTGCCGGATCGACACCTGACCGGACGCCAGATTGATCAGGGCTGACGGAATGAAGAACGGGCTGACCCGGCGCACGCCCTTTTCCTTCAGCTCCAGCGCCGTCGCGGCGATGGGACCCAGCCCGCCGATGCCCGAGCCGATCATGACGCCGGTGGCCTCCTGATCCTCGGTCGATTCGGGCTTCCAGTTCGCGTCGGCCAGGGCCTCGTCGGCGGCGGCGATGGCGAACAGGATGAAATCGTCGACCCGCTTGCGGTCCTTGGCGGACATGATCTGGTCGGGGTCGAAACTGCCCGGAACGTCCGGTCCGCCGCCGCCGCGCCCGTCCACCGACGGCACCTCGCAGGCGATGGTGCAGCCATAGCCCTCGGTGTCGAACAGGGTGATCTGTCCGGCCCCGGACTTGCCGTCCAGGATGTTCTTCCAGCTGTGCTCGACGCCCCAGCCCAGGGGGGTCACGAGGCCGATGCCCGTAATCACGACGCGGCGCATGGTCAGCTCCTTAGCGTAAGCCTGAAACAGTAACGGCCGCCGGCGGTCCCGCAAGGGAACAGGCCGGCGGCCGCCAAATTACCGTCGATCGTGGACCGAAATCAGCCCGCGGTCTTCTCGTCGATGAACTTCACCGCGTCGCCGACCGTCTGGATGTGCTCGGCGGCGTCGTCGGGGATCTCGATGTCGAATTCTTCTTCGAAGGCCATCACCAGCTCGACGTTGTCGAGCGAGTCGGCGCCCAGATCGTCGATGAAGCTGGCCTTTTCGGTCACCTTGTCCGGATCGGCGTCCAGGTGGTCGATGACGATCTTGCGGACGCGTTCGAGAGTGTCGGACATGAATCTAATGCCTTCCTAGATACGCCTTCGTGGCGGTCTTTCTGGTCGCGCTCCGTTGTCACGAAGCTGCTGGTTTCGCAAGTCCCATAGCCCACGGAACCGCTCGCTGGTAGCGCGAATTGATGTTTAGCACGGCCGTAAGGTGAGGAAATACCCCGTCATGACGTGAATGTGTGAGACGGCGCGGCGCCTCAGATCATAGCCATGCCGCCGTTCACGTTCAGGGTCTGGCCGGTGACATAGGCCCCTTCGTCGGACGCCAGATAGACCGCCGCCGCTGCGATCTCGTCGCCGGTGCCCAGCCGTCCGGCCGGGATGCGGGTGAGGATGGCGTCGCGCTGCTGCTCGTTCAGGGCGTCAGTCATGGGGCTGGCGATGAAGCCGGGCGCGATGCAGTTCACCGTGATGCCGCGCGAGCCCACTTCCTGGGCCAGCGCCTTGGAGAAACCGATCATGCCCGCCTTGGACGCCGCATAGTTGGCCTGGCCGGGATTGCCGGTTACGCCCACGACCGAAGCCATGCCGATGATGCGGCCCGAGCGGCGCTTCATCATGCCCTTCACGGCGGCGCGGGCCAGTCGGAAATAGCTTTCCAGATTGACCTTGATGACCGCGTCCCAGTCCTCGTCCTTCATGCGCATCAGCAGGCCGTCTTTCGTGATGCCCGCGTTGGCCACCAGAATGTCCAGCGGCGCGCCCGCCGCCTCTTCCGCCCGCGCCACCAGGCCGTCGACAGATTCGGGGTCGGACAGGTTGGCGGCGGCGGCGAAGGCGCGCTCGCCCAGTTCGCCCGCCAGTTCGGCCAGCACCGCTTCGCGCGTACCGGACAGCACCACATTGGCGCCCTGCGCATGCAGCGCCCGGGCCACCGCCCCGCCGATGCCGCCCGTCGCGCCCGTGACCAGCGCCGTCTTGCCTGAAAGATCGAACATGAGTGTCTCCTGAATCTCTTGCGGCCGTCCTAGCCCGATGCGCTCGACATCGCCAGTTTTCCGGAGGAAGGTCTGATCGATAACGATAACGGGAGGCTCGCCATGACCATCCATCTGAACCGGCGTCATTTGCTCCTGTCTGGTGCGGGCCTGACGCTGGCGGGCTGCGCCGCGAACGGCGTCACGCCTGCAGAGGCGGCGCGTCTGCTCCCCTCAACGCAGGCGGCCATGGACCGGCATGTGGCGGCGGACCACGTCCCGGGAATCAGCGTCGGCGTGCGCATGCCGGGTGGACAGGACGTGTTCCTCGAGGCCGGATCGCTGGACTTCGACGGCGCGGCGCGGGCGGACGAAGACACCCTGTGGCGCATCTATTCCATGACCAAGCCCATCACCGGGGCCGCCGCCGCCCTGCTGATCGAGGACGGGGTCATGACGCTGGACACGCCGGTCGCCCAGTTCATCCCCGAGTTCGCCAACATGACGGTGGCGATCGATCCCGTCGCGAGTCTTGAAGCGCGCCCGGCGACGCGCACCATGACCATCCGCCACTTGCTGACCCACACTGCGGGCTTCACCTATCACTTCTTTGGCGATCAGCCGGTTCCCAACGCCTACAGCCGGGCGGGCGTCTTCCCGTTCACCGGCTACAACCTGTCGCCGCGCGACATTGACGGCCCCAAGGTGCGCGATCTGGACGCCATGGCGCGGGCTCTGGCCGACATCCCCCTGATGTTCGAGCCGGGCACGCGATACCTCTACTCCATCTCCCTGGACGTGCTGGGGCTGGTGATTCAGCGCGCCTCGGGCATGAGCTTCCCCGACTTCGTGCAGCGCCGCCTGTTCGATCCCATCGGCATGGACGACACGGTGTGGGGCCTGCGCGGCGCCGACGATCGTCGCCGGTTCGCGGCCCTCTACAACTACGCCGACGGCGGGCGCGAGGTGGTCGATCCTGTCGCGGAAACCGCCTACGCCCAGCCCGTCACCCTGTTCGCAGGCGGCGCAGGACTGGTGTCCTCAGCGCGCGATTATCTGGCGTTCCTGACCACCATTCTGGACGACGGCCGCGCCGGCCGGGTCCGCGTCATGACGCCGGGGACCGCCCGGATGATCCGCACTGACATCCTGCCCGAGGGCGTGAACCCCGAGAACGGCGCCTTCCGCTTCGGCTTCGGCGGCGGAATCGGCCTGCCGGACGGCGACACCCCCGGCGAGTTCGGCTGGGGCGGGGCGGCAGGCACCCAGGGCTGGCTGGACCCCGTGCGCCGCACGGCCGGAACCATCATGCTGCAGCAGTTCGGCCAGTCCGCCCCCGTGGCGGGTGACGTGCGGGCGGCCATCGCGGCGGACATCGCCGTCTCTTCGTGAAGCGTCTAGACCGAAATCGGTCCAGTTGGACGCAGTCCAACTGGGCTTAGATTTCGGTCCCGCATAATGCGAGAGCCTGATTCACGGCATCGGTGAAATCGCGAAGCGATTTCACCTCAACCGATCAGGCCCTAGCCCCCGCCGACCAGTTGCACGATCTCGATGCGGTCGCCGTCCGCCAGCGCCGTTTCCCCATGCAGCGAGCGGGGAACGATCTCCAGATTGCGCTCCACCGCCACCTTCTTCGGGTTCAGGCCCAGGGTCTGGACCAGATCCAGAATGGTGCCAGCCTCGATCTGACGGGTTTCGCCGTTGACTTCGATACGCATGACGCTAGGTCAACCTCTTCTGCGGGCGCACTTTGACCCGCGCGCGCGTTCAGTTAAAAGGCCGCCCGGAATCGCGAGCGGCGGAGCCCATGGCCCGATCTGACATCATCTATGTGCTGAACGGGCCCAACCTCAACCTGCTGGGGCAGCGCGAGCCGGAAATCTATGGGCGACAAACCCTTTCCGACATCGAGGCCCTGTGCCGCGCCGCCGCGCCGGACGCCGAAATCGTCTTCCACCAGTCCAATCACGAAGGCGAACTGGTGGACTGGATTCACGAGGCGCGCGGCAAGGCCTCTGCCCTCGTCATCAACCCGGCGGCCTTCACACATACGTCAGTGGCCCTGCTGGATGCGCTCAAGACCTTGGACATTCCGGTGATTGAGTGCCATCTGAGCAATCCGGCGGCGCGGGAGGAATTCCGGCGTCATTCCTATGTCTCGCTGGCGGCGACCGGCGTCATTTCGGGCCTCGGCCCCCACGGCTACGAGCTGGCGGTCAGGGCCGCCTTGCGGCTGGCGCAGGAACGCGCCGCCGCTTCGGCTCGTTCATAAAGACTCACACGAAGGCTTATCGACCTCATGGCTGACAGCAAGACCGACAAGAAATTGCCGAACGACCCGGCGGGCGAGATCGACACCGCGCTGGTGCGCCAGCTGGCCGACATCCTCAACGACACCGAGCTGACCGAGATCGAGGTGGAGCGCGGCGATTTGAAGATTCGCGTCGCCCGCGAGCTGACCGTGGCCGCCGCCCCGGTCCAGTACGCCGCCGCTCCGGCCCAGGCCGCTCCCGCGCCCGCAGCCGCCGCTTCGGCCCCCATGCCGTCGGATCCGGCCACCATCGTCTCGCGCAAGGGCGAAGAGGTGAAATCGCCCATGGTCGGCACCGCCTATCTCAAGCCTTCACCGGAGGCTGCGCCCTTCGTGCAGGCGGGCGACAAGGTCAAGAAGGGCCAGACCCTGCTGATCGTGGAGGCCATGAAGACCATGAACCCCATCGCGGCGCCCCGCGACGGCGTGGTGGCCGACATCATGGTGGGCGACGCCCAGCCGGTGGAATTCGGCGAAGCCCTCGTCCTGCTCGAGGAGTAGGCCATGTTCACCAAGGTCCTGATCGCGAACCGGGGCGAAATCGCCCTGCGCATCCATCGCGCCTGCAAGGAGATGGGAATCTCCACCGTGGCGGTGCACTCCGAGGCGGACCGCGGCGCCATGTGGGTGCGTCTGGCCGACGAAAGCGTCTGCATCGGCCCGGCTCCCGCGGCCAAGTCCTATCTGAACATCCCCTCGATCATCGCCGCGGCCGAGATCACCGGCGCCCAGGCCATCCACCCCGGTTACGGCTTTCTGTCGGAGAACGCCCGCTTCGCCGAGATCGTCGAGGCCCACGGCATGACCTTCATCGGGCCGAAGCCCGAACACATCCGCATCATGGGCGACAAGATCACCGCCAAGCAGACGGTGCTGGAGGCGGGCATTCCCTGCGTGCCCGGCTCCGACGGCGAGGTGGAAACCATCGAGGCGGCCATTGAGGCCTCGAAGGCCATCGGCTTCCCCCTGATCGTCAAGGCGGCGGCGGGCGGCGGCGGGCGCGGCATGAAGGTGGCCCTGACCGCCGACGATCTGGTCGAGGCCGTTCAGACAGCCCAATCCGAGGCGCTGGCCGCCTTCGGCAACGGCGCGGTCTACATGGAGCGCTACCTCCAGAAGCCCCGCCACATCGAGATCCAGGTCATCGCCGACAGCCACGGCAATGTGGTTCACCTGGGCGAGCGCGACTGCTCCCTGCAGCGCCGCCACCAGAAAGTGCTGGAGGAGGCCCCCTCCCCGGCCCTGACGGCCAAGGAACGCGCCGCCATCGGCGAGACGGTCAACAAGGCCATCGGCAAGATCGGCTATCTGGGCGTCGGCACCATCGAGTTCCTGTGGGAGGACGGCGAGTTCTTCTTCATCGAGATGAATACGCGCCTGCAAGTCGAGCATCCGGTTACGGAAATGATCACCGGCGTCGACCTGGTCCGCGAACAGATCCGCATCGCAGCCGGCGAGCCGCTCAGCTTCACCCAGGACGAGGTCACCTTCGACGGCCACGCCATCGAGGTGCGCATCAACGCCGAGAACTCCGAGACCTTCACCCCCTCGCCGGGTCTGGTGAACGACTTCCACGCCCCCGGCGGTCTGGGCGTGCGGCTGGATAGCGCCATCTACGCCGGCTATTCGATCCCGCCCTATTACGACAGCCTGATCGGCAAGCTGATCGTCCACGGCCGCGACCGTGCCGAATGCGTCGCCCGCCTCAAGCGCAGCCTGAACGAGATGGTCGTGGGCGGCATCGACACCACCATTCCCCTGTTCCAGAAGCTGTTGAACGAGCCCGACATCCTTTCCGGCGACTACGACATCCACTGGCTGGAGAACTGGGCCAAACGCCAGAAGGGCGAGGGCTGATCGGGGCCATGCCCCCTTTCACCCCGGATGATCTTCTGGCCGCCTACGCCGCCGGCGTCTTTCCCATGGCGGACAGCCGCGACGACCCGGAAATCTATCTGGTCGAGCCGCAGGTGCGCGCCGTCCTGCCGCTGGATCGTTTCCGCCTGTCGTCCCGACTGGCGCGGACGGTACGGCAGGACCGCTTCACCGTCAGCGTGAGCACCGATTTCGAGGCGGTTCTGGACTCCTGCGCCGCCCCCGCGCCGGGCCGCGAGGACACCTGGATCAACGGCGCGATCCGTGAACTGTACCTGGCCCTGCACGCGCGCGGCGCGGCCCATAGCATTGAATGTCGTCAGAATGGCTCGCTCGTCGGCGGGCTCTACGGCGTGACCCTGGGCGGGGCCTTCTTCGGCGAAAGCATGTTCAGCCGCGCCACTGACGCCTCAAAGGTCGCCCTGGTCCATCTGGTAGCGCGGATGAAAAAGGGCGGGTGGCGTCTTCTGGACGCCCAGTTCATGACCGGCCACCTGTCGCAGTTCGGCTTCGTGGAGACGCCGCAAGTCACCTATCTGAGCGTCCTCGGGGACATTCTGGACATGACGCCCGACCTGGCCGCCTTCATGGCGCCCATGAGCGGCGCCGAGGCCGTGGACTACGCCCGGCAGCCCACCACCCAGGCGTCATAGTTCGGATGCTCCAGCGGATTCACCGCCGGGGCGGAGGCGAACATCCAGCCCCGGAACACCTGACGCGCCTGGGTCGGCTGATTGGTCCCGCGCGGCTGGGACCGGATCTCCAGATAGGCGGCGGCCTCTTCCTGCGGGTCGTCCTCGGCGTTTACCTCGCAGGCCCGCGCCGTGAAGATCAGTGTGTTGCGGAACCGCACCGGCGGACCGCCCACCTGCACCTCGAAGCGCATGGTCTCGGCTGTGGTCTTGTCCAGCGCCTGAATGATGGCGACCGGGCGACGCTCGCGGGCGGGCGGCTCCTCAGGCTCCTCCAGAGTCTCGGGAACCTCCTCCGTGTCCGCCTCGGCAATCTCGGTTTCCTCGGCCTCTTCCTCTTCGGCTTCGTCCGCCTGCTCCGCCTCAGCCTGTTCGGCCGGACGGGGTTGGCTCTGGATGAGAGCGCCGGGCGGTGCGCGGTTCAGCGCCTCCGTGGCGCGGCGGGCCGCGTCCTGCTCCTCCTGCTGCCGGATCAGGATGTCGGCCACGGGATCGGCGGACACCGGCTGCTGTGGCTGCGGCTGAGGAACCGGCTGCGCGTCTTGCGGCTCTTGCTCGGTCTGGGCCACGCCGATGCCGGCGGCGGCCAGGCCGACGACAAGCACGCCCGCCAGCAGTCTGCCGCGGCGGGTCATCCCTCGGGGGTCCAGGCCTGATAGTCGCCCGTGGCGGCCGGACGGCGGCCCTCGGCGGCCAGCGAGCCCTTGGGACGCCAGGCCATGGGCGTGCCGGTCAGGTTGGGCAGGTGCGGCAGCTCCCAGGTGCGACGGGCCATGCCGCCCTCCGACGGCGGCTCGTCGAAGGTGTAGCGCAGCCAGCCGTGCCAGTCCGGAGACACCTTGGACGCCTCGGCATAGCCGTCATAGATCACCCAACGGCGCTTGCGGCCATCGTAGCTGGTGGTGTCCCGCGACTGGTAATAGCGGTTGCCGAACTCATCCGAGCCGACCAGTTCGCCGCGCTTGGCGATGGTGAACAGGGTGCCGATGGTGGCGCCGTTCCACCAGGTGAAGATCTTGGCCAGCAGGTTCAGCACTCGGGCACGCTTTCGTCTTGGGAATCAGGGCGGCGACGCCCCCTTGAACGGCCGCGAATATAGAAACCGCGCCGCCCCGCGTCCAGCATTCCGATCGGCGATGAAATCCGCAATATCTTGTGGGTAAGCGTCGGCGAGTAACCACATTTATTGCCCCACCTGTCCCTTGGCCGTAGTCTCGCACCATGACCGCGGAGACATCTATGCGTTTTTCATCCCGGTTCACCGATTCCGCCGCCGCCGTGGCTCTCGAGCCGCGCGCCGTGGAGCGCCCGGACCGCATCCAGACCGTTCTGGCGCCCGCCGGCTGGCCTTCCGCCCGAATCGAGGCCTGGCTGGACTGGGCCGAGGCCCTGCCGGGCGATCTTCCGAACCTCGCCCCCGAAGCCCTGACTGCGCCCCTGCGTTCTGAATTGCTGGACGGCGGCCCCGGCCGATGGGCCGTCCGGCTCGCCGCCTGGGGGCACGCGCTCGGCTTGTTTGAAAGCGTGGGCGTCGCGCGCGGGTTCGCGGATGAGCTGATCGGCGCCGTTCTTCTTGGCCTCGCCGCGCCCGGGGCCGCGACCGCCTCCGGCCATCGCATTCATCCGGTCGCCGACGACCCGGGCCCCGAGACCTCAGTCCGCGACGTCATCGATCTGGCCGATCCAGCCGCCCCCGCCCGGCTGAGGCTCTACGCGGGCCGCTGCCAGGCCATCCGGTTCAGTCAGGGCGCGGTGGACACGCTGAACGACAAGCTCTCTGCCGTCGCTGACGCTGTGGATCGCTGCGAAGGCTCCGCCGCCGACTGCGCGGACCCCCGGCGCAATCCCGCCCTGGCCCGCGCGGCCCACGCGGCCCGTGCCGCCGGGGCGCGGGACGCCGACATCCTTCTTGCCGCACATGGTCGCCTTCCGGACATCGGTCTCATTGAGACCCCCTTGCCCCAACCGATCGTCGGCCTGTGCGACCGGGCCCTCGCCGCGTCAGGCGCCCCCGAAACGCGTCCGGCCGTCGAGGCGGCTCTGACCACAGGCCGCGTCACCATCGCGTTCGATCCGCGAGACGCCGCCGCGCTGGACGCCGCCCTCGCCGCGCCCACGGCCGCCATCAACCTGGCCGCCGCCCATGAGGCCGAGGCGCTGGAGGCTTTAGCCCGGCTCATGACCACGGCGCTGGAGATCGAAACCGCGTGTGGCTTCTCCGAGACGGCCGGCGACGCGGCCTGGCGCTTCGGCGTGCGCCAGATCACCCTTGCGCTGGCCGGGGTCGGCGAAGCGGTCATGGCCCAGGGGCTGGCGAGCGGCAGCGAGGCCGGTCAGGCCTGGATCGCCGGGCGCGCCGCCCTTGTTCATGCCTCGGCCGCCGCCGCCTCGGCGGATATGGCGGCCCGCATCCGCGCCTGCCCGGACTGGCCGGATCACGCCGAGGAGACTCTGGCCATCACGGCCGCCCGCGCCGAGGCCGCCGATGCTCTCGGCCCTGACGGCGCACCGGCTGTTGCGCTTTACGATCACGCCCTCAAGACCGCGCGCAAACACGGCCTGCGTCACGCGCTCATCAGTCTGTTCGCGGACGACGCTGACCTTGCCCTGCGGCTGGGCGCCCGTCTGGACGGCGCGGCGCCCCACCGCCTGCTGATCGAGACCGCCGACGGTGAAACCACTCACGCCCTCTCACCCTACGCAGCAGATGCTGTCACGGCTCTGGGCGGCGATGTGGAAGGCGCCGAACGTCATCTGCTGGGCCGCCGCACGCTGGTCGAGGCGCCCGGGCTGAATCACGGCACCCTGCGAGCCCTCGGCTTCACGGATTTGGAACTCCAGGCCGTCGAGACCGCGCTATCGACCGTCCAGCGGCTGGAGGACGCATGCCTGCCGGTTCTGGACGCGGGGTTCGTGCATGACGTCCTCGGCGTCACCGCCTCGGACCGCGAGGACGCCGACTTCGATCTGCTCGCCCATCTGGGGGTCAGTGACGAGGACCGCGCCCTGGCGAGCGCCTACGCTTTCGGACGTGCGGATCTGAACGACTGGGACGGGGCGTCGCCTGAGTTGCGCGCCGTTCTGGGCCTTGATCCTGCGCACGTCATCGCCGCCGTAGCGCCTTTCAGCGACGTTCCGGACGTCTCGCCCGAGCGCTTGCCCTGGGACTGCAGCGACGAGGCAGCCATGCGGGCCCTGTCACGCAGGGCCTTGGCGGACGCGCGCGCCGTGCGGCTTGTCGCTGATCCCGCTCCGCTCGGGGATTTGCTCGACCTGCCCCCTGTCGAGGCGTCCGTGCGGACCGCCATGCCTCTACAAGGCGCGGAACGCACCGTGTCGGAACGGGTGGTGGAGAAGGTGGTCGAGCGCGACCGCGCCCGCCGCAAGCTGCCGGACCGCCGCAAGGGCTATATCCAGAAGGCGGCCGTCGGCGGCCACAAGGTCTATATCCACACAGGCGAATACGAAGACGGCGAGCTGGGCGAGATCTTCATCGACATGCACAAGGAAGGCGCCGCCTTCCGCAGCCTGATGAACAATTTCGCCATCGCCATCTCCATCGGCCTGCAATACGGCGTGCCGCTGGACGAGTTCGTGGACGCCTTTGTCTTCACCCGGTTCGAGCCGGCGGGCCGAGTGACCGGCAACGACTCCATCAAGTCGGCCACCTCCATTCTGGACTACATTTTCCGCGAACTGGCGGTCAGCTATCTGGACCGCTCCGAACTGGCCAACGCCGATCCGGACGCCCTGAACGCCGACGGCCTGGGCGGGAGCGAGGACGGCGAAGCCGAGGCCGTGCCCGCCGCTCGCTTCATCTCCAAGGGTTTCGCCCGGGGCGCCGCGCCCGACAATCTGGTCGTCCTGCCGTTCGGCCAGAAGAAGGAGCCGGAACAGCCCCCGTCGGCGCCCGCCGAGCCCCTGGCCGCCGCCTGCCCGGCCTGCGGTGATTTCGCCCTGCAAAGGAAAGGCCCGGGGTTCGAGTGCGACTCCTGCGGCGCCGCGCCCCAAATGAACAGCGAAACGGGACGTTAGGTCCTGTTCTTGCATGATCGGGCCCGACACCTTCGGAGTCCCGTCATGAGAACCGTCATCGCCGCCCTCGCCGTCCTGGCCCTCGCCGCGCCCGCCATGGCCCAGAACGCCGGTCAGATCGCCCGCGCCGCCGGCGGGTCCAGCTGCCCCGGCTGCAACCTGTTCCAGGCCGAATTCAACGGCCTGCAGGCCACCGGTCTGAATTTCAGCGGGGCGCGGCTGCGCCAGGCGGACCTCAGCCTCACGGTGCTGAACCGCGCCCGCTTCGACCGGGCGGACCTGCGGGACGTGAACGCCTATGGCGGCGTGTTCTCGTCCGCCAGTTTCGCCGGGGCGAACCTGACCAACGCCGGATTCGTGGGAACATACCTTCGCGGCGCGAACTTCTCCGGCGCGACTCTGGTCGGATCGGACTTGTCCGGCGCCGACCTCGCGGGGGCCCGCGGCCTGACCCAGTCCCAGCTGGACCGGGCCTGCGGCGACGCCACCACGGTTCTGCCGGGCGGCCTTCACATTCCGCCTTGCTGAGGACGCTCCCGCGCCTCTGACGTTACCGCGATTTAAGTGGTCCCTCATGCACTTAGCAGGCATGGATTGGGCGTGATGAAAACCGCCGCCGTTCCATTTCGCCGCCTCGCCGCCGCCCTGGCCGGCGCCGCTGTGTGCGCGGTCGCCGGCGCCGCCTCGGCCGAGATGGCGTTCAGCTGGCAGGATCGCGACGTGGCGCGTCTGGTTTCGCTGGGCGGAGCCTGCAGGGGCTGCGAACTGTCCGGCCGCGACCTGACCGGCGCCAGCTTCACCGGCGCGAACTTTTCGGGCGCGACCCTGGTCGGCGCCAATCTGCGCGGGGCCCAGCTGATCGGCTCCGATTTCAGCCGCAGCGATTTCAGCCGGGCCGACCTGCGCGGGGTGACCATCGTCGGCGCCAACTTCACCGGCTCCAGCTTCGATTCGGCCAATCTGTCCGGCGCGGTGGCCCAGGGCGCCCTGTTTACAGAGGCCAGCCTCAGCGCCGCCGATCTCTCCAACGCCGAGTTGGTGGGTGTGAACCTTAGCGGCGCCCGCATGAGCGGCGCCGATTTCAGCGGAAGCGAACTGTTCGGGGCCGATATGCGCAACGCCGCCGCCAGCCGCGCGAACTTTTCCGGCGCGGAGATGACCGCCGCCAATCTGCGCGGCGGCGATTTCCGCAACGCCAATTTCCGCGGAGCAGAGCTGAACGCGGCCCAGCTGGCCGGTGCGCGCTTCGCCGGGGCGGATTTCCGCGGGGCCGAACTGAGCCGGGCCGACATTCGCGGCGCCGACCTGTCGAACGCTCGCAATCTGACCCAGGATCAGGTGGACGAGGCCTGTGCAGACTCCACCACCCGCCTGCCCTCGCGGCTGAGCAACGCGGGCGGATGCTCGGGCGCGCGGCGCTTCGTCCGCATGCCCGTGCCGCCGCGCCCGCCGGTCGCCCCCGCCCCGCGCCACATCATCGCTTTCGGCGGCGAATAAGCCCGATCAGACCTTGATCGGCGGGGCCAGACGGACGTGCAACTCCTTGAGCTGACGCTCCTCGACCTCTGACGGCGCATTCATCAGCAAGTCCTGTCCCTGCTGGTTCAGAGGGAAGGCGATGACCTCGCGGATGGCCTGTTCACCGGCCAGCAGCATGACGATGCGGTCGATGCCCGGCGCCAGACCGCCGTGCGGCGGCGCGCCGTAGCGGAAGGCGTTCAGCATGCCGCCGAACTCCGCCTCCACCACTTCGGGGCCATAGCCCGCGATCTCGAAGGCCTTCAGCATGATCTCCGGCTTGTGGTTCCGGATAGCGCCCGAGCACAGCTCATAGCCGTTGCAGACGATGTCGTACTGATAGGCCAGGATATCCAGCGGATCCTTGCTCTCCAGCGCCTCAAGCTCGCCCTGCGGCATCGAGAAGGGGTTGTGGCTGAAGTCGACCTTCTTCTCTTCCTCGGACCACTCGAACATGGGGAAGTCCACGATCCAGCAGAACCGGAACGCGTCGTCCTTGATCAGGTTCAGGTCCTGGCCCAGCTTGATGCGCGCGTTGCCCGCGAACTTGTGGAAGGCGGCGGGGTCGCCGGCGGCGAAGAACACCGCGTCCCCCTGCCCCAGGTTCAGCGCCTTCATCATGGCCTCGGTCGCCTCGGCGCCCAGGTTCTTGGCGATGGGACCGCCCCAGGCGCCCTGGTCCTCCGACCAGAACACGTAGCCCAGACCCGGCTGCCCCTCGCCCTGGGCCCAGCTGTTCATGCGATCGCAGAAGGCGCGTGAGCCGCCGCCCGGCGCCGGAATGGCCCACACGGCGTTCTTGTCGTCCGCCGCCAGGATCTTGTTGAACAGGCCGAAGCCGCCGCCCCGGAAATGCTTGGACACATCCTGCATCTCGATGGGGTTGCGCAGATCCGGCTTGTCGGTGCCGTACTTGGCGATGGACTCGCGATAGGGGATGCGCACGAAGGGATAGGGATCGACCGCCTTGCCGTTCGCAAACTCCTCGAACACGCCGTGCATGACGGGTTCAATCGCAGCAAAAACATCCTCTTGCGTGACGAAGCTCATTTCCACGTCGAGCTGATAGAACTCCAGCGACCGGTCTGCCCGCAGGTCTTCGTCTCGGAAGCACGGCGCGATCTGGAAATAGCGATCGAAGCCCGACACCATCAGCAGCTGCTTGAACTGCTGGGGCGCCTGCGGCAGCGCATAGAATTTCGACGGGTGCAGGCGGCTGGGCACCAGGAAGTCGCGGGCGCCCTCGGGCGACGAGGCCGTCAGGATGGGCGTCTGGTACTCAAGAAAGCCCTGCTCCACCATACGCTGGCGGATCGAGTGGATCACCTTGGACCGCAGCACGATGTTGCGGTGGAGCGTCTCGCGGCGCAGGTCCAGATAGCGGTGCTTCAGACGGATTTCTTCGGGATACTCCGGCTCTCCGAACACCGGCAGCGGCAGTTCGGCGGCCTCGGACAGCACCGTCACCGCCTTGACCTGAACCTCGACCTCGCCGGTGGGCAGGCCCGCGTTCACCGTCTCGGGCGTGCGGTTCACCACTTCCCCGTCGACCGAGATGACGCTCTCGGCGCGCAGGCGCTCGACCGTATCAAAGCCCGGCGTGGACGGGTGCAGAACCAGCTGCGTCAGGCCGTAATGGTCCCGCAGATCGATGAACAGCAGGCCGCCGTGGTCGCGCTTTCTGTGCACCCACCCGGACAGGCGGACGGTGGAGCCCGCGTCAGTCGCGCGAAGGGCGCCGCAGGTGTGGGAGCGATAGGCGTGCATGGTCGAATCCGGGGCCGAAAATCAGCGGAAAAGGAAGGCGCGGAAGGGCGCATCATCGCCCCGGAAAGTCAAGGTTTCCCGGCGATTCTCGATGCGGCGGCGACACGCTCTGCCTATCTGATTTTCCGATCGTCCGGTCCGGGCGTCAGTTGGAGCAGCACAGATGGCCCTTCGCCAACCCGCCCGCGTGGCCCTTGCGGCCCTTGCAGCCGCCTTAGCGCTCACGTCCTGCACCGAGTCGAGCGGCGTCGCCGGCGGGCCGTCCCCTGACACGCCCGCCGTCCGGCAGGAGTCGGCCGCGGACAACCAGGACCTCGCCGTCATGTTCGCGGCGGATCAGGCCGCCAGAACCGACGGCATGCCATCAGGCGGCATCGTGGGCGCAATGCCGGACGCCGAACGGCGCACCCGCACGCGGGCGCTTCTGGATGCAAACCAGATCACCACCCCTCAGGACTATTTCCACGCCGCCTTCATTTTCCAGCACGGCGACGAGCCCGAGGACTTTCTCCTCGCCCACGCTCTGGCCGTGACGGCCGTCGACAAAGGCCACCCCCGGGCTTCCTGGATCGCGGCGGCGACCCTCGACCGTTATCTGCAAAGCGTCGGCCGCCCCCAGATCTACGGCACGCAGTTCCAGCTTCGCCCGGCCGCCGGCGAAGTGACCCAGAGCGACTACGATCAGCAGCTGCTCCCTGACGCCCTTCGCGTCGCCGCGGGCGTGCCTGTCCTGGAGGCTCAGGAGAACCAACGACGCGAGATGCAGGCGCAGATGGCGCAATCATCCACAGGCGGCTGACGATCCTCCACCACCCCGTCCGGTTGCATTCTGGCGCTGTGGCGGCGCCGTTCTGATATACGGCGGGCATGACCGCCGACCGGACCGAACAGCTGAAACTGGAGCTGGAGCGCGAGACGCCGTTCCGGACGGAGGATTTCGTGGTGTCCGACTGCAACCGCGAGGCCAGCCTGACCCTGAACCAGTGGCCCGACGCGGCGGCCGGGCTGGGCGGCGGGGTGCTGTCCCTGTGCGGACCGGCCGGGTCGGGCAAGAGCCATCTGGCCGCCCTGTGGGCCGAGCGGGTGGGCGCCGTCCCGCTGCACGGGATCGAGGCGGCCCTGGCTGATCCGCTCGATCTGGAAGGTCGCCCGGTGCTGCTGGACCGTGCGCCGGACGCCGACGACGAGACCCTGTTTCACCTGCTGAATTTGACCCAGTCGCCCGGCGGCGCCCTGCTGCTGGTGTCCCGCAAATCGCCCGCCCTTTGGCCGGTCAAGCTGCCCGACCTGCACTCACGCCTCAACGCGATCCGCACCGTAGCCATCGAAGAACCGGACGAGGCGGTGCTGGCCGCCATGCTGGAGCGGGCCTTCGAGCGGCGCAGCATCCGGCCGCATCCGGACGTGATCCCCTATCTGGTGCGCCGCATCGAGCGTTCGGCATCCGCCGCCGAACAGGTGGTCGAACGCCTCGACGCCCTGCACCGCCCCGTCACCCGGCGGCTGGCGGCGCGGGTGATGGACGACCTTTCGTCCTAGAGCCTGATCGGTTGAGGTGGAATCGCCTCGCGATCCCGCCGATGCCGTGAATCAGGCTCTCGCATCAAAGCGGCGTCCACTCCTCATCGGCCGGCAGCGGCGCGAACAGCGCATCCAGCTGGGCTTCGGTGACGTCCGCCAGATCGGCCGGCGACCACGCTGGCGTATTGTCCTTGTCCACGATCACCGCCCGCACCCCTTCCTGGAAGTCATGGGTGCGCACCACGCGCCCGCCCAGCCGATACTCCATGGCCATGTTCTCGGCGAACGACCCCAGCCCCGCCCCGGTGCGGATCTGGCGCAAGGACACCTTCATGGACTGGGGCGACTTGGTCTTCAGGATCGACAGCTGCTTCAGCGCCCACTCCGACCCGTCCGCCTCCAGCGCCGCGGAAATTTCCTCCACCGTGTCGTGGGCGAACAGCCGGTCAATGGCCGCCCGGTGCTCGCTTAGCGGCGACGGGCCAGGATCGGCGGCGAACCGCTCGGCTGCCACCTTGGGATCAGTCGGATCAGCGATCAGAGCCGCCCTCAGCGCCTCCACCTGTTCCGACGGCGTGAAATGGGTGTGGATCCCCAGCGCCACCGTGTCCGCCGCCTTCAGCCGCGCCCCGGTCAGGGCCAGCCACACGCCGGTCTGGCCCGGCAGGCGCGGCAGGAACCAGCCCCCGCCCACGTCGGGGAACAGGCCGATGCCCGTCTCGGGCATGGCGTAGGTGGTCCGCTCGGTGGCGATGCGCACGTCCGCCGGTTCGCTGATCCCCACGCCGCCGCCCATAACGATGCCGTCCACCAGCGCCGTCACCGGCTTCGGATAGTCGAACAACAGATGGTTCAGCCGGTATTCCGCGTGGAAGAACGCCTTCGCCTCCGACGCATCCCCCGCCCCGCTCTCGGCGATCATGCGGATGTCGCCCCCGGCGCAGAATCCCCGCTCGCCCGCGTGGTCAATCAGCACCGACTGGACCGCCGGGTCGTCGCGCCAGCCCAACAGCGCCGCGATCATCGCCTCGCACATGCCCTTGTTCAGCGCATGGATGGCTTTCGGCCGGTTCAGGGTGATGACGCCGAGACCATTCTCGACGCGGGTGAGGATTTCGTCAGTCATTGCCGCAGCATCTCCCGCGCGGTGATCACGCGCATGATCTCGTTCGTGCCTTCAAGGATGCGGTGCACCCGCAGATCGCGCACGATGCGCTCCAGCGGATAGTCCTTCAGATAGCCGTAGCCGCCATGCAGCTGCAGCGCCTCGTCGGCGATCTGGAAACAGGCGTCGGTGGCCAGCCGCTTGGCCATGGCGCACCATTTGGTCTTCTCCGCATGGCCCGTGTCGATGGCCCAGGCGCCCCGCAGCACCATCAGCCGGGCGGCGTCCAGCTGGGTCGCCATGTCCGCCAGCTTGAACTGGGTGTTCTGGAACTCCGCCAGCGCCTTGCCGAACTGCTTGCGCGACGCGACGTATTCCTGCGCCGTCTCCAGCGCCAGCCGCGCCCCGCCCAGCGAACAGGCGGCGATGTTCAGCCGCCCGCCGTCCAGCCCCATCATCGCATAGCGGAAGCCGTCGCCTTCCTTGCCCAGCAGGTTCGCCGCCGGCACCCGGCAGTCGTCGAACTGGACGATGGCCGTGGGCTGGGCGTTCCAGCCCATCTTCTTTTCCTGCGCGCCGAAGCTCAGGCCCGGCGTATCCTTGTCCACCACAAAGGCGCTGATGCCCTTGGCGCCCTCCCCGCCCGTACGGGCCATGACCACATAGATGTCCGACGTTCCCGCGCCCGAAATGAACGCCTTGGACCCGTTCAGAACGTAGCAGTCCCCGTCCTTCACCGCCGTGGTCCGCAGCGCCGCGGCGTCCGACCCCGAGCCCGGCTCGGTCAGGCAGTAGCTGGCGATTTTGTCCATGCTCACCAGCGACGGCACATAGCGCGCCCGCAGGTCGTCCGAGCCGAAGCCGTCGATCATCCAGGTCGCCATGTTGTGGATCGAGATGAAGGCCGCCACCGACACGTCGCCCCGCGACAGCTCTTCGAAGATGCCCGCCGCCTCGACCCGGCCCAGCGCCATGCCGCCGTGCTCCTCGCCCGCATAGATGCCGCAGAAACCCATCTCGGCCGCCGCCTTCATCACGTCGACGGGGAAGTGCTTCTCCTCGTCCCAGCGGGCGGAATGGGGCGCCAGTTCGGCATCGGCGAAGGCCCGGGCGGCCTCCTGAATGGCGCGTTGATCTTCGGTGAGGGCGAAGTCCATGAACATCCCTGAGGTCTTCGCGGCTTTGCGCCGCTGTTGCGATTGGTCTATGCGGCGGCCTGAACGGCGCGTCGTCGGGGGCTGACGGCGGAATCCATGAGGAGACCCGCATGAGCGACACCGCTAATACCGGACAGGGACGCGATCCGTCGAGCGATGATCGCAACCTGGCCATGGTCGGCCACGCCCTGATGTTCGCCTCGCCTTTCGTCTTCGGCCTCACCGCCCTGATGGCCGTGGTCATCGCCTATGTGCGCAAGCCCGAGTCCGAGCCCTTGGCGTGCAGCCACTATCGCTACCAGATCCGCCATTTCTGGATCGCCTTCGCCCTGGCCATGGTGGCCTTCATCGCCCTGGCGACCGGCGTCGTGTTCCTGTTCGTGGATCTGGTCCGGCTGGTGGTGGCCAACGCGCCTGGCGACGCCTGGGAGGCGGTGGCCATGCAGGTGAACCCCGAAATGCCCGTGGTCTTCTTCGTGGGCGTGTTCGTGTTTCTGATCGCCTATGCGCTCGCCAGCCTGTGGGTCATTATCTCCTCGGTCATCGGCATGGTCCGCCTGGGCGCCCAGCAGCCCATGGGCCGCGCATCCGCCTGAAAGTCCCGGTCATGAGCGTCTTCACCCCCGCCCCCTTCCCCGCCGCGCGCCCGCGCCGTCTGCGCCGCACCCCGTGGGTCCGCTCGCTGACAGCCGAGCATGTGCTGAGCCCGTCCGACCTGATCTGGCCGCTGATCGTCCATGACGGCGACGAGGACCGCGTCCCCGTCCCCTCCATGCCCGGCGTCGACCGCCTCAGCCCCAAGGCCGCCGCCGAGGCCGCGAAGGAAGCCGCATCCCTGGGCATCCCCGCCGTGGCCCTGTTCCCCAACATCGACCCGTCGAAAAAGGACGCCGAGGCCTCCGGCGCCGTGGATCCCGACGGCCTGATCCCTGACTGCATCAAGGCCATCAAGGACGCCGCGCCCGAGATCGGCGTCATGACCGATGTGGCGCTGGACTGCTTCGCCGACCACGGCCACGACGGCCTGATCGAGGACGGGGTCATCGTCAACGACGCCACCCTGGACCGTTTGGCCGAAATGGCCTTCATTCACGCCCACGCCGGCGCCGACATGGTGGGGCCGTCGGACATGATGGACGGCCGCGTGGCCGCCATTCGTGACGCGCTGGAGGCCAACGGCTTTCAGGACGTGCTGATCCTGTCCTACGCCGCCAAATACGCCTCGGCTTTCTACGGCCCCTATCGCGACGCCGTCGGCTCCGCGAAAGCCCTGACCGGCGACAAGAAGACCTATCAGATGGACTTCGCCAACACCGACGAGGCCCTGCGCGAGGTCGCCGCCGATCTGGCCGAGGGCGCCGACGCGGTGATGGTCAAGCCGGGAATGCCCTATCTGGACATCGTGCGCCGCATCCATGAGGCGTTCCACGTGCCCACCTTCGCCTATCAGGTGTCCGGCGAGTACGCGATGATGAAGGCCTCGGCCGCCAACGGCTGGCTGGACGAGGACCGGGCGATCCTGGAAACCCTCACCGCTTTCAAGCGCGCCGGCTGCGCGGGCGTCCTGACCTATTTCGCACCGAAGGCCGCCCGCCTGCTGGGCGCCTGACCGGCGCTACAGCGGAAAGACCACTTCCACAATCAATCCAGCCGGGTCCCAGGTCCGCTTGATGGTCCCGTTTATCTGACTGACCACCCCGGCCTTCAGCACTGAGCCGAACCCTTCGCGCTTCGGCGGGGCCACTGTCGGCCCCCCGGTCTCGCGCCAGAACAGCGTCACCCGGCCGTCATCCAGCGTCCAGGTTACGGACACCTTGCCGTCAGCGCGGCTGCACGCGCCGTACTTGTTCGCGTTTGTGGCCATCTCGTGCAGCAGCATGCTGATCGGCTGAACCTGCTCGGGGGACAGCGCCACCGCAGGCCCCCGCGACTCGACGCTGTCCTTCGGGCACAGCGCCTCCAGCTCCTTCCGCACAACGTCCTCGAGCCGCCCGCCTTCCCAACGTCGGTTCGCCAGCGACGTCTGCGCCCGAGCCAGGGCTTCGATCCGGCCGGTCAGAATGGCTCTGTAGGTCTCCAGATCGTCGGCCCGCGTCAATTGCGCCAGCGATTGCACCACCGCCAGCATATTGCGCGCCCGATGATCCACCTCGCGCATCAGCAGGTTGCGAGCGCTTTCATTGCGCTTGTCCTCGCTGATGTCGCGCGCCTCGATGATCGTCCCGACCACCTTGGCGTCGTGGTTCTGAACTGGGCTGGCGGTGAAGGCGACGGGATAAAACGACCCGTCCTTGTGAACGAAAGTCTCTTCGCCCTGCGTCCCGACCTTCTCCGGAAAGCTGCGATCAATGGGGCAATCCTCGATCGGAAAGGGCCTGCCGTCGGGATGGGTGTGGTGGATCACGTCATGCAGGGGCCGCCCGGCGACCTCCGCAAAAGAGAACCCCGTCAGGTCCTCAGCCGCCTTGTTCATGAACACGCAGTGCTGCTGCTCGTTCATCAGGAACACGGCCATGGTGGTGTTGCCCAGGATCGCATCCAGCCTGGCCGAGATGTCGCGCAGCTCGGACTCGATCCTGCGATAGCTGGAGACGTCCTGAATGGCCGCATAGAAGACCTTGTCGCCGCCCTCGTCGAACATCTGGAGCTTGACCGAGACGTTGTAGTCCGTCCCGTCCTTGCGACGGTGGACCGTTTCGAACTCCAGCCGCTCCACCGCGCCCGTTTGCAGCGGATGGACCATCTCCAGAAACTCAGCGCGTGATATGTGCGGCTTCAGATCCCAGGGCGTCAGGTCGTAAAGCTCATGGATCGAGTAACCGAGGTTCTCCCGCGCACCCTTGTTGACGAGCCGAAAGCGAAAGTCCCCATCGGAGAAGATGTAGACCTCACTGGCTGCTTCTTCGACGATACGCCCGAGGCGATCGCTGGTCAGACCGATTCCGCTGGCCATGCTCTGAAGTTCCGCCTCGAAGGGGTTTGACGCTCCGCCCATTCGTAAGGGAGTCGGCGATCACGTGACAGTCACATTGCGCCCCCCGGCGACGAACAGGCACGCACAGAGTCGCGCTCTCGGTCGGCGGAGCCTGTGATGCGGCTCGAAATTGTCACCGATCCGCGCCATCCTCCTTCCGGGCGGAGGAGGAGCAACAACCATGAAGATCGTGACCAGCCTCAGCTTTCGCGGCCAGTGCCGCGAGGCCTTTGAATTTTATGCCGATGTCCTCGGCGGAAAGATCACCGCCGCCATGCCGTACGGCGAGGGCGGCCCCGACATGCCGGTCAAGCCCGAGATGAGGGACTGGCTGATGCACTGCTGGCTCGAGGTCGGGGACCAGGCCCTGATGGGCGCCGACATGGACATCGAATGGGCGCCCAACATCGACAAACCGAAAAACGGTTTCGACGTCACCCTGCACAGCGACGACATCGATCAGGCCCGAGGCTGGTTCGACGCCCTGTCCCGGGGCGGCAAGGTCGTCATGCCCTTCGAGCCGACCTTCTGGTCCCCCGGCTTCGGCTCCTGCATCGACAGATTCGGGGTGCCGTGGATGGTCAATACGGGCGGAGAACCTGAAGACTGACCGCAAGCCGCGCTAGGGGCGACGGGCCCGTCTAGCGGCCTGCCGCAGTCCGAACTTTACGTAACACATAATATTTTTGTTGAAAGACATCACCTCGTCTGGCACACCGCCGGCCAGGGAGCATGTCAATGTCTGCACGCGTTCTATCCATCCTTCTGTCACTCGCCCTGGCGGCCGCTGTCGTCATGTCGGCGATCGCCCTGGCTTTCGCGGTGGTGGCGCCTCTTGTGGGTCAGCCGCTGGACGCGGGCTTCTCCGTCGCCTGCGCGACTCCCGGCGCCCCGCCCTGCTCTGTTGAGCCGGGGACGGACGGCGCCCGTTTCACGCTGCACGAGGGCGAGCTGACCCTGACGTCATCCTCACTCGCCGCGACGCTGCTGCGCGTTCTGGACGTGGCCCTTACCGGCGGGTTCTGGATCGCCCTTACAGGGCTGCTGCGGCGATTCACCCGCCACGCCTCGGGCGGGCGACCATTCACCCCGGCCACGGCCCGTCAGCTGACGTGGACGGGTCTGCTGCTGCTGGCGTTCCCGCTTTGGGAGCTCATCCGCTCGGCATTGTGGCAGCTGATCGTCCTCATGGAACAGCCCCTGTCCGGGCGCCTGATTCACACCTTCGCGGCCGCGCCGGCGCCGGACGCCATAAGGCTTCTTCCAGAGTTCTCGCCGGGACTCGCCGTGGCGGGCCTCGTTCTCCTGGTCATCGCACGGGCGTTCGCCGTGGGCGTCGAGGTGCAACGCGACAGCGATGAGATCGTGTGATGCGGATGGTCATCCGGATCGACGAAATGATGGCGCGTCGAAAGATGTCCCTGAACCAGCTGGCGGAAGAGGTCGGCATTTCCACGACAAACCTGTCCCTGCTGAAAAACGGGCACGTCAGGGGCGTGCGATTCAACACCCTGCTCGGCATCTGCCGCGCGCTCGACTGCCGCCCCGGCGATCTGCTGGACATCGAAAAGGACGAAGAATGACCCGGTTTGCGATGAAGAGCGGCGGGGCGATCCTCGCCCTGGTCCTGTCCTGGGGCTCGGCGACCGCCGCTGACCTTGATCTTCCGCCCGCCGTTGAGGCGAGCGTGCGATCTGCGGTGGATGACGGGGGACGCATCGGCGTGGTGCTGGGATACTCCCGCGACGGCGAAACCACCTTCTTCGGCTACGGATCGACAGCCCTGGATCAAGGCGCCCCGGTCGATGCGGACACCATTTTCGAAGTCGGATCAGTCACCAAGGTGTTCACCGCCGAAATGCTGGCTGCACGCGTCCTGCACGGCGCGGTGACCCTGGACACCCCCCTCGCCGCCATCTGGCCCGACCGCCGGATCGACCCCGCGCTCACCCTCGCCGATCTGGCGACCCACCGGGCGGGTTTGCCCAGAAACATCCCCGCCGCAGCGCTGACGAACGGCGATGACGACTCGCTGCTCGCCGCGCTCGACGAAGTCTCCGGCGCACAGGGCGCATCATACTCCAACGCCGGAATGGCGATCCTCGCCCGCGCCCTGGTGGTGGAAAGCGGTCAAACCCTGATGACGCTGCTGGAACAATCAATCACCGGTCCGCTCGGTCTGGACAGCACAGGCTACCGGGTCGTCGACCCGGAACGCCTGGCCCGCCCGCATATCGGCCAATCCGACGTCAGCGCGACAAGGGTCCAAACCGCTGCGATCGCTCACGGCGCCGGCGGCCTATATACGACGGCGCGCGATCTGATGATCCTTCTGGAGAGCCACCAGCCAGATCCGTCCGGCGCCATCGACACTCCGGCCGATCTGGCTCTGGCCGGCGTTGACGGCGTCCCTCTGGGCTGGCGCGTTCACGAGGGGAACGGCTCGCGCATCCTTCATCACGGCGGAGAAGCCGAAGGCTATCAGGCGTTCATCGGCCTGAACCAGAACACAGGCGTCCGGGTCGTGCTCCTGGCCAACTCTTCCGTTGAGGATGATCTTCAGCAGATCGCCCTGCACCTTCTCGATCCGCAGACGCCCCTGCCCTCGTTCCAGCAGGCTCAACCCGTCGCCGCATTCGACCACCTGACAGGAACCTATGAAATCGAAGGTGAGGAAGACGGGAGCAGCATCACTCTGGTCAACCTCGGCGATGGGCTGGGCTATGTCGAAACCGGTCCTGACGGCGCCGTCGTTCGGCGTTCCAGACTTGAGGCCGTCGGCCCGGCGGAGTTCCGTCTCCGGGGCACACCGATCATCATCCGCTTCTCCGGGGCCGACCCGGATCGCGCCCGGTTGATCGTTGGCGATCAGCAGCTGAGTCTTGTCCGCACTGATTAAGCCGGCGCGGAGCCGCGCCGCCTGCTTTCTGCGCCTCGCCCGGGCAAGACGGCTGGCGCCGCCGGACCCCTGAGCGGATCGCCGAACGGCGGAACGCACCTCCGACAGATCAACGCGCTTCAGTTGACGGTCCCCGCCGATTGGATGGGGCCGCGCCCACCGCCGCGTGCTACGATGAGCCTCACTCAGGGATGCGCGGAAATGAAAGAGTCCAAAGGCAAGCCGAAGAAGGTCCAGCCGCCCAAGGCCAACGCCTCGAACCCCAGCCTCAAGGGGCTGCCCGAAGGGCCTGCGAAGCCGAAAAAGTAGATGGCTGTTGAAACCGTCCACATCGTCCAGGGCTACGTGGCTGGAAAAGGCGGCGGCCTCAGGGCCGAACAACAGGTCGGCTGCAAGACGGCGGAAGAGGCCCGGCGAAAGGCGGAACGGCTGGGGCCGCTGAGGGTCGGCGTCGTCGCCTTCTCCGTTTCCGCCGACACCGAACTGGGGGATTACGACGAAGCCCCGACCATCCTCTTCAAATCCGGGCGCCTGCCCCACCCCTTTGACTGAAGCCTGACGCCGGAGCCACAGTGACAGAAGACCAGACCGTCGAGGCCCTGCTCGACATCATCGATTCAGAGCGCGCCGAGAACCGCGATCTGAGCGCCCAGCTGACCGTCCTCGGCCTGGCCGAGCGGACCGGCAAGAACGGGTTCCGTCCAACCAGCGCCGGCTGGAACCTGCTGGGCGAAAAGGGCCGCAAGCACCGCTACGCCTGATCCGGCGGAGCAGGCCGACCAGACTTTGTCAGCGCGCCGCACGTCGCTTCATCTTGGCGGCAGGCTCTGGGGGCTTCGACAGACGGGCGATGCGTTCCAGCTCGATCACCGCCTCCACCTGGCGGGCTCGCCACTGGGTGGCGAAATAGTAGAGCATCTGCAGCATCAGGAAGAGGATCAGCCCGGTCCCGATCCACCCCATCGCCGTGACGAAGTCTCGCGTATATTCCGGCGCGCCTTGCAGCCCGGCCACGAACAGCGAGCCGGGCACGGTGATGTAGAACAGGGCCGCCATGCGCCAGTGCGCCTCGTTGCGGCGAGCGTTCAGCTCAGCCAGACGGGCGAGACGCTCAAGCTGCAGGTCCGGAACACTATTCAGCATCGCGAGCGCCCGGCGCCCCGACGGCATGGTCCGCAGGGTCGAGATAACATCCACGCCGTACCAACCGTATCCCGAGGGCGAATAGATCAGTCGCCAGAGCAGGCTGCGAAAGCGGAACGTCTTCGCCAGCGCGCGCCACAGCGGCCACACGGCCTCGGGGGCTAGCGGGTCTTCGTTTGCAGCCGCGCCGCCAGACTGGATGTGTCCCACCGATTACCCCCCATGGCCTGAACTTCTGAATAGAACTGATCTACCAGCGCCGTCACGGCCAGATGGCTGCCGTTGGCGCGGGCCTCGTCCAGCACCAGGCCCAGGTCCTTGCGCATCCAGTCCACGGCGAAGCCGAAGTCGAACTCGCCCTTGGCCATGGTGGCCCAGCGGTTGTCCATCTGCCACGACTGGGCCGCGCCCTTGGATATCGCCGCCTGCACCGCCTCGGGCTCCAGTCCGGCGTTCTGCGCAAAGTGAACCGCCTCGGCCAGCCCCTGAACCACCCCCGCGATGCAGATCTGGTTGACCATCTTGGTCAGCTGCCCCGACCCGGCCGGTCCCATCAGGCGCATGGCCTTGGCGTAGGCCGCCAGCACCGGCTCGACCCGGGCGAAGGCCGCCGCATCGCCGCCCGCCATGACCGTCAACTGGCCGTTCTCCGCGCCCGCCTGTCCCCCCGAAACCGGGGCGTCGACGAAGGCCCGCCCGCCCTCGCTGGCCAGCGCCGCCATCTCGCGCGCCACCGTGGCAGAGGTGGTGGTGTGGTCCACGATGACCGCACCCTCCGCCAGATGCGGCAGCGCCTCGCCCACCACCTGACGCACGTCGTCGTCATTTCCCACGCACAGGATGAACAGCTCTGCCCCCGCCGCCGCCTCGGCCACGGTGGGCGCAAAATTCCCGCCCGTCCGCTCGGCCCAGGCCCGCGCCTTGTCTGGCGAGCGGTTGAAGCCGGCCACATCGTGCCCGGCCTTGGCCAGATGCCCGGCCATGGGTCCGCCCATGACGCCCAGTCCGGCGAATGCGATCTTCACAGTCCGTCCTCCCCGATGCGGCCGTAATGTCCCCGGAAGAACACCAGCCCGTCTCCGCCCTCGGCCGCGAAGCTCTCCACCTCGCCCACGATGGTCACATGGTCGCCCATGGGAATGCGCTGAGTGGTGCGGCAGTCCAGCCGGGTGATGGCGTGCTTCAGGCGCGGCGCGCCCTCGCCCGCCCGCTCATATTCATCGTCCCTCAGCACGCAGTCGCCCCGCGCGAAGCGGGCGGCGATGTGCCGGTCCTCGGCGCCCAGCACATGGATGCTGAACCGCTGCGCCGCCTCGAACGCCTTCCACCGCTGCGAGCTTTCGTCCATGCACCACAGCACCAGACGCGGCTCCAGCGACACGGAGGTGAAGCTGTTGATAGTGACGCCCAGCGGCCCGTCGGCGGTGTCCGCCGTCACCACGCACACGCCGGTGGCGAAGCCGCCCAGCGCCCGGCGATAGGCCACGGCTTCCGGCACGTCGTCTTCGGTCTGGGGATCGATGGTCACGCGGTCTCCACGGTCGGCTCACCCGGACCTAGGCGGCGGGCGCGGCGGTGGCAACCGTCCCGTTTCGGGAAACTCCGCCTTAACCTCATTCAGGCAGGGTCCGCTCACCATTGCGGGGTGCGTTCCATGTCCATGAGCGATCGTCCGATCCTCATCAAGAAGGTCAAGAAGAGCGGCGGCCACGGCCACCACGGCGGCGCGTGGAAGGTGGCCTATGCCGACTTCGTCACCGCCATGATGGCCTTCTTCCTGCTCATGTGGCTGATCAACACCACGGACCCGGAACAGAAGCGTGGCATCGCCGAGTATTTCGCCCCCGCCAGCGTTTCGTCCACAACCAGCGGCTCTGGCGGTATTCTGGGCGGCACGGCGCTGGGCGACGACGGAGCCCAGGGCTCCGGCTCCCGCTCGGTCATCGAACAGCTGGCCCCCGAAGCTCCCGAACAGGTCGAGGACGCCGGCCAGAGCAGCAATCTGGCCGCCGCCACCGAGGCCGAGCTGCGCGAGGAGATCGCCCGCCGCGAGGCCCAGGAGTTCGCAAGCGCCGCCGCCTCCCTGCGCCAGGCCATGCAGGACATGCCCGAGCTGGCCGAGCTGTCGCGCCACCTTATAATCGACCAGACGCCCGAGGGCCTGCGCATCCAGCTGGTGGATCAGGAGGGCCGCTCCATGTTC
Organism: Brevundimonas sp.; assembly: GCF_047617075.1. Taxonomy (GTDB): domain Bacteria; phylum Pseudomonadota; class Alphaproteobacteria; order Caulobacterales; family Caulobacteraceae; genus Brevundimonas. The sequence continues at coordinate 112,952 of NZ_JBLGCI010000004.1, forward strand.
GACAACAGCTCGGCCCAGCCCAACGAGCGCGCCCGCGTCCTGCTGCGCGCCGTATCCCGGGTCATCAACCAGCTGCCCAACCGGGTCACCATCACCGGCCACACGAGCGCCGTTGCGGGCCAGCGCCGCGCCAGCGCGCCGGGCGACTGGTCGCTGTCCTCAGCCCGCGCCGACGCCTCGCGCCAGCTGCTTCAGGGCGCCGGCGTCGATCCGGACCGGGTCTATCAGGTCTCCGGCAAGGCGGGATCCGATCCCCTCTATCCGGACGACCCCACCCTGGCCGGCAACCGCCGCATCTCCATCGTGCTGCTGCGCGAGGCGCCGGTGTTGCCCTCGGACACCAGTCTGTGAAACCCCGGCCCGCCTCTCGCGCGAAGGCGCTTGCGGCGGGCGGCGATTTGCCCCCAAATCCTGTCAGGTCGAACTATCGGCCTGATTTCGTACAGGTTGCTGGAGCGTGACCAGACACATTCCGACACGGCAGCTGCGGTTCTTCATGACCGCCACCGCGCCTTGTCCCTACCTGCCCGGACAGGTGGAGCGGAAGGTGTTCGCCAACCTGCCCTTTTCCGACGGGGCGGACGTCAACGACCAACTGACCAGCGCCGGCTTCCGCCGCAGCCAGAACATCGCCTATCGCCCCGCCTGTGAGGCCTGCGACGCCTGCGTCTCGGTGCGCCTGCCGGTGGCCGATTTCGTCTTCAGCCGGTCCCAGCGCAAGGTGATGAACCGCAACGCCGACCTCGTCCGCGCCCTGGTCGAGGCCGAGGCCACCATGGAGCAGTTCGACCTGCTGCGTCGCTATCTGACCACGCGCCACCCCGGCGGCGGCATGACCGACATGACCTGGCAGGACTATGTGGCCATGGTCGAGGACACGGCGGTCCGCACGCACTTGATCGAATACCGCCTGCCCTCCGACGACGGCGGCCCGGGCGAGCTGGTGGGCGTTTGCCTGACCGACCTGCTGTCGGACGGCTTGTCCATGGTCTACAGCTTCTTCGACCCGCGTCTTGAGCGGCGCAGCCTCGGCGTCTTCGCCGTGCTGGACCACGTCCGCCAGGCCGCTCTGATCGACGCGCCCTACGTCTATCTGGGCTACTGGGTCCAGGGCTCCAGCAAGATGGACTACAAGGGCCGCTTCCGCCCCATGGAGGTGCTGCGCCCACCCGGGTGGACTCTGGTGGTTTGAACGATCAGGCGGCGCGGGCGATGACCCGGTCGCGGCCCGAAGTCTTGGCCTCGTAAAGCGCCTCATCCGCCCGCTTGAGCAGGGCCTCGGGGGTATCGTGCTCGCCCTGCGTGGCCGCCACACCCGCCGATATGGTGATGGTCAATAGTTCCTTGCCGCCCATGATGCGGAAGGGGGCCCCGCCCACGTCGCGGCGGATACGGTCCGCGACCCGCTCGGCGGCCTCCAGCGAGGCGCCGGGCATGACCACCACGAACTCCTCCCCGCCATAGCGGCAAGGCAGGTCGATGGCCCGCACATTGGTGGCCAGGCGCACCGCGAACTCGCGCAGCACCTCGTCGCCCGCGTCATGGCCGAAGCCGTCGTTGACGGCTTTGAAGTGGTCGATGTCGAGCACCATCACCGCCGCCGGCTCTCCGCCGCGCGAGGCGCGGGTGGCGAGGGCCTGCAGCTGGGTGGTCATGTAGCGGCGGTTGTGTAGGCCGGTCAGCGGATCGGTGACGGCCATCTCCAGGCTGTGGTCCAGCTTGTCGCGCAGGAAGTCGGTATAGCGTTTGCGCCGGATCTGGGTGCGCGCGCGGGCCGCCAGTTCCTGGGCGTCCACCGGACGGGTCAGCACGTCGTTGACGCCCAGCTCCAGCGCCTTGACCAGACGCTGCCGATCCTCCGGCTCGATGATGATGAGCAGCGGCAAATGGCGCGTAGCTTCCGCGGAGCGGATGTGGGCGGCGAGGCGCAGGCCGTCGAAGCTGTCGGCCGCCGCGTTGATGATCATCAGGTCCACAGGCCCGCGCGACGCCATCAGGGCGTTGCCGGCGTCGGACTCGATGACAGGGCGATGCTCTTCCTTGAGCTGGTCGAAGATTTTCGCCGCCTGACGCGCGTTGTCATCCACGATCAGGACACGCCCGCCGATGCCGCGCATGCGGGCGGAGCCTTCCTCAAGGCCCAGCTTGCGCCCGGATTCCTCGCGCTCGCGCAGTTCGTCCATGACCAGCTTCAGCCGGCTGAGCGAGCGCACGCGGGCGAACAAAACCACGTCGTCGATGGGCTTGGTGACAAAGTCGTCGGCGCCGGCCTCCAGCCCCTTGATGCGGTCCTCGCGGCCGTCCAGGGCGGTGACCATGACCACCGGGATGTGGCGGGTGAGCGGGTCGGCCTTCAGCCTGCGGCAGGTTTCGAACCCGTCCATGCCGGGCATCATGACGTCCAGCAGGATGATGTCCGGCTGGTCGCGGGCCGCGATCTCGAGGGCCGTCGGACCGTCGGAGCATTTCAGAACGTCGTAGTACTCGATGGTCAGCTTGGCCTCGAGCACGCGGACGTTCGCCTCGACGTCGTCGACCACCAGAATGCGTGCGGTCATCGGCCTGCCTCGCTACGCCACATACCGTTTCACGGTGTCCAGGAAGCCCATCACCGAAATGGGCTTGGATATATACGCTTCACACCCCCCCTCGCGGATGCGTTCCTCGTCCCCTTTCATCGCAAAGGCGGTGACGGCGATAACGGGAATATGGGCCAGATCCTCGTCCTCCTTGAGCCACTTGGTGACCTCGAGGCCGGAGATTTCGGGCAGCTGGATGTCCATCAGGATCAGATTGGGGCGATGCTCGCGCGCCATGGCCAGGGCCTGCAGCCCCTCGCGGGTTTGCAGAGTCTCGTAGCCCTGGGAATCGAGCAGATCATGAAAGAGCTTCATGTTCAGCTCGTTATCCTCGACGATGAGGACTTTCTTGGACATCATCACCGGACCGGTCTGTTCCCTGCCGAGACGCTTCGGCCATCCCCATATGGTCAGGAACGGCCCGCATCTTGTTGAGCGCCACTATGGCCGGGCATCCTTAAGTTGGCGTGAAGGGCGAACACCGGGCGATGAAGGCCATCTGCCGTGACTGTCTGTGGACCGGCGACCGGGCGGTTTCGCGCTGTCCGGCGTGCGGATCGCCGCGCGTGGTGGCCCACGACGAGCTGGACCACCTTATCATCGCCCACCTGGACTGCGACGCCTTCTACGCCTCGGTTGAGAAACGCGACCGGCCCGAGCTGCGCGACAAGCCGGTGATCGTGGGCGGGGGTAAGCGCGGGGTGGTGTCCACCGCCTGCTATGTGGCGCGGCTGTACGGCGTCGGCTCGGCCATGCCCATGTTCAATGCGCTAAAGGCCTGCCCGGAAGCCGTTGTCATCAAACCGGATTTCGCCAAGTACAAGCATGAGAGCGGCCGCATTCTGGGCGCGCTGGCGAAGCTGACGCCTCTGATACAGACCTTGTCGCTGGACGAGGCCTGGGCCGACCTGTCGGGCACCGAGCGCTTGAACGGCGGACCGCCCGCCTTCCAGCTTATCCGGTTGCAAAAACAGATCGAGGAAGAGACCGGCCTGACCGTCTCCATCGGCCTGGCGCCCAACCGGTTCCTGGCCAAGATCGCGTCGGAACTGGACAAGCCGCGCGGTTTTTCGGTGATCGGCGCCGCCGAAGCGAAGAGCCTGCTGGCCGACAAGCCGGTCACTATCCTGCCCGGCGTGGGCAAGGTGTTCTCCAAAAGCCTGCGCAGCGACGGCTACGCCACCGTGGGGGATCTGGCGCGCGAAGACGTGAAGACGCTGGTGCGGCGCTATGGGGAATCCGGCCTGCGCCTGCATGATCTGTCCCACGCCCGCGACGCCCGTCCTGTGAACCCGGACCATGACCGCAAGGGCATGAGCGCCGAAACCACCTTCAACGACGACCTGAGCACGCTTGAATCGCTGGAGGCCGAGCTGTGGCCCCTGTGCGAGAAGCTGGCGGCCAAGGCCCGCCGCGACGGTGTGGCCAGCCGGGTGATCGTGCTGAAGCTGCGCGCCACCGACTTCCGCATCTACACGCGCCGACGCAGCGTGCCTGATCCGATCCAGACGGCGCGCGGCCTGTTCGCCGTGGGCCGCGAGCTGCTGAAGCCCGAGATCGGCCGCCCCTGGCGCCTGATCGGCATCGGCATGGCCGAGATCGTGGACGCCGAGGACGCGCCCGCCGGGCTGTTCGCCCACGACCAGACCCGCGCGCTGAAGACCGAAACCACCATCGACGCCCTGAGGGAAAAGTACGGCGCGGGCGCCGTGGTCGCCGGGCGGGCGTTGAAGCCGGGCGCCGGGACGTCTAAATCCCGTGCAAAGCCTCAGGAGCCCACATGACCATCGAAGCCCGCCTCAAAGACCTCGGCATCGACCTGCCGAAGCCCGCCGCCGCCGTGGCCAACTATGTGCCCTTCGTGCGCGCCGGAAATCTGGTCCACATCTCGGGCCAGCTGTCGAACGACGCCAAGGGCGGCATCAAGGGCACGGTCGGCGACGACGTGGATCTGGAGACGGCGGTGGCCGGCGCGCGCCTGTGCGGCATCAATCTGGTGGCCCAGATCAAGGCCGCCTGCGACGGCGATCTGGAGCGGGTGGTGCGCATCGTCAAGCTGGGCGGCTTCGTCCAGGCGGCGGGCGACTTCATCGAGATCCCCAAGGTCATCAACGGCTGTTCCGACCTGATGGTGGACGTGTTCGGCGACGCCGGCCGCCACGCCCGCTCGGCCGTGGGCGTCTATCGCCTGCCGCTGGGCTTCGCCGTCGAGGTGGACGCCGTCGTCGAGGTGCGGTGAGCACCGACGCCGACTTCATCCTGAAGGTCCACGGCCGCATCGAACAGATCGGTCGCGACGCCTGGGACGCCTGCGCGGCGCACGCGGGCGACCCGTTCGTGGGCTATGACTTCCTGAACGCCTGCGAGGAAGCGGGCTGTGCGGTGGAGGCGCAGGGTTGGGGCCCGCGCCACCTGTCGCTGCACGGCCCAGACGACGCCGTGCTGGGGGTCATGCCGCTCTATCTGAAGGGCCACAGCCAGGGCGAGTACGTCTTCGACCACGCCTGGGCCGACGCCTATGAGCGCGCGGGCGGGCGCTATTATCCCAAGCTGCTGTCGGCGGTGCCGTTCACGCCCGTGACGGGACCACGCCTGCTGAACGCGCCGGGGACCGACGCCGCCACCGTGGGCGCGGCGCTGCTGCAAGGCGCGCGGACCCTGTGCGACCGCACCGGCGCCTCGTCTCTGCATGTGAACTTCCCGGACGCCGATCAGTGGCGGCTGATGGGCGACCAGGGCCTGCTGCTGCGTCAGGACATGCAGTACGTCTGGCGCAACGACGGCTACGCCGCCTTTGACGACTTTCTGGCCGCCCTCTCCTCCTCCCGGCGCAAGACCATCCGGCGCGAGCGACGCGACGCCCAGGCGGGGCTGGACATCCGCGTGCTGACCGGCGGCGACATCACCGAGGCGCACTGGGACGCCTTCCACGAATTCTATCTGGACACCGGCGACCGCAAATGGGGCCGGCCCTATCTGAATCGGGCGTTCTTCAGCCTGATCGGCGCGCGCATGAACGACCGCATCGCCCTGGTCATGGCCTTCGACGGCGGCCGCCCCATCGCCGGCGCACTGAACTTCATCGGCCGCGACGCCCTGTACGGCCGCCAGTGGGGCACACTGGAGGACCGGCCGTTCCTGCATTTCGAGCTGTGCTACTATCAGGCCATCGCGTTCGCCATCGCGCGGGGCCTGTCCCGCGTCGAGGCCGGAGCCCAGGGCGAGCACAAGATGGCGCGCGGCTATCTGCCCACGCCGGTCTACTCGGCCCACCACATCGCCGATCCGATGCTGCGCGGCCCGGTGGCTGACTATCTGGATCAGGAACGCCCCGCCGTCGCCGCCGAGATCGAGGCCATGACGGCGGCGTATTCGCCGTTCCGATCGGCGTGATCTATGCTGGATGAAGCAACAGAAGGAGCCCGCCCATGAGCCTTCACGGCGCCTACGACCCCGACAACATCTTCGCCAAGATTCTGCGGGGCGAGATCCCGGCGGTGAAGGTGTGGGAGGACGAGCATGTCCTGGCCTTCATGGACGTGTTTCCCCAGTCCGAGGGCCATGTGCTGGTGATCTCGAAGACCTCCACCGCCCGCAACATGCTGGAGATCGAGCCCGAGGCGCTGGCGCGGATCACCGAGGCGGTGCGACGGCTGTCGGTGGCGGTGGACAAGGCGCTGAAGCCCGACGGGATCACGATCAGCCAGTTCAACGGGGACGCCGGCGGCCAGACCATCTTTCACCTGCATTTCCACATCGTGCCCCGCTGGGCCGATCGGCCCCTGAAGGGCCACGGCCATGCGCCCATGGCCGAGACTGACACGCTGCGCGCGCTGGCGGACCGGATCGCCGCGAAACTGGATTGATCGGACGGCTTGCGGTCACCGGCCGCACCCCTCATAACCCCACGCCGAAGCGCCGGTTTAGCTCAGCTGGTAGAGCAGCGGTTTTGTAAACCGAAGGTCGCGGGTTCGATTCCTGCAACCGGCACCATTCGCCTTCAGGGCCGCCCGTTCAGGGGACAAGCCCGCCTACATCGCCGACACCCTCGTCGTCCTTGTCCGGCTTGTCGCCGTCGGTTCGGCGCTGAAGGGCATCTGCTTCTTCCCCCAGGTCGTCGGCCTCCTTCTCGATCTGATCGGGGTCCAGGTTGTGCGGATCGGTGTGTTCGGTCATGGACCTGCTCCCTTGATGGCTGTCCCATGAGAATTCTTCAGCCCGACTGATGTTCCGCCCGCGACGCTTCGCCGATTTTCAAGCCGCGACCGGACTGGTAGGCCATGAGGCTCGTCATCGACGGTGGAATAACGGAGACCGCAATGCGCACAATCCGCACCATTGCCCTTGTGGGCGCTGTCACGGCTCTTGCTTCCTGCGGCTCAGGGGATGAACAGACCCCCGACGAGACTGCGGCGCCGCCCGCCCCGGCTCCCGAGGCCCGCGTGCTGACCGATGAGGAGCGCGCCGCGATCCTGGCCTCCCTCCCCGCCCCGTACAGCGAAGCGGACACCGAGAACGGCCGGCGGGTCTTCGCGCGCTGCCGGTCGTGCCACACCCTGCCCGAGGGCGGGCCGAACATGACGGGGCCGAACCTGTGGGGCGTGTTCGGGCGTCAGGCAGGATCGGTCGAGGGCTACAACTATTCCCCCGCCCTGCGCGAGGCGAACTTCACCTGGACGGCGGAGCAGCTGGACCAATGGCTGAACGACCCGCGCGGCTTTCTGCCCGGCAACAAGATGAGCTTCGCCGGGGTGCGCGACGAGACGGACCGCCGCGACCTGATCGCCTGGCTGAAGGTGGAGACCGGCTACACGCCTGAGTGAGCGGGGTTACTCCGCCGCGTGCTTGAGCGCGTCGTTGGCGGCGACCTCCTGGGCCTCCCACTCCTCGATCTTGCGGGCCGTGTACTCCGGCGAGCGGGTGAAGCGCGCCAGGGCGCCGTAGATCACCGGCACCACGAACAGGGTCAGCAGGGTGGCGAACAGGGCGCCGGAGAAGATCACCACGCCGATGGTCTGGCGGCTGGCCGCGCCCGCGCCCTGCCACAACACCAGCGGCAGGGCGCCGAAGGCGGTGGCGATGGAGGTCATGATGATGGGGCGCAGGCGGAGAGCCGAGGCCTCCACGATGGCTTCCTTCACCGTTCGTCCCTGATCGCGCAGCTGGTTGGCGAATTCCACGATCAGGATGCCGTTCTTGGCCGCCACCCCGATCAGGATGATCAGCCCGATCTGGGAATAGATGTTCAGGCTGGACCCGGCCATGACCAGGCCGAACAGCCCGCCGGCCGCGGCGAGCGGCACGGTCAGCATGATGACCGCCGGCGTGATCCAGCTCTCGAACTGCGCCGCCAGCACCAGAAACACCAGGATCAAGGCCAGACCGAAGGCCAGGGCCACCGCCCCGCCCGCCTCGGCCTGATCCCGGGCCGCGCCGCCCCAGCGGACCGTGGCCACGCCCTGCGGCTGCTGAGCGGCCTGTTCCTCGAACCACTCCACCGCATCGGTGATGGTGTAGCCGGGATTCAGGTCGGCGCTGAGGGTGATCTCGCGCTGACGATCCAGGCGGCGCCGGTCAGGCGTGTCGCCGGAGGTCTGGGTCTGGACCACCGACGACAGGGGCACAAGCTCGCCGGATCCCGTCGCGACATAGAGGGTGCGCAGGTCGTCGACGCTGGAGCGGTTCTCGCGATCCGTCTGCAGGATCACGTCGTACTCCTGACCGCCCCGGATGTAGGTGGTGGCGCGGCGGGAGCCGAACATGGTCTCCAGCGTTCGGCCAATGTTCTGGGAGGACACGCCCAGAGCGGCCGCCTGTTGCGGGTCCACGTCCACCAGCAGACGCGGTGCGTTGGGCTCGTAATTCAGGCGGGGGCGCGACAGGCCGGGATTGTCCAGCGATGCGTTCATGATCGGCTGGACCCACTCGTAAAGACGCTCGTATTCGGCGCCGACGATGATGAAGTCCACCGAGTTGCCGCCACCGCCCCGGAAGGAGCCGGGGGTGGAAGCGTTGACCTGGGCGCCGGTCTGGTTGCGCAGGGACTGGTTCAGCTCCTGAGCGATTTCGTCAGCGGAGCGATCCCGCTCGCCCCAGTCCGCCAAGGTCAGGATGGCGTTGCCAGCGTTGAAGCCGGAGCCCCAGCCCGGCGCGGAGATCAGATAGGAATCCGCCTCGCCCGACTGATGATATTCGGCAAGCTGCGGCTCCAGCCCCAGCATGATGTCGCGGGTGTAGTTGAACCCGGCGCCTTCCGGCCCCTGAACCCGAACCATGACCCGGCCGCGATCCTCGTTGGGCACCAGTTCGTTCGGCAGGCTCATGAACATCGCCACCGCGCCCACGACGACCAGAACGACCACGACCGCGACTCCGGCGACCGCCTGGCGTGCGCCAAGAAGGCCTTCCAAAGACGCCTGATATGATCGCTTCAGGGCGTCCATGCCCGCGTCCACCCGGCGCGCCACCCACCCCTGGCCCGAAGCCGGACGCAGGATCTTGGACGCCATCATCGGCGACAGGCTGAGCGCCAGGAAGGCGGAGAAGAAGATGGCGGCGGTGATGGCCACCGCCAGCTCCACGAACAGGCGCCCCACATAACCAGGCAGGAACATGAGCGGCGCGAACACCGAGATCAGCACGACGGTGGTGGCGACCACGGCGAAGAACACCTGACGGGCGCCGCGCTCGGCGCCGACCAGCGGGGGCTCGCCGTGATCGATACGGCGCTGGATGTTCTCGGTCACGACAATGGCGTCATCCACCACCAGTCCGATGGCCAGAACCAGGGCCAGCAGGGTCAACAGATTCAGCGAGAACCCGAAAGGCGCCAGGATGATAAAGGTGGACAGCAAACAGATGGGCGCCACCACCGACGGGATGATCGCGGCCCGCAGGGTGCCCAGGAAGATGAAGTTCACCAGCCCCACCAGCGCCAGGGCGATGCCGATGGTGATCCAGACCTCGTCGATGGCGTGCTTGGTGAAAACGGAGTTGTCCGAGCCCACAACGAGTTCGCTGCCTTCGGGCAGGCCGGGCTGAACCTCTTCCATCAGGGCGCGGACGCCCTCGGAAATCTCCAGGTCGTTGGCCTGGGACTGTCGGGTGATGGCCAGCCCGATCTGGTCCAGCCCGTTGCCCCGGAACAGACGGCGATCTTCGGCCGGCGCCTCTTCCACCCGGGCGATATCGCCCAGTCGGGTGACATAGGCGCCGTCACCGGAGCCCGAGGCGCTGACAGGCAGATTGGCGAACTCTGCGGGCGTCGCATAGTTGCGCGCGACCCGCACGGTGTAGTCCTTGTCCACGGACTCCAGCGTGCCGGCGGGCAGCTCGATGTTCTGGCGCGTCAGGGCGGATTCCACATCCGTCACCGTCAGCCCGCGCGCGCCCAGGGCGGCGGCGTCCAGCCAGATACGCATGCTGTATTCCTGGTCCCCGTAGATGTTCACGGCGGCCACGCCCGGCACTACCGAAAACCGGTCGACCAGATAGCGATCGGCGTAGTCGGTCAGCTCCAGCCGGTTCATGGTTTCGGAGCGCAGGAACAGGATCATGATGGGCTGGCCGTCGGTATCGGCCTTGGCCACCTCCGGCGGGTCCGCCTGATCCGGCAGGTTGCCCAGAACGCGAGAGATGCGGTCGCGCACGTCGTTGGCCGCGTCGTCGATGTTGCGGTCCAGAGAGAACTCGATGGTCACCCGAGAGCGGCCGTCCCGGCTGGACGAGGTGACGCGCTCGATGCCCTGGATGCCCGCGATGCGCTGCTCGATCGGTTCAGTGATCCGGCTCTCGATCACCTCGGCCGAGGCGCCCGGATAGTTGGTGCTGACCGAGACGATGGGCGGGTCAACGTCCGGCAGCTCGCGCACCGGCAGGAAGAAGAACGCCGCCGCGCCGATGACGCACAGAACGATGGCCGCGACAGCGGCGAAGACGGGGCGACGAACGGCGACGTCTGACAGCATCATGGCGCGGACGTCCTTGTAACGGCGCCGCCCTCGGGCGGATTCTGCGAAGAAGCGCTATCACCGGACGAACTGGCGACCTGCACCGCCGCGCCCGGCTGGATGCGGTTGAGGCCCGAGCCGATGACTCGGTCGCCGGGATCCAGCCCCTGCAGAATCTCGACCATCCCGGATTCTACAGCGCCGGTCTGGACCTCGATGCGCTGGGCGGTGCTGCGGTCGCCGTCTGTAGCGATCCGATAGACGAAGGCGCCGGAGCCTTCGTACTGCACCGCCGCCTCTGGCACAGCCGCGGCCGTGCGCTGACCCTGCTGCACCGAGACACGCATGCTCATGCCGGGCCGGATCGACAGATCGGGATTGGGGAACTCGGCCCGCGCGGTCAGGGCGCGGGTCTGCGGATCGATGCGGGTGTCCAGGTCGGCGATGCGGCCCGAGAACTCTCGGCCGGGATAGGCGTCGGCGCGCGCCGTGATCTCCACGCCAGGCCGCAGCACCGGCAGGTAGCGTTCAGGCACCTGGAAGTCCACGCGCACCACCGAGATGTCGTCCAGGGTGGCGATCACGGTTCCGGGGTTCACCAGGGTGCCGGGTGTGACGGTGCTGAGTCCCAGCACGCCCGCGAAGGGCGCCCGGATCATGCGCTCGCCGCGACGGGCCTGCGCGGCCTCCAGCGCCGCTTCGGCGGTTTCGAAATCGGTGCGGGCCTGTTCGGCCGTGACGCGCGGCGCGATGCCCCGCTCGGCGAGACCCTCCCAGCGCTCCATATCGCGGCGGGCCTGACGCACCCGCGCCTCGGCTTCGATGATGCCCGCGTCCTGCTCATCGGCGCGCAACTCAACCAAAGGCGCGCCGGCGGCCACCCGCTGCCCATCCGAGAAAAAGACTCGCGTGATGAGTTCGGTGTTGCTCGAGGTAATGTCCACGGACCGGCGGCCGCGCGCCACGCCCAGAACCTCGAAACTGTCGCTGAAGGCGCGGTCAACCACGCGGATCTCGGCCACTTCCTGAGCGCCGCGTCCGCCGCCCGGCCCGCCCGGCCCGCCGCCCTCCTCGCCCGCGAACGCCATGCGCAGAACCACCGCGACCACCATCAAGGCTACGGCGGCGACGGCGGCGAAGAGAAAGAAATGTCGTTTCAGCACAATGAGCGATCCGGCGGGTTGGGGAGTGGGCAAGCCCTTATCGGCCTCGCTCGTGGAAGCAAGCCCGATTGCACTAACGTGGTGAAGTTACGGAATCCGTCGCTTTCGGATGCGCTTTCTCAAAACCGTCGCCAGACGGCCAGGATCGGGCCGCTGGAGTCCGGGACATTGCGACCGGCCATGGTGTGCCGCCACCCGGCTTGCAGACTCCAGTCGCCCGAGGTGCGCACCACCGATGTCTCCAGATTGGCCCACTCGCTGCCCTGTTCGCTGCGTCCGGCGAACACCTGATTCAGCATGCTCCAGCCCGGCGCCAGCTCGGCGCCCGCCGTCAGGTCCAGCCGCGTCTCGTCCGGCAGGCCGTCACGCAGTCGCCGCGCCGCCTGCACCTCCACGAACGCCCCCCGCCACGCAAACGAGCGCCCGGCCAAAACACGCAGGTCCCAGTCACTGTCGCCTGCGCCCGGCGGCGCATAGACGGCGTTGCGCGCGTCGCCGCCCCAGGCATGGCCCGCATAGACGCTGAGAACCGTCCAGTCGTCTCGCCAGACATTGACCCGCACACCCAACTCCAGAGGCCCGCGGCCCTGATAGTCGAGAAAGGCGTCTTCCCCATCCTGCCAGTCGCCCTTGAACTGCAATGTGATGCGGTCGGTCAGGCCATGCTCGGCGAACAGTCCCAGCACCTGATCGATCTGGTCCGCAGGCAAGGGTGCGTGAGCACCGGACAGATCGAAGGCTTCGTCCGCCCGCATGCTCTCGAACTTGAGGATCAGCTGGGTTTCGCCCTTGGGGGTCGGCCATGCGCCGGCAGACGCGACCGCCGGCGCGAGCATCGCCATGGCGGTCGCCACCCCGATGACCTTCCTGATCAGGCGTCGTATCCCGGCGAGCGGCGGTCGAGCTGGCGCAAGGCGCCCGGCCACGCCAGGGACGAAATGAAGGCGATGGCCTGTCCTTGCTCCTTCGTTTCCGCCTGGGCTGCGTCGGGGGCGATGAGGACGCCGTCCCTTCCCGCGCTGAGAGCGCCGATCTGCTGACGGCAGGCTCGCTCCAGAAAGAATATCCCGACCCACGCTGCGGCCGCCGTCGCGCCCACCGCCATGGTGCCGTGGTTGCGCAGCAGCATCAGCGGCTTGTCACCCAGGTCGGCCACCAGACGCTCACGCTCATCGTGGTTCAGGGCCAGGCCCTCATAGCCGTGATAGGCCACCTGATGCTGAAGCAGGCAGGCGTTCTGGCTGAGGGGAAGCAAGCCGTCCTTCTGCGCCGCGACCGCCACGCCCGCATCGGTGTGCAGGTGGATGACGAATTTCGCATCCTCGCGCGCCGCATGGACCGCCGAATGGATCGTGAAGCCCGCCGGATTGATGAAGTTCGAGGTTTCCTGAACCACGTTGCCGTCGAGATCGACCTTGACCAGCAGCGAGGCGGTCATCTCCTCGAAATAGTAACCGTAGGGGTTGATCAGAAAGTGATGCTCAGGCCCCGGCACGCGGGCCGAGATGTGGGTGAAGATCATGTCGTCCCACCCGTGCAGGGCGACCAGCCGATACAGCGCCGCCAGTTCGACGCGAACCTGCCATTCCGCCTCGGAAACCTTCGATTTCAAGGATGTGGACGCGCCGTCCACCATGACCGTCTCCCAAAGCAACCTGCCATGAGCCACCGTCGCCCCGCCCGCCTCGAGCGTCAAGGTTAGCGGCGCGTTAACCGTGCTTTCACCCGGCTGCGGCCAAGGTGAAGCTCGACGGGACCGCCGTCGCGAATCGGAGGCATGCCTTGGCCACGGCCCTGACCCGAAACAGCGCTTCCGCTCCAGGCGCGGCGGACCTTCTGACCCTGGCGCGCAGCCGCGATGTCGGCGACCAGCAGCGACTGCTGCGCGGGGTCGCCGCCCTTTGCGAGGCGGCTCCGCCACAGGCCGGCGATCCGGCCCATCAAATTCTGGGCGAGATCTTTCTGACGCTCGCTGAAAAGGCCGAGCGCGATATTCGCCGCACCCTTGCCGAGTGTCTGGCCAAAGCAGAATGGGCGCCGCCTGCCCTGATCAACACTCTGGCGCTGGACGAGATCGAAATCGCCCGGCCGGTGATCGCCGGCAGCCCCCTGTTGAAGGATCAGGAACTGCTGAAAATCCTGGTCGAATGCACCATTGAACATCAGATCGAAGTCGCCCGCCGTCCGCGTATCAGCGGCCGGGTGGCCGACGCCATCCTCGATGCGGGCGAGCCGGCGGTCATGACCGCCCTGGCCGCCAACCGCACCGCCGAAATCGGCGAATCGGGCGTGCGCCGGCTGGTTGAGGCGTCCCAGCGCATCGCAGCCCTGCGGGCCCCGTTAGTGCGGCACCCGGCCATGAACGACCAACTGGCGCAGCAGCTCTACGCCTGGGTCGGCCATGCCTTGCGCCAGGCCCTGTCGGAACGGTTCAGCGTGGACGCCCCCTCGCTGGACAGCGCCATCGACGAGGCTGTCCGCGCGGCTTATGTGCGCAAGGGCGAAGCGCCCGCGCTGTCTCTTGAGGATGACCCCGCTCGCGACGAGATGGAGCGGCGGCTGGTGGCCAAGATGGACGCGGCCGGACAGCTGCGGCCCGGCTATCTGATCCGCGCGATCCGCGAAGGACGACTCAGCCTGTTCGAGCACGCCCTGTCGGCGCTGGGGGGCTTCCCCCTCAGCCAGGTGCGTGCGTCCGTGCGCGGCGATTCGCCCGAGCCCCTTCGTCTGGCCTGCGCGGCCGTGGGAATCGACCGCGCCGTCTTCCCCGCGATTCTCGAAGAAGTCCGCAAGCTGAGCGGCGGACTGCCCGGCGGCGAACTGCGCAAGGCCCGATTCATGGAGCGTTCGGGCGAAAGCGCCGCCCGCGCCTTCCGGGCGTCGCGCGCCGCCTGACTGCCTTGCCGGGTTTGACTTCCTCGTCGCGGTCCGGTTGCAGTGACGCGTGAATACATTGCCGCCCTCCCCCCGTATCGCCTTCGCCGCCAGTGACAGGCCGGAAGCCCAGGCGGCGCGCGACGCCCTGGCGACCCGTTACCCCTCGGCGCCCGAGGAGCAGGCCGACGTCATCGTGGCCTTGGGGGGCGACGGCTTCATGCTGGAAATCCTGCATACGCACATCAACAGGCGAACGCCCGTTTTCGGCATGAACCGCGGCTCTGTGGGCTTTCTGATGAATGACTTCAGCGAGGACGGGCTCATCGAACGGCTGACCGGGGCGGTCGCCACCGTCATCCATCCGCTCGAGATGCGGGCCTGGACCAGCGAGGCGCAGGTCCAGACGGGCCTGGCCATCAACGAGGTGTCGCTGCTGCGCCAGACCCGCCAGAGCGCCAAGCTGCGCATCATGGTGGACGGCCGGGTACGCATGGAAGAACTCAGCTGCGACGGCGCGCTGGTTTCGACGCCGGCGGGCTCTACGGCCTATAACCTGTCGGCGCATGGTCCCATCATTCCGCTCGACGCCAAGATGCTGGCCCTGACTCCCATCAGCGCCTTTCGCCCCCGGCGCTGGCGCGGCGCCCTGCTGCCCCACGACGCCGAGGTCTGCTTCGAGGTCATCGAGCCCGACAAGCGGCCGGTCAGCGCCGTGGCCGATAATTTCGAGGTCCGGCGGGCACGCAAGGTGGAGGTCCGCGAACGGCGCGACATCGCCCTGACCATGCTGTTCGACGCCGACCGGTCGTTCGAGGAACGGGTTCTGGCCGAACAATTCACCGCCTGAGTCACGGGTTCTTAAGGCGCGGCGGTCATTGTCATGGCGCGCCATAGTCAGGAGCCTGCCGTGACCAAGTCCGCCCATTTCATCCAGCCGCCCAACACCCTGCGCCAGAAGGTCGGCGGTGGTTTCAGCGGCATTGATGCAGGCGCGATCGCCAAGGCGGAAGAAGCGCTTGCCGCCATGGCCGACCAGTTCGGCGCATGGCTGCAGGACGAAATCGACAAGATGGATGTGGCCTGGGCCGCTATTCAGGCCGAGGGCTATACGACCGCCACGGCCGAGGGCCTGTATTTCCGCGCCCATGATCTGAAGGGTCTGGGCGGCACCTATCAATATCCGCTGGTGACACGTCTTGCCGGCTCCATGTGCCGCCTGCTGGACAACGCCGATCAGCGCATGGCCGCGCCCTTGCCGCTGCTGGAAGCTCACATTCACGCCATCAAGGCGGTGGTCCGCGACAAGATCCAGACCGACGACCATCCTGTCGGCAAGGCCCTGGCCGAGGAACTCGAAGGTCAGGTCGCCGCCTTCAAGGGCTGATTCAGAAAGACCTCCTCCCCATTTCATGGGGAGATGGCGCGGGCGCGCCTCAGCGCCCGTGACGGAGGGGGCGGCGCAGGCGGCAAGGATTCGTGGCGGGTCATGCGGCAAGCGCCGAGCCTCCCCCTCCACCACGCCCTGCGGGCGCGGTCCCCCTCCCCAGGAATGGGGAGGAGATAGTTGAGGCTCAGGCCGCGTTTGCGGCCGCCACCTCCGGCTCCGGCGTCCGGTCGAGGCGCTCGAGCAGGTAGGCCATGTCCTCGCGCGGCGTATGGGGCCGCTGGGTCAGGAATCGCTCGAGCATGCGCTGCTGGAACCGGTCTCCGGTCATGTCGGCGCCCTCGGACTGCATCGAACGCCAGGTGTCGACGCCTGCGCGGAAAGCCTGGAACAGCCGCGGCGGAAGCCCGGCGCGATCATAGATCGCCCTCAGCCCCAGAGGCCCGGCGTCATGCACCATCAGCCAGGCCCGCTCGTGTGAGACACCCGCCAGTTCCGACAAGCCATGCTCGAAAAACGCCATCTGTCCGCGCGCCAGGCCGCGCAGAAGCAGCGAGGCGTTCAGGGCCTTTCGAGCATTCAGGGTCGCCACGAAATTGGCCATGTCCGGCGCGGCGCCGGCCTGATCGATCAGATCGACCGTGGCCCGCTCGCGCGTGAACTGCGCCAGTTGAATGGCCACCTCGGGGGCCAGGGCATGGCGAGAAACCAGATGGTCGCGCACGGCTTCACTGGCCAGACCGATCAGCTTTTCGGTGATCGCCATGGGCAGGACCGGACGGTAGGCCAGGGCCGCCACCAGTTCCCTTGACGTCCCGAAGCGCTGGACCGCGCGGCCCATGGCGCTCTCGGACAGGTCGGCGTTGTCGTTTGCGGCCAGGGTCCGCACGGCCAGCTCGCCCGCCTCGGCGGCGATCACGTCCGCCACATCCCGCGAAACCTTCGGTCGCCCGGCCACGGCCGTCTGACGCGAGGAAGAGCCGCTGCGGACAATCTCGATCAGATCCTCGTCAGTGAAAGCCGGAGAAAAGGCGATCATGGGCATGGCCACGCTGTCCACGTCCCGGGCCAACCGCCGCGCCACGTCACGAGGAACCAGATCGGAGGATTTCAGGGTCACAGCTAACGCCCGACGCACCATCTCGGCCACATCACCCGCCAGCACGCGAAGGATCTTTTCGGCGGCCGCACGGTCCATGTCGCTCAGGTCGGCGCGATCCATGGCCCGGCACAGCTTGTGGGCGGCTGTTGCGCGCTCATCGTCATCACCGCTCTTGATCAGGCGGTGCAGGTCCAGGTCGGTCAGGCGGGCGCGTGATGCGGTCATGTCAGCTTCCGGAAATCAGGCGCAGATGATGTCGCCGGCATCCTTAAGGTCGCGTTTACCGTAACGCCCGGAAGCGAATTTCGAGCGCCGTTCGCTTAAGTCTGACGCGATTCCCCAGGCGGCGCGAACGCCCTCAGGAAGGTGCTCGCCTCTCCCTCCCCCTGGGTTCCCAGCAGCATGTTCAGCAGGCTTTGATCCTGGCTGAGCCGGTCCATCCGCGCGGCGATCATCTGGTCGCGCTCGCTCAGCTGCGGTGCGGCCGGCTGCTGGGGCGCGCCCACCGCCGGATGGTCGCCGGCCGTCCTCTGCAGATTGGCGTGAACCTCGGCCACGGTCGCCGCACGGCCGTCCCGGTAGAAGATCGAGCGGTTGGCCGCAGCAGCCCGGGGAAACAGCGCCGCCGCCGAGGCGCCCGGCCGGGTGGCCATCGCCTCCATCAGGGTCGCCGCGCCCGCCGGGCCAAGGAAGTGCGCGGCGTAAAGGTCGCCGCCCCCCGGCTCCCGGCCCGTGCGTCCCCTCAGATAGGCCGCGTTCGACGAGGCCAGCTCGGCCGCCATCACTGACGCGGCGTGGGCGTCAAAACGCAAATCCATCACCACGTTTCTGGCGGATCCCTGAACCCGCCAGCGCCCGTCCGAGCCTTGATGAATGAGATCGGCGTATTGGCCATAGCCATGCCGATGGCCGTGCTGCTTGAGGGTGGCCAGCCAGGTCTGCTCGATGAACTGGAACAGGCCCGCGGCCGTGGACGTGCGCGCCTGGGCCTGGGGGTTCAGGGCGCTTTCGCGGCGGGCCGTGCGCATCAGGAAATCGAAGTCCACGCCGGTCGCGCTGGAGGCACGCCGAATGGCCGCCTCCACGCCGCCCGATGA
Organism: Brevundimonas sp.; assembly: GCF_047617075.1. Classification (GTDB taxonomy): domain Bacteria; phylum Pseudomonadota; class Alphaproteobacteria; order Caulobacterales; family Caulobacteraceae; genus Brevundimonas. Next base: position 131,103 of record NZ_JBLGCI010000004.1, read on the forward strand.
GGGAATCGCTCCAATGCTCATAGTGTTGACGCTCGTTTACGTTGGTTAACGAAACCCTAAGCTTCGTTAACGGGGCGTTGTGATCCACAGATGGCTCGCGCGACCATCACGGACTGCTGATCAAGCGGCGCCGTAAAGTCGCCACAACCCAGGCGCGACACTCTGTTCGTCGGACCCCGGTTTTCCGATGGTCTGACCTGGAAACGAGAGCCTGCCCACGGCCTCGGCGAAATCGCAGACGGTTCCGCTTCAGCCGATCAGGCTCCCGAAAAACAAGGGAGTGGACGGCCATGATGATGAAGCTCGCAGGCGGACCCGGTTCGGTTCATCCGCTGGATTTCAACAACCGCAAGAGACCGGTGCCGCGCTGGGTCTGGTTGGCGGTCGGCGCCTCGCTGCTGGTGCACGGCGCGGCCGGAGTGTGGCTGTACCAGCAAAGGTTCGAGCTGCGCGCGCCGGAAGCCAGGCCGGAGCCGCCGACCACTGTCATAGAGATCATGCAGCGGCCCCGCCCTCCCGAGCCCCAGACTGCCGAAACGCCGCCGCCGCCCACGGCCATCCACCGGCCCGCGCCCAGCCCCGTACACCCGACGGAAATCCTGCCGATACCGCCGCTGGACACGCCGTTCACCAGTGACTTCAACCCCATCGTCATCGCGCCGACACCCAACCCTCCGGCCGAGACACAGGCGGATCCGACGCCTCCGGGGCCGCCGGTCATCAACAATCCGAGATGGATCGCACGGCCCACGCCGGATCAGATGGGACGCGCCTATCCCGACCGCGCGGCGCGTGACGGGACTGAAGGCGCGGCCACACTCCAATGCTCCGTCACGGCGCGGGGCAGCCTGACCGGCTGTTCGGTGATGTCGGAGACCCCGGGCGGACAGGGCTTCGGCCGGGCGGCCATGCAGCTGTCGCGGCATTTCCGCCTCAGCCCCCGCACCGTGGACGGACAGGCGGTGGAAGGCGCCGTGGTCACCATCCCCCTGACCTTCCAGCTGAACTAGAAACGCAGTGGATCGAAGGCGGCCGCAAAGGCCGCCTTCGGTTCGCCCGCAATGGCGCCGGCCACTGTCTGCGCCACCGCCGGCGCCAGCAGCCAGCCATTGCGGCGCGGCGCCAGGGCGGCTAACAGCCCCTCCCCCAGCGCCCCCGCCATGGGCAGGCCGTCCGGAGAGGCGCCGCGCACGCCCACCCGGGTCCGCCGCACGCCCACGGACGTCAGATCGAAGAACCGTCCGGCCGCCTCAATCATGCGCTTGGCCTGCACTGAATCCGGCGCCAGGTCCCGGCGGTCGAAATCCATGCTGGCCCCAACCAGAACGCCGTCGGTCATGGGGGCGACATAGGCGCCAGGACCACGCCGCATACGCTCGATCTGAAGGCCGTAAATCTGTTCCAGCTGCCCCCGGATGGGCCGGATCAGGTCGATGATGCGGACCGCCTCGGGCGTCAGACCGGGGATCGCCGCCTCCGGTCCGGTGGCCAGGACCACGGATCGTGCGCTGACGACGTCGCCGGACTGAAGCCGCGCCTGCCAACGCGCGCCGTCGGGGATCAGTTCGACCGCGCGGTCCATGACGATATTCAAACCGGACCATGCCCTGAGGGCCGCCATCGCCGGCGCCGCCTCAACGCGCCAGTCGTCGGGCGTGGACGTCACGCCGCCCTCCACCCAGGCTGCAAATCCGAGGTTGAGCAGCCGTTCGCCTACGGAGGCGGCGTCCGGCCCGCACCATTCCGAACCCTCGGCCGACAGGGTGACGCCGATCCGTTCCGCGAACTCAGGCCACAGGTCGCGCGCCTCGCGCAGCAGTTCGGCTCGCTCTCGAGTGACATTCTCCAGCGCGCATTCCAGGGCCGGCGCGATCATGCCCGCCGCCACGGACGAAGCGTTGTCGCCACCGGGATCGACCACGGTCACGCGCCGCCCGCGAACGGTCAGTTCAACCGCCGTCGCCAGGCCCAGGACGCCTGCGCCGATGATCAGGATTTCGCTGGAGGAAGACACGCGCCGTCATCGACCGGCGCGCGTCCTTTTTCAAGCTATTCGGCCGCCATTCGCGCCGCCCGGGCACGATCCAGTCGCTTGGTCAGCGCCTCGTGCTGTTTCCACAGCGCCTTGGGCAGGCGGTCGCCGAACTGCTCGAAGAAACCCGGAATCAGGGCCGCTTCCTCGCTCCAGACCTCGGGATCCACATCCAGCAGCGTGTCCAGCTGCGCCTCGGTCAGGTCGACCCCGTCCAGATCCAGCGCCTCCGCCGTGGGCACCCGGCCCACCGGGGTATCGATCGCCTCGGCCTCATCCTCAAGGCGCTGGGTGATCCACTTCAGCACCCGCACGTTGTCGCCGAAGCCCGGCCAGATGAAGCGGCCGTCCTGATCCTTGCGAAACCAGTTGACGAAGAAGATGCGCGGCAGCTTCGCCGCGTCGGCCTTCTCGCCCAGCTCCAGCCAGTGGGCGAAATAGTCACCCATGTTGTAGCCGCAGAACGGCAGCATGGCGAAGGGATCGCGGCGCAGCTCGCCGACCCGGTTCTCCGCCGCCGCCGTGCCCTCGGACGCCACGGTGGAGCCCATGAACACGCCGTGCTCCCAGTCGAAGGCCTCGGTCACCAGCGGCACGGCGCTGGCCCGGCGCCCGCCGAAAAGGATGGCGCTGATGGGCACGCCCGCCGGGTCTTCCCACTCGGGCGCAATCGTCGGGCACTGCTCGGCGGGGGCCGCAAAGCGCGAATTGGGGTGCGCCGCCGGTTCGCCAGACGCGGGGTCGTAGGGGCGCCCCTTCCAGTCGGTAAGCCCCTCGGGCGCGTCCTTCGTCAGACCTTCCCACCACACGTCGTTGTCGGCGGTCAGGGCCACATTAGTGAAGACGGTGTTCTTCGTCAGGGTGGCCAGAGCGTTCTGGTTGGTGTTGCGGCTGGTGCCCGGCGCCACGCCGAAGAAGCCCGCCTCAGGGTTCACCGCATACAACCGCCCATCGTCGCCGAAGCGCATCCAGGCGATGTCGTCGCCCACCGTCTCGGCCTTCCAGCCGTCAAGCGTCGGCTGCAGCATGGCCAGATTGGTCTTGCCGCAGGCGCTGGGGAAGGCGGCGGCGACGTAGTGCACTCGCCCCTTGGGATCGGTCAGCTTCAGGATCAGCATGTGCTCGGCCAACCAGCCTTCGTCGCGGGCCATGACCGAGGCGATGCGCAGGGCGTAGCATTTCTTGCCCAGAAGGGCGTTGCCGCCATAGCCGGAGCCGTAAGACCAGATTTCCCGCGTCTCGGGGAAATGGACGATCCACTTTTCGTCGTTACAGGGCCAGGGCACATCCGCCTGACCCGTGGCGAGCGGCGCGCCAAGCGTATGAACGGCCGGTACGAAGACTCCATCCTCGCCCAGCTGATCCAGAGCGGCCTGACCCATGCGCGTCATGATCCGCATGGACAGGGCCACATAGCCGCTATCGGTGATCTCCACGCCCAGGGCGCTGATCTTCGAGCCCAGCGGCCCCATGCAGAACGGGACAACGTACATTGTGCGGCCCGCCATGCAGCCGTCGAACAGGCCGTTCAGCCGCTCGCGCATCTGAGTCGGATCGGACCAATTGTTGGTGGGCCCCGCGTCGGCCTGGTCCTGTGAACAGATGAAGGTGCGGCTTTCGACCCGCGCCACGTCCTTGGGGTCCGAGGCGGCGTAATAGCAACCGGGCCGGGTCTCGGGATTCAGCGGGCGCAAGGTGCCGCGCGCCACCAGATCGGCGGCGATCGCGTCGGCCTCGGCCTGCGAACCGTCGCACCAGTGGACCCGGTCGGGGCGAGTCAGGGCGGCGATCTCGGTCACCCATTGAATCAAGCCACGGTGCTGCGTCGGGGCGGCGTCCAGCCCCGGAATCATCTCGGTGTTCAACGCACGTCTCCCTGAGCATTCCCAGGCCCGGCGATCTGTCGCCGCCATGGCCTCACGACGATCACGCCGTGTTACATGCTGGCAGAAACACCCCTTCTGACGCGGCGTCAACCGGCGCAAGAATCCACCCCCGGGCGGCGCGGTTAGGCGACAAACAGGGCTTTTCCGTTCGCGGGAGGGCGCGTCGGCGGCTAATGAGTAACCATGCAGACCATGGATTCCATCACCGCCCTGCCCGACGGCGCCGCGTCCTCACCGGCCGCGAGCCGCAACGTGGAGCCCATCCTGAATGTGCTGAGGGCGCACCTGCCCGCGCGCGGCCGTGTGCTGGAAATCGCTTCGGGCAGTGGCGAACACGCACTCGCCTTCGCCCGCGCCTTGTCCGGTCTGGACTGGTCGCCCAGCGACCCGTCGCAGGACGCCCGCACCAGTATCGCCGCCTGGCGGAAAACGGCGGGCCCGGAGAATCTAAAGCCCCCGCTGGCCCTCGACGCCGCCGACCCGGCCATATGGCCGGAGGGACCATTCCACGCCGTGGTCTGCATCAACATGGCGCACATCAGCCCGTGGGCCGCGACCGATGGCCTGATACGCGGCGCGGCGCAGGTGCTGGTCCCCGGAGGCCTGCTTTATCTGTATGGTCCCTGGCGCGAGGCCGACGTCCCGCTGGCGCCGTCCAACGCGGAATTCGACCAGAATCTGAAAGCCCGCAACCCCGAGTGGGGATTGCGGGCTCTAGAAGACGTCTCAGCGCTGGCTCGCGATCACGGCCTGCGTCTGACCCTGCGGGTCGAGATGCCGGCCAACAACCTGAGCCTGCTGCTGCGCAAGGCCTAGCCCAAAGGCTTAACCCAGGGTCTGGGCGACCAGAGCCAGTTGCTCGCGCGTCATCAGCGGGGTCGCGCCCTCGCTGTCGATCACCGCGCCGGGCGCTTCCGCCAGGCTGGCCGGATCAATGTCCATGGCCCTCGCCGCCTGAAGCACACCTTCACCGAACGCCAGAACCGTCATGCCGTTCGCGCGCGCCGTGGTGATCATCTTGGCGACCTTCTCCTCGGCCGCCGGGTCCGGCGCGCCGCCCGGGATGACCAGACCGGCGACAGAGCCTTGCTCGATGTCGCTCATCTGGGCCGTCGGCAGGACGGTCACACCGCCGACCGACAGGCTGGCGTCTCCGGTGGAGATCGGCGCCATGGACAGGCCTTCGTACTGCATCATCTGCTCGACATCGCCCAAGGGGCCGAAGTTCATCGAGCGGCGCATGGCCAGGCCCACACGGGCGCGAATGGGCGTGCGACGAAATCCGCCGCGGGGTTTTCCAGATTTACCGGCGTTGCGTTGAGCGTTCATGCTTCTCCTGAAAGGTTGATCTCAAGTCGACGGACAGCACGACGCCGTCCATTTCCTCACGCTTTCGTGTCAAAGACACGAAAATGACGGCGTGAACCGCCGCCGCGTCAGGCGCGGGGCGGGACAAGACAATCCGTCATGTGGATGCCTTCTGATATAGGTCTTCGGCCCTTCGGGTCAACCGCTCAGCCTTGCCGTGAGGCGTGCGCCTCGCCAAAAGAAGCCTCCTTCACCACGGATCGACCATGGCCTTCACCCGCACCTATGACGGCGACGAACCCGTCCGCATCAACAAGTGGCTGGGCCAGACCGGCGTCTGTTCGCGCCGAGAAGCCGAAGGCCTCATCGGCCAGGGGCTGGTGCGCATCGACGGCGAGGTGGTCACCGACGCGGGCCGCAAGATCCAGCCGGGGCAAACCCTGATTCTCAGCGACGCCGCCGAGGCGGAACTGGCGTCTGGCGTCACGATCGTCCTGCACAAGCCCGTCGGCTACGTCTCGGGCCAGCCGGAGCCCGGCAAAATCCCGGCGGTGCGGCTGCTGACCGGCGCCAACCGCATTGGTGCGGGCCAGACCCCGGCGAAGGACGCTTCCCTGCCCCCCATCGGACGACTGGACGAGGATTCACGGGGCCTGCTGCTGCTGTCCACTGACGGCGTCGTGGCAAAGGCCGTGATCGGCCCGCAGTCCGAGCTGGACAAGGAGTATCTGGTCACGGTCCGGGGGCCCATCACTGAACGCAAGCTTAGCCTGCTGCGTCACGGCCTCGAGCTGGACGACCGCCAGCTGAAGCCCGCCCGCGTCACCGTTGTGCAGGGTCAGACGATGCGCTTCATCCTGACCGAAGGGCGAAACCGCCAGATCCGGCGCATGTGCGATCTTGTGGAACTACGCGTCACCGACCTGCACCGCATCCGCATCGGTCCGCTGGCGCTCGGCGATCTTCCCGAAGGGAAATGGCGCGTGCTTACCGCTGACGAGCGCTCGGCGCTGATCCGCGGCTCCACCGCGCGTTAGGTCGGGGGCACTGCGGTGGTCGGGGCGCCGCGAGCCTCAACGGGCGGCAGATCCCGCCCGCCCGCGAACCGCACTAGGGCGTCGATGCGTTTCTCGATCGGAGGGTGCGTGGCGAACAGGCCTGCGAAGCCGGCGCCCTTCTCCTGATTGTCCAGGAACATGCCGCGCAGTTCGTCAGGCGCTTCCAGCTTCGACTGACCCGACACCTTGCGCAGGGCCGAGATCATGGCGTCGGGGTTCTTGGTCAGCTCGGCCGCGCCCGCGTCGGCCACATATTCGCGGGTGCGCGACAGCATCATGCGGATGACCGCCGCCAGCACGAAGCCGATCACGGCGATAGCCAGGCCGATCAGGATCAGCGGCCCGGCGTTCTTGTTGTTGCCGCCACGCCCGCCGCGCGAGAAGAACAGGCCCCGGAACACCAGCTCGGCCATGACGCTGATGATGCCGGCGAAGATCGAGGCGATCACCATGGTGCGCACGTCCTTGTTGATGACGTGGGTCAGTTCGTGGGCCAGCACCGCTTCCATCTCGTCCCGGTCCAGGGCGCCCATCAGGCCGCGCGTGACGGTGACGGAATAGCGCCCTTCGTGCAGGCCCGAGGCGTAGGCGTTCAGTTCCTGCCGCTCGATGATGCGCAGGGTTGGGGTGCGCATGCCTCGCGAGATGGAGAGGTTTTCCAGCAGGTTGTAGAGCTCGGGCTCATCGCGCCGCTCCACCTTCCTGGCGCCGGTCATGGCGTCGATCATGGCCTGGCTGCCGAAATAGGAGATGGCGAACCAGACGGCGGCGACGATCAGAGCCGTCGGCACGGTCCAGCCCAGCATCGAGCCGGCCAGGGCCATGTCGTCGCCGAGGGTTCCGCCCGAGTTGGGGATGACCCCGAACCCCATCAGCACCAGCTGCAGCCCGTACAGGATCACCACCAGCAGCACCGGGAACCCGGCCAGCAGCAGGATCGAGCGGGTGTTGTTGGCCCAGATGTGGGTCTTGAGCCCGACGGCCTGACCGTAAAAAGCGGCCATGATCCCTTAGAACTTCACCTGCGGCGGGGCGGCGTTCATGGCCGCGCGATCCGCCTCGCCGAGATCGAAGAAGGGCTTGTCCGAGCCGAAGCCCACCACGGCGGCGAACAGCACGGTCGGGAACTGGCGACGCACGGCGTTGAACTCGGCCACGGCGTTGTTGAAGAACCGGCGGGCGGCGGCCAGCTTGTTCTCGATGTCCGACAGCTCGTTCTGCAGCTGCAGGAAGTTGGTGTTGGCCTTCAGGTCCGGATAGGCCTCGGCCACCGCGAACAGACGCCCGAGGGCGGCGGTCAGCATGTTCTCGGCCTGGACCTTCTCGTTGACGCTGCCGGCGCCCTGGGCGGCGGCGCGGGCCTGGGTGACGGCCTCCAGCGTGCCGCGCTCATGGCCCGCGTAGCCCTTCACGGCCTCCACTAGATTGGGGATCAGATCCTGACGCTGACGCAGTTGCACGTCGATGTCGGCGAACGCCTGATCCGCGCCCTGATCCAGCGCCACCAGCTTGTTGTAGGCGCCGACGACGAGAAACAGCAGAACGACGACGATGACGCCGATGATGATCCAGGTGATCATGAAGGTTACCTCCTGTGTGAAAGGCATTATCGCGTGAATGGGCGCCCGACCCCAAGTGAAATCGAGGTCAGGAATGCAAATGCCGCGGAGCCGCCCCTCGTTTAAAACCCGTCAGTCGCCCATCCACCAGCGGAACTGCTGGCCTTCGAACACGCGCTCGCCGACAGTCAGGGTTCCGGTGAGCACCGGCCCCTCGCTGGCGCCGAGGTTGCGACGGGCCAGCCCCAGCGCGTCGCCGTCCAGTTCCGCCTCCAGCGTGATGATGCCCACCTCCGGCGACCGGCCCTGGAACCGCACACCCGTGTCGGTGATCTCATAGGCCTCGGGAAGAACCCGCGCGGTTTCGGAATAGTACTCCTGCCCCAATTCGTTCACGCCTGTCGGGCTGGCCAAATTGTCGAACTCGACCATGATCGGGCCATAGGCATCGCTGCGCTCGCCGCCCTCCCAGGCGTCCATGTCGCTTTCCAGCAGCACGCTGATGTTACGAAGACGCCAGCTCCCGACCTGAACGGGGGTCGCCGGCATGTAATAGCCCGAGACATCCTGGCTAATCTCGTGGCTGAAGCCGCTGAGCCATTCAGACGCCTCCGGCGCCTCAGCTTCGACCGGCTCCGCTTCCACGGGCGGCTCGGCCGTCTGCCGTTCACAGGCGGCGACAGCCAGGGCCGCAGCCCCGACGATGATCCATTTGCGCATGACAGTCCCCCTCGCTTGACGCGTAAGGAAAGGAAGCACCCCTCGCCGCCGTCGTCTACCGCGCCAGACCCTGGTCCATGGCGCGGAAGCCCTGAACGATCAGCTCGGTGGCGGCGATGAAGCGGGCCGGCTCGACCCGTTCATAGTCGTCGGTCGGCTCGTGATAGTCGGGATGGAAGTCCACGCCGAAATAGACGAACGGAATGCGCTCCCGATGAAACACGGCGTGGTCCGAGCTGTTGACCCAGTTGTCCGCGCCCGTGTCGCTGGGCGTATCCTTGCCCATGACCAGCCGCACGCTGCCCACCGGCTGGATGGGCTCCAGCATCGGGCGCAGCTGCGGATACTGCCAGGTCCCGGTGGCCCACAGATAGCCGTCGTCCACCCGCGCGGTCATGTCCAGATTGACGTTCAGGGCGATGGACTCCAGCGGCACCGGCGGGCGCTGGATGAACTGGTCGGCCCCGATGAGGCCCCGCTCCTCCCCGTCCAGCGCCACGAACAGCACCGAGTGGGCCGGCGCCTCGGCCTTCAGTCGCGCGGCCAGCTCCAGCATGGACGCCACGCCCGAAGCGTTGTCGTCGGCGCCGTTGTACAGCCGCCCCTCGTAGGTGCCCATGTGGTCATAGTGCGCCGTGACCACGATGTAGCGGTCCGGCCGCGCAGTCCCGCGGATCAGGCCCACCACGTTCACCCCGTCATAGCTGACCGCCCCGATGCGGCTGCGGTTCGGCGCGCTCCATTCCTGCAGGCGCCCGGTCAGCGGCGCCTCGACGCCCAGCGCCTCCAGCCGAGCGACGATGTACTCGCGCGCCCGCTGACCGCCGGGCGAGCCGGTGTCGCGCCCCTCCATATCGTCGTGGGACAGGATGCGCAGGTCCTCCAGCAGTTGCCGCGACGCCGCCGGAATGGCGGGCGCCTCGACGGTCGTGGCGGCGTCCCCGCCAGCCGGAGGCGCGGCGGTCTCGCAAGACGCCAGGATCAGGGCGGCGACGGCGGCCGAAAGGACAGTAAGGCGCATCGGGAACTCCGTAAGGTTTCCATCCGCTCTAGCGGTTCGCGGACGCGTCGTCAGCTAAACGAACTGTCATTCAGCCTCGACCGATGACGCCGCCCGGCAAGGGCCCTAGATTGCGGCTCAATCAGCGGACGAATCCCCGATGCCTGACACCTCCGTCGAAAACCTGACCGAAGCCGAGGCGGCGGGCGAGCTGCAGCGCCTGGCCGAGGCCATCGCCCACCACGACCTGCTGTATCACGGCCAGGACGCGCCGGAGATCAGCGACGCCGACTATGACGCGCTCAAGGCCCGCAACGCCGCCATCGAGGCCCGCTTCCCCCATCTGGTCAGCGCGGATTCGCCGTCCCTGCGCGTCGGCGCTCCGGCCTCGACCCAGTTCGCGCCGGTGCGTCACGGCGCGCCCATGCTGTCGCTGGATAACGCCTTTGACGAGGGCGAGGTGCGCGAGTTCGCCGCCCGCGTGGCCCGATTCCTGAAGCTGCCCGGCGACGAGGTGGTGGCCTTCACCGCCGAGCCGAAGATCGACGGCCTGTCCGCCAGCCTGCTCTATGTGGACGGCGAACTGGTCACCGGCGCAACGCGCGGCGACGGCCGAACCGGCGAGGATGTCACCGCCAATCTGCGCACCATCGCCGAGATTCCACAGCGCTTGGCCGGCTCCGGCTGGCCCGACCGAATCGAGATCCGCGGCGAAGTTTACGCCCCCACCGAGGCCTTCGACGCCTTCAACGCCGCCGCCGAGGCGGACGGAAAGCGCACCTACGCCAACCCCCGCAATTTCGCCGCCGGCTCTTTGCGCCAGAAGGACCCGGCCATCACGGCCCAGCGCCCCCTGCACTTCTTCGCCTACGCCTGGGGCGAGTTCTCCGCCGACTTCGCCGAGACCCAGTGGGACGCCCTGCAAAAGCTCAAGGCCTGGGGCTTCCGCGTCAACGACCGCTCCAAGCGGGTCGAGGGCGCCGAAGAACTCATGGCGCTGTATCGCAGTCTGGAGACCGACCGCGCCACCCTCGGCTATGACATCGACGGCGTGGTCTACAAGGTCGACCGGCTGGACTGGCAGAAGCGCCTCGGCTTCGTCGCCCGCAGTCCCCGCTGGGCCGTCGCCCACAAGTTCCCGGCGCAGCAGGCCACCACGGTGCTGGAGGCCATCGACATCCAGGTTGGCCGCACCGGCTCCCTGACCCCCGTGGCCCGTCTGCACCCCGTCACCGTCGGCGGCGTGGTGGTGCGCAACGCCACCCTTCACAACGAGGACGAGATCGCCCGGCTGGACGTGCGCATCGGCGACACGGTGATCCTGCAGCGGGCCGGCGACGTCATCCCGCAGATCCTCGGCGTCGTCTCAGAAAAACGGCCCAAAACCGCGAAAGCTTTCGATTTTCCGGACCACTGCCCTGTCTGCGGTTCCGAAGCCGTGCGCGAGGGCGACGAGGTCAAGCGGCGCTGCACCGGCGGGTTGGTGTGCGAGGCCCAGATCATCGAGCGCCTCAAGCATTTTGTCAGCCGCCGCGCCTTCGACATTGAAGGTCTTGGGGAAAAACAGCTCACGGCCTTCCACGCTCGCGGCTGGATCAACGAGCCCGCCGACATCTTCCGCCTCGCCCGCGACGCCGAAAAGCTGGACGTGCTGCGCGAGGAAGACGGCTACGGCGAAACCAGCGTGGCCAATCTGGTCGCCGGCATCGACGCCCGCCGCACCATCGCCCTGGACCGCTTCCTGTTCGGACTGGGCATCCGCGATATCGGCGAGCAGACCTCGCTGGTTCTGGCCCGCGCCTACGAGACCTGGGACGCGCTCAAGGCCGCCTGCCTGGCCGCCGCCAAGGGCGTGCCCAGCGAGGCCTGGACCCGCCTGTCCGAAACCCACGCCGTATCGCCCCGCGTGCTGATCCTGATGGCCGAGGCGCGGCCGCCGGCCGAGGATCCATGGCCCGACGCGCCGCTGGACCAGAAGATCGCCCTCGCCTTCCCCGGCATGGCGGCGCCCGCCCGGCGCGGCCTCGCCGAACTGGCCGCCGACTGGCCCGCCATTGTCCAATGGGCCCGCGTGGCGCGTGAGGAAGGTCCCTCCGAGATCCTCAACCAGATCGCGGGCGTTTCCGGCGTCGGCCCCGTGGCCGCTCGCGAACTGGCACGCTTCTTCCATGAGCCGCACAACCTCGCCGTGGTCGCGGCGCTGGAAACCGAGCTGACAGCGATTGAAGCCGTCGAACGGCCGGTCCAGAACTCTCCCGTGTCCGGCAAGACCGTCGTCTTCACCGGCTCGCTGGAGCGCTTCACCCGCGACGAGGCCAAGGCCCGCGCGGAAAGCCTCGGGGCCAAGGTGTCCGGCTCCGTGTCGAAGAAAACCGACTACGTGGTCGCGGGCCCCGGCGCGGGTTCAAAGCTCAAGGACGCTGAGAAGCACGGCGTGACGGTGCTGACCGAGGACGAGTGGCTCGCCCTCATCGGCTGAGCCCCGTCACAGCGACCTGGCGAACGCTTCCAGCTCTTCCGGGCCGTTCAGAGCGACGCTTTCGGCGTCCGGGGCGATGCGCTTGGCCATGCCGGTCAGGACCTTGCCCGAACCGACCTCGGCGAATCGCTGCACGCCGCCTTCACCAGCCATCCATTCCATGGATTCGCGCCAGCGCACGCGGCCGGTGACCTGCTCCACCAGAAGGCGGCGGATGACTTCCGGATCTGTCTCGGGGCTGGCGGTGACGTTGGCGACCACCGGCACGACCGGCGCCACGATCTTCGCGTCGGCCAGGGCGTCGGCCATGGCCTGGGCCGCCGGCTGCATCAGGGGGCAGTGGAACGGCGCCGAGACGTTCAGCGGAATGGCGCGCGCGCCCAGCTCCTTGGCCTTCTCGATGGCCCGATCCACGGCGGCCTTCTCGCCGGAAATCACCACATTACCGTTGTTGTTGTCATTGGCCACGACGCAGACGCCCAGCGCCGAACCGGCCTTCGCCGCCTCCTCGGCCAGGGCCAGGTCGGACTTCGGCCCGATCAGCGAGGCCATGGCGCCCTTGCCCACCGGCACGGCCTTCTGCATCGACTGGCCGCGCAGCTTCAGCAGGCGCGCGGTGTCCGCCACCGACAGGGCGCCCGCCGCCGCCAGGGCCGAGTACTCACCCAGCGAATGACCCGCCACGAACGCGGCGCGCGACACGTCCACCCCGAACTCCACCTTCAGCGCCCGGATCACCGCCAGCGACACGGCCATCAGCGCCGGCTGGGCGTTTTCGGTCAGGGTCAGCTGATCCTCAGGCCCCTCGCGCATGATCATGCTGAGCTTCTGGCCCAGGGCGTCGTCCACTTCCTGAAACACCTCGCGCGCGGCGGGAAAGGCGTCGGCCAGCTGCGCGCCCATGCCCACGCTCTGGCTGCCCTGACCGGGGAAAAGAAGGGCCAGAAGGGGTCCTGCGGTCATGACATGTCTCCGTATGATTCCGGGCGCGAGGGGTAGGCCATGGGCCGGAAGCTGGCAAGCCGCCAGCTTTGCCGTATCATGGGTCTGGCGTGCCGCTAGAGACGCCGGAGACACAGCGATGAACCGTCTGACCGCAATGCTGGGGTTCGCCTATGTGGCGGTTATGGCGGGGGTGATCGTCGTCGGTCCCTTCGGCTATCCCGGGTACAATTCTCTCGGCCAGCACATCAGCGAAATGGGCGCGACCGGTGCGCCTGACGGGCCGCTGATCAGTACGCTGTTCATCGCCACCAGCGTGCTGCTGATCGCTTTCTGGCTGCTGTGTCTCAAAGCCCTGCCCTTCACTGGTTTGCGCGCGGCGGGCCTTATCCTTCTGGCCGCCAATGGAGCAGGCCTGCTCGGAGCGGGCGTCTATCCGTGTGACTTCGAGTGTGCGCGCAGCGACCCCAGCGTGGCCCAGCAACTGCACGACCTGTTCGGCGGCCTCGGCTATCTCAGCGGCGTGCTCGGCCTGTTCTTGTTGGCGCTTGGCCTGCGCAGTCTGGACGGCTGGTTGCGGCTGTTCCCGCTGGTCATGATCTGCGCTGTGGTCGCAGCGTTGAGCCTTCTTCTTATCGCCCCCGATTTCCCCTGGCACGGCGCCGCCCAGCGGGTGCTGGAGGCAAGCTTCATGATCGTGATCCTCGCGGTGGCGCTCCGCTTATGGCGTTCGTCCGCCCGCTGACATGAAACCGTGACCCGGGGTTGCTAGGACGCGGCCATGATCCAGTCCCGTCGCGCCTTCATGGCCTCCGCCACCGCCGCCGCCCTTTCCGCCTACGCCGCCCGCGCGCAAGCGGTCCAGCAGGGCCAGGTTCCCGCCGCACGTGGCTTCGTGGACGGCCCGTCCCGCAACGAGGTGTTCGGCTACGGCCCCATGCGGGCGGACCCCGAAGGCATTCTCGATCTGCCGGAGGGTTTCTCCTATCGCGTCATCTCGCGCGTGGGCCAGCGCATGGACGACGGTCTCGTGACCCCGGACAAGTTCGACGGCATGGGCTGTTTCGCTCTGGACGACGACCGAGTGGCTCTGGTGCGTAACCATGAGCTGGACCAGGAAGAAGCAAACCTCGGCGCCTTCGCACGGCCGGATCAGGACGACGACTTCAACTGGGACCGCATCTACGGCCGCCAGGCCGACGGCGCCCCGATCGCGGGCGGCACGTCCACGGTGGTCTACAACCTGCGCACCGGCCAGACCGAGCGCCAGCACCTGAGCCTGGCGGGCACCAACAACAACTGCGCCGGCGGCGTCACGCCATGGGGCTCGTGGCTGTCGTGCGAGGAGACCACGGACGGCGTGGCCGACGGCCTGCCCCAGGACCACGGCTGGGTCTTCGAGGTGCCCGCCGCCGACCGCCGGGCCGCCGAACCCCTGCCCATCCGCGCTATGGGCCGGTTCAAGCACGAGGCCGTGTGCATCGATCCGCGCACCGGCGTGGCCTATCTGACCGAGGATACGGGCGACAGCCTGTTCTACCGCTACCTGCCCAACGACCGGCGCAACCTGCATGCGGGTGGGCGGCTACAGGCCCTGGTGCTGATCGACGCCGAGCGTGGCGACACCCGCAACTGGCACGGCCACTACTGGAGCCAGGGCGAGCGCAAGGCCGTGCGCTGGATCGACATGGACGGGGTGGAGAGCCCCGACGCCGACCTGAACCTGCGCGGCCATGCGGCGGGCGCTGCGGTGTTCGCGCGCGGCGAGGGCGTCCATTGGGCGGGCGACCACCTGTACTTCACCTGCACCTCGGGCGGCCCGGCCGAGTGCGGCCAGATCATGCGCTATGATCCCAGCCGCTTCGAGGGCCAGTCCGGCGAGGCGGATGAGCCGGGCCACCTGACCCTGTTCGTGGAGTCCGGCGACCGGGCGGTGCTGGATTATGTGGACAACATCACCCTCGCCCCCAACGGCCACGTCATCGGCTGCGAGGACAAGCAGCGCGGCGTCCAGCACGTGAAGGGCGTCACGCCCGACGGCCGCGTCTACGCCATCGCGCGCAACGCCCTCGACATCGAGGAGCCGGGCGGATCGAACACCGAGTTCGCCGGGGCCTGCTGGTCGCCGGACGGGCGCGTCCTGTTCGTGAACCAGTATTCGCCGGGCCGCACCCTCGCCATCACCGGCCCCTGGGACGCGTTCAGGATCTAAGCGGTCGCCACCTTCGCCAGGGCCGCCGTCATGCGTTCGGCGGCCTTCAGGCGATCCTCCGGCGTGGGCCAGTCGCCCTTGACCACGATCTTCTGATCGGGACGGATTTTCCACGCGGCGGGGTTCTTCTGGATGATCCCCACCAGACCCATGGGGTTGGGGAAGCTGTCGTTCCTCAGAGTCAGCACGGCTCCCAGCGGGCCCATATCGATCTTGGCGATGTTGGCCGTGCGGCAGTTGGCCTTGATCTCCACGATGCGCAGCAACTGCGCCGCCTCGTCGGGCAGCGGGCCGAACCGGTCGATCAGTTCGGCGGCCAGGGCTTCGCGGTCCGTGGACTGCTCAGCGTCCGACAGGCGGCGATACAGGCTGAGGCGGACGTTGAGGTCCGGCACGTAATCTTCTGGAATAAGGACCGCCGCCCCGACATTGATCTGGGGTGACCAGCCGCGGTCCGGCGCTTGCTCGCCTTTCTCCCGCAGCTCGGCGACCGCGTCCTCCAGCATCTGCTGGTACAGCTCGACACCGACCTCGCGGATGTGGCCTGACTGTTCGTCGCCCAGCAGATTGCCGCCGCCGCGCTGGTCCAGATCGTGGCTGGCCAGCTGGAAGCCGGCGCCCAGATTGTCCAGCGACTGCAGCACCTGAAGGCGCCGTTCGGCCGACAGGGTCATGGGCTTCTTGGGATCAGTGGTCAGATAGGCGAAGGCGCGCGCCTTGGACCGGCCCACCCTTCCCCGGATCTGGTACAGCTGGGCCAGGCCGAACATGTCCGCCCGGTGCACGATCAGGGTATTGGCCGTGGGAATGTCCAGGCCCGATTCAACGATGGTGGTCGACACCAGCACGTCATAGGACCCGTCGTAGAAGGCGCCCATGACCTCTTCCAGCTGGGTCGGCGCCATCTGTCCGTGGCCGACCACGAACTTCACTTCGGGCACCTGTTCGCGCAGGAATTTCTCGATGTCCGGCAGGTCCGACAGGCGCGGCGCCACGTAATAGGCCTGGCCGCCGCGATACTTTTCGCGCAGCAGCGCCTCGCGCACCATCACCGGGTCCCACGGCGCCACATAGGTGCGCACGGCCAGACGGTCGACCGGCGGGGTGGCGATGATGGACATCTCGCGGATGCCGGTCAGGGCCATCTGCAAGGTGCGCGGAATGGGCGTGGCGGTCAGGGTCAGCAGGTGCACGTCCGCGCGCAGGTTCTTGAGCTTCTCCTTGTGCTTGACGCCGAAGTGCTGCTCCTCGTCCACGATCACCAGACCCAAGTTCTTGAACCCGACCTGTTCGGACAGCACCGCATGGGTGCCCACGATGATCTCGACTGAGCCGTCCTTCAGCCCGGCGCGGGTCTCGTTGGCTTCCTTGCCCGGCACCATGCGCGACAGCTGGCGCACCGTGACCGGCCAGCCGGCGAAGCGCTCGGTGAAGGTCTTGTAGTGCTGGCGCGACAACAGCGTGGTGGGGCAGACCACAGCCACCTGCATGCCGCTCATGGCCGCCACGAAGGCGGCGCGCAGGGCCACCTCGGTCTTGCCGAAGCCCACGTCGCCGCAGATCAGCCGGTCCATGGGCTGGCCCTTGCCCAGATCCTCCAGCACGTCGCCGATGGCGTTCAGCTGATCGTCCGTCTCCTCATAGGGGAAGCGGGCGCAGAATTCGTCGAACAGCCCCTGCGGCGGGGTCACCGCGTCGGTGGTGCGCAGGGCGCGCTTGGCGGCCAGGGCGATCAGCCCCTCGGCCATCTCGCGCAGACGTTCCTTGGCCTTGGCCTTGCGTCCCTGCCATCCGGCGCCGCCCAGTCGGTCCAGTTGAACGCCGTCGGAATCGGTCCCGTAGCGGGTCAGCAGGTCGATGTTCTCGACCGGCAGATACAGCTTCGACTCGCCCGCATAGAGCAGTTCCAGACAGTCGTGGGGCGCGTCCTGGATCTCGAGCGTCTTGAGCCCCTCATAGCGTCCGATGCCGTGATCCAGATGCACCACCAGATCGCCGGTGGTCAGGGCCGAGGCCTCGGCCAGGAAGTTCGACGCCCGGCGCTTGCGGCGCGGCCGCGCCAGACGGTCGCCCAGAATGTCGGTCTCGGAGATCACCGCCAGGTCGTCGGTGATGAAGCCGGTGTCCACCGGCAGCACCGCGCGCAGGTACAGTCCCTCCGGCGCCGCCTTCACATCGCGCCAGTCGCGCACGGCCACGATGTGATCCAGCCCGTGATCGGTCAGCATGGCGGACAGACGGTCGGACGAGCCCTCGGTCCACGAGGCGAACAGGACGCGCTGCCCTTGCCCTTTCAGACGCTTGGCGTGGTCGGCCACGGCGGCGAACAGATTGACGCTGTCCTGCGCCCGCTCGGCGGCGAAGTTGCGCCCCAGACGGCCGCCCGCTGCCTCGCCGTCCCGCTGGAACGGGGTGAACCGCCGGATCGGTCGCGGCGCCAGAGCGGCGCGCCAATCCTCGTCATCCAGATACAGCCGGTCCAGCGGCAGGGCGCGATAGGCCGATCCGCCCCGGCCCTGCGAGGCCTCGCGTCGGGACTCGTAGGCGTCGCGCGCCAGCGTCAACCGCTCGCCCCGCGCATCCTCCACATTGTGGTCGAGGAAGACGGGCGAACCCTCTGGCAGATAATCGAAAAAGGTCTCCATCCGCTCGTAGAACAGCGGTAGGAAATGCTCGGCGCCCTGACGCCGGGCGCCCGCGCTGACGGCGGCGTAGAGCGGATCATCGCCAGCCGCGCCGAACAGGTTCAGATAGCCCTGACGGAACCGCGAGATGGCGTCAGCATCCAGCAGCACCTCGGACACCGGCGACAACTCGACGGCCTTTAGTTGCTGCGTCGAGCGCTGGGTGGCCGGATCGAACGCGCGGATCGACTCCAGCTCCTGCCCGAACATGTCCAGGCGCACGGGCTCGTCGAAGCCCGGCGGGAATACGTCGATGACGCCGCCGCGAACGGCGTACTCGCCCCGCTCAGAAACGGTGGAGGCGCGCACATAGCCGTTGACGGCGAAATAGGCTTCCAGCGCCGCCGTATCCAGCTCGCGGCCAACGCGCGTTTCAAAAGCAGCGGCCGTGGTGGCCTCCCGCGGCGGCGTGCGCTGGGTCACCGCCCCGACCGTGGCGACGATCAGCAGCGGCGTCCGGTCTTTGGGATCGCGCCGCGCCAGCCGCGTGAGCGCGGCCATGCGCTGGGCCGACACCGCCGGCGTGGGGCTCATCCGGTCGTAGGGCAGACAGTCCCATGCTGGATATTCCAGCACTTCAACGTCATGGGCGAAAAAGCGGAATGCCTGAATGAAGGCGTTCGCCCGTGCGTAGTCCCGCGCCACGAACAGGGCCGCGCCGCCCGTCTCGGTCAGGTGCTCCGCCAGAACGCGGGCGTCCATACCCTCCGGCGTGCCCGACAACTCGTGGTCATCGACGGCGATGATCGAACCGTCCATCAGCCGATGCCCTTCTGCACCGCCACCGCCACATGCTCGGCCATGAACGCGCGGATGTCGGCCAGGACCGGCGTCTCGAACTCGGCCGGGGCCGGTTCACGCCCGATGATCCAGCCGTAGAGCGGCTGATCCTCATTGGTCATCAGGGCCTCCAGCTGATCCAGCTGATCGTCCGAGTAGGTCACGGCGACCCGGTCAACGAACGGGCCCAGCACCATGTCCGCCTCGCGGAAGCCCCGCCGCCAGGCGCGGAAGCTCAGGCGTTTCAGGCGCGCTTCACGCGCTTGCGGACGTGCGATTTCCTCGGCCACGGTCATTCCGTTCCGTCAAAACAAACAAGGGCGTTCACATAGCGTTCCCACAGGCGCTTCGCCACCGGCTATGTTCCTCAAATGCGGCCCGAGATTCTCTTTCCCCTGTTCGCCGAGGTCACGACCCTGAAGGGCGTGGGCGCCAAGGTCGCGCCCCAGATCACGAAGGTGGCCGGTCCGCTGGTGCGCGATCTGATGTTCCTGGCCCCCACCGGCCTGGTTCATCGCCGCGCCACCACGGCGGATCAGGCGCTGGAGGGCGAGGTGGCGATCCTGGACGTGATCGTTGACCGCCACATCCGTCCCCACAAGATCGGCGCCCCGTGGAAGGTGCGGGCCTCGGACCCCACCGGCTTCGTGCACCTGATCTGGTTCCGGGGCGGTCCGCATCTGGAGCGACTGCTCCCGCCGGGCGAGCGGCGCATCGTCAGCGGCAAGGTCGAAGTCTTCAACAACGAGATCCAGATTCTCCATCCCGATGTGGTCAAGGCCGAGGCCGCCGGCGACATCCCCCTCGCCGAGACGATCTATCCGTCGACCGAGGGGCTGGCGCGCCGCATCGTGCGCCGTCTGGCGCTGGAGGCGCTGAAAACCGCGCCGGAGCTGCCGGAATGGCAAGACCCCGCCTGGATAGAACGCAAGCGCTGGCCCGGCTGGCGCGCGGCGCTGGAGGTGCTGCACAATCCCCAGACCGAGGCCGACCTGTCGCCGGACGCCCCGCCGCGCCTTCGTCTGGCCTATGACGAACTGCTGGCGCACCAACTGGCCCTCGCCCGGCGCCGCCAGTCACGGCAAACCGTCGACGCCCCGGTCATCACGCCAGGCCCCGCCTCGGAACAGATGCTGGCCGCCCTGCCCTTCGACCTGACCGGCGCCCAGAAACAGGCCATCGTGGAAATCCGCGCCGATCTGGCCTCGGGCGAGCAGATGGGCCGTCTGCTGCAGGGCGATGTCGGCTCAGGCAAGACGGCGGTGGCGGCTATCGCCATGGCCGATGCGGCCGCCAGCGGGCGCCAGTCCGCCCTGATGGCGCCCACCGAGATTCTGGCCCGTCAGCACTACCAGCGCCTCGCCCCCATGCTGGAGAGCGCCGGCGTGCGCGCCGTGCTGCTGACCGGGCGCGATACGGCGGCGGAGCGGCGGCCCAAGCTGGCGGCTCTCGCGTCCGGCGATGCCCAGGTCGCCATCGGCACCCACGCCCTGTTTCAGGACGCCGTGGCCTTCCATGATCTGGCCCTCGCCGTCATCGACGAACAGCACCGCTTCGGCGTCAGCGAACGCCAGCGACTTCAGGCCAAGGGCAAGGGCGGGGTCCACCTCCTGACCATGTCCGCCACCCCCATTCCCCGCACGCTGGAGCTGACCCAGTACGGCGATCTGGACGTGTCCCGCCTGCGCGAGAAGCCGCCCGGCCGCACGCCGGTCACAACCGCTGTCCTCCCGCTGGCGCGCATCGAGGAAGTGGCCAACCGGCTCAAGGCGGCGGTGGCCGAGGGGGCGCAGGCCTACTGGATATGTCCGCTGGTGGCCGAGTCCGAGGCCGTGGATCTGGCGGCGGCCGAGGCCCGCGCCGTGGAGCTGCGCGCCCATCTGGGCCTGAACGTGGGCCTCGCCCACGGCCAGATGAACGGCGCCGACCGCGAAAGCGTCATGACCGCCTTCTCCGAGGGCCATGTGCCGGTGCTGGTGGCCACGACCGTTGTGGAGGTGGGTGTGGACGTGCCGAACGCCACCATCATGGTCATCGAGCACGCCGACCGCTTCGGCCTGGCCCAGCTGCACCAGCTGCGCGGCCGCGTGGGGCGCGGCTCGAAACAGAGCGCCTGCATCCTGCTGTACGGCGATCTGGGCGATGTGGCCCGCGAGCGGCTGGACGTCCTGCGCCGCTCGGAGGACGGCTTCGAGATCGCCGAGGAGGACTTCCGCCTGCGCGGCGGCGGCGATCCTCTGGGCCTGAAACAGAGTGGCTTTCCCGCCTACCGCTTCGCAGACCCGATCCGCCACCGAGAGCTGATCATGGCCGCATCCGACGACGCTCGTCTGATCCTGAATCGCGACCCGGACCTGACGTCAGAGCGCGGCAAGGCCGTTCAGGTGCTGGAGGCGCTGTTCGACTGGCGCGCGGACCGCCCTTCGGCGGACTGATCCCAAGCCCGCAGGCGCCGCTCCACATCGGCCTCAAGATCGGCATAGAACAGATTGTAGGACGCCGCTTTTCTACGATCCGCCCATGAGCCCGTCTGACGGAACGCGTCAGACTCCGGGCGGGAGTATCGCAGCACGCCGTCCTGGCACTGGACCGACACCTGCCGGTTCAGGAAGGCGGGGCGAACGCCCCACTCCAGGTCTGTGGCGTTGGCGCCGCCCAGATGCTCGCGCTGTTCGGCGTGGCGGTCCGTCAGCGTCCCCAGCACTGGATTGACGCAAAGGTAGGGCCGCTCCCCCAGCAGCTCCAGCGTGCCCTGCTCGGTCCAGGCCATGGCGCGCCGATCCAGCCGCCTCAGGGCTTCCTCGTCCATTTCGCGCACCTGAACCCAGGCGAAGACGCAGCCTGTCTCCGCCCGGTCGCGGCAGGCGGGCAGAGCCGCGGCCGGCCCGTATTCGTCGGCAGGAACCACCGCGTCCATCAGATAGGCCGCCACCAGACGCCCGCGCAGGCTTGCATCGGGAGCGACCCGCTCGCGCAGCAGCCGGGCGGCCAACTCCCCGCCCTGCTCTACGCCGGCGACGATGATGGGGCCGTCCGGGTTGCGCGTCAGCCAGGCGTCGAAGGCGGCGAGGACGTCCTGATAGGCGAAGGCCCGGGCCTCACGCGCATCCTCGCGGATAGTCAGGCGGGTGTAGAGGCTGGCCTGACGATAGAGTGGAACGCTCACCGCCCCCGACCGCGCGAACAGCGCGGCGTGATTGGGCAGGACCGAGCGCCTCAACCAGGCTTCAGCCCCGGGCTCGTCGATGGGCGCGTTCCAGTGATCACCGCCGTCATAGGTGGTGGGATGCACGAAGAAGACCGCAGGCTCACCCGTCGCGGCCTCCTCCAGCAGGGCCCAGGCCGAACGCTGGGCATAGTCGGGCGCGGGCGGCGGATCATAGGTCTGGAAAGGCACCTCGGGGTCCAGGCCCGAGCGCAGGATATCGCCGCGCCAGATCAGGATGGCGACAACAGCGAGGGTCACCAGCCCGATCAGCGCGCCGCCGATGATGCGGCGGATCAACAAACCGGAAGCGCGCTGGCTCAAGACGCCTTACGCCGCCTTCCGCGCCGCCTGGCGCTTGGCCAGGTCGTCGAAGGCGATCAGATCGGCGGCCAGAGCCTCGAACTGGTCCAGCGGCACCATGTTGGGGCCGTCCGAGGGCGCGTTGTCCGGATCCTGGTGGGTCTCCATGAATACCGCATCCACGCCCACGGCCACGGCGGCGCGCGCCAGAACGGGCACGAACTCGCGCTGGCCGCCCGAGGACGTGCCCTGCCCGCCCGGCTGCTGCACGCTGTGGGTGGCGTCGAACACCACCGGACAGCCGATGTCCCGCAGCACCGGCAGGGCGCGCATGTCCGACACCAGGGTGTTGTAGCCGAAGCTGGCGCCGCGCTCGCACGCCATGACGTTCGGGTTTCCGGCGCCCGTCACCTTGGCGATGACATTCTTCATGTCCCACGGGGCCAGGAACTGGCCCTTCTTGATGTTGATGGCCTTGCCCGTCTGCGCGGCGGCGATCAGCAGGTCCGTCTGGCGCGACAGGAATGCGGGGATCTGCAGCACATCCACCACTTCCCCGGCGATGCGGCACTGTTCTTCATTGTGCACGTCGGTCAGGACCGGCAGGCCCAGGGTCTCGCGAATCTCCGCGAAGATGGGCAGTGAGCCTTCGAGGCCAAAGCCCCGCGCCGCATTGGCCGAGGTGCGGTTCGCCTTGTCAAAGCTGGTTTTGTAGATGATCCCCACGTCCAGCCGCTCGCCGATCTCCTTCAGCGCTGACGCCATTTCCAGGGCGTGCTGTCGGCTTTCCAGCTGGCACGGTCCGGCGATGAAGACGATGCGGCCGCCTCCGCCGATGCGCACCGGACGCGACAGGCCCTGGGAGAGTTCGATCACAGCGTTGGGCTTCACGAAGGCAAATCCTTGTATGTTTTCAGCATGCGCGGCGTCCGCGCGCCGTTCATGACGTATCTATGCGGCGTTCAGGTGGCCTATGGGCCGCCGAAACGCAAGATTACCACGGAGACCGCCTGAGTGGCCAACGACACGCCTGCCCCCGTCATCGTCTGGTTCCGGCGCGATCTCAGGATCGCCGACAACCCCGCCCTGACCGAAGCGGCGGCGACCGGAACGCAGGTGATCCCTCTCTATATCCACGATGAGTCCCTGGACGGCCGCCCCATGGGCGCGGCGTCAAAATGGTGGCTGGACAAGTCCCTGCGCGCCCTGGCCGCCGACCTGAAGGATCGCGGCGCGTCACTGGTGCTGCGGTCCGGCGACGCCGAAGCGGTCTTGCGCGCGGTGATCAAGGAGACGGGCGCCCAGACCGTGCTGATGAACCGCATGTTCGAGCCCGCAGCGTGGGAGCAGGACGCCGAAATTGCGCACGGGCTGAAGGCGGACGGCGTGACCTGTCGCGGCTTCAACGGGACGATGCTGGCCCGGCCGGGCTCGGTCCGAACGGGTCAGGATGCCCCCTACAAGGTGTTCACCCCCTTCCTCAGGGCGCTGCTCGACGCCGCTGAGGAGCCCGCCCCCCGAGACGGACCGCGCACGCTGGACGGTGTCGAGGGTGTGAAAACCGAAACCATCGACGACTGGGGGCTGCACCCGGAAGGGCCGGATTGGTCGAAAGGGTTCGACTGGACCCCGGGCGAAGCGGGCGCTCGCGAGGCCTTGTCGCACTTTCTGGCGGGCCCGCTGAAGACCTACGGCGATGGCCGGGACATTCCCGGCGAGGACGGGACCAGCCGCCTGTCTCCGCATCTGCATTTCGGCGAGATCAGTCCGTGGCGCGCCGTCCGCGCGGCGCGTCAGGCCGCTGAGGATGGGCGGGTTTCGGGCAAACAGGCCGAAAAGTTCGTCAGCGAAGTGGGTTGGCGCGAGTTCTCGACCCACCTGCTGCACCAGTTTCCGTACATGGCCGAGCGCGCGTTCCGGCCCGAGTTCGACGCCATGGCCTGGCGCAACGACGCCAAGGGCCTGGAGGCCTGGAAACGCGGAATGACCGGCTATCCCATCGTGGACGCAGGGATGCGCCAGCTCTGGCGCACCGGCTGGATGCACAACCGCGTGCGCATGATCGTGGCGTCCTTCCTGATCAAGGACCTGCTCATCGACTGGCGCGAGGGAGAGGCGTGGTTCTGGGACACCCTTGTGGACGCCGACATGGGAAACAACATCCAAAACTGGCAATGGGTCGCCGGATCGGGTGCGGACGCCGCTCCGTACTTCCGCATTTTCAATCCTGTGACCCAGGGCGAGAAATTCGACGGGGACGGAAAGTATGTGCGACGCTGGATTCCTGAACTGGCCAGGCTGTCGGATCGCTGGATCCACGCGCCCTGGACCGCGCCGCGCGAGGTTCTGGACGGGGCGGGCGTCCGCCTGGGGCGTGACTATCCGGCGCCGATCGTCGACCATGCCAAGGCGCGACAGCGCGCCCTGGACGCTCTGGAGGACATCAAGTCCGCACGGGACAAGGACTGAGGGGAGGTTCGCATGACCGCTGTGACGCCCGATATCGCCGCAACCGCCGCCCGTACCCCCACGGGGTTCGGCATCCTGCTTAGAATTCTGGCCGGTAACTGGGCCATCGGCCGATTGACCGTGCGGCTGCCGAACGGCGCAGTGCACGAACTGGTCGGCAAGAAGACCGGACCCGCCGCAATCCTTGTGGTCAAGGACTACGCCTTCGCCAAGCGTGTGCTGACCTCCGGCGATATCGGTTTTGCGGAAGGCTACATGGCCGATGAATGGGACACGCCGCATCTGGCCGGCCTGCTTGAAGTGCTGGTGAGGAACTACGAAGGCATCGAACGCCTGTTCGACGGCAACCCCCTGATGCAGGCCGTTCACTGGGTTCGCCACAAGCTGAACCGCAACAGCCGGGAGGGCGCCCGCAAGAACATCCACGCCCATTATGATCTGGGCAACGCCTTCTATGAGGCGTGGCTGGACGAGACCATGACCTATTCTTCGGCGGTGTTCGAAAAGCCCGGCGAGGCGCTGGAGACCGCGCAGACCCGCAAGTACCGAAAACTGGCCGAAGCCATGGATCTCAAGGCGGGTCACCGGGTGCTGGAGATCGGTTGCGGTTGGGGGGGCTTCGCTGAGTATGCGGCGAAGGAAGTGGGCGCCCACGTCACGGGCATCACCATCTCGACAGAACAGCACGCCTACGCCACGCGGCGGCTGGCCGAAGCCGGCCTTTCAGACCGCGCCGACATCCAGATGATCGACTACCGGGACGTCCAGGGCCGTTTCGACCGCGTGGCGTCCGTCGAGATGTTCGAGGCGGTGGGTCAGGAATACTGGCCGACCTATTTCGCCAAGATTCATGACGTGCTGGTTCCCGGCGGCCGGGCGGCCCTTCAGATCATCACCATGGATGACGACCTGTTCGCCGGCTACGACAAGCGCACGGACTTCATCCAGAAGTATGTCTTTCCCGGCGGCATGCTGCCCAGCGAGGCGGTGTTGAAACCCGTCATCGAACGCACCGGGCTGGCCTGGACCGGCATTGATCGATTCGGCCATTCGTACGCCGACACCCTGAAACGCTGGGACGAGCGGTTCATGGCCGCGTGGGACCAGATCCAGAAGATGGGCTTCGATGACCGCTTCCGCCGGCTGTGGCGGTTCTATCTGGCCTATTGCGAGGCGGGCTTCCGCGCCGACCGGATCAATGTGGTGCAACTGGCCCTGAGCCGGAGCTGAGGGCTCAATCCGGCTTGACCGCGCCCAGTTCGGCACGCGCGTCGTCCGCTTCGCGCACCAGCGCCGCGCGCTGATCCTCTGACCAGCGGTCCAGTGTCCGGTACGGCATGGCCAGCCGGGGGTTGTCGCGCAGGCGCCCCCGGTTGCGCTCCAGAAAGCCCCAGTACAGCCGGTTGAACGGACAGGCCTTGGGCCCGGACTTGGCCTTAACATCGAAGGCGCAGCCGCTGCAGTAATCGCTCATCCGGTCGATGTAGGCGCCAGACGCCGCGTACGGCTTTGAGCCGACGATGCCGCCGTCCGCGAAGGTGGCCATGCCCCGCGTGTTGGGCATCTCGACCCACTCATAGGCGTCGGCGAAGACCACCATGTACCATTCGTCCACCTGGTCAGGATGGACGCCCAGCAACACGGCCAGGTTGCCCGTGACCATGAGCCGCTGGATGTGGTGGGCATAGGCGTGACGGCGCACCTGCTTCACCGCGTCCGCGACGCAGGCCATGTCGGTTTCGCCCGACCAGAAGAACCACGGCAGCTCCCGGTCGGCGTCCAGATGATTGCGGCGCAGGTACTCCGGCGCCTTCAGCCAGTAGATCCCCCGCACGAACTCCCGCCACCCCAGAATCTGGCGAATGAAGCCCTCCACCGCGTTCAGGGGCGCGCGGCCGGCGCGGTACTCCACCTCCGCCCGGCGACAGACCTCGAGCGGATCCAGCAGACCCATGTTGAGGGCCGTGGAGATCAGGCCGTGCCACAGGAAAGGCTCGTCCTGGGCCATGGCGTCCTGCCAGTCGCCGAAGCCGGGCAGGATGCGCTGGAGGAAATCCGCCAGCACCGCCTCGGCCTGATCGTGGGTCACCGGCCAGCCGAAGGCGTCCAGATCGCCAAAGTGATCCGCGAACCGGGCCTGCACCATGGCGATCACCTCGCGCGTGGCGTCATCCGGCGGACAGCGCACCCGCGACGGGGGGGCGATGGAAGCGGGCAGCCGCTTGCGGTTCTCGGCGTCGAAATTCCAGCGTCCGCTCTCCGGTTCTTCGCCGTCCATAAGCAGGCCGGTGCGCCGCCGCATTTCGCGATAGAAGAACTCCATGCGCAACTGACGCCGGCCCTCGGCCCAGCGCTCGAAAACCTCGTGCCCGCAGATGAAGCGGTCGTCCTCGCGCACCTGCACCGGCGCGGCGCAATCGGCGGCGAAGGCGCGAAAGGCCTCGGCCAGCCGCCACTCCCCCGGCTCGGTCAGGATAACACGCTCAGGGGCAAGGTCTTCGACGGCCCGGGCCAGCTCATCAACGATTGATTGGCGGTTATCCGGATCGTCCAACCGCACATAGCGAACCCTGACGCTCCGCTCGCTCAGCCGCGCGGCGAACGCCCGCATCCCGGCCAGCACCAGGGCGATCTTCTGCTTGTGGTGGCGCACATAGCCGGTCTCGCCCTCGACCTCGGCCATCAGCACCACATCGCGGGCGGGATCCAGATCGCGCAAGCTCGCCAGACCGTCGCTGAGCTGATCGCCCAGCACCAGACGCACGGCGCCCGTACGCTTCTCCGCCGTCATGCTAGTCTGCCCCCATGATCCATGATCCGCTCCTCTCTACAGACGGATTGGCCGCTCTTCTGGATGCGCCCGATGTCCGCATCATCGACGCCAGCTGGCGCATGGATGGAAGCCGTCCGGGCGACGATGCCCCCCGCATCCCCGGCGCCATTCGTTTCGATCTCGATGCGGTGGCGGACCACGCCAGCCCCCTGCCCCTTATGCTGCCTTCGCCCAGCGACTTCGCCGCGGCGGTCGGGGCCATGGGCATCGCGCACGACGATCACATCGTGGTCTATGACGAACAGGGCCTGTTCTCCGCAGCCCGGGTCTGGTGGACCTTCCGCACCATGGGCGCCCGGCGCGTCCAGGTACTGGACGGGGGCCTGCCCAAATGGAGGGCCGAAGGGCGTCCGGTTCAGGGCGGACCCGGCGCACCGCTGCCGCCCGCGGTCTTCCGACCTGACTTTCAGACCAGCAATGTCGCCGACCTTGATCACGTTCGGCGCGCGATGGACGACCCTGCGATCCATATTGTGGACGCCCGGCCCTCGGCGCGCTTTCTTGGAGAGGCGGTAGAGCCGCGCGCGGGCCTTCGCAGCGGCCACATGCCCGGGGCGCTCAACGTCCCCTTCGGCGACCTGTTGAACGCCGATGGCACATTGCGGACGCGCGATGAACTCGCCGAAGTCTTCTACCGCGCGGGCCTGAAGCCTGACCCATCGGTCATCACCACCTGCGGCTCGGGTGTAACGGCGGCGATCCTCACCCTGGCGCTGGCTGTGCTGGGCCGCGACAGCGCGGTCTATGACGGCTCGTGGGCCGAATGGGGAGCCCGGTCGGACACCCCGATCGAAACAGGCTAGGCCCATACCGCCGAAGCGGCCTATCGAATCGGCAGAGCGTACATCAGACCGCGCGGATTGGCGCTCCACTGCGCATTGAGGCCGCGGGCCAGATTCAATGACGACCGCGCCCCCAGATTGCGGTCGAAGATCTCGCCATAATTGCCCACGCCTGCGATAGCCTCCCGGGCCCAGGCGTCCGAAAGACCCATCATGGAGCCGAACCCGTCTTCCGCACCCAGCAGGCGCTGTACCCGAGGATCGGGCGAGTTCTCAGCAAGATCGTCCACGTTCTCCCGGGTCACGCCCAGCTCCTCGGCCAGGATCAGGGCGTTCAGGGTCCAGCGCACGATGTCAGCCCATTGGTCGTCGCCGCGCCGGACGACGGGGCCGAGCGGCTCCTTGGAGATCACGTCGGGCAGGATGGCGTGGGCCTGAGGGTTGCTCATCATGGTGCGCGCCGCCGCCAGCGCCGACACATCGCCGGTGAAGGCGTCGCAGTCCTCGGCCACATAGGCTTCGCGCGCCTCTTCCTCGCTCGCCGCCATGACCGGCTCGTAACGCAGGCTCCGCACCGAGAAATAGTCGCGCAGGTTCAGGGCCGTGGTGGAGTCCGACTGGACGCAGACACGCGCACCGTCCAGCTCCGTCGCACTGGTCAGGGCCAGAGACCGGCGCACCATGAAGCCCTGCCCGTCGTAATAGTTGACCCCGACGAACTCCATCCTCTCGCCCGCGTCGCGCGCCATCGTCCAGGAGGTGTTGCGCCACAGCACGTCGATGCGACCATCGGCCAGGGCCTCGAACCGGTCGCCGATCGCCAGCGGGACGAAGCGCACAGCGTCCGGATCGCCCAGCACCGCCGCCGCCGTGGCCCGGCAGAAGTCCACGTCGAACCCGCGCCACTGTCCGCGATTGTCCGTATAGGCGAAGCCCACCAGCCCCTCGTGCACGCCGCAGTTCAGCCGCCCGCGCGCCCGCACCGCCGCCAGGGTCTCGCTGGGCTCAGCGGCCTCCTCGGCCGGCAGCGGCGCGTCGGATGCGGGATCCGGTGCCTCGCGCTCGGGCTCGCGGTCACCGCAGGCCGCGAGCATCAGCAGCCCCGTCATCAGCCCCGCCCGGATTGCGCGCGCGATCATCATCCTCGCCTTCGTCTGAACCGTGCATCAGGTGTTAGAAGCCTTTGGCATGCCTCCGCAACCCGCGAGGCGCCTTTCAGCACCAGACGGGCGCATTCATGAGCCGACCCCCTTCCGACCGCACCCGCCTGATCCGTTCGGCGACCCGCAAGCCGACGCAGGGCCGCCGTCCGGTCAATCCACCCATCGAGCGTGCCTCCACGCTTTTGAACCCCAGCGCCTCGACCCTGCGCGATCCGTCGCTGGGGCCCGTCTACGCCATCGACGGCATGGCGGTTCAGCAGGAGCTCCGCGCCCTGATCGCCGAGATGGAGGGCGGGTCGGACGCCTGGCTGACCCCCACGGGACTGGCCGCCGTCACCATTCCGGTCCTGGCCCTGATGCGCCCCGGCGACACCGTCGTCGCCACCGACGCCATCTATGGCCCCAGCCGCCGGTTCCTAGACCGGTACATGGCCGCACGGGGCGTGACCACGCGCTATCATCCCGCCGACGCCACGACGGATCAGATCATCGCCGCCCTCGACGGCGCCAAGCTGCTGCTGATGGAATCCCCCGCCTCCCTGACCTTCGAGATGATCGACGTCCCCGCCGTCGCCGCGGCGGCGCGGGACAGGCGCGTGCTGACGGTCATGGACAACACCTGGTCCGCCGGGCTGGCCTTCCGGCCGCTGACCCACGGCGTCGACGTCAGCGTGCAGGCGGTCAGCAAATATGCAGCGGGCCATTCCGACCTGCTGATGGGCGCGATCGCCGTCGCCGATCCGCGCATCGGCAAGGCGATCCACGGCGCCATCGAGGACATGGGCTGGCACACGGCGCCGGACGAGGCCTGGCTGGCCCTGCGCGGCCTGCGCACCCTGCCCCTCCGTCTGGCCGAGCACGCCCGCTCGGCCCTGAAGGTCGCCCAGTGGCTGCAAGGTCGCCCGGAGGTCGCCCGCGTCCTCTACCCGCCCCTGCCCGGCTCGGTGGGCCATGACATCTGGAGCCACGACTACGCCGGCGCTGCGGGTCTGATGGGCGTGGTCCTGAACGACTCGAGCGAGGTGCAGGCCGAAGCGATGCTCGACGCCCTTACCCTGTTCGGCCTGGGCTATTCGTGGGGCGGCTTCGAGAGCCTGGCCACCCACGAGACGCACCAGCTGGCCATACGCCGTCACGCAGCCCCGCTGCCCGGCCCCCTGATCCGCCTGCACATCGGTCTGGAAGACCCGGACGACCTGATCGCCGACCTGGATCAGGCGATGATGACCGGGCGCGCGGCCTAGATCAGCCCCTGCATGAAGCGCACCCCGGTGCGTTCCGCGTACTTCTTCACCAGGACGCCGGCCTCCTGGATTTCTGGGTCGTCAGATTTGCGGGCCGCCGTGAAGGGGCGTTCCGCCTCCGGGATCGGGTGACCGAAAAGGGAGTTGGCGTACTGAACCTGAGCGATCAGACGCGCCTCCTCCGTGGGGTGCGACCCTTTGTGCAGGGCGCTGGTGTCCACCAGAAACACCGTGCCCGCGGGGCCGGTGATGCGCGCTTCCTTGTCCAGCAAGCCGTGCGCAGCCACGCTTTCGTCGGTATGCCGGCCGTCGGCCCACAGCGCGTCCGGGCGCTCTCTGTGTGTCCCCGGTATCATCGTGTGTGGACCCGATCCGGGCCCCACGTCCGTCAGATAGATGAACAGCTTCACGAACCCCAGGCGGTACATGTCGTGATGATAGAGCTGCGCCGTGTCGGACAGGCCCTTCTCGCTGCTGGGTGCGACGGAGTTGATGAACGACACCGGCACGTCGAAGATGGGCGGCACGCCCATGTATCGATGGACGATCGTGAGCAGCAGCGGATCCGAGGCGATCTGGTACATCTCCTCGAAACTGGTGATCCACTTGAAATTGGATTTGATCTGGAGCGGCGCATCCGGGGCGCCGGTCATCATGCGTTCGATGACGTCGCCATGGATGTCGGTCATGCGGCCGAGGATCTTGCCCTTGAGGCTCTCCACGATCTCCGGCGGGACGCGGAAGCGCGCCTTCCACATGCCCTTCTTCTGCAAGGACCTGACGGCGCCGCGAATGATTTCGTTGTGGTCGTCACCCTGAAACAGGCTGCGATTCAGGGCGTACTTCTCGGTCGGCACATGCGAAGCGAGGACGGAGCTGAAGACCTGATGGCTCTTTGATTTCGTCTCGGTGAAGGTCGAGCGCAACAGCATGTACTCGTCATGGGTGTTGCTGCGGGTTCGCGCATAGCGGCCATAGGCCTCGGCCATCTTGCGCACGTTGTAATTCGGCGGGAGGTAATCCCCCAGATTGCGGTTCAACTCCGCCGCCGCCAGACCCTCGATCTGCACCGAAGAGTTGCGCGCCTGGACAAGAATCCTGTCGCCGAATGCCATGTCAAAACCCCAGAGTGAGTATGAGACTGTCTATTCGCAAGCGACGCACCGGGCAAGCGGGCGGGCAAATTCGGCGTGGCGTCGGTGGGCTGTCTGGATTAGGTTGCCCCCATAGAGGGAGTGGTGCCTATGGCCGATGATAAAAGCGCTGATTTGATCCCGGCTGAAGCCCCAGTTCAGAAATATGCCGTGCGCGACGAGGCCAATCCTCGTTGGACGTCCCACTTCCGAAACAAGCTATTTACGGTGGCGAGGAAGCCTCTTTTTGATTCCAATGACAAGATATTCACGATTGGAAGCTGCTTCGCCGAAAGGATTCGCGCCTATCTTACTGCTGAAGGCTTTGACGTAGGCCCTCCGACATCTGGCATCCCGATGGATCTGGACAGGTTTCGGATCGATAGACTGCCCCAATACCCCCATCTTGACTATTATAATACATTCACCATCAGGCAGGAGTTTGAACGCCACATTGGCGAATGGACTCAGGATGATGACGACTACTGGACCGTGAAGGATCCGGTATGGGACGGCGAAACGGCCTATCAAGATCCCTATCGTCGCGCCACGTTTGGACGAACTCCGGAGGATTTAAGGGAAGCTGTCGGTCACGCCAGTTCTGCAATTGACCAGGGGATACGTGAGGCAGACGTCTTCTTCATGACGATGGGCATGGCCGAGGTGTTTCGCAACAAGCACAGCGGAAAGATCGCCTGTCAAAAGCCCGGTTACGCCCGAGGCGGCGGCGAAGAACAAACCGAATTTCATATGTCGTCGTATGAAGAAAACTACGCCAACCTAAAGAGAATAGTTGAAATCATAAAACAGGTAAGGCCCGGCGCCCGCATTGTCATGACGGTTTCTCCGGTCGCCCTGGCCCGAACTTTTGGTGATCAGGACATCGTCGCTGCGAACACAGAGGGTAAAAGCATCCTTCGCGCCGCTGTCGGCGCCATCGCCCGCGATTTTGCCGAAGTAACTTATTTTCCGTCATACGAACTGGTCATGGCGAATGCACCATACAGCTTCCGTGACGACGACGGACGGCATGTGTCGAACTGGATCGTGTCCAGAATTGTAAAGACATTCAAAGCGGCGCATTGCGCCACTGGGTGACCCCCGGGTGTTGATAGTTTTGCCGCCTCCCACATCGTTCTTCGCAAACCAACAAAGCCGATAGAAAGCCAAAATCGCCTCTGGTGAGACCGGTTTGGTTGGGCTAGTTGAACAACAAAATAGCCTTGCCCGCCCCTGTCCGGCACACTCAACCTTCACCGGGATTGTGAAAAATGACTGCAGTTGATCTCATCGTCAAAAAAGCAGGCGCGCGCACCAAGAAGAGTCAAGGAACCGCGTGGGGCAAAATTGGCGACAAGATCGACAAGATTTCTTCGGCGCGCCCTGACGATCACATCTCGACGATTCTCGCGGAGATGCGGGAACTCGACATTGGTCGACCTGATCCCAACAGCTTCTACAGAAAGAGAGAGCTGGTTCAGCCTCTGGGCAAAGCAGTCCTTAAACGCGTCGGGAAGACTTATGATGACTTCTTTATCTACCCTGATGTAACCAACGGACAATATACGACCTCTGCGGTCAGCTCGATCCGCTATCTGATGGGATGTGTTCGGGACGATACGACGGCCATCGTCGAACTGGGTAGCGGCTGGTCAGTTAACCTGTTCCAGATCTATGTCGGCCTAGGCCAGACTCGCTCAAAGACGATCGATTACCATGGCGCCGAATACACTGACGAGGGCCAGGCCGCTGCGCGCCGTCTGGCGGCCCATGACGGCAAAATCAATTATCATGCTCACAGCTTCGACTACCGGAACCCCGACATCTCGTTTCTAAACGACGTCAAAGGGCATATCCTGGTGTTCACGCGTCATTCGATCGAGCAGGTCGATGTGATCGACCCACGGCTTTACGACATGCTGGCCGCGCTCGACGCAGAGGTGACGCTCGTCCACATCGAGCCGACGGGATGGCAGCGCGACAAGACTCTCCTTTATCGCCGCAAGGCCAAGGACAACCGCTTCTTCGAGGATATCGGGGGTCTGATGCTCAGTGAAGTCAGCAGTCGGCGGCGCCAGCTCGAGAACGCGGCCTGGTGGTCGTGGCGTCTCGACTACAACCTCAACCTCAGCACGATTATAGGCCAAGCCAGCAAGAAGGGGCAGATTCGTATCGTCCGCCGCGAGTATGACTATGTTGCGGCCGCGAACATCCTCAATCCGTCGAGTCTCTATCACCTGGAATTCGTGCGCGGAGCCGCCGTCGAGCCGACGACCTGAAATCCATGCCGAATAGCGTCGCGGGGATTGGCTCTGATGATCTGGGCCGATTTCGCGTTGGCGCATGGGTGACGTCCGTTGAATCCCCTGAGCGCCGACAGCCGGTCAAATCAATCAACCTATCTTCAGGCGGATCACCATTCATTGCGCGGAAAATCTCGAAATTTCAGACGCGTATTGGATAGATTGATCGAGCTGACATAGAGTAGAAGTTATGCAGCCGACGCCGCTTGAACACGCCCGCTTTCTTGTCTTTCCACGACAATCCGACGGGCTCGCTATTTTCTTCTCGGACACCGGCAAGCCGGACCACGACTTCGCCTGGCGTGAGATCGGGAACCGGATCGACGCTTCGGTGATCCTCGTCAACAACGGCCCGAACCAGTGGTATCAGGGCGGGATCGACGGCCTGGGCGAAACCCGCGAGCAGGTCACGGCCACCTTTCGGGCATGGGCCGCTCATCTGGGGGCGACGCGCCTATACACCGTCGGCACGTCCATGGGCGGAACCGGCGCAATCCTGCACGGCGTTCCGCTGGGCGCCCGGGTGTTGGCCTTCGCCGCCGAAACCCGCATGGACTGGCCATGGTCCAATGTGCGCCGGCTGATGCAGGACGGTTTTCAACCGCCGATCATGGACCTGCGTCCGTTCATGGAGAAGGCGCGCGCGCCGATTTTCCTCTACGCCGGAGAGTGCGAACCGGTCGATCTGGTGTCGGCCCGGCATGTGGCGGATCTGGATTATGTCTTCGCGGACTCCATGCGCCGGGTTCAGCACGGCCCGCCGAACTACCTGAAAAAGCGTGATCGTCTGGACCCCCTGATCGACGCGTTCCTGCGCGATGAGATGCCCGCGCCGATGCCCGAGGGCGGCTGGGGCCTCGAGGGCGACTTCGCCCATGACCTGTACGGCGCCTATTGCGCGGACATGGAAAAACGGCATGCCGACACTGTACGCGCCGCCACCGCCGCCGTGCGCTTCTACCCCCGGTCAGAATACGCGAACTATCTGCTGGGCAAGGGGCTGTTGCTGACGAAGCAGTATGAGAAGGCCGAGGCGGCTCTGGCCGACGCCGTCCGGCTGCACCCCGGCCTGTGGCTGGCCCGGCTGCATCTGGCCAACGCCATAGCGAAACAGGGCCGGCTGGCCGAGGCCGTGGCGCTCTACAAGAAGATGGACCGGAACGTTATCGTGGGTGGCCGGGCCAACTACGCCCTGGGCCAGATATACCTCTCCAAGAACAGCCTCGCATCCGCCAGGAAACGGTTCGAAATGGCCGTAGAAATGGACCCGCACCGCGAGTCTTTCCGGGCCAAGCTGGATCAGGTTGCGGCTGAGCTGAACGCCTGAGGCGGCCAAATACGTCGGCGAGACGGGCTTTTTCGGCCTCGTCGTTCATTTGATCGGGGATGGCGCGCCCGGCAGGACTCGAACCTGCAACCGTCCGCTTAGAAGGCGGATGCTCTATCCGGTTGAGCTACGGGCGCCGTCAGGCATGCGGTGACGTAGCGCGAAGCGCCGCAGCCGCAAACAGAATCAGTGGGTCCAGGGCTGCTTGCGGCCCGGAGCGAAGTTGTCGGCGTACGCTTTGAGGATCAGCGGTGCGGCCTGGGGCTCGTGCAGCCGGAACGGGATGCCGTGCCGCTCAGCATAGGCCACCGCCTCCTCGGCCGTGTCGAAGGTCAGGCGCACCTGGCCGTTCATGTCGGTGGACGAGGTCCAGCCCATCAGCGGGTCGTTGGTGCGCGCGGTCGCCGGCTCGAACTCCAGAATCCAGTCGCGGGTCTTGGCGCGGCCGGACTGCATGGCGGTCTTAGCGGGACGGAAGATGCGCGCGAGCATGGCGGGCCCTGAAAAATCCAAAGGTCAGAAGCGGATCAGATAGCGCGCGTCGCGGCGCCGGTCCAGCATGCTCAAGCGGTCGCCGCCGACGCGTTGACCCTCAGCTTGCGCGCCACCCACCCTAGGGTCGGCCCCTGCACCAGGCTGGACACGATCACCACAAAGAAGACGATGTTGAAGATGGTCTGGGACCCCGGCACGCCCGCCACGATGGGAAACGTCGCCAGGACAATGGGCACCGCGCCGCGCAGGCCCGCCCAGGACACGAACAGCTTGGCGCGCCAGTCGAACTGTCGGAAGGGCGCCAAGCAGATGAACACGCTGATCGGCCGGGCCGCCAGCATCAGCACCGCCGTCACCGCCAGCCCCGGCAGCGCCACCCCGCCCAGCTGGCTGGGAAACACCAGCAACCCCAGCGACAGAAACATCACCACCTGCGCCAGCCACGCCAGACCGTCCTGGAACAGGCCGATAGTGCGCCGGGCCTGATACTCCCGATTGCCCGCCACGATGCCCGCGATATAGGCCGCCAGGAACCCGTTGCCGCCCAGCACGGCGGTCAGGCCGTAACTGAGCAGCGCCGCCCCGATCGACACCACCAGTGACAGCCCGCTGCCCCTCAGCCTCATTCGCTTGATCAGGGACGGTAGCGCATAGCCGATCACCACCCCCAGCACCGCGCCCAGTCCCATCTGCGTCAGGAACTGGGGCAAGAAGGGCAACAGGGACGCATCGGGCGTGGCCACCAGAACCAGCGCCGCCCCGACCAGAAAGATGGCCATGGGATCGTTGGAGCCGGACTCCAGCTCGATCAGCCCGGTAAGGTCTTCGCGAAGGTCGCCGCCCCCCTGCCCCCGCATGATGGCGAACACCGCCGCGGCGTCGGTGGACGCCACGACAGCGCCGAGCAGGAACCCCTGCGTGACCGTGAAGCCCAGCAGAAAGACCGCCGCAAGGCCGACGATCCCCGCGCTGATCATCACCCCGATGGTGGACAGCACCAGCGCCGGCCCGACCGAAGGCCGCACCAGCTTCCAGTTCGTATCCAGCCCGCCCGAGAACAGGATGAACACCAGGCACGCCACCCCGATCACCTGGGCGAAGGCGTAATCACTGAACACAATGCCGAACGGCCCGTCCGACCCGGCGATCATGCCAAGGGCCAGGAACCCGATCATGGCCGGCAGGCCGAACCGGCTGGACAGGCTGCCCGCCAGCACCGTGGACAGCAGCAGCACCGCGACCGCGAGAAAGGCGTAATCGATGGGGTTCATGCTGTCTTAGGACCGGACGAATCGTCCGAAGGCAACACCCATGCGGCCCCCGTCGCTTGAACCTCGGGGACTCAGGCGCTAGTCAGGCCGTCCCGTTGGGGAGTAGCCGCCGGCCGCCTTGAAGGTCGGGACCACGTCAACACATTCGCGCTTCGGCGCGTGGCGCGGTCAGCGGATGTCATCCGCCTGGCGAGACCAGCGCGTCCCACCGCCTCGCCGGCGGCGTGGGGTGCGCGTCTCGTCGTCCGGCGGAGCAGGCCCATGACCCCTGGCGCCATCGCCGTCCTGTCGATCAGCATGTCCACCGACGCCTTCGCGGCGGCCGTGGGACGCGGCGCCGCGCACCGGCCACAGCTGGCCCAGGCCCTGCGGGCAGGCCTGATTTTCGGAGTCATCGAGGCGGCCACCCCGGTGATCGGCTGGAGTCTCGGCCTGATCGCCGCTGGCGTGATCCAGCAGATCGACCACTGGATCGCCTTCGTGCTGCTGGCCGGCGTCGGCGCGCACATGGTCTGGCACGGCGTCCAGAGCGGCGGCGACGATCACCTCCCTGCCCGCCGCGGGCTGATGCCCCTGATCGCCACGGCGGTGGGCACCAGCATTGACGCCGCCGCCGTGGGCGTGGGTCTGGCCTTCATCGGGGTGAACATCTGGATCATCGCCCTCAGCATCGGCCTGACCACCTTCACCCTGACGACGATCGGCATGCTCATCGGCGCCCGCATCGGCGTCCGCACAGGCAAATACGCCGAACTCCTCGGAGGGCTGGCCCTCATCGGCATCGGAACATTCATCCTGGCCGAGCACATGGGCTGGTTGCAGGTCTAGACCCTCAGGCCCGCCTCACCTCGTCATCCGCCGCCCCTGCGTCATGCTGCACTGTGGCGATCGCCTCGATCAGCGATGCGGCGGTGATGGGTTTGGCCAGGTGCAGATCCGCGCCGGCGGCCAGGCTCTCAGCGATATGTTCAGGGAAACTGTTGGCCGTGAGCATCAGAACGGGCGTTCGTCCCCGACCCTCGCACGCCTCCACCGCCCGCAGGGCGCGCACCGCTGTCAGGCCATCCATCACCGGCATCATCATGTCCATCAGGACGATGTCGAAGGTCTGGGCCTCGAACGCCGCCACCGCCTGGGCGCCATCCTCCACCGCGATGCAGTCGGCGTCCATGGCGCCGAGGATCAGCTCCACCACCCGCCGATTAGTGACGTTGTCGTCGGCCAGCAGCACCCGCAGGGGCCCCAGCGCCGCCCTTGACGACGGCGCACCGGTCGGCTCGGCCGCGTCCGCAGCTGCGAGCCGCAGGTCGAACCAGAACGTCGCGCCTTCACCCGGTTCGCCGCGGCACTGGATTTCCCCGCCCATGGCCTTCACCAGATCACTGGAGATCGCCAATCCCAGACCGGTGCCGCCGAAGCGCCGGGTGATCGTGCCGTCCGCCTGCTTGAAGGGTTTGAATAGTTCAGCAGTCTGCTCGGGGCGGAAGCCGATCCCGGTGTCCGACACTTCGAAACGATATCGATCGCCGTCGACTGTGACGCTCAGGCGAACCGACCCAACGTCAGTGAATTTCACTGCATTGGAGACCAGATTGGTCAGCACCTGGCGCAGGCGCATCGCATCCACCATCACCCGCTCGTGCAGGTCGGGCGTGATCTCGGCACGCAGCTCCAGGCCCTTCTCGGACGCACGGAGACCGCAGAGGTCGATCACAGACCGGACCAGCGCCGCAATGCACGTGGGCTCCTGAACCAGCTTGAGCTCGCCGCTCTCGATGCGCGCCAGATCCAGAATATCGCCGATCAGTCCTTTCAACTGCTGCGACGAGGAGACGATGATGTCGTTGATCTCCTGCTGTCTCGGCGTCAGCCCGGTCGCGGCCAGCAGGTCGGCCATGCTGGTGACGCCGTTCAGGGGCGTGCGCAACTCATGGCTCATGTTGGCCAGGAAGGTCGACTTGGCCAGATTGGCGGCCTCGGCGTCCGCCTTCGCGCGAAGCAGGGCCTGGCGCTGCGCCTTGCGCTCGGAAATGTCTCGGATGTTGGCGTGGACATGGGCGCCGTCCTGATGACGGGACACAGACATCCAGAGCTCCACCTCAACAGCGCTCCCGTCACGGCGCACCGCCGTCAGCTCGAGGCGCCGGCCCAGCCGGGCGGTGCCCTGATCGCGCCAGCGGCCCATGGCGGCGCCGTGTGCGGGACGCATGTCTTCGGGAATGATGATCTCGACGCTCTTGCCGACGGCTTCGGCGCGGCTGTGACCGAAGAGGGTCTCGGCGCCGTCTGACCAGCTGACGATCATGCCCTGCTCATTGCAGTCAATGAGTGCGTCGGCCGAGGCATGCAGCGCCGTACGGACAGCGGTCATGCGATGACGCTGATGAAGGTCGGCGGCGGCGATGGCGGCGAGCCGCTTGAGCATCTGGCCCAGTTCAGGATCGAACGCTCGGGGTTCCGGACCCAGGACGCACAGGGCGCCCACCGCGCACCCGTTCACCAGCAGGGGGGCGCCAGCGTAAAAGCGGATGTAGGGATCCCCTTTGACGAAGGGATTGTTTTCAAAGCGCTCGTCCACCCGCGCATCTTCCACCCACATGACCTGATGCGGACGCTCGAGGGCGTGGGTGCAGAATGAATCCAGGCGGCGCGTTTCGCGCCGGTCAAAACCGACACTGCCCGCGAACCACTGGTTCTGCTCGTGCACCAGTGAGACCAGAGCCGTGGGCGCGCCGGCAAGCTCCGCCGCCAGCTGCGTCAACTCGCGGAAGATCGGCTCCTGCGGCTGGTTCATCAGGCACAGGGAGTCGAGCATAGCCAGACGCTGGCGTTCCGCGTTCGATTTCGGTTCGGAGGTCAAAATGCACACTCGCGTGAAAAAGGAATTCGGAATTCTTGCGGTTATTGAAACCCTGCAGTCATTGGAAGCGGAGTTCGGTTCGAAATAACGTCCAAAAATATGCGTTAACAGGGGCTCCAAGACGTGAATTATTCTTGAACGCACAACTATTCAGCGACCCAAAATGGGCGCTTTGGCTTGTTAGAAATCGGCCTTTCTTCCGCCATCTTGGGCGCATGCGGAAAAGGCAAAGCTTCGTCATGAGCGCGCCAGTTCCTCAGACGAGTGTCGCGGCTGCCTCGGCATCGGGGATTTCTTAACCCGTCCAGCGGATTGTGAGCTTCAGAAGGAGTTCCATGATGACTTGTGCAGCCTGTAAGGACGGCGTCGGTTTCGACCTGCCCATCACCATGGCGTTCCAGCCTATCGTCGATGTGAAGACAGAGACCGTCTTCGCCTATGAGGCCCTGGTCCGGGGTCAGGACGGCGGCGGCGCGGGCGGCGTCCTGGCGCAGGTGTCTGCAGAAAACCGGTATGCCTTCGATCAGCTGTGCCGCACCACCGCCATCGAATGGGCCTCAAAGCTGGACCTCACGGCCGAGGGCGCCAGCCTGTCGATCAACTTCCTGCCCAACGCCGTTTACGAGCCGCGCGCCTGTATCCGGGCGACCCTCGCCGCCGCCATGCGCACCAGCTTTCCGGTGAACCGGATCATCTTCGAGTTCACAGAGGATGAGTCCATGGACACGGCGCACATCCTGAACATCCTGCGCTCCTACCGGGCCATGGGCTTCAAGACCGCCATCGACGACTTCGGCGCCGGCTATGCGGGGCTGGGGCTGCTCAGCAAGTTTCAGCCGGACATCGTGAAGCTGGATATGGCGCTTATTCGCGGAATCGACACCGACCGCGTGAAGCGTGCAATCGTGTCCAACACCCTGAACATGCTGCGTGATCTGGGCATCGACCCCGTCTGCGAGGGGGTGGAGACGGTGGATGAACACGACGTCCTGCGGGATCTCGACGTGTCCCTCATGCAGGGCTATTTGCTCGCCAAACCTGCCGTTGAGGCTCTTTCGCCGGTTTCGTGGCCTCGCACGGCCGAGAGCCTTGCCCGCAGCGCATAGAAAGCCCTGGTCGGAGCGGCAGGATTCGAACCTGCGACCCTCTGCTCCCAAAGCAGATGCGCTACCAGGCTGCGCTACGCTCCGATCAGGCGGGGCTTATAGGCATGGCCGGGCGCCCGCCGCAATCGATCCCGGCGCGGACACGCCGTAATCTCAGTCGGCGTTGTTGAAGAAGGGGTGGCGCACGACGTCGCCCGGCTCAGCCCCGATCTCCTCCGTGCGGCCGGCACGAACCTCCAGCACCCCCTTGGCGGCGCCGTACGACGGAATGGTCTGGCGCGAGAACGGCGTGGTGTGCCGTGCGATGGAGACGATGCGGCCCTGATCGTCGATATAGACGATGTCCAGCGAGCTGGGCGTGTTCTCCATCCAGAAGCCCCGCTCGGCCATGTCGGGGAACTGGAACAGCATGCCCCGGTCGTCGGCCAGAGGCTCGCGGTACATCAGGCCGCGGGCGCGCTCGGCCTCGTCGTCGGCGATCTCGACCCAGAAGGCGTGCTCGCCGCTGTCCGTGACCACGGTCAGGGCCTCCAGCGGATTGCCCGACTCATCTCGCGGCGCGGACGACTGCGCACAGGCGGCCCCCGACAAAGCCATGGCCAGGGCGGCGGTCAGCAACAGGCGGCGGTGCATGGGCGGTATCCCGGATGAGGCGAGCAATGGCGGCATTACGCCTCAGCCGTCGCCAAATGTCATCCCTGTCCGGGTTCGATCTCGGCGACCACCAGACCCTTGGGTCCGCGCGCGAACCGCACCCGCACCGTGTGGCCCGGCAGCAGGTCGTCCAGCCCGCAGCGGCGCAGGGTCTCGATATGAATGAAGATGTCGTCCTGATCGCCGTCGCGGACCACGAAACCATAGCCCTTGGCGCGGTTGAACCATTTCACCGTCGCCGGCTCCATGGGACCGTCGGCCTCAAGGGGCGGACGCGCGGGGCGGCGTGTGAAGGCGTCCAGATTGCTGGTGGACCGGCGCAGGCCGTCATAGCCCGCGCCCTGACCGGGTTCCGGCTCGCTCAGCGACACGATCTCGGTGGCCTGCCAGCCCTTGGGACGGCGCACGGCGTCGCAGGTGATGGCGGCGCCCTCCGCCGCGTCGTCACGGCCGTGGTCGCGCAGGCTGGAGACATGCAGCAGCACGTCTTTCATGCCCGTGAGCGAAGGATCATCAGGCACGATGAAGCCGTACCCCTTCGCCGGGTCGAACCATTTGACATGACCGGACATGCGGACCGTCTCGGTCGTCACGTCCTCATCCACTTCGTACGCTGACATGCTTCCCCCGCCTGCGACCCTCGTGTGCAGACGCAACATGCTTAACACGGTTCGATGAACGTGGGAGGGGCAGAAACGGAAATTTCGCGCCTTACGCGAGAATCATCCGCAATACGCGCGCTGATTCGGGGCGAATGCCCGCGTTCCGCATGACGATTTCGGGGGAGCCCCGCGTGGCAGTCCCTAGGGGAATCGAACCCCTCTTTCTAGGTTGAAAACCTAGCGTCCTAACCGATAGACGAAGGGACCGCTGCGCGAGAGCCGGCGATATAGCGGCCCCTCCCGAACGTTGCAAGCGGGGTCTGACTAAAAATCGTCGCTCGTTTCACGGCGCGGGTCGTGGGCGTCCTCGATCTCGAACTGAACGCCCCGGCGGCCATTCCAGTCATCCGCCTTCAGACGACCCACAACGCTCAGCCCCGTGGCGCCGGACAGCAGCGCCCGGCCCAGCGGCAGGTCGGCGCAGCGCCAGGCGATGGCCTTGACCGAGGCGCCGTCCGCCGCCGTCAGCCGGCACCGCACGTGGCCGCCGTTCATGGCCACGGGCTCGCGCGCCGTCACCCGGTCCAGGGCGAACAGCGGCTCGGGATTGGATGGGCCATAGGGCGCCAGGCGCTCGAAGTCCTCGAACAGGCCACGATTGGCGGCGCGGCAGTCGAGCAGCGCGTCCACGTCCACCACGTCCAGAACCTCGGCCGCCGCCTGCTGATCGGCCAGCGTGTCTTCCAGAAAGGCGCGCGCGGCCTCGATGCGGTCCCCCGCCACGGTCAGGCCCGCCGCCATGGCATGCCCGCCGCCCGCCATGAGATGACCCGCCTCCCATGCCGCCTGCACCGCGCGGCCGAGATTCACGCCCGGCTGCGACCGGCCAGAGCCCTTGCCCACGCCTGTCGCAGGATCGACCCCGATGACGACCACCGGCTTTCTCCAGCGTTCGCGCAGCCGCCCGGCCACGATGCCCACCACGCCGGGATGCCAGCCCTCGCCCTCCACCACGATGATGGCGCGGTCCAGCGCGTCGGGGCCCCGGCTCTCCACCTTGCGCACGGCGGCCTCGGTGACCTCGCGCTCCACCTGGCGGCGGGACTGGTTCAGAGCGTCCAGTTCCGCAGCGATGCTCGCGGCTTCGGCTGGATCATCGGTGGACAGCAGGCGCGCGCCCAGATCGGCCCGGCCGATGCGCCCGCCCGCATTGATTCGCGGCCCCAGGATGAATCCCGCATGGCTGGCCTTGGCCGGCCCCGGCTCCATCCCGGCCACGGCCAGCAGCGCCGCCAGCCCAGGATTGCGCCAATCCGACATCACCTTCAGCCCCAAAGCCGCCAAGGCCCTGTTGAAGCCGTTCAGCGCCGTGACGTCGCAAATGGCCCCCAGCGCCGCCAGATCCAGCCACTGGCGCAGGTCCGGCTCGGCCCAGTCGGCGAACAGGCCCCGCGCCCGCGCCGCCCGGTTCAGCGCCGCCAGCAGCACGAACACCACCCCCGCCGCCGCCAGATTGCCCTGTCCAGAGTTGCAGCCCGGCCGGTTCGGATTGACCACCGCCTCGCAGGCGGGCGGCTGTTCGCGCATCAGGTGATGATCCACCACCACGACCTTCAGGCCTATGGCCGCCGCGTGGGCCACCGCCTCCA
Source organism: Brevundimonas sp. (assembly GCF_047617075.1). GTDB lineage: Bacteria > Pseudomonadota > Alphaproteobacteria > Caulobacterales > Caulobacteraceae > Brevundimonas. Next base: position 175,162 of record NZ_JBLGCI010000004.1, read on the forward strand.
CCGCCGCCGCGCCGCAGTCCACCGTGATGACCAGATCGGCGCCGCTGGCCTTCAGCGTCTCGAACGCCTTCGGACTGGGCCCGTACCCCTCGGTCAGCCGGTCGGGCACATAGATCGGCAGCGCCGCCCCCATGGCCCGGAACCAGCGCACCAGCAGCGCCGCGCTGGACGCCCCGTCCACGTCATAGTCCGCGAACACATGGATGCTCTGGCCCGCCGTCAGGGCGTCCAGAATGACCTCGGCGGCCTTGTCCATGTCCAGAAAGCTGGACGGATCGGGAAACAGCGCCCTCAGGGTCGGGCTCAGAAAGTGCTCGCCCTGGTCGGCGGTCACGCCCCGGGCCGCCAGCGCCCGCGCCAGCGGCTCGGCCAGCCCCAGCCCCTGCATGTGCGCGCGCACGGTCGCGCCCTCAGCGGGCCGCTGGCGCCACGCACGACCGGACAGGGAGCGCGACACGCCCAGAAAGTTCACCGCCGTCGCCGCGCCGCCGTCAGCCATGGAGCATACGCCTCGTCTTTTCGCATCAGTCTGAACGACAGGGTCGTCGGATTCGGTCGCAGGCGCGAAATCCGCCGGTCAGCGCGGATCGATGGGCGGCGGCGGTTCTGAACGTTCGCGCAGGGACCGGGCGAAGGCCTCCACCTCCGCGGCCGTGCGTGCCGTGTCGACGCTCATGCGCGCGCCCTCCACCCGCCGGCGGATCTCACTCGCATAGGCCTCAGGGTCGTCGTTCAGGGTCCAGTCGATGGCCGCTGCGCTGCGGTTGAGGGCCTCGCCCGTCTGATCCAGCCCTGCGACCTGCGCGGCGATCACCCCCGCGTCCGGCACATCCGTCGGCGCGCTCGGAAAATCAGCCCATCGCGGGTACTCGCGATTGGCGTCCACCAGCCCCTGAATACGCTCGGTCAACGGCGATTGCGGATCGGTCTTGGCCGCGAACGGCGCCCCGCATGCGCCCACCAGGCCGCAAACTGCCGAAATCGCCAGAATTTTCATCGCTGATGCGTTCATCTTGAGCCCGGTCATATGCCATCATGGTCCGGCGAGGAAGGGCGACGCCGCCTCACGTCGATCCAGCACGGAGCCGTTCATGGCCACGCCGCCGAAAAAGCCCCCGACGCGTAAGGCCAAGAAGGCCGCGCCGAAGACCGCCGCGCCTCGCGCCGCCAAGCCGACGACAGCAAAACCGAAGACCGCGAAACCCGCGCCTGAGCCTGAGGCGGCCACCGCCCCTCCCCCGCCCCGAATGGACGCCTTCGACCCGTTCTCCATCGGCGCCGAACAGCGCCGCATGCTGGAAACCCTGTCCCTGAACATCGCCAAGGCGGCCATGACGGCCCAGTCGGCCTTGGCCGAAGCGGCGCTCAGCCGCGCTGACCGGCCCGTGTCCCTGTCGCCCGATCCGCTCAATGTCGGCCCCGCCATGACCTCGGTCATGACCAGTCTCGCCTCCCGCCCCGAACGCCTGTTCCAGGCCCAGGCCGACCTGTTCGGCCGCTACATGACCCTGTGGACCGACACCGCCCGGCGCGCGGCGGGTGAGGACGTGCCGGTGACCGCCGCTCCGGACAAGCGGTTCAAGGACCCGGCGTGGGCGGAAAACCCCATGTTCGACGTGATGCGCCAGTCCTATCTGGTCACCGCAGACTGGATGAACAATCTCATCGCCAGCGCCGATGACGTGGACCCTCGCACCCGTCGCCGCGCCGAGTTCTTCACCAAGCTGCTGACCGACGCCTTCTCCCCGTCCAACTTCCTGGCCTCCAACCCCGCGGCGCTGAAGGCTCTGGCCGACACCAGCGGCGAGAGTCTGGTCAGGGGGATGCAGAATTTCGCCGCGGACCTGGAGCGCGGCGGCGGCAAGCTGGCCATCAGCCAGGCTGACTACGGCAAGTTCCGCGTGGGCGAGAATGTGGCCACCAGCCCCGGCCAGGTGGTCTGGCGCGACGAGCTGTTCGAGCTGATCCAGTACGACGCCGCGACGGACAAACAGCGCGCGATTCCGCTGCTGATCTTCCCGCCCTGGATCAACAAATTCTATATTCTGGACCTGCAGCCGGCGAACTCCATGATCCGCTGGCTCTCGGAACAGGGCTTCACCGTCTTCGTCTGTTCCTGGGTCAATCCGGACGCCGACAAGGCCGCCTTCGGTTTCGACGACTATCTGGAAAAGGGCATCTACCGCGCCACCTCCAAGGTGATGGAGCAATGCGGCACGGACCGGCTGAACACCGTCGGCTACTGCATCGGCGGCACCCTGATGGGCGCGGCCATGGCGCACATGGCGGCCAAGGGGGACAAGCGGGTCAACGCCTGCACCTTCTTCGCCGCCCAGCATGATTTCGAGGAAGCCGGCGACCTGCTGCTGTTCACCGACGATCACTGGCTGGCCGAGATCGAGGGCATGATGGACGAGGCGGGCGGCGTCCTGCCGGGCAGCGCCATGGCCGACACCTTCAACGCCCTGCGCGCCAATGACCTGATCTGGTCGTTCTTCGTCAGCAACTATCTGCTGGGCAAGGACCCGCCGTCCTTCGACCTGCTGTTCTGGAACGCCGACCAGACCCGCATGCCCAAGGCCCTGCACATGGCCTATCTGCGCCAGATGTACGGCAAGAACGCCCTGGCCAAGGGCGAGTTCGAGATCGGCGGCGTCCGCGTGGACCTGTCTCAGGTGAAAACGCCCATCTACGCCCAGGCCAGCCGCGAGGACCACATCGCGCCCATGAACTCGGTCTATCGCTCGACGCAACTGTTCGGCGGGCCGGTCACCTACACCCTGGCGGGCTCGGGCCACATCGCCGGCGTGGTCAACCACCCGGCGGCGGTGAAGTACCAGCACTGGACCAACGACGCCCTGCCCGAAACCCTCGCCGAATGGCAGGCGGGCGCCGAGCAGCACCCGGGGTCGTGGTGGCCGCACTGGGCCGCATGGCTGCATGAGCGGGCGGGCGACTGGATCGAGGCCCGCGATCCGAAGAAGGGCGCGCTCAAGCCCGTGGAACCTGCGCCCGGTTCCTATGTGAAGGTGAAGTCTTGAAGCGTATCGATCCCAACGTCCTGCTGGCCGTCAGCACCCTGCTCTCGCTGGCCGTTCTGGTGATGAGCGCCACGGTGTTTGGCCCGGCCGATCCCCCCTGGCGCTATGTGGCGACGGCGGCGGTCGTCACGGTCGCCTTCCTGGCGCTGCAACCGTTCGTTCCCCGTTTCATGAAGATGAACAAAGGCCCGCTGATCATCCCGGAGGCGCCCGGCGCGGCGGTGTGGGCGGCGATCTACCCCGGCCTCATCATGCTGGCCGCTATTCTGCCGCCCCTATTTCCCGGCGTCAGTTTCGGGCTGGCGGTGGTGATCGGCGGCGTGATCCTCGGTTCGACCATCGAGTCCGCGATCATGAGCATACGGCGCGCCTAGTCCCGCCGTTTCCCTCTCTCCATAGCTATCCGATCCGGAGCCCCTCCAGCACCTTTCGCACGGCGTCCGGGATGGGGACCGGGCGGCGGGTTTCGCGGTTCACATAGACGTGGGTGAAGTGGCCGAAGGCGGCGGCGTCCGGCTCGTCGCCCCTGAACAGGCCGACCTCGTAGCGCACGCTGCTGGTCCCGATGCGGGCCACGCGGACGCCGGCGTCCACCCGGTCCGGAAAGGTGATGGGCGCGGCGTAGCGGCAGCCGGTCTCGACCACCAGGCCGATGACGGGGCTGGTCGCGGGATCCAGCACGCCTTGTTCGATCAGGTGCGTGTTCACCGCGGTGTCGAAGAAGCTGTAATAGACCACATTGTTCACATGGCCGTAGACGTCGTTGTCCATCCAGCGCGTGGTGATGGACCGGATGGCCGGGAAGTCGGCGCGGGTCGGCAGCGGGTCGCTCACAGGGCTTCCTCGTACAGGGCGCGGGCGTCGGAGAGCGTCACCTCGCGCGGATTGTTGATGAGCAGCCGCTGCACCTGCATGGCGTCGTGGGCCAGGCGGTCCAGGTGCTGGACCTCGACCCCCAGCTCAGACAGGCGCTGCTCCATGGGCATTTCGGCGGTCAGGGCGGCGATCTCGTCCACGAAGGCCGCGGCGTCCGGCTTCAGCCCGATGGCGGCGGCCAGTTCGGCGTAGAGCGGCCCGGCGGCGGGCAGGTTGAACCGCAGCACCGGCCCCAGCACCAGGGCGTTGGACAGGCCGTGGGGCGCGTGGAAAATCCCGCCGATGGGATAGGCCAGCGCATGGACCGCGGCCACCGGCGCATTGGCGAAGGCCATGCCCGCCAGCAGCGAGCCCTGCAGCATGGCCCGGCGCGCGGGCAGGTCCGCGCCGTCGGCGATGACCCGCCGGATATTGCCGTGCAACAGTTTCAGCGCCGCCACCGCCAGACTGTCGGACACCGGGTTCTTCTTGTGCCTCGAGGTATAGGCCTCGATGGCGTGGACCATAGCGTCGACGCCCGTCATGGCTGTGACGCGCGGCGGCAGGCCCGTGGTCAGGGTGGCGTCCAGAATGGCCGCGTCGGGATACAGCAAGGGCGAGACGACGCCCTTCTTCTGATCGTCGGGCATGGTGACGATGGCGATGTTGGTGACTTCCGATCCGGTGCCCGCCGTGGTGGGCACCTGCACCAGCGGCAGGCGCGGTCCCTTGGCCAGGCCGATGCCGTAGATGTCCGGCAGGGCCTGATCGGTCCCTGCCAGCAAAGCGACCAGCTTGGCCGTGTCCAGCGACGAGCCGCCACCCAGCCCCACCACGCCGTCGGCTCCAGCCGCTCGCGCCGCCGTCACCGCCGCCATGACCGAGGCCTCGGGCGGATCGGCCAACACCTCGCTGAAGACCGAGGCGGTCACGCCCGCAGCCTTCAGGGCGTCCAGAATCGGCTGCACCACGCCCGCGCTCACCAGTCCCGCGTCGGTGACGATGAATGGACGGCTCACGCCCATGCCGTTCAGGAATTCCGCCAGCTTCAGGGCGGCGCCGTCCTCGCACAGGATTCGCGGCGTGGTCTCGAACGAAAAGCCGGTCATGGTCGCGTCCTCCGAGCGCCAGCGAAGCGCGGATGACGAGCGGCTGCAAGATCACGCAGGGTCAACTGGCGCGGGCGCATCAAGCGTGGCAATGGCGCGGGATGACCGCCGTTTCGATCCGCCTCTACGCAGCCGAAGATCTGGAAATGCTAATCGCCCTGTTCAACGGGGCGGTTCGGCGGGTGGCCAGCCGGCACTACACGCCCGCCCAGATCGCGGCATGGGCGCCCGAGACCCCTGACCGGGCGGCGTGGGCCGCGCGCCTGAGCGGACGACCGACCTTGGTGGCGGAGATCAACGGCGTGATCGCGGGCTTCAGCGATCTGGAGCCGGATGGCCACATCGACATGCTGTTCGTGGATGCCGGCCATCAAGGCCGGGGCGTCGCGGGCGCTCTTCTGGACCGGATCGAAGCCATGGCGCGGGAACAGGGTCTGGAACGGCTGTTCACAGAGGCCAGCATCACGGCCCGCCCGGTTTTCGAGCATCGGGGCTTCCGCGTCGAGGCGGCGCAGGACGTGGCGTTGCGCGGCCAGACCTTCCGCAACTACCGCATGGCCAAGGCGCTCTGAACACCTGTCGCCATGGCTGGCGCGGCGAATCCGTGGCACGGTTCGGTCATGACCGCGCATCGCCATCTGATCGTCTTCGCCGCCGCCAACGGGGCCATGGCCGTGATGCTGGGCGCCTTCGCCGCGCACGGGGCGGGCCCGGCGGTGAAGACGCTGCTGACCACCGGGGCCCAGTATCAGATGGTGCACGCCGTGCTGGCGGTAGCATGCGCCTTGTGGAGCGGCGGCGGACGACTGGCGCGGATGGCCGGCTGGCTGGCGGCGACGGGCGGGCTGGTGTTCTCGCTGGCGCTGTCCATGATCGCCCTGATGAGCCTGCCGGCCATGGGCATGGTCGCGCCGGTGGGCGGTGTGCTGATGATCGCGGGCTGGGCGGTTCTGCTGTTCGCGGCCCTGCGGAGCGACCGCTGATGGCGCGGGACGCCTGCGCGGTGATCGGCAGCGGCGGCCATGCGCGGGTCGTCATCGCCGCCCTGCGCGCCTCGGGGGCCCGGGTCACGGCCCTCTATGACGAGCGGCCGGAGCGTCACGGCGAAACGGTGGACGGCGCCGTGGTGTCCGGGGATTGCGAGGCCGGGCTGAACACGCCCCTGCCCGCCCATCTGGCCATCGGCGACAACGGCGTGCGGCGCGATCTGGCGGCGACGAAGCCGCCCGGCGGCTGGATGCAGGCGGTGCACCCTTCGGCCCTTGTGGACCCGGCGGCGCGGATCGGCGCGGGCAGTCTGGTGGCGCTGGGCGCCATCGTTCAGGCCGGAGCGTCCATCGGCGCCCATGTGATCGTCAACACCGGCGCCATCGTCGAGCATGACTGCGTGGTCGAGGATTTCGCCCATGTGGCCCCCGGCTCGGTGCTGGGCGGCGGCGTCCATGTGGGCGAAGGGGCGCTGATCGGTCTGGGGGCGCGCGTCCTGCCCGGCGTGCGCATCGGCGCCTGGGCCGTCATCGGCGCAGGGGCCGTGGTCATGAAGGACGTGGCCGACGGCCAGACGGTGGCGGGCGTGCCCGCCCGGCCCACCCGATGATCCCCCTGTCTGCGCCCGAGGTCGGCGCGCGGGAACAGGCGCTGGTCGCCCAGGCTCTGGCGGCGGGCGACGTGGCCATGGGGCCTCAGGTGGCCGCGTTCGAGACGGCCTTCGCGGCGCTGACCGGACGCGCCTACGCCCTGGCCGTGTCGTCGGGCACGGCGGCCCTGCATCTGGCCCTGCGCCTGCTGAACCTGAAGCCCGGCGAGGCGGTGATCTGCCCGACCCTGACTTTCATGGGCGGCGTCGCGCCGGTGATATACCAAGGGGCTACGCCCATCTTCGCCGATGTGGACCCGGTCACCTGGGGTCTGGACCCGGCCTGCCTGCCCGAGGCGTTCGACGCGGCGCGGGCGCGTGGCCTGACCGTGCGGGCGGTGGTCCCGGCGGACCTGTACGGCCAGTGCTGCGACATCGGACCGATCCTCGACATCGCGGCGGACCGGGGCGTGCCGGTGATCCTCGATTCGGCCGAGGCGGTGGGCGCGACGCTCAATGGACGCCACGCGGGGGCCGGGGCGCTGATGGCCGCCTATTCGTTCAACGGCAACAAGATCATCACCACCGGCGGCGGCGGCATGCTGGTCAGCGACGACGCGGCCCTGATGGAGCGGGCGCGCTATCTGTCCACCGCCGCGCGCAGGCCCGCCGTCCACTACGAGCACGACGAGGTCGGCTACAACTACCGCCTCGGCGCCGTGGCGGCTGCCATCGGCCTGGCGCAGATGGAAACGCTGGAGACGCGGGTGGCGCGCCGCCGGGCCATCTTCGAGACCTATCAGACGGCCCTGTCGGGTCTGCCCGGCGTCAGCTTCGCGCCCGGGGGGCCGGGGCGCAAGCACACCCGCTGGCTCAGCGTCATGCTGTTGGGCGACGAGGCCCGCATCACGCCGGACGCCCTGCGCCAGACCCTCCACGCTGAAGGGATCGAAAGTCGACCGGTGTGGAAGCCCATGCACCTGCAGCCGGTGTTTCGGGACGCGCCCCGCGTGGCCGGCGCCGTGGCCGAATCGCTTTTCGCCCAGGGGCTGTGCCTGCCGTCCAGTACAACCCTGACCGAGCCGGATCAGGCTCGCATCATCGACATAATCCGCGCCCGGCTGGCCTGATTTCCCGACGTTTTCCGCCGAACCCATCTAAAACTGACTCGCAACAGGCGAATGGGTTGGATTCACCCCGCACGCCCGTTACCCATGAGGGACAAGCCAAGCTTGGCCGTACGCAGTCAGAGAGAGTGTTGTTCCCATGACGATTTTCGCGGATCGGCCCGACCGTCGCACCCTGTATCCCGAGATCGAGCCCTTTGCGTCCGGCTTCATGTCCACCGGCACGGCGCATGAAATCTACTACGAGGAATCCGGGTCCCCGGACGGCAAGCCGGTGCTGGTGCTGCACGGCGGTCCGGGCGGGGCGGTCAATCCGACCATGCGGCGCTATTTCGACCCGGCGCGCTACCGCATCATCATGTTCGACCAGCGGGGCTGCGGCCAGTCACGGCCCAACGCCAGCCTAGACGACAACACCACCTGGGACCTGATCGAGGACATCGAGCGGCTGCGTGAACGTTGCGGCGTGGAAAAGTGGTCGGTGTTCGGCGGCTCGTGGGGCTCCACCCTGTCGCTGGCCTACGCCATCACCCACCCTGAGCGGGTCGAGAGCCTGATCCTGCGCGGCATCTTCCTGCTGACGAAGAAGGAGCTGCACTGGTTCTATCAGGACGGCGCCTCAATGATCTTCCCCGATGCGTGGGAAGCGTTCCTGAAGCCCATCCCCGAGGCCGAGCGCGGCGACCTGATGGCCGCCTATCACAAGCGGCTGCTCAGCGATGATGTGGCGGTGCGTAACGAGGCGGCGGTGGCCTGGTCCAGTTGGGAAGGCGACACGGTCAGCGTCGAGGGCCCCTCCGCCCGGCCCGAGAAGTTCGCCGAGCCGGAGTTCGCCGTCGCCTTCGCCCGGATCGAGTGCCACTATTTCACCAACGGCGGCTTCTTCCCCCAGGACGGCTGGATTCTGAACAACATCGAGCGGATCCGGCACATCCCCACCTGGATCGCCCAGGGCCGCTTCGACGTGGTCACCCCCATGTCCAGCGCCTGGGCCCTGCACCGCGCCTTCCCGGAAGCGAAGCTGGACGTGGTGGGCGACGCCGGCCATGCCTCCAGCGAGCCGGGCATCGTGGACAGCCTGATCCGCGCCACAGACTGGGCGGCGGCGCTGTAGCCGCTGCTGCCTGTGCGGATGTCTATCGCCTGAGCGACGGCGCTTCCGAAATCGCCCAGACCTCTGGCGTTTCGAGGGGGGAGTCGCAGACGGCCTCCAGCACCCTGCCGTCGCGCGCCTGGTAGCGTATGGGAAGGGACGCGGCGCAGCGCGCCTGTACGGCGTTGAACATCGCCGCGCTCTGCTGCTGCGGATCGAAACCCTCGACCGTATCGATGATCGGCTCACCCGACAGCGGGCCGCAGTCGGCCCCATCCAGCCTCAGAGCTCCGGGGTCGTTGTAGAAGCCATATGAGCCGTTTGAGCAGTTCTGCCGGGCAATATGGAACAGGGCGGCCGTCAGCAGGTCGCCTGCGCCGGGATCATTCACGAAGGTCACCCCGAGGTCCGTCATCCGGGCCCGGATCTGGTCCCATTGGATTTCGCCTTCTTCCTCAACGAGCAGGCGCACGGCGCTTGAGGCGGGCAAGGCGGTCATGAACTCGGTCACGCCGTAACCGTCGTCGCTGGCGCGGGCGTCGCGGAGGATATCGGCCCACAACGAGAAGAACGCCCCCTGCCCGGCGTTCTGGAGCTCGAGATCGGCGATCCACTGGATCAGCGCGCCGCAGTCGTACACGCTGCTGCCGGAACGGACGCTGGACATGCCGCCCTCGCGCGAGGCCAACGCCCGGCGGCAGCCATTGGTTTTCTGCGCCAGGGCGGAGCGCCCCTGATCTTCGGGCCTGGCGTTGGCCGACACGGCGCCGATGATCGAGGCGTATTCCGCAGCCCCCTCATGCAGCCAAGGCGCGGATTCGCCGTCGCGATTCTGAATCCCGTGACCGTTCCAGAGATGGAAGGTTTCGTGCCAGACGAACGGGGCGAGGAAGGCCTCGGCGCCTCTCCAGCTGTCGCCGGTGAAGCGCACAGATATGACGCCGGTGTCGGTTACGTCGCCGCGAAATATCGCGGGCCCGGGGCTGTCAACGCTGGCGATGACGGCGGGGTGATAGTCGAGGTCGAGGTTCAGGCGGGCCTGATAGAATTCCATCGAGGACCGGAAGGCGTCGCGGATCGGGGCGGCCAGTTCGGCTGAAAGCTCGGGATCGGCGATGAACGCCCCGTGCGCATCGTCCGTCACATGATCCGCCGGACCGAAGAAGACATAGCCGTCGACGGCGTCCACGGCCGGAACGGCGACATCGTCCGACGCGTCGTCAAATCGCAGGCTGGTGGAATAGCCTTCTGCCTTCAGAGCGGGTCCATAAAGGACGTACCCTTCGCCGGCGCGGCTCAAGCCCATGTAAATCCGGTCGACCTCCGCTGCGTCGGGAGTGATCCGGACCTCGAAAGTCGAAAAGCGCTCCGCTCCGGTCACCATCGCGCCGTCAAGAGTCAGGCCCTCGGTCACGATCTGCCACCGGTCACGAATGACGTCTTCATCGGCGAAGGCGAAGGCGTGGACCGGGGCTGGGAGGCTGTATTGCACCGAAACGCCATCGGGGCTGCGCTCAACCAGGACGGCGACCGACTCCTGAGACGCGGAATGGGCCGCGTGAGTCGTCAGGGCCGCCGCAGCCGCAAAAACCACAGTCAGCATCCTCGCCCTCCGCTTTTCATCACCCTAGCGGGAGCGAAGAACGCAGAGCAAGCCGTCTGTCGCGCGAGGTGAGGCCCCTAGCTGTCCAGGAAAGAACGCAGCTTGCGCGACCGCGAGGGGTGCTTGAGCTTGCGCAGGGCCTTGGCCTCGATCTGACGGATGCGTTCGCGGGTGACGCTGAACTGCTGGCCCACTTCCTCGAGGGTGTGGTCGGTGTTCATGCCGATGCCGAAGCGCATGCGCAGGACCCGCTCCTCGCGCGGCGTCAGGGACGCCAGCACGCGGGTGGTGGTTTCGCGAAGGTTCGACTGGATCGCCGCGTCGATGGGCAGGATCGCGTTCTTGTCCTCGATGAAGTCGCCCAGGTGCGAATCCTCCTCGTCGCCGATGGGCGTTTCGAGGCTGATGGGCTCCTTGGCGATCTTGAGGACCTTGCGGACCTTCTCCAGCGGCATGGCCAGGCGTTCGGCCAGTTCCTCCGGCGTCGCCTCGCGGCCGATCTCGTGAAGCATCTGGCGCTGGGTGCGGACGATCTTGTTGATCGTCTCGATCATGTGCACCGGAATGCGGATGGTGCGGGCCTGGTCGGCGATGGAGCGGGTGATGGCCTGACGAATCCACCAGGTGGCGTAGGTGGAGAATTTGTAGCCGCGGCGGTACTCGAACTTGTCCACCGCCTTCATCAGGCCGATGTTGCCTTCCTGAATGAGATCAAGGAATTGCAGGCCGCGGTTGGTGTATTTCTTGGCGATGGAGATGACCAGGCGCAGGTTGGCCTCGACCATTTCCTTCTTGGCCTGACGGGCCTCGCGCTCGCCCTTCTGCACCGTCTGGACGATGCGGCGATAGTCGTCGATGGGCAGGCCGGCCTCGGTGGCCACGGCGGCTACGTCCGAGCGGATCTGGGCGATCTGTTCGGCCTCGTTGTCGCTGAACTTGGTCCAGCGCACGCCCATTTCCTTGACGCGGTCGCTCCAGGTCGGGTCCAGCTCGGCGCCGAAATAGGCCTTGAGGAACTCGGCGCGTGAAATGCCGTAGCTGTCGGCCAGGCGCAGCAGACGGCCTTCCAGGCCGATCAGGCGCTTGTTGATGGCGTACAGCTGCTCGACCAGCGCCTCGATGCGGTTGTTGTTCAGCTTGAGGGTCTTGAGCCGGTCGGAGATGGCCTGGGTCAGGGCCTCGTAGTTCTTCTGGTCCTTGGTGGACAGTGCCTCGCCCTTCAGGCGCGCCTCGACCAGCTTGTCCTGCAGCTTTCGGAAGGCGTCGAAGTCCGCCGCCACGGCGTCCAGGATCTCCATGACCCCGTCGCGCAGCTCGGCTTCCATGGCCGAGATGGACAGGCCGCCGCCGTCGTCGAAGTCGTCGTCGTCCTCGTCGTCGTCGCTTTCGGGCTTCTCTTCCTTGGCCTCGGGCTCGGCCTCTTCGGTCTCTTCGTCGCCCTCGCCTTCACCCTCGCCGGTGTTCTGGCCGCCGTAGGTCTGGTCCAGGTCGATGACCTCGCGCAGCAGGATGCGGCCGTTGGCCAGCTCGTCCCGCCACACCATGATGGCCTCGAAGGTCAGGGCGCTTTCGCACAGGCCCGAGATCATGGCGTCGCGGCCGGCCTCGATGCGCTTGGCGATGGCGATCTCGCCCTCGCGGCTGAGCAGCTCCACCGAGCCCATTTCGCGCAGATACATGCGGACCGGGTCGTCCGTGCGGTCATAGGCGGGCTTGGCGCCCGTTTCGGCCACGGCGGTCTCGGCGCGCTCGGCCACCTCGGTGGACTGGGCCTCGCCGTCTTCCTCGGCCTCGACCACATTGACGCCCATCTCGGACAGCATGGCCAGGGTGTCTTCGATCTGGTCGGGCGTGAATTCCTCAGAGGGGAGAACCTTGTTCAGCTCCTCCATGGTCACGAAGCCGCGGGTCTTCGCCTGCCGGATAAATTTCTTGACGCCGGCGTCAGTCAGATCGAGCAGCGGCCCGTCATTGGTCGTTTCCGCTTCTTGAGTCTCGGTCTGCGCGCTCATTCAGTCTCTCCAGCCGCGATTGGTCGCCGGCTTTAACAACGTTCGAAGGCCCGGTTTGTTACGAACCGGCCGCCTCTTCCCATATGGTTCCAGTCTTGATGGCCCGTCGCAATGCGTCGCGCTCGGCTTTCAGGCGACTGAAAGCCGAGGCGTCGAAGGTGCGGTGCGCCTCCGACTTCGCTGAGCTAAGCGCGCCCTCCAACGCCGCCATGCGGGTCAGAGCGTCAAACGCCTGCGACCATCGGGCCCGCGCTTCGGCGAGGGGCGCGTTCGCTGCCAGGAATGGCGCACCGGACTTTGCCGCCGCCTTCTCGACCTCACGCATGAGCGTATCCAGACCCGATTGGGCCAGATGGCGTCGCAGGGCCGCGCTGTCAAGGGCGAGACCCGACATCCGCAGGCGCACCACCTCGTCCGCAAGCTCGGTCAGGGCCGGATCGCCGAAGCCGTGGCGGCCCACGGCCTCCAGGTGATCGTCCAACCGTTCGGGATCGTCGATGGCCGCGTGGGCCAGGGCGGCGGCGGTGGGTTCGATGGAGCGGGACAGGGCCGTGACCGCCGCCCTGCCCTCGTCCGTCGCCCCGATGAGGGCGGGTTTTCCGGGCGTCCAGCGGGCGCCGGGCTGGCGCGGCTGAAACGCCGAGCGGCGCGGGAACAGGGCGTCGAAGCGTTCGAACATCTCGCGCCGGTACTGTTCGGCCAGGTCCGCGTCCTGAATGGCCTGGGCCGCCTGACGCAGCCGGCCCTTCAGGCCCGCCTTGCGTTCGGGCGTGTCCAGCGGTTCGGCGTCGCGCTCCCGCTCGAACAGCATCTCGGCGAAGGGCCGGGTTTCAGCCAGGGCGTTTCGCAGCGCCGGGGCGCCCTTGTCGCGCAGGATGTCGTCCGGGTCCTGACCGCCGGTCAGAAGGGCGAAGCGGAACGAGCGGCCCGGCTTCAGCAGGGGCAGCGCCCGCTCCACCGCCCGGCCCGCCGCGCGCTGGCCCGCCGGGTCGCCGTCGAAGCACAGCACGGGCTCGGCGCTGACCCGCCACAACAGGGCCATCTGCTCCTCGGTCAGGGCCGTGCCCATGGGGGCCACGGCGGGGATGCCCGCGCGCTGGCACGCGATCACGTCCATATAGCCTTCCACCACCACGATGGCGGCGTCGGATTTGGAGCCGGCGCCCAGAATGCGCCGCGCCTCGGGCAGGCCGTACAGGGTGGCGCCCTTGTGGAAGAGGGTCGTTTCCGGCCCGTTCAGATATTTGGCCCGATCATCCGGGTTCATGGCCCGGCCGCCGAAGCTGACGATGCGGCCGCGCGCATCGTGAATGGGAAAGATCAACCGGTCGCGGAAGCGGTCGTAGGGCGACCCGCCGCCCTCCGGCGCGATCAGCAGGCCGGCCTCCACCAGTTCGGCGGGCTTGGCCCCGCGCTGGATCAGGGCGTTCTTCAGGCCCTCGCGGTCATTGGGGGCGTAGCCCAGGCCGAAACGGTCCCACTGGTCCTCGGGCAGGCCCCGGCGGTCCAGCATCTCGCGGGCGGCCTTGCCGGTCGAGCGACGCAGATTGGCGGCGAACCATTTCTGGGCCAGGTCCATCCAGTCGGCGAGGCCCTGGCGCTTCTGCTCCCGCTCGGCGGCCTGGGGGTCGGGGGCCGGCAGGGCCATGCCCGCCTCGGCCGCCAGGCGCTCCACCGCCTCCACGAACGACAGGCGTTCGGTTTCCTGCAGGAAGCTGATGATGTCCCCGTGCTTGCCGGAGCTGAAGTCGTGGAAGAAGCCCTTCTCGTCGTTGACGAAGAACGACGGCGACTTCTCCTTGGTGAAGGGCGACAGGCCCGCGAACTCCCGTCCCTGACGCTTGAGCTTCACCGTCCGCCCGATGACGTCCGAGGGACGCAGGCGGCTTTTCAGCTCATCAATGAAACGGTCGTCGAAGCGCACAGGGCCTTATAGACCAGTCCTTGCGGGATCGTGATCTTAGGATTTGATTAACCATAAAGGCGAAATCGAGACACAAGACACTGACTTTTATGTTCTTTTTGTTCTTCGAACGGAACTATCCACAGTCGCCTGTGGTTAACTATCCAACCCGTCCCCAGAAAGCGGACGATCAGGACCAGGGACGCCGAAGGCGAAAGGGTTCATCCGGAAGCTGACCATGTTCATCGCCATCGCCCGTCCGGCGGTGGAGCCGAAGGATCCCGACGCTGTCGCCGTTCCCGGTTCTCCCGCCATCGCCAACGACCACCCCCGTGCGCTGCACGCCCGGCTGGTGGAGAACGCGGCCCTCAGGCGGCGACGGGGCGTGGAGCGAAGGCGCGCGGGCCGGGCGGACGATGCGGACTACTGGCTCAGCGCCGCGCCGATGGCCTTGCGCAAGGCCGCCCAGTTGCGGCTGGAATGCCGGGCCTTCGCCCTGCCCTAGCCCGGCAGCTCAAACTACGCGACACGTTAGAGGATCAGGCACCAAATCGGCGCTTCCGGAAAGGACACTCTTTCCGACCATTCTCCTTCTGGAAGACGAACATCCACGACGTTTCGAGCGGCCTTGCCTTGCGGATAGGCCGGAAACTCGAACGATGCATCTCCGCCGACAATCAGGGTGGAACCATCATCGAAAACAACCTCAACAACGGCGCCCGTCATTCCTAATGACAGCGTCTCTCCTGCAAGGATTCTGTTGATATACGGAGGGGGAAGACGCGTCGGGCTTTCCCTTAAAGCAACGATGTCCTGTGGAAGGATATGAGTTTCCAGCGGCAGCAAACCGCCGTGGTGCGTGTCAACACCTCGGATGATGCACACGCGGTCAAGCCATGCCCCTGATTTCAGCTGGACTTCACAGGGCCAGTAATGTGCGCCGCTCCAGTAATCCGCGGGTGCGGGAACGATCCGTACAAGGTCGGCTCGCAGCGCCTCCGGAAATGGAAGCGACATTACACCATGTCGGCGAATTTCACCCCGAATCCAACGTTCGTAGGACAACCAGGGGCGAACGCGGAATTCATGTTTCCATGCCGGATCAGCTATCCGGACTTCGGGTGGCCAACCAGGTTCCGCCAAATCACTCGCCCCCTCCGCAAGAGAATACCTACCTTTGTCCCCGCGCCGCATCCATGTGTTCGGCGAAGCGGTCGAACAGGTAGAGGCTGTCGGCCGGGCCGGGGGAGGCTTCGGGGTGGTGCTGGACGCCGAAGACGGGGCGGTCCTTCAGGGCGATGCCGCAGTTGGTGCCGTCGAACAGGCTGACGTGGGTTTCGGTGACGGCCTCGGGCAGGGTGTCGCGGTCGACGGTGAAGCCGTGGTTCATGGAGACGATCTCCACCTTGCCGGTGGTGACGTCCTTGACCGGATGGTTGGCGCCGTGGTGGCCCTGATCCATCTTGACCGTCTTCGCGCCCAGGGCCAGGGCGAGCATCTGGTGGCCCAGGCAGATGCCCATGACGGGCTTGCCGCTGTCGACCAGCTTCTTGATTTCCGGCACCGCATATTCGCCGGTGGCCGCCGGGTCACCGGGGCCGTTGGACAGCATGACGCCGTCGGGATTGCGGGCCAGGATTTCCTCGGCCGTGGTGGTGGCGGGCACAACCGTGATCTTCGCGCCGGTGGCGGCCAGGGCGCGCAGGATGTTGCGCTTCACGCCATAGTCCACGACCACCACCTCGTTGCGGCGGCCCTCACCGGCGACATAGCCCTCGGGCCATTCCCAGGTCCCTTCACTCCAGTCGAAGGCCTGCAGGCACGACGCGTCCTTGGCCAGGTCGAGGCCCACAAGACCGGACCATTCGCGGGCCTGGGCGATCAGGGCGTCCAGATCGAACCGGCCCTCCGGGTCATGGGCGATAACGCCGTGGGGCGAGCCGCTGTCGCGGATGGCGGCGGTCAGGGCGCGGGTGTCCACGCCCGCCAGCCCCACCACGCCGCGCTTCTTCATCCAGGCGTCGAAGCCGTCGCCGCTGCGCCAGTTGGCCGGGTCGGTGGGCAGGTCGCGGAACACCGCGCCCACGGCCGCGGTCCCTGCCCCGCCGTCGCCGATCTGCTCCACATCCTCGGCGTTGGTCCCCACATTGCCCACGTGGGGAAAGGTGAAGACGAGCACCTGTTTCATGTAGCTGGGGTCCGTCAGGATCTCCTGATAGCCGGTCATGGCGGTGTTGAAGACCACCTCGCCCAGGGCCGATCCCGTCGCGCCGACGCCGACGCCCTGAAGCACGGTTCCATTAGCCAGGGCGAGCACGCCGGTGGCGCCGGGCAGCAGGGTGGTCATGGCGGGCTCCTGGGACTGTGGACGCGGCCTTCATGGGCCGAACCGACCCCGATGGCAAACGGCCGCGTTCCTATGGATTCGCAACTCGCAGGTCAAGCGTCGCCGGCGTGTCAGACGGTCAGTCGCCCCATGTCGCAGAAGACCGCGTGCGTCGCACCCGCTGCGGCGGCGGCCTCACCTCGCGATGGCGGCAGATTGACCAGCAGCACGTCATGCGCGACCCCCCTCGCCTGGGCGATCAGCTCGGCTGCGGCGCGCCAGTCCACGGCGCTCTCGGTCTCCACTCCGGCGAAGTCCAGCGAGACACAGCGAGGCTGCACCGGCGCCAGTCGGGCGATCATGCCCGGCTCGGGCGGGGCATGGACAATCACCCCTCGTCGCTGAGCGCCCAGGTGATCGAGAGCGGCGCGGACATCCTCTGCGGTGGCGCGCATGTCCACGCCCATGATTTCCACCAGCAGCAGGCCGGCGTCCACATCAGCCGCGAGCCCGGTGTACAGCAGCGAGAACCGCCCCGCCGACGACGCCACCGTGCGCCAGAAGGCCGGGGCCACGCCTGTCGCGCCGCCCGGCAGGTCCAGCAGTCCCACGCCGTGACGCAGGGTCTCCACGTCGATGCGTTTCAGGTCGGCCACTTCCAGCCGGACACGGTGCATCCCGGCCAGGGCGCTTTCGCCCCCGGCCCGGCGTACGGTGCGGCCCAGCCGGGCCCCCACATGGTTCTTCTGAACAAGATCAAAGACCGGCTTCGCGGCCAGGGTCACCGTCAGCTCGCGTCGAGCGTCGGTGACCAAAGGAAATGTCAAACTCTTGGTCCCAGCGGGACTGAAGCTGCGCGCTTCAACCGGGCGGTCCCCATCCGCCCCGGCTTGCGTGTCGCTCAATCCCGCCGGGAGCGAATGCCCCGTCGGGTAAGCCATCACAATGTCTCCCAGCATCATTTCCCCACGTGATGCGGGTTCATGAAGCCGGAAAATCTGCCATGGAAAACGGAACGTAACGCTAAGAAACGCGGTGAAGAATCGCGGTTAGCAAACGCGGTTATTCCGTTATGCGGTCACCCTTCCAGTCGAACACGAAGCCGGAATCGGACTGTTTCAGCCCATTGATCACACCCAGCAGACAGAATGCGGAATGGTCGGTTGAGAACAGCTTGTCCGGCGCCACGCCCTTCTGGAACGGCTCGCTCAGCGCTGTGTCCACTGTGCCGGGATGCAGGCCGACACAGATCATGCCCGGGTGGGTGCGGGCCAGCTCCACCGACAGGGTCTTCAGGATCATGTTCAGGGCCGCCTTGGACGCCCGATAACTGTGCCAGCCGCCCAGCCGGTTGTCGCCGATGCTGCCCACCCGCGCCGACAGGGCCGCGAACACCGCCCTGCCCTGTCGCGGCGCCAGCGGCAGGAAGGCCCGCGCCGCCAGGGCCGGGCCCATCGCGTTGATCTCAAAATCCCTTCTCAGGTGCTCGGGATCGAGGGCTCGCCAGCTACGCTCGGGCTGGAAGCCGTCATGCAGGACTCCGGTCGCCACGATGCACAGGTCCACCGGCTCCCCGACCGCCGCCGCAGCCGCTTCCAACGACGCCAGATCGGTGATGTCGGCCTGCAAGGCTGTGACGCCATCCGGGGCGCGGCCCGAGCGGGACACACCGAACACCGCCTCATACCGCTCGTCGGCCGCCAGCCGCGAAGCCAGCGCGCCGCCGATTCCCCCTGACGCCCCGATCACCACCGCACGCATTATCGCCTCCCGCTTTTCGCCCGTTCCGCCACCATGATAGGGAGCGATCATGCCCATCACCACCATCGGCCTGGATGCCGACGACACCCTCTGGCACAACGAAGCCATCTTCCGGCTGACCCACGACCGGTTCGCCGACTTGCTGTCAGAGCACCATGACCGCGACCGCATCGACGCCCGACTGGCGGCGACGGAGCAGCGCAACCTTCGCCTTTACGGCTACGGCATCAAGGGTTTCACCCTGTCGATGATCGAGACGGCCATGGAACTGACCGATGGCGCGCCCCCACCGCGAGTCATCAGCGAGATTCTGGCCGCCGGCCGCGAGATGCTGTCCCACCCGGTGGAGACCCTGCCGGGGGTGGCCGAGACCCTGAACCGGCTGTCGGAGCAGTACCGGCTGGTGCTCATCACCAAGGGCGACCTGATGGATCAGGAACGCAAGCTGGCCGCCTCGGGCCTGGGCGACCTGTTCTCGGGCGTGGAGATCGTGTCCGAGAAGACCGCCGAGGTCTATGACCGCGCCTTCCGCCGTCACGGCACGGGCGCGCAGCAGGCGGCCATGGTGGGCAACTCCATGAAGTCCGACGTGCTGCCCGCCCTTCAGGCCGGCGCCTGGGCCGCCCACATCCCCTACGCCGTCACCTGGGCCCACGAACTGGCCGACGCGCCGGAGGACGAGCCGAGGTTCGCCGCGCTGGAGGTGATCACCGAGGTCCCGCCGTGGGTAGAGGGAACGACCCAGGGCCGCTGACCATAGAAAAAGGGCGGGACCTTTCGGCCCCGCCCTTTGTCACTCAGCCGATCAGACTCAGCGCCAGAACAGCGCGTCGCCGACCGCACCGAGACTCATGCTGCCGCCCACGTAGAAGAAGCGGCCCAGGGCCCCGATCGGATAGACCGCGCTGCCGCGGTCCGGCTCCTGGTTCGTGAAATTGTTCACGCCGCCGTAGAGGGTGAAGCTGTCGTTGACGTTCCAGCGCGCCTGGATGTCGTGCTGCTCTCGCGCCGAGTACATGCGGAACTGGTCCTCGACGTAGTCCGGCTCGGCAGCA
Source organism: Brevundimonas sp. (assembly GCF_047617075.1). Classification (GTDB taxonomy): domain Bacteria; phylum Pseudomonadota; class Alphaproteobacteria; order Caulobacterales; family Caulobacteraceae; genus Brevundimonas. The sequence continues at coordinate 194,623 of NZ_JBLGCI010000004.1, forward strand.
AGGGTCTGCGGATCAATGCGGTAGGTTTCATCATAGTAGGTGAAACCGTAGTTCACCGCGAAGTCACGCCACTGCCAAAGGGCGTCGAAGGTGGCGACCCACTCCGGTGCGCCGGGGAAGCCCAGTTGCTCGTCCGGCGTGTCCAGCTCGACGAAAACCAGCTCTTCCAGCTTCGTCGCCGCCAAGGCGAAGTTGAACCGCCCGATGTCCTGCTCGATGCCGAAATCAAGCGGGTTCAGGTTGTAACGGATCGTCATGTCGTAGCCGGAGGTCTGGTACGACGCGACGTTCACCGCCGACTGCTCGAAGTAGTTGATGAAGCCGTTCGTCTCATTGCGGCCGATCAGGTCGCAGAACTGGTTCGGCTGGGGCAGATCATAGCACTGATCCACGACCGTCTGCGCCTGGAAGAACTGGATCGCGTTGGTCAGGTCGATGTCATAGTAGTCCAGCGCCAGCGAGAAGCCCGGCGCAAACTGGGGCGTGAAAACGAAACCGGCGGTGAAGGTGTCGGCTTCCTCGGCCTCCAGGTCCGGGTTGCCCCCGACGATGCCCTCGATGGAAGACGACGACGTGTTGTCGAAATTATTCGGGTCGAACCCCAGCGAGCTCAGTTCGGCGGAGCAGTTGGCCTGACGGTTGTCCGTGCCCAGGTTCTGGTTGTCGGTGTCACACGGATCATCCAGCAGGGCGAACGTCTGGGTGCGCGGCAGGAACAGCTCACTGATGTTCGGCGCACGCACCGAACGGGCCTCGGTGGCGCGGAACATGATCCAGTCGTTCAGACGCCAGCGCGCGCCCAGCTTCCAGGTGTCGGTCGACCCAGCGGTGGAGTAGTCCGAGTAGCGATAGGCCGCATCCAGATTCAGCTCCTGAATGAAGGGCAGATCGCTGAGAAGCGGGGCGTTGAATTCGACGAAGACTTCCGAGACGTCGAACGCCCCGCTGCTGTCGACTCCGGCGCCCGACCACGAAACGTCATAGGCCAGCGCCGGATCATTCTCCGGGTCCAGCTCGTCACGCACGGATTGACCAAGGGCCTCCAGGTCGGAAACGCGGCTCTCACTGCTTTCGAAGCGTTGCTCCATGCCCACGGCGAACGACAGGGGTCCGCCCGGCAGGTTGAACCAGGCGGCGCTGTCGCCCGTCACGAAGGCGCTGAACACACGCTGCTCGATCTCTGCGGTCTGTAGCGAGTCCACGTGGATCCAGTCCAGGGCTTCCTGAGACGGCGAACCGTTGCCGAAAATGTTCAGCGGCACGCAGCCGCTGGCGGCGCCCGGCGTGAAGGTGCGCGCGCCGACGCGGCTGTCGACGTTCGGATTGTCGAGATACGACGACGGGTCCAGATCGCTGCGGCAGACGGGGCCGTTCGGGCCGTCCACCACGTCGATGGCGGCCAGGAACCGGTCGTTCAGACGGTTATTCAGATAGGTGGATTCCGTCTCGGTCTTGCCCCAGACATACGACACTTCATAGCGCATGCCGCTGTCGCCGATATCGCCTTCCAGACCGACCACGGTGCGGAAGGTGTCACGGGTGATATCGCGACCGGTGAAACCGAAGTCCAGGTTGTCGCGCTGCACGAACACGCCGGGATCGACTCCCAGCAGGGCCGCGTTGCCCGGATTGCCGAGGCCCGTGGGGTTGGTCAGGGCGTCCTCGCGGATCGCGTCGGGCATGAACGGATTGTCGATGCCGGTCCACAGGCCGGTGTAAACGTACTCGCCCGCCTCGCCGTAGCCGAAGTCATAGGTCGGCTGAGCGTTGAAGCCCGTCTCGATGCGGACGAATTTGCCTTCGAAGAAGAACGAATGACGCGGCGCGAAGTCGTAGCGGCCGCTGGTATTGAAGGCCATGCGGTCCTGGGCCGGCAGGATCTCGTCCTGGAACACGTCCAGCAGCGAACCGGAACCGCCAATGACGGTGAAGTCGTTGGTCAGCTGGCCGCTTTCCCAAAGCTGGCCGTCGCCCTGGTAGTCGAAGCCGTACAGCTCATCGTTGAAGTCCAGGTCCGTGTAGACGGAGCCGCCCAGCGAGGTGTCCGGATAACGGACATTTCGTTGCAGGATGTAGTCCGGCACGTTCGGATCATCGGCGAGGTCGTCGGGGTTGGCGGCCAACGTCTCACGCTGTCCGATACGAGTGTAGGAGCGGTCGTTGGGCGACAGAGCCTCGTCCTCGGCCCATTCGAAGCCGAAAGTCAGATTGAGACGGCCGTCCAGAAAGTTCTCACCGATCAGGCCGCTGACGAAGTGACGGTCGCCGCCGCCTTCGTCCGACCAGCCGGTCTGGGCGCGCAGGTCGATGCCCTCGAAGTCATCCTTCATCACGAAGTTGACCACGCCGGACACGCCGTCGGCGCCGTAGATGGCCGAGGCGCCGCCGGTCAGCACCTCCACCCGCTCGATCAGCGCCACGGGAATGGTGTTGGTGTCGATGGCGGCCGAACCCGGGTCGGAGGCCACGTGGCGACGGCCGTCGATCAGAACGAGGGTCCGATTCGTGCCCAGGCCACGAAGGTTGAGAAGGTTCAGGCCCACCGAGACCTGCCCGCCCGTATCGGCCGATTCCTGATTGTTGAACGAACCCACCAAAGCGGGATAGTCGCTCATGAAATCGGTCACGTTAGTGACGCCGGAGTATTCGATCTGTTCGGACGTCACCGACACCACAGGGTTCGACTGCACATAGTCCGCCAACCGGATGCGCGAACCGGTGATGACGATCTCCTCGACCGCCGTCACTTGGGGCTCGTCCTCGCCCGCCACCGTCTGTTCCTGCGACAAGGCGGGCGTGCCCACCATCACAGCGGCGAAAACTCCGCCAATAAGACAAGTGGTCTGCTTAAGACGACGACGTGAGGACATTCATTGACTCCGAACGGTGTTATTCAAGATTGCGGTGTGGATGTGGGCGGCAACTAGGCGTCATCTTGTCCTAAACGCAACTTTTTTGGACGAAATCTTCTAAAGTTTTAGGTAGATGGCGAAAAGTTGGCGAACAGTGTTCTTCGTTACAGGCCTCGCCTAATCCGCTTGTGCCAGTCGCTGAAGCCGCTTAAACGGGCCGCTTAACCGACAACCTCATCGTCTCGCCCCGCCCCGGCGCGGGCGTTCGCGCGCGTGAAACCCGGAGCCAGAACCGCCTTGTCCGACGCCCCCAGCCATGAAGAGCGCGACGCCATGGTGCGCGCCGCCCTGGGCGAGCACGGCGACAGCGGTCGGACGCCGCGTCACACCCTGTTCTATTTCCATGGCGCCGGGGCACACGAGGACCTGAACGAGGTGGCCCGGCGGGCCGGGTTCCTGACACGGGGTCAGGACGAAACCACCATTCTCGAAACTACGATCCCGGTGGACGAGGCGTCTTTCGCCTCCGTCTCCGCCATGATGCAATCCTGGGCCGCGGCCTTCCAGCTGGACTATGACGGCTGGGAGTGCGCGGTCGTGACGAACTGAGTAGGCGCCCATGCCCAAACGCAAAGACATCAAGTCCATCCTGATCATCGGCGCGGGGCCCATCGTGATCGGGCAGGCGTGCGAGTTCGACTATTCGGGCGTGCAGGCGTGCAAGGCGCTGAAGGCCGAGGGGTACCGGGTGATCCTGGTCAACTCGAACCCGGCCACCATCATGACCGACCCGGAGGTGGCCGACGCCACCTATATCGAGCCGATCACGCCGGAGATGGTCGAGAAGATCATCGAGAAGGAGCGGCCCGACGCCCTGCTGCCCACCATGGGCGGCCAGACGGCGCTGAATACAGCCCTGGCGCTGGACGCCTCGGGCGCGCTGAAGCGGCTGGGCGTGGAGATGATCGGGGCCCGCGCCGACGTCATCGACAAGGCCGAGGACCGCCAGAAATTCCGCGACGCCATGGACAAGCTGGGACTGGAAAGCCCGCGCTCCAAGGCCGTGCACCACATCGACGAGGCCGAGGACGCCCTGGCCTTCGTGGGCCTGCCGGCCATCATCCGCCCCAGCTTCACCCTGGCCGGCACCGGCGGCGGCATCGCCTATAATGTGGAGGAGTTCCGCGAGATCGTGGAGCGCGGGCTGGACCTGTCCCCCACCACCGAGGTGCTGATCGAGGAATCGGTGCTGGGCTGGAAGGAGTATGAGATGGAGGTGGTCCGCGACCATGCGGACAACTGCATCATCGTCTGCTCCATCGAGAACGTGGACCCCATGGGCGTCCACACCGGCGACTCCATCACCGTGGCCCCGGCCCTGACGCTGACCGACAAGGAATATCAGCGGATGCGCACCGGCTCGATCAATGTGCTGCGCGAGATCGGGGTGGAGACCGGCGGGTCGAACGTCCAGTGGGCGATCAATCCCAAGGACGGCCGCATGGTCGTCATCGAGATGAACCCGCGCGTGTCGCGTTCGTCGGCGCTTGCGTCCAAGGCCACGGGCTTCCCAATCGCCAAGGTCGCGGCCCGCCTGGCGGTCGGCTACACCTTGGACGAGTTGACCAACGACATCACCATGGTGACCCCGGCCAGCTTCGAGCCGTCCATCGACTATGTGGTCACCAAGATCCCGCGCTTCGCCTTCGAGAAGTACCCGGGCGCCGAGCCGATGCTGTCCACCTCCATGAAGTCGGTGGGCGAGGTCATGGCCATCGGCCGGACCTTCAAGGAGTCCATGCAGAAGGCCCTGCGCGGGCTGGAGACCGGACTGAACGGCTTCGACGAGATCGAGATCGACGGCGTGACGGGGGCCGAGGACGAAGCCGCCATCAAGGGCGCCGTGGTGCGCGCCCTGGGTCTGCCAACGCCGGACCGCATCCGCGTCATCGCCCAGGCTTTCCGCCACGGGCTGAACGTCGAGGAAGTGCAGGCCGCCTGTTCCTATGAACCCTGGTTCCTGCGCCAGATCGCCGAGATCGTGCGCGAGGAAGGCCATGTGCGGGTCAAGGGCCTGCCGACCGACGCCGCCGATTTCCGCCGCCTGAAGGGCATGGGCTTTTCCGACGCCCGCCTGGCCTCGCTGACCGGGACCACCGAGAAGGCCGTACGCGACGCCCGCCGGGGCCTGTCCGTCCGCCCGGTGTTCAAACGCATCGACACCTGCGCGGCCGAGTTCGCCAGCGCCACGGCCTATATGTATTCGACCTATGAGACCGGCGCCCTGGGCCAGGTCCCGGCCTGCGAGGCCGCGCCGTCGGACCGCCGGAAGGCGATCATCCTCGGCGGCGGGCCGAACCGCATCGGCCAGGGCATCGAGTTCGACTACTGCTGCTGTCACGCGGCCTTCGCCTTCGCCGACATCGGGGTGGAGTCGATCATGGTCAACTGCAACCCGGAGACGGTCTCCACCGACTACGACACCTCCGACCGGCTGTATTTCGAGCCGCTGACCGCCGAGGACGTGCTGGAACTGATCGGTGTGGAGCGCTCCAAGGGCGACCTGATCGGGGTTGTGGTGCAGTTCGGCGGCCAGACGCCGCTGAAGCTGGCCAATGCGCTGGAAGAAGACGGCGTGCCGATCCTGGGCACCAGCGTGGACTCCATCGACCTGGCCGAGGACCGCGAGCGGTTCCAGAAGATGCTGCATGACATCGGCCTGCAACAGCCGCCCAACGGCCTGGCCCGGTCTGCCGAGGAAGCGGCGGAGAAGGCCGAGGAGGTGGGCTATCCGGTTGTGCTGCGCCCCTCCTACGTGCTGGGCGGCCGAGGCATGATGATCGTGCATGATCGCGAGCAGTTGGACCGCTACGTCCATGAGGCCATGAAGGTCTCGGGCGACGACCCGGTCCTGATCGACCACTATCTGAACCGCGCCACCGAAGTGGACGTGGACGCCATCTGCGACGCCGACGACGTGTTCGTGGCGGGCGTGCTGGAGCACATCGAGGAAGCCGGCGTCCACTCGGGCGACAGCGCCTGCTCCATGCCCCCCTACTCGCTGTCCGAGGCGGTGGTGGCCGAGCTGATGCGCCAGACCACCGAAATGGCGAAAGCCCTGAAGGTGCGCGGCCTGATGAACGTGCAGTTCGCCATCGAGGAGCCGCACAGCGACCATCCCCGCATCTTTGTTCTGGAGGTCAATCCGCGCGCCAGCCGGACCGTGCCCTTCGTGGCCAAGACCATCGGCGAGCCTGTCGCCGCCATCGCCGCCAAGGTCATGGCGGGCGAAAAGCTTTCCTCCTTCGGGCTGAAGCACAAACCCTACGACCACATCGCGGTGAAGGAGGCGGTGTTCCCGTTCGCCCGGTTCGCAGGCGTCGACACGGTGCTGGGCCCGGAGATGCGCTCCACCGGCGAGGTCATGGGTCTGGACTGGAAGCGCGAGGACGAGGCGGACATGCAGGGCGCCTTCGCCCGCGCCTTCGCCAAGTCGCAGCTGGGCGGCGGCACCATCCTGCCCACCTCGGGCTGCGCCTTCGTCTCGGTGCGCAATGACGACAAGCCGTTCATCCTGGGCGCGGTGAAGAAGCTGATCGAGCAGGGCTTCTCGATCCTCGCCACCGGCGGCACCCACGCCTATCTGACCGAACAGGGCCTGGAGGTAGGCTTGGTCAAGAAGGTGCTGGAGGGCCGTCCCCACATCGTCGACGCCATGAAGAACGGCGAGGTCCAGCTGGTGTTCAACACCACCGAGGGCAAGCAGTCCCTGTCGGACAGCTTCTCCATCCGCCGCACGGCCCTGATGATGAAGATCCCCTACTACACCACCACCCCCGCCGCCCTCGCCTCCGCCCAGGCCATCGCCGCCATCAAGGCCGGCGAGCTGGATGTGCGGCCGTTGCAGGGGTACGCGTGATCAAAGCTCAACTGGACGCCCCGCCGGCGCCTGTGTTCCCTGCCCTTCGCATTTGGGGGATGGCGCATGGCGACGGAAAAACGGATCAACTGGGGCTTCCAGATTTGGCTGTTCGTGGCGGTGATCCTCACCTTCGCCCTTCACGAGGCGGGGCACTGGGCGGTCGGTGAACTACTCGGCCATGAGGCCTATTACGGCTTGAACAGCGCGGGCGTCCGAGGCGCGGTCCCGGACGACCATCGCCTGCTGATCACTGCCGGCGGGCCCGCCGTCACCGCCCTGCAGGCCTTGGTCGCTCTGGCGCTGGTCCTCGCTCGCGAGAGCCTCGCGGCCTATGCTGTCCTCTACGCCGCAGCCTTCATGCGCTTCATGGCGGCCGTCATCACGATCATGAATCCCAATGATGAGGCCCGCCTCAGCCTGGCCTTCGGTCTGGGAACATGGACCCTGCCCGTGGTCACGGTTCTGGTCCTGGTCGGCCTGGTCTGGATCGGCGCCCGTCGCCTGGGCGTGTCGGGGAAAACCAACATCGTCGCCTATGTGGTCGCAACGCTGGCCGTCAGCGGCGTGGTGGGCGCGGACATGCTGCTCAAGGCCTGATCAGGCGTATCGAGCAGGCAGACGCGGAGATTGCCTCGCCCTGCGGCTGGGCTACAGTCCCTGTCGAACAGACAGGGGCTGAACCATGAAACGACTGCTGATGCTGGCGGCCTGCGCGGCCGCCCTCGCCTCGCCCGTCTTCGCGCAGGACGCAGCGCTGGAGCGGGCGGTGGCGCAGGACTATCAGGCCAATCTGGCGGCGCTGTGGGACCACTTCCACCGCAATCCGGAGCTGTCGGGGCTGGAGGTCCAGACCGCCGCGCGCATGGCGCAGGAGCTGGAGGCGCTGGGTTATGAGGTGACCACCGGCGTCGGCGGTCACGGGGTCGTGGCGATCCTGCGCAACGGCGACGGGCCCACCGTCATGCTGCGCGCCGACATGGACGGGCTGCCCATCGCGGAAGATTCCGGTCTGGCCAACGCCTCCACAGCGCGGCAGGTGGACCACGACGGAACCGAGAAGCCGGTCATGCACGCCTGCGGCCACGACGTGCACATCACCGCTCTTGTGGGTACGGCCCGCCAGATGCAGGCGCGGCGGGACAACTGGTCCGGCACCCTGATTTTGATCGCCCAGCCCGCGGAGGAGACCATCTCCGGCGCCCGCACCATGATGGAGGATGGGCTGTACGAGCGGTTCCCGAAACCGGATTACGCCGTCGCCTTCCACGTGGCCTCGGGGCTTGAGGCCGGACGCATCATGGTGCCCGAGGCCATCGCCTATTCCAGCTCGGACAGCGTGGACATCACCGTGCGGGGCGTGGGGGCCCACGGCGCCTCGCCCCACATGGGCGTGGACCCGATCCTGGTGGCCAGTCAGATCGTGGTGTCGCTGCAATCGGTGGTCAGCCGCGAAATCGCGCCCCTAAGCCCCGGCGTCATCACGGTCGGGTCCATCCACGGCGGCATCAAGCACAACATCATCCCGGACCGGGTGGACCTTCAACTGACGGTGCGATCGGACGATTTCGAGGTGCGCGAGCAGCTTCTCGACGGCATCGACCGGGTGGCGCGGGGCACGGCGGTGGCGCTGGGGGTGCCGGAAGACCTGCTGCCGGTGGTCACGCGGTCAGAGACACAGACCACACCCCCAACCATCAATGACACCCCAACCGCCGCCATTGTGCGCTCCGCCATCGCGACGGGCATGGGCGAGGACATCCTGATCGATCGCCCGCGCGAGGGCATGGGGGCGGAGGACTTCTCCTATTTCATCGCCCCGGGCACGGGCGTGCGCGGGGTCTATTTCGCCGTGGGCGGCACGGCTCAGGGCGAGCTGGAGACGGCGTCGTCCCACCACTCGCCCTTCTTCCGCATCGAACCAGAGCCCTCCGTCACCGCCGGGGTGACCGCCATGGTGCTGGCGGCCGAGGCGCTGTTCGCAGCGGACTAGGCGTCAGGCGCCGGTTCCGGACGCGGGGCTCGCCTGGCCCTGGACGCCGATGGACTCGTCGATGCGCTCCACCGTATCGTTCTCGTCAGCGAGGCGCTCGTCCGCATCAACGGGCTGAACGCCACCGGGGTCGCGCTGGGCCTGCAGTTCGCGTTCGCCCACGCCCAGCCCTTGCTGGCGGGCACGATCGGCCTGGACTTCGTCGGTTTCGAAGTGGGGGTCTTCGGGGGTGGCTTTGGTGTCGGTCATGGCGATCTCCGTTCGGGCGGACCATCCGCCGTCCGCCAAGGCAACCGGGGGCCGTGATGAATGTTCCGGCGCGCCGGCGGCAACCTTTCAGCCCCCGCGCGCGTAGTTCAGCAAAGCTTCCATTTTCACGCCGGAGCGCCCCCATGTCCTCCATCATTCGCCCCACGCCAACCCAGCAAACCCGCCGCTTCATCGTGCTGGCCGCGGCCCTGTTCGCGCCGATCATCGGATACGGTCAGATTCTGCTGGGTTGGGGGCAGAGCCCGGCCGAGTTCTCGGCCGATGGCGACCAGACCCTGCGGGTGGCCAGCTACGCCTTCACCATCTGGGGCCTGATCTACACCTGGCTGATCGCCTATGGCGTGTGGCAGGTGCTGCCGCGCACCGGCGAGAGCCAGCTGCTCAGCCGAATGGGCTGGCCGTCGGCGGCGGCCATGTTCGGCATCGGCCTGTGGGTCATCGCCTCGGCCGCGGGCTGGGACGCGGCCACCATCGTGCTGATCGCCGGCTCGGGGCTGGTGCTGGTCGCGCCGATGCTGATGAGCACCCAATTGATCCGCGCGGCGCCGACCCGGGATTCGGACCGATGGCTGATCGCCTGGCCGCTGGGCCTGCTGGCCGGATGGCTGACCATCGCCACGGCGGCGAACGTCCTGACCGTCGCCACCGCGAACGACGCCCTGCCGCCGGGCCTGCCGCCCACCGGCTGGGCCCTGCTGGCCGTAGCCGTCGTCGTGGCCGCCGCCCTGCTGGTGACTTGGCGCCTGCGCCTGATGGCCTATCCCCTGCCCATCGCCTGGGGCCTGATGGCGGTGTTCGTGGCCGAGCAGGAGCGCAACCCCCTGCTGGGCTTCAGCGCCCTCGCCGCCTCCCTGCTGGTTCTGATCGTCTCATTGATCCTGGTGTTCCGCCTGAAGCGCGACATCGCGCGCTGACGTACACGAGAGGCTGACACGACTCCCCGGGGACGCTAGAAGCGCGCCCATGAGCGCGCACACCCCCACCATGGCCGAACTGGCCGCCGAATACGGCCTGGCCGAAAACGAATATCAGGTCGTCCTGGATCGCCTGGGCCGAGAGCCCAATCAGGTGGAGCTGGGCGTCTTCTCGGTGATGTGGTCCGAGCACTGCTCCTACAAGTCGTCCAAGATCCATCTGGGCAAGTTCCCCACCAAGGGCCCCCGTGTGATCTGCGGCCCGGGCGAGAACGCCGGGGTCATCGACATCGACGACGGCGACGCCTGCATCTTCAAGATGGAGAGCCATAACCATCCGTCCTTCATCGAGCCCTATCAGGGCGCGGCCACGGGCGTCGGCGGCATCATGCGCGACGTCTTCACCATGGGCGCGCGGCCGGTGGCTCTGCTGAACGCCCTGCGCTTCGGCGATCCGGAGCACGAGAAGACCCGCCGCCTCGTCACCGGCGTGGTGGCCGGCATCGGCGGCTACGGCAACTGCGTGGGCGTGCCCACCGTGGCGGGCGAGACCAATTTCCACCGGGGCTACAACGGAAACATTCTGGTCAACGCCATGTGCGTGGGCGTGGCCAAGGCGGACTCGATCTTCTATTCGGCCGCCCCGGCGGCGGGCCATTCGGTGGTCTATTTCGGCTCCAAGACCGGGCGGGACGGCATCCACGGCGCCACCATGTCCTCGGCCGAGTTCGACGACGAGTCCGACGCCAAGCGCCCGACGGTGCAGGTGGGCGACCCGTTCGCCGAAAAGCTGCTGATCGAGGCGACGCTGGAGCTGATGGCCTCCGGCGCCGTGGCCGCCATCCAGGACATGGGCGCGGCGGGCCTGACCTCCTCCTCCGTGGAGATGGCGGGCAAGGGCGGCGTCGGCGTCGAGCTGGACCTGGATCAGGTGCCCCAGCGCGAAGAGGGCATGACCGCCTATGAGATGATGCTGTCCGAAAGTCAGGAGCGCATGCTGGCGGTGCTCAAGCCGGGTCGGGAGGACGACGGCCGCCGCATCTTCGAGAAATGGGGTCTGGACGCCGCCGTCATCGGCAAGACCACCGACACCGGCCATCTGGTGCTGAAGCACAAGGGCGAGGTGGTCTGCGACGTGCCGCTGGCGCCCCTGTTCGACGACGCGCCCCTGTATGACCGGCCGTGGACACAGCCGGCCCTGCACCCGCGCATCGACCCCAAGGACGTGCCTGCTCCCGCCGACTGGACCGAGGCGGTGATCAAGGTCATCGCCTGCCCCGACATGGCGTCCAAGCGCTGGATCTGGGAGCAGTACGACCGCCACGTGATGGCCGACACCATCCAGGATTCCGCCACCGGCGCGGACGCCGGCGTGGTCCGGGTTCACGGCACGGACAAGGGTCTGGCGGTCACCAGCGACTGCACCCCCCGCTATGTGCAGAACGATCCCTATGAAGGCGGCAAGCAGGCGGTGGCCGAGGCGTGGCGCAACCTGACGGCCGTGGGTAGCCGCCCCATCGCCATCACCGACAACCTGAACTTCGGCAACCCTCAGCGCCCGGAGATCATGGGCCAGATCGTGCGGGCCATCGACGGCATGGCCGAGGCCTGCGCCGCCCTGGACTTCCCGGTCGTGAGCGGGAACGTGTCGCTCTACAACGAGACCAACGGCGTCGCCATTCCCCCCACCCCGACCGTGGGCGCGGTCGGCCTGCTGCCCAACTATGACGTGACCACCGGTTTCGCCGGCATGGTCGAGGGGGACACGCTGGTCCTGATCGGCGACACCCACGGCGAACTGGGCGCCTCCATCTATCTGCGCGAGGTGCTGGGCCGTGAGGACGGGGCGCCGCCGCCGGTGGACCTGGCGCTGGAGCGCAGGACCGGCGACTTCGTGCGCGGGCTGATCGAGGCGGGCAAGCTGACCGTGGTCCACGACCTGTCCGACGGCGGCCTGATCGGCGCGGCGGCGGACCTGGCCCTGGCGTCGGACACCGGCGTCGTTCTGGACGCCACCAGCGAGCAGCACGCCCACATCCTGCTCTTCGCCGAGGATCAGGCCCGCTATCTGGTCGCGGTTCAGGACGCCGAGGAGTTGATCGCGGCGGCGCGCGCCGGCGGTCTCCATGCCTCGGTCGTGGGCCGCGCCGAAGGAACCGACTTCGCCTCGAAGGGACTGTTCAGCATTCCTCTGAAGGACCTGCGCGCGAAACACGAAGGCTGGATGCCGGGGTGGATCAACGGCTGACAATCTTGCCTTGTCCACAAAATCCCTTAAATTGAGGACAAGGAGGCCCACATGTCGAATCCCATGACGCTCAACGTGCGGGTCAGCGGTCCCCTGAGCGATTTCGTCGCCGACAACGTCGGTGCGGACGGCGCCTATGAGAATGTCAGCGAATACGTGCGCGACCTGATCCGCCGTGACAAGGAACGGGTCGAGGCGGAACGGTTCTCGCGGCTGAAGGCTGAGTTGCACGCCGCTTTCAGCGCCCCGGAAGACAGCTATCGCCCTCTGACCGCCGACGATGTGATCCTGCGCCGCGCAGCGGTCTAGGTGGATGCCGGACGTACGCATCTCGCCATCGGCCGCGCGGCGCCTGGACGAGATACTGGTTCACACTCGGACCACCTGGGGCGCAGCGCAGGCCGAGCGATACATCAGGGGCCTGTTCGCCTGTTTTGAAGACATCGCCGCCCGCCGTGTGGTCTGGCGCGCCATTCCGGCGGAGTTCGGTGTGGAAGGCTTCTACACCCGGTATGAGCGGCATTACGTCTACTGGCGGGTGCTTTCCGGCAACGGGATCGGCATTATGACCGTCCTGCACGAACGCATGCACCAGCTGAATCAATTCCAGAACGACAGCACGGACTGACCCGCCGCGTCCTGACCGATCGCGTAAGCCGCCCCTTAAGGATTATCGGGCATCCTTAACGTCGTTATTCGGAGGCCGATTTCCCATGCCCATGCCTGTCGAGGCGCTGGAACAGCATCTGCGCGAGGCGTTTCCCGACGCCGAGATCGAAATTCAGGATCTGGCCGGCGACGGCGATCATTATCGCGCGCGCATCGTTTCCGCCGCCTTCGCCGGGCAGTCGCGGGTGAAACAGCATCAGGCCGTCTATGCGGCGCTGAAGGGCAAGATGGGCGGCGAACTTCACGCCCTGGCGCTGGAGACCAGCGCACCCGAGGGAGCCTGAACCATGCGCTATCGTCCATTCGGCCGGTCCGGCTCGGCGGTTTCCGCCCTCACCCTGAAGGTGGGCGCAGACGCGTTGGGCGGCGGCCCGTCGCGGGTCCACGATCTGGTGTTCGCCGGGCTCGAGGCAGGCATCAACACCTTCCACCTGACCACCGCCGATCCGGTTCTGGCGGAAGCGGCGGGCGAGGCCCTGGCGCAGGTGGACCGCAAGCTGATTCAGGTCTCGGTAGGTCTGGGTCGTTTCGAGGGCCGCCGGGGCGGACGAGATTTCTCGCCGCAAGGCCTGACGGGCTCCATCGACCGGGTGCTGCACGCTTCCGGTCTGGGCTGGATCGACCTGGCCATGCTGGACGAACCGGGCGAGGACGAGATGCCCCAGGCGGCGCTGACCGCGCTTAAGGCGCAGCGCACCTCGGGCCGTGTCCGCATGCTGGGCGTGGCGGGGGACACCGATGTGATGGACGCCTATGTCTCCACCGGCGCCTTCGATGTGCTGGCCACCGCCTATCATGTGAACGCGTCCTGGCAGACCAAGCACCGCATGCGCGCGGCGCTGGAACAGGACATGGCGGTCATGGCCTACGGCTATTTCCCCCGCGAACTGGACACGGTGAAAAAGGCCGAGGTCCTGCATGAGCCCAAAAAGGGTCTTTTCGGCTTGGGCGGCGGGCGGCCGAAACACGATCCGCTGGCGGGAGCCGGAACCTTCGCCTTCCTGCACCAGACCCACGGCTGGCAGGCCGAACACATCTGCCTGGCCTTCGCCCTGACCGATCCGTCGGTGGCGTCGGTGATGGTTGACGCCGGCTCGGCTGATCGCATCGAAGCCCTGGCCGCCGTGCCCGAGCGCGATCTGCCCCCAGGCCTCAGCGCCCAGATCGAGATGGCCCGTGTTCGCATGGCGGCGGCCTGACAGCCCTCAAGCAGCGAGCGTCCGCGACGCGAGCGATAGGGCAAAGGATTTCCCCTTGCCTTGACCCGGCCCTGATCGGTCCCTAGCTGACGGGTTCCTCCTGCACAGGCGAAATCCCGTGACCGATACGACCGAAAATCCCGTCCACGCCTTCATCGCCGCCACCGTGGCCGAGCATCCGGTGGTGCTGTTCATGAAAGGCACGCCAGATGCGCCCCGATGCGGCTTCTCGGCCGCGGTCGTGCAGATACTGGATCACGTGGGCGCGCCGTTCGTGGGGGTGGACGTGCTGCAGGACGAGGCCCTGCGCGACGGCATCAAGACCTTCACCGACTGGCCCACCATTCCGCAGTTGTATGTGAAGGGCGAATTCGTCGGCGGTTCGGACATCGTGCGCGAGATGTTTCAGTCCGGCGAGCTTCAGCAGGCCCTGACCGAAAAGGGCGTGGTCCTGGGCGAGGCCTGACCGTGGCGCGGCGGGAACTGACCCCGCGCGAGGACCGCCAGGTCTTCACACTGCCGCTGACGATCAAGGGCGAACACATCGACGACAACGGCCACGTCAACAATGTGGTCTATGTGAGCTGGCTGCAGGAAGCGGGCACGGCCCACTGGAACAGCTTGTTCAGCGCGGAAGACCGGGCCCGATGGTCCTGGGTCGCCCTGCGCCACGAGGTGGACTATTTCCGGCCCCTGCCCCCCGGCGCCACAGCCGTGGCCCGCACCTGGGTCGGCGATCCGCAGGGGCCGCGCTTCAACCGCTACGTCCGCATCGAGGACGGCGAGGGCCGCCTGTGCGCACAGGGCCTGTCCGAATGGTGCCTGGTGGACGCGAAAACCATGCGGCCCCACCGCATTCCGCCCGAAATGGTCAGGCCGTTCGAGGCCTGACCAATCGCGGTATTCAGGGCACGACCAGCGGGTTGGCCAGAACCAGGGCCGCGCCGCGCTCCAGGCCCAGCTCGTCATAGGTCCAGGACAGCTCAACGCCCTCGGCGACCAAGGCGCGGCAGAGGTCGGCTTCAGTGCGGACCAGGGTCATTTCCCCGGCCATGGCGCCGCCATCCACGATCTCAACGCTGAAATCGGACTTCTCGGTGCAGCCGTTGGAGGTGACGCGCACCACCGCCTGATCGCGCTCGAACCGGACGCCATGCACGCTTTCCAGTTCACGCGGCTGCAGGTCGATCGAGCTGGTCGAGGCGGCGCGCACCGTCGTCGTCTCACCGCTGTCGCTGGAATAGATAACGCAGCCGCCCAGCATCAGAGGGGCGGCCAGAATCAGAACAAGACCACGCATCAGTTGTTCGACTCGTCGCTGCTGGTGATGACGCGCGTGGTGGGCTCGTCGGTGGAAATGATGATGCAGCCGGACAGCAGCGGCGCGGCGATGGCGGCGATAAGCAGGATGCGAAGCATTGGATGACCCCTCGGCGATGACTTGATGCCCAATACTGCCAAGGCGCGTGTTCAAAGGCACGTGAACAATCGGAAAGGGTCGAAAGGCGCCGCCGCCTCACGCCGGCTAGAGTACGATCTTCTTCGGCGACCGGAAGGGTTGGTCGCCGGGCTCCAGCCGCAGGGCGGCCGGGGTGCGCAGATTGCGGGCGTGCCAGAAGGACCACCGCTCCCAGTAGATCAACCGATCCAGATTAAAGCCCCCGGACCCGAAACCGCTGTCCTTCGCTCCGGTCAGAGAATCAGCGCGCCACGCGCCGAGGATCAGGGGCGTGCGCGATATGGCGGCGCGGCGCGGCCCGAACAGCTGCACCAGCCGCCACCAGTATTCATTGTCGGCGCCGCTCAGCACCTGATGGAAATAGCCGGCCCGTTGCAGCACCGGCGCTCGCTCGAACATCAAAGTGGACGGCGCCCATCGTGTCAGGGGCCAGACGCCCCTCGCGTGGATCTCGCCCTCGGCGTCCACGCGCAGGCTGCGGCCGGAATGGGCGGTCAGCTTGCGGGCGCGCATCTCGGCGACCTGACGGGCCAGGCGGTCGGGGTGCGCCCATTCATCGGAATCCTGAACCGCCACCCA
Source organism: Brevundimonas sp. (assembly GCF_047617075.1). Classification (GTDB taxonomy): domain Bacteria; phylum Pseudomonadota; class Alphaproteobacteria; order Caulobacterales; family Caulobacteraceae; genus Brevundimonas. The sequence goes on from NZ_JBLGCI010000004.1 coordinate 210,725, forward strand.
GTGGCCCTTGGCGCGGGCCAGCGCCGCGTTGCGGGCGGTGTAGGCGCCGCCCCGCTGCGACTGTCGGATCAGGACGAAGCGCGGGTCGCCGTCGGCCGCCGCCAGCGCCCGCTCGGCGTTGTCGTCGGTGGAGGCGTCGTCGACGAACAGGAACTCCAGATTGCGCCAGCTCTGATCCAGCACCGACCGCACCGCCCCTGCCACCCAGCGCGACGCGTTCCTCGACGGCATGATGACGCTGATCAGCGGGCCGTCCACGACGGGCGACGCGTCGGCGCGGGCGTTTGTGACACTGACCGGCAGGGCCGGATCAACCGGCTCGGGCGGCGACAGGCTCCATGCCGCGAAACCCTCGCGCCATGCGGGCGCGGCCCTGGCCGGATCATGCCGATCCAGCGAGGCGCGCAGGAACGCGGCCTGCGGACCGGATGCGGTATCGAGGGCGCGCCGGGCGTCGTCCTCGCGCCCCGCCGCGAGCATCAGCGCCGCGCGCAGGGAGGCATCGGGACCCGCATATTTCGTAAGGGCGAGGCCCGGATCGAAGGCGGAAAAGGACAGAGCCAGATCGTGTTGGGGCCGGGGCGCCAGGGTGCGGGCGAAATCCAGCGCCTCCCCTGCCCGCCCCGTGGCGGTCAGCGACCGGATCCGCTCGACTGGAAAGGCGTGGGCGGCGGCGGGGTCGCGATCAAAGGCGCGGACGGCGAGCCGGTGCAGCTCCAGCCGCGACAGGGCGACGGGATCGTGCAAGGCGCCCATGGCCATGGCGGCTGAGCGGCGGCGTTGTCGGATGAGGAAGCGGGCGATCGGGTTGTTCACCTGACGTCTCTCGCTTCCCATTCGCGCACAGGGTTGGTTGGGCGGCTGCGCGCAAGAAAGAATGGTGGATGCGACAGGGATTGAACCTGTGACCCCCTCGGTGTGAACCGGTTCAGACACATTTTCGCCGCGTTTCATGACGTTTCAACTGCAATATATTCAGCAGGTTAGCTTGAAACGGCGTTTCAGCGCAGTTACCCCAATCGCAGCGAACGCCGTCGCCGGCGCCCCACTAGCTACCCCACCGCAGAATCGCGGAGGGGTCACAGCCATCTCAGGATTTCCCAGCGGTTTCAACAGTCTTGCTCTTCGGGGCGCAATTTTACCCGATTTGCCCCCCCGGTGGCCGTTCGTAGGGGTCACAGAACGAACCCCAAAAGCCGCAACTACCTGTTTTATACGGCTTTCACAGAAGCGGAAAAGGCGATCCGCTGGGACAAATTCGCCAAAACCGTACGGGCCATTCAGGGGGTCACAGGAGAAAGGGCGTCAGGGGTCGAAAGCAAAGGAGCCGACCATGCCCGCATCCCGCCCCCTCTCCGCCGATCGGCAGATCGCCGCCCTGAAACCCCGCGCCAGTCCCTTCGAGGCAGCCGTCGGCGGGGCGAAAGGCCTCTATGTGCGCGTGTTCGCCTCAGGCATGCGCAAGTTCGAATTTCGCTACACCAGTCCCGAGGGCGCCCGCCGGCGCATGGTGCTGGGCGCCTGGCCGGATCTGTCGCTGGCAGAAGCCCGCCTGAGGGCAGCCGAACTGCGGCAGTCGGTTCACGACCGCGGCGACCCGGCAGCGGAGCGGGCGGCGCAAAAGCTTCAGGCCAGGACCGGAGAAACCCTCGCGGAACTGGCAGAAGCTTACTGGACCGCAGCGGCGCGGGGGCTTCACGGCGGCCGCCGCCGCCCCAAGCGCGAGGCGACCATAGACAAGGAACGGGCCTGGTGGCGAACGCACATCGCCAAGGATCTGGGTCACCGCCGCTATAAGGAACTGAGACGCGCAGACATCCGCGTTTTCATGAACGGACTGGTGCTGAACAGCCGCCTGTCTCCCGCAAGCATCGCCTCTCTCGGCGCCCTGGTTCAGGCGATCCTTCAGTACGCCGTGCTGGAGGAAAAACTCGACGCCAATCCCGCCGCGGGCCTGGCCCGCCCCCTGGCGCTCACGCCGAGGGACCGGCTTTTTTCCGACTCGGCCATGGGCGCGATCTGGCAGGCGGCCGGCGCGGCCGTGTCTCAGCCGGACCCGGGCCGCAGCCCCCGCGCGCAGCTCTCCCCGGAGATGGGCCTGGCCATTCAGTTTCTCATCCTCACCCTCACCCGGCGGACCGAAACCGCCGGCGCCAGATGGTCCGAGTTCGACATGCGGGCCGGCCTGTGGACCATCCCGGCGGGCCGCACCAAGGCGCTCCACGTTCATGTGGTGCCGCTGACCGGACCCATGGTGGCCGTTCTTGAGCAGATGCGGCGGCGCAATCCTTCACGGGCGGCTGTCTTCCCTCCCCTGCGCGGCGGCGGCGATCATCTGGACCCGCACGCGATCACGCGCGCGTTCTCCAGGATCTGCGAACAGAACCGCCTGCCCCATGGATCTCCCCACGATGTGCGGCGCACGGGCGTGACCACTCTCATCGGCCGCTACCGCGTCCCGCGCACGGTCGCCGGCCTGCTTCTGGGACATACGATCCGTGAGGGCGCGCCGGTTACGAGCATCTATGACCGCCACACCTATCTGCCAGAGAAATACGAAGCCCTTGAAATCTGGGGCCGGCATCTCGCGCAGCTTGCGGCTCACGGCGGCGGCGGCGCGCCCGGGGGCGCCGTGCAGCCGATCCCGGGCTCTGCAGGAGCGCTCCCCCTGCGGGATCCGCGGAACTGAATCCCGTCCTCAGGAGCCCGTCGGAGGCGCAGCCCGGGTCAGCGCGCCGCCCCGCGGAACAGGGCCCGCCCGGTCAGGCCCGGACCGCCGGCTATATGGCCGAGCCAGTTCCGCAGCGACGCCAGCGCCTGGACATCCAGACCGTCCGAACGCTCGCCCGACTTCAGATTGTCCAGCAGGACCTGGCAGACGATCAGCGCATCCTCGGGCGAGGAGATTTCGCGCCGAAGGATGACTTCCTCACAGGCCTGATAAAGCTCGTCCTGGTGTGCGGATTCATCACCCCCGTTCAGGCGGGGCCAGTGACGGGCGGCTTCTTCGAATGTTGGATGGGGCATAGGTCGCCTCCCTGGCGAACCTTCGGGCGGCCCAGGCTTCCCAGGCGCCGATTAACAGTGTGACGGACAGCAGCAGCCAGACCCCGATCCTCAGGGTGACGCCGGTCCAGACGAAATAGGCTCCGGGCTGAAACCACGGAATGACGAAGGTGATGACGGCGATCAGCTGAAACCCCGCGGCCATAACCAGCCACCAGCGGTCGTAGCGCTCGGCGAGAACCCAGAAGCCGATGAGCATGAGAGCGTCCACGCAGGCCGCTCCGGCCTTCCAGCTGCCCAGAACCACATGATCCACCAGAGGCGTGACGATCAGCGCCCCCGCGAACAAGGCGGCGCCGAGCCGATCCTCTCTGGCGCCGAAGCGCAGAAGCAGCGCGATGGCTATGAGATTGGCCGGAAGCAGAACAGCAGTCATCGGCCGCCGTTCACGCGCCGGCTGAGGCGCGGGTGGGCTGGTCGGGCATCGTCGAGCCGTCCTTGTCTTCCAGCGGGGCGAAGAGATTCCAGTCCATGCCCATGGCTCGCGCGTCCCGCTCGAAATAGCGGTGAGCGTCCACCACATGGCCCCGGGCGGTCAGCAGGCCCTGCAGCGCCGAGGCGAGCCGTTCAGCGCCCTTCTGGCCGACAGCCGCGGCGAGGTTCGCCGTCGTGCGCCCCGCCGAGAGCGTCATGAGCACCTGCCCGCCGCTGGCGATGGCGCGGTCGAGATTGTGTTCGAAGGTCTGCAGTTCGGCGGCCGTGACTGATGCGAAGTCATCGGCCTTGGGATTGCGGTTCATGGGTCACGCCTTCAGCGGTTGATCGAAAAGCGTCGTCCGCAAACCGGTCGATGGAGCCGAAGGCGGTAAGCACCCCGAAACCGGCGATGATCAGCATCAGACCAAACAGGGTCCAGATAAGGATCAGGCCGGTTCGCGAACCCACCCAGCGCGGCGGGGTTCGCAAAGGTCCGAGCGCGACATAGGCCTCATAAAGAGGATTGTAGCCTGGCCCACCGTCTTCGCCCCCCTCCTTGCGGCCGGCGGCGACGAGCGGATCTGGCCCGCTCAGATCCGCCCCGGACATGGGTATGGGTGGATCTGGGTAATTCCGGGCGACGATCGCCGCGGCGGCGTCCCGGCTTCTGGTGCCCAGTTTCTGATAGGCGCTGTGCAGGTGGTTGCTGACCGTCTTGGGCGACATGCCGCGGCCATGCGGGCGAAGCCGCTGGGCGATTTCCTTGTCCGTGAGTCCCTTGCCCGCCAGCACGACACACTGCACTTCGCGCTGGGTCAGGCGATTGTCCTGCATTGTCCCCTCCGTCCGTCAGGCAAGGTAGGAGGAGAAAGCAGCCAGCGTCCAGAGGGTTAGTCCGCGATCAGGCGTCCTGTTTGGGAGCCGAAAGAGCCTGAGCCAGGCCGAGAACCGCATCCTGGTCTCGCCGGGCGAGCCGTTCCCAGGCGGCCAGGAGCTTCTGGGCGGAGGCGTCGATTCCGCTGAGATCGCTGCCGCTGGGAGCCCCATGTTCGCCCATGAGCCAGCCGCAGCTCACGCCCAGAACTTTCGACATCTCGAAAAGACGGGACGCCGAAACCCGGTTGGCGCCCCGCTCGTATTTCTGAACCTGCTGGAAGGTGATTCCGACGCCCTGGCCGAGTTCTGTCTGGCTCAGTCCAAGCGCCCGCCGCCTCAACGCGATACGGGCGCCCACTTCAACGTCGAACGGATGCGGTTGGGTCACTGCGATGCGCGGCATGCTTCACTATACGGTGTGGACGCGCGTCGTCCAAACGGATTGAAGCCGCATGTCCGCCCCGGGCGGCTTTCTCTGTCCGGAAGCGCTTGATCTCAGGCCGCTGCTGAGCGGATAGTAGTCCGGCGCCGCGTGCGGCGCCGAGGCGTGAGAACCTCGCTTGAGACGACTTCGATAAACTTCCGCAGCAGCGGCGTGGCTGGCGCGTATGTCCAGGCCCCCACGGGCTAAAGGCGCCCGCGCATGCCTCAAGCATGTTCTCAACACCCGGTGCTTCGGCCGGGCTCGCCTCGATCAAGGAGGCGAGCCCGTGTCGAAATTCCCTGCTTCACCTCCCGCTCCGGAGGAAGAGAGTCCCGCCGCCGACATCCTGTTCAGAGGTCACGCGGCCTGGCTGCGCAGCATGCTGCGCCGCCGCTTCGAACCGGATCTGGCTGAAGACCTGGTGCAGGACACCTATCTGCGGGTCATCGGCTCCGGCCGCGCCGCCGATATTCGCCATCCGCGGGCCTTCCTCTGGCGGGTCGCCGCAAATCTTGCGGCGGACATGGGACGGCGTCAGTCGCGCCGCCCCTCTGCCGAGCCCATGCGAGACGGCGTGACGGAGCCCGGCTTTCCGGCCGATCAGGCCGAGCAACTGATGCTGAAGCAGATCATACTCGATCTGCCCGAACCGCTCCGTCAGGTTTTCCTTCTGAGCCGCGTTGGCGGGCTGACCTATGAATCCATCGCCCGTCACTTGAATATATCCGTGAAAACGGTCGAATGGCGCATGTCCAAAGCGCTCGCCCGGTGCGCCGAGCGGCTGGAAGACTGAGGCGCCCCATGCACAGACCGAACGCCCGCAGACGGATTCGCGATGAAGCCGCAGAATGGTTCGCGCGCCTGAACGCGCGCACAGTCAGCGTGAGCGATCTGGAAGCGTTCCGGGCCTGGAGAGCGGTCCCTGAGCACCGGACCGCATATGAGGCGGTGGAAACGGCATGGCGGACCGCGGGCGCCCTCAGAGACGACCCGGAGATACAGGCCGCTTTAGCAATCGCCGTGGTGCGCCCTGCAAGAAGACAGCGGGTGAGGCCGGTCTGGGCGTTCGCCGGCGCAGCAGCTGCCGCGGCAGCCGTGATCGCCGGCGTGTGGCTGGGCGCCCGGCCCGATGAGTTCAGCACCGGCATCGGCGAGCGCCGCGTGGTGCGCCTGGCCGACGGCTCTCAACTCCATCTGGATACGGCCAGCGCGGTGACCGTCCGGCTCGGCCGGGAACGGCGCGATCTGGAGCTGGTGCGGGGCCAGGCCCTGTTTCAGGTCGCACCCGATCCCGGGCGGCCCTTCACAGTGCGCGCCGGCGAAGTCCGGGTGACAGCCACAGGCACCCTGTTCGACGTCCGCCGGGCCGGAGAACAGGTGCGGGTCACCCTGGTCGAAGGCGGGGTGACCGTTCAGTCCTCAGCCGGCCGGCCCCGGACATGGCGTCTTGAACCCAGCCAGCAGATTATCGCAGGGTCGGCCGCCGGAGCAGGAGCGGACCCGGTCCACGTCGATACGAGAGCGGCTACCGCCTGGACAGAAGGCCGAATTGAGTTCGATGCGGTTCCGTTGTCGGCGGCCCTGGCCGAAGTGAATCGCTATGAAACGCGGCCGGTCCGCCTGGCGGGCGGCGTGGATCCCCGACTGCCGGTCAGCGGCGTGTTCGACGCAGGTCACGGTCTGGCCTTCGCCGAAGCGGCTGCGCGTATTCACGGCCTGAGGGTCGGCGCGGGGCCCGCCGTCATCCTCCTTGAGCCGCATCCGGACGAAAAATCGGAACGGCCGCCAGGGTGAGCCCGGTCCGCCGGCGTCTTCCCTCACGCCGCGGTTCGCGGCGAATTGAGGGGACCTCGCTGATGACACTAAGACAAATGCTCATGGCCGGGGCGATCGGCCTTGCGCCCGGCGCTTTCACACTCGCCGCCGTGCCGGCCGCCGCCCAGACCGCTCAGGCTGAGCTTAATCTGCCTGCCGGCTCCCTCGACAGTGCGCTGCGCGCGCTGGCAGCCCAGTCCGGCGAGCGCCTCCTGTTCGATCCGTCCGCGGTTGAGGGCTTCACGGTACCCGCGCTGCGCGGACGGATGTCCACCGACGAGGCCCTTCGGCGTCTCCTGACCGGATCGGAGCTCATTGCGGAGCGGACCGGGCGCAATGTTCTGGTGGTCCGCCGCCTGCGCGAGAACCGCGAGCCTTCTCCCGGCGCGACCACTGTCGATGAGATCGTCATCACAGGAAGCCTGATCCGCGGCGCCGGCGGCGGACCTTCGCCGGTGGTGACCCTGGACCGCGATGAGATCGACCGGCAGGGCTACGCCAGCATCGCGCAGGCGCTCCAGGCGCTGCCGCAGAATTTCGGAGGCACCGGCAATGAAGGCGCGCTGCAGACCGGAGCGGACACCAGCGCCTCTAATGTCAGCTACGCCTCGGGCGTAAACCTCCGGGGTCTTGGAAGCGACGCTACCCTGGTTCTGGTGAACGGCAGGCGCATGGCCGGGTCCGGCGCCCGGGCCGACTTCGCCGATATCTCCACCATCCCAACCTCGGCGGTCGAACGCATCGAGGTGCTTCTGGACGGCGCGTCCGCGCTTTACGGGTCAGACGCTGTGGGCGGCGTGGTCAACATCATCCTGCGCCGGGATTTCGAGGGCGGGGAAACACGTATGCGCGCCGGCTCCGTGACCGACGGGCCGAGCGGCGAGTACGGATTCGCGCAAAGCCTCGGAACCCGCTGGGACGGCGGCGGCGGCCTCATCAGCTATGAGTATCTGGACCGGGAAGCTTTGCCCGCCTCCGAACGGGACCGGGCCGGCGACGCCGACCTGCGCCGGTTCGGCGGGGCCGACCGGCGCCACATCTACAGCAATCCCGGCAATATCGTCGCCTACGACCCGGCCGCCGGGGGCTATGTTCCGCTGTTCGCCATCCCCGAAAATCAAAACGGCTCAGGCCTTCAGCCGGGCGATTTCCTGCCCGGCCTGGTCAATCTGGCCAACCAGCGCGAAGGCATGAACGTTCTGGGGCGTCAGACCCGGCACAGCATTTTCGCGGCAGGCCGCCAGGAGCTGGGCGAACGGCTCACCCTCGACGGCGATCTGCGGTGGGGACGGCGAAACTGGGAGAACGCGGGAGCGCCGCCCTCGGCGATGATCACCGTCGATGACCGCAACCCCCACTTCGTCTCTCCAACAGGCGCCGCCTCCCACCAGATCGCCTACTCATTCCGCGATGAGATCGGGCATACCCGGATCTTCGGCGAAACCGAAAATCTGGGGGTCAGCGCTGGCGGCGACCTTCGGCTGCCGGGCGACTGGCGCGCGAGCGTCTATGCCGCCTACGCACGGGAGATCAGCGAAGGCGGCTTCACCAACCAGGTCAATTCCACCTTTCTGAATGAAGCGCTGGGACGTACGCCCGACAACCCGGAAACCCCCTTCAGCGCACCCAGTGACGGATACTTCAATCCCTTCGGCGACGGCGCGGTAAACACCCCCGGGGTGCTGGCGTTTATTTCGTCAGGCCGGTCCCTCTCAATCAACGAATCCGAGGTGACCTCATTCAACCTGCAGGGAGACGGCACGCTGATGCGGCTGCCGGCAGGCGGCGTGCGGCTGGCCATCGGAGCAAACATCCGCCGGGAAGAGCAGCACGACGGCGGCTACTCCTTCACGTCAGGAAATGCGCCCAACGCTTTTACTCCACGCTCTTTTTCCCGTCAGGTCGCTGCGGTCTTCGCGGAGGCTCGCATACCCCTCTTCGGCGAATCCAACCGGCGAGCGGGCCTGGAACTGCTCGAGTTGTCCGTGGCGGGCCGGATTGAGGACTATGAGGACATCGGTTCGACCGCCAATCCCAAACTGGGCGTTGTTTGGGAGCCGGCGGCGGACTGGCGGGTGAGGGCCAGCTGGGGAACATCTTTCCGCGCGCCTGCCCTGGTTGAGCTGAATGACCGGCCTGCGAACAGTCCCAGCCTTCTGCCGCATGGCGACCTTACGACCCTGACCATGCTTCAGTACGGCGGCAATCCCGGCCTTCAGCCTGAGGAGGCGGAATCCTGGACCGCCGGCCTGGAATACCGGCCCCGGTCCCGGCCGGATCTCAGGCTGGGCGCCTCGTGGTTTTCGACAGCCTTTGACCAGCGCATCGGCCGGCCTGTGCTGGATAATATTCTGGGAGCGCTGAGTGATCCGGCGCTGGCGCCGTTCATACGGTTCATCTCCCCCGGTTCGGACCCCGCGGACCGCGCGCTCATCCAGGCCCTGCTCGACGACCCGGCCACGCAGCTTGCCGGCGCATTTCCCGCCGACGCCTACGGCGCTGTCGCTGATGCACGCTATGTGAACACCAACAGCCTGGTGGTGGAAGGTATAGACCTTTCAGGATCCTGGTCATTCTCGCGTGGCGACGATCGTTTCACGCTGGGCAGCTCGGCATCATGGCTCCTGCGCTACGAGACTCAGGCCACGCCGGCCGCGCCGGTGGTCAGCCGCCTGGACACCCCGAACAATCCGCTGGACCTGAGGCTGCGGGCGAGCGCGGACTGGTCAAGAGGCCCTTTGGGCATTGGCCTGACCCTGATCCATGCCGATTCCTACGCCGACCTGGACGGCCGCCCGATTGGCGCCTGGACGACGGCAGATGCGCAGTTGCGCTGGGCGCCGCGGGCCGGCTGGGCCGGCGGAACGAACGTGGCGCTGACCGTGCGCAACCTGTTCGACACCGATCCTCCCTTCTACAACGCGCCTCAGGGCATCGCCTATGACGCCGCCAATGCTGACGTTCTTGGCCGGTTCGTCGCGCTCCAGGTCTCGCGGCAATGGTGAGGCGGCTGATTGGAGCCGCCCTGATCCTCGCTATGTTTTCCGCCGGCTCCGCCGCAGCTCATACGGCAGGTTCCCGGCAGTTCACGGCGGAGACTCTGGTAGGAATGGAGGCGTTCGCAGGCGCTCGCGTCGAACGTTCAGGCCGGTGGGTGGTCTGGGAGCGCCGCGGCCGCTACGACGCGGCCCTGAGTTACCGGTACGGGACGATGACGCCGGATCTGCTTACCGATCTGGTCATCGCCGATGCATCCGGCCACAGGCCCGATCTGGTGATCGGCGCGGATGACGACGCAGGCTACAGGGCCGGCCCCATCTCGCCCGACGGCGCCCGGATGATGATCCACCGTCTCACTGCCGACGGGAGGACGCTCGGCGTCGTCACATTCGAAACAGGAGACGTCACATGGTTCGGCCTTTCGGCGGACCTCGCCGTCCTCGGACGAACGGCCGCATGGCGGAACAATCACGAGATCGCAGCTCTCGTTACCCCGGCCGGGCGGCAGCCGCTCTTCTATCGTCTGGGGTGGGAGACCCAGGCGGTCACAGCGGCCGCGTGGGAGGCCGCTCTGGAAGGAAGCACGGCGACAGGGCTCCAGATATGGAGCGGGCCGCGCCGAGACCGGCGGGCCCAGGCGGCGCCCGGGCGACTGGTCCTGCTCGACCCCGGCAGCGGCAGGGTCCGCACCCTGGCGGAAGGCGAATTCTTCGACCTTGAGATCTCTCCGGGGGGGCGCAGCGCCGCTGTGCTTGAGAACGCGGAAGACCTTCAGCCGGCGGCCGGCCGCCTGACCATCGGCGATCCGACGCGGCGGCGGCGCCTGCGGATGATCGATCTGAGCTCCGGCCGCACGACCGAGCCGATGCCTGATCGCGATGTCATGAGCCACCTGCTGAGCTGGTCGCACGATGGCGAAGATCTGCTCGTGTTCTCAAGACTCCGAGGGGCGCAATGGTCCAGCGGCGACTTTCATGTGGTGTCGAGTGAAGGCGTGGTTTCGGCCCTGAACCTGGCCGGCTCGGCGCCTGCCATCGTGCGTGCGTCCGCAGAGCAGTTTCCGATTGTTCGCGGCGGATGGACAGACACCGGTCCCGCAGTGCTTGTCGAAACTGCGCATGGACAGCAGCGATGGCTTGAAGCCTCCAGCGGCCGCCTCATTGACGCCGACCCCTATGGACGTCTGGTCAGGCCGGAAGGACGCCTAATGTTTGAATCCTCCGCAGGCCTTGGCCGCTGGGGAGAAACGCCACAATCGGGCGTCAGCTTGGCCGAGGACGGATCGGCCTACGACGCGGGAAGCCGCGGACGCTGGAATCCATCGGGGCCCGCCGCCTCAACATTCGCCGGCCCAGGCGGCTGCCTGATCGGTCCGGACCGGGCGGCGCCGGTCTGTCCGGGCCTCTCAGGCCGGCGCGTGGCGGCCGCCGGAGCGACAGCAGTGTTCGTTGAGAGGCAGGCTGACGGCTCCACTGCAGTGCGCATGGCAGGCCCGGCCGGCGGCCGGGTTCTGGGCGTTCTGAACCCGGAACTCGCGAACCTGCAGTGGGGCGAGATCGCCGAAATATCCCACGCCGGCGCTGACGGCGAAGCGCTGAAAAGCTGGCTTCTCCTGCCGCCGGGCGAACCTCCCTCTCAGGGCTGGCCGCTCGTGGTGCTGATCTATCCCGGCCATACACACGAAACGGCGCCGGACATGCTCCGCCCGGGCGCCGCCCGATCGCAGCTCAGCCCCCTCGTCTTCGCGGGGGCCGGATACGCGGTCCTTGTTCCCAGCCTGCCGCTTTCCACCGAGCGTGACGGGACCCTCTCGGACCTTTCTGAGAGGATCGGCGTGGCGCTCGATGCGGCTCTGGCCCGCGGAGGCCTGGATGCGGACCGGGTCGCCCTGATGGGGCACAGCTTCGGCGGACGCGGCGCAATGGTCGCGGCTGCTCGAACTGACCGCTACAGGACCGTTGTGTCCTCGGCGGGTATGGCCGACTACGGTGCCGCAATGCGTGACACGCTGCACTTCTCTGCCGTGCCGTCCGATGGCGTCCTGAGCAATCCCCGCATCGCCTATTTTGAAACGGGTCAGGGCGGCATGGGAGCCCTGCCGTGGGAGTCTCCCGGAACCTACACGGCGGCGAGCCCCCTCTACTACGCCGACGACATTCGCATCCCGGCGCTGCTGATCCACGGCGACCTGGATCCGGTATCGGCGGAGGCAATGTTCGGCGCGCTGTACAGGCTGAACCGTGATGCATCACTGCTCACCTATCGGGGAGAAGGGCACGTCCTGGCGAGCCCGGCCAACATCGTCGACATGCACCGTCGCATCCTGGAGTGGCTCGAAGAACGTCTGAGTCCGCGCGGCCAGCCGGGCGCGCCACTTGCGGAGCCATAGCTCGAGCACCAGCCGAATGAGGATCAGATTATAGGCGCCGTCGGCAATAAGAACGCGCGGGTCGAGGGCCTCATCCAGGCTCCGCCTGTCCAGCAATCCTGCCTGCACGAGTTCGCCGCCGATGAGGAGATCCCGCGCCAGCGGCAGGGTCTGAAGAACCACCTGGCCATAATAAACGCTCAGCTCTCCCTTGCCTTTCCGGCTCAATACCTCCTCCGGAAGCCGATCGGCGAAAATGCTGCGGGCCAGGGCGCGGTCACGTCCACCCCCGACGAGAACATCCACCGGAATGCCGAGCGCCACCTCCATAACCGGTTGGGTCAGCAGCGGGTGCAGCAGTTCCCCTGCCCGCGCGCGAAGGCAGTCGCCGTGGAAGATCTGGGCGTTGACGAGTTGGCGGATCTGACCCCGTTTGGCCGGCGCCAGGTTCTCCAGACCCGCCAGCCAGGGATGAATGCCTGGCCCCGGCGGAGCCGCTCCTTCGGGATCGCGGGGCGGCTGCAGGCCGAAACGATCGCGCAGGGCCTCCGCCCCCACCGCCCAGACGGGACGGCGCGTCCAACGCGCCAGGCGATACAGGAAGCGCGGATCGAGCCCGCGCAGCCCCATGCGCCGCACCCGGTCTGCGGCCACCGCGGGAGTTCCATACTGAAAGAAGACTGCATCTCCACCCTGCCCCGTCAGCAGGGCTCCGGCGCGTCGCCTCATCATCTGTTCAGAGACGTATCCATCATACTCCACATCCAGCCCCTGGAGCGCAGGGCGGAAACCCGAGGCGAGATGCTCGAGGTCAGCAAGCGCCAGAGGCGCAGGCGTCTTGGGCCTTTCTGTCAGCTCAAGGCGGGCCGTGCGGGCGACGGCGCGGGCCCAGGTCCGCTCGTCGCCTTCCGGCTCCCGTCCATGAAAGTTCAGCCACGCAGCCGCGCGATCCTTCAGTCCCTGGGCTTCAGCGCTGGCGGCGACGACCGCAGAGTCGAAGCCGCCGGATATCTCTCCAATGAAAAGCCGATGAGGCGCCAGCAGCTCGCGCACCGCCCCATCGACAGCCGGACGCAGCATCGACGGATCGGCGTGCCTGCCGGCGGCAAGAGCCGGCGTCCAGGCCTGGAACGCGCGCGGGGCGCTCCCCGCTCCAAGTACGAGCCCGCCACCCGGATGAACCGCATGGATGCCGCTGAGCGCCGCCTCGCCCGAAACCGCCGCAGCATGAGCCAGCATGGCGGCGACACGATCCAGATCGACAGCCGCGTCAGGGGGCAGGAGGTCGTCGAGACCTGGGTGGGCCCCGGATGCGGCGACCCACATGCCGCCGCAGCGCCATACAAAAGCATCGAGCGCGCCGGAGGGGTCGCGCAGAACAGTCACCCCCGATCGCAACGGGAGCACGGCCACCCATCGTCCCCAGCCTCCGCTCATCATCCTTTCGGCCCAGACGTTGAGGCCGGCTTCTGCCGGCCGCTGCGCCGGTTCGCCGTGGTATCGGCCTATCAGAGCGCCTGAGGGATTCAGCGTGCGCAGGGGCAGGTCATGCTGAGCGGCGAGCCATACGGCCGGTGATCCGGACGCACAGCGCCAACCCAGCCTTCGCAGGCGCGCTGTCAGCGCAGCCGTCCGCGACCGGCCGGCTTCGGGATTTAGCGGGCCGAACGCCAGCCAGTCGCCCGGTCCCGGCATCAGACCGCAAGGATCGGCGTATAGGCCGCCAACCGCTCCACATCGTCGTTGAGACAGATATCGCCGGCCTGAAGCCAGCAGTGGGCGGCGAACGGCCAGGTTCGGACACCGAACACCCACCGGGCGCGAAGACCGCGGCGCCGGAGAAACGCAGCGAGCAGCGCCGACCGGCGCAGACACGCCCCCTCGAACGGGAGCCACGGGAGTAAATGGGAAAAGGCGGCGGCAGCACGGACTATCGGGGCGGGATCACCTGAAGCTCCCGGAGTCTCCCGCGTCAGGGTCAGCAGCCGCTCGACGGCCGGGTCGCGGCCGAGGCGAGCGAGATCCGTCAACGCCAGGGCGAGGGCGACAAGGTCGCCGGCGCCGGGCTTCACACCGGAATGGTCACGAAGGTCGAGGCGCGGCTGTGGTAGATCGGGGTGCGGCGGAGCTTCAACCGCAGCCGGACCCTCCACCAGGAAGCCGGCTTGCAGGAGCACCTGCCTGGATGGCGCGGACAACTTTTCCTGGCGAAAAGGGCCCGAACTCATAACGGCGTCCGGCAGGCAGAAATAGGCGTCCGCAGACAGGTCCAGAAGAACCAGGTCGCGCCTTACAACGGCGCACCGGACATCGGGTCGGAGACAGCAGGTCATCGGGAGAAAAGAGCGTTCGGACGCCGGACCGGAGGCCCGGCGTCCGGCCGGTCAGCGGGACCAGCCCGGGACACGCCAGAGACTGGTGGGGATCAGCTCCGGCGCGCCCTGCTCCATATCGGCGCGAGTGCGCCGCCGGGCCGCGCCCAGACCGATGAGACGGGGGGTGGGAAGGATGGTCATGTTGCCCTCCTCAGGCCGTCTCAAGGGTGCGGAAACGGTGCACCGGAATTTCTTCCAGCACGCCGGAATCCTGGTCGGCGCGGGTGCGCCTGCGGGCTTGCCCGAGGTGGACCAGGGCTTTCGGAAGGGACTGGATCATCGTCTGCTCCTTGGGGTTATGCGCCCGCTCGGTGCGGGCCCGGATCAGCAGGCGGCCGGACCGGCGTATACTCAAACAATATTCGGGCTATATCTTCTCCCGGCCAGCGCGCTGCATATGCACGGCGACGGCTTCGGCCAGCGCGCAGCGCTGCCGGTGGTGAGCTTCGAACAGTTCAAGAAAGTCAGCGTGCCTTCCCTCGCGCGCCGCGGAAATGAGATCAGCAGGGCCTGGCGTCCAATGCGGGCTCAAGGCGGATTCCGCGCGGCGCACCGGGATCAGACGATCCGCCAGCTGGCCATGCGCCCGGCCGAGCGCAGAGTTGCCGGAGCAGGCGATCAATGCCGTGAAGAGGTCTTCGAACGCCGCACGGCCCACTCCTCCGGCGGCCTTTTGAAGGCCCGTCAGGCGCGGGTCATGAAGGCGCAGCGCCGCATGCAGGTAGGCCCAGTCCAGATCCCACAAGTCGATAACGTCGGCCGCAGTAAGGGATGGAAAGAAGTATCCGCGGCCACGCCGCCTTTCGAAAAGACCCTCGCCCGCAAGGCAGGCCAGCGCCTCACGCACAGGCGTGTGGCTGTAACCGATCTCCTCGGCGAGGTCCTTGACCACCAAAGGTTCGCCCCAGCCAAACCGGCCTGCGGCGGCCAGTTCGCGCAGAGCCCGCAGGGCGTCTCCGTAAGGATCCCGGAGAGCATGCTCCATGCCGAATCCTCCCGCGCGCCGGCGCGGGTCTCGCGCCGACGCTACGCAGCCTCGCCCCGGCGAACGCCGGTCTCAAGCCAGGGCCGCCCATAATCCTTCGGCATACTGTTTATTCCGCAAAACCATTGCGGCTGCCCCGCAAGATCATTGCGGATGCCTAAAGTCGTTCTGGACAGCTCCGGTCTGTCGCGCTCTGGTTGAAACATGGGTTCCATCAAGTTCTTCGATTCCGCCCACGGGCGCCTTCTGTCGGCGGCGCTGAAAGCCGTCCGGCGGCGGCGAAGGCGGACCGCGCCGGAAGCCGCGGCCGCACTGGGAATGCCGCTTCGTTCCTATGAGCATTTCGAAGCCGGGGCCGGCCGTCTGGATATGGCCAAGGTTCAGCGTTTCGCCGGGGCGCTTGAAGCGGACCCGTTCGCCATATTGACGGCTGTCCAGATCGGCTGCCCCGAGTTCGCCGCCCGCTGCGCCGACAACAAGGTTATGCTCGCGCTCATGATCCGGTTGGAGGAGTTCAACAGAGACGCCGGCGAGGCGGTGGCGGACCTCGATCCAGCCCTGGTCCTGGCGGAGTTCGGGGATGCCTTCCAGCGCCTCGAGCAAGAACTGCGGCGCCGGGCGCGGCTCTCAGACCCGGCCGTGCCCTATTTTCCCTGAGGCGGATCCCGAGCGGGCGGTCCGCAGACGCGCCGCAGCCAGCAGCTCCCGGTCTCCTTCCTCATGGCCCATTTCAAAACACAGCCGCTGAATGCGCCAGCCTGCACCCCGGGCAAGGCTGATGTGATAGGCGCCGGAGACACGCCACATCCGCTCGCCGAGGAAGTATCGGATATCGGCGGAGCAGGTCGTTTCGGCCCGGTCACCACCCACAGCCGCCCGCACCGGCCCGAGGTCATGACGTACACCGTCCAGCCCACCGATGACCCCACGCCAGTTCTCAACGAGATCATCAGCGTTCAGGCGAAGAGGCGGCGTCTTCCATAAAGCGCCGGCGTCAACTTCCACCACCGGGTCCAGGCATCGCCGGACAGCTTGGAAATCGCCCATATCCAGCGCAGCCCAGAGACCACGCACAGTGGCGGCGGCGCGCGCTTCGGCCACGACTCTCATTGCCCGCCTCCGTCGGACTCCACCATGGGGCGCCCCGCAGCAGAGCCGGGGGCGGTCAGGACCAGTCTGCCCGACCAAGCTTACCCCTGGCTGACGGCTGGATTACGCCTGCACACCCGCGGGCGCCGAAAACGATGTCGTCCCGGCCCGCCGCGGGAGGACCAGGCTGGCCTCCACTACGCCCGAACCGTTGGCCACCTGAGCTTTCCCCCCATGCATGCGCGCCACCGCAGCGACGATCGCGAGGCCCAAACCGTGACTGCGGCCATCGGAGGCGCGGGAAGCGTCACCGCAGAAAAATCGCTCAAAGAGACGCGGCAGATGTTCTTCAGGAATGGGCCCGCCGGGGTTGATGACGGTGATGATCGCTGCGTCCCCCCGGTCCACGATCAGGAGGCGCACACGCCCGGACCGGCCGTGCCGCACGGCATTGTCCAGCAGATTGGTCAGAGCCCTGCCGAGCAGCGTCCGGTCAACCCTGGCCACAGCATCGCCTTCCACCACCGCTTCAAGACCAGCTTCATCCAGCAACACCTCCATGAACTCAGCCGCCCGCCGGCACTCCGCCGCGAGGCTTACCTCGGCAAACCCTGCAACAGCCTCCCCCGCTTCCGCGCGGGCCACCAGCAGCATATCGTTGATCATGAGGCGAAGCCGCTCCAGATCCTCCAGGTTCGACTGGAGCGTCATTCTGAGCGCATCCGCGTCCCGCGCACCCGCCAAGCTGATCTCCGTTTCGCCGATGAGATTGGTCAGAGGCGTGCGCAGCTCATGCGCAACATCGGCGTTGAAATCGGAGAGCTGGCGATGGGAGTCCTCAAGACGCTGAAGGGCGTCATTGAATGCAAGCACCAGGCCGGCCAGTTCTGAGGGCAGATTCTGCGCAGGAAGCCGGAGCGAAGGATCTTCCCCCCGCAGCCTCCGGGCGTGATCGGACAGGCGGTCCACCGGCTGCATTCCGCGCCGAGCGATGAACCACCCCAGCCCCGACACGATCAGCATCTGGGCGAAAGATGTGGCGATGATGACGATGGCTAGGGTGGCCGCCGCGGCATCGCGGCGAGCCTGATTTCCGGCGACCACCAGCTTCACCGCCGGGCGCTCGCCCTTGGCCGGAATCATGCCGGCAAGCGTCAGATACCGGCTCGATCCGGCAGTCGCAGACTGAAAGCCGAGAGGGGCGGCCGCCAGGACCGCCCGGGGCGAGCCTGCGGCGGCGAACCCGTAGGCAGGATCCGGCGAAACCACAAAGAAGCGCACTGACTCATCCGCCGGGCTGAACTGCTCCAGCATTTCCCGGCGTTTGGCCCAGTCCTGGAGTCCGTCGTCAGTGGCGATCTGCCGCTCAACGATAGAAAAGCGGTCCTGGATTTCGTCACGGGCGCGGCGCTCAAGTTCGGTGTTGAGCAGAATGTAGACAACGCACCCCACCACTGCCGAAGTGACGGCCGCGGCCGCCCCGAACATTGAAGCAAGACGCAGAGCTATGGAACCGCGCCGCATCACTCTGACTCGCCGGGGCGATGCTCGATCACGTAACCCATACCCCTCACCGTGTGGATGAGTTTTGCTTCCCCCGGAGCTTCCAGCTTCGCTCTCAGCCGGCGTATGGCCACCTCAACGACATTGGTCCCCGTGTCGAAGTTGATGTCCCAAACCCGTTCGGCGATGACCGTCTTGGAGACGATCTGCGATGGCCGGCGGGCGAGCTCCTCCAGCAGGGCGAACTCTTTCGCCGTAAGCCGAAGGGGCCGGGCCCCGCGTGTGGCGCGCCGTCCCAGAAGATCGATCTTCAGGTCCGCGATAGTCAGAACGGGCTGAACCTGTGCCGCCGCCCGGCGGGAAATGTTATCCAGGCGCGCGACCAGCTCAAGAAATGAGAAGGGCTTGACCAGATAGTCGTCCGCACCGCCGGTGAGTCCTCGCAGGCGGTCATCCAGCTGGTCCCGTGCTGTCAGCATGAGCACCGGCGTCTGATGGCTTCGCCGCAGTTCGGCCAGAACTGCGAAGCCGTCAAGACCGGGAAGCATCACATCCAGAACAATGGCGTCGTAGAGCCCGGTCTGGGCCTGGTGAAGACCGGCCCGACCATCCCGCGCCACATCCGCAACCCACCCGCGCTCCGAGAGTCCCCGGCGTAAATAATCACCGATCTTCGCCTCATCTTCGATGATGAGAACCTTCATGGGTCGCAGTCTCCGCGGCCGATGGCGGAGCCGGGTCCGGAGCCATCATGGTCCCTGCACGGCCAGCCGTCCAAACCGCTCCCCATGCCCGCATCGGATTGGGACGCCGTCAGCGGCCAGCCCCCGGCGAGGGCCTGGTGGAGCGCAGCGTGGGCCTGCCCATGACGCATACGGCTCAGGACAGCCTCGCTCTGCGCAGAAAGCAAAGTACGCTCGGCATCCAGAACGTCCAGCCCATCCGCCTCCCCCGCCCTGTACCGGGCTCTGGCCGCCAGGACCGCCCGGCCGGCCGCCTCAGCCGCCCGTGTACGGTGATCGGTCTCGGCGGCCGCACCGCCGGCGAGGACCAAAGCCGTCTCGATGTCTTCCACCGCCAGCAGCACCGCCTGCTCCCACACAGCGAGCGCCTCGCGAGCCTCGGCGTCCGCGTGCGAGACTGCCGCGCCGGTGCGACCGAAGTCCAGAACCCATGCGGCTGCAAGGGCGCCCTGGCGCAGAGAACCGCCGCCCTCGCTCCATCCGATCAGACTGCCGAGACTGATTTGAGGGAAATAGCTGGCGCGGGCGGAGCCTGAGCGCGCCCAGGCGGCGGCAAGCCGCCGCTCGGCGGCCGCCACGTCGGGTCTTCTCAGAAGAACTTCCGCCGGAGTGTCCAAGCGCGGGGCGGGAAAGTTCACTGGAAGCGGACCGGGCTCCTCCAGCAGAGAGCCCGCCTGCGAGGGGAGCAGGCCCGCCAGAACCGCGACGCGGTGAATAAGCGCCGCCACTTCTCCTTCGAGCGCCGGGGTGAGAGCGCGGGTCGTTTCAAGCTGTCCGAGCGCACGGTCCACATCCAGACCGGCGGCGGCACCGGCATCGGCCCTGCGCCGGAACATCTCGAGAGTCTCGCCCTGGCTCCGGGCGGTCTCTCGGGCGATACGCAACTGCTCCTGCCGCCCCCGCAGCTCAAAATAGGCGTGGGTCAGATCACCGGCCAGAGCGACCCGCACCGCCTCCACGTCGGCCGCACTCGCCTGCCAGCCGGCGTTGCTCGCGTCGATCTGGCGCCGGATCCGGCCAAACAAGTCAGCTTCCCACGCAGCCTCGAGATCAACGCGCCATGGTGCAGAAGCGTCCTCGGCCAGGACGCTGCCCGTTGCCTGCTGAAGCGCTGCGCGAGTCGAGATCTGTGGCCGCAGCTCCGCCCGGGACGCCTGCAGCAAAGCCCGGGCCTGATCGAGCCGCGCCATAGCGGTGGCGACGTCTCTGTTGTTCTCAAGTGCAGTCTCGATCAAACCGCTTAACGTCCGGTCCCCATAGGCTTCCCAGAACGGATGGGCGGGCGGCCAGCCCCGTTCCTCACCCTCCCCTGCGCGCAGAAAAGGCTCAGCCGGCAGCTCAGGAGTCCGGTACGCAGGCAGACCTGCGCAGGCGGCTGCCGCCCCGGCGGCCGCGAGCGCCGCCAGCCGGGAGATGAGGGGCTTCCGGATCATTGCACGCCCTCTTTCAGCCCAGGCAGCCAGCGGCTGACACGCGCACGAACGTCGCTCACCTCAACGAGCAGCGCGGGCAGGAACGTGACGGATACCACGGTCGAAATCGCGATCCCCGCCAGCATGACCACGCCCAGTCCCCGGTAAAGCTCCGTACCTGCCCCCGGCAGAACAACCAGGGGCGCCATGCCTATGATCGTCGAAAAGGTCGACATAAGGATGGGACGAAGCCTGAGCCTCACGGCTTCGTTCGCCGCCTCAACGGCCGGCACGCCCTCCTCCACCGCGCGGCAGGTTTCCATCACAATGAGGATCGGGTTGTTGATGACCGACCCGAGAAGCACGAGAAATCCCAGGAAGGTGATCATGTCCAGCGGCTGATCGATCCGCCCCAGGCCAAGGTTTTCCAGCGCCGCTCCGGCGCCGTTGAGAAGCGCGAGCCCAAGCATCCCGCCCGCCACCCCCACAGGCACGGTGATGAGGATGTAGAACGGTCGCCACCAGTGCCGGAACGTCGCCACCAGGAGGAAATAGCAGAGCGCGACCGCCAGTCCGAAGTTGGCCAGCAGAGAGGTCCGGGTGGCATCCAGCTGGTCCGCGGCGCCGGAAATGGTGATGGAGACGCCTTGCGGGATTTCTCCCTCATCGTTCATCTGGTCCAGCAGGTCGCGGCGCACCTGCTGAACACCCGTCTCCAGCGGTATGGACCGCGGAGGCACGATGCTCAGGGTCACGGTCCGGCGGCCGTCCAGCCTGCGAATGGTGTCGGAGTCGATGGTCTCGCGAACTTCGGCGAGGCTGCTGAGCGGGACGACCCCGCCTTGCGGTGTAACGATCGGCTGACCGGCGATTCCGCCGGCAGGATCTGCGCCGTCGCGCCGGTTGAAAAGAGATATATCGACCCGGCGATCATCCAGGATCATCTCGTCAGCGAAAGCACCGTCGCCCAGGGCGGCGACAGCATATCCCAGGCGCGATGCGTCGAGCCCCACCTCCGCCAGCCGATCATGGGCAGGTCTGATCTCTATGAGGGGCTGGTCCAGCGTCAGCGCTCCGGGATCTGTGCTTAGCTGGGCGCCCTCGAAGAGCTGCTGCGCCCTTTCATAGGCACGATCTGCCACCTGAAAGATTTCCGCCAGGTCCGCCCCTGAGATGTTCAGGTTGATACTGCGGGTTCCCCCCTCTTCCGAGGATATGATTGTGCCGCGCTGCGAGTACGCGCGCATGCCGGGCCAGCTGCGCAGGCGGTTTTCCAGGGTGTTCCTCAGCTCCTCCACGTCTCCCGGCCGGCGCGGATCGGCGATCACGGAGATCCCGTCCGGACGCACAAACAGGGTGTAGAAATTGAGCGCGGGGAACCGGCTTTCATGCCGGCCGGACTCTGAAGCAGCAGGAGTCACGGCTGGCTGCAGGTCCGCGATCAACTCCTGTGCAATGTCCCGCATCTCCGCGAGATTGTAGCCGGGCGGCGCAACCATGTCGGCGAACACCCGCGCCTCCTCTCCTTCCGGAAGATACTCGGCCGGCGGCGTAAGAAGAAGCAGAACGCCGATGGCGCCCACGCCGGCGCCGGCCAGAACCCCTACGCGCCGCTTGGGCGTCGCTGTGAACCAAGCCAGACGCCGGGACAGCCCTTCGAAATAATCGGGGCGATCGTCGGACACCGCCCTCCCCCCTCCGCCCAGGCGTGCAGCCATGGCGGGCACCACCGTCACCGCCACCACCAGCGAGGCGACGATGCAGGCGGCGATGGCGATGGCGATGTCCGAGAACAACTGCCCGGCTTCTTCCTGAATAAGCAGGATGGGGATGAATACGATGACGGACGTCAGGGTGCAGGCCAGGACAGCGGGCCAGACACGCCGAACGCCCTCGGCCGCTGCTTCCAGCGGCTTCAGCCCGCGGCGGCGCGCCTGATCGATGCTTTCTATCACCACCACGGCGTTATCGACCGCCATTCCCATGGCGAAGGCCACGCCCGCCAGCGAAATGACGTTGAGTGTCCGGCCGGCCAGCAACAGACCCACAAAGGCGGCAATGGTGCAGATCGGCATGGAAATGACGCCGATCAGGGTCGTACGGGCCGAACGCAGAAACAGGTACATGATGGCGGTCGCCAGCAGGGCGCCGACGACAAGACTGCGCCAAACGCTGACGATGGAGGCTTCTACATAGCGGGCGTCCTCGCTGACGAGCGCCATCCGCAGCCCCTCCGGGGCCAGAACCTCTTCGTTGATCGCCGCCACCTCGGGAAGGATGGCGTATTTGGTGTCGATGACATTGGCCCCCGGCTCGCGCCGCACCGCCACAATCAGGATGGCGTCACCGTTCAGGAAGGTGATCTCGCGCTGCTCATGATGAGCCAGCCGGATATCCGCAACGTCCGAAAGCCGCGTGATTGCGCCTTCCTCTGCGGTCAGAATGAGCGCTCCCAGGCTGCTCACGTCCTCGAAGCGCGAGACGGTGCGCACGAGCACCCGCCTCTTGCCCCGGTCCACGTCTCCGGCCGAGACGTCGAGGTTACGCTCTCGCAGCGCCTGCCTGACGTCGGTCAGATCCAGGCCGCGCTGCGCGAGGCGGTCAGGATCCACCTCAATTTGCACCTGCCGCTCGGCTCCCCCGTTCACCTCCACCAGAGATACGCCGGGAACCCGCTCGAGCCGCGGGCGCACCTCGTTCTCTACGAAGGTGGTGATCATCGCCAGATCGAGGTCCTCCCCGCGCCCGGACTCCGGCCCAAGACGCAGATAGAGGAACGGGGCGCTGGAGGCTGATTCCGTCGTCAGCGCGGGTGCATCGACATTCTCGGGATACCCCGGCACCTGGCTCAGTGCGTTGTTGGTCCGGATCAGGGCTTCGTTGATATCCACGCCGAAAGGAAACTCCAGCCTGATGGACGCCTGGCCCGAGCTGGCCGTCCCCACCATTCGGCTGAGACCGGGCAGGCTGCGCAGATACTGTTCCTGCTCAATCAGGATTTCCTGCTCGACATCCTGGGGCGTCGCCCCGGGCCAGCGCGTCTCCACGCTTATGACGCGCGTTTCGACGTCCGGAATCATCTGCACCGGAACGCGCGCCGCCGCGGCAATGCCGAGAATGCAGAACACCAGCACAGCAACGGCGACGAGGTTGCTGTGGCGCAGGAGGCTGTCAAAGCTCATGGGCGGTCCGCCACCAGAATCGACTGGCCGTCCTCAAGGCCCTCATTGCCCCTCACCACCACCATGTCCCCCAGCCGAAGTCCTGAGGTGATCAAAGCGTCTGTCCCGCCCTCGCGGCCGACACGCACACGTCTGCGGCGGGCGACTAAGCCGCCGTTCTGGACCTCCGCGACGAATACCTCACGGCCTCCATCCGGCCGAATGAGCAGCGCATCGCGGGCCACCGAAACCGCCGTTTCCGGCGGCGGGATCAGTAAGGTGGCGCGTGCGAACGACCCGGGAATGAGCCGCCCTTGGGGATCGTCCACGACAAGCCGCAGGAGGAAGGTCCGGTCCTGAGCGTCGGCCACCGGAACACGCGCCTGAACCCGAGCCGGCAGAACGGCGGAGCCCAGAGCGTCCGCGGTGACTTCGACAGCTGCGCCAGGACCGAAGTCCTCAAAGCGCTCCTGCGGAACCCTCAGGTCAAGACGGACCCGGTCCGTGGATACCAGCTCCAGTACAGCCGAGCCGGTCTGGGCCCAGGACCCGGCCTCTGTGATCTTGCGCGAGATCACCCCTGAAAATGGAGCCGGAAGCCTGTGCCGCTGCAAACGTTCGGCTTGCTCCCTGACGTCCGCTTCGGCCGCCTCAACTCCGGCGTTCGCGAGCGCAGCCTCCGCCTGGCGGGCCTCGATCTGAGAAGGCGCTATTCCACCCTCGGCGCCCAGCGTTACGGCAAGGGCGAGCAGACGGCCGGCCTCCCTGGACGACGCCCGTGCTCGGGCGAGCTCGGCCCGGGCGCGCGCGAGAGACTCCTGCGCCAGAGCGGGGTCCAGATCCAGGAGGATCTGGCCGCGGCGCACCTGTTGTCCGGCGTCGACGTGAACCGCCTGCACGAGCCCGTCGGCGCGCGACGACAGAAGTGCGCTGCGCTCCGCAGTCACTGTTCCGCTCAGGACGTAGCGTTCGCCCACCTCGGGCTGTTCCACCTGAGCGGTCTCGACGCGTGCGGACCCCGCTGCCTCATGGACTGGCGGAGCGGAGCAGGCGGCCAGGAGCAGCGTAAGGACCGGCGGAAGGAGCGGACGCAGGGCGCGGCCGCTGTGCGAACTGACGGAAAGCGCCGTGGGACGATGAAAAAAGCTCATGGCTCCCGAATACGGCCGGGCCCCATCGTTCCGCTGACGCCAGCCTTACAATTTTGTCAGGGATCGCCCGGCGTCCGGCGTGCCCGCCCCCTACCGGATGCAGAGATTGACCATTTTTGCCAGGCTGGCGGCTTCCTCCCCCTTAATGCGAGGCTGTCCATTGCCCTTCTGCCCGGCTCTGCCCCCCGCTGCCGCCCGGCCCCTCCTGCACCGGGCCGGACCGGCGGCCCCTCCCCCGCTGCCTTCCGGTCATTTTTCTCTCGTCCTCATCAGAGCGGAAGAGCCGGACGCCGGCGGCCTTGCGCGCCGCCATGCGGCCGCCGGGCGGACCGTCCTGTTGACCTACCTCACCTACAAGGCCGCCCTGGAGGACCTGATCGCCGACATCTGGGACGCCGGCGGCGACATCCGCGCCTTTCCCGCGCCACAGCAGAGTAGCCTACTCCGCGATCTGGCCCCTGGGCGCCCGCCAGCCGGCTGAGCGGGCTTCCTCTTCACTGCAGAACCACCTCTCGCCGGCGCTCTCGTCGATACGGGCGCCGGCCCAGGAGCGCATCCCGGGCGAATGATAGATGCGTTCCCCGTCCCGGTTGATATTGCCTTTGATCCGGCAGCCGCTCGCCGGCGCGCTCTCGTCGTTCGAGGCCTCCCGCCGGAGTTCACGCCACTCCCAAGGCGGCGTGAACTCCCCGGCCCAAATACCCCTTCGCGCCTGGCGCGCCTCCGACTGCTCCGCCGCGAACGCGCCCCCGCTGAACCGGTGGTAATCCATGGCGTGTCCCCTGCGGACCAGCTCGGCTCCGAGATCCGGTATCGTGCTCGTGAGATGATCCACGGAGATCTGGGCCGTGCAGCGCGCCACCGTACGGCCGTACCTGTCGGGCCGCCCCTGCGGAGCGCAATAAACTGTGCTGAGGCTCAGCCAGCCCTCGAGCGCCGCCGCCGCGTCCTGACCGCAGGGGTAGAGCCCGCCGGCCCGCCGGCAGGGTTGCCCGGCCTCGGGAGCATCGATGCCCCACAGCCGGATGGTCTCGCCCGCTATTTCAATCGTGTCGCCGTCGATCACGGTTGCCCGTCCCGTGATCTGATCCGCCTCTGCGCCCGCACAGCACGCGGCTGAGAACGCGACGACCAGAAGCCCCACCCTTGCATGCATCATGGGCCGGATTGGAGCACCCGGGTTCGAAAGCCACAAGCCTGCCAGACATCAGCCCCCGGTTCGCGAAATGGCGAACCGATCGCCCTCTCCTGGGTCAGCTGACCCTTCTCCAAGAGACATCCAATCCATCTTGTCAGAGTTGATCCTTCCGGACCTTCAGACGGTCCAGCGCCGGCGCAAACGCGTCCTTGGCTTCGTTTCAGTCGTCATGCTGTTCGCCGTGCTGACCATCGGGTCTGCCTGGCCCCAGTCATCATGGCCCCGGGTGGCGGTCGAAAGCATCGGCCTCCTCCTCATCCTGGCCGCCATTGTCGGCCGTGCCTGGTGCTCGCTCTACATTGGGGGCCGCAAGAAGAGCGAGCTGGTCCAGGAGGGCCCCTACTCCCTGTGCCGAAATCCTCTTTACGTCTTCAGCGTCATGGGGGTCTTCGGAGCGCTCTCCCAAACGGGAAGCATCAGCCTGGCCGCAGCGTTCACGGCGGTCACCGCCGCGGTCTTTATTCCCGTCGTTCGGCAGGAGGAAGCATACCTCTCGGCGGCCTTTCCCGGCGACTATGATGACTACGCGCGCCGGACGCCCCGCTTTTTGCCGGCCCCCGCACTTTGGCGAACAAGTTCGGAACTGACCGTCAGGCCGAAATTCTTGGTACGGACGCTTCTGGACGGACTTCCGTTCCTCGCTGCATGGCCCGCTTTTGAACTGCTCTCCGCTCTTCACGACGGGCCGCTGAAGCCGCTCCTCAGGCTTCCCTAGGCGCTGGCGCCGCTTCCGGGTCAACGTGTCCTTGAGTCGGCTCCGTCCACTCCACCGGCGGCCGCTTGGGTACATGCAGCCGCAGCCTGATCCGCGATCTCATCGGCGATGGCTTCGTCCATCGGACCAAAAAGATGATCTTCACCCAACGTGTGGCCCCGCTCAGGATGGATGATGAACCGCCCGGTCTCCAGGCCTGCCGTTTCAGCCGCGCGCTGCTGGCGCTCGGCCCGGGTTTGAGAATCGAGTGCGCCATAATGGAGGATCATTGGGGTGTTCCAGTCGGTGAAAGCCTCCGCAACGGGATCCGCATCCACAAACCAGGTCTTCCACCAGGATGACGCAAAAACCGGAGTGTCTGCGCTGGGATAAGGCGCCTCGTCAGTGCGGCTGAGCGCGTCTTCACGCGACTGGGCGAAGATTGCTCTCTGGTTGGAACTGAGCGTTTCCAGTTCCTCTTCGCTCCAGGCGCCGTCGGGCTGAAGCAGCAGGTCGAGCCGACCGAAAACCGCCGAGGGTGTCGATTGCCAGTTGTCGCGAACTTCCGCGTTGGTGGTTATGCCGTTCCCATCCGCGTCCATCATTCGCAGGGAATAGGCGTCCCTCTCCGTCGATTGCCACAACAGCACGTCGACCTTGCTCTCAAGCAAAGCTCCGATGCCGATGATCAGATCCGGTTCCGGCTGATTTTTGCGGGCGGCGACACCGGCCAGGTGAACAGAGCCTTCGGAATGCACCAACATAACGATGCAACCTGCTGCGAGACCTGAGTCCGACCTGGTCCAATCGTAAACGGCTTCCAGATCCCGGCTGAAGTTTTCGGCTGTAAAACCGGGGACCGCAGCCGGATCGAAAGGACCAGGCATGGACGAATGGCTGACGCCCCTACGATCATACCGCACGGCGGCAAGGCCTCGCCGGGTGAACCGGCGGGCGAGATCGGCAAATATAGCATCTCGATCAGTGCCGCTTCGGCCGAAGCGCACATCGCGATCAAAAGCGCCGGTGCCCGCAACAAGAACAACAGCTCCGCTTGGCCGGGATGTCGGCAGATCGGCCTGGCCGTTAATGACATGGCCGTCATCCGAAGGAACTGCGAAGGGGCGATCCTGCGGGTCTGCTGCCGATGCAGCCAGCACAGCAAGTAGAACTGGTATCAACATGTTCAGCTCCTCAGACAAGTTATTGGGCCGAGGAGATAGTCATTGGCTGTAGGCACCCGTCCCAGATTTGGCGGCGAGAATGTGGAATCTCCGGCATCCCCTGACCAGCATCGGCGTGCTTTGTCTGTTGCGCAGCCTTCCGCGTCGTGATCGACTTTGGTTGTGATCATCGTCGGCCTCCTTGTTTCTTCGCTTTATGTTGCGCTGCTCGCAGCGATTTCCTTGTGCGCCAACAAGCGTCTGAGAAATCATGATCGCCTGCCGATGCAGTGGGGCGCAAACGGGCGCCCGACCTGGTCGGCCCCGAGGCAGGTCGCCTTGAGCTTTACCCCTGGGTTGTGCGCCGCCACAACATTGCCTCTCGCTGCACTTTTCGGGGTCATCGCCCCTCCTGACGAAGCCGTTGCGGTGCTGGTGCCGCTTTGGCTGGGGTCTGCATGGTTGGCCGGCCATCTGCTGCATCTTTGGCTGATCCGAAGGTGGATTGACCGCAGCGGAGCCTGACTGACCCATCAGACCTGCATTCCGGACCAGGCCCTATCCTGCCGGAAACCGAGGGGAAATACACCCCTAGCTAGCCAGAAACCGCTCTTCTGCAACTTTTTATAGACACAGGATTTGTTACTCACTACAACTCAGGGTAAGCCGCCCCGTTTTATCCAGGCGAGCCTCACGCGGCTTGAAGCGACGAAGATTTAGGTGACAAACCGATTTTCCGTGGAAGGGACCTGAGCACCATGCACACACCTGCAGTAGAAAACTCCGTAGACAATCTCGTTGGCACCCTGCGGTCTGACGAAGGATTCCGGCGCCATTTTCTGGCCTCTCCAGCCGCCGCCCTGCGGCAAAGAGGCTACGACCCCAAGGCGATTGAACTGCCTGACTCTGCCGACATGGAAGCGCTTGAAGCGCGGCTGCGACTTCTCGCTCCTGCCGAAGGGGAAGGAGACGTCTGGGACGGGCTGAAGGAACTTCTGGCGGATCCGGGAGACACGCCGGATTTCCCGCCGATGATCCTCGGGCCTGGAGGTCCGAGCACGGCTGTCACTATCGCGATCGCCATCTATGGAGTCGCTATCGCCGTCGGGCCGGGTAACCCAGTCACCGCGGTCGTTACGGGGGGGCCGGGACCCGGCGATGACGAGCAGCAGGGCGTCAACGCGGCCGCTGACCTGAAAACCCTCCGCGCACTTTCCAAATCGCAGAAAGAGGGCCTGACTTTCAGCGTCCATGGGCCTGACGGGTTATCCGCGGATAATCTCTCCCGCGATGTGTTGGAGTCCTTCCTTTCGCGGCTGAACTGATGAGCGCCGCCCCAAGGGCGGCCGCGGTGTTCGACGGGGACATCTCCCGCGTCGTCCGGCAGTGGCGCGCCGGCGCGCCGCCGGCATTCGTTGTCTGGGAAATCACGCTCAGGTGCGATCTGGCCTGCCGTCACTGCGGGTCGCGGGCCGGGCCGCAGCGAACTGACGAGCTTTCCACAACGGAAGCGCTGGATGTCGTTCGTCAGCTGGCGGAACTCGGCGTCAAAGAAGTGACCCTGATCGGCGGCGAAGCATACCTGAGGGATGACTGGGTCGATATTGCCGCAGAGGTCGTCAAGCGCGGCATGACCTGCTCGATGGTGACTGGTGGACGCGGGCTGGACGCCTGGCGGCTCGCAGAAGCAGCAGCAGCAGGCGTGAGCCAGATCGGCGTCTCAATCGACGGCATAGGCCTGACCCACGACAAGCTACGCGGCGCCCCAGGCAGTTTTGAGGCGGCAGTCGACTGCGCTCGCCGGATCGCCGGCACCCCCGGCATCGGTCTTGGCGTGAACACTCAGATCAACCGGCTCTCTGCGCCGGAACTCCCCGCTCTGGCCGACCTACTGATCGACATAGGCGTCAACGCCTGGCAGGTGCAGCTCACAGTGCCGCTCGGCCGTGCGGCGGACAGGCCTGAGCTCATCCTGCAGCCCTATGATCTGCTGGAGGTGATGCCGATCCTGAACTGGATCAAAACGCGTAAACTGAAAGGCACAACAGTCAATTTGGTGCCCGGAAACAACGTTGGATACTTCGGACCCTATGAACGCGACCTTCGGATTGGCGGCGAAGTGGGCCACATCTGGAAGGGCTGCATGGCGGGGCAGGCCAGCCTGGGCATCGAAGCTGATGGGAAGATCAAGGGCTGCCCTTCCCTGCCAAGCGGCGCCTATACCGGCGGGAACGTGCGCGAAGAGTCCATTGAGACGATCTGGCGGTCAAAATCGCAGGTGACCGGGCTCGGCCGGCGCACCCGCGAAGACCTCTGGGGATTCTGTCATACCTGCGTGCATGCAGATACCTGCCTGGGAGGCTGCACGTGGACCTCCCACGCCCTTTTTGGACGGCCTGGCAATAATCCATATTGCCATCACCGGGCTCTTGATCTGCACGCCAGAGGAAAGCGCGAACGGCTCGACCTGGTGGCTGCGGCGCCTGGACTGCCTTTCGACCATGGCCGCTTCTCCCTGACAGTGGAAGATGATGACGATCAGGATGCCGAGGCCGGAAAGCTTCGGCTCGGCGCACTTCTCAGCGCGATCCTGCCCCCTGACGAGCTGGGCCGCCCGTCAGGACGCCATTCTCCCTCGACCCTGAACAAGCTGATCGCGAAGCGAAAGCCTTCGCTTTCCACGCCCGCGATCTCCCCAGCCGGTGATGGAGCCGCGAACTGATGCCAAACGTGAACGAACTGGGGATCATGTATTCCCACACCTGCAACATCGAGTGCCGCCACTGCGGGATCAACTCCGGACCCAAGAACCGTGACCGTATGTCTCTGGAGCTTGCGGAACGGATCATCGACGAGGCCGCGCTGATAACCCCGGCTATTCGAACCATTGTCTTCACGGGCGGTGAGGCGCTCGTTCATCCTGAGGACATCGAAACCTTGGTGGAGCGCGCGGCCGATCTCGATTTCGAGACGCGTATCGTGACAAACGGCTTTTGGGGAAAGCACCCGGAAAAAGGCCGGCGTCTGCTGAGCCGTCTTCGCTTCGCCGGGCTGACGTCGCTGAACTTCAGCGCCGACAAGTACCACCTGGAGTTTCAGCCGGCCTCAACCCTTCGGAGCGCGATCACTATAGCCCGCGACATGGGTTATCCGATTACGGTCAGCTTCACGCATAATGGACCGGAAGACATCTGCGACGTCTTCGCCGAGCTTTACGGCATGGATCGTGAGGAACTCGTGCGCTACGACCCGGACAGCACGACCATGCTGGAAGAATTCCACGCCCAAAGCGCGTCCAAGATCCTCGTCTCCGGCGGACGTCTTGTGGGCATGGGCCGAGCGGCCGAATATCCCGAGGAGCACTACCTCACTTCCCTGAACACCTTCAGCTATGGCGCCTGCCAGGAAGTCGGCCAGCGGCCAGTGATCTATCCGGACGGAACCCTTCAGGCATGCTGCTGTGCTGGAGGAAAGCTCTCTACCTTCGCGGCCGGCAATGTTCACCGCGAGCCGCTCGCCGAGATCTGCGCCCGCCTCCCCAAGCGTACGCACTTTCGCTTCATCAACACGTTCGGCCCCCGACGGCTCTATGAAGTCATGGCTGAGGCCAGGGGATTGGATGTTACGGCGCCACACCCTTCTCTCTGTGATCTCTGCGTTAAGGCGACAACCGGCTCTGCACCAGCCACGGTGGACGCCATTCTTGAGGACTGGGCTGCTGCACAGCTTCTTTCCGGGAAGGTGAAGTCTGGCGAGGCCGCGGGAAACCCGCCCGGGGCGCTTCGAGGCTGACAGTGAATGTCGTGCGCCGTCACGTAAGCGGGACTTTCTGATGAAGCGTCCCGGATTCCTGCGCATTCCAGAGACCCCGCTGCTTCAACGGGTGGTTATTGCCGCAGCCATAGCTCTTGCCCTGACGCTGGTCTTGGTCCGGTACGAGAAGCGTGAGACGGCAGCAGGTCATGCTGTGCCGCCGGCAGGCGTAGTCACACTCGCTGCCCCCAGAGGTGGTGTGATCCAAAGCCTGGCTGTTGCCCCCGGCGAAGCCGTCTCCGCTGGTTCTGAGGTTGCCCTTCTCTCCGTGTCAGAAGCGGTGAGTCAGGGCAGTGCGGCTGGGCTGCGGCTGGCCTTCATCGACGAAGAAGAAGCGGCGGCAGCTCAGGACACCGAAGCCAGGCTGCGGGAGATCGATGCACGAACCCGGCAGCTGCACATGGCGGCCGAGAGTCTTCGCACAGAGCGGACAATGCTGCTGGAACAGCGCCGGATGTCTGAACAGCGGCTGGCCATCGCAGAAGACGCCCTGGCCGACGCAGAACCGGTTGCTGAGCGCGGGTTCATCTCTCGCCGGGAGATGGACAGCAGACGCCTGGCGGCCCTGGCCGGCCGCCAGGAGATCGGGACGCTTGATGTGCGGCTGGAGGCGTTGAACCGCGAGATGGCCGAGGTGGAGGAATCGGTCCGTCTCGCCGTGCTCGAGCGGGAACGGCTTGGTCTCGACAATACGCGCACAGCGGCGGCACTCGGCGCGCGACGGGTGCAGGAGCAGGCGGCGGACCAGATACTGGTGACCAGCACGATCTCAGGCACGGTGGCGGTGCTGTTCAGGGATGCGGGGTCTTCGGTATCTCAGGGCGACCTCATCGCCTCTGTCCTGCCTTCGGGTGAAGCCCTGGAAGTTCGCCT
The DNA here is from genome assembly GCF_047617075.1 of Brevundimonas sp. Lineage (GTDB taxonomy): Bacteria > Pseudomonadota > Alphaproteobacteria > Caulobacterales > Caulobacteraceae > Brevundimonas. Next base: position 242,851 of record NZ_JBLGCI010000004.1, read on the forward strand.
TTACGCATCAGGTGCCGCGGTGGCCCGTCTCAAAAACGGCGATGCCGTACGACTCAAGTTCGACGCATATCCGTTTCGCCAGTACGGCGCCGGGTCCGGGCGCGTATCCAGCATTTCGTCAACCACGCTCCCGCCGCAGGAGCTCGCCCGGTTGGGTCTGTCGCCCAGCCCGGCTCTTTACCTGGTAACGGTCGGCGATGTCACGGCGCCGGCGCGCAGCGAAGGTCAGCTCCTATCGGGAATGGGAGTTACGGCGGAATTTGTGACCCATCGCCGTCGGCTGATTCATTGGTTCTGGACACGGACCCTCGGGCGATGAGCAGCATCACATCCCGGTCGATCCTGCCGCCGGTCGCCCTTGTCTGCCTGCTCGAGGCGGCCCGGAGGATAGGTCTGGACGACAAAAACGCCGCAGCACTACGTACATTGTGGTCGCAGGCAGGAGGCGTAAGGCTGGAGGACCTGCCCGATCTGTGCCGTTCGGCCGGGATTGCTGCACGCCTTCCACCCGCATCCGGCCTCCAGGCGGATGTCTACTCCTACCCGATGATCCGGCTCGATGGAGATACCGGGCTGCTCCTGCTGGAGGATCCGAGTTCGGGCGGCCATCCTGCCTGGGATCCATCCACAGGCGCAGTGACGAGAGTTCATCTCGCCCCATCCGACAGCGTTCGGCTTATAGAGATTTCCCGGGGCGTTCGATTTGCAGCTTCCGAGCGCCGCTTCGGTTTCGCCGATATAGCTCGCGCGATCGACCGCTTCTGGCCCAACACATTCAATGTTCTTGTGTTGTCCGCCCTGCTCCAGATATGCGCATTCTTGGGACCACTGTTCGTTCAGTTCGTCGTGGATGACGTTATCCCCACTTTCGACACGCATCTTCTCGCAGTGCTGCTTGCCGGGTTCGTTTTGATCTCGGTCCTTCAGCATCTGACTGATGCGCTGCGCACAGCGACTGTCGTGCAGTTCGGGTCCGCTGCGGTTTACCAGCTGATGGGAGGGATGATCTCTCACCTCCTGCGCCTGCCTTCGGGCTATTTTGAGAACCGCGCTCCAGGCGACGTGTTAATGCGCGTTTCCGCCATGGTGAGTCTTCAGGACTTCATTTCCCGCGGCGTGGTGACGGCTGCGGTGGATGGGGTCATGGCCTTGTTCGCAGCGGCCATCCTATTCGCCTACTCCTGGAAACTGACGGCCATCGTTGTGACCGGCGTGGTCGTGCATTCCGTCGTGACCGCCCTCGTTCAACCGCATTCGCGCAGGCTCGTCGAGCGTCAGATGGAGCTGTCAGGCGCCGAACAGAGTCATCTGATTGAGACGCTTGGCGCAATCAGCTCGGTGAAGAGCGCCGGCGCCGAGAGCGTGCGCGAAGACGGCTGGCTGACCATTCAGCGCCGCGTGACGCGCGTCGGCATTTCGCAGGTCCGGCTTCAGCTCCTTTCGGGGCTCTCTCAAAAGCTGACAAGCTCGCTGCAGCATCTGCTGGTGCTCTATTTTGGTGCGCTGGCGGTCATGGACTCCACCCTCACCCTGGGAATGCTTTTCGCCTTTCTTGCCTTCAGGACCCTGTTCACAGACCGCGTCACTTCACTGATCAACCAAGTGGCCGCTTATCGCCTGATGGACGCCAACTTTGCGCGGGTGTCTGACATCGTTGATCGGCCTGAGGAAACCCCCAGGACATGGAAGCAGGTCGCACCTGGACCGGCAGGTCTGGAAATCGAAAACGTCGCATATTCCTACGGACAGACGCAGGTTCTGGCCGGCGTCACCCTGACCGTTTCCCCCGGCGAGATTGTCGGACTGACGGGGGCTTCCGGGAGCGGAAAGACCACCCTGGTCAAACTTATCCTCGGCCTGCTGGAGCCGCAGGAAGGCCGGATTACGGCAGGAGGCGTCTTAATACGTCCGGACACGGTCCGTCAGGGTCGTGCGGCGATGGCTTCGGTGCTGCAGGACGAACGCCTGTTTGAGGGCAGCATCCTTGAGAACGTCTCGTTCTTCCGGCGCGATCCCGATCGCGAGGAAGCGCAGAGAGCTCTTCGCACCGCATGCCTGTGGGCTGATGTCGAGCAGTTGCCGGACGGAATGGATCAGGCACTGGGGCCGGGCGGATCCGGGCTGTCGGGCGGGCAACGCCAGAGGCTGACGATCGCCAGAGCGCTATACACAGGTCACCGGATTCTCATTCTGGATGAAGCGACCTCCAGCCTCGACGCCGGCACAGCAAGGGCCGTTCTCCAAAATCTTCGGTCCCAGGGCGCTTCCGCGCTGGTTATTACTCACCAGAGCGGCATGTCCGAACTGATGGACAAAACTTACGTACTTAACGGGGGACGCGTAACCATGACATAGGCGTCGACCGCTCCAGCTCCAATAGTCGCCAGGTCGAACCAGTACTGCATAGAAGTACTGGACGGCATTTCTTTGCCTATATTATCGCCACCAACTGAAGCGCTAGGCGCTATATTCGGCCATACAATTTCGACGGGCATTTTTTATTGCCAATATTATTCTTGCGTGCATTATCGGCACCTCACAGACATTGCGGAGGCCGGTCATGGACAGCGTAATCGGATACTTGAGCGAGGACGCCGTTGGGCGCCTCAGAGACCTCAAGGCAATTTGCGACAACGATGCGGACCTGACAGCGTCCTTGCTGACACAGCCGCGCGAGACGCTGACGGCTCAGGACCTGGACGTACTGTTCGGCCTGTCGCCAAGCGAACAGACGATGCTTTCCGACGTTCTGGAAAGCATAAGCGTTCACCAGAGAGCTGACATCCTGCGTGCTCTTCTGGACTTTGACGCCTGCGGGACAATACGCCGAGCCAACGATACTGACACCCAAGCCGTCATACCCGTCAACGTTTTGCTCGTGGTAAACGCCGCCGTCGCCGTGAACGTCGGGGGCTTCGTCAACGTGGCTATGGTGACCAATGCCGGAACCGCTGTGAACGCAGGCGTGGCCGTGAATGCGATCGAGTACACCAACGTGCACACGTCCGTTAACGGGGATCAGCAGCAGGTCTCAGGGACGCTTTCTTCCGAAAAGATTGTCATCACAGACGAGTTCGTCAACTCGGAGTTGAATAGCCGGTTTGTCGATCTGGGACTGACAAAGCATCGTCAGATCGCGCTATTCGGAAGCATTATCGGCGATCGTAAAGAAGACATTGCGCGAATATTGGACGGCGAGCCAATCGATTACGAATTTCACTATCGCAACGGGCATTACCGCATGACCGTGAGCCTCGGTGACGACGAAAGCATCCTGGTCACCGGCGGCGCCGTCCTAAACTGATCGAAGGCCGGAGGCGCCAGATGTACGTGCCGAGAACACTCACTATCCTGACAACCGACCGATGCACCGCCGAGTGTGACCACTGCAGCGTTTTCAGCGACAAAAAGAGAACCGACCGGCTGACAGCAGCTCAAATGATCGACTCGATCGGACAAGCCAGCGAGCTGGGCGGGTTGCAGACGGTCGTATTCGCCGGCGGCGAGCCCACCCTCCTGAAAGAAGATCTTCTGGAGGCGATAGCTTACGCCTACAGCCTCGGCATCAACACGCGCCTCATCACCAATGCATCTTGGGCCGTGTCCGATCAGAAGGCGCGGAAGAAACTTCTCGACCTGCGCCAGGCGGGACTGGTGGAGATAAACTTCTCCCTGGACAAGTATCATTCCCCATACATTCCGGTCGGACACGTCCTAAACGCATGGCGCGCTGCCAAAGGCATAGGATTTCGATCCGTCGTGCTGGCCACCCACCATTCGAACGAGAACCCTTACACGGAAGATGTCGTTTTCGAGATGATCGGCGAGCAGATTCCCGTGATCAATATAGGCGATCCGGACAGCATTGTAGAAGAACTCCGAGCAGATGACGGGACTTTTTACTGCCTATCTTACGGGCCTCTGCAGAAACTGGGGCGGGCAGCGCAAAAGATCCCCGACGAGGTGTTTGGCTGGTACCATCTGGATCAACTTGAGATGGGCTGCCAATATTACGCAGTCAGCCCAGCACTATCACCACGAAATTCCCTCCTGTCTTGCTGTGGCGTCGAGGCCAATCGAAATCCCCTGCTCGATTTTGGCGTAGTTGAGGAAGATGGCAGTGTCGAGAAAATGCTCAGGGAGCGCAGCGAAGACCTGTTCTCCAGCGCCTTTTCAGTAATCGGTCCGGTCGGCATGGCGCGCGTCTTGCGGGATAACGACGAGAATTCCGGCATCCATGAACGCTACACTTCTGTCTGTCAGGTGTGCGAGCATATCACTACGGACCCGGTGATCCGGGACAAGCTGAGCCGCCTTACGCCGCAGATCGCCCAGGCATGCGTGAAACGGCACCTCCTGCGCCGGGCAAGCTGAGATGTTGCACACGCTGCGCGCAGCCGTGGATCGATGCGGCTATCTGGATCTTATCTCGGCATTCACCACCGACCCCGATCCCGGCAAGATGAGAGATTTCATCGACACCGAGGTCGGGCCGGACCTGGCGGATGCGGTGAGGCTCTTTCACCTGGCCGATCCTGTCTCGAGCGAAGCTGCGGACCGCCTGACCGGCGGGCTCTGCAGTCAGCTTACGCAGGCGGGCCTGTTTCAGCTCAACGACGGCCAGGTCAGAACAAAGAACCTGAAGCTGAGATTTGTGGACGGCCTCGTGTTCTTCACGGGCGCCCCGTCGGCGCGATTTCCGCTGTATTTCGGAGACGACTCCCTGGGCCTGCTTCGACGGCAGCGCATCCGCCAGGGTGAGCGCGGCCTCGATCTGTGCACCGGCACCGGCGTGCAAGCCCTTAAGCTGGCCTTGGCAGGAGGAGTGGTCACGGGCGTGGACATCAACCCGTTCGCCATTCAGGTCGCGCGGCTCAACGCTGAGTTCAACGGCGTCTCGGCCAAAGTCGAATTCCGGCGGGGGGACCTCTGGGCAGGCCTGAAGGACGGAGAGCGTTTCGACTGGATCTGCGCCAATCCTCCCATGGTTCCGGCGCTTCCCGGCGGGCTTTACCCGCTTGTCGGGGATGGAGGCGATGACGGCCTGGAGATCACCTGGCGGTTTCTGGCAGGCCTCCCAGGAGCTCTCGCCGAAAATGGTCAGGCCATCACGCTGGGCGTCGCCTGGAGCGACGGCGTCCTTCCCCAATGCCTGGATCGAATGCGCATCGTAGCAGATGAACAGGACCTCAACATCCGGATGACGATTACCCGCACTCTGGACGCTCGCCCAGGATCCGGCTGGTATGAGGCCCTGAAACAGACCTATCTGGGAGCCACAGCCATGGATGAAGCCCAGGTGACCCAGGCGCTCGGGGAGCAGCTGGACCGCAATCAAGCTACGCACTCGGTGATGTACTTTTTGAACGTCACTCGCGCGTCACGAGGGTCGCTGACGCTGGCAGACCTTTCACCATTTCGCTCTCAACGACTCTGGGACATCTGACGATCAAACTTTAACTTGGAGAAACCTCATGCTGAAATCAGTGGCTGCCCCAGCCGCGATTACAATCATGATCCTCATCGTGATTTCCATGGTCGCGCTTCTTAAGCTGCCTGCCGGCGCATCCATTCCCATGCAATGGAATCTTCAGGGGGGGGTCAACTGGAGCGCACCCAAGGCCGTGGGCGTGTGGTTTACACCGGCCATTGCATTACTGGTGCTTGGGACCTTCGCCTATGCGAGCTCGCAGAGCGAGGCCATCGCTACGCGCATGTGGCCGGTCGCATATACTATTGGATTTGTTCTCATTCTTGTACACTCCGCACACCTTTGGTTCGCTTCAAAACACTTGGGGTGACCGTATTTGGAGCGAGGATGGCAGGTCTGTTTCGACGCGAGCGAAACGCCTGATCCGAGATCGTCGCCAAAGTCGGCGCTGATCCGTTGCGCCATTAGGACGAAGAACCAAGCCCTGCCGGCAGTTCGATATCGGCGGGCAACTCCCGGACAGAGCCGCCACGGCGACGGAAGTCTGGATGTTCCTCAGACTTGGGCGGAGTCGAACCGGGGCCGCCCTGTTCGCCCCCCGGCGCGTCGCAGCCTCAAAGCAAGGCCGCACGAGCATTCAGTCGGCCTGGCGTACTTACACAACGAACATGACGTCGCTCGCCTCATCTATGCGCGTTGAATAGACATCGCGCCCGTCAGCCAGGACAGTGATGAAGCGGCCGGCCAGCGTGTTGAGATCGCCATCAATTCGGTGACGGATGACGGCCTGATCGCGGGGCCCCATCTCTGCCCGACCGATCTCCTGAACTTCGTGATCCTGGGTGTCATCGACGAAGATCTGTATGGAAAGCGGCTCGTCGGCCAGTCCCTTTTGCTTTGTCGCCGAACGCACAAGGTCCCGACAGGAGAGGTTCATCACAACGCCCTGCTTCTCGGGTATCACGCGGATCTGGCAGATCAATCGCTGATCGAGATGACGCAGCAGGCGAGCCAGTACCTCATCCTCCTTTCGCCCCGGGCTGTCGAAGAACAGCCTGGCCAGACGCACCATCGCGACGCGAGCGAGGGCGGCGACCTCATCGTCCTGGGAGAACATCAGTGGGCTGAGGTGCTCGCTCAGCCCTACGGCCAGTCGGTGGGCGTCAGCAATACTTCCGGGGTCAAAGTCCCCTTCCGGCAGCTTCTCCGTAACCTCCGACACCAGCGCCCGCACGTCTATCCCTGTGGATGCGTGATTGTGACGCGAAAGCATGCGGAAAGCAGACGTCATGGTGACGATATCCGGCTTGCTGGCGGGCGGAGCTTGCCCCGAATCAAGCTCATCATCAACGATGCCCCCAAAGGAAATCTCCGCGGTCGAATCCGGCGCAGGGGCTCGATGTTCAGCATGAACGTCAGCCTTCAGAGCGACGCCGGCGCCTGCATAAGCGAGCGCACGACTGTCGATCCGTTCACGCTCCCCGTCACCTGCTTCTCTTCGGGCTCGATCCGATCGTGAGCTCTGTCGCTCAGCGATCCTGGCCGATTTACCGCGGCGGTCGCGAAGATAGTAAAGTTTGGCGCGGCGAACGACGCCCCGACGTTTGACCTCGATACCGGCGATGTTCGGCGAAAGTATCGGGAATTTGCGCTCCACTCCTTCGCCGAACGAAATCTTGCGTACCGTGAAGCTCTCGTTCACATCGCGTCCTTCCCGAGCGATGCACACGCCTTCGAAGGCCTGTATGCGTTCTCGGTCGCCCTCTTTGACGCGGACACTTACGCGCAGCGTATCGCCCGGTCGAAATTCGGGAATGGACCTGATCGCGAGCAGGCGGCCCGCCTCCTCGGCCTCAAGCATTTGCACCAGGTTCATGCGAAGCTAGCCCCGGCGCCGAAATGTGATCTCGACCGCCCCCCTGGCCTCTGCCTCCGCGCCTCCGACGAGGAAACCGAGCTCTGCGCTGGCCGTCAGTTCCGCCGTGAGCTTGATCTCATCCAGCTGAAAGCCCCCCGGGCCGGCAGCTTCGCGTTCAAACTCCGGCCCCGATACGACGCGCCTCATCTTGGCGATCTGGTCGCGCAGCTTGTCTATTGAAATGCGGGACGAGACCGCCCCGCCTCGCACAGCGGTGTCTGTCACGTAGTGGGCTGCTTCACTACCGATCAGAGGAAAAGAATCATCGTCAGACATTGGCTGTCTCCAGGATTTTATCGACTGGTTGAAGGGTCACGTCCTGCCGGCCATAGGTCCGGTAAAGGTAGCCGGCGGCCAGGTCCTGATCCCAGAGTTCCAGACGCGCAGCCATAAGGGCATCCGCCGCAGACCTTCCGGGGTGTTGGTTCGATTGCGGCAGAAAACCTGCATAGAACGCCGACGCCATCGCCACGGCCGCGGTGCTCCTGACAGGCGTCAGCGATGCCAGAACTCCTCCTGCGTAGTGTTGCTTCGCCAGGTAATCGAGCAGGGAGAATGTCCTGTTGTCCGGGTTCGGGGCTCCATTGCAGACATTCAGGAAGTGGAATGCATTCGTGGGGAAAGCCGCTTCGTGTTCGAAGAAATCGGTTCTGCTGAGATCGACCGAGTCCGAGACCCTCAGCCGAAACTCCCGGCCTTCGTAATCACAGTGCGCGAACACATGGACGAGGTCGTAACCCAAAGGACCGAAGTGACTGAAAAGCGGATCCTTAGGCCCTCCTCTGACCAGCTCCGGCGCGATTGACCCCGTCGTCATCATATTCGGAGCCTTGACCAAAAGCGCTTCAGCCGCAGCTCCGTCCAAAGCCGTATTGCCGATCGCGCGAAGCCTGATCGGGTTGGGTATGGCCAGCACGTTTGTGCGGGGCTTGGGCCGGTATCCGGCGCGCCCGCCGAGCGAGTTCAATCGGACTTCGGGATCGGTGGATCCCACAATGTGCATCCGGCCACCCAACATCTCGCCGCTGTCAGACGATCGCTCGGGGGAGGTCAGCTCCCATGGGATCATGCGCATTGCGCCGCTCACGATCATCGTCGGGAGGCTAGGTCCGGACAGAACCCGCATCATCACATCCCGGAGCGTCCGACCATCTTCAGCAACCCGTATGCCGTAGAGCGACAGATTCAGCCTGTTCAGCAAAGAGACGAGCGAGGCGTCGGCCAGTGAGGCCCGACTGAACTCGCCGGCATTGACCAGCTCGCCCACCCGGCGAAAAACGGCGCCGGAAAGATCTATCACCTGCTGAAAGTCAAAGATGTAGATCCTGTCCCGGGTGGAGCCTCCGCCGGGGCCGTGAACCGTCAGAGCGCCATGGTAATCCTGCCCGACGGGCATGGCGTCGAGGCGAAGATCAAAAGGCTGCAGTCCGACCTGTTTCACGCACGCCCCCCGGTGTTGCGAACAAAATCAATACGACCGTTACGCGAACTTCAAGCCTTCAAATCGAACCGCCTGGCGCTTCCGGCATCAGCGATCAAATTTTACCTGCAATTTCCAGTTGCACATTCCACGATTAAAGAACATGGTTCGTCGAATTTCAGATCGTGGGGCGCGACGTGACGGAGGTTCGTTTCAAAAGGAAGTTCAAGGACGCCGGCAACAGGGCCTTCGGCTTTGTTTTCGTAACCTACAACCTGCCCGACGGCGACGTCGTCAACGCGCAGGTAGCGCTTACGAACGGCTCGGGGGAGCACACGTTTCCGACAGGCGTCTCCGGTTTCATTCTCGCCTGCCATACGGCGGGTAATCCCGGCGGGACGCTCGAGCTGACACTGACCGTAGGCGATCGCACCCTGAAACCCGAGTTCAAGGTGGAGTTCGAAGACGACACACCGGCGTACATCAAACAGTGGAGGACGCTGTGACAGGCTTTGAAGCCCCGATCCTTGCAGCTGTTCTGGCGGCGTCCTTCGCTCAGGAGGAGCCGGACGCCTCCGCACCGAGACCGGAGCTGCGCCCCGTAGCCGAAGCCCACCTGCCATGGGGAAGGGACTTTTCCGGCCTCTTCGAAATCGAGGCGGCCACGAACAAGACCGACGCCACGCTCGGACTTACGTACTCGCGGGAGCGAGAAAATGTACCGCCCGGCGGCCTGCTGCGCCTCCACACCATTTCCGCGGCCTTCACCACTCCTCTGGGAGATGACGAGGAGAGCGCGGATTTCATAACCGATCAGGGCCTCGCCGGAGTCGGTTCGGTCACCCTGGCCTATTCGCTTGCCAGCACACGGCGCATTCGAGACGAAGTCTCGCCGGCCGTTTTTGAACGCATCATAAGGGATGCGCGCACTGCCTGCCTCAGCCAGGGCCGTCACGACACGGCGATCTGCGACAGCCTTCGAAGTGATCTCCTTGCGTCCTATGTAACCTCTGCAGAGGATCGGGAAGCCCTCGGCGTCATCCCCGCCGACCACTGGACCACCCATCTGCGGATCGAGGCTACCCTTGGCGCAAAGACCTATGCGTTCCGCGACCCGACCACATTTGCGGAAGAAGAGGACCGCCGCGAACCGGTGGATGTGCTCGCGCAGATCGGCGGGGCCTATCGAGGCACCGGCGCCTGGTGGAGCGGGTGGTATCGGGGCGTGGGTCTGCACTACCGGGAGGCTTATGAGGAAGCTAGCTCCCGCACGCTGTGCCCGGCCCCGCCCCCGACCGGCCCCCAGGAGTGCTTCACCGGAGCATTTGCACCTCCTGAGCTTGATCGCACGGCGGCCCTGTTCGGCGAACTGCGGCGCGGCGGTCTCGGGGAGCTGTTCGGCTTCAACCTGAGCGCGCGAGCACGAGCGGCCTACGATTTCGAGGACGAGGTGTGGGGACTGGAGGGCACGCTCTATGTGCTCCCCGGAGGAAACGGCCGACTGAGGGGCGGCGTGCGCTTCAAGCTCCAGACCGAAGACGACGACCCGAATACGGATGACGACACAGCCGGGATCGGAATTTTTGTCGGCAGCGAGTTCTAGGTCGGCGCACACCTGCCCGCGATCTGAAAATGGGCAGTGCAGAACGCCTGACGCCCCCGGGGGCCGGCTGCCCGGCGCCTCCGCCGATACGTCCCTCGTCGGCTCCGGGACCCGTGGACAATTGCCGTTCTCTCGGACACTGTTTCGGCCGGGGGAGACGGCAGATGCACATTACCATCGACATCCTGCTGACCGTTCTGGGGGTGATCGCCGCGCCCTTTCTGGTGCAGGGCATTCGTCGCTCCCGAACACGCGCCGGGCGATGGCTGAAGATCGCGCTCGGCGTCGGTCTGGTGGCGTTCTTCCTTGTTGTCTGGGGACAGTTTGGCCGCGATCCGCTGCAGATCGTGTACTGCTGGGCGGTCCCGTCGGCTCCCACCTGCCCCGCCCCCCCGGCCGACACCCTGATCTCGGGAGCATGGCGTCTGGATGAAGCCGGCAGCCGATGCGACAGGACCATCCGGCGGAACGGAAATGATGTTGTCCTCGAAATCGAGGGCTTGCGCTTTCGAGAACAGATCGAACGCGTTGAGGACGACGCGGTCTACCTGGTGGTCACAGGGCCCGAACAGGCCGCCGGGCAGCGCTACCGCGTCGCCCCGGATCGTCGGGGCGACACCCTCACAATGACTCCCCTCCTGGGCGGTCCGGTCGAGAGATGGACAAGATGCGCAGACTGACAGCTCCCCTGCTTGCAATCCTTGCCCTGACCCCGCTTTCGGCCGGGTCCGCCAAAGCCCTGCTGGTTCAGACAGCAGAGGACGTCGCATGGGTCCGGGTCTCAGACTGCGCTTCTCTGGCCGCATTTGCAGATCGCTACGAAACGTCGCGTTATCGCCTCGTTCTGGAAGCACGGCGCGTCTCCTACGGATGCGGCGCTGCAGCTGCGTCGGGAACCGGCGCCCAGCGCGAGCGCGCAGGATCCTCCCGGAGTGTCGAAAGCCCCGGCTCCTGGTCCGGTCCTCCTGCAGTCGCCACGCGTTTGAGACTGGCGCACTCCCTGGCGACCGAGCTCGGACCGTGCCCTTCGTCCCCTGCAGCGGGAGGCGACTGCAGGGGACGTCTTCTCGGACTCGCCCCCGGCGCTTCCCGGGTCGCCCTGACCCTGGAGGCACGCGGCCCCGGCGATCAGGACCGGCTGGGCCCCAGGCTGGGATGGCTGGAGTTCCAGAATGCCGTGCAGGTCTGGGACGTCCGCCAGGGGCGGATGATCACGGTGATCGGGCCGCTGCCGGGGGAAGTATCCACCCAGAGCACCCCCGCCGGAATGTTGAGCGATGTCCTTTTCCCTGCAGCCTCCGACGTGGTGGGCATTCAGGTCGACGATCACAGCTACGCCTTCGCGCTGAGCCTGGCTTCCGGCGCATTCTCGGGTTGGGGTATTCCCCACGGACGGATTGTCAGTTCGGCCGGTGGTGATCGTTTCGCCGCAATCCTCGCGGGCGCCGGGAACTACTGCAACATCATCCTCTATGGATCTACATTCGAGAACGCGGGCGGTGTCATGGCCGCGACGGACGACCCCAACGCCTGCCTGGCTCGTCCCATAAATTTTTCTGACAATCTGTCCCGCCTGGCCGCCGTCGTCACGGACTTGGGGCCCTTGCCGCAGGAAGGGGAGCCGCCGCCGGATCAGACCGATACGATCCAGGTGATCGACCTCGAAGATGACCGGGTGTTGCTGTCCGTTCCCGGGCAGGCCGGAGCCGTCAGCCCCGACGGCCGCAGGCTGGCCGTCTGGGACGACTCCTCCGGGGGCGCCGGCCGCGGGGCGATCTACGATATCGCCTCAGGTCGACGGATGGTCACCCTGACAGGGCATGCCAGCCCGGCGATCGCTCTGGCCTGGTCCCCGGACGGAAGGACGCTCGCGACGGGCGGCATGGATTCGCTGGTCTATCTCTGGGATGCGACCACAGGCAATGAACGGCTCATGTTCGGGGGATTTCCAGGGCCGGTCTGCGGGCTGGTGTTCAGCGGCGGAGGCGAAGGCCTGATCACGCGCTGCAGACAAATGATCCGGGTCTACGACGTGGTGACGGGCAGACTTCTCGGGGGCTTCGAGATCGGTGACGACGGCGTTGAAGACCTGCTGCACGCGCCGGACGGGTCGGCAGTGGCCATACTGCGCCGCGAAAGCACATCGGCCACTGCTGTTGAAATCTGGCGGCTTGAAGAGGCCTGAGCCGAACGCAGAAGGGAGAGCGGCGGCCTTCCGCCCGCGCAACTCGACGGGAGCCGGTCTCCGGAATACTCAGGCCGCCGCCCTTCCTCTGGCGTCGTCGCCGACAACAGCCGCTTCGATGTAGGGCTTCATCGCGTCAGCGATAAACTCCACCACCGGCACCACGACCGAGTTTCCGAATTGCCGATAAGCCTGGGTGTCGGATCCGTGCAGTCGGAAGCTTCGGCTTTCCGTTTCGAAACCCATGAGCCGCGCGCACTCCAGCGGAGTGAGCCGGCGCGGCCGTTTGCCAGGCTGATCGATCAGGATCTCGGACCCGTCCTTATAATAGCGGGCCGAAAGGGTGCGGGCGACCTGATCGGGCCCGAACAGGCTGTAGCCGAAACCATTCCCCTTCCCTGCGTGCTTGGCTTTGTAGGCCTGGAGATACTCCCAGAGGCGGGGCGTCAGGGTGTATTTGGCGTCCACTTCTTCGTGGGGCTGCAGTATGGAACCCAGCTTCGGACCGGCGGCCGGATCCGGCAGCTTGAGCTTCCGGATGTCGAAATCCGTGGGCTCCCTGAACCCGACGATGAAGATCCGCTCCCGCTTCTGGGGCACCCAGGCTTCCGAGCTGATCACCCTGGCGGTGACCTGATAATTCAGTTCGTTCTCGAGCACATTCATGATCGTGCGGAAGGTGTTTCCGCCGTCATGGCGCTCAAGGTTCTTGACGTTCTCCAGCACAAACGCCGCCGGACGCTTCGCCCGGATGATCTCGGCGGTGTCGTAGAACAGCGTCCCCTGGGTGTCGCAAAGAAAGCCGTGCGGACGACCAAGGGCATTCTTCTTCGACACCCCGGCGATGGAGAAGGGCTGACAGGGAAACCCTGCCAGCAGAACGTCATGATCGGGGATCAGCGTCGGATCGGCGCTGTACTCCCTGATATCCCCGGCCAGCTCGTGATTGTCGCGGAAGTTCAGCTGATAGGTCTGCTGTGCGAACCGGTCCCACTCAGAGGTGAACACGCAGTGTCCGCCGATGCCCTGGAATCCCAGTCTCAGCCCGCCGATACCGGCAAACAGGTCGATGAAGGTGAATGCGCGCGGCGAGAAAGGGTCAGCGATGGCGCGCTTCTGAGCTGCCTGGGTGATCGTGTCCATCGCCAGTGCCGAGGGCGTCGACCTGCCCTCATCATAGCGCTTGATGCTGCGCTCCCCGACCTTCAGAAGAGCGGCGGTTTCCGCCGGGGTCAGACCCGCCTGAACGCGCAGCTGCCGGAAGGCGAGCCTTCGATCGTGTCGCGTCTGAGTCCGTGGCACCGATTCGCCCCCATCCTGTGTCGATTTTGGTCAGGCTGTCAGAAAGATTCCCGCCGAGCAACTCTGGGGGGTTCCCGCCATGTTCACCGCTCGTATCGGGCTTTTCTCCGTCATTTTCGGACGTACCGGACGGCAGGTGAGATAACGGCGCTTCAACTTTCGCCCGTTATGGTTGAGGAGAGGTAGATGGGCGCCACCCGATATCGAGTCCGCTGACACGGCGCCCGGCGTCCACCGTCCGGCGAGGAGAAACAGATGACGACGAACACACCCGGCGATGACCTTCGTAATCTGCCGGATCCCTCACGGCTCATCTACGGGCTTCGCGACACCGGCTACGATTTCAACACCGCGGCGGCGGACATCATCGACAATGCGATCGCAGCCAACGCCACCGAGGTGAATGTCCAGGTCGAGCTGCAGCAGGACGGCCGCAAGTTCGTCTACTTCGGCGACAACGGCGACGGGATGGACGCCGACGGCCTTTTCAGCGCCATGCGTTACGGGGCCCCGAAACGCGCCAGTGCGAAGAGCCTCGGCAAGTTCGGCCTCGGCCTGAAGACGGCGTCCAGCTCGATCTGCCTTCGTTACGGCCTGCTCTCCAGGTCGACGCCGGGCGCTCCGCTGGGCAAACTGGAATGGGACCTGGAGCACGTCGAGGACATCAACGACTGGAAGATGCTGCAGGAACCGGTGACGGCCATGGAGCAGCACTGGTACGATGAGCTCTGCGGCGAAGACAGCGGCACCCTGGTCGTGTGGTCCAAATGCGACCGGCTGCTGTCCCGCGATTACCTCGATGCTGGGGGCGCCCAGGAACGCCGCGCAGTGCGCAATCGCATCGACCGGCTGAAGGAGCACCTCGCCCTGGTGTTCCATCGCTATCTGGAACCTGCGGACACCACCTACCCCACGGTGAAGATCACCGTGAACGGAGAACAGGTCGCGCCCTGGAATCCGTTCTTTCCCGAGAAGGCCGAGCAGGTGCTGCCGGATCACGCCCGGATCCTGAAAATCCAGCTGGAAGACGGCTCGGTACACGAAGCGCGTATGAACGCGTGGATCCTGCCCCACAGCAAGGACCTCTCCAAGGAGGAGAATGAGCAGAAGGCGCGGATATCGAGCCGCGCCCAGGGCTTCTATATCCACCGGGAAGGCCGCATCATTCACAACGGCGGCTGGCTGGGCGTCTTCCGTTCGGACGACCCGCACTACTCCCTGCTGCGGGTGGAGTTCGATTTCGACCACCAGCTGGACGACGCCTTCAAGATCGATGTGAAGAAGTCGCGAATTCTGTTCGATCCGGCGCTCGAAGAGTCTCTGCGAAAAACCCTCACGCCCTTCTGGAACGAGGCAGACAGTCGGTACCGCCGAAGAAACAGGGAGGCGGCCAGCGACGTGGCCATCAACCACGGCAGCTCCAACAAGACGATCGCCAAGGTCTCCCCCAAGGCCGCTGCTGTGGTGGGTGTGGACGCGGACGCTCAGGAAGTGACGGTCAACAACAACCGCGGCGCCGGCATCCGCCTGCATATTCCGGTCAACAATAATGTGGACCCCGAGCGGATCTTCATCGAAGCCGTTGACGACATCACCAGTGGTCATGTCTGGGAGCCGGCTATGCGCAGCGTCGGCAGCAGCGGCCACCGCATCGGCGTGCGCATCAACCGGCACCATGACTTCTTCCAGAAGATTTATCTGCGGGCCGCCGCCCTGGGCGATGCGGTCGAGGGGATAGATTTTCTTCTGTGGGCCTTCGCCGCCGCCGAACAGAACAATTCCGATCCCGAGCTGGCCAATATGTTCGAGGACATTCGCGAGGAGATCTCGGGCAATCTTCGAAGACTTCTGAAGGATACGCCCGCGCCCTCCGCCAGAGACCTGGAGGAGATCGCCGAAGCCGTGGCTGAGGGCGGAGCAGACGCTTGACGCCCCAGCGCACCGAAACCTTACGCTCGGTGCTGGAAGACGGCACGGGCGCAGCGGTGCATGTGGACACCGACACGTCTCAGGTCCGCACCGGGCTGACGGCCTGGTTTTCGGATCTCGGATCGCGGTCGGGACCGGTGCTCAGCCTTCATCCGAGTGGTCTGCGACGCCACAAGGTTTCCGTGCGCTTCGGAAAGTTCGCGAGGCCCTGCATCGACCAGATGGGCGCGGCCTCGGCTGAACGACAAACCACGGCCCGGGCCCTGCTGCGGCGCGCAGCCTCGCAGGGCGAATGCTCCATCGCTCCTGACCAGAAGATCGACGAGTGGCGCGTAACCGGCAGCGAGTTCGCCATAGACATCCTCGTCAGGGACGTTTCGTCCCCCAGGGACGAGGAAGCCATAGTGCGGACCGCCGAGACGGTGATGGTGCCGCTTATGGCGGCCATGGCCGAACTCATCGGCTACGAGGATGAGGAGCCGGAAGAGCACGATACCGAAGGGCGTCTCACGCACAGCGTTGTTACCCGGCGCGAGCGAAGCGCCCGTAATCGCCTCCTGTGTCTTTCCATCCACGGCCATCGGTGCGCCGCCTGCGGGCTCGAGCCAGGCGACCTTTACGGCGATGCGGGCTCGATCATCGAGGTGCATCACCTTGAGCCCGTATCGATGCTGAGCGAACCGCGGCCGTACGATCCCGCCATCGATCTGGTGCCGCTGTGCCCGAACTGCCACCGCGCCGTCCATACGCGCAGGCCCGTGCCCTGGACGGTGGAGGATATCCGCAGGAAGCTCGGCCATGGCCCTGCCTGATCTCTCCGCTCTGCCCCGCAGCTTCCAGGACGCAGCATCTGTCGTCGGCGCCGAACTGGCCGTCATCGACAGTGTGCTGGACCCCGTCCTGGTCATCCGCCGCGACGAGGGCCGATACCGCGCCTTTCTGGAAGCCGTACGCATGCGCCGCGGCGAAGCGTTCCCCATGCGCGCACCGGGGCTGGACTTCGCGTGGGTGCACGATGAGACCTCGATCAGGCCTCTGCCGCTGGATATCGCAGGAATCGTCGCCGAACGGCTCGAGGGCCTCGATCCGGATGACCTCGCCTTCCCCGAGGTGCTGGCCCTGGAGCGCAGGTCCGACGACCGGCTGGGGGTGCGCATCGCACCGGACTCTCTCGCCGACGCCAGCACGCGGACTCTCGCTTCACCGGACGGGTTCGATGTTCCGGGGCTCAACGCGACCCTCTACCCCTATCAGGCGGGCGGGGTGGCGTGGATAAGCGATACGGTTCGCGAGGCGGGGGGGATCGTGCTTGCCGACGAGATGGGATTGGGCAAGACGGTTCAGATCATCGGCGCCCTGCTTCTGGATCCGCCTTCGTCCGATGCGCCTGCCCTGATCCTGGCCCCCACGACCCTGATCGCCAATTGGGTTCGGGAGCTGACACGCTTCTCTCCGGGTCTCAGTGTGCGCGTGCACCGGGGACCTGACCGAGCCCGACTGCCTCGCGACCTTCTGGGCGCGCAGGTGCTGATCACCACATACGATACGGCCGTCAACGACCTGGTGCTGTTCAGGGCGCTGGAATGGTCATGGCTGGTCTGCGACGAAGCCCAGGCGGTAAAGAATCCGGTTTCCCAGAGACGACTGGCCGTGGCGTCGATTCCGCGCCGGCGCACCGTTCCTGTGACCGGGACCCCGGTCGAGAACCATCTGCTTGATCTCTGGTCGCTGGTGGATCTGGCGGTGCCGGGACTCCTGGGAGATCAGAGCGTGTTCGAAACGCGGTTCCCGGACGATGAGCAGGCGGCGCGAGAACTGGCCGGTATCACGGCGCCGGTCGTCCTGCGGCGCCGGGTCAAGGACGTGGCCAACGACCTGCCGCCCCGCACCGACGTGGAGGTTCCGGTGGAGCTGGGCGCAGCGCTTGCGGCCGACTATGACGCCGTCCTCGATGAAACCCTGGAGCGCTATCCGGCCGCAGGGGCCCTTGTGGCCACAGGCCAGCTGCAGCTCTTCTGCGCTCATCCATGGCTTCGCTCACCAGACACCGCCGCAACGGACTGGGAAGATCGCACCGAAATCGCACGCGGATCGGGCTCGGATCTGATGACCCCCAAGCTTGAACGGGCGGTCCAGCTTCTGACCGAGGCTTTTCACAATCGTCGCAAGGTTCTGATCTTCGCCAACTTCAATGCCTGCGGACCGATCCTGAGGGAGGCCGCAGAACGCGTCGGCGCGCCAAAAGCCTTCTGGGGCGCGATCAACGGCTCAACGCCTTCAGACGAGCGCCAGCCCATGGTCGACGCCTTCACAGCCTTCGAAGGGCCCGCGGTTCTCGTGCTTAACCCCCGTGCAGCCGGCGCTGGACTGAATATCACGGCCGCAACGGTCGTGATCCACTTCACCCAGGTCTGGAACCCGGCTCTGGAGCTGCAGGCCAGCGCCCGTGCGCACCGCCGGGGCCAGACCGAGCCGGTGACGGTCTATCACATGTACTACGTCGACACCGTGGAGGAGGTGATGATGGAAAGAGCGCGTCGCAGGCGGGAGATGGGCGCAGAAGCCGTTCCGCCCAGCGGACAGGAACGCGAGGATCTGCAGCGGGCCCTCAGCCTGAGGCCGACCCCATGACGGAGATCTCATTTTCCAAGACACTCAGCGCCAACGACACCGGTCTGACCGGCGGACATCAGGCCGGCATTCTCGTGCCGAAGGGCGACCTGGAACTGCTCGCCTTTTTCCCGTTTCTCGACCCGGCGATGGAGAATCCCAGCGCCTGGATCGATGTCACGGACGAGCACGGGCAGGAGCGGCGGCTTCGCTATATCTGGTACAACAAAAAGCTCCACGGGACCGGGACGCGCAACGAGTACCGCATCACCCATCTGACCGGCTATCTCCGCGGCGCCCGCCCGGGCGATGCCCTGGTCTTCGCCGGAACGCCCGGCTCGGGCCGCTACCGCATCCATCTCGAAAAGGCCGGCGGATCGGACGTCGCTGGCGGCGAGCCGGGTGTGATCCAGCTGTCGGGCTGGCGGCGCGTACACTGAAGGTCTCTGTGGGCAGCCTGACAGACATCGGCCGTGAAGAGCGGCTTCGCCCGGTATCGGTGCTGGGCCTTGGCCCCAAGACCGCCCGCCTTCAGCAGGCCGGTTTCAGCACGCTGGGAGAGGTTCTCGATGACGCCGTGAGCGACTTCGAGCGGCTTCGGCGCCTGCCCGCCCTGGGTCAGCGGACGATCGCCCTGGTGCGCGAGCGTGTCGGCGCTGTCCTGAGCGCCACAGGCGCCTCCGGCGAGGTCGATTGGCAGGCGTTCAGTCGCCTGTGCGGGCTGCCTCAGGGAGACGGCAGTGGAGATCTTCAGCCCTTTTCCGAGACCGATCGCGCCGCTTCGGCCGAGCGACTGCATCTGGGAGTACGCACCGAACGCATCATGGCCGCAGGACTGACCACGGTGGGCTGTCTCATGGACGACTACGGTCAGGGGTTCGCAGAGCTGTTTCGCGCGCCACGCCTCGGCCAGGCCGCTGCAGCTCTGGTCGAACGTCGGCTGCGCACCCTGGACGCCTGCCGGGACCAGAACGGCGCCGTGGACTGGACGGCGTTCGAAGCGGTCTGCACCGGTCGGATCCTTACATCTGCAGCCTCGGCTGAAGAACCCGCGGCGCCGCGTTTTTCCCCGGCCGCTCTGGCCCGGCCTGTGGAAGTCCTGCGCCTGGGAACAAAAGCAAAATACCTGCGACATGCCGGGCTGAGAACGATCGGTCACCTTGAGCAGGATGACGTGTCGCTGCGTTTGGCTCGGCTGGATGGCATAGGCGCCGGCACGGCGCATATCATCCACACGCGGCTGGCCGATCTCGCCGCCAGCGCCGACGAGACCGGCGAACCCCGATGGGACGCAGCGGCCGCCTCCTGGGGCTATCCCCTCACTCCGGGCCATTCCCTGCCCACCGGAGAAGCCTTTCTCGCATCGACAGCTCACGTCATCGAACAGTGGATCGAGGCTCATGACAACGAAGCGGACCGTCTGATCCTCGGCGAACGGCTGGTGCGGTCGCGCGAAGGCAGGCTGAAACTCGACGAGCTTGGCAAACGGCTGGGCATTACCCGCGAACGCGTACGGCAGCGGGAAAGGAAGCTGCTGGACGGTCTGTGCGACGCCCTTCTGGCCGATGACCAGTCACGCTCGCCGGTGCAGTTCAGCAGCGATTTCACCGGCTGGTGGTCGCGGGCCCGTGCGGCCTTCGCCGGAAGCTCCACCCTCACCTACCCGGCTTTCGTGAGCGGACTGGAGCGGGCCTGGGGCGTACCGGCCGCGCGGCTCACGGAGATTCTGCCTCTGGCGCTGGCGGTCCTGACCGAAGGAGGACAGGTCGTACCGCCGCGTACGCCGATACCTCCGCGCCTGCTCGAGCCGCTCGACCCTGCGCTTCTTCGCATGACGATTCGCAGCTTCCCGGTGGGCCGGGCCCTGAACGACCTCGAAGACGCAGGCTGCACATCCTTCGGCGCTCTGCTTCTGGCGGCCATGGAAAACAGGCTGCCGCAGGGACGCAGCGGAGAAATCGGAGCCCGCATCCTCACGGCGGTGGCCGGCGCCCTGGACCCGGCCGGCGACATCGACGGACCGCGCCTGGCGGCCGCACTCGACCTGCCGCTGCTGCCGGAGGAGGAAGTGAGGACGCCCGGCGAGTTCCTCGAAGCATTTGACCTTTGCGCCGAAAAAGCCGCGGGGCTGGGACGCACCACCGGACGCGCTGCGGACATCTGGCGGTTTCGCACGTGCCGGCCGGCGGCGATCCGGCCCACCCTGGAAGAGACCGCCGGCAGCTTCGGCACCTGGGCGCCGAGCGTCAAACGAGAAGAATCTCTGCTGCTGGCGAGCCTGAATGCTCAGCTCGTGGACAACGAACAGGTCGCGGCCGGAGTGGTGTGGCGAGCTGAATTCCTGGCCCGGGTCGCCGAAGCGGGGAGCGTGCGTGAAGAAGCCGGCGGCGATTTCGATGACTTCATCCGCCGCCTCTCCGATCTCTGGCGGATCGATGAGATACGGCTGCTTCGGGAGGCGGCCGGCCTCTGGGCCGTGCTCTCTCTTTATCCCGGGGACAAACGCAGAAGCCGGCAGGCGCCGCGCCGTGCGCCCCCGCCGGAGGCGGCGGATGCGCCGCCCCAGGCGTCCGAGGCCATCGTGCTGAGGGGATTTCGGCGTGTTCACTGACGCGCCCGGACACTGATCAGGAACGCAGGCCGATCCGGCCTGCACGGGGAGGAAGACATGAAAGGCAGCGACGTTGTCGAGGCGGTTCGAAAGGACCTGAAGAAGAAGGGTGAGCCCGCCACCGACCGCGCTGTTGCGGAGCGGCTGGGCATCACGGTGACGACACTCGCGAACTGGAAGGCGCGAGACGAGTTGACGGCAGTCCAGGTCGCCCGCCTCCTGGCCTCCACCGAGAAAGCCACGGAAAAGCGGACCCATGAGGCGGTGATACGGCCCGTCGTCGAGTTCTTCGAGATTCAGCCGGAATGGAGCCGAGGGGGAGCCAACGTTGAGATATTCTCACCGAGTGCGGGCGATGACGCTCACCCCTATCTCGCCGGCCTCAAGGCGGAGTTGCTCGCCGCACGCGGGGTTTACCTGTTCTACGACAGCCGGGGTCGGGCGCTTTATGCCGGCCAGGCACGCTCCCAGTCCCTGTGGAAGGAGATCAACCTAGCCTTCAACCGGGATCGCGGCGTTCAGAAAATCCGCCGCGTGAACCATCCCGTCCAGCGGCAGGATTTTCGGACATTCGACGAGATGAGACGGCAGATCCGCAGCACAAATGTCCGGCTGTACGACCTCGCCGCCTATGTGAGCGCCTGGAGGGTCGCGGACGGCATGATCTGCGATCTGGAGGCGCTGCTGATCCGCGCCTTCCCCAACGACCTGCTGAACACAAAGATGGAGAACTTCGGTTGATCCTCCGTTCGGTAGAGCCCGATCGGACGGAGCCGGTCGGATGAGCCAGGAACGGTTCGTCGGGCCGCTGTTCAAGCGGCTCACCCAGACCGATGCCGGCGTCGGTCTGGCAAAGATCAGCGGCCCCACCATGCTGCGGGAGATCCGCGACTTTCTTCCGCGCCCCCTGGGCAGAGCTCGGCGGGTCAGCGTCAGGGCCAGGCTGGTGGATGACGGGCTTCACGGCCGGCGCCAGCTGGGGGAAGTCGTGGCGACCCTTCAGGCCCAGGGCGGCGGCGCCAAGGCTGTGGAGGTCTACCTCTCAGACATCAGCGAACTGCGCACGCTCTGTGAGGAAGACGACCTGCTGCTGATCGAGCCCGCCGCAGACGAACCGGATCTTATGCGGGTGACGCGCGTCGCAAAGGCATCGCCACGCTTCGCTGCGACGGACGCGAGGACGGGCGAGCGGAGCGCAGGCCTGCTCAGCGGCGGGATCCTGCCCAGGACATGGGAACACGGGCGGCTCAGGCCCGTAACCGACACCGGACAGGTTCTGCTCGCCGACTTCAGCCTGGAAGGATCCTGGCCGCGCTTCGAAGCGACGTTTGAGTCCAAGGACGGGCACGGTCGCAACACCGACTACGAGCAGGGCATTGCCGTGGTGCTGGAGCGTCTTGGCGGCCTGAGCGCCACGCTTCTCACAGCGCGGATCACGAGCGCCCCCATGCTCGCGAGAGCCGCCCAGGGCGAGGATGTTTCCTTCTCACCTGTCGGCGATCTGCTGCCGATCGGTCTGGCCGGCCGCGACCCCGGGATGCTTCGAAAGGCCCTCGTCCTTGCCGGCTCCAAAGTCGGCGTGCTTCCGGAGGGAGACGGCAATACGACGCGCCGGATGACGCTGACGGTCCAGATACCGGGCTCCCCCCTCAGTCTGCACGAGTTGCAGGAACGTCTGGCAGGCGTCGAGCTTGCTCCGCTCGAAGACGTCTCGGCTGAGCCCCCTCCCCCCACGCTCGCGCCGCCGCTTGAGCTGCTGACCGACCTTGAAGACATCGACGCTGCTTTCGGCCACTGGCGCGAAACGCTCCAGGGGCCCTCTCGTCAGATCAGAGGGCCATTTCGCTGGCTGGACAGCGAAGGGTTCGGGTTCCGTTTCGACCGGTCACACCGCCGTGAAGGAGCCGTCGACGTCCGGATTGGCGTGCGTCATTCCGGGCCGCCCTGGGCGGTGGAGATAAACTCTCCCCGCGTCGCAGCAGACGCCAATGGTCTGTCGACCGTGGCGACAGACCAGAACGGACGACGGGTGCTGATCCGACAGGGCCGACTGCATGCGAATCCGGACTCCGACGGGGACATCAGGGGCGAGCAGTTCACATCCTTCAGCGGCCTGGCTCCCGTGGAGGTGACCGAAGAGACCACGCCCCAGAAGCGTGAATGGTACGTAGTGGCCGACCTTGAGGCCTCTGCGGCTCAGATCCGCTCCAGCACTGCCCTGTTCGTCCAGGCCTGCGCTGTGGCGCGCGCGCGCTCCCTCGGGCTGGAAATCCCCGCATCGGCCCCGCCGCTTGAGGCGCCCGGCGAGATCGGGGGGACCTACGTGCTGCCGGCGGCCGCTGCGCTTCCGGAGCGTCTTGCACGCAGACTGCACGGCGACGTCTGGCAGGCGCTGCATCGCAGGCTGGGCGAGCATGGTGTCAGCCTGGTGAAACTGCGCCACGAAAAGGGCTACGAGGTCGACGGCGTGGTGCACACGGCGGACGGCACGATCCTCGTGGAGATCAAGAGCCAGGCGTCCGCCGCCGATGTCTATGAGGGCGTCGGTCAGCTCATTCTCTATTCAGAGATGATGAAGCTGGGACTTTGCCGACGCGTTCTGCTGCTGCCGTTTCTTCCGAGTTCGACGCTGATTGAGGCGATGGCCGCCTGTGGCATTCTCATCGAGACCTTCCAGGTGACCGGGGATGATGCCGCAGAGAGCATTTCCTTTTCGGAAGACCTGATCGAGCGCTGCTTTGGCGGCGCGATTCCGAGTCCTGCCGGAGCTGCTTCATAATCGACGGGAGCGGCAGCGCTTCTAGGTATGATGGTATCGTCAGGACTTAAAGAATGCGGTAGGTTGTGTGCACGCGGGAGGGGCCTGTGGCGGACGACGAAGCGATTCTGCTGGCTATAAAGGAGCGCCAGGCCGAGGTCGCCGACGCCCTGTTTTCGCTTCAGGCCGATCACGGCGTCGTCTGCTCGCTGGACACCCTCACCGCTGTCGCCGCGACGGTCGATACCCCAAGAGCTGAATACATTCTGCACCACTTCCTGGAGCCCAAAGGGCTTAAGGCGGCCTTCATCGAAGCACTGCGCGCGCGCGGCGTGCCTCTGGCGGAAACGCCCCCGACCGGGCCCGACGTTCTGCTGTTCAGTAATGCCGCGTTCCTCGGTCGAGCCCAGGCGTTCCGTTGCAAGATTGAAGCTGGCGATCCCGTAGCGAGTATTGGTTCCGGATGCCTCGTCAGCCCGCATCTGGTTATGACGGCGAGCCATGTGGTCAAGAGCGCCCCCCCGGATTCTGAGCGAATTGAACCTGTCCGGGTCATCCTGTCGGACGGTTCTTCCCGCCGTGTCGTTGGTCCGCCAGTTTACATTTCCGACTGCGCCGGGGTCGACTACGCAGGCGCCTGGCCCGGTGACGACGCGCCCTTCGCAGACCTCCACGACATCGCGCTTCTCAGACTTGAGACCGCCGAAGGGGCGAAGTTCGGATATCCCGAACTGCCGCCTCCCGTAGACCCAAATGGGCCGGCGAGACCTCGCCACATCATGGTTGTTCACTTTCCCGAGGGCGCGGATATCGGAGGGGTCACCCTTGGCCGCACGAAGGCGTTCAGAAAGATCCGCGCCAGGGTCGGCCATAATGCCGAAACCGCTGCAGGCTCCTCGGGCGGCCCCTGCTTCAGCCTGGACTGCAGACTTGTGGGAATTCACCAGGGACGATGGCTTGATAGGCGGAGGTTCGTACCCTCGGAACGCTTCGTCGACGCCGTGCGGCCACTGATCGAGAAGGACGTCGCCCCACCCGCGCTCTGGTCCCTGTCCGAAACGCCTGCGGGCCCCATTGTTTTCGGGCGGGACGATTTGTTCGAAGCGTTCGCAGAGGCCGCCGGCCCGACCTCGCGTGCTCGCGGCCTGCGCCTGCTCAGGGCCGATGATGACACGGCTGATGCGATGGCTCTGAACTTCCAGATTGTCCAACGCCTGGTCCAGCTGAGACCCGGGCGCGCGACGCTTGTTCGGGTGCCGCTCTCTGCCGGGGACGAAGACGTTCTTGATGTCTTGAGCCAAGCGGCTCGAGCGGCCGGGGTAGATGCGGATCTGCCTTTGGCTGGTGAAGGCGTAACCCCCGGCGACACCACCCCGGAAGCCTCCATCCGCGACAGAGCCATCCGGTTCCTTTCGGCACTCAATCAGGCCGCTGATCAGTCACAGGTCTGGCTATATTTCGAGCAGGACACGCCGCTGTCCGGTCTCAACCTCGTTACGCTCGAAATGATTGTTGAGGCCGCCTTCAGCCAGCCGTCGATCCGGCTTGTGCTCGCCGGTTGCGAAAGCGTGGCCACGCCCGGCGAGGTTTTTGACACACCGGGCATGGCGGTCGCCGCCGTGGCCGCCGGCATCATAGATGTTCCTGTCCAGGCTTTTACAGCGGCGGACGTCCGCCTCTGCCTCCAGCGCGCATGGGCCGCGCTCGGTAAGCCGGAGCTCTCGGCCGAAGCGTCCAACTCGCTCGTCGAGCATGTTATCCTGCAGGGAATTCCTCCGTTCAACGCGCGCTTTGTTCTTTCCCGCTACGGTGCTGTGGAGAAAAGGCTGCATGACCTGATTTGGGATCAAGCCGGCGAAGAGGAGGAGGCCGCATGACGCACGCGCTCCCCGAAAGCTCTCCGGTTCTGCGCTACGCAGCGCTGTCGGCCCGTTTTGACCCGCGGGACGCGCTTCAGCTCGCCAACCTGAGCTCCGAGCAGCTTCTGGAGACCGCCGCCCTGCTCGGCGCCATCTGCGATACTGCGGCCGGCAAGCGGTGGCTGATGCGGCCGGCGGTTCGCCGCCGCACGATCGAAGCCCTCGCGGAACGCGGCGAGCTGCATCAGGCTCTGGAAGAGCGCAGCAGCTGGCCGGGCTACGATGCTGACGCTCGCGCGCTGGGGGAACTGCTGCGGGGTGGTTTCGAAAGCCCCCACCTGTTGAGCGACCCGGAACTGCGCAGCACCCTCGAGGCGGTCCTGAACGACCGGCAGCCGTCCAGCCCGAAAGGACTGAGCCGCCTTTGGGGACTTCTGGCTATGGCCGCTCCGGTTGCGGGCCCCGCAATGGCCCGAAGAGCCCAGGCGCTGATCGACTTAAGCTTAGCTGATCTTCGTGCTTCCGCCCTTCTTGGGTCCGGATTCGAGGGCCGGCAAGACGAAAGGGAGCGCCTGGAGACCTGGCTCAGAACGCCGACAAGGAACCCGCCTCTCAAGGCGCTCTATGTCCAGGGCCTCCCCGCCATCGGCAAGTCGAGCCTGCTGGAAAGGGTCATCTTCGACCCGACTGCGCTTGCGGGTGCCGTGGTCATACGTCTCGACTTCGACCGAACAGGCCTGGATCCGCGGGATCGCCTGCGAATGACCGTGGAGCTCGCCCGTCAGCTTGCCGCACAGGCGCCGTCCGCCGCCGAAGGCCTCAACACTGCGGTTCGCGGCGCGCTGCGAAGTCTGGCGACGGGCGGCTCGAGCGCACGTGACGTCATTCCGGAAGACCTCGTACGCGCTCTTCGCCTCGTTTTGGGTGACGGACGGCACATAGCTGCGGTGCTGGACACGCTCGAGTCTCTGGATGCGCGCGGACCGCGGCAGGTGGAACAACTGTTCGCCTGGCTGGACGACATCATGAGCATGACGGGGCTCCCGATTTCCGTCGTCGCGGGCGGTCGCGGTGAGGGCCGAAGCGTGCTGGGACCGCGCTTGTCGGACCAGTCCCTCGTTCTGGACACTCTGCCGCCGGATGACCAATACCGCCTCATGGCGCGCATGGACGTGCCTGAGAATCTCAGAGCCCCGGTCGCGAGCGCGGCCGAAGGGAATCCGCTGCGCCTGAAAATGGCCGCTCGCCTCGCTCTGGAGGACCCCCACGCCATCCCCGAAAAAAGCGGCATGGACGCCGCACACCTCTATCGGAGCCTCCAGTCCCGAATTGCGGATCCGCGCGTCAGGGAACTTTTGGATCCCGGCCTGCTGCTTCGACGGCTAGACAGAGAGAGTTTCCGCGGAATCATCGCACCGTTCTTCCGGCTCGGGACCGATCCTCAGTTTCTGGATCCAATGTTTAAGGCGCTGGTCGCCCAGTCCTGGCTGTTTGAGCCGGACCGGCGACAGGACGGCTGGTTTCGCCAGCCTGAGCCCGTACGCAAGCTGATCGCGTCGCTTATGTCCTCAGGATCGCGCGCGAAGAGCCTCCACCGGCAGGCCTCCCGGTGGCTCATGCAGCGGCCTTCTGTTCTGGAACAGGCCGATGGCCTTTTCCACCGCCTGCAGGGAGGCTGGGTTCCGGAACCCGCCGCCATCAATCCCGACCTTGCGGCCCAGTTCGACGAGGCCATGCTCGAAGAACTGTCTCATGAGGCGCGAAGGGCGATCCTGTGGGTTCGGGGAGACCTGTCCAGTCGATTTGACAGCATAAGAGGCGCCGACCGGAGCCCCTCAAGGAGCGATGCCCGCAACCTCGCCATAAGCCTAAACCGAGGTGTCTCAGAGGAAGCCGAGTATCTGTTTCGGGAGACCTTCGAAAGCCGGTACATCGACCCGCAGTCTGAACAGGCGGATGTCCAAAGGGCGTTCCTCTGGCGCTCCGGACGCTGGAAGGAAGCGATTGCCGCCCTGCGTGAACGAGATCTGGTCAGGGCGGACGATTTCGACCTGCCGGATCTGATCGAGGCACTTCCACGCGATATCGCCTTCTGCCGCGCAGAGATGCGTGCCGAAACAGCGCCTCACGACTTCACGCGAACGCTCTCGTCGAATGACAAGATGAGAGGCGCTTTCTGGGAGCTGTTCTCAGCGGATTCTTTCGGCAGGCTTCGCGGGGGCGCGACCGACTTCCTTGTTCGTCAGATCGACATACGGGCTCAGGGGGACAGGAGAGGCGACGTCGTGGAGATGACGATGGGCGTCTGGGCCAACGGCGGCTGGGACAGCATCGCCGGCGAACTCCACGTGCCGTTCCCGCCCGGAGACGACCCACCGGATTCGGTGGAAGGGCGGGCCGAGATCTGCCGAACTCTGGCGCGCTTCAACCCCATCGCGGCGCCCGTCCGGACCTATATCGGTCGGCAGGAAGTTGAAGACCGCATCGCCGAAATGCCCATGGAGCTCAAGGACCGGATCGAGGAGCGCGCGCCGCTCGTCTACGAGAGCCTGCCCACGGGCTTCGATTCCCTGGTGGCGACCGGATGGTTTGCCGAATGGCTGAGCATGGAGGCTTACCACCGCCGCGACGGCAACCTGTCCGTACTCAGCCAGAGAGCCGAGGCCTGGCGTCAGACCATAGCCGGCAGATGGCGTTTCGGATTCGTCCCCAGGTATTGGGACAAGAGCAGTCAGACTCTGGATGTGGTGATCACCGCCCGCATCGCCCGACTCCTGCGTGAGCCCTCCCCGACCGACGAAGCCTTCCACGACCTTCGGGTGTGGGGCTGTTCGCTGGATGATCCGCGGCTGGCGAAGCGTGTGGATCAGGCCGCCCGAGCCATTCCCAGAGGCGGTGGCGTGAGTTCTTTCCAGACGGCGCTGGCCGCGGCCCGGCGCCTTCGGAGTGCGCGTACCCCGGTCGCGGTCATTCCGGCGCTCGCTGTCCTTGCAGCGAGATGGTGAGGAGAAAAGCACATGACTGTTGAGGACGAAGAGAGCGCGGCGCGCGCTGCTCGGCTGATTGAAAATCGCGCGCTTTATGAGGCAGTGCAGGAGAAGCTGGGCGAGAGCGGAAAAAAAATGGTCGCGCTGGAAGGCGCGAAGAATTTGTCGGTCCCGGGGGATGCTGCCCGCTTGCTGGAAACCCGAAAAGGTCCGCCCGGCCTGCTGGAGGCGATCATCCGGCAGGTCGGCCGCCCCCCCATGGAGATCCGGGACGGCCGGATCGTCTGGGAGACGCCGGGCGAGCTGGCCTTCACCCGCCAGCAGGCCCTGCAGATCGCGCCCCTGACGGAGTCCGTAGGACGCATTGATTTCCTCAATCACGACCTGACCTACGGCGGCACCGGTTGGGTCCTCGATACTGAGGGCGAAGATCGGCTGGTGGTGACCAATCGGCACGTTGCCGTATCGGTCTGCCGGCGGCTGGCTGACGGCCGGGGCGTCCTCGCACGTTCCCCCTGGAATGGCGCACGCTACGGGCTTGAGGTCGATTTCAACGAAACGCCGGGCAGTCAGCCTCGAAGGCTTGCGCGAGGCACGCTTGTCGAAGCGGTGTTCCTGGCGGAGGATCTGCAGAGCGACGCAGCCCTGCTGCGGATCGGCCTCATGAGCGGACAGCGCCTCCCCGACCCTCTGCCGCTCGCTGATCGGGAAGCCAAGCGGGGCGAGGTCGTGGCACTGGTCGGCTATCCGGCCTGGGACAGCCGGAATGATCGCACAGCGATGGCCCGCTACTTCAAGGACCTGTATGATGTCAAAAGGTTCGCCCCCGGTCTTGTCATGCAGTCTGCAAAGGATGGGGTGATCACTCACGACTGCACCTCTCTGGGCGGCAACTCCGGCTCTCCGCTCCTGAGCGTGGAAGAAAGGAAGGTCGTCGGGCTGCACTTCGCCGGGCTGTACGGCGTCGCCAACAGCGCCGTCGGACGAGAAACCCTCGCTGAGCTCCTGCGAGCCCGTCGGCTTGTCTCGGTCATTCATCCTGAGCGCCAAGGCGATGACGAGACCCGAAATGACGGGCGCAGTTCGCCGGAGAAGCTCTCCGGGCGGGCAGGCTTCGACCCCGGGTTTCTCGGCGACGGAGACCTGGCTACGCCCTGGCCCAGGCTGTCAGCAGAAATGCAGGCCGGGCTCGCCCGTCCCTGTGATGCCACCGAAGACCGTCCGAACGAGCTTCGCTACACCCACTTCGGCGTACTCTTTTCCGAGACGTTCGGGCTGCCGCTGATGACAGCCGTCAACATCGACGGTGAGCAGACCGTCCGCCTCAAGCGCGGCAGGGATCGCTGGTTCTTTGACGGGCGGATTCCTGAAGAGGTCCAGTTCAGCAGCCACGCTTACGACGTCCGGGGCATAGACCGAGGTCACATGGTCCGCCGCGAGGATCCGAACTGGGGTCCGCAGGCCGAGCTGGCGAACGACGACACATTCCACCTGACGAATGCGGCGCCTCAGCACTCCCGCTTCAATCAAAACAGCGAACAGTGGCTGGGCCTGGAAACCTATATCCTCGAAAGCGCGCGAACAGAGGGGTTCAGGGCCTGCGTGTTCACCGGGCCGGTCCACCTACCTGATGACCCTCCGCTTGAGGAAGACGGCATGACCGTGCCTCTGGAGTTCTGGAAACTGGCTGTGATGAAAGCCGCCGACGGCTCGGGCCTTCACGCTACCGCTTATCTGCTCAGCCAGGGACAGCTGATAAGAAAGCTGCTGGAAGATCGGGATCGCCGCGAAGCCCGGGAAGGCTTCCGGCTGGGGGCGTTTCGGACCTTCCAGGTCTCCGTCGCTGATCTCGGCGAAGCGCTTGGCTATGATTTCGGGCCCTATGTCGCGGCGGACCCCTTCCACCGCGTTCAGCAGAGCGCTGACGAGACCCAGGCGCCCGTTGCGCGGGAGATCAGATCCGCAGCCGACATGCTGCTATGACGATCAGCGTCGGCTGGTGCGCTCCCACGCGCATCTCCGGCAGTGAGGACCCGCAGGCGACGGGCGGTCTCTCCTGGGAGGCGCGCTGAATTCGGCAGTTCTCGCGCGGTAAGGGATTCCAATCGGCAGCTGGTTGGGCCAGGGTGGAACATGCGGCGAACGCCTCTAGGGCGGCCGTCCTTCAGTGGCATTTCGACAGGCCTGTCCATGACGTTTGATATCGACGCCGACGAGCGCCTGTACCTTCGCCGGGGCGTCAATGCGCCGTGGTACAAGGCGCGGGATCTCACCGACGACGAACGCGAGCGGTTCCGGCAGATCAGCGAAGCGTCGCGAAACGCCAAGGCTCTGGCCGAATCCGGCGGGAGCCGGCCCCTTCATCCGATTCCCACCCCTCGCCTTGATCCGCTCGACCTGATGCCCGCCCTGCCCGCCAACGGGCTGCGGGCCCTGAGCCTGTTCAGCGGCGGAGGCGGGCTCGACATCGGCTTCGACCGCGCCGGCTACGCCCACGTGGCGTCCTACGACATCCTGGAGATGACCGGGGAAGTCCTCTCCCGTGCGCGCCCGGACTGGAAAGTGTTTTCCGGCGCCGCCGGTGACGTGACGGCCGTCAGCTGGAAGGACTACCGCAATCAGGTGGACGTGCTTCACGGCGGCCCCCCCTGCCAGCCGTTCAGCCATGCGGGCCGCCAGCAGGGCGCCGAGGACGCACGCGACATGGTGCCGGAAATGGTCCGGGCGGTGCTCGAGATGCAGCCGCGCGCATTTGTTCTGGAGAATGTCTCAGGACTGGGGGCGTCCAAGTTCAGGGACTACCTCGACAGCACCATATTCGCCCCCCTGTCCAAGACCTACTCAGTGCAGCGGTTCGCGCTGGAGGCGGCGGACTTCGGCGTGCCGCAGCGTCGCAAAAGGCTGTTCTTCGTCGGCTTCCGCAAACAGAAGGACGCGTCCCGCTTTGTCGTTCCGGCCGCCACCCACGCGCTGACTCCACAGGGCGATCTCATGCAGACCATGGGAGCTCGTGAAGCCCTGGGGCTGCCGGATATCGGCGTCGATGGTCTTGCGCCGACGATCCGCAGCGGTCTCACCGGCCCGCGGCACACCACCAGCATCGTGAACAGTTCAACCGCGGCGCGCCACTGGGCCGAACTGCAGATATGGCCCAACGGCGTGGCGAAGGATCGCGAGGCGGCAGCGCGGTTCCCCTCAAACAGCGGCGCGTTCCGTCTTTCGGTGGCCGACTGCATGATCCTGCAGGGCTTCCCGGCGGACTGGCCGATCCTGAACGGTGCGGTGTATAGGGCGCTGGGGCTCATCGGGAACTCGGTCGCGCCGCCGATGGGATATGCAGTGGCTGCGGCGGTCGCGCAGGCGCTCAGCCGGGATTAGCGGTCATCCACTCCCGCACGAGCGTCCGCAGCGCCTCGGCGTGATTGGATGTGATTGCCGGCCAGGACGCCAGGTACTGCGGGCTGACCTTGGGATTGTTCAGCGTGGATCCGCGCTCGATCACATAGCGCAGCCGATCCCGGAAAATCGTCAGCATGCGTTCGGGCGTGATGTGTCGCTCGTCCCCCATGGCGGCGCTGTACTGTGCGGCGCTGTACTGCATCTTGTGCAGCTTGCGGGCGTCGGCGACGGTGTACGCAGCCTTCTCGCCGAGCACAGCATACATATCTTCGAGAGTAAGGCGGGCAGGCGCCAGCTTTGCCAGCTCGAAGTCGGGGCGGATGTACTCCCACCGGCCCTCGATCCATGGGCGCATGGCTTCGGGGCTGCCATAGCGGCACAGGGTGAGGTCGCTGCCGGTGTAGACGCTCACGAGCCAGTGCTTGGTGCGCCATTTCTCAATGTGGTCGCGGCCGAAGTCCCGCACCGTCGTCAGGCCGCCGCCCGTGGTGATGGATTTCAGCTCGAACTCCAGCTCCCGGCCGTCGATGCGAAGCACCGCATCAACCCCGTGGCGCGTCCGGTTCTCCGGCCGCTCCAGGTTGAACAGGTCCACCATTCGATTTTCTCTGACGTCGTCCTGCGCGCTCAACCGACCTTCTCCCCGCTCTGCTTCTCTTATGGCCGACGCCGCACCAAGAAGTCACTACTTCAGGATGCAGGGGGTGTCCGGGGAAGACGTTCGCCGCACGGCGGCGGGTCGCGAGCAAGGGTTGTTTCGACCCAATTAAAACCGCTCTCAGGTCTGCGCTCAAATGAGACTGGGGTGTTTCGCAGCAACCGGACCGCCCGCCAGCGGCCAGCCGCTCAGGACGCGAATTCATCCCGGGGCCATTTGTCCCGGATGTTCGCGTCGGAGAACCGTTTCCCCTCAACGAGCAGCCAGGCAAGGTGCGCGCCCCGGCTGTTCACGTCGATATGATCGTCCTCGATCTCCGCGATCTGATGTTCATCAACGACGCCTTCCCCATGGAACCGGATGAGGTGCCGCCTTTGATGGAAGAGGTTCAGACATCTCCGCCGGTGTTCGTCGAAACTCTGTACGGCCGCAATCATCTCGCGATTGTTCTGGGCCCGCTCCCCTGCGGCCTGGCGGTCATACTCCGGCCGTTCGTGCGGTCTCGCGGAAATCAGCAGCACGCGCAGATCGGCCACGCTCAGACAGTCGTCGATCAGATTGTGGCCGGTCGAACGAACATCTGTGATGATCTGGCGGCAATCCTTGCAGACCCAGACATATTCGAAATCGCCATAGGTCAGGCCCGGGTTGTACCAACCGTTGCGAGCCCAGAGCGCTTCTGGCCGCATCTCAACGGAGAACACCCGGCGACGGTGGGCTCCGGCCGTCCACAGGCCGCTTTTGGGCGCCTTGCGCAGCATTTCCAGACGGGATCGGTCGCAGACTCCGCAGCACCAATCAGCAGGCGGCGCATGCCAGAAGTCGCCGGGGCGGGCCGCGGCTGTGAACCGCTCAAGGTCCTGCATCGTGGGGATGGCGACCCGCGCCTTGCCCGCCGGCTTGACCGAAGAGGCGAAGCCGTCGCGCTGGATGGAGCGCTTAGCCACGACGCCGGGCAGCCACTCAGCGCGCCACCGATCGCCGAACGCCTCGCCGAGGATGTCCGTCATCAGGGCCGCCTTGGCATCCGGCCGGTAACCCGATCCTTCGCGGGCGTGCCGCCCTTCCGCGATACGCCCGGCCATGACCCTCATGAAGGCCAGCCGGTCCCTGACGTCCTCGGCCACCTCTCGCCAGACGGTCAAGGCGGTAGGGACATCTACCACGTGTGTTCTGTTTGGCGCGACGCTGATGAAGCGGCCGATCTCGGACGGCGCGAAGCTGAAGTTCGGGTCGATCTCTTCGGCTAGAGCCAGTTTGGCGGCGCCGTCGGCAGCGTTGCAGTCATTGCAGACCAAGACTGTGTGGAAGCGCTCCGCAAGCCCCATACAGGCCTGGACAGCGCTGTGAAGCGCGTCGTTCCGCGCCCGCTCGGTGGTCTTCCGCTGGCTGCGCCACAGGATGCGGACGCCTTCGTCCCCCAGATGATCGTGATGGCGGTCGAGCTGGCAAAGGACGACGCCCGCAGGTGTCAGTCTCGCGATCTCGGGCTTGCGCCGCCGGCAGACCGGACAGCGCCAATCCGTGGCGACGCCCGCCCAGTTTGCGTTGAGCTCCAGCCGGGCCGAGCCCAAGGCTCGCAGGATCTCCCGCGTCTGTTCGCTCCAACGCCCGTCAAGAGACGGCAGAAAACGCTGGAGCGCTGCGTCGTCCGCGACCGCAAAATCCGGAATGGGCGATGTCTCCACCATCATCTCAGAACCGGTCGATTTCGTCAGGCCGGGCGTCGCGCTTTTCGACGATGAGCGCCATGTAATCACCGAAGCCCTTCGGTTTGAAATAACGGGCTTTTACGTCCCAGACGGTGCGGGAGGCTCCTGCCCTCGAGGCGCTGATGAAGTCGCCGGGGGCCGGACCGAGGCCACCACACTCCTCGAGCCCCATCTCATGTTGGAGGTCTTCGAAGTGACCATGCGATTCACGGCCGTACAGGCACAGGACAGTCATGGAGATCTCCGTACTTCGGCCCAGCCATGCCTAGCCAGGCGATACGTCAGATTTGGTCGTGCGGCCTCCCTTTTTCCTCAGCTTGAGGTAGAACGGGGCGCAAGCGTTGTGGCAGGAACAATACAAGAACCAGTCCGAAGCGGAAACATGCTGGCGCGTTTAGGTTGGCGACGGCGCAAGGAGCATGGATGGCGGCCGTTCACGAGTTCGACATCGATCGCGACCTGGTGGATCACTGCGAGTACGTAGACGCCCTTCTGGCGGGATCTCTGCGCAAGGGTCGATGCTCGCGCCTGCTCCGAAACCAACTCGTGATCTTCTCCGCCAACATCGCCATGGGCCCGGCCGGGAATCGCCACTGGTTCGATCCCGCAGCCGTCTGTGAAACCATCGCCGTCCTCGAAGGCTCAGGTTCGCGCGATATAACCAAGGGACCGTCCCAGTTCACCAAGGGGCCGTTGAGAGGGCTGGAGTACAAGCATTTCTTCCAGGCCAGCTTCATGGCCCAGAACCTACTCAACGAATCCAGCCGCGCCGGGGCAGACCTGATTTATCGCAAGCTGATCCGCCATCACGGCTCCTATGGCGCGGTCGATGGTCGTCTGCTGACAGAGGAAGACATTGGCCTGATCGCGGATGCTTTTGTGACCGATGGATATGAAAGACGGGCGGCTCAGCGGGCCAAGGGGCCGCGCTGGGGACTGACAGGCGAACATCTGATCTTCGCGCGCGCCGTAGGCGGGAACCGCTATCTCTTCGTCGCCCCTCACACCGCAGAGGAGACAGCGCTGGTGGCCAGCGCGCGCGCCTGCCTAGAGGACTTTCCCGAAGTCGCCGCGATCGCCGCGTCCCTTCCAGCGGCCTGAGCTAGCGTATCAGCATAAACCGCCGTTCCGTGACTGGCGGCGCGTCCTCCGGGCGCCCATCTAGAAAGTCCCCCAGTTGTCACTTAGCCCCCCATGACCACGCCGCTCTATTTCGATGAATCCGGCTACACGGGCCGGCAGCTGATGGATCCGCTTCAGCGGCATTTCGTGCTCGCTTCCAGCCGCATCTCAGACGAAACAGCCAAGGCGTTGATGCAGCAGAGCTTCCCTGCCTATCAGGGCGACGAGTTCAAGTTCGAGAAGATCTGGAACCGTCCGCGTTCGCGTCGGCGTCTGCCCGAGTTCGTTCGCGCGGTCGGCGTCCACGCCGAGGACCTCTACGTCTGGCAAATCGACAAGCGGTTCTCGTTGCTGATCAAGATGCTGGAATATCTGGTCGAGCCGGACCTCTATGAGGCGGGCTTCGACTGGTACAGCGGCTTTGGCTATCGCGTGTCGAACCACTTCCAGTTCGGCCTGACGCATGTGGCGCGCAAGGGGCTCTATGAGGACACTCTGGCCGCCTACTACGCCTTTGCGCGCAAGCCCACGGATGAGGGGCTGGGCATCCTAGCCAAGGCCCTAGTCTCGTTGAGCCGGCGCGCGCCCAAGGAAATCCGGCATGTTTTCAACGCGTGCGGCATGGGCGTCGCCAACTTCCACCGTCACCACGACATGGGCACATTCAAGGACACCCTGGAGGTCTATGTCACCAGCATGCTCAATGCGGTCGGCTATTGGGCCCAGCGCGGCCTCACCGATCTGGAACTACATCACGACGAGTCGAGCGCCTTCTTCCGGCAATCCGAATTGTGGGCCTCCCTGACGTCGCCCACCGTTGCCGCGCAACTCCATCCGGTGCTCAACGGACCCCCGATCGCGTTCCCCCTGCCCGTCGCCGCGACGATCTCAAGGAAGTCCGAAGAGAGCCCCGGGGTCCAGCTATGCGACCTCGTCGCCGGCCTGTCCGTCAAGCTGTTCACCCGGGAAGTGCAGTCGGACGAGGCCTTGGTCGAGGCCCTGAAATCCGGCGGCTTCGGCGAGATCACGACCAACGGTGTCACCCCGGGCACCGATTTCCCCGAGGGGCCGCCGCCTCGGCGGGTCGGCAAGGACGCAGTCGATAAAATGGTGGACCTCATCCACTCGGGTCAGTCTCAGAGCTGATACACTGGAACTCTGATAAGGAAGACGCCGGCGCGCCTATGGAGCCCGTTCCGACCGGGATCAGCTTCCTTTCGCCCGATCGCCACGTCCGAGGTTGAGGTGATGCTGGGTTCTTCTGCCACCGTCGCCGATTTCCTCAACCAGCCCTGAAAGCTCCGAGAAAGGCCCGGCCCGCCGGGTTTCCAGAAGTTTGACCGGCAGCGCTGCCCTTGAGCCCAGTGCCGACGCTTCGACCTCTGCCCTCCCAGCGTCCGAAACGGGCTCAAAGCCGAAGTTGGGAAGGTCCGCTCTTTGGCTCCAGCGTCGCTCAACTTAGGATGGCCGTAGCGAAGGTTGCGCGATAGAGTCGCACTCGCTCAAGGGGGGAGGGGCGGCTTTGAAGATCTACGCGGTGTCGATCGAGAACTTCCGGGGCATTAGGTCTGCGAAACTGGTGTTGCCCGACCACGCTGTCCTTATTGGCGACAACAACACGGGAAAATCCTCGGTCCTAGAAGCGATAGATCTGACGCTTGGACCTGATCGCCTGAGCCGACGCCCCCCAGTCGATGAGCATGATTTCTTCCAAGGTAAGTACCTACCCACGGCAGCTAAGGCCGCCGAGACTGAGGCTTCGCCGGATGACGAAGGGCCACCGCTAGCCAAGGCTCCGAAGATCACAGTAGAGGTGACCGTCATCGGCCTCTCGGAAGAGCAGGAAGCTAGGTTCGGTGGTAACATCGAGTGGCTCAATGTCGAATCCGGCGAGTTCTTCACTGAGGCCAACCCGGCGGGTGTCGATACTGCGAGCATCAAGGCGGCGCTGCGCGTCATCTTCATCGGGGCTTATGACGCCGAGGAAGACGATTTCGTCGGCAGCACCTTCTATTCGCGCAGCCTTACTGAGGCAGACAAGCCAGAGCCATTCTCGAAAAGGGACAAGCAACACTGCGGCTTCCTTTTCCTGCGATCCCTCCGCACGGGCTCGCGCGCGCTCAGCCTGGAACATGGCAGCCTGCTGGATATCATCTTGCGGCTGAAGGAAATCCGGCCGCAGATGTGGGAGGGTACGATCGGCACGCTTGCCGCCTTTGACGTCGCGAGCGATCCCGCGCTCGGTATTTCCGGCGTCCTCGACAGCATCGACAAGTCATTGAAGAAGTACGTACCGCGCGAATGGGGCGTGAAGCCGCATCTCAAGGTATCGAACCTCACGCGAGACCATCTGCGCAAGGTCGTAACCGCCTTCATCGCCACCGGCGACGGCGATCACGCGGCGCCCTTCTTCCGTCAAGGCACTGGGACGATCAACATGCTGGTCCTGGCGATGCTCTCGCAGATCGCCGAAGACAAGCAGAACGTCATCTTCGCCATGGAGGAGGTCGAAACCGCAATCCCGCCCTATGCCCAGAAGCGGATCGTCCATGAACTGCGCAAGTTAGCCGCGCAGTCGATCGTTACGTCTCACTCGCCCTACGTCCTTGAAGAATTCAAGCTCGACGAGACGGTGATCCTGTCGCGAGCCAATGACGGTGTGCTCGGTCAGGCGAAGATAACGCTGCCTGACAGCGTCAAACACAAGCGCTATCGGCAGGAGTTTCGCACGCGCTTCTGCGAGGGTCTCCTGTCGCGCCGCGTTCTCATCGCAGAGGGTGGCACCGAGGCCAGCGCCTTCCCAGTCGCAGCACGCCGGCTGTCGGAGCTCAACCCTGCCACCTATGCCTCGATCGAGGCGCTCGGCATTTGCATCATAGATGCGGGCACCGAGTCCCAGATCGCCGATCTCGCCGCGCTGTATAGGGGTCTTGGAAAGCAGACGTTCGGGCTTTGCGACAAGCAGACCGACCCGGCGAAGGCGGCGATCGAAGCCCAGGTCGAGTGGCTGTTCATGCATGAGGAAAAAGGCATCGAGGATCTCATCCTAAAGAACACGACGACGGAAGCACTTGAGCGCTTTTCCGATGAGCTCGACTGGCCGCCGCACCTTCTCGGGAAATATCCAGATCCGAAGGCCAATCTGATCGCGTCGCTGAGAGATTACTTCGGTTGGGCAAAGGGTAACTGGGGCATCGCCGATTTCCTGGGCCAGTGCTCGGAGGCCGAAATCCCGTCGTGGATTCGCGATGCCTGCCGGACCCTGAAGTCGATCTGTGATCCGCAGCCTGCGCCGGCCGCGCCCGCTGGTGATGCCGGGGAGGTCGTCGCGGTGGCCGACGCGTAGAGGGCGAGATGGTCGATCTGACCCCTGCGCAGAAGGATGTGCTTACCGCCGAGGGGCACCAACTCGTCGTGGGAGGGCCTGGCTCGGGCAAGACTACCGTGTCGATCCTGAAGGCGGCGACGATCGCGCGCGAGAACCTGAGACCGGGGCAGCGGATTCTCTTCCTCAGCTTTGCGCGCGCTACGGTTTCCCGCGTATTCGAGGCGATCGATGAGGAACGGTCTGTAACCAAGAAGGAGAAGGAGCGGATCGAGGTCGATACCTATCACTCGTTCTTCTGGCGCATCCTCAAGGCGCACGGCTATCTGGTCGGGTTTCCCCGCAGGATGACGATTTTAACGCCGCCAAACGAGGCGATCGCCTTATCGGGAATTCGCAGCGCCTTTGGTGTGGCTCACAAGCTTTCGGACGAGGAGAAAGCGCAGAAGGCCGCGCTGGAAGCCGCAGAGCGCATGCGGCTTGCGACTGAGGAGGGCAAGGTCTGTTTTGACCTATTCGCTGAGCGCGTGGCTCTTCTGATGCATGGCTCGGCCAAGGTCCGCGAGCTTGTCTCGACCATGTACCCGTTCACCATCCTAGACGAGTTTCAGGACACAAGCGCCGAGCAGTGGCGTGTGGTTGAGGCGATCGGGAAGAGCAGCACGCTGATCGCATTGGCCGACCCCGAGCAAAGAATATTCGATTTCATTGGCGCAGATCCCGAGCGCCTCAACCATTTCAAGGAGGCGTTCAAACCCTCCGAGCACGACCTCGCTGGAGACAACCACCGGAGCAAGGGCACCGATATTGCGCTCTTCGGCAATCACGTCCTCACGGGCAAATTTCGAAAGGAGCCGTATCAAGGCATCGAGTACGAGGGGTTTTCGTCCAATCCAAACCAGGCCTATGCGTCATTGGTCGCGCAGGTTCTGAAAGCCCGCCAACGCTTGATCGCACTAGGTCGCCGGGACTGGTCGCTCGCCATCCTGGTTCCGACAAAGCGCATGACCCGTATGGTTTCCGATAACCTGCGCGCGCCATTTGGCAATGTACCACCGATCACGCACACCGCGGCAGTGGATATGGAGGGGCCGATCCTGGCCGCTGAAGTTATCGCGTTCCTCCTTCAGCAGCGTAGCCACAAAGGTTGCTTCGATGAGTTCGTCGGCGTGCTCTGCAGCTATTTTGGGGGACGAGGCGGGGCTGCACCCACAAAGGGCGACCTCAATGAAGTCGCGAGCCTCAGATCCGCCCTTGAGAAGTGGAATGGATGCCTCCTCAAGGGCAAGGCTCCGCCGGGAAACAGCGTCCTCCAGAACACCTTCTCGGTTCATCAGACCGCGAGTGCCATCAAGCTGACGGGACAGCCCGATACCGACTGGACAGCGGTTCGAACCGTACTAGAAGCCGGAGCTTGCAAGCGGCTCGCCGAGGTCGCGCAGGAAGCCCGAAATATCCGCCTGCTGGAACGCGGGACGCAACTGCGTCAGCGCCTCTCACAGGATTGGCGCGATACTGGCGGCTACGAGAACGCGCTTGCTGTTACGCGCCAGTCGTTCGTTCAGGAACACTTCGCTACTGCCCACAAACCCGAGTCCGGCATCATCGTGATGAACATGCACAAGGCAAAGGGAAAGCAGTTCGACGAGGTCATCATCTTCGAGGGGTGGCCAAAGCGGGTCATGGGCAAGCAGGTTGGCAATCCCGATCGGATCGTCGGCGGAAACGTGAACTCAGGCGCGATGACGCAAGCCCGGCAGAATTTCCGCGTGAGCGTAACCCGCGCGAAAATCCGCACGACAATCATGTCGCCCAAGGATGATGTCTGCATCCTGCTGCTCCCGGCTTAGTGGCGAGGTCCGCTTTCGGGCGCCACGTAAAGAGCCGCTGCTGGCGCGTTGCGCCCTGGTCACATACTCGCCGCACGAACGTCCGCTAAGGGGTCGACAACGGTTATTGGGCTGACGAGCTGACGTGTCTCACTCTGCCTGAAAGCGCACCGGCGAATGTCCGAGGTGGATGGGAAGCGAACGTTTGCAGGTCCGGTCTAAGCGCGGGTTCGCGACGTCAAGCAACAGAGGCCCAAAATGACGTGAGGCCGGCGGTTGTGCCGCCGGCCCCAGTTGAACCTGGCAAGACACTGTCCAGCCAAGCTCTCAGTTTGACGGATTCAGGCTCCGTCAAAGCCTGACTACGAATTTAGGCCCGCTCCACTGCGGAATCAAGCGGGCAGCTTGAGGCTGGAGATGCGGTCGAAAATCTTGCCGGACACCATGAGCAGGACGATGACGATGAGAGCCGCTCCGCACAGACCTTGACTGATCACAGCGAGCGCTGGGCTCATCGTCCAATAACCGACCGCTCCGGCCGTCAGACATAGCAAGGCCAGCGCCGTCATGGCCCAGAACAGGCGTCTGGCCCATGTTGTGTACCCCAGGCTCAGCTTCGACCGGCCATGATGCGCCTGGACCTGTTTGCGATCGAGGATGCAGGAGTCGAACAAAACTCGCGCGCCCAAGGCTCCGTCGAAATAACTTCCATGTGCTGCAGCCGGGTCTGGCGCATGGCTGCTCGAGGCCTCGATCTCGATAATCTCCTCGCGATTGGGCAGCCGGCCACGCGGCGAAAACAGTCGGCTCGCGACAGGGTCGGCGGCATCGCGAATGTTGATCCACTGCAGGGTGCGCGCCTTCTGAACCCGGAATGGCGAGTCAGAGACCGTGCCGCGTAGATCATCCACCACCCGATTGAAGCGATGGTATCGCGAGTATTGCAGGCTGAAGAAATAGGCGATCCGATCGATCGGACTGCCGAAGGTCACGAAGTGGGACAGTTTGGAGAAGAGCGGCTCCAGCCGAAGACCGTTTGCTAGGGCGTCACGGTTCTCTTGGGCGCGCGAGCGTCGACCGAGGTTAAGCAGGGTCTCATACGCGATCGCCGTGCCCAGGCTGTGCGCGACGATCACGACCCGCTCGCATTGCGGGTCGGACAGGGCGTGGATCAGCGTGGCCTCGCAAGCCTTCAGTATGTCCCGGCGCTTTTGGTAGCGGACGTCTTTCTCGAAGATGGTCGTCCAGAAGACGACGTCTGAGAGGAAGTTCCGGAAAAAGGCGCTGACCCCTACCGCGCCGAGCGGCAGGCCGATGGCCGCCCCCAGGAGAATCCAGCCCGGGAGGATGGCGTTACGCGCCTCCAAGCCAGAGGCGTAGGCGAGCGGAAGACCGATGATCTGAAACAGGGCGACGAGGACCGCGATCGCCAAGGTCGCAACCCCGAACAACAGGGCCGCGACGAAGACCGCAACGACCAGAACCTGTAGCTGGGCCGCGATCAGACTGCGGCGCCAGGCGCGAGCGTCGGCCGCGAGCTGGGCAGCCTCGGCCTTGTCATCCGTTGCGGCGGTGACGCTTCTCAAGAACTCATGAAACCAGCCTGCCGGGTGTAGACGGCGCTGGTCCATGCCTTCGAAGCTGCGGTAGGAGGTCATAAGCCTCTGGAACCGAGCGACCGGGATTTTCCGCCGGTCGAAGGCAAGCCGATACAGAAAGGTCAGAGCCAGTCTCTGGTGTGCGCGCCAAGGCCGCAGGAGCACCGCGAAGGGATTGCGGATGCGGCCGATCACCCACAGCAGGACCGACAGCGGCGAAACGCCGCCGGCTGCCTGGGGGCTCCAGTAGCTCTCGTAGAGTCTGAACAAGCCTACGCGCCGCTTTCCCTTGTTGGGAACCTCGAGCAGTCGGGAGAAGGCGATGTACGCGACGGGCTCATCAACGCCCGCGCGGGAAGGTTCAAGCTTGACGATCTGTTCGCGCAGCCGGCCGATCCGCAGGTCGTCGTTCGCGGCCTCGGCGAACCGATCCAGACTGTCCAGGACCCGGGTCAGCTCCTCGTACCGCTTGGGCGTGCCCATGCCGTGGAAGTAGAGAATGCTCGTATGACGCGGGCCTGCCTCGATCGTGAATCCGCTCACGCCGCGGGCGTCCTGGCCGAGCCATTGGCAGCGCTCGAGCGGCGAGGCGCTCTCGCCTTGCGAGCAGGGGTGGCCTTGATCGCGGGCGGCGTGGTCGCCGGCCGTTGTCTCAGGATTTCGGGGACCGCACGGAGCCGACGCAGCTCTGCGATCATTGCCGGGTAGTCGTCGATCGGCATCGCAGGATCGTCCGCCAGCTTCATCGCGGTGCGGAGCTGATTGATTCGGGCGCAGATTTCGCCCGCCTCGTCGGAATCGTCCATCTGGATGACCAGATGATCGAGCAGATTGGACACCTGTTCGCGGGTCGCCTTGCCCTGACGATCGCGCTGGAAGATCTGGATCTGCGCCTCGATCAGCCCGGAGAGTTTGGCGTGCTGGGCCAGGCTTTCGGCCCTGCGGCGACGGATGTTCAGCTCGGTGAACACAGTCTCCATAGCGTCGAGCCAGCTCGAGATCGCCGTGGCCAACGGTCCTTCCAGAGACGGCTTCGCTGCCACCTCAACGACGGCCCGGGCGAAGGCCAGCTTGCCGATCGTCCGCTTCTTCCTAGCGGCTGCCGCTTCGATACGGTCAAACACGGACTCGCCCGCCCTGGCCGCGGGAAGAGCGGACTCGACGAGCTCCGGGGCCTCGCCCTCACGGAATGCGGCGGCCTCCTCGAGCACCACATTGGCGGCCGCCAAGGCAAGCGGTGTCGGAATGAGGTCTTCCAGCTCTGCAACGGTCACCCTCGGAATCTGGACGAGTTCGCCGAGCTGCAGCACGAATTCGACCGGCAGGTGACGCTTGAACCGGTCTTCCGTGCGCATGACGGCCGCCGCCTTGTCGCCTTCGCCGTCGGAATCTAGCAGCGCGACAACCGCCGGCTTTCGGGTGTCCCGGCCTCGGATGAGGTAGGCCATATAGGGTACCTGGCTGGCCGAACCGCAGGGCACGATGGTCAGACGGTTCAGGTCCAGGGTGATGTTTTCGCGGCCGGGACGACGGACCCGCGTCAACCGGCTGGCTCCGGCCAAGAGGATCTGGTCCGCAGGGCCCTCGACGAGCAGGTTCACGGCACCCACGAAGGCCGTTTCGCCGGCCGAGGCGCCGAAGGCCGAGCGAAGCGGCTCATAGTGATTCTGGGACACCACCCGGATGACGCGCGTTCCGTCCAGGTTATGACCCTTCTCAAGCACGCGAATGCGTTCGGCGTGGTTCTTGTCGAGCAGGAAGGGGGAATGGGTCACATAGAGGACCTGCAGCGGTGCCGCTCCGTCCGCCGGATCGGCGAGGCCGGCAAACACGCGCAGTAGATCCTGCTGGGCTTCGGCCGAAAGATGGGCGTCCGGCTCGTCCATCAGCAGGATCTGCGCCTGACCATCCGCGCCGCGGTTGGTCAGGGACTGAATCAGATAGGAGAGGAAGAACTTCAGGCCGTTGCTTCGCTCCTCGAAGGTGTATTCCGTGCCCGTGCGATCGCGGATCGTCAGGACGAGCTCGTGCTCGCGGGCCGAAACCCGCAACGCGAAGTCGCGATCCTGAACCCACCAGCGGCGGAAATTCATCCGCTCTGCGATCTGTTCGTTCATGCTCTCGATGATGGCGTTGACATAGCCGTCGTGACCGTCACGGATCGCCTCTACGAGGTCGGCGAACCGTTTTGGTTCGATCCGGGCTAGGTCGAGCAAAAGCGCGCGGGCTAAATTGAGCTCCGCTGCTAAGGCCGACTGCATCGCGGCCATGGCTTGGGTGGCTGGCTGGAGCGTT
This sequence comes from Brevundimonas sp., assembly GCF_047617075.1. Taxonomy (GTDB): domain Bacteria; phylum Pseudomonadota; class Alphaproteobacteria; order Caulobacterales; family Caulobacteraceae; genus Brevundimonas. The sequence continues at coordinate 287,402 of NZ_JBLGCI010000004.1, forward strand.
TGATGGATCGCCGCGCCGTTCTTGGCGGCGGCCTCGGGATCGGACGCCAGATTTGTCGCCCTTTGCAAGCTATCAAGCAGCGCGCCCCGCGTCCGACGATCAGTCGTAAGCGGCGTGGTCGTCTGGTCTGCGAGCCAGGCTAGAGGGACGGAGGACGGAAGTCCTTCCGAGGGTTCGATACGGAATGTCGAGGGGAGGCGGGCCGAAAGGGCCGCACTCATCGATTCATCGAGCTGGGTTGGGCGGAACCCGTCGCCTTCGGGCAGCCATAGAGTGATCTGGTCAGGGGTTTCCCGGAACATCAGAAAGCGATCGAAGGATGAGACGTCTCCGGCGATTTCGCCAATGGCCGTCGCTTCCTCTACCGACAGATCGCTCCAGGCGAGGCCGACGTGAGGCCAGAAACGTCGGCCTCGCTCCACATCGAAGAAGTCGCAATAGCGGCAGAGGTCTCTCTGACTGAACCCCTTGCCGGTGATCGCCCGCTCCACGGCGCCGAGTAGGTGGCTTTTGCCCGATTCATTGGCGCCGACAATCGCGGTTATGCCGTCTTCGACAGTCACCTCGACGTACGGATACCAATCTCCCTCAAAATCTTCCCAATCGCCCCGCTTCGAGGCGTTTGGCGTTGCCTTGAGGACATCGTCGAAATTGAACGACTTGTAGAAGCGGGCGTAAATCTTCGAGAGCTTCATAGTTCGTTCCAGCGGCAGGACCCCGTCTGCCGATTAAACCGGGAAAAAAAGAACCGCTTGCAACCTATAGGCATTCTCCTGCACGGTCCAGCTTGGGGCCGCTTCTGCACAGCCAGTGCCACTGGTTGAGCGTGACAGTTGTGAGCGAACATTTGATCCAGAACTAAATGGACTGCGCGCTGGCTCTGTGACTCACACTACGCTGACAAGCTGGGCGCGCTGGGCATCCGTCTGACGCTGACATCTGAATCCCGGCAGCCCAGCAATGTCCGCTGCTGGCGCGATGCGGACGGCAGCCAGCACTAACCTGCGCGCAGCGCCAGAATGCGGGCCTCACTTGAAGCCCGGACCAGAGCTGCGAGCTGAGCGGCAGCGTCTTTAAGCCAGTCAAGGTCCTCAGGAGAGACGTCATATTGGTCTGAATAGCGAGCCTCGACATAGGCGCGCTTCAGCATTTCGAACCGGCGCCGATCCTGTTTGGATTCTCGCGGCCAAGCGCTGACGAGCGAATTGTCAACGTCCTCCGCGAGAGAGCGTAGAAATTTGATGTTGTGAGAACGTGGAAAATAGAGGGTATGGACGAGGAGCAGGCATGCGTACGCTCGCTCGACTGCTTGGTGCAGCAGAAAGGCGGCGTCCCTCCGATTTCCTCGTTCTAGGTAAAAGGCAGCGCCTGCAAGCGCCTCCGTCACCTTATCGCTCCACCGGATCAGGTGCTCTTCGGCCGACCGCGCGGCTGCGGTAACCGTCATCGGGCGAGGCGATGCGACCGAGTATCCCGGCAGCTCGTAAAGGACCACTCCATCACGCAGAATGTCAGTCCAGAAGTACTCGCCTCGGTCGATGGCCTGGTTCACCTCGGCCAAGGTATGCACGATGATGTTGACTGTGCGGCCGATGGCGGGATCGCGAAGGATCTTGTCCTCAGCGACGTACCAGTAGTCGGCGATGTCGGTCAGCTTGGGGTGGCTGACGACGATCAGGAGGTCGAAATCGGACAGGTACCCGTTGTCAGGCTCGTCCACCCAGTCGTTGCGGGCATAGCTGCCGAACAGGATGATCTTAAGGACCTGGCCGTTCTTTCGCCACTCGGACGTACCGCCGGAGCCCTGCTTCTTCGCGGCCTCGAACTCGTCCAGCAGAATGGTCCGGACGTGCGCCAGTTCGTCCTGCTGCTTTTCCGGGAGATGGTCCAGATCGGTCTTCATCCGATGGAGTCTAGCGGAACGGCGGCGTCCCGGGCGAGTATATTTGGAGCGATGCTGATCAGGAACGGCGAATGACGGACGGCGGCACAGCCAGACGGCGCGCGACGCGGCCGGATCCGCACTCGCCCGAGCAGCGCAGCCGTAACATGGCCCGCATTCGTGGCAAGGACACCAAACCCGAACTCCTGCTGAGACGCGCGCTCCATGCCCTGGGTCTGCGCTACCGCCTTCATGATCGGCGACTGCCGGGGGCTCCTGACCTGGTCTTCTCCCGCCGGCGGGCGGTTGTGTTCGTGCACGGCTGCTTCTGGCACGCTCACAGCTGCCCCCGGGGCGTGACCCCCGGCTCGAATGTCGCGTTCTGGACCGACAAGATCGAGGGCAATGCGGCGCGGGACCAGCGCACCGAAGCAGCTCTGCGGCAGGCCGGATGGCGTGTTCTCGTGGTCTGGGAATGCGCTCTGACCGGAAGGCAGCGACGCGGGGCGGACGAGACAGCCGCCGAGGTCGCGGCGTGGCTGGAAGGCGATGATCCGGTCGGCGAGATCAGCGGGCGATGGCCCGCCGACCAAGCGAACTGATCGGTGGTGGCGCCGGGCGTTGAGAACATGGTTGAGCCATGCGCCGCCGCCTTTAGCCGAAGCCTGGACATGCGCGGGGGCCGCCCGGGCGGCGGCATGCTAGCGGCTTCGCATTTTAGGTGCGAGCCTCAGATCGCTCTCAGGCGAGGCGGCGGAATTTTACTCGGTCCTGGCCGGCGATCAGAAAGGCGTCGTAGCCCGCTTCCATCCAGGCGCGGCACTGGACATGGGCCGACTCCCGCGAGCCCTCATTGGCCCACCACTGCGGGCGGGCGGCGCTTTTGGGCAGCATCGCCGCCAGCAGACTCTCGATTTCCGAAAAGCTCAGTTCCAGCTCGGAGGCGGACTGGCGACGGAGATATCGTTTCAGTGGATCGTACTTGGCCATGGTCCAGCATAGCCGAACCAGGCCGTGAATCACGAGCACGGCAGGTCGAAGGCCTTGCTGGCAGGACTTGCTGACCGTGATTGCGAGCCACTTACAAAACACTTCCTCCCGGCCCGCAGCACCTCCCCTGCCCTCTCCTCAGAAATCAAAGGCGATCTGACCCTCTGCCACAGCCGGACCTCGGGGGCGGCGTTTTCGCTGGCCGGAGGGGCCTGAAGTGCGCCGTCGCGGCGGCAGGGGCGCCGGGGGCGGGACCAGCCGGAAGGGCCGGAGCGGCCGTGTGGCGAACACGGCGTGCTCGAACAAGGGCTGGAACTGCGGGGGTGTCGCTTCTGAACGGCAGGTCCTCTGGCGGAGCTGGGGTGGCTGTAGCCGTTCTGCGGCTGGCGGTGGCGGGGGCTTGCGGGCCGGGCGGCGCATCAGGAACACCGAGCGGCTGGAGCGGCGCGTGCGCTCCTGGCACCAGGCATCGATGTCCGTCTTGCGCCACGCGACCCTGTTGGGAGAGACCTGGACAGGATCCGGGAACAGGCCGTTCCTCTGCATGCGCCAGGCAGTGGTGCGGCTGACGCCCACGATCTCGCGCACCTGTGGCCACAGCAACAAACGCTCCGGCGCGGGCTCCGGCGGCGGGAGCACGTCCGTCAGCATGGCCGCCCCCTTCGCTTCTGGAGGTCTCTCTCTCGGGCTGACGAAGCCAGTTCGCTGATCTGCGCCTCCGCCCAGGCGTGCAGGATCCGGCGGGGATAGAAGGGCCGCCCGCGGATGTGGCGGCAGGGCGGACCGGACGGCGTGCCGGTGGACCAGGCGCGGGCCAGGGTCCCGACGTTCATGCGGATGCCGAACCGGGCAAGCTCGGCGGAGGCCTCTGCCCGGGTCAGCAGATCCTCCGGAGCCTCAGGAAGACGGACGGCATCATCGGTCATGGGCCCGACGCGCCTGAGGCGCACTCCCGGGCCGAGCGCACCCGCCGTCCTGCGGTCAGGGCGAGGTAGCACTCGATTACGGCCGCCACATAGGCGCGCGTCTCCGGAATGTCCGGAACGCGGCCCAGACGCGCCACACGGCCAGGGCCGGCGTTGTAGGCCGCCAGCGCCAGGCGGAGATCTCCGAAGCGAGCGATCTGCTCGGCCAGATAGCGGGCGCCGCCGTGGACATTTGAGGTCGGGTCGAACCGGTCCTGCACGCCGAGCTCGCCTGCGGTGGCGGGCATCAGCTGGGCCAGGCCGCAGGCGCCGGCCGGTGAGCAGACATGGGCCTGATAGGCGCTCTCGACGATCACCACCGCATGCATCAGCTTCTCGTCCAGTCCATGAGCGGCCGAGGCGGTTGCGATCACCTCCGCCCAAGGCTGAACCGGAGCCGTGACGAACGCAGGGGCGCCGGGTGAAGCATCGCCGGATCCAGCATCGTTGCGTACGCCGGGGAACAGGCCGCCGCCTGCCTCGCGCCAGTCCGACCCCGCGGACAAGGCTTGGGCGTGAGCCTGTGCCTGGGCGCCGGATGCGGCCAGGGCCAGTATGACGATCAGAACTGGGGGCCTCACCATGTGATGGCCTCCCGGTAGATCCCGAGGATCTGATTGCGGCGAACGGGGCCGAAATAGCGGCCGTCGAAGCTGTTGGGGCTGTCGCCGAGCAGCAGAAGCTCATCGGCCTCCAGGATGCGGCAGCCGCGCCAGACCGGAAGCGGACGGCCCTGCCGGTCGCGGGAGCGCACCGCCACCACGCGGTAGGGCGCGATCAGCCCCTGCCCGTCCGCGCAAACGCGGTCCCCGCCCGCCGCCGCCACCCGCTTGATCAGAGGCAGCTCAGGCGGCACGCCAAGCCGCGCCAGATAGGCGCCGGCCGCGTCGGGCTGCGGAACAGCTGCGATCGAGCCCCTGGCGGGTTCGGCGCGCGGGATGCGCAGATAGAGGCCGCGCTGCAGGCTGGCGGTCTCGTTGATGAGGATGGGCGGCGGGCCGGACCGGACCACAGCGCCGGCCGTCAGAAGCAGGACCAGCGGGACGGCCCAGAACGCGGCGCGGCGAAGGGTGCGTGATCCCCGGGCGCGGCGGGCCGGAGGATGCCAGGTGACGAGAGTCATGATGTCCAGGGCTCCAGTATGAGATCGCGGATGATCAGCACCCGCACCGGCGCGCCTGGCGAGACCCGTATGGAGGGACGGACATCCAGCTCCCGGTCCACCATGCGACCACCCACCCGGGCCGCTTCGATGGACGCGGCGTCACCGGCGGAGACCGACCAGGAGCGGTCATCGCGGCTGCCGCCCCGAGCGAACTCGCCCAGGGTGGTGATGGCCCCGGCGAACAGGGCGGCGACGCCCAGCGGCACGAGGCGGCGGTCCGCCTGACCGCGCACGCCCGCGGCGCCCTGGGCGTCCACGCCGGGCGACTCCGCCAGACGCACGCTGCGGCCGTCCGGCAGGATCAGCCGCTCCCAGACCACGAAGGCCCGGCGTTCGCCCCAGGCGCTGTCGCCGTCCTGGCGGCCGATCAGCCGCGCCCCCTGGGGCACCAGACGGTGGCGCCCCGTCACGCTGTCGAACACGTCCTGGCTGACCAGGGCGATCACCGGACCGGGACGGCCCGTGTCGATGGCGGTGAGCAGGGTGGCGGGCAGCATCGCTCCGGCCTGCAGCTCGTAGGGAGACAAAGGATCGATGAGACCGTGGGGGCTGTAGACCGCGGCATACTCGCCTGCGGGCGCTCTGCCGGAGTCCGCCGCGGCCGCTGCGACGGGCGGGGCCGCAGATGCGGCGGTTGTCTGGGGGACCGCTGCCCGGGCGAAGAACAGACCCGAAGCAGCGGCCGTCTCGGCAGGTGACGGGCCCGGGCGGGCCTGAGCGGGCCGCGGGGCCGGACCGGCCGCCGGGCCAGGGGCGGGTTCAGCGGGGGCCGGGCGGCCCCGGGGCGGGGGCAGAGTCTCGTTCAGATGATCGTATCGGGCGGGCTGATCCCAGATCTGCTGCGAGGGCCGGGCGGCGCCGGCGTCGGGCTCGGCCGTCTCGGCCGCCCGGCGCGCAAAGGCTGAGGCCCGAAGCTCAGGCTGGACGACGAAGGCCCAGGTCAGGGCGCCCGCGACCAGGGCGCCGGCGCCGAACACGGCCAGGCGGATGACCGGCGCGCGGATGCGAACGGCGGAAGGACGAGGCGCGCGAAGGTCCAGGGGCGGCGGCGCCTTGGGCGCGGGCGCGTCATCCGGCGGGGCGGCAGCGGGGTCAGGATCGGTGTTGGGGGTCATCGGTCGCTCTCCAGACGGGTCAGGCGCACGACCTGAGGCCTGCGCACGCCGAGCCTCAGCTCAGCCCGTTCGAACACCCGGTCCACGACCAGCACCCCTTCGCTCTGCCGATAGTTTGCCAGCTCCGCCTCGCCCGAGGCGGACAGGACGAACAGGGCCGGGCTGTCTTGCCGGCGCGCTTCCGGGGCCAGGGTGATGAAGGTGCGGGTCCCGTCATCGAACACGGCCACGGGAGACCAGCCGGGCGAGCGGCCGCGCGGCTCGATGCGGTAGCGGGCGTGGATCGGCCCCTCCGGCTCAGCCGGGCTGAGCCTGAGGGGCTCTGGCGGCGGCGGCGGGGGCGGGGGCGGGGGCGCTGCCCTCGGCGGGACGTCCCAGGCGACAGCCGCGTTGAACCCGTCGGCGGCGCGGCCGCTACGC
>NZ_JBLGCI010000005.1:0-262596 GCF_047617075.1 Brevundimonas sp.
GCAGGTCGGGCTCGCCGTGGTGGAAGAAGGCGGGATCGGTCTCCTCCGCCTCGTCGGGCAGGGCGATCCAGGCCTGCATGCCGTGCATGGGGCCGCCCTGGCTCTTCTTCAGCGGGTCGGTGCGCTCGGAATGGACGATGCCCTTGCCCGCAGTCATCCAGTTGACCTCGCCGGGACGGATGGCCTGGGTGTAGCCCAGGTTGTCCCGGTGCATGATCTCGCCCTCGAACAGATAGGTCAGGGTCGACAGGCCGATGTGCGGGTGCGGCCGCACATTGACGGAGTCAGCGCCGGGCGCGAACTCGGCCGGGCCCATCTGATCCAGAAAGACGAACGGGCCCACCATGCGCCGGGCGTGGAAAGGCAGGATGCGCCCCACCTCGAACCCGCCGAGATCCTTTTTCCGTGCGTCGATGACCATCTCGATCATGGCCGGGCCCCTTTCAGATTAGGCGGTCGAGACTAGACGTGCGGCGTGACCAGCGCCAGCGGCAGGGCGGTGACGTTCTTCACCCCGCGGGTGACGATGTGGCTCTCGCAGTCCGACACGATGCCCAGGCTGAGCAGCTTCTCGCGCAGGAACAGGTCGAAGGCGTGCATGTCGCAAGTGATGATGCGCAGCACATAGTCCTCGCGCCCGGTGATGGTGGCGCACTGGATCACCTCGGGCCAGTGGCCGACGGCTTCCTCGAACAGCTGGAGGTTCTCCTTCGACGGCAGGCTGAGCTTGACGATGGCGTAGACCTCGAAGTCCAGGCCCAGCAGGTCGGCGTCCAGCAGCGTGACACGCTTGCGGATCAGGCCGCTATCCTCCAGTCTCTTGATACGGCGCCAGCACGGCGAGGCCGAAAGGCCCACCCGTTCGGCCACCTCGGCCACCGGCAGACCCGCATCCTGTTGCAGGATGTCGAGGATGCGGGCGTCGATGGGATCCAGTTCTTCGGCCAAGCCGTTTCTCCAAATTGCGATTTGGCGCAATAATCTACCCCAATTCGTCCTTGCGCAAGGGCAAAATTGGGCGGGCGTGGAGCGCAGCCTCGTGCTATGCGTTCGCTGAGGAAACCCGCCCGCCAACGGCCGCAGACGCTGAGACGGACCATGAGCAAGACGCCCCCGGCCAAGCGGCCGAACGCACGACCGCTGTCGCTGAGGATCCCCGAGCCTTCGGGCCGGCCCGGCGACACGCCGGATTTCAGCCACCTGAAGCTGGACGAACCCGGCGCGGTGGATCGCCCGGAGACCAATACGCCGCCGCTGGACATGCGCGATCACGCCTTCCGCCTGGTGCGCGTGCTGAACGACGACGGCGAGGCCGTGGGGCCGTGGGATCCGAAGCTGGACCCGGAGACCCTGCGCAACGGTCTGAAGGCGATGATCCTGACGCGAGCCTTCGATGACCGGATGCACCGGGCCCACCGCCAGGGCAAGACCAGCTTCTACATGAAATGCACCGGCGAGGAGGCCATCGCGGTGGCCCAGGGCATGGTGCTGCCGCGCGAGGACATGGGCTTTCCCACCTATCGCCAGCAGGGCCTGTTGATCGCGCGGGGCTATCCGCTGGTCGACATGATGAACCAGATCTATTCGAATGCCTCGGACCCCATCAAGGGCCGTCAGCTGCCGATCATGTACTCCAGCCGCGCCTACGGCTTCTTCACCATCTCGGGCAATCTGGGCACCCAGTATCCGCAGGCGGTGGGCTGGGCCATGGCCAGCGCGTACAAGGGCGACGACCGGCTGGCCATCGCCTGGATCGGCGACGGGGCCACGGCGGAAGGCGACTTCCACAACGCCCTGACCTTTGCGTCCGTTTACCGGGCGCCGGTGATCCTGAACATCGTCAACAATCAGTGGGCCATCTCGTCCTTCCAGGGCATCGCCGGTGGGCTTGAGACCACCTTCGCCTCCAAGGCCGTGGGTTACGGCCTGCCCGCCCTGCGGGTGGACGGCAACGACTTCCTGGCGGTGTGGGCGGCGACCCAGTGGGCCGAGGAGCGGGCGCGGGCCAATCTGGGCGCCACGGTGATCGAGCTGTTCACCTATCGCGGCGCCCCGCACTCCACCTCCGACGACCCCAGCCGCTATCGCCCCGGCGACGAGCACGAGAAATGGCCGCTGGGCGACCCGGTGATGCGGCTGAAGCAGCACCTGATCAAGCTGGGCGAATGGTCCGACGACCAGCAGGCCGAGGCCGAGAAGGACGCGGTCGAAAAGGTCCGCGCGGCGGGCCGCGAGGCCGAGGCCATCGGCACCCTGGGTCAGTCGCGCCCCAGCGTGAAGACCATGTTCGAGGAGGTCTACGCCACCGAGGACTGGCGCCTGACCGAACAGCGGCGCGAGGTCGGCGTATGAGCCTGTCCCCGTCATTCCGCTCATCCCCGCGAAAGCGGGGACCCAGCGCTTTGGGTGTTGCAGCGGGCCAGATCGATCATCTTTCGGCAGTCCTGAAACACCGGCGTCAAGCTGGACAGAACTGGGTCCCGGCTTTCGCCGGGATGAGCGGTGAATTCTAATGAGCAACACAACCTTCACCGAATCCGACCGCACCGACGGCGTGGAGCCGGACATGGTCGATCAGGACGCGGCGCCGAAGTCGGTCGCGCCCAAAGGCGATGTCGTGCCCATGAACATGATCCAGGCGCTGAACTCGGCCCTGGATGTGAAGATGGCCGAGGACGGCAATGTGCTGAGCTTCGGCGAGGACACGGGCTATTTCGGCGGCGTGTTCCGGGTGACCGACAAGCTGCAGTCCAAGCACGGCATGACCCGCAGTTTCGACGCGCCCATCAGCGAATGCGGCATCGTGGCGGCGGCCATCGGCATGGGCGCATACGGCCTGCGCCCGGTGGTGGAGATCCAGTTCGCCGACTACATCTATCCGGCCTACGACCAGATCGTTTCCGAGGCGGCCAAGCTGCGCTACCGCTCGGCGGGCATGTTCACCGCCCCCATCGTGGTGCGTTCGCCCTATGGCGGCGGCATCTTCGGCGGCCAGACCCACAGCCAAAGCCCGGAAAGCCTGTTCACCCACATCGCGGGCCTGAAGGTGGTGATCCCGTCCAGCCCCTATGACGCCAAGGGCCTGCTGATCGCCGCCATCGAGGACGACGATCCGGTGATCTTCCTGGAGCCCAAGCGGCTGTACAACGGGCCGTTCGACGGCTGGCACGAGAAGCCGGTGTCGCCGTGGAAAGCGCAGGACCTGGCCCAGGTCCCCACCGGCAAATATGTGGAGCCCATAGGCAAGGCGCGGGTGATGAAGGAAGGATCCGACGTCACCATCCTGGCCTACGGCACCATGGTCTGGGTGGCGCTGGCGGGCGCTGAACATGCGGGCGTGGACGCCGAGGTCATCGACCTGCGCACCCTGGTGCCGCTGGACATCGAAACCATCGAGGCCAGCGTGAAGAAGACCGGCCGCTGCGTCATCGTGCACGAGGCGCCGCGAACGAGTGGTTTCGGCGGCGAACTGTCGGCGCTGGTGCAGGAGCGGTGCTTCTATCATCTGGAGGCGCCCATCGCGCGTGTGACCGGATGGGACACGCCCTATCCCCACGCCTTCGAGTGGGAGTATTTCCCCGGCCCGCAGCGCGTGGCCGACGCCCTGAAAGCCGTCATGAGCGGGGGTCGATAAGATGGGACGTTATGTCTTCAAGCTGCCCGACGTGGGCGAAGGCACCGCCGAGGCCGAACTGGTGGCCTGGCATGTGAAGGTGGGCGACACGGTCGAGGAAGACCAGGTCATCGCCGACGTCATGACCGATAAGGCCACGGTGGAGCTGACCAGCCCGGTGGCGGGCAAGGTCACCGCCGCCCACGGCGAACCCGGCCAGCAGCTGGCCGTGGGCTCGCCGCTGGTGGAGTTCGAGGTGGAGGGGGCGGGGAACGCCTCGGCCGAACCTGAGGCCGCCAACCCCTCCACCGCTTCGCGGTCCCCCTCCCCACAAGGTGGGGAGGAGACGGTCTCTCCCCCCACCGGGGGGAGCACGCAGCCGCAGGCTGCGGAGGGGGGCAAGTCCGCGCCCGCTCCGACCGGCCGCGTGTTCAAGCTGCCGGACGTGGGCGAAGGCACCGCCGAGGCGGAGCTGGTCAGCTGGCATGTGAAGGTCGGGGATGCGGTCGAGGAAGACCAGATCCTGGCCGAAGTCATGACCGACAAGGCTACCGTCGAGATCACCAGCCCCGTCGCCGGGACCGTCGCGATCCTGCACGGCGAGCCGGGCCAGGCGCTCGCCGTCGGCGGGCCGCTGGTGAGTTTCGCGGGCGAGGGCGGGTCGGCCGTGGCCCCTGCGGCCAAAGAGTCGGCGCCTGCACCTTCCGCCGCTGCGAAGCCGGCCGCCGCCTCCACCCCCAACCCAACCCTTCCCCCATCCAGGGGGAAGGGCTCGGAAACGCGCCAGCCCCAGACCCCCGGCGTGCGCCCGCTGGCCTCGCCGGCGGTGCGTCAGCGCGCCCGCGACATGGGCGTGGAGCTGCAGTTCGTGCCCGGCTCCGGCCCCGGCGGCCGCATCGAGCACTCCGATCTGGACGCTTTCCTGTCGGGCGGATCGGCCCCGGCGGCGCCTTCCGGCGGTACGCTCTATGCGGCGGCGGAGGGAACCACCGAGACCCGCATCATCGGCCTGCGCCGCAAGATCGCGGAGAAGATGGCCGACAGCGTCCGGCGCATTCCGCATATTACGTATGTGGAGGAGATCGACGTCACGGCGCTGGAGGCGCTGCGGGCGCACATGAATGCGACGAGGACGAAGGACCAGCCCAAGCTGAACGTCCTGCCCTTCATCGCCCGCGCCATCGTGGTGGCCCTGCGCGACCAGCCCACCATCAACAGCCACTATGACGATGAGGCGGGCGTCCTGACGCAACACAATGCCGTGCATCTGGGCATCGCCGCCCAGACGCCGAACGGCCTGATGGTGCCGGTGGTCCGCCACGCCGAGGCGCGCGACCCCTGGGATACGGCTGGCGAGATCGCCCGGGTGGCGGGGGCGGCCAAGGACGGCTCGGCCAAGCGGGACGAACTGAGCGGCTCGACCATCACCATCACCTCGCTAGGGACCCTGGGCGGGGTGGTGCACACCCCCATCATCAACCACCCCGAGGTGGCCATCGTCGGCCCCAACAAGATCGCCGAGCGCGTGGTGGTCATCGACGGTCAGATGGTGGTGCGCAAGATGATGAACCTGTCCTCCAGCTTCGACCACCGCATCGTCGACGGCCATGACGCGGCGGTCTTCGTGCAGAGGATCAAGGGCCTGCTTGAGCACCCGGCGACGCTGTGGATGGGGTAGGCTTTCTTTCTCCCCGCTCATCCCCGCGAACGCGGGGACCCAGTGCTTTGGATGATGGGCCGGGCGAGACATGATGACGGGCCGATGTCCTGAAGCGGCTGTGCCAAGCTGGACAGAACTGGTTCCCCGCGTTCGCGGGGATGAGCGGAAAAGAAGATGCAGAACATCAAAACCAAAGTCCTCATCATCGGCGCCGGGACAGGCGGTTACGTCGCGGGCATCCGTTGCGGGCAGCTGGGGCTCGACACCGTGCTGGTGGACGGCGGCGATGGTCTTGGCGGCACCTGCCTGAACGTGGGCTGTATTCCGTCCAAGGCGATCATCCATGCGGCGGGCAAGTTCGAGACGGTCGTGAAAGCCGCCGACGGCGGGACGCTGGGGATCACGGCGGCGAAGCCGGCCATCGATCTGAAGGCCACGGTCGAATGGAAGGACGGGATCGTCAAAAAGCTGAACGGCGGGGTCGCGGCCCTGCTGAAGAAGGCCAAGGTCAAGGTCATCAAGGGCTGGGCCACGTTCGGCGACGCCAAGACCTGCACCGTCGCCACCGATGACGGCGACATCCGCATCACCGCCGAGCATGTGATCCTGGCCACGGGCTCCGAGCCGGTGGAGCTGCCGTTCCTGCCGTTCGGGGGGGACGTGATCTCGTCCACCGGGGCGCTGTCCCTGTCGGAGGTGCCGAAGAAGCTGGTGGTGGTCGGCGGCGGCTATATCGGGCTGGAGCTGGGCATCGCCTATCGCAAGCTGGGCGCCGAGGTGACCGTCGTCGAAATGGCCGAGCGCATCCTGCCGCTCTACGACAAGGCCCTCACCGACCCGGTGATGAAGTGGATGGAGCGCCACGGCGTGACCCTGCATCTGGGCGCCCGCGCCGGGGGCTTCGAAAAGGGCAAGCTGTCGGTCACGACCAAGGACGGCAAGCCGATCCAGATCGCGGCGGACAAGGTGCTGGTGACCGTGGGCCGCAAGCCCCGCACCACGGGCTGGGGTCTGGAAAACATGGGCGTGGCCATGAACGGGCCGTTTGTGAAGGTGGATGAGCGCTGCGCCACCGCCATGAAGAACGTCTGGGCCGTGGGCGACCTGACCGGCGAGCCCATGCTGGCCCACAAGGGCTCGGCCCAGGGCGAGGTGGTCGCCGAGATCATCGCCGGGCATGACCGGGTGTTCGATCCGGTCACCATCGCGGCGGTGTGCTTCACCGAGCCGGAGATCGTCTCGGCGGGGCTGGGCCCCGACGACGTGAAGGGCCGGGACGACGTGATCCAGTCGGTGTTCCCCTTCTCCGCCATCGGCCGGGCGCTGGCGCTGGAGGCGGGGGACGACGGCGGTTTCGTGCGGGTGATCGCGTCGAAGGACGACCACCGCATTCTGGGCATCCAGGCCGTGGGCCAGCATGTGTCGGAGCTGTCCAACAGCTTCGCCCAGATGATGGAGATGGGCGCGGTGCTTGAGGACGTGGCCGGCGTCATCCACGTACACCCGACCCTGGGCGAGGCGTTCCACGAGGCCAGCCTGCGGGCGCTAGGCCACGCCATACATATTTAGGGCCCTATCGCTCGCCGCGCGGCGGCTCGCTGCTTGAGGGCATTTTAGGGCCCTATGCTCGCGCCGCGGGCGCTCGCGGCTTGAGGGCGCGGGCGCGATTCAGCGCCCGTGACGGAGGGGGCGGCGCCGGCGGGAACGGATTGGCGATTCATTGGGGGAACACCGAGTCTCCCCATCCACCACGCGGGCTGAGTCGCCCGCGCGGTCCCCCTCCCCGCAGGCGGGGAGGAGAAGATTGGCGCGAGGCGCTCTCGCGCCCGCGCTCAAGCAGCGAGCCGCCGCGCGGCGAGCGATAGCGCCCTTTGATGAAAACCCGGCCTTAAGCATTAACGGGCATGGTGCCGCTGAAATCCGCGCCAGAAGGGCGTGAAAAGGGCTGGCTTCCATGTTTCAGATCATCGGCATCATCGTGCTGTTCGCCATGGTGTTCGGCGGATACACCATCGCGGGCGGGAAGATGGGGGTCATCCTGCACTCCCTGCCCTATGAGATGATGATGATCGGCGGCGCGGCCGTGGCCGCCCTGCTGATCTCCAACTCCGTCACCACCCTGAAAGGGGTTCTGGGGGGCCTGGGGAAGGTGTTCGCCGGGCCCAAGTGGAAGAAGGGCGACTACCGTGACCTTCTGAGCCTGCTGTTCCAGCTGACAAAGACCATGAAATCCAAGGGCGTCATCGCCCTCGAAAGCCATATCGAAAAGCCCGGCGAGTCCGCGATCTTCCAGAAATACCCGAAGATCCTGAAGGACCACTTCGCCACCGACTTCATCTGCGACACCCTGCGCATGATGACCATGAACCTCGAGGACCCGCACCAGGTCGAGGACGCCATGGAAAAGCAGCTGGAGAAGCACCACCACGAGGCCCTGGCTCCGGCCCACGCGCTGCAGAACACCGCCGACGCCCTGCCGGCGCTGGGCATCGTCGCGGCGGTGCTGGGGGTCATCAAGACCATGGCCGCCATCACCGAGCCGCCCGAGGTTCTGGGCGGCATGATCGGCGGGGCGCTGGTGGGGACGTTCCTGGGCGTGTTCCTGGCCTATGGCCTGGTGGGGCCGCTGGCCACGCGCCTGAAGGAAATCATCGACGGGGACGCGGCCTACTACAAGATCATCCAGTCGGTGCTGGTGGCGCACCTGCACGGCAACGCGGCGCAGATCTCGGTGGAGATCGGCCGGGGCGACGTGCCGTCCACGGCCCAGCCCTCGTTCGCCGAGCTGGAAGAGGCGCTGTCAGACGTGGGCGCGGCGGGCTGATCGGCGAAAGCTTGGCCGCAATCACGAACCCGTGAGAATTTCCCTTGACGGGTGGCCTCACGATCGCGTTATCTGGCGATGCGGGAATCATGACCCCGCACCACCCTTCTGAAGGATATCCGATATGACCATCCGTCAACTGCTCGTCGCCGCCGCCGGCGTCGCCGCCCTGTCCGTCGCCGCCTGCCAGCCGGCCGCCGAAGAAACCACCACCGAAGAAGCCGCTGTCGAAGCCGACGCCGCTGCTGACACGGCTGCTGACGCCGCCGCCACCGCCGAAGGCGCCGCTGAAGACGCCGCCATGGCCGCCGGCGAAGCCGCCGAAGCCGCTGGCGAAGCGACTGAAGAAGCCGCTGAAGAAATGGCTCCGGCCGCCGAGTAATCCTTCGCTCGCAAGAGCAAAGCGATTGGAAAGGGGTCGTCCGAAAGGACGGCCCCTTTTTCCATGTCCGGGCTTGATCGCTGGGCCATGGCGGTGCTCTAGCCGAGCATGGTTGAAACGCCCGACAATCCGCTGGACTGGTCCGTGCCGGGCGCGCCCCGGTCGCGGCGGTTCGGCGACGTCTATTACGCGCTGGAGGACGGGCTGGCCGAAAGCCGGGCCGTGTTCCTGGCGGGCTGCGGCCTGCCGGACGCCTGGGCCGGGCGGGCGCATTTCACCGTCGCCGAGCTGGGCTTCGGCACGGGCCTGAACATCGCCGCCCTGCTGCACCTGTGGCGCGAAAGCGGGGCGAGCGGGCGGCTGCATATCTTTTCCATCGAAGGCTTTCCGGTGACCCGCGAGGACGCGGCGCGCGCCCTGTCGGCGTGGCCCGAGATCGCCGATGCGGCCCGGGCGATGCTGGACCGCTGGCCGCCGGCGACGCCCGGATTTCACCGCGTCGACCTGCCCGAGTGGAACGCCACCTTCGATCTGGCGGTGGGCGACGCCGCCTGGGCGCTGGACCAGTGGAGCGGGGCGGCGGACGCCTGGTTCCTGGACGGGTTCTCGCCCGCGCTGAACCCGGACATGTGGTCCGGCGCGGTGCTGGACGGCGTCGCGGCCCGGTCGGCGCCGGGAGCCCGCCTGGGCACCTTCACCGTGGCCGGAGCCGTGCGCCGGGGCCTGGCCGAGCGCGGCTTTCAGGTGGACAAGCGGCCCGGCCACGGACGCAAGCGCGAGCGGCTGGAGGCGATCCTGCCGGGCGCGGCGACGGACAGGGCGACGGACGCGGTCCGGGGGCGCGTGGCGATCATCGGCGCCGGGATCGCGGGCGCCAGTCTGGCCCGGGCCCTGGGCGCACAGGGCGTCGAGGTGGTGGTGATCGCGGACGGGGGCCCGGCGGCGTCGGGCTTTCCGGCCGCCCTCGTCACGCCTCGGATGGATGTGGGCGACACGGTGCTGGCCGGCTTGTTCGCCCAGGCGCTGGAGCGCGCCGGGCGGCTTTATGGGGGCGTTGACACCGCAGTGATTTCACGCGGGGTGCTGAAGCTGGAGCATGGGCCGCGCGACGCCGCCCGGTTCGACAAGGTGGCGGCCCAGGCCTTGTGGGCGCCGGGTGAAATGAAGCGGCTGGATTCGGCCGAGGCCTCGGCGCGCGTGGGCGAGCCCCTCGGGCAGGGCGGTCTTCTGATGGCCGGGGCCATGAGCGTTCGGCCCTCGGCGATCCTCGAGGCCTGGCTGGACGGGGTACGGCGTATCGGCGGCTCGGTCGCGCGGCTTGAGCGGCGAGGCGGAGTCTGGCGCGTGCTGGATTCAGAGGCGAACGTCCTGGTCGAAGCCGAGGCGGTGGTGCTGGCCGCAGGGTGGGGGGCGTCGGGCCTGGGGGCTCCGGACCTGCGGCCGGTCCGGGGGCAGGCCAGTTGGGCGAGGCTGGACAATGGCCCGGCCTCGGGCGCGACCTGGGGCGGTTACGTGGCCCCGACCGGTGACGGCGTTCTGTTCGGCGCCACCCATGACCGGGATGAAACCGACACCGGCGTGCGTGGCGATGACCTTCGGCGCAATCTGGAGACCCTGGGAGCGGTTCTGCCCGCCCTCGCGGAACGTATCGCCTCGCTTCAGGTGCGCTCCGGCGCAGCGACCCGCGCCGTGACGCCGGACCGGCTGCCTTTGGCGGGGCGGCTGGACGAGGGGCTATTCATTCTCGGTGGGCTGGGGTCACGCGGCTTCGCGGTCGCCCCATTGCTGGCGGATCACGTGGCGAGCCTGATCACCGGAACGCCGTCACCGCTGCCAAGGGCGTCGGCGCTGCGCGTGGGTCTCGATCGGGCTGCGATCCGGAGGCGCTCGCCGGATCAGCCCTGAGCGGGACGGAGACCTTCGGCGGCGGCCTGCTGGGTCGGGGCGGCGGCGCCGGCGCGGCGCGCCGCGATCAGGGCGTCGATGCGGCGGCGTTCGGCCTGGAAGGCGGCCAGTTCGGCGCCGGCCAGCTCGGAGCCTGAAGGGATCTGGGCCCCGCGCGGATTGACGCGCGCGCCGTTGCGCCAGACTTCATAGTGCAGGTGAGGGCCGGTGGAGGCGCCGGTGGAGCCCACATAGGCGACCACGTCGCCCTGGCTCACCCGTTGGCCGGGACGCAGACCGCGGGCGAAGCGCGACAGGTGGGCGTAGCCGGTTTCCCAGCCGTTGCCGTGCCGGATCCGCACCCAGTTGCCGTAACCGCCCCAGCGGCGCGCCTCGACGACCACGCCGTCGGACGCGGCGAACACCGGCGTGCCGGTGGGCGCGGCGAAATCCATGCCCTGGTGCATGCGGCGATAGCCCGAGATGGGATGGCGCCGGACGCCGTAGTTGGAGCTGATGCGGGCGCCGTCCACCGGCGTCCGCAGCAGGAAGCCGCGAATATTCTTGCCGTCAGCGTCGAAATAGCGGGCTTCGGTCGAGCCCTCCGGCTTGAAGCGGTAGAACACCTGGCCCTTGATCTCGGCGTAGATCAGCTCACCCGTGTCGACGGTGCGGCCGCTCTCGGTCACCGTGCGGTCGAACACCAGGGTGAAGCCGTCGCCCGCCTGGATGTCGCGCGAGAAATCGATCTTGTGGGAGAACAGACGCACGGCCTGGGCCACGATGCGCGAGTTGGCGCCCAGACGGCCCGCCGAGGCGGACAGGGAGCCGTGAATTTCGCCGGTGGCGACGGTGGTCTCGTTGGAAACCTGTTCCTCAAGCTCACGCAGGCGTAGCGCGCCGTCGAAGCTGCGCGAAACGGTCAGCTGGGTGGCGGGGCCGGTGCGGACGGTCAGGCCGATCAGGCGGGCGTCGCCGCGTCCGGCGCGGGGGCGCGAGATGGCGGTCTCGAAGCGCTGACCCGCGCGAATGTTCACTACGTCGTAGGCGTTGCCCAGGGTGCGGACGATGGCCCGGGCCTCGTCGGCGCCGATGCCTGTGCGCAGGAAGGCCTGCTCCAGAGTCTCGCCGCGCTGGATCTGCACCTGCACGGTTTCGGGCTGGTTCATGCCCTCGGGGGCGCCGGCGGAGGAAAAGGCCGCGAATTCGAGGGCGGCGATCTGTTCAGCGGACAGCGGGGGAACTTCAGCCGCCGTCACCGGTTGATAGAGCTTGCCGGCCAGCATCGCCACAGCCACGGCTGCGGCGGCCGTGAACATGTGCGGCGTGAAGCGCTTGGGCTGGCGGCGTGGATCGAACTGAGCCATCGGTCCCCGTCAATCGGCAGCGCCGTCAGGTGGCGCCTGGTCACTGAAAACTGTCTCGTCCGGGCTGGTCAACCCGTCAAAGGCGAGCGGAAGGCTATAACTTGCCTGTCCCTTAATGGGAAGCATCCCGTTACAAATCGTTAACCGCCACAGGTTTCTCCATCCAGGTGGTGTTTTAACCGCGTTCATGGCGGATCGATGGCCTTTCGCCCGAATGCCGTCACAGCCGCAGGGCAGGAGCGCGCCGTACGGGACCGTGAGCGGCCGGTTTGCGCGGTGGCGCGTTCCGGCTATCTCATGGAGGGGCATGCAGGATGGAGCGCGCGTGAGCGAAACCCGGGAAACTCAGCCATCCTCGCCCATCATTCCCGATGGCCGCCGGAGCCGTGTTCGATCCGGGCGCGGGCCGGGGCGGCTGGTCATCGTGCTGCTGGTTGTTCTGGGCCTGCTGCTGGCGGCGACCCTGACGCTGTACGCCGCCCGGCGCGAGGCCGCGCGGCAGGTTCTCATCGGATGGCTGGAACGGCGCGGCATCGAGGCCGAGATCGAGGTCGAACGGCTGGAGCTGGATACGCTGACGGCCCGCATCCGCGTGGGCGACCCGGACAATCCTGACTTCACAGTCGAGCGGGTCGAGGTGGACTACGCCCTGGGCCTGCCGTGGTCGGAAACCGGGCTGGGGGCGACGCCCAGCCGCATCCGTCTGTTCCGCCCCGTGTTGCGGGCCAGCTGGCGAGACGGCGTTTTCAGCATGGGGTCGCTGGACCCGCTGATCGAGGAATTCCGGGATCGCCCGCCGGGTCCCGAGGCGCGGGGCCCGTTGGTTCTGATCGAACAGGGCCGCCTGAATCTGGGCACGGACTACGGTCCGCTGGACGTGAGCGCGGACGCGCGGATCGAGGACGGCCGGCTGATGCGCCTGAGCGCGCGGGCGGGCGAGGCGGCGCTGGTCAGCGGCGATACGCGGATCAATCTGTCCGGGGCCCGGCTGGACCTGGCGACGACCGGCGAGCGGACACGGCTGGATCTCGCGGCGATCTTCGAGGCCATGGCGGCCCCGGGGCTGTCGGGCGAGGCGGTGCGCGTCGGGCTGAGCGGCGAGGCCCCCTATCCCGACCTGGATGAGCGACGCAGCGAGGGCGATCTTGACCTGACCGCAACCCTGGCGGCCGGGCGGCTGGAAGCGGGAGATTTCGCCGGCCGGGCCGTCGGCGCGCGCGTCGCCCTGGACGGCCGGATCAGCGGCTGGCTCGAGGCGTTCGAGCTGACGGGCGAAAGCGAAGGCATGGTCGGCGCCGACGCCCTGGCCCTGGGCCAGACCAGCGCCGAGATGGCGCGGGTGTCGTTCAGCGAGACGGGACTGGACGTGAGCCGCCGGGACGGGCGCATACAATGGCGGCTGGACGGCCCCATGACCCTGCTGACGGACCGGATGCGTTCAGGCGAGCTGGTCCTCACGGATCTGGATCTGCGGTCGGACGCGGTGTCGGCAGGCGGGCGCGGCGGCGAGGGGCAGGCGAGCGCCTTCGAGATCACCGCGCCGGCCTCCGTCCGCGCACGCAGTCTCACGTTCGGCGACCTCAATCTGAGCGGCATCGACGGCCGGATGGACACCGACGTGACGGGCGAGGGCGTGGTGCTGGTGGAGGCCGCTGGACGCCTTCAGGCAGACCAGGGCCGCTGGCCGCTGCTGGGCGCGCCGGGCGTGGATGATCCGCCCGAACTGGCGGCCCTGAAGCGGGCGCTGGGCGGCTTCGGTCTGGAGGCGCCGTCGTTCCGGCTAAGAACCGGAAGCACGGGGACGGAACTGGCGCTGGGTCAGGCGGCGCGCATCACGCCCCTGAACGGCGGGCTGGTCACCCTCGGCGCGCACCCGGGCGCGCCCCTGTACGCCGCCCGACCGGGCGAGACCGGCGGCGGGGCGCTGATCCTGGCCGCGACCGCGCCCGAGACGGACGTGCGGGTTCAGGTTCCGGACTGGCGTCTGACTCCGGACGGGTTCGCGGCGGTTCTGGACGGCGCGGCG
Source organism: Brevundimonas sp. (assembly GCF_047617075.1). Classification (GTDB taxonomy): domain Bacteria; phylum Pseudomonadota; class Alphaproteobacteria; order Caulobacterales; family Caulobacteraceae; genus Brevundimonas. The sequence continues at coordinate 13,757 of NZ_JBLGCI010000005.1, forward strand.
GGCTTCAACTTCGGCTTCGCCCGCGACATCGACGTGGCGGCGGCGGGGATGCTGACCTCCGGCGGCGGGCGGCTGACCTTCCGGCCGGACGGCTGTGTGGCCATCACGGCGGCTCAGCTGGCCTTCGGCGAGAATGACGCGCGCGATTTGGCCGGCGACCTGTGCGCCGGCGACGGGCCGCTGGTCACGGTGACGGACGGCGGCTGGACGGCGACCGGGCGAATGCAGGATGCGGCCGCCGAGGTTCCCTTCCTGGCCATGCAGTTCAGCGACATGACCGGCCCTCTGACCGTGCGCGGGACCGAGGCGGGACTGGCGATGGACGCGGGCGTGGAGACCGCGCGGGTGGCCGACACCACCCAGCCGCAGCGGTTCTATCCGCTGAACGCCACGGGCAGCGCATCCCTCGCGGACGACGTCTGGCTGGGGCGGTTTGAGCTGTCGTCGGGACGTCACCGGCTGGGCAGCGTGGACCTGAAGCACGACGGCCGGATCGAAGCGGGGGGCGTGGCCTTCGACGCCTCGGGCCTGGTGTTCGCCGAGGACGGGTTGCAGCCGGACGATGTGACGCCCCTGACCGAGGGCTTGGTCGATCCGCCGGTGACCGGCGGCGCGGGCTTTACGGGCCGGTTCGACTGGACGCCGGAAGGCGCGACCAGCAGCGGCGTGCTGACCGTGGACGACCTGGATTTCGTCAGCCCGGCCGGGCCGGTGACGGGCCTGAACGGCGAGGTGGCCTTCACCAGCCTGACGCCGCTGGTCACCGCGCCGGACCAGCGCCTGACCGCCGAGGGCATCCAGGCCCTGGCCTCGGTGACGGACCTGAATCTGCTGTTCGAACTGGGCGCGGGGTCGTTCCAGGTGTCCGGCGCGGATCTGGACGTGGCCGGCGGGCGCGTGGTGATCGAGCCGTTCGACGTGCCGCTGGACCGGACCCAGCCCTTCGGCGGGACGCTGGTGTTCGAGAACGTGCAACTGGGCGAACTGATCGGCGGCGCCGGCTTCGGCGAGCAGGTGGCCCTGAACGCCGTGGTGTCCGGGCGCGTGCCCTTCACCTGGGACGCCGAGAATGGATTCCGGGTCACCAATGGGTCGCTCTATGCGGTTCAGCCCGGCCGGCTAGAGATCGCGCGCGAGGCCCTGAGCGGGCTGGAGGCGGGCGGCGGGGGCGAGGACGTGCCGCCCAATGTGGTGCAGGATCTGGCCTATCAGGCCATGGAGGAGCTGGCCTTCGACATCCTGACCGCCGAGGTCAACAGCCTGGATGAGGGCCGACTGGGGGTGCTGTTCCGCATCCGGGGCCGGCATGATCCGCCGCAGCGGCAGGAGCTGCGCCTGACCCTGTCAGAGCTGATCAGCCGGGAATTCCTGAACCGGGAACTGCCGTTGCCGTCGGGCACCGAGATCGACCTGACCCTGGACACCACCTTGAACCTGAACGAGCTGGTGTCGGACATCATGTCCCTGAACCGGGCCCGGCGCGGCGAAGTCGAGGAAAATACCGATGACGAATGATGAAACTTCGCCGTTCAGCGCGGGTTCACGCTAGATGGTGCTTATGGATGTGAACCGTTCAAACCGTGGAGCCCGCCGCCCATGATCTCGAAACGCGAAATCGCCGCTGTCTGCGCCATGGCCCTGGTGGGCGGCGTGGTCGCCTGTGCGCCGACGATCCGGCTGCAGGTGGATCCCATCCAGATCTACGCCAAGCTGGACGCCGACGTGCGTGTCCGTCTCGACCAGGAGCTGCGTGATCTCCTGGAAGAGAACCCCAACCTGTTCTGATCGGAGGATCGGATGATGAATTTCCGCAAGCTGTTCGTGATCGGCGCCGCTGTCGCCGCCCTCGGCGTGGCCGGCGCCTCCATGGCCCAGACCAACGCCCAGAAGGCCATGATCGACGAGGCCAAGGTCGAGGGCGTGGTGGGCGAGCAGGCCGACGGCTACCTGGGCTTTCGTTCCGGGTCGTCGGACGCCGCCCTGCAGGAAGCCGTGCGCGTGACCAACGCCGCGCGCCGGGAAGCCTACGCCGCCCGCGCCGAGGAGACGGGCGTGTCCACCGAGGTGGCCGCCGCCCGCATGTTCGAGGCTCTGCTGCGCGCGCGTCTGGCCGACGGCGAGTGGTACCGCAACGCCCAGGGCCAGTGGGTCCAGAACTGATCCGGCGGAGCTGAGCCATGGCTGCGTCCACGCCCGGTCCCTGGGGATCGCCGGCCCCGCCCCGAAGGGGGCCGGGGCCGCGTGCCCGTGTGGCGTCGGTTCTGCTGGGCGCCGCCGTTCTGGCGGGGCTGTCGGTGGCCGCCATGGGGTGGGGCTGGCAGGCCATGGGCGCGTCGCCCATGACGGTTCACGGCTGGATCGCCCTGAGCATCGGCGCGGTGGGCACGGCTGTGCTGGCGGCGGGCCTGATGCTGCTGGCCTTCCACTCCCACCGCAGCGGCCATGACGACCGGGTGGAATCGACGGAATCAATCAACGAGCGGATCAGGCGGCGGTTCTGACCGCGCCGTCCAGCAAGGGTCGCAGGATCTGGTCCGCCAGAGCGCGCACCACCGGCACGGCCACCGCATCGCCCATCAGCTTCAACGCCGCCACTTCGCTGGCGGGCAGGACGTAACTGTCCGGCAGACCCATCAGCCGGGCCGCCTCGCGCCCCGTCAGGCGGCGCACGCGCGTCCGGCCCTTGTCGCAGACCACCACGAACTGGCGTGACGAGCCGCCCGCCGGGGTGCGCAGACAGCCGGCGAGGCCGTCGAAGCGGATTTCCAGCCGCTGCACCTTCTGATCGTTCTCCACCCGAACCCGGCGATAGGCGGCGCCCACGCGGCGCTCGCCCGTGGCGACGGCCGCGTCCAGTCGGGCGCGATGCAGGGGCGACAGCAGGTCCAGCAGAGCCGCAGCCCGCTCTTCATCCAGCCAGTCGACGGCGTCATCGGGCTGGAGCAGGGCCGCAAGATCGGTATTGCGGCGGGGCGGGGCGGACAGCCGCCACCAGACCCAGGCCGCCTTCAGATCGTCGGGCAGGGCGTCATGGGCGGCGCGGATGCGGCCGGAATGGAAGGGCTCGGCGCCCTCACCGGCGCTCTCTACGGGCCGGCGGGCGGCGATGATGAACAGGCGCGGCCTTGACTGGGGCAGCCAAAGGGCCGCGTCCGCCTCCACCGCGCCGAAGACATAGCCGCCGTCATGCAACGCCCGGCAGACCGCAGCGAAGTCGCGGCCATGGTTGGACGTCAGCAGGCCCATGACGTTCTCGATGACGATCAGGCCCGGAGCCCGCCCCTGTTCGGCCAGACCGGTCATCAGCCGCCAGAAGCCCCAGAAAGCGCCCGAGCGCCGCGCGTCTAGGCCGCCGCGCGCGCCCGCCAGGCTGACGTCCTGACAGGGCGAGGAGGCCCAGGCCAGGTCCGCCCGGCCCGGCAGGTCGTCCGGCGTCAGATCCCAGACATCGGCGAGCTTGAGGATTTCGGGGTCGGCGTGGTTTGCGCGCCAGCTGGCGGCCTTGGCCCCGTCCAGATCATTGGCGAAAGTCGTGCGAAAGCCGTCAAGCCCGAGACCGGCAAGGCCGCCCCCGGCGAAGAACTCATAAAGGCTGAAGGGCTCGCGATTCGGCATGGTTCGACGCTAGCTTACCCGGCGCCCCCTTGCACGGGTGTCGTGCCCGCGCGCAATCTGCCGCCGAAACGGAGACAGTCCCATGCGCGCCCTCGCCCTTATCGCCCCGCTCGTTCTTCTGACCGCCTGTTCGCAGGGCGAAGAGCCCGCCCCCGCGCCGGAGCCTGCGGAACCGGAACTGGTTCTGGGCGATGTCAGCCTGAACGAGCCGCTGCGGGCGCTGGGGACCGAGCCGTTCTGGGCGGTGAACATCGACGGGGCGGGACTGGTCTATTCCGGCGTGGACCGGCCCGAGGAACGGGCGCCGAACGACGGGCCGCAGATTGCGGGGACCACGGCCATGTGGAGCGGCCAGACCGATGAGGGCCGGACGCTCAGCGTCACCCTGATCGAGACCGCCTGTTCGGACGGCATGAGCGACCGCACCTATCCGCTGACGGCGCGGGTCGAGATCGGCGAGGACGTGCTGAACGGCTGCGCCGCCTCGGTGGACTTCCTGATGAACACGGACGAACAGGGCCGGCCGCGGGCCTGACCGGCGAATTTTTCCGCCGCCGCTTGCCCCGAAAATGCCCAAATTGAGCCCGGAAAGGGTTCTTCAACCCTTGGCGAACATGATTTACAGCTTGCGACGCGAAAACGTCCGGAGCACGCCAACATGTCGAAACGGCTCACCGCCGCCCTGGTTGCGGCCTCGCTGGGATTTTTCACCCTGGCCACGCCCCAGACCGTCCGCGCCGATGAACCTTACTGGCAGTGCGTCACCTTCGCCCGCCTTCTCTCCGGCATCCAGATTTTCGGCGACGCCTGGACCTGGTGGCGTCAGGCGGTGAACAATTTCCGCACCGGCGACGCGCCCGAGGCCGGGTCCGTGCTGGTGTTCCAGCCTCACGGCCGCATGAACCGGGGCCACGTGGCGGTGGTCAGCGACATCCTGACCGAGCGCGTGATCCGCGTGACCCACGCCAACTGGGGCGGCAGCCGCGGCCGGGTCGAGGAGAACGTCACGGTGGTGGACGTCTCGCCCGACGGCGACTGGAGCCGGGTCAAGGTCTGGTACAACCCGATCAACAACCTGGGCTCGACCATCTATCCCACCTACGGCTTCGTCTATCGCAGCGCCGAGAGCGCCACCCGCGACGCCATCCAGACCGCCCAGACCCAGACTCAGGGTCAACCCTGAGCCGGTGACGACAGGGTCCGACTGAGGGCGTCCTGCGCAGCGTCTGGGGCAATCATCGGGAAGAAATGGTTGCCCTCCGCGACCACATCCACGGTGACGCCTTTGATCTGCGCGGGCCCGAGGCTGCACGTCGATCCCCGCTCTGCCTTCAGGATACGGACTGGCCGTTCCATCCGGCGCAGGACGGGCCAGGGATCGTGTCCCTGGGCGGCGTAGTTCGAGGCTTCCCAGCCCGGCGCGCAGATCAGCTCGACACCGTCGTCCACCTCCCGGAACCCGTCGCTCACATAGTCGGCCAGAACCTGCTCAGGCCAGTCCCGGAAGGCGCCGCGACCGCGATAGGCGTCTATGGCCTCTTTCCGATCCTTGAAACGGGTGCGGCGGCGCAGGGCCGCCGCCACGAGCGGGTAGCGACGCGCCATCCGTCCGGCCAGCGGCCAGCTCATCAAAAGGGAGGCGGCGCGCGGCAGGATGACCGGATCGAGCATGAGCACGGACTTCACGCGATGCTGGCGCCTCTCTGCGGCAAGAAGGGCCGCCACGGCGCCCATGGAGTGCCCGGCGAGCACCATGGGCGGGCCGTCCACGGCGTCGATCAGGGCGACCAGGTCCTCCCGGAAATCGTGCCAATCGCGTCGCCAGGCGGGGACCGCAGGCAAGGTGCTGCGCCCGTGCCCGCGCAGGTCCGGGGCCAGAACGCGGCGCTCTCCCGCAAGAGGCTCGAGCAGAAACCGGTATGTGGCCGCGTTGAATCCATTGGCGTGAACAAAGATCAGGTCGACGGGGCGTGTGCGCTCGCCGAGGTCCAGCACCGACATGGATCCGTCCGACTGACCAGGGACGGTCACACCCCAACGGGACATCATGGCCGGACCCGATTCAGCCCGCGCGACAGTCGGCGCACAGGCCATGACCCTCAATGGTCACGCGCTCCAGAACGTAGCCGTTCTGTCCGGCGGAACCGGCCAGGCCCGCTTCGGGCGGCGGGCTGACCTCCACCGCCGCACCACAGCAGTCACAGATCAGGAAGGCGGCCGCATGGGTCTTTTCGCCATGGCTGCAGGCCACGTAGGCGCTGATGGAGGCGATGCGGTGAGCCAGGCCCAGGCGCTCCAGGAACTCAAGCGCCCGGTAAACCGTCGGCGGTTTGGCGGCCTGTCCGTCTGTTCCATAGGCGGCGATGAGGTCATAGGCCTTCACCGGCTCGCCTGAGGCCAGCAGCAGTTCCAGAACCCGGCGACGGGGCGGTGTCATGCGTTCGCCGCGCCTCCCGCACCGGCTTTCGGCTTCCGCAAGGGCAGCCTTGACGTCCGCTGGAGCCAGGCCGAAGTCCTGCCGGTGGTGTGCGCAACCTTCGCCCATGGGAACCAGCTAATGGCTTGGGCCCGCAAGCGCAACGTTTCGTCCCGCGTTGCCGTTGAACGCCGTGTGGGCTAGAAGGCGCGCTCCCTTTTCCAACCCGAGCCTCGAGTTCATGTCTGACACCCAAGCGCCTGAAAGCCCGATCTCCGGCAACGTCCTGTTCTACAGCCAGCCCGAACCGCTCAATGCGGAGCGCCACGGCAAGCTGGGCGTGAACCAGGCTGAGAAGCCCTATGCCTTCGTCGGCGCCACCAACGCGGTGCCCCTGACGGTGACCGAGTTTTCGCCGGCCGCCCTGTCCTTCCCGGTGGTGTTCCTGGGCGAGCCGAAATCGCCGGTGGCGATCATGGGCCTGCGTCAGGACCAGAACCTGTTCGTGGACGAGGCCGGACAGTACACCTCCAGCGCCTATCTGCCGGCCTTCGTGCGCCGCTACCCCTTCGTCTTCGCCAATGACGAAGACAACAACCGCATGGTTCTGTGCATCGACCGCAGTGCGCCGTTCCTGGCGGAAGGCGGGCAGGCGCCCCTGTTCGAAGACGGCAAGCCCAGCGCCTTCACTGAGCAGGCCATGAAGTTCTGCAACGACTTCGAGCTGGAGCGTCAGCGCACCATTCGCTTCGTTCAGGTTCTCGAGGAACTGGACCTGTTCGAGGTCAAGGAGGCGACCTTCACGCCGCGCAATGCCGACGGCTCGCCCGGACCGGTTCAGAAGCTGGCCCAGTATTACGCCGTCTCCGAGGAGAAGCTGAAGGCTCTGCCCGCCGAGAAGCTGGCCGAACTGCGTGACAACGGCGCCCTGGGCCAGATCTACGCCCATCTGGTTTCGCTGCTGGGCTGGGACAGACTGGTGGCCCTGACCCTGGATCGCGCCGAGCGCGTTCCGGCCGCCGCCAACGCCTGATCGGCAGCGCGCGACATGACAGGGGCGGCGGAGCGATCCGCCGCCCTTTTTCATTTGTGACGACCGTTCGCCTCAGCGGCGCATGAGGAGCGTTCGGGTCAGGCAGGAAAAAACCAGACGGCCGTCCTCGTCCAGCAGGTCGTGCTGGGAAATGACCACGCCGCGGCCGTCCCCCACCGGATCCTTGCCCATGACGGTGATTCGCCCCCGAAGCAGCTCCCCCGTGGGCGGGTTGCGGATGAAGCGCAGGGCGTCGACCGCCAGCCCCTTGCTGACCGCCATGTCCCGCTCCGCTTCATCGGCCAGCTTTCGCCAGAGGGCGTAGATCATGGCCTCCGGGGCGCCGTCGGCCGCCGGCCATTGCGGGGCGAACCGGGTGATGAAGGAGGCCAGCGCTTCCTCATCTACTGCACAGGCCCCTATGGGGATGACCTGACCGACCTGAATATCCTCGAAATGCAGGCGGTCGGGCGATTCGGTCATGATCAGGCTGGCTCCTCGGACACCTTGACTAGCAGCTTGCCGTCATGGTCGCCGGTGAACAAGCGGTTCAGGGACTCCAGGGCCGATTCCAGCCCCTCGTCCACATGGACCTTCCACTGGATTTTTCCATCGGCCAGCCAAGGTCCCATCTCTGCGACCATTTCCCGGGCGCGGGGGGCGTAATCCAGAACCAGGAAGCCCCGGATGCTGAGGCGATGGGTGATGATGCGCGCGAAATTGGGCGAGGGCGGCGGCCGCGTCGCGTTGTAGGCCGAGATCAGCCCGCACACCGCCATTCGGCCGTGCACGTTCATGCGGTTCCAGACGGCGTTCATGATGTCGCCGCCGACGTTCTCGAAGTTGATGTCGATGCCGTCCGGCGCAAGCCGGTCCAGGGCCTCGCCCACGTCCTCGTTCTTGTAGTCCACGGCGCCGTCGAAGCCGAGCTCCTCGGTCAACCAGCGGCACTTATCCGGCCCGCCGGCGATGCCGATGACCCGGGCGCCCTTCTGTTTGGCGATCTGCCCGGCGATTGACCCGACCGCGCCCGCCGCAGCCGAGATCACCATGGTCTGGCCGGGCTCGGGCCGGCACACGTCGGTGACGCCGAAATAGGCGGTCAGGCCCGTCATACCCAGGACGCTGAGGTTGGCGGTCAGCGGCAGGCCCGGCGCCCGGTGCACGGGGCGCAGGCCGTCTTCGTGAACCACGACGTAGAGCGCCCACCCGCCGGAGATGGGCGTGACGATGTCGCCCTTCTTGAAGCGTTCGGACTTGCTGTCCTCCACCACGCCCAGCGTGAGGCCCCGCATGACCTCGCCCAGCTTGACGGCGGGCAGGTAGCCTTCGGCGTCATTCATCCAGGTGCGGTTGGTGGGGTCCAGCGACAGATAGATGGTGCGAACCAGAACCTCTGAGTCCTTCAGGTCGGGAACCGGGCTTTCCACCAGCTCCAGGTCTGTGGACTGCACCAGACCTTTCGGGCGCTGGCGCAGGATCCATTGGCGATTGGTGAGGGCCATATCGGGTCTCCGGGACGTTTTCTTTCAGGACGCACCTTGACCGGCATCAACCCAAAAGAAAAGGGCGGGTCCGTGAAGGACCCGCCCAAGTCAGCATCATCGAGAATGAGGCGCGGAGGCGACAGACTGGCTTGCGCCAGTCTCAAGTCGGGGGGGCGTCGCCGCCTCCGCATGATGAGAACACCGACCTCTCGTACGAGTTCCCGAGCCCTGAAATTAATTCGTGTCGGAGGCGAACGGCCAAGCTTCGGAACGGCCAAGCCTTGCGAACGTTTGTCCTGTGACACAGGAAAAACAGCCGCAAGGGCTGTCCCAGAAACGGAGCATCATCCATGACTCAACAGCCGCCCAACGATCACGGCAATTCCGAAGACCACGGCCCGGTGGTCTCCCCGCAGCGGGCGCGACAGGGGCGGGGCGGCGTTCGGATTCTCGTGGTTCTGGCCGTTTCCCTGATCCTGATCGTCCTGATCTACATGCTGCTGTGGGGCGGAACCCAGGAAGAGCTGGGCGAGCTGGAAACCGCGCCGGAAGAAGCGGCCGCGGCCCGGACCTTCGAAGGGGATGCTTCGGCCCCGCCGCTTCCGAGCGATGGCGAAGCGCCCGCCACGCCTGAGTAAGCAAAAAGGCCCGGCGATGAGCCGGGCCTTTTCATTCGCGGGACATGCAGCGCGATCAGGCCGCTTCGGTCTGGCGCGCTGGATGGAAGAACAGCGCCTGGCTGATCGCCGCCTTCACCGTTTCCGGCTGGAAGGGCTTGGTGATCAGGAAGGTGGGCTCCGGCCGCTCGCCGGTGAGCAGGCGCTCCGGGAAGGCGGTGATGAAGATCACCGGCACATTGATGCTTTTCAGGATGTCCTTGACCGCATCGATGCCGGACGATCCGTCCGCCAGCTGAATATCGGCCAGCACAAGGCCGGGCCGATGGCGGCAAACGGCGTCGACGGCCTCGTCGTGGGTGGTGGCCGTGGCCGATACCTTGTGACCCAGTTCCGTCACCAGGGACTCGATGTCCGCCGATATGATCGGCTCGTCCTCGATGATCAGGACGTCGGTCGCGAGCTCCGCGTCGATCTCTCGCTGGGCTTCACCGATCAGGCCTTCGATATCGGCCAGTTCCGCGTCCAGGATCTGGGCCGCCTCCGAAGGCGTGAACCCTTCCAGCGCGGTAAGAAGGAAGGCCTGACGCGACTTGGGCGCGATCTTCAGCAGGCGCTGCGAGGCGTCCTCGCCGCCTTCCAGCCCGCTCTTGTCCTCGAGCTTCGCACCCGTCGCGACCCAGATGGTGTGAAACACGTGATAAAGCGCGACGCGGGGCGTCATGGATGCGGGGAGCTGCTGCTCTCCCGCTGCTAGGGCCTCAAGCGCAACACGGACATAGTTGTCGCCCGTTCCCTGATCACCGGTCAGAGCGCGCGCATAGCGGCGGACATAAGGTAGGTGAGGCGCAAGTCTCGCCAGCAGGCTCATTCTTTGATTCCCCGACTTAGGTGTTCATTGACCCGGCGCTTGAGAAACGCCGGGCGGTGATGCGGGGAACGTATCCAGCGGGCAACGGTTCCCGATCGAAAGGCGAAGCTTGAGCATTAAATCCGCGTCATGCAGGAACTCCGCCTGACAGAAGGCGTTGACCGTCCCGAACTGACACGCCAAGGCGTGCGCATCATCAAAGAGTGGGCGGCAAGCGCTTCATGATCGATCAATCACATCCATCGCGTCGGCCTCCGGTCCCCGATGATGACGGACACGGCGACGACGGGCTGGAGGAGGCGCGCCTGCGTCAGCAAGCCATTGGCGTGAAGCTGCGGCACATGTTCGACCAGGTGGTCAATGAACCGGTGCCGGACGAATTCCTCGACATATTGCGCAAGGCCGACAAGAAGGCCGAGGGCGGCTCATGACGGGCGCGCGATCTGCGGCTCCGAAACCTCCTTCGACGGACGACGAAGCCTTCAAGCGTCAGCTGGTCGCCCTGATCCCGCACCTGCGCGCATTCGCCCGCACTCTGGCGGGCGACCCGACGGCTGCCGATGATCTGGCCCAGGACGCCATGATGAAAGCCTGGGATGCGCGGGCAAGCTATCAGATGGGCACCAACATGAAGGCCTGGACCTTCATGATCCTGCGCAACCAGTTCTATTCGGAGAAGCGCCGATCCTGGCGTCAGTCGCAACTGGATCAGGAGGCGGCCGAACGGACTCTGGTGGCCGTTGACGACCCTGAGGCGCCCGTTGCGCTGGATGAACTCCGGCTGGCTCTGGCGAGCCTGCCCGAGGAGCAGCGCGAAGCGCTGGTTCTGGTGGGCGCCGGCGGCTTCGCCTACGAGGAAGCCGCTGAAATCTGCAACTGCGCGGTCGGCACAGTGAAGAGTCGCGTGAGCCGCGCCCGCCGGGCCTTGCAGCAAACCCTGGAGCAGGGCGGTTACGCCCGGGACGGCAAGGCCGCAGGCGACGCCATGCGCTCGATCCTCGCCGACGCCGATCGGCTGAGCGCGCCGAGGCAGGACTAGGGCGATGGTCCGGCTGGGGCGACGGTTCGCCTCCACCAGGGCGCAGGGAATCCGCTTTCGCCTGGCTGCGGCCATGGCGGTCGGATTGCTGCCGATCCTGCTTCTCAGCGCCATCCAGACCCAGGCGGCTTTCCAGCGGGAAGCCGAGGACAGGCGCAATGACCTCGTGCTGGCCGCGGAGCGCAGCGTCACGACGGCCAAGGCGCGGCTGGACAGCGCCTCGGTGCTGCTGGAGGTTCTGCGGCCGGAGTCCATCGGTCTGTACTGTGCGCCGCGGCTGAGGGCCCTGGTGGCCGAGCTTGACGGCTATGACGCGCTTTACCGTTTCAGTCCCAGCGGTCGGGTGGCCTGCGCATCGAACTCGGTCCAGGGCGGCTTGACGGTTCGGGACACGGACTGGTTCTCGCGGCTTCAGGGCGGCGAGACCGTGGTCCTGACGCGCGCGCCCGACAGGCTGGCGACCGAGCCGGCGCTGCTGGCGGCGGTGCGCTCCGAACGACCGATGGGCGCCTTCGACGGGGTGCTTGCGGCGGTGATTCCCTTGTCGGCGCTGCAGCCCGACGTCAGGGACCGCGCCCTTCCAGAGGGCACCCAGGTGGCGCTGACGGACGCCTCGGGCGCGCTGTTGACGGCCACAGATCCCGAGGCGTTTGAGACCCAGGGCGGGGACGGGCTCTCGGGATGGGTGGACAGGGCGCGTGAGGGCGCGGTGGAGTTTCGGGCGCGGGACGCCTCGGGACGATCCCGGCTCTACGCCGGCGCCGCCCTGGCGGGGCGCGACGTCTATGTGCTGTTGTCGACGCCGGACCCCGGATTGCTGTCCTGGGCCCAGCTGAACCCCACCGGGACGCTTCTGTTGCCCCTGGCTGCCTGGCTTATGGCCTTTCTGGCGGTGATGATCTTCACAGATCGGATCGTGATCCGCTGGCTGGACTATCTCGAACGCGTCGCGGCCATCTACGCCAAGGGGCGCTTCACCGTGCGTCCGGTCCAGGCGGAGAATGCCCCGGCGGAGATCCGCGTTCTGGCCCGAACTCTTGACGACATGGCGGAGGCGATCGGCGAGCGCGACCAATCCTTGCTGGATGCGCTTGAGGAAAAAGATGCGCTGATGCGCGAGATCCACCACCGGGTGAAGAACAATCTCCAGATCATCTCATCCCTGCTCAGCATGCAGCAGAGAGCCCTGACGGACCCGGCGGCGCGTGCGGCCATCGGCGACACGCGACAGCGCATCTCGGCCCTGGCCCTGATCTATCGCACCCTGTACCAGAGCCCCGACATTCGAGAAGCGGATCTGGCGGATTTCCTGCGGGAGCTCACCGGCCAGCTGGTCGCCTCGGAATCCGGCCGGGGGCCCGTGGTTTCCAGCCAGGTCACCGCGGACTCTCTGGTCATCGACCCTGACCGTCTGGCGCCCCTAGCCCTGTGGGCTGTCGAGGCCATCTCCAACGCCCAGAAACATGCCTTCGCGGGGCGCGGCGGAACCTTGCAGGTCCGGTTTGTGGTGGAGGAAAACGCCTGCCGACTGGAAGTTGAGGACGACGGTCCCGGCGCGGATATCTCGCAGCTGGACGGCGGTGTCGGGCGTACGCTCATGACGGCGTTCGCTCGCCAGCTTCGCGGCGAGGTGAGTTTCACCACGCCCCCGGGCGGCGGCACGATCGCGCGGCTCACCTTTCCCCCGCCCGAACCGCCGCCGCCTTCCGTACACGGCGCGCTGACCTGAGCTGTGTTCGGGAACTGCAAGGGTGTGGTGACGTTAGCTTGACTGTCACTGTCACGCTCCGGCGCCGCCGGGGCCATAGGAGCAACACCATGCGCAAGATTTTCGCCCTCGCGGCCGCCGCCGCCATGCTGACCGTCGCCGCCTGCAACACCGTCGCCGGTGTCGGCGAGGACGCCCAGGCCGCCGGCCAGGCCGTCGAGAACTGCGCCGAAGGCGCGACCTGCTGATCGGCTGAAGCCGAACGACATCGCGAGCCCCGTGGCCCCTGGCTGCGGGGCTTTCGTGTATCTGGACCCCGGGGAATTCACGCTCTAGCGTGCGGTCCGGCCGTCCGCAGAGGCGGCGGGGGGACATGGAATGAGCGCACAGGCGTCAGCGGATCAGGCGGGCAAGGGGCCCGGTCTTCGCACCGTCGTGGGGGCGTCGGCCGCCGGCACCGCCTTCGAATGGTATGACTTCTTCATCTTCGGCTCACTGACCGCGATCATCGCGCGGCATTTCTACGCCGAGGTGGGGGAGGCGACCTCCTATATCCTGGCGCTGCTGACCTTCGGGGTCGGGTTCGTGGTGCGGCCCCTGGGCGCCCTGGTGTTCGGCTGGTTCGGGGATCAGGTGGGGCGCAAGACCACCTTCCTGGTGACCATCACCCTGATGGGGGTCGCCACCGTCGCTATCGGCCTTCTGCCCGATTACAGCCAGGCGGGCATCATCGCTCCGATCCTGCTGATCAGCATGCGCATCCTTCAGGGGTTCGCCCTGGGCGGCGAGTACGGGGGCGCCGCCATCTTCGTGGCCGAGCATTCCCCCAATGAGAAGCGCGGCTTTCTGACCGGCTGGATCCAGACCACCGCGGCGCTGGGTCTGATCGGGGCGCTGGTGGTGATCATCGTCACCCGCCTGATCGTGGGGACCGAGGCGTTCAATGAATGGGGCTGGCGCATCCCCTTCCTGCTGTCGGCCTTCCTGCTGGTGATCTCGCTGTGGATCCGCATGAAGCTGCATGAAAGCCCGGCCTTCCAGCGCATGGCCGCCGAAAGCACGGAAAAGCGCGCGCCGTTCCGGGAATCCTTCCTGACCTGGCGCAACGGCCGGTTCGTGCTGCTGGCCCTGTTCGGCATCATGATCGCCCAGGGCGCGGTCTGGTACGCCGGCTATTTCTACACCCGCTTCTTCATGGAGCGGGTGCTGAAGGTAGAGGTGGCCACGGTGGACGCCCTGGTGCTGGCGGTGACCGTGTGCTCGGCGTTCCTCTATGTGTTCTTCGGCTGGCTGTCGGACCGGGTGGGGCGCAAGCCCGTCATGCTGTTCGGCATGATCCTGGCTCTGGTGGCCTTCTTCCCCGGATTCCAGGCCCTGACGCGGGCCGCCAATCCGGCCCTGGCCGAAGCCCAGGTCTCGGCCCCGGTGACGGTCATCGCCGATCCAGCCACCTGTGCGGTGCAGTTCGATCCGGTGGGCCGCGCCGCCTTCGCCTCATCGTGCGACCTGGCCAAGGGCGTGCTGTCGAATGCGGGCGTCAGCTACCGCAACGAAGCCGCCCCGGAAGGAACCACAGCGATGGTGCGCATCGGCGACCGCCTTATCCCGTCGCTGGAGGCGTCCAGTCTGGACGCCGCAGGCGTCGCAGCCGCCCGCGCCGATGTGCAGGCGCGGGTGCGCGGGGCCCTGCTCGAGGCCGGCTATCCGGAACGGGCCGATCCGGAGCGTATGAATCTGCCCGCCGTCTTCGGCATCCTGTTGGTGTTCATCATCGCCGCCACGGCCCTGTATGGGCCCCAGGCCGCCGCCCTGGTGGAGCTGTTCCCGACCCGGGTGCGCTACACGGCCATGAGCCTGCCCTACCACATAGGCACCGGCTGGGTCGGGGGCCTGCTGCCCGCGGCCAGCTTCGCCCTGGTGGCCTGGTCCGGGGATATCTACTTCGGTCTGTGGTATTCGGTGGCCTTTACGGCCGTGGCGGTGATCGTCAGCCTGATCTGGCTGCCGGAGACCAAGGGCCGCGATCTGGATTCCATCCAGACGTGATGCAGCCGGTCCGGCCCGTTTGCGTTCGTCTGTGGCACCCTCCCCCTCGTCAGGAGCTTCGACATGTCCGACCCCAAGGCCGCCGGCCGCGCGCTGATCCGTGAACACGCCCTGATCGCGGGCGAGGCGATCCCGGTGAAGGGCGAGGGCATCGCCGTGGACGATCCGGCGACGGGCGAGGTCATCGGCCATGTGCCCGATCTGGGCGCGGCCGAGACCGAACGGGCGATCCAGGCCGCGCACGACGCCTTCGCCGACTGGTCCCGTTCCGACCCGCACGAGCGCGCCGCCTTCCTGCGCCGCTGGGCCGCCCTGATCGACGAGAACGCCGAGGGCATCGCGGCCCTGATGGCGCTTGAGAACGGCAAGACCCTGGCCGAGGCGAAAGGCGAGGTGACCTACGCCAACGGCTTCATCAAATGGTCGGCGGGCGAAGCCGAACGCATTTTGGGCGAAACCCAGGACACGCCGCTGGGGCATCTGATCGTGACCTTCAGGGAGGCGGTGGGGCCGTGCGCCCTGATCACGCCGTGGAACTTCCCGGCCGCCATGCTGGCGCGCAAGCTGGGCCCGGCCTTCGCGGCCGGCTGCACGGCGGTGGTCAAGCCCGCCAGCCAGACCCCCTTCACCGCCATCGCCCTGGTCGAACTGGCCTATGAGGCGGGCCTGCCCACAGGCGCCCTGTCGATCATCACCGGCGACGCGGCCACCATCGGCGGCGTCCTGACCGCCTCGCCCCTGATCCGCAAGCTGTCCTTCACCGGCTCGACCCCGGTGGGCCGCAAGCTGGCGGAGCAGTGCGCCCCGACGCTGAAGCGGGTCTCCATGGAACTGGGCGGCGCCGCGCCCCTGATCGTGTTCGAGGACGCGGATCTGGATCTGGCCGTAGCCGAGACCATCAAGGGCAAGTTCCGCAACTCCGGCCAGACCTGCGTCTGTCCCAACCGTGTCTATGTGCACGCCTCCATCGCCGAGACCTATGCAGACCGCCTGGCCGCCGAAGTGGCGAAGCTGAAGGTCGGAAACGCCTTTGAGGCGGACGTGAAGGTGGGCCCGCTGATCGAGGACAAGGCCCTGGACAAGGTCGAGGATCACTTGACCAAGGTTCAGGCGGCAGGCGGCAAGGTGCTGACCGGCGGGTCCCGCCATGATCTGGGCGGCCGCTTCTTCCAGCCCACCGTGACCCTGGGCGGCGACGACGCGCTGTTCCGCGAGGAAGAGACCTTCGGCCCGCTGGTGCCGGTGTTCGCCTTCGAGGACGATGCGGAAGTCCTCCAGAAGGCCAACGCCAGCCCCTACGGCCTGGCCTCTTTCGTCTTCACCCGCGATCTGGACCGCGCCATGCGCGTGGCCCGGGGGCTGGAGAACGGCATCGTCGGCGTGAACGCGGGCATGGTCTCCACGCCCGTGGCCCCCTTCGGCGGGGTCAAGCAGTCCGGCTACGGTCGCGAGGGCTCGGCCCACGGCATCGAGGAATATCTGGACATCAAGGCGGTGACCCTGAACCTGAAGTAGGTCAGACTTTCTTCAGGGACCGTGCGAAATCCGCGACGTCCGCGATCGCCAGGCTTTCGCCCTCGAACCAGAAGGTCGTGAGAGCTTCATGGTTGAGCGTCACCCATTCCAGGGCCTTGGGAGCGATCCGCTTCAGATCCCGCTCGTCCAGGCTGCTGGCCAGGATGCGAGGATTTGGTCCGATGGAGATCGAAGCGCTGGGTTGGTGACGCCCCGGCTTTAGGTAGAGCTTCACGCGGGGACCGTGCTGGCCCAGGGCGGTCGAGATGAAAATGGTCGCGAGGACGCCGGTCCAGTCGGGCGGAAGATTGGCCATCTCGAAGATATCCTCCTCTTCGAGTGCAGTGATCTCCTCGTCGAGCGTCGGCTCACGATCCGTCCAGACAGCGGGAGATTCAGAAAAGCCCATGGCCGAAATCATCCTCTTGACCCCCGGTTGAGTCAAACCGGCAAGGCGCCGCGCTTGACCACCGTGCGCATGGACACCGATGAAGACACCCGCGTCACGCCGGGGATGCGGGTCAGTTCCTTGGAGTGGACCCGCTCCAGATCATCCACGTCCCGCACCACCAGCCGCAACAGATAGTCAGACCCGCCGGTCATCAGGTGGCACTCCACCACCTCGGGGACAGTGGCGATGGCGGTCTCGAAGGCGGTCAGGGCGCTTTCGGACTGGGACGACAGGGTCACGGTGACGAACACGCTGATGGGCAGGCCCACGGCGCGCTCGTTGATGATGGCGGTGTAGCGGCTGATGACGCCCGCCGTCTCCATGGCCCGCAGGCGGCGCAGGCAGGCGGACTCCGACAGATTCACGGCGCGGGCCAGATCCACATTGCTGATGCGGCCGTCCTCCTGCAGGGTGCGCAGCATCTTCCGGTCGACAGTATCCAGTTCAACGGCGGAAACGGTCTTCATGGCGGCTCCTGACGCAATATCCTGCGTGTTTACGCGGATCAGGCGCTGAAAAGAAGCAGGAACCTGCCCCGCGCCCGGGCGTAGATTGCGTCCCAACCCGTCACCGGGACCAAGCTCAGGGAGAGATCATCATGCGCGTCGGCGTGCCCAAGGAAATCAAGCCCAACGAACACCGCATCGGCCTGACCCCGACCGCCGTGCGCGAATACGCCGCCCGCGGCCACGAGGTTCTGATCGAGAAGGGCGCCGGTCTGGGCGCCGGTTTCGCCGACGACGCCTATGAGGCCTGCGGCGCCAGGATCGTCCCCGACGCCGCCGCGGTCTTCGATCAGGCCCAGATGATCGTGAAGGTGAAGGAGCCGCAGAAGACCGAGTGGCCGCGCCTGAAGCCGGACCAGATCCTGTTCACCTATCTGCACCTGGCGCCCGACCCCGATCAGACGAAGGGTCTGCTGGAGTCCGGCTGCGCTGCTATCGCCTATGAGACGGTCACGGATTCCAAGGGCGGCCTGCCGCTGCTGGCGCCCATGTCCGAGGTGGCCGGCCGCATCGCCGTGTTCTCCGCCGCCGAGACCCTGCTGAAGCACAACGGCGGCATGGGCCTGCTGCTTTGCGGCGTGCCCGGCGTTTCGCCGGCCCGCGTGGTGGTGCTGGGCGGCGGCGTCGTGGGCATGAACTCGGCCCGCATGGCCCTGGGCCTGAACGCCGAGGTGGTGGTGATGGAGCGCTCCATCCCCCGCATGCGCGAGATCGACGAGTCCACCTCGGGCCGGGTCATTACGCGTTATTCCTCCATCAACGCCATCGAGGAGGAGATCCTCAAGGCCGACGTGGTCATCGGCGCGGTGCTGGTGCCCGGCGCCTCGGCGCCCAAGCTGATCAAGCGCGAGCATCTGTCGCGCATGAAGCCCGGCTCGGTGCTGGTGGATGTGGCCATCGACCAGGGCGGTTGTTTCGAGACCAGCCGGCCCACCACCCACGAGGATCCCACCTATGAGGTGGACGGCGTGGTGCACTACTGCGTGGCCAACATGCCGGGCGCCGCCCCGCGCACTTCGTCCGAGGCCCTGAACAACGCCACCCTGCCCTTCGGCCTGGCCCTGGCCGAGCACGGCCTGGACGCCTTGAAGAAGGATCCCCACCTGGCGCGCGGCCTGAACGTGATGGACGGCAAGATCACCTATCCCGCCGTGGCCGAGGCCCTGGGCATGGACTACGTCGATCCCTACGGCGTCTGGAAAGACTGACGCCCTGACCGCCCTCTCCCGTCGCGGGAGGGGGCGGCGGCTTCAGCTGATCGTGCGGATCGCCGCGACCAGCTCGTCCACCGCCGCCTCGGTCGTGGCCCATGAGCAGACGAAACGCACCGAGCCGTCGTCAAACCGGTAACATGCCCAGCCCGCCTCGTTCAGACGGCGGTGGGCGCCGGCGGGCATGCGCACGAACACCGCGTTGGCCTCCACCGGATGGGCCAAGACGAAGCGGCTGTGGGTGACGATCCCCTCCGCCAGACGGCGGGCCATCAGATTGGCGTGTTCGCCGCCCGTTTCCCAGGCGCCGCTCTCCAGCAGGCCCAGGAACGGCGCGGCCTGAAAGCGGCCCTTGGAGGCCATCTGTCCGGCCTGCTTCAGCCGGTTGTCGAGGCGGCGGGCCAGACTCTTGTCAAACAGAACGATGGCCTCGCTGCACGGCGCCCCCGCCTTGGCGCCGCCGAACACCAGAACATCGACGCCCAGTCGCGCGATCTCGGTCAGGTCGAACCCGCCGGCCGCCGCATTGGCCAGACGGGCGCCGTCCATGTGCACGCCGTAGCCCCTGGCCTTCACCGGCTCGATCAGCTGGCGCAGCTCATCGGCCGTATAGACCGCGCCGTACTCAGTGGCCTGGGTCACCGACAGGGCGGCCGGCGGCTGGCGGTGCCCGACCTCGGGCTCGTCCAGGATCGCAGTCATGGCCTTGGGGTCGATCTTCCCGGAAAAGCCCGGCAGTCCGATCAGGCCGACGCCCTGGCCGAAGAAGCCCGGCGCGCCGGTCTCGTCGGTGCACACATGGGCCGCGTGGTGGGCCAGCACCGCCTCGAAGGGAAAGGTCAGCATGGACAGGGCGATGGCGTTGGCCGCCGTGCCGGAAAAGACGAAGCGCACCTCGGCGTCGGCGTCCAGACGTTGACGGATCAGGTCCGCAGCGCGCGCCGTGACGTCGTCGGCGCCATAGGCGCGCGCGAACCCCGCGTTGGCCGCCTGGATTCCGGCCAGGGCCTCGGGCGCCATGCCCGCCGTGTTGTCCGAACCGAAATCGTAGCGCACGGCCTACTGACCTTTCGACGGGGTGAGGGCTTCCGGCGGGGCCTGATCCAGCTCGGCCGCCTTACCCACATTGCCGCCGAAATATTCGACCGCTTGGGGGAAGGGAATCTCGATGCCCGCCTCGTCCAGGGCCTCCTTGATCGTCTGGAACAGGTCCGCCCGGGTCTGCCACCAGTCGCCTGAGAGGACATGGGCATGCAGGGTGATCTGGACTGCGCTGTCCAGCAGGCCGGTGACGCCCGTCCACACCGGGGTGTCGCCCAGCACCTTGCCGTGCGCGGCGGCGGTGGAGCGGATCACCTCGCGCGCTTCGTTCAGATCGGCGCTGTAGGAGACGGTGAAATCGATCGCCACCCGCCGCGTGGCCTGGCCCGAAATGTTCAGGATCACGTCGCCGAGCACCTGGCTGTTGGGGGCGACGATCTTGACGTTGTCGGCGTCGGTCAACTGGGTGGTGAACAGGTCCAGCCTCTGAACCACGCCGGTTGCGTCCCCGATCCTCACCAGATCGCCGACACGGTAGGGCCGCAGCATCAGCAGCAGTACGCCCGCCGCCACATTGGACAATGTGCCCTGCATGGCCAGGCCGACGGCCAGGGAGGCGGCGCCCAGGACGGCGATGATGGAGGTGGTCTGGACGCCCAGACGCTGCAACACCGCGATCAGGCCCACGGAGATGACGACGACCCGGACCACCTGGACGATGAAGCCCTCGACGGTCTTGTCTTCCCTCAGGCCCCGGACCCGGCCCAGGGCGCGGCGGGCGGCGCCGGCGGCCCATTTGGAGCCGAACCAGGTGGCGACGACGATCAGGGCCGCAACGCTGAGGTTCACGGCCAGGTCGCCGGCCATCTGTGTGGCGCGCGCCACCAGGGCGGCGTCCATGGCGATGGCGCGGTCGGATGAGGCCGCAACGGCGGCAAGGGCGGTGGAGATGTCGGTCATGGGCCCGGTTTAACGCGACTGGGCAGGGCATTTAAACCACCCGGACCGAATTCCCCGTTCAGGCGGCCGCTGACTCGCCCAGCACGAAGCTCTGCACCTCGCGCACGGCGTCGCGGCCGTCGCGCGCCCGCATCATGACGCCGGCCAGAGCCTTGAAGTCGATGGGCTTGTTCAGATAGGCGTCGGCCCCGGCGGCCATGCCAGCTTCGTGATCCTCGGTGCGCGCTGAGGCGGACAGAACCACCACCGGCGTGTCGCGGTTCGGGCCGTCAGTCTGACGCAGGGCCCGGGTCGCCGTCAGCCCGTCCATGACCGGCATGTTCACGTCCATGACGATAAGGTCGAAGTGGTCCGCCGCAGCGACGTCCAGCGCCATTTGTCCGTGCTCGGCCGAGGCGGTGACGTGTCCGGAGGAGGACATCCAGGCCTCCAGTATCATGCGGTTGACCGGGTGATCCTCGACCACCAGAACCTTCAGCGACTGTCCGTCTCCCACCTCGGCGCCGATGGCCTCCACGGCTTCGGACCTGGACCATTGGGCCACTTCGGCCTCCACCACGAAGGCGAAGGTGGAGCCTTCGCCAAGCACGGAGCTGACCTCGATCTCTCCGCCCATGATGTTCGCCAGTCGGCGGCAGATGGTCAGGCCCAGCCCCGTTCCGCCGAAGCGGCGGGTGGACGAGCCGTCCAGCTGGGTGAAGGGCTGGAACAACCGGCCCAGATCCTCGTCGGAAATACCCGGGCCGCTGTCCTTGACGGAAAAGCGGAAGCGGACGCGGTCATCGGCGACGCGCTGGCTGTGCACGGTGTAACGCACCTCGCCGTCGTCCGTGAACTTGACCGCGTTGGACAGCAGATTCTGGATCACCTGACAGACGCGCAGCGGATCGCCGCGCACCACGGCGGGGGTCTCGCCGGCGAACTCGGAGATGAACGTCAGTCCCTTGGCCTGAGCCTGGGCCATGAAGGGACCGGTCACCCGCTCGTGAAGGTCCTGCAGCGCCACGTCGACCACTTCGAAGGTCATCTTGCCGGCCTCGATTTTGGTCATGTCGAGGATGTCGTTGAGAAGCGACAGCAGATTGTCGCCCGAGTTGCGGATGATCGACAGATATTCCTTCTGGGTATGGTCCAGCCGCGTCGCGCCCATCAACTGGGCGGCGCCCAGAACCCCGTTCATGGGCGTGCGCAGTTCGTGGGAGATCACACCCAGGAAGTTCGATTTGGCCTCGTTGGCCGCATCGGCCTTATCGCGCGCCGCCTCGAGCTCGCCGATCAGATGGGCCTGATGCTCCTGAAACGCCTCGATCTTGCGCTCCTTCATCATGGTGATGATGACCAGCACAAGGATGGCGGATCCAAGAACAGGCACGACGGCCAGAAGGGTCAGGAAGCCCGGGCTGCCCCACAGGGAAATGAGAATGCCGAGGGTGAGCAGGCTGTAGGGCGCCGAGATGACCAGCGCCTGTCGCGGCGCGGTGCGCATCTGGGTGAAGACCATCACATAGCCGGCGCACAGAAGCGCCACGCCCAGCGCCGGCCCGTAGGGCCCGCCCAGGAACCACGCCAGTCCCGGCGCCAGAGCCCAGGCGAAGGTCGTGAGAAAGGCCACGGTGGTGAAGGTGGCGCTGTAGTCGCGCCGTCCGGTGGCGGCGACCTTCTTCTCCACGCGACCCCGAATCCATCCGGCGGTCATGGTGATGACGAACCAGGCCAGGGCGAGAACGGGCCCCACGGCCGTCGCCAGGGCCAGGGCCCAGCTGGCGATGATCCAGTAGCGCAGGTTGCCGGTCTCGAGGATGCTTTGCAGCACGGTGGCGGCCTCGCGAGAGCGCCCGGGCGTCTGCTGCGTCGTCTTCGCGCTGTCCGCGCTTCCGGCCGGTCCCGCCATATTCAGTCCCCAATCTGAACAGTCCGGCGCGAACGCTATAGGTGAACCGCTAAGAGGGGGTGAACGGAGAATTTTCTATTTCGCTGCGGCTTCGGAAGGCGTCCGGGCACGGATCGAAAGGGCGTGGACCGGACCGGCGAGTTCTTCGGCCAGAAGGGCGTTGATCATGCGCTGGCGTTCCACCCGCCCCTTGCCCTCGAAAGCGGGCGAGACCACCTCAAGGTTGAAATGACTCTCGCCGCCGGGGCGCGCGTCCATGCCGCCCTCATGATGGTGGCCGGCGTGCCGGGCGCTGTCGTCCTCGATCTCCACACGGGCCGCAGAGAGGGCCGCAGTCAGTTTTTTGCGAATTATCGTCGCAACAGGGCCTTCATTCATAGGTTTTCCGCCCGGCTTCCTTGATGACGTCCAAATCGGACCTACACTTCGGGTGATGTCAGCTTCTTTTCAATACAAGCCTCGCTTCAAGGACATGCGGATCAAGCCGCCGCGCCCCGAGGAGGAGGAAGCCGCGGCAGACGTGCTTCGCCTGAAGCCCGGCGAGAAGCCGTGCCAGCACCCGGACTGCAGCAAGGCCGCCACCGCCCGCGCGCCCCGCTCGCGCGAGCGGCTGAACGAGTTCTATGAGTTCTGTCAGGCCCACGCCGCCGAGTACAACAAGAGCTGGAACTTCTACGCCGGCATGAGCGAGGGCGAGATCCGGGCTCGCTATGAGAACGAGCAGATGACCGGCGGGCGTCCCACCTGGGAAATGAAGGCCGGGCGCATGTCGCGCGAGGCCGCCGCCTTCGCCTCGAAACTCGGTACGGCGAACAAGACCGGCGCCGGCCGCTGGTCAGACCCGTTCGCCATGTTCGGGCAGGATCATCAGGGGCGAAAGGCTGAGGGGCCGGAAACCGCGCACATCGGTCGGCTGGAGCGTCAGGCCCTGGCTGATCTGGATCTGGAGCCGGGCGCCGAAAAGGCGGCCATTCGCGCGCGCTACCACGCCCTGCTCAAGCGTTGCCATCCGGACCACAACGGCGGGGACCGGTCGGCGGAAGACAAGCTGCAAAGAGTAATCCGGGCCTGGAAGACCCTGACCAAGGCGAAGATGGCCTGACGGCTACTGAGCTGTGGCGTCCAGACGGGTGATCACGTCCACATAGACATCGGCCGCCAGGGCGACGGTGGCGGGATCGACGGCCTCGATCACATCGCCTTCGGAGTGGATCAGCTGGAACACCTCGGGGACGAAGCCCTCCGCCAGACCAGGGTTTTCCCCGCCGTTGAAGGCCAGCCACATCTGGTGGGCGCCGACGCGGTTCTGGAAGCCGATGGAGACCACCGGAACCTCGGCGGCGATGAAGGCGCGGTCGTCGCTGGGCGGATAGACCGGGAAGCCGACGCAGGTCAGGCCGCGATCCGCGCATTCCTCGCGCAGCGCCGTCAGGACGAAGGCCGAACGCTCGCCGTTGTTCTCGCCGTACATCAGCGTATCGCCGAAGGCCGCCACGTCGGAGTTGACCACCGCCGTCACGCGCTCGGTTCCATTGGCCTCGATCCAGCGCCGGGCGCCGATCAGGCCCAGCTCTTCCTGATCAAGGAAGATGACCCGGACCCGGTGGTTCAGGTCGCGATCCCGCAGAACCTTCGCCGCCTCGATCAGGGCGACGGTGGAGGCGGCGTTGTCCACCAGGCCGTCCGCCAGCTCGCCCGATTGCAGCACCACGGCGTCGTAGTGGGCCGTCAGGAGCAGGTCCCGATCGCCCTCGCCCAGGGTGACGATGACGTTGGAGCCGGTCATGGGCTGACCGCGCGCGCCGCCTTCGAAGGTCTGGATTTCATAGGCGAGCCCCGCCGCATCCAGCTGGCCGGTCAGCACCGCCAGTCGTTCGGCGTTGGAGGGCTGCTCATAGGCCGCGACCGCCTCTCGCAGGGCGGCCTCGTCCTGGGCCAGGGCAGGCGTGGCGAGAGCCAGAAGGGCGCAGGCGGCGGTCAGGGTGCGAAGCATGGCGGTATCCTTGTTCCGGCCACGCTTAGCCGATCAGCTCTTCAGCCGCCAGCCGCTGCGGAACACCAGATAGCAGACGACGGCCAGGGCGGCGGTGATGAGCAGGCTGGCGATGATCCCGACCGTCAGGTCGCCCTCGGCATGGCCGATGAAGCCGTAACGGAACCCGTCGATCAGATAGAACATCGGGTTGAAATGGCTGAGCGTGGCGAAGGGCTCGGGCAGGCGCTCCACCAGATAGAAGGCGCCCGACAGGAAGGTCATGGGCATGACCACGAAATTCTGCACGGCGGCCAGGTGGTCGAACTTTTCCGACCACAGGCCCGCCAGCACGCCCAGCATGCCCATCAGCATGGACGCCATGACCCCGAAGAACAGGATAGCGGCGATGTTGGCCACGCCCAATCGCGCAAAGGGCAGCACGCAGATGGCCGTCACCAGCCCCACCAGAATGCCGCGCGTCGCCGCGCCCAGAGAAAAGCCGATCATCAGCTCCAGCGGGCTGAGCGGCGGGGTCAGGAAGTCGGTGGCCGTGCCCATGATCTTGGCCTGAATCAGGCTGGACGAGGCGTTGGCGAAGGCGTTGTTCAGGATCGCCATCATGATCAGGCCCGGCGCCACGAATTCCGAGAAGGGAATGCCCAGCAGGGGCGGTCGGCCGCCCTGCAGCGCCACTACGAACACCATCATGTAGAGCAGAGTGGTGACCACCGGCGCCGCCACGGTCTGGGCGCCCACCTTGATGAACCGCCGGACCTCGCGAAGGTAAAGGGTCTGGACCCCGATCCAGTTGATGCCCGGATAGGCGCGGGGGCTGGGGGGCGTGGCGGTCAGACGGCTTAGATCAGTCATGGGCGCCAGATGCGCTTTCGGCGCGGGCTTCGCAAGCCGGGGGGTCTTATCCCCCGCCAGATTCGCCGAACATTGATTCAAGATGTGGTTTCTGTGGATACGACCGGCGCCAGATGTTGCGTCCCTTAAGGAGTGGTTTACGATCAGTTGTGGTTGAAGGACGTGCAGGACGCCCTTCGCACAAGATGTTGAATCAGCGACCTTGGAGGGTGGCATGTCTCAGGGCTGGACCGAAGACCGCGTTGGCGCGCTGAAGAAGCTGTGGCTGGAGGGCCAGTCCGCGAGCCAGATCGCCAAGCAGCTGGGCGGCGGCGTCACGCGCAACGCCGTGATCGGCAAGGTGCACCGCCTTGGCCTGTCCGGCCGCGCGGCGCCCTCGCAGCCGGCCCGCACCACCTTCCGCGCGCCGCGTCCGCGCCCGGCGCAGCCCTCGGCCCCGCGCCGCATCGAGGCGGCCCAGCCGCGCACCGCGCCCGTGCCGCCGACCCCGCCCGCGCCACGCATTCCGGACATGCCGGGCACGGCCACGGTGCTGACTCTCGGCGCCCACATGTGCAAATGGCCCATCGGCGACCCGACCTCGTCCGACTTCAGCTTCTGCGGGCGCCGCTCCGACGAAGGCGCCACCTACTGCGTGGAGCACGCAAAGCTGGCCTATCAGCCGCAGATCCGCCGCGGCTCGCGCGACGGCGCCACCGAACTGGCCCGCTCGCTGCGTCGCTACATCTGACCCGGTTCAGCCACAGGGCTGTCACGAACGCCCCGTAAGGGGCCGCTGTCCGCCCCGCCGGTTTCGCCGGCGGGCCTGGGGCGGGGCCGCGATTCTCCGGGTTGGCGCGGCCCCTCACCCGCCTTGCTAGTTCAGCACCCGCCGCGCGTCCGGCACATCCAGCGAAAAGGCCGGGATCGTCACATCGAAGCTGACGCCCGCCTCGTCCACCATCCGGTAGGCGCCCTGCATGGCCCCCGACGATGTGGCCAGAGGACAGCCCGAGGCATAGGCATAGGTGTCGCCCGGCGAAAGCACGGGCTGCTCGCCCACCACGCCCGAGCCGCGCACCTCCTCCACATGGCCCATGGCGTCTGTGATGATCCAGTGGCGGGCCATGAGCTGAACCTCGGCCTCGCTGCGGTTCTCGATCTCGATGTGATAGGCCCAGATCCAGCGGCGTTCCTCGGGATCGGACTCCCCGTCCAGATACATGGGCGTGACCCGGACCCGGATGCCCCGTGTTTCGGCTTCGTAGGAACCCTTGCGTTTCATGCCGCCACCCTTACGGACCCATGCACAGGGCGCAACCGCGACCTTGCGCCTTTCCCCCTCGCCGTCGCGGAATCTGTGTAAGCTTTGACCATGACCTTCGACTTCTCGCGCCCCGGCATCCTGCCCTGTCAGTCCATAGAGACGCTCATCGCCGCCGGAGCGGTCACATCTGCCACGCCCTTTGACGCCGATCAGGTGCAGCCCGCCAGCCTGGACCTGCGTCTGGGCGCCCGCGCCTGGCGCGTGCGCGCCTCGTTCCTGCCCGGCGGGCGGCGGGTGCAGGAGCGCATCGACGACGTGGCCATGCACATGATCGATCTTGAGGGCGGCGCGGTTCTGGAGAAGGGCTGCGTCTATATCGCCGAGCTTCAGGAGCGGCTGAAGCTGCCGCCGGGGCTGCTGGCGCGGGCCAATCCCAAGAGCTCGTCCGGCCGGGTGGACGTGTTCGTGCGCCTGCTGACCGACCGGGGCCTGGCCTTCGACGACGTGGCCGAGGGCTATGACGGCCCGCTGTATCTGGAGATCGCGCCCCAGACCTTCTCGGTTCTGGTGCGCCCCGGCACGCGGCTGAACCAGCTGCGTCTGAAGGCGGGCGAGCCGCCGCGGCTGGAGACCCGCAGCGTCGGGGTGGAGCTGAGCGAGGGGATCATCGGCTTCCGGGGCCGCCGCCATGCGGGCATCATCGACCTGGACCGGGAAGACGGCCACGATCCTCGCGATTTCTGGGAGCCGCTGGAGGCGCGCAGCCGGAATGGCCGCCCCGGCGAACTGCTGCTGGACCCGGGCGAGTTCTACATCCTGGCCTCCATGGAGGCGGTGGAGATCCCCGTCGATCAGGCCGCCGAGATGACCCCCATCGACCCGTCGGTGGGCGAGTTCCGGGTGCACTACGCCGGCTTCTTCGATCCCGGCTTCGGCACCGACGAGGCCCACGGGGCCGGATCGCGCGGCGTGCTGGAAGTGCGCACCCACGACACCCCGTTCCTGCTGGAACACGGCCAGACCGTGGCGCGGCTGGTCTATGAACCGCTGACCGAACGACCCGAGCGCCTGTATGGCGAGGGCGGCTCGCACTATCAGCGCCAGGGTCTGAAATTATCCAAGCATTTCAGGGCCTGGCCCGGCGCCTGACGCCTTTTTGGACAAGGTCGTTTGATTTTTTGTCAATGACGCTTGACATAAACGAGCTCTGCGGAGTAAAGGTCGCTTGTCACTTAGACAAGGACCATTTCCATGACCGCCTCGCCCCGCCCCCGCCGCAAGATGAGCAGCGCCGGACGTTTCTGGCTCCTGATGGGTGTCTGCCTGCTGCTCGGCGGCGTCACCGGCGGCGTCTACGCCTGGCTTGAGGACACCGGCGACCTGCCGGGTCCTGTCCTGAGCGCCCTGATCCTGTTCGTCATTTTCGGTCTGGTGATCGCCGGCACCGTCTGGTGGTGGATCCGCGCCGACGAGGCGGTGCGCGAGGCCCACAAATGGGCCTGGTACTGGGGCGGCTCCATCGGGATGTGCGTCGGGATCGGCGCCCTGATGCTGGCGGAAGCCTACGGCGGCGACGCCCCGGTCCCCGCCGGCGCTACCTACAGCTCCCTACTGATCGCGGGCGCCAGTCTGGTGCTGCTGCCGATGCTGATCGGCTACGGCGTCGCCTGGTTCGCCTGGTGGGTCTCCAAGAGGGTCTGAGTATGAACAATCGCCTCAAGGTGCTGCGCGCCGAGCGGGACTGGAGCCAGGCGGACCTGGCCGACCAGCTCGGGGTGTCGCGCCAGACCGTCAATGCGCTGGAAACCGGCCGCTACGACCCGTCCCTGCCCCTCGCTTTCAAGATCGCCAGAACCTTCGGCCTGGCCATCGAAGACATCTTTTCCGAGTGAAGGAGAAACCGATGACCACCCTTCAGAAATCCCCCGATACGCGCTCCAGATTGCTCAAGCTGGCCGGACTGGCTGTCGCCGGCGCCGTCGTCGGCTACGTCTCCGCCACCCTGCTCGCCGAGTATGTGATCCTGCCCTCGCCCGACCTGCTGCGCTGGAGCGACGCTGTGGCCCTTGTCGTGGCCGTCATGCTGGTCGCCGGGGGCGTGTCGGTGCTGGCGGCCTCCCGCAACGGCCGCGCACTGGCCGCCGTCACCTCGACTGACGAACCGGCGGACCCGCGGGAGGTGCGGGACATGCGCCTTCAGGGGATCGTCCTGGCACTGTCCGGCCTGCTGCTGGCGGCGCCCGTGGCTGCGGCCCTGTCGGGCAACACCGCCCCCGTCATGACCCTGATCGCCATCGCGGCGGTCTTCGTCCTGCACACGGGTCTGAACCTCAGCCTGTGGCGACGCGGCGACGAGATGATCCGGCGGGTCATCGTGGAATCCGGCGCCCTGGCCTTCTGGATCGGTCAGGCGGCCCTGTTCGGCTGGGCGGTAGCCGAACGGCTGGGTGTCGCGCCGGCCCTGACGGCCTGGGACATCCTCGTCGTCGTGATGGGCCTTTATCTGATCTGCTCCGCCGTCGTGGGCCTGCGCCGAGGCCTCAGCTGACATCTTTCCAACCCCGCCAAACCTTCAAACCGACTGTTCAAAAAGGATAACGACCATGACCATCATCAATCGCATCAAGCATGTGGGCAGCCTGGCCGCCCGTCTGGCCGCCGGAACCGCCCTGGGCGTCGGCCTGTTCGCCGCCGTCGCGGGAACGCCGAGCTTCGCCATGGCCCAGGAGGCGGCGCCGCCCCAGGGGCCGGCCATGTGGGTCGTCTCTGACGCGGACTCCACCATCTATCTGTTCGGCACGGTGCACCTGCTGAAGCCGGAAACCCAGTGGCGTACGGCCGAACTGGACGCCGCCCTGGCCGAGGCGACCGAGCTGTGGCTTGAGGTGCCCAATGTGGACGACCAGGCGGCGGCCATGCCGCTGATCCAGCAATACGGCCTGAACATCGGCGGCGCGCCCCTGTCCAGCCTGCTGACCGAGGAAGAGAACGCCCAGCTGGCCGCCGCGGCCGCCGCCATCGGCGTTCCCATCGCGGCCACCGAAGTCATGCAGCCCTGGCTGGTCGGTCTTCAGGTCTCCGTCGCCGCCACCGTGCGGGCCGGTTATGACCCGGCGTCCGGCGTGGACACCCGGCTGAAGGCCTCCGCCGATGAGGCGGGAACGCCGGTGCGCGGTTTCGAGACCCTGGAGCAGCAGTTCCGCTTCTTCCATGACCTTCCGCAAGAGGTCCAGCTGGAGTTCCTGCGCCAGTCCCTGGCCACCTGGGAAGAGGCGGACGAGATGCTGGACGCCATGGTCGAACTGTGGGCCGCCGGCGACGTGGAAGGTTTCGAGGCACTGGTGGTGGACGAAATGCAGGCTGAGTGGGGCCAGCTCTATGACGTCCTGCTGGTCGACCGCAACGCCGACTGGGCCGGGCAGATCCAGACGATGCTGGAAGGCTCGGGCACGGCCTTCATCGCCGTGGGCGCCGCGCACCTGGCCGGCGACGACAGTGTCCAGTCGATGCTGGAAGACCGGGGCGTCACGGTCACCCGCCGCTGATGTCACGCCCATGAGGAAAGGCCCGGCGCGCGCGCCGGGCCTTTTCTTGTTCGCCCATTCATCGGATAAGGCGAGTGAGCCTCGCGGGCGTAGTTCAGAGGTAGAACGTCAGCTTCCCAAGCTGAATGTCGGGGGTTCGATTCCCCCCGCCCGCTCCAGACGTCATGGAAATCGACGCGTTCCGCCACGACCTGTGCGGACGCTGATTTCAGCCTCCGTATCGCGCCAGAACTTCCCGCGTGTGCTCGCCCAGGGCGGGCGGCGGCTTGTCACTGACGGCGGCCGCCCCGTTCATGCGAACGGGACTGGCGACGGTGCGGATGGGCGCGTTCAGGTCGTTGCGGGTCTGTTCGACCGTCAGGCCGCGCGCCACGGCCTGGGGCTCGGCGAAGACCTGATCCACCGTGTTGACCGGGCCGCACGGCACGCCGGCGCGCTCCAGTCGCCGCATCAGGTCGGCCATGGTCAGGGGCGCTGTCAGCGCCGACAGGATGGGGCCCAGCTCTGCGCGGTTCGCCACGCGCCCTGCGTTGACGGCGAAACGATCATCGGTTCCCAGATCGTGCTCCCCCAGGGCCGTGCAGAGGTTGCGGAACTGGCTGTCATTGCCGACCGCGATCACCACCATGCCGTCCGTGCAGGGAAAGGGCTGGTAGGGCGACAGGTTTGGATGGGCGTTGCCCATGCGGGTCGGCGCCGTACCGGACACGAAGAAATTGGTCGCCTGATTGGCCAGCACGGCGGCCTGGACGTCGAACAGGGCGATGTCGATGTGCCGGCCCTCGCCCGTTTCGCGCGCGGCGGTCAGGGCCGCCAGAACGGCGTTCGAGGCGTAAAGGCCGGTGAACAGGTCGGCGACGGCGACGCCCACCTTCATGGGTTCCGCCCCCGGCGCCCCGTCCGGCTGACCGGTGATGGACATGAGGCCGCCCATGGCCTGAATCATGTAGTCGTAGCCCGCCTGATGCGCGCGCGGCCCCGTCTGGCCGAACCCGGTGATGGAGCAATAGACCAGCCCGGGATTGACCGCCTTCAGACTGTCGTAGTCGAGGCCGTACTTCTTGAGGCCGCCGGTCTTGAAGTTCTCGACGAGAATGTCGGCGTCGGCGGCCATGCGGCGGATGAGCGCGGCCCCTTCCGGGCTGGCGATGTCCAGGGCCACCGATTTCTTGCCCCTGTTCGCGCACAGGAAATAGGCGGCGTCGCCGGGCGAGCCGTCCGCACGGGTGGTGAACGGCGGGCCCCAGCCGCGGGTGTCGTCGCCGGCGCCGGGCCGCTCGATCTTGATCACCTCGGCGCCCATGTCGGCCAGCAACTGGGTGGCCCAGGGCCCGGCCAGAACGCGCGAAAGATCAAGTACGCGGACGCCGGACAACGGTGCGGAAGGCGACTGGGGATCGTTCATGAAGCCCGGTCTAGTCCCGTCGGGCGGCGGCGGAAAGGCTTCAGTCGCGAGTCAATCCGCCGCCGCCGCGGATTTCGCAGACGTAGTCGGTGTTGGGCCGGCCGCTCTGCGTTCCGGTGGGGCTCAGAATGCCGCCGCGCTCTTGGCAGTCCTGACGCAGACGGTCCAGTTCCTCATGGTAGCGGTCGCCGGTCGGGCCGGTGGCGCAAGCGGCCAGCGGGACCAGGGCCATGGCGAGCAGTGCAATGCGCATGTCAGTCTCCCGATTGTTGTTCATCAAGACATCAACCCGTCGCCGGGGCGAGGGTTCATCCACAGGCCGATGATAGCACGCACAGCGCGCTTTGCTCATTGCGTTCGAAACTGCAGATCAGCCAGCCGGGCGTACAGGCCTCGTTGCGCCATCAAGGTCTTGTGATCGCCGCTCTCAACCACCCGGCCCTGGTCCATGACCACGATCCGGTCCGCGCGCAGCACGGTGGCGAGCCGATGCGCGATCACCAGTGTGGTTCGGCCTTCCATGGCTTCGTCCAGCGCCGACTGAACCAGGCGTTCATTCTCGGCGTCCAGGGCGCTGGTGGCTTCGTCCAGCAGAAGAATCGGCGCGTGGCGCACCAGAGCCCGGGCGATGGCGAGGCGCTGTCTCTGACCGCCCGACAGGGACCGGCCCCGCTCGCCCAGCGGCGTTTCAAGGCCTTGGGGCAGGGCGTCCAGGAAGTCCAGGGCCTGGGCGCGTTCGGCCGCCTCGCGCGCTTCCTCCAGCGTCACGTCCTCGCGGCCGAAGCGGATGTTTTCCAGCGCCGAACCTGAAAACAGCGGCGCCTCCTGCGACACCCAGGCGAAACGGGCGCGCACGTTTTCGGGGTCAGCCTCCCGCACATCGACGCCATCCACCAGCACCTGTCCCGCCTGGGGGTCGTAGAAACGCAGCAACAGGCGGAACACCGTGGACTTGCCCGCGCCGGACGGGCCGACCAGCGCCACGGTCTCGCCGGGCCTGACGGTCAGATCGAAGCCCTTCAGCGCCGGCAGGTCCGGACGGCCGGGATAGGCGAACGACACATCGGACAAGGCCACCTCGCCGCCCGGGGGTGAGGGCAGAGCGCGGGCCGCGGCGGGCGGGGCGATGGACGGCTCGGCGCGCATCAGTTCGTCGATGCGCTCCATGGCCCCGGCGGCCTTCTGCACCTCGCCCCAGCTTTCGCCAAGGGCGCCCACGGCCCCGGCGGCGAACACCGAGAGTAGAACGAACTGAAGAAGGGCGCCCGGCGTCATGGTCCCGGCGACCACGTCGCGCGCTCCCAGCCACAGCACCAGGGCCACGCCGCCGAACATCACCGCGATCACCAGCGCCGTCATCCACGCCCGGGCGGTCATGCGGCGCAGGGAGGCGGCGAAGGCGGCCTCCACCGCGCCGTCGAAGCGGGATCGTGCGGTCGCCTCGCGGCCGAAGGCCTGCACTGTTTCGATGGCGTCCACGCTTTCGCCGGCGAAGCCCACGGCGCCGGCGAACCGGTCCTGGGATTCCACGGTCAGGCTGCGCACCTTGCGGCCGAACAGGAACAGCGGGGCGATCAGCAAGGGCGTGGCCAGCATGACCATGCCGGTCAGCTTGGGGCTGACGATGAACAGCAGGATGGTGGCGCCGATCAGGGTCAGCAGATTGCGCAGGGCGTAGGACACGGCGGTGGTCAGCAAGGCATCCACCAGCTGGATGTCCGTGGTCAGACGCGACAGCACCTCGCCGGTGCGCATATGGGTGAAAAAGGCCGGGTCCAGCCCCATCACCCGGGCGAATACCGCCTGACGCATGTCGGCGATCATGCGCTCGCCGGTCTTGGTCACGTAGAAATAGCGGAACGCCGTGGCCAGCCCCAGGCCGACGGCGTTGGCGCCCAGGATCAGGAACCAGACGTCCAGATCGGCCCCGCCGTTCTCGAAGCCGTTGTCGATGGCGCCGCGAGCGGTCACCGTCAGGCCCAGCGAAGCGGCGGTGGACACCAGCAGCCAGGCGCCCGCGATCAGGGCGCTGCCCCAATGGCGCATCAGGAAGGGGAACAACCGCCCCAGCGGGCGGATGTCGCGTCGCCGCGCGCGTCGGTCGGCGCCCTCGCGCATGGCGTCGGCCAGCACCGCGCCGGGACCGGGACGGTCGTGAAGGTCGGCGCGGGGGAGCGGTTCAGGAGCGGTCATGGCCGCGCCTCTTGCCTCAGAAGGCCCATGGGTGTAAACGCCGCCCCTCTCCCGCCGGGGCTTCCGGCGGGTTTCCATTTTCTGCGCGCGGACGGTCGGTATCGTCCCGACCCAGTTACGGGGCGCTATTCAGGACACGCCGGACCGATGAAAAAGGACATTCATCCCGACTATCACTTCATCAATGTGGTGATGACGGACGGGACCACCTACCAGACGCGCTCGACCTACGCCAAGGAAGGCGCGACGCTGAACCTGGACATCGACCCCACCACGCACCCGGCGTGGACCGGCGGCAACCAGGCGCTGCTGGATCGCGGCGGCCGCGTGTCGCGCTTCACCAACAAGTACGGCGGCTTCCTCAAGAAGTAAGGCGCGGCCTTCGGGCCACAGCCGCGACGAACAAGAGCGCCGGTTTCGCGACCGGCGCTTTTTGTTTGGCCGGAACGCCGGTAGGATTGGCGTGTTGGGACAACTGGGGCGTCCCGGCGGATGACGCCGGACAAGACTGGGCTTTCTGATGGCGATGAATCGACGACAACTGACCCTGGCGGCGGCCGCCTCGGCCCTGGCTTCGGCCGTGCAGGCCCAGACGCCCTACACAAGCCAACCCGGCGTCACGGCGCCGACCCCGCCGCCGAGCGATCCGGCGGCGCGGGCCTTTTACGACAGTTTCAACGTCCAGCTGAACCGCGCCCCCGCCGCGCTCCGGCCCGAACTGCGCCGCCTGTACGAGATGGCGGGATGGCGGCCGATCTGGACGGCGGCGCGTGTGCGGGCTCTGGGTCAGGTGGCCGAGCGGGCGGAGCGCCACGGTCTGTCCGGCGCCGACTATTTCGACTTCGCCGGTCTGGCCTCCGATCCGGCCAGCGCCGACATCCGCACCTCGATTTCGGCGCTTGGCTACGCGCGGGTGCTGGCCGAAGGCGCCGTGCGTCCCGAGACGGTCGAGAACCTGTGGGAGATGCAGAAGAACCGGGCGGATCTGGCCGCCGGCCTGCACGATGCGGTGTCGCGCGACCGGGTGCTGGACTGGTTCGAGGGCCTGGCGCCCACGGATATCGGCTACACCAATCTTTCGGCGGGTTATGTGCGTTATCGCCGTCTGATCCGCGAGACCGGCGGCTGGCCGGCCTTTTCCCAGGGCGCGACCATCGAGCCGGGCGCCATGGACCGCCGGGTCCCGGCGCTGATCGCCCGCCTGGCGGCGGAAGGGGATCTGACCGATCGTCAGGCCCGGGCCTTGGCCCTGAACGGAGACGTCTACGGCCCCGATCTGGAGGAGGCGGTGCGCGGCTTCCAGCTGCGGCATGGCCTCGGCGTCGACGGCCGCATCGGGCCTGCGACCCAGCGTTCCCTGTCCGCCTCTGCCGAGGACCGGGCCCGTCAGATCGCCCTGAACCTTGAGCGCCGCCGCTGGCTGAAGCGCGAGTTGTCACCCGAGCGCATCGAGGTGAATGTCGCCGCGGCCATCATGGTCTACTGGAAGGACGACCGGCCGGTGCACTCCAACCGCGTCGTCGTGGGCACCGCCGGCAACCAGACGCCGAGCCTTGAAAAGCCATTCGCCTCGGTGGTGGCCAATCCGCCCTGGTATGTGCCGGCCTCCATCGCGCGCAACGAGATCCTGCCGCGCGGTCCGGCCTATCTGGCGTCCCAGAACATGTACATCGGCTCGGCGGGCAATGTGATCCAGCGCGCCGGTCCCAATGCGGCCCTGGGCTATGTGAAGTTCGAGCTGCGGGACAGCCACGCCATTTTCCTGCACGACACGCCGTCCAAGGCGGCGTTCAACAGCGCCTTCCGCCATCGCAGCCACGGCTGCGTGCGGGTGCAGAACGCCGTGGATTTCGCCCGATTGCTGCTGTCGCCCGATCCGACGCGCCTGTCCGAGTTCGATACGGCGCTGGACAGCCGCCGCACACAGCGGGTGGAGACGGGCCGCGAGATCAGCGTACGCCTGCTGTACTGGACCGCCTTCGTGGACGGTCAGGGACGGGTGGCGTTCCGTGAAGACGTTTATGACCGCGACGCCCGGCTGGCCGAGGCTCTGGGCATCAATCTCAGCCTGCCCCAGCCGGTGAGCGCGGCCCAGCCGGACGAGGAGGACGTCGGTCCGTAAGTTCAGCCGCCAAAGGCGGCGGCGAGACGATCGATCTGACTCTGGACCGGATTCGGGCCGGCCGTGACGGCCTCATCGCCGTACATGCGCCGGTCCAGATACAGCACCCGGTCGTACAGCTTTTCCGAACGGACCAGATACTCCACCAGGGCGATGGGCAGTTCCGCATGGGTCGGGGTGGTCTCGAGCTTGCGCTCGGCCAGGCGGTGGCGGCGCTCTGCGGCGGCCTGGGGCGACATGTCGCCTTCGCGTACGGCGCGCTGGACCAGCAGCCAGGACGCGATCTGCATCAGGCGCGTGGTCAGCTTCATGCTTTCGGCGGCATAGGCCAGGGCGGCGGCGCGCGACAGCAGCTTGGAGTCTCGCCGACCGTCGCCATCCAGATAGGCGGCGGTGTCCTCCACCAGCTCCATGCCCTCCTGAAAGGTCCGGTCGAAAAGCTCCGAGCGCGAGAAATCTCCCGTTGCGGGAGCCACGTTCGATCCGCTGGCGGTCAACTCAGACATGCACTGTTCCCGGCGCCCGATTCCGACACCCATGCTGGCGCCGCCGACCGGGATTGCAACCCGCGTGCCATGACCGCCCCCAGTTTCGCGTCAATCCGGCGCAAATATCAGGATTTGAAGGAAAACAGGGCGTCCGCGTCGCTCTTTCGGGCTTGTTTGGACGCGCGCGCCGCCTCGGACCGGACGATTTCCGCCTTCAACGCCTCGATGCGCTCATCCAGATCCTCGACCGAATAGAGGTCCAGATCCTCGCGCGTCAGATCCCTGACGGCCGCGCCGCGCGCCGGACGGGGACCCGCATCCTCGAAAACCATCGCCTTGCTCCCTCGCCTTTGCGTCCGTCCCCTGACCGCTTATGAAAACGCGCGGACGTCAGGGATTGCAAGGGCCGGACATGCGGGTGATCGAGATTGAAGGCGGCAAGGGCGCCGCCGAGGCGCTGGTGATAGGTGAGCGTTCCACGCCGGAACCCGGGCCGGGTCAGGTTCTGATCCGCGTGCGGGCGGCCGGGATCAATCGGCCTGACATCCTTCAGCGCAAGGGCCTTTATCCGCCGCCGCCGGGCGCGCCGGACATTCTGGGACTGGAGGTGGCGGGCGAGGTCGAGACCGTTGGGGCGGACGTGAACCGCTGGCGGCCCGGCGACCGGGTCTGCGCCCTGCTGGGCGGCGGCGGTTATGCCGAGTACGCGGTGGTGGATGCGCGCCATGTGCTGCCGATCCCCGCCGGTCTTGATTTCATTCAGGCGGCGGCCCTGCCCGAAACCGCCTTTACCGTCTTCACCAACGTGTTCGAGGATGGCCGGTTGGCGACGGGCGAGACCCTGCTTGTGCACGGGGCCACATCCGGCATCGGGGTCATGGCGATCCAGGCGGCCAGGGGGGCGGGCGCCCGGGTCATCGCCACCTCGCGCGGCGCGGACAAGGCGAAGGCGGCGGCGGCGCTGGGCGCCGACGTCTCGATCGATGCTTCGGACGGACAGTTCCTGCAAGCCGTACAGGACGCGGGCGGGGCGGACGTGGTGCTGGACATGGTCGGCGCAGCCTATGCGCAGCAGAACCTTCAGGCGCTGAAACCGGGCGGACGCTGGGTGGTGATCGCTTTCCAGTCGGGAAATATGGCCGAGGTCGATCTGTCCCGCCTGATGCGCGGCCGCCTGACCCTGACCGGATCGACGCTGAGGGGCCGGAACGCCGACGAAAAGGCGCGTTTGGCCGAGGCGGTCGAAACGACCTTGTGGCCCTGGATCGCGGACGGCCGCGTCCGGCCGGTCGTGGATCGCGTTTTTCCGTTGGAGGCCGCGTCGGAGGCGCACAGCTTTCTTGAAGCCGGCGCGCACACCGGCAAGGTCGTGCTGGCCGTCTAGAGCGCGGCGTAGAGCGCCTCGAACAGCCGCAGTGCACGCGGGTCGCCGATCAGGTGCGGCGACTGGCGGGTCATCACATAGGCCGCCGAGACGCCGGTCTCGGGGTCCGCCATGGCGCAGGAGCCGCCCCAGCCGTAGTGCCCCAGCGTGCCCGGGTTCGGCCCGAAGATGTTCAGGCCCTCGTTGCGCATCCAGCCCGCCGCCCAGCGAATGGTGAAGGGCAGGACGCGATCGGGGCCGTGGATGCGCTGGCGGGTCGCCTCGGCCAGGGTTTCGGCCGACAGGATGGTCTTGCCGTCCAGTTTTCCGCCGCCCGCCAGCACGCCCATGATGCGCGCCAGGGCGTCGGCGCGGGCGTGCATGTTGGCGGACGGAATCTCCATCTTGCGCCACTCGGTCGAGCCGCGACCACCGGGGGCCGAGCCGCGATCGAGGAAGGCGGCTTTCTTGACGGCGTCGATGGTCCCCAGATCGGGCGGGGCCGAGGGCTTGCGCAACTGGGCCACGCGGTCGTGCTGGTCCTCCGGCAGGCCGATCCACAGGTCGAGATCGAAGGGCTCGGCGAAGTCCTCGCGCAGGGCCGTGCCCATGGTCCGCCCGTCCAGCCGGCGGAACACCTCGCCCGCCAGATAGCCGATGGTGATGGGGTGATAGCCGGACGCGGTTCCGGGTTCCCACATGGGGGGCTGGGCGGCCAGCCGCTCCAGCACCGCCTCGGGCTCGAACCAGACGGATGGGTCGACGGTCTGGTCGAAGCCGGCCAGACCCGCCTGATGACTCATCAGCTGGCCCAGGGTGATCGTGTCCTTGCCCGCCTGTCCGAATGCGGGCCAGACGTCGGCCACCGGGGTGTCGTAAGTGACGAGACCGCGCTCCACGAGCGTGGCGATCATCAGGCTCATGACCACCTTGCCGGTGGAGAAGACCGGGACCAGCGATCGGTCGGTGAAGGGCGTGGTCTTCGCCGCGTCGGCGTGGCCTGCCCACAGGTCGATGACCGTCTCGCCGCCGATGCAGACGGAGAAACGGGCGGCCAGTTCGTCCAGCCCTTCCGGGGCGCCGGTGAAATTGGCGGCGAAGGCGTCCTTCACGGCGGCGAAGCGGTCGGGGCAGGGTCCGTGGATATCGATCATGCCCCGCACTTAAGCCCTGCGAGCCGCAATGTCAGCCGAGCGGCGCCATGACCACAGCCGTGGCGGCCCCGTTTCGCTCCAGGGTTCCGCGCCATCCGGCGCCGTCGCGCTCAAGCTCGAGGCGAGCGGGTCCGTCCGGGTCGTCCACGTCAATGACCAGGGTCTGGCCCGAGCGTACAACCAGCGACAGGGCGCCGAGGCGTCGGCTGGTCAGGGCGGCCTCGGGCGCCGCGGGCTCGCGCCAGGCGCCTTCCACCAAAGCCCCGTCGCCCCGGTCCATCATCAGAAGCTCCAGCACCGGCGTTCCATCTGACGCGGCCACGCGCCAGAGGCCGTCAAGAGGTCCCATGAGGGCGTTGGCGCGCATGGCGGCGGAGGTCACGCCTTGTTGATAGACCACCTCGGCGTCCGTCGGCGTGGCTTCGTAGGTTCCGTCGTAGGCCTGAAGGACGACGGGCGTCTCCAGTGCCCGCCGCGTGACCATATAGGCGTCGCCCTCGGCCTGCGGCGTGTCCCAGGAGGGCTCATAAGGCCGCACCGGCGGGCCGGAATAGCGTTCCTGCGACGTGGGCGAGGCGGCGGTATAGGGAACCGGGCCGTCCTGGACGGCGGTCATGGCGAGGGTCGCGGCGAGCCAGATCATGGAGACAAGCTAGCGGCTGAACCCCGCGGCGCAAGCGCGGCCTTGCGAGACGCGAATTCGACCCGCACTTGTCAACTGTGACGCCTGGGCGCGTTGACACCCCCATGCGCCGGTTCGTAAAGCCTTCGGCACTGCATCATCGCTGATTTTACAACGGTTTGAGAACGATTCGCATGTCGACCGCCTCAGACGCCGACGACGACCAGACCGGCCGTTTCGTGCGCCAGCCCAACGGCCGTATCCGGCCCCTGTCTCCTCACCTTCAGATCTGGCGCTGGCACGTGACCATGCTGGCCTCGATCCTGTTCCGCGCGACCATCGGGGCGGCCAGCTTCGGCGCCATCCTGGTCATCGGCTGGCTGACGGCCCTGGCCTTCGGGCCGGAGGCGTTCGCGGGCGCGGCGGGCTTCATGGGATCGCCTCTGGGCCTGATCATCGGGTTCGGCCTGACGCTGGTGCTGTTCTCGTTCATCCTGAACGGCGCGCGCCACGTATATAACGACACGGGCAACGGTCTCAGCGTGCCTTCGGCGAACCTGCTGTCGCACATCGCTGTGTGGGGGCCGGTGGTGCTGGCGGTCCTGTTCTGGGTCGTGCTGTTCGCTTCGGGGAGGGTTTCGCTGTGAGCGGCTATGCCCAGTACAAGAACCGCGTGAAGATCTCCGAGCGCCACGGCTCGGGCGAATGGGTCGTTGAGCGGGTTTCGCTCCTCGCCCTTATCCCGCTGGGCGTCTGGACGGCCTTCAGCGCCTTCACCCTGGCGGGCGCGGACTATGAGACCGTGATGGCCTGGTTCGGCCGCCCGCTGAATGCGGTGCTGGCGGCCCTGACCCTCGTCGTGTTCCTGGGCTACGCCGCCCTGGCCTGGAAAGTGATCATCGAGGATTACATCCACCGTCCGAACAACAAGGCCCTGCTGCTGGGCCTGTCGAACCTGATCTTCCTGGTGCTGGCCGCGGCCGGCGTCTTCCTCATCACGCGGCTGGCGCTGGGGTCTGCGCCGCTGCCCGCCGGCTTCGGGGCCTGAGTTCAGATATGGCTGCTTATGAATTCGTCGATCACGAATACGACGTCGTCGTCGTGGGCGCCGGCGGCTCCGGCCTCCGCGCCGCGCTCGGCGCCGCCCAGCAGGGGCTGAAGGTCGCCTGCGTCACCAAGGTCTTCCCGACCCGCTCCCACACCGTGGCGGCGCAGGGCGGTATCTCCGCCTCACTGGGCAACATGGGCGAGGACGACTGGAAGTGGCACATGTACGACACCGTCAAGGGGTCGGACTGGCTGGGCGACCAGGACGCCATCGAATATCTGGTGCGCGAGGCGCCCAAGGCCGTCTACGAGCTTGAGCACTGGGGCGTGCCGTTCAGCCGCACCGAGGACGGCCGCATCTATCAGCGGGCCTTCGGCGGCATGACCCGCAATTTCGGCGAGGGCCCGGTGCAGCGCACCTGCGCCGCCGCCGACCGCACCGGCCATGCCATCCTGCACACCCTGTACGGCCAGTCGGTGCGCCGCGAGGTGAAGTTCTTCATCGAGTATTTCGCTCTGGACCTGATCATGCAGGACGGCGCCTGCACCGGGGTGACCGCCTGGCAGCTGGACAACGGCCAGCTGCACCGCTTCCGCGCCAAGCTGGTGATCCTGGCCACCGGCGGCTACGGTCGCGCCTATTTCTCGGCCACCAGCGCCCACACCTGCACCGGCGACGGCAACGCCATGGTGCTGCGCGCCGGCCTGCCGCTGCAGGACATGGAGTTCGTGCAGTTCCACCCCACCGGCATCTACGGCGCCGGCTGCCTGATCACCGAGGGCGCCCGGGGCGAGGGGGGCTATCTGACCAACTCCGAGGGCGAGCGGTTCATGGAACGCTACGCCCCCTCGGCCAAGGACCTGGCCAGCCGCGACGTGGTCAGCCGTTCCATGACCATCGAGATCCGTGAAGGCCGCGGCGTCGGTCCCAACAAGGACCACATCTTCCTGCATCTGGATCACCTGGATCCCAAGACCCTGCACGCGCGCCTGCCGGGCATTTCCGAAAGCGCCAAGATCTTCGCGGGCGTGGACGTGACCAAGGCCCCGATCCCGGTCCTGCCGACGGTGCACTACAACATGGGCGGCATCCCCACGAACTATCACGGCGAGGTGCTGACCAAGGTGGGCGAAAACGCCGACACGGTGGTGCCCGGCCTGATGGCCGTGGGCGAGGCGGCGTGCGTTTCGGTGCATGGCGCGAACCGTCTCGGCTCCAACAGCCTGACCGATCTGGTGGTGTTCGGCCGCGCCGCCGGCCTGCGCGCCGGCGAGGTGGTGGACAAGGCCGCGCCGGTCCCGGCCGCGCCCGCCGGCGCCACCGACGCGCACCTGGCCCGTCTGGACCGCTTCCGTCACGCCTCGGGCGACACGCCCACGGCCAAGCTGCGCGACGACATGCAGCGGGCCATGCAGTCCGACGCGGCGGTGTTCCGCACCGGCAAGACCCTGGACGAGGGCGTGGCCAAGCTGCGCGCCATCCACGCGGCCGGCGACGACATCAAGACCACCGATCGCGGCCTGATCTGGAACACCGATCTGGTCGAGACCCTGGAATACGACAACCTGATCGATCAGGCGCTGGTCACCATCGAGAGCGCGGCCAACCGCAAGGAAAGCCGCGGCGCCCACGCCCGCGAGGACTATCCGGACCGCAACGACGCGGAATGGATGAAGCACACCCTGGCGTGGAAGCGTCCGGGGCAGGGCGTGGCGATCGATTACCGACCGGTCCACGAGTACACGATGTCCAGCGACATCGACTACATCAAGCCCAAGGCGAGGGTTTACTAAGCATGGTCCAGCTCACCCTTCCGCGCGGTTCCAAACCCACCACGGGCAAGGTCCACAAGGCCCCCGAAGGCGCGACCAACGTCAAGACCTACAAGGTCTATCGCTATGATCCCGAGGTGGACGAGGCGCCGCGCTGGGACGTGTTCGAGGTCTCGGCCGACGATCACGGGCCCATGCTGCTGGACGCGCTGATCCACATCAAGAACACCATAGACCCGACCCTGGCGTTCCGCCGCTCGTGCCGCGAGGGCATCTGCGGATCGTGCTC
Source organism: Brevundimonas sp. (assembly GCF_047617075.1). GTDB lineage: Bacteria > Pseudomonadota > Alphaproteobacteria > Caulobacterales > Caulobacteraceae > Brevundimonas. The sequence continues at coordinate 56,256 of NZ_JBLGCI010000005.1, forward strand.
CATGGCCATCGACGGCCGCAACGGCCTGGCCTGCACCAAGGGATGGGAGGAGTGTTCCTCCTCCACCATCTCCATCGCGCCGCTGCCCCATCAGCCGGTGGTCAAGGACCTGGTGACCGACCTGTCGCTGTTCTACGCCCAGTACGACTCGATCCAGCCCTATCTGCAGTCCGATGAGCCGGACCCGGATAAGGAGCGGCTGCAGTCGCCCGAGGATCGCGAGAAGCTGGATGGGCTGTACGAGTGCATCCTGTGCGCCTGCTGCTCCACCTCGTGCCCCAGCTACTGGTGGAACCAGAAGGACTATCTGGGCCCGGCGGCCCTGCTGCAGTCCTACCGCTGGATCGCCGACAGCCGCGACGACGCGACCCAGAAACGGCTGGACGACCTTGAGGACCCCTTCAAGCTCTACCGCTGCCACACCATCATGAACTGCACCCAGGTGTGTCCCAAGGGCCTGAACCCGGCCAAGGCCATCGCCGAGACCAAGAAGCTGATGGTGTCCAAGGAACGGAAGCGCGCGAAGGCCGAGGCCTAAGCGGACCCGATGGCGAAAATCACCTACATCGAGCATGACGGGACCGAGCACGTCGTGGACGTGAAGACCGGTCTGTCCGTCATGGAGGGCGCCATCCGCAACAATGTGCCGGGCATCGACGCGGACTGCGGCGGCGCCTGCGCCTGCGCCACCTGCCATGTGTATGTGGACCCGGACTGGCAGGCCGAGACCGGACGGCCGTCGGCCATGGAGGAGTCCATGCTGGATTTCGCCGAGGCGGTGGAGCCCAACTCGCGCCTGTCGTGCCAGATCCGGGTCAGCGACGATCTGAACGGTCTGATCGTGCGCCTGCCCGAGAACCAGCACTGACGCCCTCCACGGGGCACGTTCCTCACCGTCGGGCGTTCATCCGCGTATGATTTTCAAGGGAAAAGACGACCGCCGGGCCGAGCCGCGCCGCGCCACCAATGCGCCCGGCGTCGTGGTGGCCCCGGGTCTGGAAGTGGGCTGCGCACTGCTGGATGAATCCAAAGGCGGCCTGCGCATCCGGCTTCAGCGCGACCTGGCCCTGCCCGATATCATCGTGGTGGTGGACATTCCCGGCGGCGTTGGGCGCGAGGGCCGCGTCGCCTGGAAAAAGGGCCACGAGGTCGGCCTGAAGATCACCGCCGAATCCCGGCTGGGCGGTCTGGTCGCCCAACGCTTCGCCCCCGCCCGCGACGCCTGGCGCCGCATGGGCGGGCGATAAGACGGCATTCACGGAAAAAAATGGTGCCGCCTGCGTGACTCGAACACGCGACCCTCGCATTACGAATGCGATGCTCTACCGGCTGAGCTAAGGCGGCCCGGTGCGCGGGGCGGATGGCCGCGCGCGAGGACGGCTCTTTATACGGGCGGGCGCGGCTTGCCAAGAAGGGACAGAAGGGCGCCTTCGTCGGGGTGCGCGGCGGCCAGTGGGGCGAAGGCGGGCGATGCGCTGAGGGGCGCGGCGGCGGCGGGCGAGATGCAGAAGGCGGGCACGGCGCCGGCGGCGGGGACCAGGCCCATGGTCAGGTCGGCCAGACGCCGGGCGGCGCGGGGTGAATGGATCAGGACGCCGTCCAGCTTGCCGGCTTTCAGCGCAACAAGGCCGCGGCCGCCCGTGGCGGCGACGGCGGCGTAGAGGGCGGCCGCGCGGGTCTTCACACCAGCAGCCTTCAGGGCGCCCGGCAGGTCGCCGGCGGGTTCGCGGGCGCCGGCGATCAGGACGCTTCCCTCTGCAGGTTCAACGGTGATCAGGGCGGACAGGGCGGTCACATCCCCGGCGGCGGAGCGTACGTTCCGGAAACCGGCATCTCGCGCGGCCTCGGCGGTGGCGTCGCCCACGGCGAAGACCGGCAGGGCGCGTTCGGGGCTGAGCGCGGCGAATGCGGCGACGCCATTGCGACTGGTGAAGGCGACCGCGCCGACGCCGGCAAGATCGAGCCGCGGCTTCAGACGACGGATCGCCAGCAGGGGCGAGATCAGCGGCCGATGACCCATTTCCTTCAGACGCGCGGCGGTGGCCTCGGCGCCGGGGCGGGCGCGGGTGACCCACAGGCGCAGGGGCGCGTGGGCGGACCGGTCCATCAGGCGGGCAGTTCCTGATCGCCCGCGTCGGCATGGACAGCGTCGCCGATGCGGACGCCGAGATCGTGGGCGGTCTCGGTAGTGGGGGACTGGATTTCACCCGAATGCCGCCAGCGGGCCGAGCCATCGGGGGCCAGGATTTCAGCGGTCAGGGACAGGCGGTCGTTTTCGATGAACGCATAGGCGCCGACGGCGGTGCGGCAGGAGCCCTCCAGCGCCAGCATGGCGCCGCGCTCGGCGGTCACGGCGACGGCGGTGGGGCGGTGGTTGAGGGCGGCGGCCCAGGGCGCGAGGGCGTCCTCGGACCGGGTCTGGATGGCCAGGGCGCCCTGACCGGGGGCGGGCACGAAGCGCTCCACGTCCAGACAGGTGGTGATCACCTCGGACCGGCCCAGACGGTTCAGCCCCGAGGCGGCCAGCAGGATGGCGTCGAAGTCTCCGGCGGCGAGGCGGTTCAGGCGGGTGTCAACATTGCCGCGCAGCATCTGGATGCGCAGGTCCGGGCGGGCGGCCAGCAGCTGGGCCTGACGGCGCAGGGACGCGGTTCCCACCAAGGCCCCGTTAGGCAGGTCGTCGAGGCCCGAATGGTTGACGCTGACGAAGGCGTCGCGGTGGTCCTCCCGCTCGGGGATGGCGGCCAGCACGAGACCCGGCGGCATGTCGGCGGGCACGTCCTTCAGGGAGTGGACCGCCAGATCAATGCGGCCATCGATCAGGGCCTGCTCGATCTCTTTGGTGAACAGGGCTTTGCCGCCCACGTCCATGAGGCGTCGGTCCTGGATGCGGTCGCCCGTGGTGACGATGGGGACCAGGACCACCGCGTCATCCACGCTGTCCTCGGCGGCGCCCAGCGCCCGGGCCACGGCGCGCTGCATCATGCCGGACTGGGCCATGGCCAGGGTCGAGCGGCGGGTTCCGAGACGAAGGGGCGTGGGCAAGGCGGGCGGGCTTTCTGTTGCGCGGGCGGGGGCGGGGGGCTACCTCCACCCGATGAGCATGGGCGCGGACTATAGCAGCGAGGCGGCGGCGGCAACGTCAGTGGAACCGCGCGTCCTGACCGTGCTGGGGCTGGAGACCAGCTGTGACGAGACGGCGGCCTCGGTGGTGCGCCAGGCGCCCGACGGAACGGTGCAGGTGCTGTCCTCGGTGGTGCACAGCCAGATTGCGGATCACGCCCCCTTCGGCGGGGTGGTGCCCGAGATCGCGGCCCGTAGCCATGTGGAGGCCATCGCGGGCACGGCGCGCCGGGCGATTGAAGAGTCCGGCGTGGATTTCGAGGGGCTGGACGCGGTGGCGGCGACCGCCGGGCCGGGCCTCGTCGGCGGCGTCATGGTGGGGCTCAGCTTCGGCAAGGCGGTGGCCCTGGCGCGGGGCATTCCCCTGATCGCGGTGAACCATCTGGAGGGCCACGCAGTGTCGGCCCGTCTGGCGGCGCCCGCGCCCTATCCGTTCCTGTTGCTGCTGGTGTCGGGCGGGCACTGCCAGCTGATGGAAGTGCGGGGCATCGGCCACATGACCCGGCTGGGCGCCACAATCGACGACGCGGCGGGGGAGGCTTTCGACAAGATCGCCAAGACTTTGGGCCTTGGCTATCCGGGCGGCCCGGCGCTGGAAAAGCTGGCGGCGACCGGCGACGGGTCGCGGTTCGAGCTGCCCCGGGCCCTGCTGGGACGGAAGGGTTGCGACTTCTCGTTCTCGGGTCTGAAGACGGCGGCGGCGAAGCTGGCGGCGACCTGTGAGACCGAGCAGGACCGGGCCGATCTGGCCGACGCGGTGCAGAAAGCCATCGCGCGCCAGCTGACCGAGCGGTCGGCGCGGGCCATGGACGACTATGCGAGCCGCCATGACCATCGCCTGCTGGTGGTGGCGGGCGGGGTGGCGGCCAACAAGACCGTGCGGACAGAGCTGGAGCGGGCGGCGACCGCGCGCGGGTTTGATTTTCTGGCCCCGCCGCTGGCTTACTGCACCGACAATGCGGCCATGATCGCCCTGGCGGGAGCGGAACGACTGGCGCTGGGGCTGGTTTCGGACATCGACGTGGCGGCGCGCCCGCGCTGGCCGCTGGACGAGGCGACGGCGCTGGCCGACCCGCTCTATAAAACAGGCCGTAAAGGCGCGAAGGCGTAAGGGAGAACGCATGGCCGGATTCAGGACGGCGGGGGTGATCGGCGCAGGGGCCTGGGGCACCGCCCTGGCCCAGGTCTGCGCGCGGGCCGGGCTGAAGACCACCCTGCAGGCCCGCGAGGCCGAGGTGGTGGACAGCATCCGGCAGCGGCGCAGCAACGATCTGTTCCTGCCCGGCGTGACGCTGGAGGACGGCGTCGCCGCCACCGGCGACATGGCGGACCTGAAGGGCTGCGACCTGATCCTGGCGGTGCCGCCGGCCCAGCACCTGCGCGCCACGCTGGAGGCGTTCCGGGACCAGACCGGCGGGGGCGCGCCGGTGGTGCTGTGCTCAAAGGGTATCGAGCGCGGCTCGCTGAAGCTGATGACCGAGGTGCTGGCCGAAGTGCTGCCCGACACGCCGTCGGCGGTCCTGTCCGGCCCCAGCTTCGCCGGAGAGGTGGCCAAGGGGCTGCCCACCGCCGTGACCCTGGCCTGTGAGGACGAGGCGTTGGGCAAGGCCATCGCGGCGGCCATCGCCACCCCGACCTTCCGTCCCTATCTGGCGGATGATCTGGTGGGCGCCGAGATCGGCGGCGCCATCAAGAATGTACTGGCCATCGCCTGCGGCATCGTCGAGGGGCGCGAACTGGGCCGCAGCGCCCACGCCGCCCTGATCACCCGCGGCTTCGCCGAGGTCACCCGCATCGCCGAGGCGCTGGGCGGTCGGCCCGAGACCGTGCGCGGCCTGTGCGGTCTGGGCGATCTGGTCCTGACCTGCTCCAGCCCGCAGTCCCGCAACATGAGCCTGGGCCTGGCGCTGGGCCGGGGCCAGACGGTGGAAGAAGCTCTGGCCGGCAAGCGGTCCGTGGCCGAGGGCTATGAGAGCGCCCCGGCCGTGCGCGATCTGACCGAAAAGCTGGCGGTGGACGCCCCCATATGCACCGCCACCGCCGAGGTGCTGGCCGGGCGCTGGAGCGTGGATCAGGCCATCGACGCCCTGCTGACGCGACCCATCCGGCTCGAGGCGGACTAGTGGCGGAACCGGAGACGCCGCCCGCTGAACGCAAGCGGGTCTGGAAGACGCCGCCGGGGGTCACCCTGTGCGCGGAGGGCGACATCGCCGATCCCGGCTCGCGCGCCTTCGTGCTGCAGATCGGCGAGGCGTATTTCCACGGCTTCGTGGTGCGCAAGGACGATCAGGTCGCCGGATGGGTCGATCGTTGTCCCCACCAGGGCTTTCCACTGGCGGTGGAGCTGGACCAATATCTGACGCGGGACGGCGCGCTGATCCTGTGCGGCTGGCACGGGGCGGTGTTCAAGCCGCTGACCGGCGAATGCGTGGGCGGCCCGTGCGCCGGCGGGCGGCTGACGCCCTGGCCGGTGGAGGCCTCGGGCGGGGTGATCCGCACGGCGTAGGCCATGTCTCCTCCCCATCGCTTGGGATGGGGAGGTGGCGCGGGCGCGACTCAGCGCCCGTGACGGAGGGGGCGGCGCTGTCGGTCGGGGATTAGCGATTCATCCAGCGAAACCGAGTCGCCCCCTCCACCACCCCGGCTGAGTCGCCGGGGCGGTCCCCCTCCCCGCAAGCGGGGAGGAGACGGATCAGCGCAGCCCGGCCTCAATGGCGTCGATGTCGTCGTCACTGAGGCCGAAGTGGTGGCCGATCTCGTGGATCAGGACGTGGGCGATGATTTCGGACAGACCCACGTCGCCGCGCTCGCTCCATTCATCCAGGATCGGGCGGCGATACAGATAGATGCGCGAGGGCTGGGGCGAGGGGTCGGACACGCTGCGCTGGGACAGATCGACGCCATGATACAGGCCGGTCAGTTCGAACGGATCCTCGATACCCATTTCCGACAGGGTGTCCGGGTCGGCGAAGTCCAGAATGCGGAATTCCACCTCGCCGGTGTGGGCGCGGAACTCACCCGGCAGGTCGGCGAAGGCGGCTTCGGCCAGACGGGCGAAGTCATCCAGGGACGGGGCGGACTGGTCGGCCCAGGCGAAAACGGCGTCGGTCATGCTGCGCATATCGGGCCTGATCGTTCCGCTGGCAACGCACCGTGGCCCCATGACGCCTCCGGGGGATGGAAATCCCCCGTTTCAGTTTATGGTGAACGCCGAATCGGCGGGTGAGGACCATGGCTGAGGCCGACATCGCTTTTGTGGCCGCCGCCGGGGCGGCGGGGCTGGCCCTGTCGGTCAGCGCCTGGGCCTGGCGGCTGAGGCGGCGCATGTTGACGCGCGCCATGGAGGACGCCGGCCGCCTGACGGCCGCCGAGGGCCGGCTCGCCGACCGCGACGCCAGCCTGGGCGCCTTCGGAGAAGCCTTCATCGCCCTGTCACCCAGCCCGGACGGGCAAGCCGGCGATTTGCTGGGCGAACCCTCGGATCAGGCCAATGTGCGGCGCATCCTGTTCGGCGCGGACGAGCCCGGCGACGTGGTTGCGGCCCTGGCGGCGACCTCGCCCGAAAACGCGGACCGGCTGGAGCGACTGCGTGAACGGGGCGCGCCCTGCGACTTCATCGCCCGCACGCCGCGCGGGGCCTTGCGGGTGCAGGGGCGGGCTTCGGCCGGCGCAGCCTGGCTGAAGCTGTCCGGCGACGAGACCCGCATCCACGAAGGCGCAGGTGAGGCCGAGCCCCTGACCGACCTGTCGCCCGTGCCCGCATGGCGGGTGGACGGCGCCGGGCGGCTGGCCTGGGCCAATCGGGCCTGGCTGGATGAGGTAAAGGCGACCAGCGTCGAGGACGCGCGCGAGCGGGGGCTCAGTTTTGACCGGGGCGCCGACGCCCTGATGGCCGAGGCGGCGCGGCTGGGTCTGCGTCAGGAAGCGTTTCGCTGGACCTCGGGTGGCGGACGCCGGCGGGCCTGGCGGATCGTCGCCGAGCCGCTGGGCCGCGGCGAGGCGGGCGAGATCATGGGCGCGGCCGCCTTCGCCATCGACGCCACCGAGGCCGAGGAAACCCGCGACACCCTGCGCCGCCATGTGGAGGGCCACGACGAGACCCTGAACCATCTGGCTGACGCCGTGGCCATCTTCGGTCCGTCCAAGCGACTGGCCTATCACAACACCGCCTTCCAGCAGCTGTTCGGCGTCGATCCGGCCTGGCTGGACGACCGGCCCACCCACGCGGAGCTGCTGGACCGCCTGCGCCAGCGCCGCCAGTTGCCGGAGCGGGACGACTATCCCGCGTGGAAGGCGAAGGAGCTGGAGTTCTACGGCGCCACCGAGGCGGCGCCGGACGACAGCTGGTCCCTGCCGGACGGCCGGACCCTGCGCGTGGTGCGCCAGCCGCACCCGCTGGGCGGGGTTCTGCTGCTGTTCTCGGACATCACCGGGGAATTGGACCTGCGCAGCCGCTACAACGCCCAGATCCAGGTGCAGCGCGCCACCCTGGACAAGCTGAACGACGCGGTGGCGGTGTTCGGTTCGGACGGGCGGTTGCGTCTGCACAATGAGGCGTTCGAGCGCTTCTGGAGCGTCACCGCCGACCAGCTGGGCGAGGCTGGCGATTTCGATTCCCTGGCCGAGCTGTGCAAGCGCACGGCGCCGGACCCCGCCCTGTGGCTGGGTCTGAAGGCGCGGGTCGCGGACCCGGACCCGGAGAGCCGCGTGGCGGTGTCGGGCGAGACACGCACCCGGGATGGGCGGCTGGCGGCCTGGCAGACGCGCCCCTTGCCCGACGGCGCGACCCTGGTGGCCTTCGCCGACGTCACCGCGCGGCGCGCACTGGAACAGGCGCTGAGCGAGCGCGAAGCGGCCCTGAAGGAAAGCCAGGAGCTGAAGCGGCAGTTCGTGGGCAGCGTTTCCTATGAACTGCGCACGCCCCTGACCACCATCGTCGGCTATTCGGAGTTGCTGGAGGCGCAGGCGGCGCTGGACGAACGGTCGCGGCAGCACGCCGGCGCCATTCGCGTGGCCGCCAGCCAGCTGGCCCGCTCCATTGATGATGTGCTGGACATGGCCCAGATCGACGCGGGCGAGATGGACCTGAGTCTCGGCGACGTGCGCGTCTGTGACGTGCTGGACCAGTGCGCCGAACGGGTGCGCGCGCGGGTGGAGGGACGCGGCGGTGTGGTCGAGGTGATCTGCCCGGACAAGATCGGCGCGGTGCGTGCGGACCAGAAGCGACTGGTCCAGGCGCTGGATCATCTGCTGGACAACGCGGCCCGCTCCATCAGCGAGGGCGGTCGGGTCACTCTGGAGGCCGCGCGCGGCGTGGGCGAGACCCGGTTCCGCGTCACCGACACGGGCCACGGCATCCCCTATCACCTGCAGGCGCACGTCTTCGACCGCTACATCCAGCGCGAACGGGGCGGTCCCGGCGTGGCCCTGGCCCTGGTCAAGGCGTTGATCGAGCTGCACGGCGGCTGGGCCGAGGTGGAGAGCGAGCCGGGCAAGGGCGCCAGCTTCATCCTGCATCTGCCCCACGACACGGTGACATCGGCGGCCCATCCCGAGCTGGGCCTCGATCTTCAGGAGAGCCGGGCATGACGAAACCGCTCAAGACCGCCCTGATCTACGATTTCGACGGCACCCTGGCGCGCGGCAACATGCAGGAGGTGACCTTCATCCCCTCCGTGGGCATGGGCATCGGCGATTTCTGGGGCGAGGCGGACCGCCTGACCCGCGAAGCCGACGGCGACAACATCCTGATGTACATGCAGCTGATGCTGGCCCGGGCGCGGGAGAACGGCCAGCCGATCACCCGCCGGGATCTGCGCGAGCACGGCCATGACGTGAAGCTGTTCGACGGGCTGAAGACGGATCTGACCGGGCCCGGCTGGTTCGAGCGCATCGACGCCTTCGGCGCGCGCTACGGTCTGGACATCGAGCACTACATCATCTCGGCCGGGTTGGAGGAGATGATCGACGGGTGCCCCATCCGGGACGCCTTCCGCCACGTGTTCGCGTCCAAATTCGTCTATGATGACAAGGGCGTGGCCGTGTGGCCGGCGGTGGGGGTGAACTACACCACCAAGACCCAGTACCTGTTCCGCATCAACAAGGGCGTGCTGAACCACTATGAGCACGAGCGCATCAACCGCTTCATTCCCGACGACGAGCGGCCGGTCCCTTTCGAACGCATGATCTTCCTGGGCGACGGGGACACCGACGTGCCCACCATGAAGATGATGCACACCAAGGGCGGCTTCTCCATCGCCGTCTATGACCCGCGCAATTCCGAGCGGGACCAGGCGAAGATCTATTCGCTGATCTCGGAGGATCGGGTCAATTTCGTCGCCGCCGCCGACTATCGCGAGGGCTCGCCGCTGGACCTGATCGTCAAGGGCCTGATCGGTCGTATCGCGGTGAACGCCGGGACCATGCCCGCCGATCAATAGAGCCTGCGGCGCCGGTTCCGGTTGCGCCCGCGCGCCGGACGGGTAGGGTTCGGCCCGTCAGAACCGCAACACCCGTGGAGACTGAATGCGCCTGCTGTCGGCTGTCCTGATCGGTCTGTTTGTCTGGTGCGCGGCCTTGCCCGTGAGCGCGCAGGTGCAGCGCACCGAGCGCATCGCCGCCGAACTGGTCCCCATGAGCCAGTGGGCCGCGCCGGGCTCTACCGCCATCGTGGCCGTGCGCCAGGACATCGAGCCGGGCTGGCACACCTACTGGCGCAACCCCGGGGATTCCGGCGGCCCCACCGAACTGGACTGGACCCTGCCCGGCGGGGTGGAGGCGGGCGACATCGTCTGGCCTCTGCCCGAGCGTCAGCGACTGCAGAGCCTGATGAACTACGGCTATTCGGATCAGGTCTATCTGCCGGTTCCCATCGAGATTCCGGCCGATGCGGCGCCGGGATCGGTCCTGCCGCTGTCCGTCGACGCCCTGTTCATGGTGTGCAGCGACGAGATGTGCGTGCCGGACGAGCTGACCCTGACGCTGGATCTGCGGGTGGATGACGGAGAGGCGCCGCTGGACCGGGCGCATGGGGCGGCCATTTCCCGCATCCTCGAGACCGCGCCGCGCCCCGGCGACCTGACCGCGCGCGTGACGCGTCAGGGTGAGACGGTGCTGCTGAGCGTCACGGGCGACGCCCTGACAGATGAAGGCCTGTCCGACGTCTATTTCTTCCCCTTCGAGGGCGGGGTCATCGATCATCCGGCAGACCAGCCGGGCGAGCGGGGACCGGACGGCCTGTCGCTGACCCTGACGGCGGGCCGGGCCATCCTGACCGGTGGCCTTTCCGGGCCGATGGCGGGGGTGTTGTCCACGTCGGAAGGCGCCTGGGAGATCATCGCGGAGGTGGGTGAGCCGCTGGCGGGAACCAGCGGCGAGGGCGCGCTGGCGGAGGGCGCGAAGCCCACTGGCGTGGGCGTGTTCCTGCAGGCGGCGCTGTTCGCCCTGGTCGGCGGGCTGATCCTGAACCTGATGCCGTGCGTGTTCCCGATTCTGGCCATGAAGGCGGCGTCCCTGTCGGCCTCGGCCCACGAGCCGGGCGAGGCGCGGCGCGACGGGCTGGCGTTCCTGGCCGGAGTGCTGACCACCTTCCTGATTCTGGCCGTGGCCCTGATCGGGCTGCGGGCCGCAGGGCAGGCCGTGGGCTGGGGCTTCCAGCTGCAGTCGCCGGGCGTGATCGCGGGGCTGGCCCTGCTGATGCTGGCGGTGGGCCTGAACCTGTCGGGCGTGTTCGGTGTGGGCATGGCGGCGCAGGGGCTGGCCGAGGGCGGCGCGGGCGGACGCCTGTCGCGCCTGCCCGGCGGCGCGGGGGCCTTCTTCACCGGCGTGCTGGCGGTGGTGGTGGCGGCGCCGTGCACCGCGCCCTTCATGGCCTTTGCGCTGGGGGCCGCGCTGGTGATGCCGGCGCCCATGGCGGTGTCGGTGTTCCTGATGCTGGGGCTGGGTCTGGCCCTGCCCTATGTGGCGGTCAGCCTGTCGCCCGGCCTGCTGAAGCGGTTCCCGCGCCCCGGTCCGTGGATGGACCGGCTGAAGGGCGTTCTGGCCTTCCCCATGTACGGCGCGGCCCTGTGGCTGGTCTGGGTGTTCGCCCGACAGGCGGGAGCGGAGTCCCTGGCCTTGCTGATGGCCGGCGCCCTGATGCTGGCGCTGGGCCTGTTTCTGTGGGGCTGGCGCCAGACGGCGCGGGCCGAGGGGCGCGGCGGCATGGTCAGCAGCGTCGCCGCCGTCCTGTCCATCGTCGCGGCCGTGGGGTTCGCGGGCGCCGGCGCCTCTCTGGCCCGCGCGCCGGACGCGGTCGGGACGCCGGGGAGCGAAGGTTCGACCCTGTCCTCAACCCCGTGGTCGCCCGAAGCGGTTCAGGCCGCCCGGGCCGAGGGCCGGGTGGTGTTCGTGAACTTCACCGCCGACTGGTGCGTCACCTGCAAGGTCAATGAACGCGCCGCCCTGGCGTCCGAGCGGGTGCGCAGCGCCGTCGAGACCACTGGCGCGGTCTATATGGTCGCAGATTGGACCCTGCGGGACGACGCCATCGCCGCGGAGCTGGAGCGGCACGGCCGCTCGGGCGTTCCGCTTTATCTGGTCTATTCGCCCGGTTCGGACGCGCCGCGCATCCTGCCCCAGCTTCTGACCCCCGGCCTCGTGGCCGAGGCCCTGAACGACGCCGCCTGATCCCTTCGACCAACCAAGGAGCCTATCCCATGAAGATCCGCATCCTGGCCATGGCCGCCGCGTCCGCCCTCGTTCTCGCCGCCTGCGGGCAGCAGGCCGAGGCCCCTGCCGACGCGCCCGAAACCACAGAGACCGCCGAGGCTGAAGGTCAGATGGCGCCGGACTTCACCCTGGCGAACGCCGAGGGCGAGCAGGTGTCGCTGTCCAATTTCCGGGGCCGCGTCGTGGTTCTGGAATGGACCAATGAGGACTGCCCCTATGTGCGCAAGCACTACACCGGCGCCATGCAGCAGCTTCAGGAAGAGGCGACCGAAGACGGCGTGGTCTGGCTGACCATCATCTCGTCCGCCCCGGGAACCCAAGGCTATGTGGAGGGCGAGGACGCGCGCGGCTGGCGGGGCGAGTACGACGCGAACTTCACCCATCTGCTGGCGGACCCCACCGGCGAGACGGGCCGGGCTTACGGCGCGGTCACCACCCCCGACATGCGCGTGATCGATGAGGAAGGTCGCATCATCTTCACCGGCGGCATCGACGATCGGCCAAGTTCGGACGTGGCGACGCTGGACGGCGCCACCAACTATGTGCGCGCGGCGCTGGACGACCACGGGGCGGGACGGCCCGTAGCGACGCCCTTCGCCCAGCCTTACGGCTGTTCGATCAAATACGCTGACGAACTGGAAGAGGGCGCCGAGGCGGCCTGATCGTCAGGAGCCCGGTTGCGGCGGGGCGAGGATGACGGCGGCGTTGTCGTCCAGCAGGTGCGACAGCTCGCTGAGCGCCACGCCCCGCTCACGCTCGTTGGGGGCGGTCTCCACCGCCTCCAGGCGACCGGGCATGTCCTCGGCGATGCCGCGCAGGATGCATTTCAGATCGCCATCCACATTGCGCTCGCGCAGGGTGACATGCCCCTGCATGTCCAGCGCGGCCAGCGCCTCGGCGTCCTGACGAAAGCCGGCGAAGGCATGGGCGTTGAAACCGGTCTCGATCCAGCCGTCCACGACCCCCTTCAGGGCCTGTGAGCGGGACACGATGTCCAGAAACAGCGGCTCGCCCGCCACCGGCGTCTCGACCGACGATGCGGGCGCCGGCGTTGCGGCGACCGAGGGATCGGTCAGCATCAGGGCGGCGGCGATCATCACTCCGCAGGACATGGCGGGCTCCTTCGGCGGCGATTCGACGGAATGCCGGTTGCCCCGGCTTACGCCCGCCCCGTAAACGATGTGTTGACCCTGATGAAACGCCCCTGGGAGCCCGCCATGGATCTCGACGCCGCCTGGACCGCCTTTGACTCCGTCGCCGCCCGGGATCGCGGCGTGCGCATCGTCGATCAGTTCACAGCCGACCCGGACCGCCTGTCGCGGCTGACGGTTCAGGCTGCAGGCCTGACCGTCGATCTGTCCAAGCAGAGCTGGACCCGCGAGGGCTTGGAGGCGGCGCTGGGTCTGGCGCACGGGGCCGAAATCGCGGCGGCGCGGGCGCGGCTGTTCGGCGGCGAGGCGGTCAATTTCACCGAGGGTCGCGCCGTGCTGCACGCCGCGCTGCGGGCCCGGCCCGGCGGCGACTATCGCGCCCTGGGCGAGCCGGTGTCGCGCGAGGTGGAGGCGGTGCGCAAGGCCATGGCCGATTACGCCGAAGCCGTGCGGTCAGGGGATGAGACGGGCGCCACGGGCAAGCCGTTCAAGGCCGTCGTCCATGTGGGTATCGGGGGGTCGGATCTGGGGCCCCGACTGGTGTGGGACGCCCTGTCGCCCCGCACGCCGGACATCGAGGTCCGCTTCGTGGCCAATATCGACCGGGCCGAGATGGACCAGACCCTGACCGGACTGGACCCGGAAACCACCCTGGTCATCGTGGTCTCCAAGACCTTCACCACCCAGGAGACCCTGGCCAACGCCGAGCTGGCCCGTCAGTGGCTGGCCGCCGCCCTGCCCGCCGACGGTCTGGACCGGCACTTCATCGGCGTCACCGCCGCGCCCCAGCTGGCGGAGCGGTTCGGCTGCGGCCGCACCTTCGCGTTCCGGGACTGGGTCGGGGGGCGCTATTCCCTGTGGTCGGCGGTGGGCCTGTCCTGCGCCATCGGCCTGGGGCCCGACCTGTTCCAGCGCATGCTGGACGGGGCGGCGGACATGGACGCCCACTTCCGCGACGCGCCGCTGGAGCGGAACGCTCCGGTGCTGATGGCCGCCGCAGAAATCTGGAACGTCAACGGACTGGGGCGCGGGGCGCGCACGGTGGCGCCCTACGCGCACCGCCTGCGCCGTCTGGCCGCCTTCCTCCAGCAGCTGGAGATGGAGTCCAACGGCAAGCGCATCCGCGAAGACGGCTCGCCCGTCCCGCGCCAGACCTGTCCGGTGGTGTTCGGCGAGCCCGGCACCAACGGCCAGCACGCCTTCTTCCAGCAATTGCATCAGGGGCCGGAAACAGTCCCCGCCGATTTCGTCATCGTCGCCCGCGACGAGGAAGACCGGCCCCAGCCCGCCCTGTGGGCCAACGCCCTGGCCCAGGCCGAGGCGCTGATGATGGGCAAATCTCTGAAGGCGGCGCGGGATGAACTGACCGCGGCCGGCCATGCGCCCGCCGAAGCGGACCGTCTGGCCCCGCACAAGACCTTCCCCGGCAATCGGCCGTCCACCGCCATTCTGATGGAGCGCCTGACCCCCGAAACCTTGGGCGCCCTGCTCGCCCTGTATGAGCACAAGGTGTTCGTGGAGGGGATCATCTGGCGCATCAACAGCTTCGACCAGTGGGGCGTCGAGCTGGGCAAGGCCATGGCCCGCACCATCCTGGGCGAGGTGGAAAGCGGTCAGGCCCGGCCCCACGACCCCTCAACCTCAGCCTTGGTCGAGCGCCTGTCCGACTGACCAAGCGAAAGGGGCGGACCCTTTCAGGCCCGCCCCCTCGGAGAGAGACGATCTGGCGTCGTCTTTATGGCTTACCAGCGACGGTCGTCACGGCGGTCGCGGCGCCAATCCCGGCGATCCTCGCGGCGATCCTGACGCCAGTCGCGGCGGTCCTCGCGGCGCTCGTGACGCCAGTCCCGACGATCCGCCCGGCGGTCATAGCGACGGTCGTAGCGGTTGTTGTAACGGCGCCATTCCTCGGCGTTGCGGTAATAACGGCCGTCCCGGTAGTAGCGACCGTTGCGGTAATAGCGGCGATCATCGTCGTCAGCGCTGGCGTAGCCCAGGGCCGCGCCGGCAACAGCGCCGCCCGCGATGTAGTTTCCGTCGCCGTTGCCGATGAGCGCGCCGGCGATGGCGCCGATGCCGGCGCCGACCAGGGCGTCGCGTTCACGGTCGTCAGCCGCTGCGGGGGCGGCGGATACGGCGGTCAGGGCCAGGGCGCCCGCGGCGCCGGCGGCCAGGGTGCGGAATTTCATCATGATCGGCTCCTTTCGATCGCATCCGCCGGAAACGGCGGCTGTCTGTTGAGCCTTCATCATGGCGATCCAGCCTGAACACCCCCGGAGCCGCTCGTTCATCTGTGGTTCAGGCGGATCACAGCCTTGCGGCCCGTGCGGGCAGGCCATACCGTCGTTACGGGAGGCGCCATGTCGCTAAGAGCCGGGTCAATCTGCATTCTGGCAGCCGCCGCCATGGGTTTGGCGGGGGCGCATCCTGTTCTGGCCCAGACCGGCGCGGGGTCACGGGTCGCCGTTGCCGCCGACCCGCAGATCCTGACCCGTCAGGCGGCGGCGCGCCGCGACGCCGGCGATCATGCGGCGGCGGCGGAAACCTTCGCCGAGGCCGGGCGCGCCCTGATCCTGAACAACAACGCCGCAGAGGCGGCGGAAGCCTTCACGGACGCGGCGCGCTCCCGTCTGGCGCTGGGCGATGTGGACGGGGCCTATGCGGTGCTGGCGGAAGCGGCCGAACGGCTGGAAGCGGCAGGGCCTGACGCCCACCCGGCGGCCGGGCGGGCCACCGCCTCCCTGGCGCGCATCCGCACCAATCAGGGCCGTTACGCCGAAGCCCTGACCCTGCTGGACCGGTCCGAGGCGCTCGGCGGCGAAGCGCTGGATGGGCCGGGGCAGGCGGCCCTGGCCTACGACCGCGCCCGCATTCTGGATTTCCTGGGCCGCGCCGAGGAGGCGGAGGGCCATGCCCGCCGCGCCCTGGCCTTGCGCCGTGAGCATCTGGGAGAGGCGGATGCCCTCACCGCCGACGCCATGAACCAACTGGCGGTCAGCCTGCAGGCCCAGGGCCGGTATGACGAGGCGGACCGGGCCTACCGCGACGCCCTGACGGTCTATGAGGCCGCGAGCGGCCCGGACCATCCCAGCGTGGCCATCGCCCTGTCCAATCTGGGCAACATCCTGCGCCGCCGGGGCCGCGAGCATGCGGCCGAACCGGTCTATCGGCGCGCCGTGCGCATCGCCGAAGGCTCCGGGGATGATGAGCTTCTCGCCCAGTGCCTGACCAATCTGGGCTGGCACCTGCGCATGACCGGGCGATCGCCGGAAGCCGACCCCATATTCCGCCGCGCGGCGGATTTGCTGGTGCAGGTCGCAGGACCGGACCACCCGTTCACCGGCATCGCCTTCGCCAACCTGGCCCTGATCCTGGGCGATCAGGACAAGCATTCGGAGGCCGAGCCTTTGTTCGTGCGGGCGCTGGCGGCGCTGGAGCCCGCGGTGGGGGCGAATAGCCCCGACATCCTCGCCACCCTGGACGGCTACGCCCTGACTCTGGCGCGGCTGGATCGTCAGGCCGAGGCCGAGGCGGTCTATGGGCGGACCCTCGAGATCGCGCGCACACGCCTGTCGCCGGGACATCCCGAGGCCATGCGCCAGACCGTCGCCGTGGCCGATTTCCTGCTGGACGACGGCCGGGCGGCCGAGGCGCGACTGCGGCTTGATGAGGCGGAGACGGCCCTGTTTCAGCGCATCGGGACGGGGACCGGTCTGCATGCCGGCGCCCTTCGCCGGACCCAGCCTCTTTTCGGGCGGCAGGTTCGGGCCGACTGGGCCCTCGCGCACGCGCCGCGCTGAAAATTCATCCCGCCTGATCCCTTGACCGGCCCCGGCGCCCGGCCTATCTGCCGAGCGCATTAGCACTCGGGTGCAGCGGCTGCTAACAGTCTCCGCCTCGGGTCAGGAACTCGATCCTTTAAGGAGATCATACAGATGGCGTTTCGTCCTCTCGGCGACCGCGTGCTGGTCAAGCGCGTGGAAGAAGAATCCAAGACCAAGGGCGGGATCATCATCCCCGACACCGCCAAGGAAAAGCCCCAGGAAGGCGAAGTCGTCTCCGTGGGCCCCGGCGCCCGTGACGACAGCGGCAAGGTCAACGCCCTGGAGCTGAAGGCCGGCGACCGTATCCTGTTCGGCAAGTGGTCGGGCACGGAAGTGAAGATCGACGGCGACGACCTGATCATCATGAAGGAATCCGACGTCCTGGGCGTGCTGTCCTAAAGCACCCGACGTCTGAGGCCTTTTCCAAAGAAAACATATAGATAGGAGCTGCCGAACATGGCCGCCAAGATCGTACAGTTCAACACCGACGCGCGCGACAAGATGCTGCGCGGCGTCAACGTCCTCGCCAATGCGGTGAAGGTCACCCTGGGTCCCAAGGGCCGCAACGTGGTCATCCAGAAGTCTTTCGGCGCCCCGCGCTCGACCAAGGACGGCGTTTCGGTGGCCAAGGAAATCGAGCTGGAAGACGCCTTCGAGAACATGGGCGCCCAGATGATCCGCGAAGTCGCTTCGAAGACGAACGACAAGGCGGGTGACGGCACCACCACCGCCACGGTCCTGGCTCAGTCCATCGTGCAGGAAGGCCTGAAGTCGGTCGCCGCCGGCATGAACCCGATGGATCTGAAGCGCGGCATCGACAAGGCGGTCACCGCCGTCCTCGCCGAGATCAAGGCCAACTCCAAGAAGGTTTCGGCCAACTCGGAAATCGCCCAGGTCGGCACCATCTCGGCCAACGGCGACGTGGAAGTCGGCGAGATGATCGCCAAGGCCATGGACAAGGTCGGCAACGAAGGCGTCATCACGGTCGAGGAAGCCAAGACCGCCGAGACCGAGCTGGACGTCGTGGAAGGCATGCAGTTCGACCGCGGCTACCTGTCGCCCTACTTCATCACCAACGCCGACAAGATGGAGGCCGATCTCGAGGAGCCTCTGATCCTGCTCCACGAGAAGAAGCTGTCCTCGCTGCAGGCCATGCTGCCGATCCTGGAAGCCGTGGTTCAGTCGGGCCGTCCGCTGGTCATCATCGCCGAGGACATCGAGGGCGAGGCCCTGGCCACCCTGGTGGTCAACAAGCTGCGCGGCGGCCTGCGGGTCGCGGCCGTCAAGGCGCCGGGCTTCGGCGATCGCCGCAAGGCCATGCTGGAGGACATCGCCGTCCTGACCGGCGGCCAGGTGATCTCGGAAGACCTGGGCATCAAGCTGGAAAACGTCACCCTGGACATGCTGGGCAAGGCCAAGAAGGTCACCATCACCAAGGACGACACCACCATCGTTGACGGCGTCGGCGAGAAGGACGCGATCGAGGGCCGCATCGCCCAGATCAAGCGCCAGATCGAGGACACCACCTCGGACTACGACAAGGAAAAGCTGCAGGAGCGTCTGGCCAAGCTGGCCGGCGGCGTCGCGGTGATCCGCGTCGGCGGCTCGACCGAGGTCGAGGTCAAGGAGAAGAAGGACCGCGTCGACGACGCCCTGAACGCCACCCGCGCGGCCGTTGAAGAAGGCATCGTCCCCGGCGGCGGCATCGCCCTGCTGAAGGCGAGCAAGGCGCTGGAAGGCCTGAAGGGCGACAACGCCGATCAGACGGCCGGCATCGCCATCATTCGCCGCGCCATCCAGGCCCCGATCCGGCAGATCGCCGAGAACGCGGGCGTCGAAGGCTCCATCGTGGTCGGCAAGGTGCTGGAGAACAAGGACGCCTCGTTCGGCTTCAACGCCCAGACCGAGGAGTACGGCGACCTGGTGAAGATGGGCGTGATCGACCCCGCCAAGGTGGTCCGCACCGCCCTGCAGGACGCCGCCTCCGTGGCCGGCATCCTGATCACCACCGAAGCCGCCGTGGCGGACGCCCCCAAGAAGTCCTCGGGCGGCGGCGCCCCGGACATGGGCGGCGGCATGGGCGGCATGGGCGGCATGGACTTCTAAGGAAGTTCACTCCGTTCAGACTGAACAGGAAGGGCGGGGCCGCATGGCTCCGCCCTTTTTCGTGGCCCCTCCCGGCTTGCCCCCCATGCTCGCCCGCCGTAAGTCGGGGCATGGAAAAAACGCCCCTGATCTGTCCGTCGATCCTGGCCAGCGATTTCGCGAAGCTGGGCCAGGAGGTTGCGGCCATCGAGGCCGCGGGCGCCGACTGGGTGCATGTGGATGTGATGGACGGTCATTTCGTGCCGAACCTGACCATCGGCCCGGCGGTGGTGAAGGCGCTGCGGCCCCATTCCACCCTGCCGTTCGACGTGCACCTGATGGTCGCACCCGTCGATCCGTGGCTGGAGGCCTACCGCGAGGCGGGCGCCGACATCCTGAGCGTCCATCCGGAGAGCGGGCCGCACCTGCACCGGACCCTGGGCACGATCCGCAGCCTGGGGGCCAAGGCGGGTATCGTGTTCAACCCGGCCACGCCACTGTCGATCCTTGAGGAGGTCGTGGATCTGGTGGACCTGGTGCTGATCATGTCGGTCAATCCGGGCTTCGGCGGACAGAAATTCATCGACAGCGCCCTGACCAAGATCGAGCGCGCCCGCGCCATTCTGGACCGGGCCGGCAGCCCCGCGCACCTGCAGGTGGACGGCGGGGTGGTGGCGGCCAATGCGGGCGCCTGTGTCGCCGCTGGCGCCGATGCGCTGGTGGCCGGATCATCGGTGTTCAAGGGCGGGCCTGAGGCCTACGCCGACAACATAAAGGCTTTGAAGGCCGCCGCGTGAAACTGCCCAGCGCCCCCTTCGCCGATCCCTCGCGCCCGCCCGCGCCCGCGCCGGTGAAGGCCGCGCCCAGCCCGGGCGGCTGGCGGCTGATCCCGGCCATCGCGGGGCGCATCCTGACCCGGCAGTCGTTCATCGAGCTGTACGGCCTGCCCGGCTATCACCAGACCCTGAAGTGGCCCCGCGCCGACGGCTTCGCCGCCACCCCGCGCGACTTCCGGCCGACCGACGCCGAGATCGGGCGCGCGCTTCTGGGCGGGCGAATGATGCTGTCCGGCATGTCCATGGACCTGAGAAGCCCGGAGGATCCCTGGAACCGGCCCAGCCCCAGTCGTTCGTTCGCGGTCGCCCTGCACGAGTTCGCCTGGCTGCCGTCCCTCATGCTGGCCGGTGAGAAGGGCGCGCGCGAGGCGCTGCGTCTGACCCTGGGCTGGCACGCGGTGTTCTCGCACTGGTCGCCGTTCTCATGGCAGCCGGACATTCTGGCGCGGCGGGTGTTCAACCTGGCCTGCGCCGCGCGGCGCATGGCGTCGGTGGCCAATGAAGCGGACCGCGCCCTGCTGGCGGACATTCTGGCCCGGCAGGCGAGACAGCTTCTGCGCCCGCCCGGCGGCCTCGCCGAGAACGCGCTGCAGCGCACCGCCGCCGCCGTGGCTGGATGCGCCCTTGGCGGCAAGGCGGGGGCTTCGCTGCGCCGCCGCGCCCTGAACAAGCTGGCCTCCGCCCTCAAGCACACGGTGCGCGAGGACGGCGCCCACGCCAGCCGCTCGCCGCAGGCGGGGCTGGAGCTGTTGCTGGACCTGCTGACGCTCGATGACGTTCTGCTGCAGCTGGCCGAGACGCCGCCGCCGGAACTGGCGCTGGCCATCGGGCGGCTGACCATGGGGCTGCGCACCCTGACCCTGCCCGACGGGCGGCTGGCCGCGTTCCAGGGCGGCGGGGCGCTGGACCCGGCGCTGGTCGCCGCCGCCCGCGCCCACGACGAGGACGATCCCGGCCCGGTGGAGGGCATGGGCCCCGGCGGCTACGCCCGGGCGCACACGCCGCTGCTGACCCTGATCGCCGATGCGGCCCCGCCTGCCACCGGCCCGTGGAGCGGCTCCGCCTGCGCCCAGACCGGGGCCATGGAGATCATCTGCGGCCGGGACCGCATCGTCACCAACTGCGGCTGGACCCCGCGCGCCCACGAGCGCCAGGCCATGCGCCTGACGCCCGCCGGCTCGACCCTGTGTCTGGGCGACGGGGCCATGGCCCAGCCCCTGACCGGGTGGAAGGCGGACCTGCTGGGCACGCGTCTGGTGGGGCCCGCGATCCACGTGGACGCCCAGCACCGCGCGGCCGAGGGCGCCGTGTGGCTGGAGATCGAGCACGACGGCTGGGCGCCCCGCTATGGCCTGAAGCATCAGCGGCGGCTGTATCTGGACCAGCGGCTGGACGAGCTGCGGGCCGAGGAGCGACTGTATCCGTGCGACGGGCACAAGGACGCGGCCCGACCGATGGCGGCGCCCTACGCCGTCCGTTTCCATCTGGAGCCGGGGGTTCAGGCGTCGCTGGCGCGCGACAAGCGCAGCATCCTGCTGCGCGGCGCCTCGGGCCGGGGCTGGTGGTTCCGCAGCGACGCGCCGGACGTGGACATCGAACCTTCGGTCCATGTGGTGGAGGGGCTGACGCGGCGCTCGCTGCAGCTGGTGCTGCGCGGCTCGGCCCGCACCGACGCGGAAACGAAAATCCGCTGGAAGCTGAGTCCGGCCGGGGCCAGCGGCGAGGCGGGATAGGCGCTCCGCAGGTGGCGAAACCGGGCGGCGCGTGGTAACGGGCGCGCCGTTCCCCCTCCCCCGCCAGAACGGATTCCCATGCCCGCCGCGCCCGACTTTCCGCCCGCCCCCGACGCCGTCAAACCCGTCCGGGCGCTGATCTCCCTGTCCGACAAGTCCGGGCTCGAGGACGTGGCCCGCGCCCTGGTCGATCTGGGGGTGGAGCTGGTGTCCACGGGCGGCACCCGGGCGGCCATCGAGAAGGCGGGCCTGCCGGTCAAGGACGTGGCCGACCTGACCGGCTTCCCGGAGATGATGGACGGACGGGTCAAGACCCTGCACCCGGTGGTGCACGGCGGCCTGCTGGGGGTGCGCGACGCGCCCGAGCACGCGAAGGCCATGGCCGAGCACGGCATCGGGCCCATCGATCTGGTGTGGATCGATCTCTACCCGTTCGAGGCGACCATCGCGGGCGGGGGCGACTTCGCCTCGGCGGTGGAGAACATCGACATCGGCGGCCCGGCCATGATCCGGTCCTCGGCCAAGAACCATGGCTATGTGGCGGTCTGCGTGGACCGGGAATCCATCGACGAGGCCGTGGCGGCCCTGAAGGCGGACGGGACCACCTCGCTGGCCCTGCGAAAGCGGCTGGCGGCTCGGGCGTTCGCGCGCACGGCGGCCTATGACGCGGCGGTGTCCGGCTGGTTCGCCGGGCAGGTGGATGACGCCGCACCCGCCCGCAAGACCATCGCCGGAACACTGGCCCAGACCTTGCGCTATGGCGAGAACCCGCACCAGGCGGGCGCCTTCTACCGCACCTCGGAGAGCCGCCCCGGCGTGGCCAATGCCCAACAGCTGCAGGGCAAGGAGCTGGGCTACAACAACATCGCCGACGCCGACGCCGCCTATGAGCTGGTGGCCGAGTTCGATGAGCCCGCATGCGTCATCGTCAAGCACGCCAATCCGTGCGGCGTGGCCATCGGCCGGGACCTGTCTGAAGCCTACGCCCGGGCGCTGGAGTGCGACGCGGTGTCGGCCTTCGGCGGGGTGGTGGCGGTCAACCGGCCCCTGACGGAAGCCGACGCGAAGCTGATCACCGACATCTTCACCGAGGTGGTGATCGCGCCGGGCGCGGACGAGGCGGCGAAGGCCGTGTTCGCGGCGAAGAAGAACCTGCGCCTGCTGATCACCGACGGCCTGCCCGATCCGATGCAGGCGGGGCAAGTGTTCCGCTCGGTGGCCGGGGGCCTTCTGGTGCAGTCCCGCGATCTGGCCCGCATCACGCCGTCGGACCTCAAGATCGTGACGAAACGCCAGCCCACGGACGAGGAGGTGCGCGACATGCTGTTCGCCTTCACCGTGGCCAAGCACGTGAAGTCCAACGCCATCGTCTATGCCAAGGCGGGCCAGACGGCGGGCATCGGCGCGGGCCAGATGAACCGGCGCGATTCCGCCCGCATCGCCGCCATTCGGGCCAAGGAAGCAGGTGAGGCCAAGGGTCTGGCCCACTCGCTGGCGCAGGGCTCGGCCTGTGCGTCGGAAGCCTTCTTCCCCTTCGCCGACGGCCTGCTGGAGGCGGTGGCGGCGGGTGCCACAGCGGTGATCCAGCCCGGCGGCTCGATCCGCGACGAGGAGGTCATTGCGGCGGCCGACGAGAAGGGCGTGGCCATGGCCTTCACCGGCGTGCGGGTTTTCCGGCACTAGGATGGACACCACCGCGCAGCGCTGGGCCATGCTGGAGCCCCAAGTGCGGCATGTGGGGCCGGACGACGACCGGGCGCGACCGGCGGTGCTGCTGTTCCACGGCTGCGGCGGGCTGAGGGATCATCTGCCGCGCTACGCCGAGGCGGCGAGGGCGGCGGGGATGCGCGCCTTCATCATCGATAGCTATGCGCCGCGCGGATGGAGCCGGGCGTTCGCCCTGGCCACGGTCTGCACCGGGGTTCGCCTGCGCGGCTGGGCCCGGGCGGGGGATGTGATGGCGGCTGTGTGGGGACTGTCGCAACGGCCGGATGTGGACGGCTCGCGACTGGCCGTGGCGGGCTGGAGCCACGGGGGCTGGTCCATCATGGAGGCCCTGAGCGCGCCGCGAGAAATGGCGGGCGAGATGCTGCTGCGCGATCCGGCGGCGGCGGACCTGTCGGGGGTCAAGGCGGCGGTTCTGGTCTATCCCTATGTGGGGGTGGCGGCGACGGGGCGGTTCCGGCCCTGGCGGCACTGTCCGAAGACCCTGGCCATCATCGCCGCGCGCGACCACCTGACCACGGTGCGCAACGCCGAGCGGGTGCTGGATACAGCCTGCGGCGATGTGGAGATCGAGCGCTGGACCGTGGACGGCACCCACGCCTTCGACGAACCCACCGGCGCCGGCCCCATGCGCCACGACGAGGCCCTGACCGCAGAGGCGCTGAAACGGTTCGCGGGGTTTCTGGGGGAGGCGCTGGGCGCCCAGGTTTGAGGTTCATGCCCCCCACAATCGTCATTCCCGGCCTTGTGCCGGGAATCCATACGCACTGAACATTCAGGGCTCGCCTTGGCCCCTCCGAGGGTATGGATCGCCGGGACAAGCCCGGCGATGACGAGTGGATGAGGTGGGCTGGAGTTCGCCACGTCTTTACCGCTCAGGCTGCTGAGCGGCGCTCGTCGGGCCGCAACGTCAGCACCCGGACGCCGGTTTTCGTCACCGCGACAGTGTGTTCGAACTGGGCGGAGAGCTTGCCGTCGGCGGTGACCACGGTCCAGCCGTCGTCCTCGGTGCGGACCGCCGCGCGGCCTTGGTTCAGCATGGGCTCGATGGTGAAGGCCATGCCCTCCTTGAGCACCGGGCCGGTTCCGGGCCGGCCAAAATGCAGCACCTGGGGCGCCTCGTGCATCTCGCGGCCGATGCCGTGGCCGCAATACTCCCGCACCACGGAATAGCCGGCCTTCTTCGCGTGGCGCTCGATGGCGTGACCGATGTCGCCCAGCCGGGCGCCGGGACGGACGGCCGCAATGCCTTTCCACAGGGCTTCGTAGGTGGTGCGCACCAGCCGCCGGGCCGGGGCGTTCACGGTTCCGATGAGGTAGGTCTTGCTCGAGTCGGCGATGAAGCCGTTCTTCTCCAGGGTGATGTCCAGATTGACGATGTCGCCGCCCGTGAGGATGTCGTCTGCGGACGGCACGCCGTGGCAGACCACCGCATTGCGCGAACTGTTCAGCACGAAGCCGTAGCCGTACTGGCCCTTGCTGGCGGGCCGGGCGTTCAGCTGACCGGTGATGAAGGCCTCGACCCGGTCGTTGATCTCCAGCGTGCTCATGCCCGCCAGCGGCAGGCTGTCCAGATGGGTGAACACGGAGGCGAGCAGGCGACCGGATTCGGCCATGAGCTCGACCTCGGCGGGGCTCTTGATCATGCGGCGGCGGTCAGGTCGGGGGCCTCCACGCCCGCCGCCTTGAGCTCGCGCGCTACGATCTCGCGGAAGGTCAGGTTCGGGCTGAGTTCGCAAAGCATGCCGATCCTGATCCAGAACGCGGCCTGACCATTGATCGATCGGCACGACGCGCGGCTGGCCCGGCGCAGCTGCTCGTGCAGCTCATCCTCAATGTTGACGATGCCCATGGGCGCTCCTCAGTATATATGAAGTGAATATATTCCATATATTCGCAGCGGCCGGACGCAACAAGCATTGACTCATTTCGATGATTAGCTAATCATCACATTATGAGCCAGGTTTTCAGAGCCCTTTCCGATCCGACCCGGCGCCGGGTGCTGCAGCTCCTGCGCAAGGGGCCCATGAGCGCGGGCGAGCTCAGCGATAAATTCGACGTCTCCAAACCGACCATGTCGGCGCACTTCGCGGTGTTGAAGGAAGCCGACCTGGTTCACGCCGAGAAGGCGGGCAAGTCCGTCATCTATCACCTGAAGCTCACGGTGCTCGAGGATGCGCTGCTGGGCTTCGTCGGTTCATTCAGCCCGGGCGCAGAGTCGTCGGGCGCGATCAAAAAGGATCACCCATGAAAAAGGATCTCATTCGGGATCTGGCCTGGGGCGGGGGCATACTCGTTCTTGCCCTTTGCGCCAGCTACGCCCGCAGCCAGGGCGTCATCGATCATGACACGACCACGCGCATCGTCATCGGCGCCACCGGTCTTATGGTCGCCGCGTTCGGCAACCGGATGCCCAAGCGGTTCGCGCCCAGCGAGCGGGCGCGCAAGGCCCAGCGGGTCGGGGGATGGTCGCTGGCGATCAGCGGCTTGATCTACGCCGGTCTGTGGGCCTTCGCGCCGCTGCCCGTGGCGCTGTGGGTCGGCTGCGGCGCGATCATCGCCGGCATGGCGGTGACGGTGGGCTACTGTCTGTGGCTTCGCGGCAGGCCCGTGGAGGCCTGACGGCGCCCCACCTTAAATCCGCTCCGTTTCGTGCTATAGGGGCGGTCTCCTTTCAACGCATGGACCTTTGCCCGTGGGCGTGACCCTCGATCTTTCGCGTGTTTCCAGCGCGGCCGCAGCGGCCCCCGTCAATCTGTCCGGGTTGACGCGCGCGGGGCTGCGTCAGGCCCTGATCGACGCCGACATCTGCCCGCCGGAGAAGGCGAAGATGCGCGCCAGCCAGATCTGGGGCTGGATCCACCACTACGGCGTCACCGATTTCGCGGCCATGAGCAATATCGCGAAGGACACCCAGGCCAAGCTGGCCGAAGCCTTCACCCTGGCCCGCCCCGAGATCGTCGAGCGTCAGGTGTCGAAGGACGGCACCCGCAAATGGCTGATCCGCACCGCGCCGGGCATCGAGATCGAGGCGGTCTATATTCCCGATGTGGGCCGGGCCGGGGCCCTGTGCGTGTCGTCGCAGGTGGGCTGCACCCTGAACTGCACCTTCTGCCACACCGGCACACAGAAGCTGGTGCGCAACCTGACCGCCGCCGAGATCGTGGCCCAGGTGCAGGTGGCCCGCGACGATCTGGGTGAATGGCCGTCGCCCAAGGAAGATCGCCGCCTGTCCAACATCGTGTTCATGGGCATGGGCGAGCCGCTCTACAATCTCGACAACGTGGCCGACGCCATCGACATCATCTCGGACAATGAGGGCATCGCCCTGTCGCGCCGCCGGATCACGGTCTCCACCTCAGGCGTCGTGCCGCAGCTGGACGCGCTGGGCACGCGGACCCAGGCCATGCTGGCCATCAGCCTGCACGCCACCAACGACGCCCTGCGCGACGTGCTGGTGCCGCTGAACAAGAAGTACGATCTGGAACACCTGATGGCGGGCATCCGCGCCTATCCGGGTCTGTCCAACGCCCGGCGGGTGACGTTCGAGTACGTCATGCTGAAGGGCGTCAACGACAGCCCGGAAGAAGCGCACGCGCTGCTGAAACTGATTTCCGGCATTCCGGCGAAGGTGAACCTGATCCCGTTCAATCCGTGGCCGGGGACCGATTACGAGTGCTCGGACTGGAAGACCATTGAGCGCTTCGCGGCGATCCTGAACAAGGCCGGCTACGCCAGCCCGATCCGCACCCCGCGCGGGCGTGACATCCTGGCGGCGTGCGGACAGCTGAAGTCCGAGAGCGAGAAGCTGCGGGCCAGCGCGAGACGGCCGCCGCCGGCGTCCGAGGCGGCCGCCTGACAACCCATCGGCGAATTCCTCGCCGTGTGACCCGTGTGCGCTTGCGGATTGGGGCGTGATTCAGGCAAGGCTTTCGACACCCTTCGCCCCTATATGAAGCGCCATGGATCCGCAGTCGCTCGTTCCCAGCCTGTCCAGCCCGGAAGTCCAGGCCTTCGCGGCCGGGTTTCCCATCGCCCTGATGCATGCGGCCGTGACCATCGGCCTGCTGTTCGCCGGGTCGTCGCTGTACGCCATGCTGACGCCGTGGAAAGAGATCGAACTGATCCGCGAAGGCAACGCCGCCGCCGCCGTGGCCCTGGGCGGGGTGCTGGTGGGACTGGCGATCCCGCTGTCGGTGAGCCTGTCGGTGTCCACATCGGTGCGCGACATCGTCATCTGGGGCGTGGCGACCATCGTCATGCAATTGCTGGCGTTCCGCGTCGTGGACATGGTGTTGACCGGCCTGCCCCAGCGTATCCAGGACGGCGAGGTTCCGGCGGCGGTGCTGCTGGTTTCCGCCAAGATCGCCACGGCCCTGATCCTGGCCGCGGCGCTGACCGGCTGACGGGGGTCCGAACCACACCGTGCGCTTTCCCCGGGTTCCGGACTGGCTGATCTACGGGGTCGTGATCCTGGCCCTGGTGCTGGTCGCGGTGGACCGGCGCGAGCGCGCCGACGCCCCGCCGGCCCCGCCGCCCCCCGACGAGACCGAGGGCGCCCTGCTGGGCCCCGTCACGCCATTCGACCCCACGGTGGTGGTGGAAACCCCGCCAAACTTCCAGCCCTCCATGGGCACGGCCTTCGCCATATCGTCGCGCGGACGCTGGCTGACCGCGCGCCATGTGGTGGAGGGGTGCCGCCGGCCCGCCCTGATCGTGGGCGGCGGACGGGCTGTGGCGGCGGATGTGCGACTGGCGCCGCGCGCGGACGTGGCCCTGCTGATCACCGACGGCGGGCCCACGGCCCTGCCGCTGGCGGTGGATGCGCCCCTGCGTCAGGGCCAGCGGGCGTTTCACCCGGGCTATCCGCAAGGATCGCCGGGCGAGGTGACGTCGCGCCTTCTGGGCCGCGAGACCCTGAGGATCAGCGGACGGGGCGCGCGAGACGAACCGGTTCTGGCCTGGGCCGAAGTGGGGCGCACCGACGGCATGGCGGGCACCCTGGCCGGCCTGTCCGGCGCGCCGGCGGTGGACCGTCAGGGGCGGGTGGTGGGCGTGACCATCGCCGAGGCGCCGCGCCGGGGCCGCATCTACACCACCTCGCCCGACACCCTGTCCCCGGTTGTGCGCGGCGCCGCGCCCGCCGACGAGCCGGTGCTGGGCCAGCCGGTCACCATCGACAACTACGGCCGCGTCTCCGACGACCTGCGCCGCGAACTGCGCGTGGCGCAGGTGGTGTGCCTGGGGTGATCAGGGCTGCAAGCGGTAGCCGCCCGCGTCGGTGACCAGCAGTCGCGCCTGGCCCGGTTCGGGCTCGATCTTCTGACGCAGACGATAGATGTGAGTCTCCAGGGTGTGAGTGGTCACTCCGGCGTTGTAACCCCACACTTCCGCCAGCAGCTCTTCCCGCGACACCGGCTTGGCGCCGGCGCGGTAGAGGTACTTCAGGATGTTGGTTTCCTTCTCCGTCAGGCGAATCTTCTTGTCCTTGGGGCCCATCAGCATTTTGCCGGCGGGCCGGAACTCGTAGGGCCCGACGGTGAAGACCGCGTCTTCGGACTGTTCGTGGCTGCGCAGGTGGGCGCGGATCCGCGCCAGCAGTACGCCGAACCGGAACGGCTTGGTCACATAGTCGTTGGCGCCGGAGTCCAGACCCAGGATCGCATCGGAGTCCGCCACGGCGCCGGTCAGCATGATGATCGGTGTCTTGACCCCGGCCTTGCGCAGCTGGCGGCAGGCCTCGCGCCCGTCCATGTCGGGCAGGTCCACATCCAGCAGGATCAGGTCGGCGCGGATCTCCTTGCCCATGCGTACGCCGTCCGTCGCCGTGGCGGCCTGAACGGTCCGGAACTCGTCATGCATGTCCAGCTGTTCGGCCAGCGCCTCGCGCAGCTCGGTGTCGTCGTCGATGATCAGGAGAGTCTTGGATTGCGCCATGGAACAAGAATGGCGAGCGCCGCGCCTCTCGCCAAGGCTTGAACGGCGAAATTCGCACGTCTTGCGGGACTTCTCGTCCGATCAGCCGCCGCAACGGGCGCCGAACAGGGCTGAACCGACACGCACATGGGTCGCGCCGAACCGCACGGCGGTTTCGTAATCCCCGCTCATGCC
Organism: Brevundimonas sp.; assembly: GCF_047617075.1. GTDB lineage: Bacteria > Pseudomonadota > Alphaproteobacteria > Caulobacterales > Caulobacteraceae > Brevundimonas. The sequence goes on from NZ_JBLGCI010000005.1 coordinate 85,553, forward strand.
CATGGACAGGGTCTCAAGGCCGTTGCGCGCCGCGATCCGGGCCAGCAGCGCGAAATGCATGGCCGGCTCTTCCTCAAGCGGCGGAATGCACATCAGGCCCTGAAGGTCGAAGTCGTACTCGGAACGGACCCGGGCGATGAAGGCGTCCGCCTCGGCGGGAAGAACGCCGGCCTTCTGGGGTTCCTCGCCGGTGTTGAGCTGGATCAGCACCCGGGGCCGGACCCCTGCCTTCATCCCCGCCTCGGCGAGCGCCCGCGCCAGCTTGTCCCGGTCCAGGGTCTCGATCACGTCGAACAGGGCCAGGGCCTGATCCGCCTTGTTGGACTGCAGGGGGCCGATCAGGCGCAGATGAAGGTCGGGCAGGGCGGCCCGCCGTTCGGTCCAGCGGCCCTGCGCCTCCTGAACCCGGTTTTCGCCGAACACGCGCTGGCCGGCGTCCAGGGCGGCCTGGATGGCGGGGTCGGGCTGTTGCTTGGAAACGGCGGTCAGCGTGATATCCGAAGGATCCCGCCCCGCCGCGCGCGCCGCCCTGGCGATCCGGCGGCGCACCGTGTCCAGGGCTGAGGCGACGAGAGAATCCATGGTCCTGTCCGACGAAGCGACCCGGTTGTGGGAGACGGCCAAGGCCTTAAACCGCGCCGCCGCTCGTGTCAGCCCATCAGCAGCGGCCCTTCCGCCCCTGATCTTGGTCACCGACCCGGACCGCACGCCTCATCCCTGGGCGATCGCCGAAAACTTGCCCGCAGGCGCGGCGGTGATCCACCGCACCTTCGGCAGGCCCGGGGCGGCGGCGGACGCCCGGCGGCTGAGGGATGTGACGCGGGCGGCGGGGGTGCGCCTGCTGATCGGGCTGGACGTGGCGCTGGCCGTGGCCGTCGGCGCCGACGGCGTGCATCTGCCCGAGCGCGCCCTCGATCTGGCCGCCGAGGCGCGCGCGCGGGGACTGGCCCTGGTCACCGGGGCGGCCCATTCGCCAGAGGCTTTGGCGCGCGCGGCGGTCCTGGGGCTGGACGCGGCCCTGCTGTCGCCGGTCTTTCCCACCACCAGCCCGTCCGGCGGCGCTGCGCTGGGTGTCCAGCGCTTCGCCGACTGGTCGCGCACAGCCGGGTTGCCGGTGATCGCCCTGGGCGGCGTTCATGCCGGCAACGCGGCGGACCTTTCGGCCAGCGGGGCCTGCGGCGTGGCTGCGGTGGAAGGAATCGCCCGTGCCTTCCACCCGGCCAGGGCGCCCTAGTTCATCTTCGCCATGTCGATGACGAAGCGGTAGCGCACGTCCGACTTCTCCATACGGGCGTAGGCCTCGTTGATCTGGTCCGGGGCGATGGTCTCGATGTCGCAGACGATGCCGTGCTCGGCGCAGAAATCCAGCATCTCCTGGGTCTCGCGGATGCCGCCGATCAGGCTGCCGGCCACCGAACGGCGGCGCCACAGCAGCGGCATGGCGAATACGGGCATGGCTTCGGTGGTCAGCCCCAGCATGACCATGGTCCCGTCCCGGGCCAGCAGGTTCAGGTGCCCGGCGATTTCGTGGGTCGCGCTGACCGTGTTGATGATCAGGTCGAACTTCTCCGCCGCAGCCTGCATGGCCGCCTTGTCGGAGTTGATGAGGAAGTGTTTCGCGCCCATGCGCTCGGCGTCGGCCTTCTTGCGGTCCGAGGTGGACAGTACAGTGACCTCGGCGCCCATGGCGTGGGCCAGCTTGACCGCCATGTGGCCCAGGCCGCCCAGACCCACCACGGCGACCTTCGAGCCTTCGCCCACGCCCCAGTGGCGCAGGGGCGACCAGGTGGTGACGCCGGCGCACAGCAGGGGCGCGGCGGCGTCCAGCGGCAGGCTGTCGGGAATGCGCAGAACGAAGTCCTGGTTCACCGTGATGCGGTCCGAATAACCGCCCTGGGTGATGGTCTGGCCCACCGCCTCGCCCTTGGGATCGGCCGATCCATAGGTCTGGGTCATGCCGGGGACGCAGTATTGCTCCTCGCCCTCCTGACAGGCCGGGCAGGTGCGGCAGCTGTCCACCATGCAGCCGACGCCCACGCGGTCGCCGACCTTGAAGCGGCTGACGTTCCCGCCCACCGCCGTCACCACGCCCGCGATTTCGTGACCCGGCACGATGGGATAGCGCGTGCCGCCCAGATCGTTCTTTGCGATGTGCAGGTCCGAGTGACAGACGCCGCAGTATTTGATCTCGATGGCCACGTCGTCCGCGTCGGGATCGCGACGGTCGAAGCGGTAGGGCTCGAGCGGCTTGTCGGCGGCGACGGCGGCGAAGGCGCGGGTGGCGATGGGCATGGAGATCTCCTGAAAGCGTCAGCTTAGGTGTGGTCCGGGGGCGTCAGGCGCAACCGTCAAGAGACCCTTTCGATCAGCGCCTGGGCCGCCGCCGGGTTCCTCACCTTCGCCCCGGCGATGAAATAGGCGAACACCTCGCCCGTGGCGCTCCAGCCCTTCACCCGGTCCGCCGCGGCGTCCAGCTCTACGGCAGTCATGCCGGCGGGCTCGTCCTCGCGGCTGGACATCAGCCGGGCGTAGCGGAAATCGGCCGTGTCCTGGTCGATGCGCGGCCACTCCGGCGCCTCGTCGTCCTCGGCGTAGACGATGGCCGCGCCGTATTTCGCCGCCAGATCGTAGAATTCCTGCACATCGAAGCTGGGATGACGCACCTCCAGCGCATGGCGCAGGCGAAGGCCGTCCTTTTCCTTCGGCAACAGCTTCAGGAAGCCCTCGAAATCCTCCGGGTCGAATTTCTTGGTGGCCATGAACTGCCAGTTGATCGGCCCCAGCCGGTCGCCCAGTTCGGTCAGGCCCTGGGACAGGAACCGATCGAAGCTGTCGCCGCCCTCGGACAGGATCTTGCGATTGGTGCAGTAGCGGCTGGCCTTGACCGAAAAGACGAACCCGTCCGGCGTCTCGTCCCGCCACTTGCGCCAGCTGTCGGGCTTGAAGGTGGAATAGTAGGTGCCGTTGATCTCGATGGAGCTCAGCTTCGACGCGGCGTATTCCAGCTCGCGCTTCTGGACCAGACCCTCCGGATAGAACACGCCCCGCCACGGCTCATAGGTCCAGCCGCCGACGCCGATGTGGATGGCTCCGCTCATGACCGGTCCCCCTCCGTCTTCAGCCGCACGGCGCGGCCACGCCGGATTATGACGCAGTCTGTTCGCCCGCGCACCCTTGCGCCGTCACCGCCGCGATCCCCGCCAGCAGGGTGGCGGCGGTGATGGGCTTGGGCACATGGATGTCGGCCCCGGCCTCGCGGGACTGATCCCGGTGCTCGGTCATGGCGTTGGCGCTCAGCATGACGATGGGGGTTGGGGTCGCGCCTCGCTCGGCCTCCAGCCGGCGGATTTCGCGGGTGGCGGTCAGGCCGTCCATCCCCGGCATCTGCATGTCCATCAGCACCACGTCGAAGCGGTCGTCGGCGAAGGCGGCCACGGCCTGGGCGCCGTCCTCGGCGATGACCACCTCGGCGGCGTGGGCGCCCAGAATCAGCTGCACCACCCGTTGGTTGGTGGGGTGGTCCTCGGCCAGCAGGACGCGCAGGGGCCGGTCCAGTCCCCCGCCGGTCAGGGTCGGCGTGCGGTCGCGGGCGTCATAGTCGGCCAGGGAGGCGGCCCGGCTCAGCGGAATCTCCACCTCAAACCGGCTGCCGGCGCCGGGGGCGGAGGTGGCGGCGATGCGCCCGCCCATCATCTCCACCAGCGACCGGCATATGGACAGGCCCAGGCCGGTGCCGCCGAACCGGCGGGTGATGGTGGCGTCGGCCTGATTGAACCGATCGAAGAGGCGCGCGGCGTGATCGGAATCAAAGCCCACGCCGGTGTCCTCGACCTCGAATTTCAGCGCGGTTTGGCCGTCAGAGGGATCCGTCACATCGACGCGGACGGTGATTGCGCCCTGATGGGTGAACTTGACCGCGTTGGACAACAGATTGCCCAGCACCTGGCGGATCCGGGTGCTGTCGCCCACGAACATGCCGCGCGCGTCCGGCGCGCGCTGGACCACGAAGTCGAGCCCCTTGTCTTCCGCTCGCAGCCGCATGACGTCCAGCGGGGCGGCCAGGGCCTCGTCCAGGTCAAAGGGTCGCTCTTCCAGATCCAGCTGCCCGGCCTCGATCTTGGAGACGTCCAGAATGTCGGACACCAGCCGCTCCAGGGTGACGCCTGACGAGGCGATCAGGGCGACCATCTCGGCCTGATCGGGGGACAGGGGCGTGCGCGACAGGGCGTCGACGATGCCGATCACCCCGTTCAGGGGCGTGCGGATCTCGTGGCTCATATTGGCCAGGAAGTCGGACTTGGCGCGGCTGGCCGCCTCGGCGGCGGCCTTGGCCTCGATCAGATCACGCTCGGCGGCCACCTTGTCGGTCACGTCCCGGGCCACGGCGTAGATGCGGTCGCCGTGGCGCTGGGCGCGCCATTCAAGGGTGACGTAGTGACCGTGCTTGTGCCGATAACGATTCACCTGGCCCAGCACCGGATCGCCGGGGCGCCGGCTTTCCACCTCGACGATGCTGGCCCGGGTGGCGGCCAGATCCTCGGGATGGATCAGGCGCGGCAGGTCCCGGCCCTCGATCTCGTCGGGACGATAACCCAGCATGCTGAGCCAGGACGCGCTGGCCTTGACCACCGTCCCATCCAGCTCCCGGACCACCAGCAGGTCCAGCGACACATCGAAGAAGGTGTTCAGATCCACGCCGGACGCCGAGCGCCCTGCGTCAGTCGGACGAGGCGAGACTTCGAGCGGCTGACAGGTCATGAGGGAGGGCTCTCAAGGCGAACTGGCCCCAGACTAATCCCGACCCGTTAAACTCCTGTTGCGGCGTCAGTAGGCCTGCTCCGCATAGACCTGACGCACGTCGCCGCTCCAGCGGCCATGATACGCCTCCAGCAGACGTTCGGCCGGGGTGACGCCGCTTTCGGCGATGTCTTCCAGTTCGGCCAGATAGCCGCGCTCGTCCACCATGCCGCCGGAGAATCTCGCGCGGTTCTTCAGGCCCTGACGCGCGATGGCGACCATGTCCTTCGCCACATCCTGGACCGAACGGCCAGCCACCTCGGCCTTCAGCCCCAGACGCGTCACGTCGCGGCGCAGGCGTTCGTGATCGGTGATGTCCCAGTCCTTGCAGAGGTCCCAGGCGGCGGCCAGCGACGGCGCGTCATACAACACGCCCGCCCACAGGGCCGGCAGGGCGCAGATGCGGCTCCACGGCCCGCCGTCGGCGCCGCGCATCTCCAGGTACTGTTTCAGCCGCACCTCGGGGAACAGGGTGGTCAGGTGGTCGGTCCAGTCCTTCAGCGTGGGCGTGTCGCCTGGCAGCGCCGGAAGTTCGCCCTTCATGAAGGCGCGGAACGACTGGCCCGAGGCGTCCACATACTTGCCGTCGCGCTTGACGAAATACATGGGCGTGTCCAGCGCGTAGGCCGCATAGGTCTCGAACCCGAAGCCGTCGGCGAACACGAAATCCAGCATGCCGGTGCGGTCCGGATCGGTGTCGGTCCAGACATTGGCGCGGGCGGACAGGAAGCCGTTGGGCTTGCCCTCTGTGAACGGGCTGTTGGCGAACAGGGCCGTGGCGATGGGCTGCAGCGCCAGGGAGGTGCGGAACTTCATCACCATGTCGGCTTCGCTGTCGAAGTCCATGTTCGCCTGGATGGTGCAGGTGCGCAGCATCATGTCGAGCCCGAGGTTCCCCACCTTGGGCATGTAGGCGCGCATGATGTCGTATCGGCCCTTGGGCATCACCGGGATGTCGGCCCGGGTCCACAGGGGGTCGAAGCCCAGGCCCAGGAATCCGAGGCCCAGCTCGTCGGCCACCATCTTGACCTCGACCAGATGCTGGCCGGTCTCCGAACAGATGTCGTGGATGTCCTTCAGCGGCGCGCCTGACAGCTCGAACTGGCCGCCGGGCTCAAGGCTGACCGAGGCGGAGAAGCCCTCGGTGTTCCTTTTCTCAAGGGCGATGACATGCCCGCCCTCTTCCACGGGCGCCCAGCCGAACCGGGTCAGGCCCATCAACATGGCGCGGATGCCCGACGGGCCGTCATAGTCCGGACGGCCGAAGCCGTCCTTCAGGAAGCCGAACTTCTCGTGTTCAGCGCCGATGCGCCACTGCTCCTTGGGCTTGATTCCCTCGGCCAGATAACCGGCCATGGCCTCAAGCGTCAGCGGCTCGTTCGCGTCGTCGGCCATGTCGGTCGCCCCTTCGCCGCATGCGCGGCCTGTGGCGGCTAGATGGGCGGACGGAGGCGAATGCTCAAGCCCCTTCGGTCCATGTGGTCACATGCGCGCCCTTCCAGTCGCCCCGCGCGGCCTGCCACAGGGTCATGGCTGATATGGCGGCGGTGTCCGCCCGCAGAACCCGCGGGCCCAGCGACACGGGCGTGGCGAAGGGCAGGGACAACAGGCGCTCGCGCTCTTCCGGCGAAAACCCGCCCTCGGGCCCGATCAGGATGGACCAGGACTCTCCTCCCCCATCGGGGGAGGGGGACCGCGAAGCGGTGGAGGGGGTATGTCCGTCGCGCAAAGCCTCGAAGGCCGGCGGACCGCCCCGTTCGTCGCAGAACATCAGCCGGCGCCCCTTGGGCCAGCCGTCCAGCAGGGCGTCCAGCTTCTTCGGATCGTGAATCTCGGGCACGTCCAGACGGCCGGTCTGTTCGGCGGCTTCCTCGGCGATTGTGTCCAGCCGGTCCATGCGCAGACGCTCGGCGTTGGTGTAGCGGGTCAGGGTCAGCCGCACACGCCGCGCGCCCAGCTCGGCGGCCTTCTCAACCACCGTCTCCACCCGCGCCTTCTTCACCACCGCCAGGATCAGGTCCAGGTCCGGTCCGAAGGCCTGCGGCCGCACCTGTTCCTCGGCTTTCAGAACCACGCCGCGTTTCAGCACCTCGGCCACAACGGCGCGCCATTCGCCGTCCCGGCCGTTGAAGATCAGCAGGTCATCCCCCGCTTTCAGCCGCATCACCTGGGTCAGGTAGCGGGCCTGATCGACGGTGGGCGCAACGGCGGCGCCGGGGGATAGGTCTGAGCGGACGTAAAGACGGATCATGGTCCTGAATAATATGCTTTGTCACAGGACGGTACCGCCTGTCGGCCCGGACGTCAGGGGGTCGGTCTGCTCTCCGCCCAGGTCAGGATGGCGTCCAGGGCCGGGCAAAGGTCGTGTCCCCAGGGCGTCAGACGGTACTCCACCTTCGGCGGCACCTCGGGATAGACGATGCGCTGCACCACGCCGTCGCTCTCCAGCTGGCGCAACTGCTGAATCAGCATCTTCTGGGACACGGTCGGAATCGCGCGTTCCAGCTCTGAGAAACGCAAGGCGTCGCCGCTGAACAGGTGAAACAGGATCAGCATCTTCCAGCGGCCTTCCAGAATCCGGAAGGCGGCCGCCACGCCCTCGGCGGCGGTCAGCGGCGTACGCTGGGGCTTACCTTCAGGTAAGTACCTGACTTTTTTGTCTGTACTTGTCATTTGTGCAGCTTAGGCTCACCTCGTCTCCAGTGCAAACCACGGAGATAGAACCATGCCTCCAGAAACACCGACGGCCATCCGAACCTATTTTGATGCGGTCAATCTGGGCCGTATCGAGGATGTGGCCGCCGCCTTCGCGCCGGATGGGCTGGTGCGCGACGAGCGGGCGGATCACCGGGGGCGCGCCGCCATCTCGGCCTGGGCTGAAGACACGTTGCGACGCTACCGGATGCATAACGACATCCTGTCCGTGAGCCGGGACGCCGACCATCACATCGTCCTTGCGCGCGTGACAGGAACCTTCCCCGGCAGTCCGCTGGACTTCACCTACCGCTTCGCCATGGGACCGGACGGCATCGAGACGCTGGAGATCACGCTTTGACCCCGCCTGTCTTCCGCATCGACCCATCCGAATTTTCCGGCCGAACGGTGCTGGTCACCGGCGGCACAAAGGGGACGGGGCTGGCCGTTGTCCGGCGTCTGTCGGCGGCGGGCGCAGCCGTCGTTTCCGCAGCCCGCACCCGGCCGGAAGAGCCCGGGCCGGGCCGGTTCGTCGCCGCCGATCTGACGACGGCGCAGGGGGTCGCGGATCTGGTGAAGGCGCTGGGCGATGACGCCGAACGTCTTGACGCCCTGGTCCATGTGCTGGGCGGGTCCAGTGCGCCCGGCGGCGGCTTCGCCGCACTGGACGATGCCGCGTGGCGCGCTGAACTGGACCTGAATCTGATGCCGGCCGTGCGGCTGGATCGCGCACTCGTCCCCGGCATGGTGAAGCGCGGGCGGGGCGTGGTGATCCATGTGTCTAGCATCCAGAGCCGGTTGCCCCTGCCCGAATCCACCACCGCATACGCCGCCGCCAAGGCTGCGCTGTCCACCTACTCCAAGGCGCTGTCGAAGGAAGTCGGGCCCAAGGGGGTCCGGGTCGTTTCGGTTGCGCCGGGATGGATCAACACATCGGCGGCCCAGGCGCTGGTATCGCGCATAGCCGAGGCCGACGGTTCGGACGAAGCCACCGCCAGACAAGCCATCCTGGACGGCCTGGGCGGCATTCCCATAGGGCGTCCCGCCTGGCCCGAGGAGGTCGCCGAGTTGGTCGCCTTCCTCGCGTCGGACCGGGCCGGCGCCGTTCACGGCGCTGAATATCTGATCGACGGCGGGACCGTGCCCACCGTCTGACCCGGATCAGAGCGTGCGGGCGATCAGCAGCTTCATGATCTCGTTCGTCCCGCCGTAGATGCGCTGGACGCGGGCGTCCTTGTACAGCTGGGCGATGGGATATTCGGTCATGTAGCCATAGCCGCCGTGCAGCTGCAGCATCTCGTCGATGGTCTCGCCCTGGATGTCGGTGACCCAGTATTTGGCCATGGAGGCGGTGGCGGCGTCCAGCTGGCCCTTCAGGTGCAGACCGATGCAATGGTTCACGAACACCCGCGCCACCGTCAGCTTGGTCTTGACCTCGGCCAGCTTGAACTGGGTGTTCTGGAAGTCGATGACCCGCTTGCCGAACGCCTTGCGCTCCTTGACGTAGGCAAGGGTCTCTTTCAGCCCGCGCTCGGCCGCCGCGACGCCCTGCACCGCGATGTTCAGGCGCTCCTGGGGCAGTTGCTCCATCAGGTGATAGAAGCCGCGTCCCTCCGCCTCGCCGATGATGTTCTCCACCGGCACCTTCACGTCGTTGAAGAACAGCTCGGAGGTGTCGTTGGCCTCCATGCCGATCTTGTGCAGGTTGCGGCCGCGCTCGAAGCCCTCAAGCCCGTCCGTCTCCACCACCACCAGGCTGATGCCCTTGGCGCCCTCGGCCGGATCGGTCTTGGCCACCACGATGATGAAATTGGCCAGCTGGCCGTTGGTGATGAAGGTCTTGGAGCCGTTCAGGACGTAGTGGTCGCCCTTCTTGATGGCCGTCGTCTTGACGCCCTGCAGGTCCGAGCCCGCGCCCGGCTCGGTCATGGCGATGGCGCCCACCAGTTCGCCCGTGGCCAGTTTCGGCAGCCAGCGGGCCTTTTGCTCGTCCGAGCCGTAGTGCGCCACATAGGGGGCGACGATGGCGTTGTGCAGCGAGATGCCGAAATGGTCCGCGCCCTTCCAGCCCAGCTGCTCCATCAGCACCACTTCATGGCGGTAGTCGCCACCCATGCCGCCCCATTCCTCGGGCATGGACAGGTTCAGCAGGCCGGCATCTCCGGCCTTGGTCCACAGCTCGCGCGGCACCGACGAGGCGGCGATCCACTCGGCCATCTTCTCGGGCCCGGCGTGCTCGTCGATCCACTTGCCGACGCTGTCGGAGAAGAGGGTGATCTCCTCCTCGGCCATGAAGTCAGGGGCGGGGATGTTGAGGATGTTCATTCAGCTAATCCGTCATCCTCGGGCTTGTCCCGAGGACCCACGGGTCCGCTGCACGTGCGGCCGGGGCGAGGTGATCGATCGAACCATCGGCAGCCTGTCGTGCGGCTGAGCAATGGGTCCTCGGGACAAGCCCGAGGATGACGGTTTCAGGGCCTCAGAACGCCTCCGCCGGCAGGGCCATCAGCACGTCCGAGCCGGTCTTCAGCTTCTTCAGGTGCGCCTCGGCGTCGGGCAGGATGCGCTCGACGAAGTAGCGGCCCACGGCCAGCTTGTTGGCGTAGAACGGGTCGCTGTCGCTCGCCTTCTTCTGCGCCGCCACCGCCATCTGGGCCCACATGTAGGCCATCGCGGTCAGGCCGAAGATGTGCAGATAGTCGGTGGAGGCCGCGCCCGCGTTGTCGGGGTTCTGCATGCCGTTCTGCATCAGCCACATGGTGGCTTCCTGCAGGTTCTTCTTGGCGTCGGCCAGGCCGTCGATGAAGGGCTGGGTCGCCTCGTCCCCGCCGTTGGCGCCCACGAAGGCGTCGATGTCGGCGAACCAGCTCATGACCGCGCGGCCGCCGTTGGCCGGCAGCTTGCGGCCCACCAGATCCAGCGCCTGAACCCCGTTGGTTCCCTCATAGATCATGGTGATCCGCGCATCGCGCAGGGACTGGGAGGCGGTGAAGTGCTCGGTGTAGCCCGAGCCGCCGTGCACCTGCATGGCCAGGCTGGTCACATGGAAGCCCCGGTCGGTCAGGAACGCCTTCACCACCGGGGTGATCAGGCCCATGTAATCCTTGGCCTTGGTGGCGACGGCCTCGTCCTCTGACTTCTGCAGGTCGGCCTGCAGCGCGGTCCACAGGATGAAGGCGCGGCCGCCCTCGATATAGGCCTTGGACTCCAGCAGCATGCGCCGCACGTCAGGGTGCACGATGATCGGGTCCGCCGGGCCGTCCGGGTTCTTGGGCCCGGTCAGGCTGCGGCCCTGCAGGCGGTCGTTGGCGAACTCCACGGCGGCTTGCAGCGCCGCGTCGCCGATGGCCTGACCCTGAAGACCGGTGCCGAGCCGCGCTTCATTCATCATCACGAACATGGCGGGCATGCCGCGGTTCTCTTCGCCCACGAGCCAGCCCTTGGCGTTCTCATAGGACATGACGCAGGTGGCGTTGCCGTGGATGCCCATTTTGTGCTCGAGGCCGGCGCACTGGACGCCCTCGTTACGCTCGCCCAGCGAGCCGTCATCGTTCACGAACACCTTGGGCACCACGAACAGGCTGATGCCCTTGATGCCGGCCGGGGCGCCCTCGATGCGGGCCAGAACCAGATGGATGATGTTGTCGGTGAAGTCGTGCTCGCCCGACGAGATCCAGATTTTCTGGCCGGTGATGGCATAGCTGCCGTCGCCGTTGGGGATCGCCTTGGTGCGAATCAGGCCCAGGTCCGTGCCGCACTGGGGCTCGGTCAGGTTCATGGTGCCGCCCCATTCGCCGGTGGCCAGCTTGGGCAGATAGCGGTCCTTGATGGCGTCCGAGGCGTTGGCGTGCAGGCCCGCATAGGCGCCCGCCGTCAGGCCCGGATACATGCTGAATGCGGGGCTGGCCGCCGCCGTCATCTGGCCCACGGCCATGGACACCACCGCTGGCATGCCCTGGCCGCCGTACTGGGTGTGGGCGTGCAGGGCCGGCCAGCCGGCCTCCACCATCTGCTGATAGGCTTCCTTCCAGCCGGGCGGTCCGGTGACGACGCCGTCCTTCCATTCACAGCCGTGCTGGTCGCCCGCGCGGTTGATGGGCGCGATCACCTCCTCGGCGAATTTGGCGCCTTCCTCCAGGATCTGGCCCACCAGATCGGAGGACACGTCCTCGAAGCCGGGCTGATTTTCGTAGCGGTCGATCTCCAGCACCTCGTTGAGAATGAACTGGAAGTCGCGGACAGGCGCCTTGTAGGCCATGGGTCAGGCTCTCGCTTTGAAGAAATCTTGATCGTCGTCGTGGTGATGGTTCAGTCGCGCGCGCAGGGCGGACTCATAGTCCTCGGCGCCGGGCAGAAGGTCGGGCCGGTGTTCCGACAGCCGCTTTTCCATGGCTTCGCAGGCGGCCTCGGCCACCTTGATGGCCTCGTCCAGATCCTCGCGCTGACGCTTCAGCGCCTCCACCTGGGCGCGGTGTCGGGGCAGGGCGACCGCCATCTGATGGACGTTGTGGTCCTTGCGGTCATACAGATCGATCATCTCCTGGATCTCGGCCAGGGTGAACCCGATGCGGCGACCGCGCAGGATCAGCTTCAGCCGCGCCCGGTCCTTGGCGTCATAGACCCGCGTCTGGCCCCGGCGGGCCGGCGACAGCATCCCCTTGTCCTCGTAGAAGCGCAGCGCACGCGCCGTGGCCCCGAACTCGCGGCAGAGCTGGCGGATCGAATAGGTGCGGTGATCGTCTGCGGACGCCATGCCGCTTCATAACTTGACGTGTGCGTAAAGGGAAGCTTTTTCCGCACAGGCCGCCGTTGTCCAAGCCTTAACCGAGGCGCGCGATCCTGTCGCCGCGACCACCGGGTCGCGTTCACGGGAGGGGCGTCATGGCGTCCACGATGACTTCCAGCTACCGGCGCGTCCGCGACCATTTCGAGCCGCAGGACATCAGCCCGGAGGACCAGCGCCGCCTGCGCGGCCAGCTGGAACAGATTGACTACGCCGCCTTCATCTCGAACCGCGAACTGATCGGCCAGAAGCTGGGGCCCGCCGACATGGCCGCCTTCCAGCGGCTGGCCGTGGCCGCCGCCAACGCCCGCGCCGCCTGGGTGGCCGAGGCGCTGCGCCTCACGTCCGTAGCCGGGCCGGTCAGCGCCGAACAGGCGGAGCGGCTGGCGCAGATGCGGCTGGTCTTCGAAGAGCTCAGCGAGGCCTATGAGGCCATGCGGCGGATGGTGGAGCGCGGTTATCTGTCCCTGAACGGCGCATCGGGGTAAATTCCGACCCCCGGTTTCATCCCTGCGGCAACGCTGCTACGCCATGGGGATGGAAACCGGAACGATCATCACCCTCGCCCTGTATTTCCTTCTGATGCTGGGCATCGGGCTTTACGCCTTCAAGGAATCCACCAGCGACGTGTCCGGCTACATGCTGGGCGGCAGGAAGCTGGGTCCGGCCGTGACGTCCCTGTCGGCGGGCGCATCGGACATGTCCGGGTGGATGCTGCTGGGCCTGCCGGGCGCCATGTTCGTTTCCGGCCTGTCCGCGTCATGGATCGCCATCGGCCTGTTCGTCGGCGCCTTCGCCAACTACCTGCTCGTGGCGCCGCGCCTGCGCGTCTACACAGAGCTGGCCAACGACGCGATCACCATCCCCGACTATTTCGAAAAGCGGTTCGAGGACCGGTCGCGGCTGCTCCGGATCATCTCCTCGGTGGTGATCGTGATCTTCTTCACCCTGTACACCTCGTCCGGCCTGGTGGCGGGCGGCAAGCTCTTCGACAGCGCCTTCGGCGTCGATTACGCCTGGGGCCTGTGGGTCACCGCCGGGGTGGTGGTCGCCTACACCCTGTTCGGCGGCTTCATGGCCGTCAGCATGACCGACTTCGTGCAGGGCTGCATCATGTTCGTGGCCCTGATCGTGGTGCCCATCGTGGCCCTGACCGACGTGGGCGGTGTGGGCGGCCTGACCGAAACCGTGCGCGGCATCGACCCGGCCCTGCTGGGCCTTCTGACCGGCACCAGTCTGATCGGAATCATATCCGCCCTGTCCTGGGGGCTGGGCTATTTCGGCCAGCCGCACATCATCGTGCGCTTCATGGCCATCCGCTCGGTCAAGGATATCCCCGCAGCCCGCAACATCGGCATGACCTGGATGGCCGTGACCATCGTCGGCGCCCTGGCCACCGGCCTCACGGGCCTGGCCTACGCCACGCGCAACGGCGTTGAGGTCGCGGACCCTGAAACCATCTTCATCATTCTGTCCGACGTGCTGTTCAATCCGCTGGTGACCGGGTTCCTCCTGGCGGCCATCCTGGCGGCGATCATGAGCACCATTTCGTCCCAGCTGCTGGTCTCGTCCAGCTCGCTGACCGAAGACTTCTACGGCGTCTTCTTCCGCCGCAACGCCAGCCAGAGGGAGCTGGTGACCGTAGGCCGTCTGGCGGTGGTGCTGGTGTCGCTGGTGGCCATCTATCTGGCCTATGATCCCGACAGCAACGTCCTGACCCTGGTGTCCAATGCGTGGGCCGGGTTCGGCGCCGCCTTCGGACCGCTTGTGATCCTCAGCCTTCTATGGCGCCGCGTGACCCGCAACGGCGCCCTGGCCGGCATGATCGTGGGCGCGGTGACGGTGCTGTTCTGGGTCTTCGTCCCGGTCCTGCCGAGCGGCGAGGCCCTGACCACGGTGATCTACGAGATCGTGCCCGGCTTCATTCTGGCGACCCTGGCCACGGTGATCGTCAGCCTTATGGGGCGGCCGCCCGAGAGCGTCGTCGCCACCTTCGACCAGGCCAAGGCCGAACTTCACGCCGCTCGCTCATCCGAGTGAACCCAGGCTTCGTAGCTGAACCTGACCCAGCTACGGAGCCTGCCCATGTCCGCTCTTCGCCTGATCGCCGCAGTCGGCCTGATCCTGACCCTGGCCGGATGCGCCAGCCTCAGCGGGGGCGGCTCCGGCCCCGGGGCGCCCCAGCCCCTGCAGTCCATCGACGCCGAGCGCTTCTATTCCGGCCGCTGGCTGGAAGTGGCGCGCCTGCCCATGGACATTACCGACGGCTGCGTGGCCGGCGCCACCGCCTATGCGCTGCGCGACGACGGCAAGGTGGACGTGCGCGACACCTGTCAGGTGGACACGCCCCAGGGGCGCGAGCGGGCCATTTCCGGCGTGGGGACCTTTGTGGACCCGGGAACCAACGCCAAGCTGCGGGTGCGCTATCTCTGGCTGATCGTCTGGGAGTACTGGGTGCTGGACCGGGCCGAGGACTACAGCTGGTTCATTTCCTCTGATCCGTCCTTCGACAAGCTGTTCATCTATACCCGCGAGGTTCCGACCCAGGCCGAGCTGGACGCGCTGGTCCGTCGCGCCGCGGAATTGGGCTACGACACCGACCGGCTGGAGTTTCCGGAGCCCTTGCCGAACTGATTACTCAGCGAATTTAACGGCCAAGCTCTTGTTTCGGCCTTGATGTGGCCTCGTGCGGGGCCGTATCGCGGTCTGCGGCCAAGTTTGCGGCGCCTTCGCACCAAAGACCGCCGTTACGCTTTCCGGATGAAGCAACCCGAGATCATTGTCATCCTGCGCGGCGCGACCGGCGCCGAGCACCTGGCGCTGGAAGGCGCGGTCAATCTGGAAGCGCGCTTGTCAGACCTGGAGCGGCGCCGCGCCCTGGTGGCCGGATTTTACGGCTTTCACGCGGACGCCGAGCACTGCCTTGCCCCCTGGCTTGAAACCGTCGAAGGCCTGGACTTCGCCGCGCGGCGGCGGCTGCCCCGCATCGGAGCCGACCTGCTGGCGCTGGGCGGAAAGCCTGCACCGTCACGCGAACGGCCCACGGTGACCTCGCTGGGCTATGCGCTGGGCCTGTTCTATGTGCTCGAAGGCTCGTCGCTGGGCGGGCGGGTGATTCACCGGCAATTGTCTGATACGGACGTGGACCAGCGCGGTCTGTCGTTCTTTGATCCCTATGGGGACCAGACGGGCGCGCGATGGCGTGCGTTTATCGAAGTTCTGGGCCGCGAGCATGCCGCAGGCCGGGCGGACGCGGAAGAAATCGTCGCCGGCGCCCTGGACGGGTTTCGACTGGCGCGAATGTGGTTGACTGAGTGAGGCGCGGAACATGACGGATACGGCTCTCGACCTGGATGCCTGCGCGCGCGAGCCGATCCACATTCCGGAAGCCATTCAGCCCCATGGCTTCGTCATGGTGCTGGATCGGTCGGACCTGACCATCCGCCGCGCGGGCGGCGACATCGAGGGCCTCGCCGGCATAGAGGACTGGCAGGGCGCGCCGGTGTCGGACGTCCTCGGCGCGGCGGTCGCCGACACTCTTCGCGAGATGATGGCGTCCGGCCTGACGGGTCATGTGGCGCGCTGGCGCTCGCTCTCGCGACTGGACTACGACGTGACGACCCACGCCGCCGGCGACGTGCAGATCGTCGAGGTGGAGCAGAGTTCCCAGGAGGCCTATCTCGGCGTCGACCTTCTGAGCCGGCTTGACCGCGCAGGCACGGCCTTCGAGCGCGCCGCCAGCGTGCGCTCCCTGTGCGAGCACGCCGCGCGCGAGTTTCGCCGCCTGACCGGTTTCGACCGGGTCATGATCTACCGCTTTCTGGATGACGAATCCGGCGTGGTGCTGGCGGAGGACGGCTCTCCGGAACTGCCGTCCTACATGAACCACCACTTTCCCGGCGCCGACATTCCGCGTCAGGCCCGAGCGCTTTATGTGCGCAATCTGGTCCGCGTGATCCCCAACGTTCGCTACGAGCCGCAGCCCTTGCGCCCTGCAGCCGAGGAGGCGTTGGACATGAGCGACTGCGCCCTGCGCAGCGTCTCGCCGATCCACCTACAGTACCTGCGCAACATGGACGTGGGCGCCTCGGCCTCGGTGTCCATCGTCAAGGACGGCGAGCTGTGGGGGCTTGTCGCCTGTCACAGCGCCCGGCCCCAGCTGATGACCCACGAGGTGCGTGTCGCCGCCGCCAGTCTGGCCCGCAATCTGTCGCGCCAGATCAAGTCGCGCGAGGAGGCGGAAATCTATCGCGAGCGCCTGCGCCTGCGTGGCCTCGAGGACGAGCTGGTGGCGCGTCTGCCGTTCAGCGAACCCTTGCACCGGCCGCTGGGCCGCCACCTGTCCCGGGTCGCCCAGCTGCTGGACGCGGACGGGGCTGTGGTGCTGCGGGGGGACCAGATCGCGCGATACGGCTCGTGCCCGCCGGAAGAGGCGCTGCCGGAGCTGGCCCGATGGGCGGCCGGGCGCGGCCGCGCCGAGCCCCTGGTCACGGACCGCCTGCCCGAACTCTATCCGGCCGCCGCCGATTGGGCGTCCAGCGCCAGCGGCATGCTGGCCTTCACCGTCACCACCGAAGAACCCTTCGTGATGATGTGGTTCCGCGCCGAACAGGTGGAAACCGTGCGCTGGGCAGGCAATCCCCATGAAGCTGTCAAGCACGGCCCCTCGGGCGAGCTGACCCCCCGCGCCTCCTTCGACGCCTGGGCCGAGACGGTTCGGGGCCGCGCGCGCCGCTGGACCGCCGCCCAGGTGGAAAGCGCCACGCGCCTGCGGCAGTCCATCTTCGACCTGCGTTCGGCCCGCCAGCTGCGCCGCCTGAACGACACCCTGCGCGAAACCGTAGCGGACAAGGACACCCTGCTGAAGCAGCAGGACTTCCTGCTGCGCGAGGTGAACCACCGCATCCAGAACAGCCTTCAGCTGGTCTCCAGCTTCCTGGCCCTGCAGGTGCGCGAGCACAGGGAGGAGGCGTCGGTCGCCGTGGCTCTGGAAGAGGCGCGTCGCCGCATCAAGGCCGTGGGTCTGGTCCACAACCGACTCTACCGGGCCGACCAGTTCGAGACCCTCGACCTGTCGCGCTACCTGCGCGAACTGGGCGACGAGCTGATCGAGTCCATGGGCGCGGACTGGGCCCGGGACGTGCAGATGACCCTTGCGCCGGTTTCCATCCAGACCACACGGGCGGTCAGTCTGGGACTGGTGCTGACCGAGCTGATCATCAATGTCCAGAAGTACGCCTATGGCGGCTGCCCGGGGCCCGTTTCAATCCTCCTGGAGGAGGACCGTGACCGACTACGCCTGATCGTCGCCGATCAGGGCGAGGGTCAGGCCGAGGGCGCGGCCCAGGGCGGCGGCTTCGGCTCGCGCATGATCGACAGCCTGGTGAAACAGCTGGAGGGCCGGATCGAGCACCTGCCCAACGATCCGGGCCTTCGGGTGGTGGTTACCGCCCCGATCCAGCCGTCTAGCTCTTGAGGCGGTAGCCGGTCTTGAAGATCCACGCCACGATCGCCAGACAGATGGCGAAGAAGCACAGGGTCGCCGTCAGGCTGACGGCGATGTTCACGTCCGAGGTTCCGAAGAAGCTCCAGCGGAACCCCGAGATCAGATAGACCACCGGATTGAACAGGCTGACGGTGCGCCACACGCCCGGCAGCATGTCGATGGAATAGAACGACCCGCCCAGGAAGGTCAGCGGCGTGATCACCAGCATGGGAATGAACTGCAGCTGTTCGAAGCCCTGGGCCCAGATGCCGATGATGAAACCGAACAGGCTGAAGGTCACCGCCGTCAGCACCAGGAAGGTGATCATGGTCAGCGGGTGCAGCACCTCCAGCGGCACGAACAGCCGCGCGGTGGCCAGGATGATCACCCCCAGGATGATCGACTTGGTGGCCGCCGCCCCCACATAGGCGATGACGATCTCGATATAGCTGACCGGGGCCGACAGGATCTCGTAGATGGTGCCGGTGAACTTCGGGAAATAGATGCCGAACGAGGCGTTGAAGATCGACTGGGTGAACAGGCTCAGCATCACCAGCCCGGGCACGATGAAGGCGCCGTAGGGCACCCCGTTCACCTCGGTCATGGCCGAGCCGATGGCGGCGCCGAACACCACGAAATACAGCGAGGTGGTGATCACCGGGGTGACGATGCTCTGCCACACGGTGCGCAGGGCGCGGGCCATCTCGAACCGATAGATGGCCCAGATTCCATAACCGTTCATCGCGCGGCCTCCTGTTCGGGCGCATCGCGCGAACTGTCGTGCACCAGACCCACGAAGATGTCCTCCAGCGAGCTCTGGCGGGTGTTCAGGTCCTTGAACCCGATGCCCATGTCGCTGAGCTTGCGCAGCAGGCTGGGCACGCCGGTGCGCTCGGCGTTGGCGTCGAAGACGTATTCCAGCTCGGCGCCGTCGGCCTTCAGCGCCAGCGCCCACTCGGACAGTTCCGGCGGAATGGCCGTCATCGGCTCCTGTAGGTTCAGGGTCAGCTGCTTCTTGCCCAGCTTCTTCATCAGGGCGGTCTTCTCCTCGACCAGGATCAGCTCGCCCTTGGAAATCACCCCCACCCGGTCGGCCATCTCCTCGGCCTCCTCGATGTAGTGGGTGGTCAGGATGATGGTCACGCCCTTCTCACGCAGGCCCCGCACCAGGTTCCACATGTCCCGGCGCAGCTCCACGTCCACGCCGGCGGTGGGTTCGTCCAGGAACAGGATTTCGGGTTCGTGGCTCAGGGCCTTGGCGATCATCACCCGGCGCTTCATGCCGCCGGACAGGGTCATGATCTTGGCGTCCTTCTTGTCCCACAGGCTCAGGTCGCGAAGGATCTGCTCGATCATGGCCGGGTTCGGCGCCTTGCCGAACAGGCCCCGGCTGAAGGTCACTGTGGCCCACACTGTCTCGAAGGCGTCGGTGGTCAGCTCCTGGGGCACCAGGCCGATCATGGACCGGGCCTTGCGATAATCCTTCTGGATGTCGAACCCGCCCGCGCGCACCGTGCCCGTCGTCCCGTTGACGATGCCGCAGACGATGCTGATCAAGGTGGTCTTGCCCGCCCCGTTAGGACCCAGAAGGGCGAAGATCTCGCCTTTGGCGATCTCAAGATCCACGCGTTTGAGGGCCTGATGCCCCCCGGCGTAGGTCTTTGTCAGGCCGTCTATGGATACTGCGGACATACGGCCCCCTCGGCTGTGCGGTCCCGACAAGATGGTCGCCTCGCCGGGGATCACAAGGCGCCGCACGCACAATTTGTCGCAGCCGTCATATGCAGCCGCTAGAAGACACAGCATGAACCGCGCCCTCGCCCTGATCCCGCTGATCCTTTTCGCCGCCGCCTGCCGGTCCCAGCCCGAGGCCTCTTCGCCCGTGGCCGCGACCCCGGCCGCCCAGGCCTGCACCGTTCCGGACCGCCTCACGCCGGTGGGCCCGGAAACACCCGACGCCGACGAGATCGTCGCGGACGCAGAGGTCGCCTACTACATGTTGGCCATCGCGTGGGGGCCCTACTGGCAGGAAGGCAACCGCGACGGGCGCGGTTACGCCCTGACGCCCCAGGATCGCGAGGTGGGCTGGTTCCTGCACGGGCTTTGGCCAAACGCGGCCGAGGGGGATCATCCCCGCTACTGCTCGATCAGCCCCGCCCGGGCCATGACCGAGGCCGAGGTGCGCGAGCATTTCTGCATGGTGCCGTCGGAGGCCTTGCTCCAGCACGAATGGGCCGCGCACGGTACCTGCGGCTGGGACGATCCGGACGCCTATTTCGACCAGTCGGCCGAATTGTGGAGCGCGCTGAGCCTCCCTGAACCCCCGACCCGCACCACCGCCGGGTCGCTTCGCGACGCCTGGGTCCGGGCCAATCCCCGTTTGCGCCGCGACGGCGTCTATCTGGCGACCACCGATGACGGACGGCTACGCGAGGTGCGACTGTGCTACGACCTCACCTACGCCCCGGGCGCCTGCCCGCGCGGTCTCGGCGCGCCGGATCACGCGGTCCTGACGGTCCAGCCGCAAGGCTGATCAGGCCGTGCACTCGGCGGGGACGTTGTCGTCGTCTTCCCACAGGGCGCAGCTGCGGTCGATCTCGCCCTGGATCATGGCGCAGGGGTTGGCCACGTTGCAGGGCGGGCGGGTGGCCGGGCTGACGCGTACGCACCGCTCGACCAGCGCCTGGGCCGCCTCCAGCCCCAGCTCGGCCTCACAGCTGACCGGTTCGGCCGCCGGCGTCCCGGTCGCCGGTTCAGGGGCCGGCTGGGTCGGCGCGGGGGTCGCCGGCGCTTCAGCCGTCGGGGGCGCAGGCTCCTCGGCCTGCTGACAGGCGGCCAGCATAGCCAGGGCGGCGACGGGGGCGATCAGGCGGCGCATGGGCGAGGGCTCCTAGAGGTGGCGTCCGGGGATGAACGCGCCCGGGCGCGTCCGGCTCCAGCCTGAGGCGAGAGCCTGCTTCACGGCATCTAATCCAGGGCGCAGATGTCGGGCAGGCCGCGCAGCCGCCCGCCCGCGTCCAGACCATAGCCCACAAGGTACCGGCTGGGCGCCTCCCAGCCCACGAAGTCGGGGGTCAGGGCGCGCGGTTCGGGCCAGGGCTTGCGGGCGAAGACGCAGGTCAGCACCTCGGCGGCGCCCGCCTCGCGGGTGATGCGCACGGCCTCGGCAAGGGACAGGCCGGTGTCGAACACGTCGTCCAGAATCAGCACCCGGGCGCCCTGGAGCGAGCGCTGGCACGGCGCGCGCACCTCCACCTGGCCCTTGCTGGCCTTGCCGTCGCCGTAGGAGGCCAGCCACAGGGCGTCGAAGCGCACATGGCGGCCCAGCCGGGCCAAAGCGCGGGTCAGGTCAGCGGCGAACCACAGCCCGCCTGTCAGGAGGCACACGGCGATGGTCTCGTCGTCGATGACCGGAGCGATGCGCGCGGCCAGATCCGCCACATGGGCGGCGACCTGGGCTTCGGGCAGGAGAACGGCGGGCGTTGCGGGGTCAGCCATGCGAGGCGGATAGCGCCTCGCGGGGCAGGGTGTCGAGGGGTTCGGCCTCAACGGCCTCTTCCGGCGTCTCCAGCCCCACGGGCCCGCGCAGTATGGGCTCGGGCCGGAACTGCACAGAGGCGTCCGGCGGCGGAACGGCGGCCGGAGGCGGCTGAGGCCGGGCGGTCAGGTCGAAGGCTACGCCAATGTCGGCCACCTGGGCCTGCGGGTCCGGCGCCAGGGTGGCGAAGCCCAGCACCGCGCCGGGTTCGATGGCCGGGCCGGGCACGGTCAGCATCTGATGCCCGATCTCGCGGCCCTCGGCGTCCAGCAGGGCGATGCGCACCACCGGCGGTGTGACCGCATGGTCCCGAACGTTCCTCAGGGCCCCCGAGACCAGCACCCGGCCATGGTCATTGGGGGCGGGGCGGGCGCGCACCGAGGCGAACTCCAGTCCCACCGGGTTCACCGGGGCGCCCACGGCGGCGTAGGCGGCGGCGGTGCGGGGGACCATCTCCACCACCTGAACCCGGAACAGCCAGGCTGCGCCCAGCAGGCCCACGAACAGGCAGGCCAGCCCGGCCCAGACCCCGCCCACGGCGGCGGCCCGGCGCATGCGGCGCTGCTGCTCGGCCCGGGCGCGGAACGCCTTGGGCAGCTCCGGCGCCGGCGCCTCGGCCAGGGATTCGGGGGAGACATCGTCCCGCTTGCCGAAGGCCGTCGGTTCTTCGGCCTTTGCGGTGAGCTCCAGCGGCTCATCATTGGGAGTCGCGCGCCAGGTGTGGGCGCAGGACTGACAGCGCACGCGTCGCCCGTTCGGGCCGACGCTGTCGTCAGGCACGAAATAGCTGGTGGCGCACTCGGGACAGGTCAGTATCATGGCCGCGAATGCGAGGCGCGCCGCCCCCTCCCACAGGACCGCCCGCGCGATCCGAAATCCGTCAGTAACTTCATGCCGTTCAAGACCCGCCGCGCCGCGACCAGCGCCCCGTCCGCCTTCACCGAGACCGCCCGGCTTCAGGGGGTGGATTTCGGCTATGCGCAAGGGCCCCGCGTGCTTCGGGACGTGGACCTCTTATTGCCCCGCGGCTCTTTCCACTTCCTTACCGGCCCGTCGGGGGCGGGGAAGTCCTCCTTGCTGCGCCTGCTGCACCTGACGGCGGCGCCGACCAAGGGCGCGGTGAGTCTTTTCGGGGAGGAGACCGGGGGGCTGCGCAGCCGCGATATCACCGCCTTTCGCCGCCGTATCGGGGTGGTGTTCCAGGACTTCCGCCTGATGGCCCATCTCAGCGTGTTCGACAACGCGGCCCTGCCCCTGCGGCTGGCTGGTCGCCGGGCCGAGGACTATGGCCCCGACGTGGAGGAGATGCTCCGCTGGGTCGGGCTGGGCGGGCGCATGGATGATCTGCCGGAAACCCTGTCGGGCGGGGAGAAACAGCGGCTGGCCATCGCCCGGGCGGTGATCGGCAAGCCGGATCTTATTCTGGCCGACGAGCCCACGGGCAATGTGGACGCGGCCATGGGGGCGCGGCTTTTGAAACTGTTCCAGGGTCTGAACCGCATGGGCGCCACCGTGCTGATCGCCAGTCACGACACGGCGCTGGCCGAGCGCTCGGGCGCCGGGGTGCTGCATCTGGAGAACGGCCGCATCCACGGAGGTGCGGCATGAGCCGGGGCGGGAGCCTGCTGCCGCGCGATCCGGGCGGAGAGGCGTGGCTGGGCGCGGTGATCGGGGTGCTGTGCTTCATCGCCTGTCTGATGGCCGCCGGTGCGCTGGCGGCGGACCGGGCGGCGCACGGGTGGAGCGCGCGTCTGCGGGCAGAGGCGACGGTGCAGGTTCGCCCCCGTGCCGACGAGACCGGCGACGCCGCCGCCGCCCGCGCGGCCGAGACCCTGTCGGGCGTGGACGGGGTGGAGGAGGCCCAGGCGCTGGACCGCGAGGCGGCCGAGGCCCTGCTGCGGCCGTGGATGGGCGAGGCGGCGCTGGAGGATCTGCCGCTGCCCCATCTGGTGACGGTGCGGCTATCGTCTGAATCTCCGGCGTCGGCCGAGGCGCTGGGCGAGGCGCTGGCGGAGGCGGGGCTGGACGCCTCGGTGGACGACCATTCCCTGTGGCGCGGCGAGATCGAGCGCTCGGCCCTGACCCTGACCAGCCTGGCGCTGGCGGCCTTCGCCCTGACGGCGGGGGCGGCGGGGGCGGCCATCACCTACGCAACCAGGGCGGGCATCGCGGCGCGGCGGCGGGAGATCGAGATCCTCAGCCTGTCGGGCGCCGGACGCGGCCAGATCATCTGGCAGTTCCAGAAACGCTTCGGCCGGCTGGCGGCCCTGGCGGGGGCCGGAGGCGGCGCGGCGGCGGCGGCGCTGCTGGCGGCTGTGCGGCTGGCGGGCGGGGAGGGGGGCGTCAGCCCGGCCCTGCCGCTGGCGTGGAGCGACCTGTTCATCCTCTCGCTTTCGCCGCTGCTTGCCGCTACGGTTGCGCTTGCAGCCGCCTGGCTGGCGGCGAGACGGGCTCTGGACAAGGGCCCCCCCGGCGCGGCAAGCAGCGTTTCTTCCGGGGCAGGGAGCGTGGAATGAGATTACTGTCGGTCATCGTCATCGCCGTCCTGCTGTGGACCGTGGGTCTGTTCGCATTCGCGGACCGGGTGCGCGCCATCACGCCCGCGCCCGAGCCGGCGGCGACGGACGGCATCGTGGCCCTGACGGGGCCGTCTTCCGAGCGTATCAACGCCGCCGTGCGTCTGCTGGAGCAGGGCAAGGCTCAGCGGCTGCTGGTGTCCGGCGTCAACCGCGAGGTGCGGCGCGAGGAGCTGCGCGCCCTGACGCCGGGCTCAAGCCGCCTGTTCGACTGCTGCGTGGATCTGGGTTTCGACGCCGAGGACACCATGGGCAATGCGCAGGAGATCGCCGCCTGGGCGCGGGCCAAGGACTTCGACAGCCTGATCGTGGTGACCTCGGACTACCACATGCCGCGCAGCCTGCTGGAGATCCGGGGCATGGCGCCCGAGGTGGCCCTGACCGCCCACGCCGTGCGCACCCCCTCGCTGGACACGGACAACTGGTGGCGCTCGCCCGGCGACGCGCGGCGCATGGCGCTGGAGTACAACAAGTATCTGGTGGTTCTGGTGCGCGAGACGGTGCTGGGCCTGACCGGCCGGAGTGAGCCTGAGCCTCAGCCGGAAGCGGCGTAAGCGCTTGATTATACTGCGTTCTGTTCTGTTCAACCTTTGGCTCTGGCTGTCCATGCCGGTGTTCGCCATCGGCCTGTCGCCCGCGCTGCTGCTGCCGCACCGCCATGCCATGGGGGTCATCAAGCTGTGGGCGCGCTTCGTGCTGTTCGGCCTGCGCTGGATCGCCGGAATCCAGGTGGTTGTGACGGGACTGGAGCACCGGCCCACGGGCGCCGCCCTTCTGGCCGGCAAGCATCAGGGCATGCTGGACATCGTGGCGCCCTTCACCTTCATGGACGATCCCTGTTTCGTGCTGAAGAAGGAGCTGATGCCGCTGCCCTTCTTCGGCTGGTTCGCCTGGAAGACGAAGATGATCGCCGTGGACCGGGCGGCCCACGCCAAGGCGCTGAAGGACATGGTGCGTCAGACCCGCGCCCGGCTGGCCGAGGGGCGACAGATTCTGATCTTCCCCGAGGGCACCCGCACGCTTCCGGGCCAGCCCGGCGACTACAAGCCCGGGGTGGCGGCCATCTATCGCGATCTGGACGCCCCGTGCCACCTGATGGCCACGGACTCCGGGCGCTGCTGGCCGGCCAAGGGGTTCATCTACCGCCCCGGCGTGGTCACCTTCGCCTTCCTGCCGCCCCTGCCCGCCGGACTGAAGCGGGTCGAGTTCATGGCGCGGCTGGAGGCGGAGATCGAGACGGCGTCCGGCGCCCTGCTGAAGAGCTGAGCCCTCGACGGGCGACCTTCCGGCTGCCGGTGCTCAGTCTTCGTCCGACGCGTCCTCGGGGATTTCAGGGGTTTCCGGCGCGGCGGGGGCGAGGGTTCGGACCTCGCCCAGTTCGGCGCCGGGGAAGGTCTGCATGACCGCCTTGACGAACGGGTCGTCCAGAATGGCCTGGCGGGCCAGGTCCTTCTCGCGGCGGTCGCGCTCGATCAGGGTCTCGCCGCCGCCCTGGCCGTTGGCGGCGATCAGCCAGGTGCGGCCGGTCCAGTCCTTGAGCCGCGAGGCCAGCCGGCGGGCCAGGTCGTGGGGCGCGCCGGGAACCGGCTCGAAGGTGATGGCGCCGGGCTTGAAGGCGATCAGGCGCACAAAACGCTGCACGTCCATCTGCAGCCCGATGTCGCGCTTCTCGCCGATCAGGGCGACGGTCTGGTCGAAGGTCTGGGGGTCGGGAAGTTGTTCGGGCTGGGCGCTCGGCCGCGCTGCGATCTGGGCGCTGGCCCCGCCGCCGCCGCCACGCGGGCCGGACGGGCCGGAGCCGCCGCCCATGGGTTCACCGGACTGCAATTTCTTCAGCGCCTCTTCCGGCCCGGGCAGGTCGGCGGCGTAGGCGAGGCGGACGATGGCCATTTCCACCGCGTCGGCGGGATTGGGCGCGCGGCGCACTTCCTCATGGGCCTTGAGCAGCATGGACCAGACCCGAGACAGGGAGCCGGCCGAAATGGAGGCGCCCAGGGCCGCCAGCCGCTGGGCCTGATCGTTCGGAAGGCGGGTGGCGGCCGGGCCCAGCATCTTGGAGACCGAGGCCGCGTGGCAGTGCTCCAGCAGATCGTTCACCACCTGAACCGGATCGGCGCCGAAGCCGTAGAGTTGGCGGAACGCCTCCAGCGCTTCGGGGGTGCGGCCGCCCATCAGGCTTTCGAACAGGGCGATGGTCTGGGTGCGGTCGGCCAGACCCAGCATGTCGCGCACCACCTCGGCCTTGACCATCTGGCCGCCCTCGGCCTGAACCAGGGCCTGATCCAGCAGGGACAGGCCGTCGCGCACCGAGCCCTCGGCTGCCCGGGCGATCAGGGCCAGGGCCTCGCTGTCGATCTTCATGCCCTCCTTGTCCGCCACCTTGGCCAGATGTTCGGACAGGATCTCGGGCTCCACCCGGCGCAGGTCGAAACGCTGGCAGCGGGACAGGATGGTCACCGGCACCTTGCGGATCTCGGTGGTGGCGAAGATGAATTTGGCGTGGGGCGGCGGCTCTTCCAGGGTCTTCAGCAGGGCGTTGAAGGCCTGGGTCGAGAGCATGTGCACCTCGTCCAGCACATAGACCTTGTAGCGCGCCTCGACGGGGCCGTAGCGGACGCTGTCCAGGATGTCGCGGATGTCGCTGACGCCGGTGTGGCTGGCGGCGTCCATCTCCATCACGTCCATGTGCCGGCCTTCCATGATGGCCGCGTCGTGGCGGCCGCTGGCCGTCAGGGCCAGGGAGGGGCGGTCGATAGTGTCCGACTCGTTGTTCAGGGCGCGGGCCAGCAGGCGGGCGGTGGTGGTCTTGCCCACACCGCGCACCCCGGTCAGCATGAAGGCGTGGGCGATGCGGCCGGACGAGAAGGCGTTGGTCAGGGTGCGCACCATCGCCTCCTGACCGATCAGGTCCTCGAAGGTGCGCGGCCGGTACTTCCGGGCCAGAACGGTGTAGGCCACGTCATCGGTCGGGGGCGCGGGTTGGGCCGCAGCCGGAGCAGGCGCCTCGAGAGGCGGTTCAGACGGCGCCTCGGCCGGAGCCCCGAACATGTCGTCGGTGTTGGGATCGCGCTCTTCGACCTCGATCTCAGGCGCGCCGCCGTCGAGGGCGTCGTCCTCCCAGGGAGGCCCGTCCGATTTCAGGTCCGTATCGCTCATACCCTGTCATAGCGCGCGAAGTCCGCCGCTGCGAAGACGGCGCGCTCGATTTCCAACAGTTTCGGAAAACGCCCTCAAGCAGCGAGCCACATTTCTGTACGCTATCGGCCTTCGGCCTACTTGAGCGCGACGCGAGCATAGGGCGAAAAACACGCGCTCAAGCAGCGAGCCGCTGCGCGGCGAGCGTTAGGGCAAAAAGATGAGAGGTGGAGACCGACACGACCCGAAGGTGAATTCGTTGTGGCTGCTGCCTTCCGGCCCTGACCAGGTTGGCGAAGCCTCCGCCCGCACCGATCTCCGAGGGGGGATATGGCGTCAAAAGGCTGATTGATCAAGCGGGGCCTTCCGGCGCCGGGCGCGCAGGCCTAGATAGGCGGCGATGGCTTTTCCCCAGAACACCTTCTGCGGCAACCCGCTGGACCGGGCGGGCGACCGGCGCAACGATCCCGAGTGGATCGCGCAGCAGGAAGAGAATCCTGACGCCCTGGCGCTGGCCCTGTGGGAGGGCCGACCCCTGATCGAGGATCATGCGAGCGGGCCACGTCTGGTCTGGCTCGACATGCCCCACGCCATGGACCTGACCCGTGACCGCCGCGCCTTTCTGGGCCTGTGGAAGGACGCGCCGGTTTTCGCGGTGGAGTTCGAGGGCGCGGCCGATCCGGCGGCCGGACCGGTCATGGGCCTGGGGGCGTTTCACGAAATGCGGGCGGCGGCGGCCCTTTTGCCCGGCCACGAGGCGGCCATGGCGGGGGCGGCCAAGTCCCTGTTCGACTGGCGGCGTCGGCATGGCTTCTGCGCGGCCTGCGGGACCGAAACGCGGGATTCGGCCGGCGGCTGGCGGCGGGTCTGTCCGGCGTGCGCGGTCGAGCATTTCCCACGGGTTGACCCGGTGGTGATCATGTTGCCGGTCTTTGAAGGGCGGTGCCTTCTGGGTCGTCAGGCGTCCTGGCCCGCCGGGCGCATGTCGGCCCTGGCCGGGTTTCTGGAACCGGGCGAGAGCATCGAGGAGGCGTGTGCGCGGGAGGTGGCCGAGGAGTCCGGCCTGGAGGTCACCGCCGTGCGGTATCACTCCAGCCAGCCCTGGCCGTTCCCGTCCCAGCTGATGATCGGGCTGATCTGCGACGTCAGTCATGACCGGGCGGCGCCCGACCAGACCGAGCTGGAAGCCGTGGCCTGGCTGACCCGTGAGGAGGCCCGCGCCGTGCTGGCGGGAACCCACGCCGAGGTTCTGGCCCCGCCCCCCATCGCCATCGCCCGCACCTTGCTGGAGGCATGGGCGCACGGCGAGGATTGACCCCTGCGACGCCGGGACGCCGTTCAGGCGGTTGCGAACCCCGCCGGGCCGTGTAAGACAGCCGCAAACCATGGACCTTGGCCGGATTTCGGCCCTCTACACGGGACTCGACCACGCGCATGAGCGGCGATCTGAAGTGGAACAAGATTTTCGGCGCCGGCCTGGCGACCGTGTTCGTCATCCTGGGCGTCAATCAGGTGTCGGGGTTCGTCTATTCCAGCGAACAGCCGGAAAAGATGGGCTATTTCATCGACGCCCCTGAAGAAGCCGCGGGCGGTGAGGCCGAGGTGGAGCTGCCGCCGGATTGGGGTACGGTCCTGCCGGTGGCTGATGTGGCTGCCGGTGAGCGCGCCTTCGCCCGCTGCGCCGCCTGCCACACCATCAATCAGGGCGGGGCCGACGGCATCGGTCCGAACCTTTACGGCGTGGTCGGCGGTCCGATCCTGCACAGCGCCGGCTTCGACTATTCGCCGGCCCTGCGTGAACACGCGGTGGCGAACCCCAACTGGACCTATGACGAGCTGGACCAGTTCATCACTGCGCCCTCGCGCCACGTGCGCGGCACCAAGATGTCCTTCGCCGGCATACGCAACACCGAGGAGCGGGTGGCCCTGATCGCCTACCTGCGCTCGCAGGGCTCGGGCGGCTACGCCATCCCGGCGCCGGATCCCTCGCGCCAGCCGGGCGCCGAGGAAGAAGCGCCCGCCGAGGGTGAAGCCGCGGAGGGCGAGGGCCTGGAGCAGACCCCCGACGAAGGAATCGGCGCCCAGCCGGACGAAGAGGCCACCAGCCCGGCTCAGCCGGCGGCGGAAAGCAGCGACCAGAACTGAGGGTCAGAACCCTGAAACGATAAAAGGCCCGGATCGCTGATCCGGGCCTTTTTGTTGCGCGCGCAGAGCGTCAGATCCGTCGGCAGGCGCTCGGCTGATCCCGGCGCGCCAGGGCGTCGGTCAGGGCCTCCACCGCCACGCCTCGGTCAGGATCGGCGTGGATCAGGCGTTCGGCGTCCAGCATCATGGCCACGTGATCCGGCCAGAAGATCAGATCGCCGCGCGTCAGGGCGGCGACATCGGCGGGGCGGCCCAGTTCCTGCTGTTGGTCCGCCGCGCGGGGGCAGCCAAGGCCGCAGGCGTAGAGCGCCTGTTGCACAAGGGCGGGGGCGTCCAGCCCGGCGCGGTCGCGGCCACCCGACTGGAACGGGGCGCCGACGAAGCGCTCGGCCACGGCTGCGGGCTCAGGGTCGAAGGCGAGGAAATCGGCCAGATCGGCCAGGGCCACCCAGCCCAGTCGCGCGACGCGGGCGAAACCGCCCTGGGTCTCCAGCACGGTCGCCAAGGCGTTGAGGGCCAGAACCACCGGCTGTGCGCCGGCGGCCTGATCGAATACCGGGGCGTCCAGTATGGGCGTGTCGACCGAGCCCACCCGGTGGGTCGGCTCCAGAATTTCGTCGGTCAGCGCGTCCAGCGGCGCATGACCCACCACGCCGTCTCGGCGCGACCGGCCCCAGGCGCGGCCGCCTGCGACCTCAAGCACGTCGAAGATCTCGCCGAACGCCAGCTGGTCGAGGAGGGGGGAAGCGTCATCGGCTCCAGCGCGCACCGGCGTCACGGGCAGGACGCACTGCATCGGCGTGACCGCCCGGTAGCCCCCGGCCGCGAGCACGCCCTCGAGCGCCAGCTCGGCCAGGTCGGGCCGGGCCAGGGTCACGCGCGGATCGGGATCGGGGGGCAGAGGCAAGAGGCGCGGCGTCCGTGGATCGGGAGCCTTAAACTCTACACCGTGAAGCCGAAGGGCCGGTTAATATCGATGGTTACCGTCAGCCATACCGCGTTCGCAGCATGTGGAAACAGGCGCGCAGGGACTGGGCTTCTCCGCCTTCCGGATGGCCCGGGCGGGCGCGTGGATTCCAGGCGAAGATGTCCAGATGCGCCCACACCCCGGTCTTCGGCGCGAACCGCTGCAGGAACAGGCCGGCGGTGATCGATCCCGCCTGGGCCCAGGGCGCGGAATCGTTGCGCAGATCGGCGATCTCGCTGTTCAGGCTGTCGCGGTACCCCGGCCACAAGGGCATGCGCCACAAGGGGTCGCGCACCCGGCGCGCGGCGTCCAGCAGATCGGCGGCCAGCGCGTCGTCATCGGTGTAGACCGGCGGCAATTCGGGGCCCAGGGCGATGCGGGCGGCGCCGGTCAGGGTAGCGAAATCCAGGGTCAGGTCGGGATCATGCTCGCCCGCTCGCGTCAGGGCGTCGGCCAGGATGAGGCGACCTTCGGCGTCGGTATTGCCGACCTCCACGGTCAGACCGGCGCGGGTGGACAGGATGTCGCCGGGCCGGAAGGCGTCGGCGGAGATGGCGTTCTCAACCGCCGCTACCAGCACGACCAGACGGACCTTCAGTCCGGCCTGCATGACCAGCCGCCCCAGCGCCAGGGCGTGGGCGGAGCCGCCCATGTCCTTCTTCATGTTGCGCATGCCGGCGGCGGGCTTGATGTCCAGTCCGCCGGAATCGAACACCACCCCCTTGCCCACCAGCGCCACCAGCGGTAGGTCGGCCTTGTCCAGATTCCAGCCGATCTCGATCAGGCGCGGCGCCCGGTGCGGCGCGGCGGCGCGGCCCACGGCGTGAACGGCCGGATAGTTCGCCTCCAAAAGGGCGTCGCCGGTGGTGACGGTAATGGCCGCGCCGGACTCCTCGGCGATCTCGCGGGCGATGGTCTCGATCTGCAGCGGCCCCATGTCGGCGGCCGGGGTGTCCACCATCTCGCGGGCCAGGGCGGCGGCGGCGGCGATGCGGGTCAGATCGTCCAGATCGACTCCGCCCGGGGCGACCAGACGGGCGGCGCCCTTGTCCTTCCGAGGCTTGTAGCGATCAAACCGGTAGGCCCCCAGGGCGAAGGCCAGCGCCGCCAGGGCCGCGTCGCCGTCATCCAGCCCCTCAAGGACGTAGTCCCCGACGGGAAGGCGGGCGGGCAAGGCGCGGGCCGTCATGGGATCGAAGGTTTCGCCCGCGCCCCACAGGACCGCCTCGACGCCGCCGTCCTCCCCCGGAACCGCCAGAAGTTCGCCGCGCGCGCTCTTGAAGCCGTTGGCGCCGGCCCAGGCGGCGGCGCGGGCGTCCGTGATTTCGGCCCCCTCGGCGACGAGGCGGATGGGAACGGCGTGTCCTGTGACAGAGGCGATGACGGCGTCGGGCATGGCGGTCTTTCGAGGATTAACCAAGGATTGACGCGAACGGGCCAGACTCCGGCATGCAGGAAACCGTTCGGACCCGATCCATGTCGCGCAAGCTGACCCTCGCCGCAACCGCCCTCATCCTCGCCGCCGCCGCTCCGGCCTTTGGGCAGGAGACGTCCACGGCGCCTGCCGCCGCGCCCGCAACGGCCGAGCAGCGCGCCGCCTATGAGCGCGCTGACCCGCTGGCGCGCTCGGTGTTCTGGGCGCGTGAGGCGGATCTCAACCCCGCCGATCCGGTCGCCGGGGTCCGTCTGGCGGAGGCCCTTCGCGAAATGGGCCGCCATGACCAGGCGGTGGAGGCGGCGCAGAACGTTCTGATGATCCAGCCCGGCAATGTGGAGGCCATGCTGGAAGTGGGCCGGGCCCACATCGCGCGGGGCCAGGCCTTTTATGGCGTCGAGGCGCTGGAGCAGGCGCGTGACGCGGCGCCGAACGACTGGCGCCCGCTGTCGCTGCTGGGCGTGGCCTATCAGCAGGTGCGCCGTCCGGCTGACGCCCAGGCGGCGTGGACGGCGGCTCTGGCCCTGTCGCCGGAGAACCCCAAGGTGCTGTCGAACATGGCCATGGCCATGGTGGCCGGCGGCGATTCAGCGAACGCCGAACCCTTGCTGCGCCGCGCCGCGGCCCATCCGGACGCCACCTTGCAGATGCGCCAGAACCTGGCCCTCGTGCTGGGCCTGAACGGCAACCGCGCCGAGGCCGAGCAGATCCTGCGCCGTCACCTGCCGCCCGAACAGGCTGATCAGAATTTGCAGTGGCTGGGCGAACAGGTTGGAGCGGGGTCTCAGACGGCCGCCCCGCGCACGTGGGAATCCCTGTCGGGACGCTGAGCGATCATTTTGCGCTACCGCTCGGGACGCGGTCCCTCGCTGCTTGAGCGCGGGCGCGAGAGCGCCTCGCGCCAATCGGGGCATCTCAGGACAAGAGCCCACGCCCTCAAGCCGCGAGCGTCCGCGACGCGAGCATAGGGCCCCTACATGGTATCCTGAATCTTGATGATCGCCGGACCCAGGATGACGATGAACAGCACCGGTAGGAAGAACAGGATCATCGGCACGGTCAGCTTGGCCGGCAGGGCGGCGGCCTTCTTCTCGGCGGCGGACAGGCGCAGGTCGCGGTTTTCCTTGGCCATGACGCGAAGCGCGGTGCCCAGGGGGGTGCCGTACTGTTCGGACTGGATCATGGAAGTCATGACCGCCTTCACGCCCGGATGGTTGGTGCGCCGGGACATGCCCTCATAGGCCAGGCGCCGGTCGGGCAGATAGCTGAGCTCGGCCGACAGCAGGGACATCTCCTCGGCCAGTTCGATGGAGCGGCCGCCGATCTCCTGACTCACCTTGGCGATGGCGGTGTCCACGGACATGCCGGACTCCACGCAGATCAGCATCAGGTCCAAGGCGTCGGGAAACGCCTGCATGATCGAGGTCTTGCGCTTGGCGATGCGGTTCTCGAGGTACAGGTTCGGCGCATAGAAACCGGCGCCCGCCGCCATCACTGTCAGCGCCAGGCGCGACATGGACGGCAGGTCCATCACGCCCAGGACGTAGAAATAGAAGATCGCCACGGCCAGGAAGACGAACGGGGTGGCGAAGCGGAAGAAATAGAAGGTGGTCAGGGGCCGGGGCCCGCGAAAGCCCGCCTGGGCCATCTTGTCCGCCACCTTGGGGTCTTCCAGTAGCTTGGTGAGGTTCAGCCGCTCCACCACCCGCTTCTTGAAGCCCTCGTCCGTATGGCGCAGTCCGCCCTGGCCGTTGCGGACGATGGCCTCGCGCGAGCGGCGGCGCAGTTCTTCGCGCCGCACGGCCACGGCCTTCATGCGGCCCTCCAGCTGGGCGCCCTGGGTCATGGAGCCCAGAACCGTCACCAGGGTGGCGAACACCAGCACCCCCACAGCGATCGACAGCAGGTTCTGCATATCCGTGAAGAAGGCGATCAGGTCCATGCGCCGCCCCTAGAACTTGAACGAGATCATGCGCTTCATCACGAAGATCCCCATGGACATCCACACGGCCGAGATCAGCAGCATGATCTGGCCGCGGGAGTCGGTGAATAGCAGGGTCATGTAGGCGGGCGTGGTGATCATCACGATCAGCATCACCGCCGGGGGCAGCGAACCGATGATGCCCGCCGAGGCCACCGCCTCGGACGACATGGCCTTGATCTTCTCACCCATCATGCGTCGCGAACGCAGCACCGACGACAGATTGCTCAGGGCCTCGGCCAGATTGCCGCCGGTCTTCTGCTGGATGGCGATGACGATAGCGAAGAACCGCAGTTCGGGCGTCGGCATGCGCTCGTACATGCGGTCAAGCGCCTGCGGCAGGGTCAGGCCTACGCCGAGCCCCTCCACCAGCCGCTGAAACTCGGGGCCCAGGGGGGCGGGACTCTCGCGGGCGATGATCTTGAAACAGTCGTGGACCGGCAGGCCGGACTTGATGCCGCGCACGATCACGTCCACGGCGTTGGCGAACTCGCCCGAGAATTTCTTCATCCGGCGCTTGCCCAGGAAGCCGACGACCCAGCGGGGCAGGCCAAGACCGCCGATCAGCCCCACGCCCATGGCCAGCAGCAGATTCAGCCCCAGAACCAGCGCCACCAGACCCAGGACAAGGCCGGAGATGACGCTGAACAGGATGAAGGTGCGCATCTTCATGGACAGGCCCGCCTGACGCAGCTTGGCGGCCATGGTCACCCGGGCCTTGCGCTCCTTGCGGTCGGACTCCTTCAGCTGATCCATGATCTGCTTGCGGCGCTGTTCGGGCGTATTGGCCGCGGCGGCGCGGGCGGCGGCCTGGGCCTTCTTCGGATTGCCGAAGCCTTGGGCGCGCTTGACGGCCCGGGTCGATGAGTCGTCGCCGCCGACGAACACCCAGCCCAGGCTGGCGATGACGACGAAGGCCAAAACGGCGGCGGTGAGCTCCAGCATGGCCTATTCCGCCGCGTCCAGGGCTTCGGCCAGCTCGCGCTCCAGCCCGTAGTAGCGGGCGCGGTCCCAGAACCGGGGCCGGGCGATGCCGGTGGAGCGGTGACGCCCGATCACGCGGCCGTTCTCGTCCTCGCCGGTGATTTCGTAGACGAACAGGTCCTGGGTCACGATCACGTCGCCTTCCAGCCCGACCACCTCGGTGATGTGGGTGATGCGGCGCGAGCCGTCGCGCAGGCGGGCGGCCTGGACGATCACGTCGATGGAGCCGACGATCATCTCGCGGATGGTCTTGGACGGCAGGCCGTAGCCGCCCATGGTGATCATGGACTCCATACGGCTGATGGCTTCGCGGGGGCTGTTGGCGTGCAGGGTGCCCATGGAGCCGTCGTGGCCGGTGTTCATGGCCTGAAGCAGGTCGAAGGCCTCCGGTCCGCGCACCTCGCCGACGATGATCCGCTCAGGACGCATGCGCAGGCAGTTCTTGACCAGATCGCGCATGGTGATCTGGCCCTGGCCCTCCAGATTCGGCGGGCGGGTCTCGAGGCGGACCACGTGGGGCTGCTGAAGCTGAAGTTCGGCCGCGTCCTCACAGGTCACCACCCGCTCGGTGGGGTCGATGAAGGCGGTCAGGGTGTTCAGAAGGGTCGTCTTGCCCGAGCCGGTGCCGCCCGAAATGACCAGATTGCAGCGCGACGCGCCGATGACGCCGAGAACCCGCGCCCCTTCGGGACTGATGGAGGCGTACTCCACCAGATTCTTCATGGTCAGCTTGTCTTTCTTGAACTTCCGGATGGTCAGGGTCGGACCGTCGATGGCCAGCGGCGGCGCGATGACGTTGACGCGGGATCCGTCCGGCAGGCGGGCGTCGCAGATGGGCGAGCTCTCGTCGACCCGGCGGCCGACCTGCGACACGATCCGCTGGCAGATGTTCATCAACTGGGCGTTGTCGCGGAAGCGGACATTGGTCAGCTGAACCTTGCCGCCCACCTCGATGAAGACCCGGCCGGCGCCGTTGACCATGATGTCGGCGATGTCGTCGCGGGCCAGCAGCGGTTCCAGCGGACCATAGCCGAGGACGTCGTTGACGATGTCCTGGACCAGATGCTCCTGCTCGGCCACGGACATGGAGACGTTCTTGATCGCCACCAGTTCGGCGACGATGTCGCGGATTTCCTCGGACGCGGCCTTGGTGTCCAGCTGGGCCAGCTGGGCCAGGTCGATGGTGTTCATCAGCGCGTTGAAGATGGTGGTCTTCGTGGCGTGATAATAATCGGACTGCTCGCGGACGATCTCGGCGACCGCCTGGGCCTTCTTCAGCTGTTCGAAGCCGGTGGTCTGGCGCGGGCCTGTGCCGGAAGGACGAGGGCCCGAGGGATTGGGCGCGGCGGACGGCTTCGGCGCCGTGGCCAGAGCCTCCAGCCGGTCGGGCGCGGGCTCGTCACCCAGCGGCGGCGACACATAGGGCTTGGCCTGACGCCCCTGGCCGGGCTGGGGCATGTCATCGAAGTCGTCCAGATCATCGGGCGCCAGGGCGTCCGGCTGAAGCCTTGACGCGGACTGGGGCGCGGACTGGGGCGCCGGGCGCATGGGCGCCGCGGTCTGTCCGGCCTGGGCTGTGCGCTTGCCGAACACCTAGCGCTTGAACAGCTTGCCGAAGAGCGAGCCGCCCTTGGTCTTGCTGGCGGGCAGGGCCGCGATTTCCCGGCGCGAGACGATCTGCGCCAGGGTCTGGAAGCTCTCGGCCGCCTTGGACTTGCCCGCCGCCTCAAGGATCATCTGGCCGTTGTTGGCGGCGGCGCCGAACACCTTGGGTTCGAACGGGATGGTCAGGCTGGGGTGCACGCCCAGCGCGGCGCCGAAATCCTTGGCGGGGATTTCCGGGCGGCCCGGAACGCCCACCTGGTTCAGCACCAGCCGGGGCGGCGCGTCATTAGGGCGGCCCTGGCGGATCAGATCCATCATGTTCTTGGCGTTGCGCAGGGACGCCAGGTCCGGCGTGGCCACCACCACCACCTCGTCGGCGGCGATCAGGCTGCGCCGCACCCAGCCGTTCCACTGGTGGGGCAGGTCCAGCACCACGAAGGGCGCGCTCTGGCGGATGCGGGTGGTGACCTCCTCGAAGGCCTCGGGCGCGATGTCCCAGTCGGTGTCCAGGGTCGCGGGCGCGGCGAACAGGCTGAGCCGGTCGGTGCAGCGCACCATCATCCGGTCCATCAGGGTCTGGTCCAGCCGCTCGGGCTGGTTCAGGGCGTCGGCCACGCCGTTCAGCGGGTCCTGATTGAAGTCCAGCCCGGCGGTGCCGAACGGCAGGTCGTAATCGACGATCACCGTATTGGCCCCGATCCGCTCGGACATGGCCCAGGCTGTGTTGTGCGCCACCGTCGACGCGCCGGTTCCGCCCCGCGCGCCGACGAAGGCGATGGACCGACCCACGAAGGGCTGGGCCGGGTCGTTGAACAGGCCGCCGATGGCGGCGATCAGCTGCAGAGGCTGGATCGGCGCCACCAGATATTCGCTGACCCCGCGCCGCATCAGCTCGCGGTAAAGCAGGATGTCGTTGGTGGGGCCGATGATGACCACCTTGGTGCCCTGGTCGCAGACCTGGGCCAGCTGGTCGATCTCGTTCAGCAGTTCATGGGCCCCGGCGAGGCACTCCACCACGATCAGGGGCGGGGTGGGTTCGTGGGCGTATGTCTCGACAGCGGCGGCGACACCGCCCAGGCGCACCTGGGTGGTGGCGCGGGCCAGACGGCGGTCCTGACCGGCGCGCTCGGCGGCGGCCAGGGTGTCCTGACGTTCCGCGAAGATGTGGATGGCGATGCGCGGGACCGAGACATCGACCGTCTGCGCCGGAGGCGAGAAGGCTTCGGCCGCGCCGGCGACCAGTTCGCCCACCGGATTGAAAGGCGCCGGCGGCTGGGGGGCCTGGGACGCGGTCGGCTGGGCGGGGGTGAACTGAAGCGGCTGATGATCGGGCGCGTCGGCGCCGGAAGGCGGCGGACCCAGATCCAGGTCCAGATCGTCCTCGAACGATTCGAAGGGCTGGGGCGCGAAGGCGTTGTTCATGGGGTCAGCCGCTCCTAGTCCACCGCCTGCGAGACACGGCTTCTGACCAGCTCTTCCTGGGGCGCCGAGGTCGGCTGGCCGGCGCGGTAGTTGTCGAACACCACGGCCCGGCGCCCGGCGTCGGCCGGGGTCATGGGGCGCGGGGCGACGATGTCGCGCGGGTCGGCGATCTGGGCCGCCAGATTGGCGTTGACGGCGCAGCCGAAGTTGGACGGCGTCTGGCCGGGTCCGACCCGGGCCAGATTGTCGCTGGCCGCGCCGCAACGGGGCACATGGGCCTGGACCGTCGTGAAGCCGGCCAGCACCGGCGCGCGCGGATCGGGCGCGTGGTAGGACTCGACCCGGATGCGCTCGGCCGGGACGCCGGTCTCCTGAAGAGCAGCGCGCGCCCCCCAGGCGGCCTCGGCCGCCACGGGGTCGTTTCCGGCGGGGGTCTGCACCACGATCACGTCGCCGCCCGTATGGGCGAAGCGACCGGCGAGGGCGGACAGGGCCGCGCGCTGATTGGGCGACAGGCCGGTCTCGTGCACCGCCAGGGCGATGCGGTCGACGCCTTCCTCAACCTGCAGGCTCCAGCGCGACAGGGGCGTCAGCGGAACAGGTGCGGCGGGCGCCGAGGCGCAGGCCGACAGCACGGCCGAGGCCAGGGCGATCATGAGAAGGGGGCGGGCGCGGGTCATGGGCGTCCTCACTCGATCACATAGCCCACCGGACCCTGCCAGCCGGTGGAGGGCGAACCGGGGGACGGGGCGGGGGTGCCATAGGCGCGGTTCAGCTGACCGAAGAAGATGGACTCGGCGTCGCCGGCGATCTGCAGGCCGTCGGCGGGCGTCTGCATCCGGTCGCGGTCGGTCGGCGAGACGATGAACGGCTCGATGATGATGACCAGCTCGGTCTCGCCCATCAGATAGTCGCGCGATCGGAACAGGGCCCCCAGCACCGGCAGGTTGGTGACGCCTGGCAGGGCGTCCAGATTCTGGCGGGTGGATTCCTGTAGAAGGCCCGCGATCATCATGGCCCCGCCCGACGGCAGCTCCACCGTGGTCTGGGCGCGGCGCACGTTCAGGCCGGGCAGGGTGATTGCGTTGGGCGTGCCGGCCCCCAGGGTCAGGGCGCCCTGGCTGGTCAGTTCGGACACTTCGGTGGAGATCTGCAGCGAAATACGGCCGCCCGACAGCACAATCGGACGGAAGGACAGAGCCACGCCGTAGGGCTTGTACTCGGTCAGGATGTTGCCCTGCTGGTCGCGTCCCACGGGCACGGGGAACTCGCCGCCCGCCAGGAAGCTGGCGTTCTCGCCGTTGATGGACGTCAGGTTCGGCTCGGCCAGGGTGCGGATCAGGCCCACCCGCTCGAAGGCGCGCAGGGTGGCGGCCATGCTTTCGGGGCCCGTGTCCTCGAACCCGATGGCGCCGCCGCCCAGGATAGCGCCGCTGACGCCGTAGGTGGCGGTCTGCTCGAAGGTGAAGGTGTCGCCGGCGCTGGCCACCAGGGCATTCAGGTCCAGACCGAGCTGGCGCACCGAACTGCGCTGAACCTCGACGACGCGGGCGCGCAGTGTCACCTGATCGGCGCCGGTCACGCCGATCATGCTGATGACCCGCTCCGGCTCGCTGACGAACTGTCGGGCGATCTGGACAGCCTGTTCGGCCTCGGACGGCGTAGCCGCACTGCCGGTCAGGATGATGCTTTCATTCACCGCCTCGACCGAAATGCTCGTGCCGGGCAGAAGGCGATTGAGTGTGTCGGTCAGAGCGCCGACCCCGGCGTCCACGCGAACGCTGAGGTTCAGGATCGAGCGGCCCGAGGCGTCCAGGAACACCGCGTCGGTTTCACCCGGGGCCACGCCGATGATGGTGATGCGGCGGGGCGAATGCAGCATGGCCTCGGCCACCGCCGGATTGGAGACGATGACGTCGCGCGCATCCACCGGCAGGTCGATGGCCGCCGAACGTCCGCGCGGCAGGTTCAGGGACTGGCTCTCGCCGCCCACCGCCACGCGGATGGTGGACTGGGCCTCGGCCGGAGCGGAGGCGATGGGGGCCACGGCCAGGGCGAGGGCGGCGGAAAAGGCGAGCAGGGTTCTCATTGGACCACCACCACTTCCACCTGATCGCCGCGATGCACCCGCACCGCGTGGGAGTCCGCGCCGGCGCCCAGACGCCCCGTGCGGCCGGACGGGCCGGCGGAGTCGGCGTAGGAGCGAAGCATCAGCGAAAGATCGCCTTCCGCCCGCGCCAGGGTCAGCACCTCGGCGTCGCCGGGGGTGACCTCGAGGGTGGCGGTGGCGCCCACCACAGCCTGATCCTCGCCTGCCTGGGTGGTCTGGTCGATGGCGAGGACCTTGACGTTCTGCATGACCGTGCTGGCCACGTGCCGGCGCCCGGCGGAGTCGGGAGCGGAACTGTTTCTGTCGAGTTCGCGGGTCAT
Organism: Brevundimonas sp.; assembly: GCF_047617075.1. Taxonomy (GTDB): domain Bacteria; phylum Pseudomonadota; class Alphaproteobacteria; order Caulobacterales; family Caulobacteraceae; genus Brevundimonas. Next base: position 125,530 of record NZ_JBLGCI010000005.1, read on the forward strand.
CACCACATCGACCCGGTCGCCCGGCAGGATGAACCCGCCCGCCGCCGTCTCCACCGAGACCCGGATGGCCATGGCCCGCATGCCGGGCTCCAGATAGGCGGCCAGGAAGCCACTGTCGCCAGCGCGCACGATCTTGCGCACCACGATGGGCTCGCCGGCCACGAACGGCTCGCGCACCACGGCGCCCACATAGTCGGCCTGGGCGCCGGTTCCGGCCACGCGCTCGACCACGCGGGCGGCGCCTTCGACGGCGCCCTCGACCTGATTCTCGGGGGTTTCAGCGGCGTCCTCGGCCTCGGCAGCGGGCAGCGGTACGGATCCGTCGGTGATGTAGGTTGGGTTCAGGCCGTCCAGGGGCCAGTCCTTCCATTCCATGTCGGCCGATTCCAGCCGCTTGCCCGGTTGAAGGTCGCGGGCGGCGACCAGCACCCGGGCCATGCGCGGCGCCTCCACAGCGGCGGAGGCCACGGTGGCGGGTTCGCCGTCGCGGCTGCCCATGGCGCGCACGACCAGGGCCAGGCCGATGGCGGCCACGGCGGCGACGCAGATCACGACGATGCGGGCGGGTTTCATCCTGGCCGTCTCCGAACGGGGCGTGCGGAATCGGATTCCGAGCCCCCAGTCGTTAACGAACATGCCCGGCGCGGGTTAACGCGTCCCTAAGCGCCGGATTCAGAAGGCGGTCGTCATCAGGGTGCTGTGGGGCCAGGCCAGAAGCGCGCCGGCGGCGATGGCGACGCCGTAGGGAATGTCGCCGCCCGGGGCCAGCAGCCGACCCACCCAGCCGGGCGCGGCGGGCGCCCAGGCTGCGAACCGCGCGCGGGCCAGAATCAGCGCCAGGCTGAACAAGCCGCCGATGACGCCGGTCCACAGCACGAAAATCGCTGAGCCTTCCAACCCCATCCAGAGACTGAGGGCCGCCAGCAGCTTGGCGTCGCCGCCGCCCAGAACTCTCAGGGCGAACAGGCCGATGCCTATCGCCAGGGCCGCAGCCCCGATGCCCAGATGGGTCAGGATCGAAAGCCACTCCAGACCCGCCACCAGCGCCGCCGGAAGGAACAGGGCCGCCAGCACCAGCGACATCCAGTTGGGAATGGTCATGGTGGTCAGGTCGCGCACCGCCGCCATCACCGCCACCACGGGCGGCGCGGCCAGAAGAATGAAGAGCGCGATGGTCATTGGGGCCCCCTGATCTGGGGCCACGGTCTAGCCTGCGCAGGTTAAGGCCGCCTTTGCGGCGTAGACAAAGCGAAAGGGCCGCGGCGTTTCCGCCGCGGCCCTCCGGTTTCGTCTGCGTTGAGACGGCTGGCTTAGCCTTCGCCGCCGCCTTCACCGCCGCCGCCGCCGCCGACCGCATTGGCCACCGAGGTGAACGCGGTGGACATGTTGCCGCCCAGCAGCTGAAGGGCGCCGATGATGACCACGGCGATGAGCGCGGCGATCAGACCATACTCGATGGCCGTGGCGCCGGATTCGTCCTTGGCGAACTTGTTGATGAACGTCTTCATGTGAATCTTCCTTGTTTATCCAGGCGAGCAAAAGTTTCGGATCAGGGCCGCCGGATTGCCCGCCAGACCCCCGTTTACGTTCGCGACCATGGGGCGCCCCTACTTAATGGCAAGTAAAACGGATGGACGATCTTGGCGATATTCATCGTTAGCGAGTATTCATGATTAATCGCTGTTAACCGAGGCTTGGGGCTGCGCTGCGCTCTTTCAGGATTTGTTGAGGGGTTTCCCGCAGTGTGCGGCCTCGCGCGCGCCCCGCGCGCCTTTCGATGAGACCCGCCATGCGCCGCCTCGCGTCCGTTCTCGCCGTCGCCATTACCCTGACCGCCGCAGCGCCCCTGGCCGCCGTCGCCCAGAGCCGCTCGCTGGATGTGGAGATCGACCGGGTGCAGCGGATCCAGCTGCGCGGCGCGGCCTCGTCCGTGATCGTGGCCAATCCGGACGTGGCCGATGTCACCGTGGTGGACGCCTCCACCCTGTTCATCACCGGCCGGGGTTTCGGCTCCACCGAACTGGTGGTGGTGGACGCCATCGGTCGAACCCTGTTCCAGACCGTGGTCAATGTGACCTCGCCGGCCGCAGGCCATGTGCGTGTCTGGCGGGGCGGTCAGTCTGTGGACATGGCCTGCGGCGCCAGCTGCGCGCCCAGTCCGCGCCAGACGCCTGACCCCGACGGCGCCCCCTGAGCGTGGGCGGAGGGGAACCGATGGCCCGGCGGCTGCTGAAACGATTCCGACGTGACCAGGACGGCGCGACCGCCATCGAGTTCGCCTTCGTGGCCGCCCCGTTCCTGTTCATGATGTTCGCCCTGATCGAGCTGGGCGTGCTGTTCATGATGGACGTGACCCTGGAAAGCGCCGTCAGCCAGACGGGCCGGCTGGTCCGCACCGGCCAGGCCCACGAACGATCCATGGGCGCCGCCGAATTCAGGGAAGAGGTCTGTTCCCGCATGGGGGTGTTCCAGGACCGCTGCGGCGACCGTCTGCTGGTGGATGTGCGGGTTCTGCCCCGTTTCACCGGCCAGACGCCGCCTGATCCTGTGGACGACGAGGGCGAGCTGTCCGAGGCCGGCCTGCTGTTCGCCATGGGCGGACCGGGCGACATCATCCTGGTCAGCGCCTGGTATCCCCAGCCCCTGTTCACCCCGCTGGTCAACCAGGGCGCCGAAAGGGTCGCGGGCCAGCGCGTCCTGAACGCCACCACCGCCTTCCGCAACGAGCCCTTCGGATCATGAGTCGGGACATGCATCACAAGGGCCTGCTGACCCGGTTGAGAGGCGACCGTCGAGGCGTGTCGGCGGTGGAGTTCGCCCTGATCGCGCCGGTCATCATCGTGTTCTATTTCGGCCTGGCCGAGTTCTGTCAGGCCTTTATGGCCCAGAAGCGCATGGGCCGCACCGCAGCGGCTGTGGCGGATCTGGTCACCCAGAACGAGACCGTCACTCGCGCGGACGTGTCGGACGTGTTCGAGGTGGGCGACCTGATGATGCGCCCGTTCAACGCCGAGCTGCTCAGCCAGCGCGCCACCGCCGTCACCCGCCAGGAAGACGGCTCGGTGGAGGTGGACTGGTCGCTGGGGCAGGGCATGACGGCGCGCGCGCCGGGCGACGAGGTGACCATCCCCGACGGCCTGATCGCTGTGGGGGAGAGCGTGGTCATGACCGAGATCACCTACGACTATGAATCGCCCTTCGCCGATCTGCTGCCCGAGATGACCCGGTTCTCGCACACCTACTATCTGCGGCCCCGCAAGGTGGAGCAGGTGGTCTGCGCGGACTGCTGATCCGGAATCCGCGCGGAACCCTCTGTCATCGACCGCCCGGCGCGATTAGATAGGCGGCATGAAAGACCTCAACGAACTCATGAAGCAGGCCCAGGCCATGCAGCAGAAGCTGCAGGACGCCCAGGCCAGGATGGCGGACTCCTCGGCGGAGGGCACCTCGGGCGGCGGTCTGGTCACCGTGGCCCTGAAGGGGCCGGGCGAGATTACACGCATCACCATCGACGACAGCCTGATGGCGCCCGGCGAGGGCGAGATCCTGGCCGACCTGATCGTGGCCGCCCACGCCGACGCCAAGCGCAAGCTGGATGCCGTAAACGCCGAGCTGATGCGGGAGGCCGCCGGTCCCATGGCGGGCATGAACATCCCTGGCATGCCCAAGCTGTTCTGATCTGAATGGCCGCGTCCGCCGGACCCGAGATCGAGCGCCTGATCGGCCTGCTGGCCAAGCTGCCCGGCATGGGGCCGCGCTCGGCCCGCCGCGCGGCGCTGGCCCTGCTGAAACGGCGCGAACAACTTCTGGAGCCGCTGGCGGCGTCGCTGGCGGAGACGGCGGCCAAGGTGCGGTCCTGCTCCGTATGCGGCGCGCCGGACACCCGGGATCCCTGCTCCATCTGCGCCGACACGTCCCGCGACGGCGGCCTGATCTGCGTGGTGGAGGAGGCCGGCGCCCTGTGGGCCATGGAGCGGTCGGGCGCCTTTCGCGGCAAGTATCATGTGCTGGGCGGTCTGCTGTCGGCGCTGGACGGGGTCGGCCCCGAGGCCCTGCGCATCAATGAACTGATCGGACGGGCCCGCGAGGGCGCGGTCAAGGAGGTGGTGCTGGCCCTGCCCGCCACCGTCGACGGCCAGACCACCGCCCACTATCTGGCCGACCGGCTTTCCGGGACAGAGGTTCAGATCACCAGCCTGGCGCGCGGCGTGCCCGTGGGCGGCGAGCTGGACTGGCTGGACGACGGCACCATAGTCCAGGCCATGCGCCAGCGCCGCCCGGCCTGATCCGTCGCCGCCTTGATCCTGTTCAGACGCCGCGCTTCACACGCTTGAACCGGGCCCACCCGACGGCCACGACGGGCGTCGCCAGTAGGGCCGCGCCGATCCAGTCCCAGGCGCCGTCGGCCAGCAGGGCGCCGATCAGGCCGGTCAGGCTGAGAGCCGCCAGCAGCAGCGGGGCGGCGAAGATGGTGGTCAGGGACTGGTCCTTGCGACTCACGCCCGCTTCCTCCGACGCGCGACCCACAGATACAGGCCCGAGCCCAGGATGATGATGGTGATCACGTCCAGGATCGCCCACAGGATCTTGAGGGCCAGCCCGCCGTAGTCGCCGAAGTGCAGGGGCTGGGACAGGGACAGGGTCTTCACATACCAGGGCATGGGGGCCACGGCGGCCAGCTCGCCGGTGCGGGCGTCGATCAGGGCGGGCGTTATCAGGTGCGTCGTGACCGGCGTGTCGCCGTGGAAGAACACCGCATAGTGGTTGTCGGTGGAATAGTCCGAGCCGGGGAAGGCCACGAACTGAAGCGTCATGCCGGGCAGGGCCTGTCTGGCGCGCTCTACGGCGGCGTCGAGGGAGGCGCGCTCGGTCAGGGCGACGGGGGCGTCGTACTGCGCCGTCAGATCGGCCAGGGCGGTGTCCTTCCAGTAGGCGATGATGGGGACCGCCAGGGTGTTGACCACCCCGGTGACGCCCACCACCAGCACCCAGGCCACCGTCACCACGCCCAGCAGATTGTGCCAGTCCAGCCAGCGGGTGCGGGCGGAGCGCTGGGTGCGCACCGTGCCGAACGGCAGGCGCCGCATGAAGGGGGCGTAGAGCACGACGCCGGACACCACCGCCGCGACCAGCATCAGCCCCATGACGCCCAGGAACAGCATGCCGGGCAGGCCCAGGAACATGTCGGTGTGCAGCTGGAGCAGGAACTCCATCACCGGATGGCCGGCCACCGGGGGCGCGGGGGCGCCGCTGGTCTGGTCGATGGGCTGGAAATTGTATGCGCCGGCGGGGGCGTCCGGCGCGCGGCTGGTGACGTTGACCACGGGGCGGTCCACATCGAAGCTCATGAAGGCCGGGACGTCGCCGGGGTGGCGGGCCAGCGCCGTCTCAAGCACCTGATCGAGGGACAGCAGCGGGCCCTCGGCGTTGGCGGGGGTCCACTGATGATCGAGAAGCACCTCCTCGATCTCATGGGTGAAGACGAGCGGCAGCCCGGTCACGCACAGCATCAGCAGGAAGGCTGTGGCGACCAGGCTGGACCAGGAGTGAACCCACGACCAGGCGCGGATCGTGGCCGTCTTCATGGGCCCTAGAAGTCCGTGGAGATGGACAGGCGCAGGGTGCGGGGGGCGCCGAGGGTCAGGTAGTTGGCGCCGGGGAAGCCGCCGACGGCGACCCAGTGGTCCTCGTCCGCGACGTTCTCCACCCGCGCGCGCAGGGTGACCGGCTTGTCCCCCGCCTCGAAGGCGTAGCGCACGCCGGCGTCAAAGCGGGTCCAGTTTTCCAGCTCGACGGTGTTGGCGGCGTTGACGGCCTGCTCGCCCACGTGGACGACGCGGCCCTCCAGCGTGAGGCCCGTGGCGGCCACGTCCCACTCGGCGTTCAGGGTGGCCTGGAACTCGGGCACGCCGATGGGGGCGTTTCCGCTGTCGGTTTCCGCGTCCAGCCAGGTGGCGCCGCCCAGCAGACGCAGGCCACGCAGGGGTTCGCCGAAGACGCTCAGCTCGACGCCGCGGTTCTCCTGCTCGCCGTTCTCGCCGAAGATGTTGTTCTCAACAAAGGCGACCGGTTGGGTCAGGCTGAAGACGCTGAGCGACCCGCCGAACGCGCCGCCGTCATACTTCACGCCGAATTCCATCTGTTCGGACTGGAAGGGCGACAGCACCTCCCCGGCGTTGGTGACGGGCACGCCGCCGCTGACGGCCGGGGCCGTGGCGCCCGGCTGCAGGGCCTCGGCGTAGTTGGCGTAGAGCGAAACGGACGGGGTCGGGCGCCAGACAACAGCGAAGACCGGCGTAACGGCGTCGCCCTCGTAGCCGCCGTTCTGCGCGCCGGTGTTGTAGTCGAAGGTGCGGGTCTCGATCTCTTGATAGCGGGCGCCGACCGTGGCCAGTATGCGGTCGTCCAGGAAGGACAGCATGTCGGCGATCGCGAAGCTGGTGTTGCTGACCGACTCGGTGATCAGCGGAGCGTCCAGGTCGCCGCCGATGAAGAAGTCGGGCGTCGGCGCGGTCACGGGGAAGGGATTGTACAGGTCGCCCGCGAATCCCGCGAAGTTCGAGAAGGCGTAGGCGTTCTTCGAGTCCGACTCCACATGGGCGGCTGAGGCGACGAGCGTGTGCTCGACGGCGCCGGTGGTCAGCTCGGCGCGCAGGCCGACGTCGCCGGACCAGACCGAGTCTTCGCGCGCGTTGTCGAAGCGGTAGGCGCTGAGGGTTCCGTCGGGCGCGGCGTTCGGGTTGGCCAGCACATTGGCCTCGCGACCGTCGCGGCCGCCGAAGGCCGCCCAGAGGCTGACGCGGTCGGTGACGTCGAACTCGGCCCGCACGGCGCCGAACAGCTGACGCTCGTCGGTGTAGGTCCAGGGTTGGGCGAAATTCATATCGGCCGACGGCGGCGTCGGGACGGCGCCGTTCGGGGTCACGGTCGGGCGCGGGGCGTCGATGTGGTGGTCCTGCCAGCCCAGGTCGGCGGAGAACCGCACACGGTCGCCGCGCCGGTCCAGACCCAGGCCGATCACGCGCAGGTCGGTGCTCTGGTTCTCAACGCCCCCCTGTCCGGAGCGGCCCGCCAGGTTCAGGCGCAGGCCATAGGCGTTATCGTCGCCGAAGCGGCGCGCCAGATCGGCGGCGCCGTAGATTTCGTCGTCGCCGGTCCAGCCGGCGGTCAGCCGGTTCAGGGGCTCGGACCCGGCGCGCTTGGGCATCAGGTTGACGGCCCCGCCCACGGCGCTGCCGCCGGGCGCGGCGCCGTTCAGGAAGGCGCTGGCGCCGTGCAGCACCTCGACCCGCTCAAGCAGCTCTGCGGCCACGAACTGGCGCGGCAGCACGCCGTACAGGCCGTTGTAGGTCATGTCGTCGGAGTACACCGGGAAACCCCGGATGACGTACAACTCCTGGAAATTGCCGAAGCCCTTGGAGACGCGCACGGCCGGGTCGTTCTGCAACACGTCAGCCACGCTGCGGGCCTGCTGGTTGCGGCTCAGTTCCTCGGTGTAGCTGGTGACGTTGAACGGCGTGTCCATGATGTCCATGGCGCCGAACAAGCCCACGCGCCCGCCGGCGGCCACCTGTCCGCCCTCGTAGGCAGGCGGAACCGACACTTGCGAGCCGGTGATGACCAGTTCCTCCACCTCGGTCGCGTCAGCGTCCTGCGCAGGGGTGGTCTGAGCCAGAGCCGGCGCCGCGCCCGCAAGGGCGACCAGGGCGGCGGATGACAACAGGGCGGACAGGCGGGCGGGTGAACGAACGGACACGGGGAGGCTCCGGTAAGAATAAGAATGCGTCGCAATATAGAGGTGGCGAGGCGTTGGCAACCGGTCGCATCCGCGACGAATCGGCGCCGCACGAAAAAGCCCCGCGCCGACCGGCACGGGGCTGAATCGTCAGGTCTGAAGTCCGCCTCAGACGGCGGCGACCTCGGCGGCTTCCTCGGCCAGGATGGTCAGGCCGGCGGCGTTGACGTCGGCGAAGCCGCCCTTGACCTCGAACCGGCGCACGGCCGAACCGTCGAACACCGTGACCGGGCCTTCGCGCAGGGCGGTCATGAAGGGCGCGTGCGCGGGCAGGACGCCGAAGTCGCCCTCAACGCCCGGCGCGTCCACCTGATCCACCAGGCCGGAGAAGACCTCGCGTTCGGGCGAGACGAGGGAGAAGTTCAGCTTTCCGGCCATGATCAGGCGGCTTCCGCGGCCAGCTTCTCGGCCTTCTCGACGGCTTCCTCGATGGCGCCGACCATGTAGAAGGCGGCCTCGGGCAGGTGGTCGTATTCGCCGTCCACGATGGCCTTGAAGCTGCGGATGGTGTCGGCCAGCTCAACGAACTTGCCGGGGGTGTTGGTGAACTGCTCGGCCACGAAGAACGGCTGCGACAGGAAGCGCTGGATCTTGCGGGCGCGGGCCACGACCAGCTTGTCCTCTTCGGACAGCTCATCCATGCCCAGGATGGCGATGATGTCCTTCAGGCCCTTGTACTGCTGCAGCACTTCCTGAACCCGGCGGGCCACGGTGTAGTGCTCCTCGCCGATCACCAGGGGGTCCATGATCCGGCTGGTGGAGTCCAGCGGATCCACGGCCGGGAAGATGGCCTGGGCGGCGATGTCGCGGCTCAGCACGGTCGTCGCATCCAGGTGGGCGAAGGAGGCGGCGGGGGCCGGGTCGGTCAGGTCGTCGGCGGGCACATAGATGGCCTGGACCGAGGTGATCGAGCCCTTCTTGGTGGAGGTGATGCGCTCCTGCAGATTGCCCATCTCGGTGGCCAGGGTGGGCTGATAGCCCACGGCCGAGGGGATGCGGCCCAGCAGCGCCGACACTTCCGAGCCGGCCTGGGTGAAGCGGAAGATGTTGTCCACGAACAGCAGAACGTCCTTGCCTTCCTCGTCGCGGAAGTACTCGGCCTGGGCCAGGCCGGTCAGGGCCACGCGGGCGCGGGCGCCGGGAGGCTCGTTCATCTGGCCATAGACCAGGGCGCACTTGGAGCCCTCGGTGGAGCCGTTGTTCTTGGCCGGGTCCACGTTCACGTTGGACTCGATCATCTCGTGATACAGGTCGTTGCCCTCGCGGGTGCGCTCACCCACGCCGGCCAGGACGGAGTAGCCGCCGTAGGCCTTGGCGATGTTGTTGATCAGCTCCTGCATGGTCACGGTCTTGCCCACGCCGGCGCCGCCGAACAGGCCGATCTTGCCGCCCTTGGTGTAGGGGCACATCAGGTCGATGACCTTGATGCCGGTGACCAGGATTTCCGAGCTGGTGGACTGCTCCTCGAAGCTGGGGGCCTCGCGGTGGATCGGGCGGTACATGTCGGTCTTGATCGGACCGGCTTCGTCGATGGGGTCGCCCACCACGTTCATGATGCGGCCCAGGGCGCCGGGGCCCACGGGGGTCATGATGGACGAACCGGTGTCGGTCACCGGCTGGCCGCGGGTCAGGCCCTCGGTGGTGTCCATAGCGATGGTGCGGACCACGTTCTGTCCCAGGTGCTGGGCCACTTCCAGCACGAGACGGAAGGGCTCGCCCGTCTTCTGGTCGGTGTTCTGGGTTTCCAGGGCGTTCAGGATGGCCGGCAGGTGGCCGTCGAACTCGACGTCCACGACGGCGCCGATGACCTGGGCGATGCGGCCGGTGGCGCCGGAGGCGGCGGCCTTGGGCGCGACCTTCTTCGCCGCAACAGCGGGCTTCTTCGCAGCGGGCTTGCGGGCGGCGGGCTTCTTGGGGGCGATGGTGTCGGTCATATCGGTGCTGTCCGTATGGAAATCGTGTTGCGTCAGATCAGAGGGCTTCGGCGCCGGAGATGATCTCGATCAGCTCCTTGGTGATCTGCGCCTGGCGGGAACGGTTGTACTGCAGGGTCAGGGCGTTGATCAGGTCGCCCGCGTTTCGGGTGGCGGAGTCCATGGCGCTCATCTGGGCGCCGTAGAAGCCGGCTTGGTTCTCGTAGAGGGCGGCCAGGATCTGGGTGGTGATGTTTCGCGGCAGGAGCGTTTCCAGGATTTCCTCCTCGGAAGGCTCGTATTCATAGACCGCGCCGTTCAGGTCCACCGGCTCGGCGTCCGCGGCCACCTCGGCGGGGACAAGACCCTTGGCGGTGGGAACCTGGGAGATCACCGAGCGGAAGCGGCTGTAGAACAGGGTGACCACGTCGGCCCGGCCGGATTCGAACTCATCGGCGATCAGCTCGGCGATGGGCTGGGCCGAGTGCAGGCCCACGGTCTTGTGCTCGGAAAGCTCGAACGTCTGGATGATGCGGTCGGCGAAGAGCCGGCGCAGCTGGTCGCGGGACTTGCGGCCCACCGCGATGATGCGGACGTCCTTGCCCTCTGCGATCAAGGCCTTGATGCGCTCGCGCGCGGCCCGGACCACATTGGTGGAGAAGCCGCCGGCCAGACCCTTGTCCGCCGTGGCCACCACGATCAGATGCTTCTGGTCCGCGCCGGTTCCGGCCAGCAGCTTCGGCGCATCGTCGCCCGAAACGCCCTGCGCCAGGTTGGCGATGACCGAGGCCATCTTTTCGGCATAGGGCCGGGCGGACGTGGCCTGGTCCTGGGCACGCTTCAGCTTGGCCGCGGCGACCATCTGCATGGCTTTCGTGATCTTCTGCGTGGCTTTCACGCTTCCGATCCGATTGCGCATTTCCTTGAGGCTGGCCATCCGGCGTTCCTCTAGCTCCTAAAGGTTCGGACGATCAGGCGAAGGTCTTGGCGAAGGCGTCCAGAGCCGACTTCAGCTCGGTTTCCAGCTCGGGCGTCAGCGCCTTCTTGGTGCGGATGCCCTCCAGCAGGGAGGCGTGGTTCGAGTGGATGCGGGCCAGAAGCTCGCGCTCGAAGCGCTGCACGTCCGAAACGGCCAGCTTGTCCAGATAGCCGCGCGTGCCCGCATAGATGGACACCACCTGCTCCTCGACCGCCAGCGGCGAGTACTGGGGCTGCTTCAACAGCTCGGTCAGGCGTTCGCCGCGCGCCAGCTGGCGCTGGGTGGTCACGTCCAGATCCGAACCGAACTTGGCGAAGGCGGCCATCTCCCGGTACTGGGCCAGCTCGCCCTTGATGGAGCCGGCCACCTGCTTCATGGCCTTGATCTGGGCCGAGGAGCCCACGCGGGACACCGAGATGCCCACGTTCACCGCCGGGCGGATGCCCTGGTAGAACAGGTCCGATTCCAGGAAGATCTGGCCGTCGGTGATCGAAATCACGTTGGTCGGGATGTAGGCCGACACGTCGTTGGCCTGGGTCTCGATGATCGGCAGGGCGGTCAGGGAGCCCGAGCCGTAGTCCTCGTTCAGCTTGGCCGCGCGCTCCAGCAGGCGGCTGTGCAGATAGAAGACGTCGCCCGGATAGGCTTCGCGGCCCGGCGGACGGCGCAGCAGCAGGGACATCTGGCGGTAGGCCACGGCCTGCTTGGACAGGTCGTCATAGACGATCAGCGCGTGCATGCCGTTGTCGCGGAACCACTCGCCCATGGCGCAGCCGGCGAACGGGGCCAGGAACTGCAGCGGGGCCGGCTCGGAGGCCGTGGCGGCCACCACGATGGTGTACTCCAGCGCGCCGGACTCCTCGAGCGTCTTGACGATCTGGGCCACGGTGGAGCGCTTCTGGCCGATGGCCACGTAGATGCAGTAGAGCTTGGCGCTCTCGTCGTCGGTCTTGTTGACGTTCTTCTGGTTCAGGATGGTGTCGACGGCCACGGCGGTCTTGCCCACCTGACGGTCGCCGATGATCAGCTCGCGCTGGCCGCGGCCGACGGGGATCAGGGTGTCGATGGCCTTCAGGCCGGTCTGCATGGGCTCATGCACCGACTTGCGGGGGATGATGCCCGGCGCCTTGACGTCCACCCGGCGGCGCTCGGCGGCGCCCTTGATGGGGCCCTTGCCGTCGATGGGCTCGCCCAGCGGGTTGACGACGCGGCCCAGCAGCGCCTTGCCCACCGGCACGTCCACGATCTCGCCCAGGCGGCGGACCTCGTCGCCCTCTGCGATCTCGGCGTCGGCGCCGAAGATCACCGCGCCCACATTGTCGCGCTCCAGGTTCAGGGCCATGCCCTTCACGCCGGCCTTGGTGAACTCGACCATTTCACCGGCCTGGACATTGTCCAGACCGTGGATGCGGGCGACGCCGTCGCCGATCGACAGCACGCTGCCGACGTCGGAGACATCGGCCTCGACGCCGAAGTCGGCGATCTGCGACTTGAGGATGGCCGAGATTTCGGCGGCGCGGATGTCCATAGCTGGCTCTTTCGGTTTTCGTCCTGAGCGGGCGTTTCCGCCCGTTGTCTTGTTGATCGGTAAGGGTCAGGCCCGGCGAAGGGCGAATTTCATCTGGTCGAGTTTGGTCTTCAGCGAGGCGTCGAACAACTTCGAGCCCACCTTGACCTTGATCCCGCCCAGAATCGACGGATCGACCCGGGCGGTCAGTTCGGGGTCGCGGCCCAGGGCGCTTTTCAGGGCCGCCTTGACCGACGTCATCTGTTTCGCCGCGAGCGGCTTGGCCGAAACCACCTCGGCGGCCACGATGCCGGCATGGCGGGCGTAGAGCGCCTCGAAGGCCGCGATCACGCCCGGCAGGTCCGCCGCGCGGCCGCTGGAGGCCGCAAGGCCCAGAAATTTCTTCGTGATCGAATCGAACGTCGCCTTGTCGGCGATGGCCTCCAGGCCCTTCTGCTTGTCCTCGGCCGAAATCACCGGGGAGGTCGCCAGGCGGCGCAGGTCCGCGCTGTCGATCCAGGCAGCCTTCAGGCTGCGCAGGTCGTCGCGCACGGCGTCCAGCCGCTTGTTTTCATTGGCGAGATCAAACAACGCCTGAGCGTATCGTTCGCCGACTTCCGTCGATCTGAAATCTTCAGCCACTTATATGGTCCGCCGGGTGAAAGCGTCTGGGTCGTCACCGGGACGGGGTCGTTCCGGCCAAAGGCTTGAATTGCTTGGTAAAAGCACGCGACGAGGAACTCCTTCAAGCCCCGCGTCTGGCAAGCCGGGCGCCTGTTAGCATGGGCCGGTCCGCCCCGCAACCGAGGCGGGGCGCCGCATGACCCGGCAGACGGCCATCTGGCGGGAGGCCCGGGCAGTTGCTATTCGGTCAACAGCGGGAACCGCCCGCGCAAACCGGAACACGACACCCGATGGACTATCTGCTTTCCCTGCTGGCCGATCCGGCCGCCTGGGCCGCCCTGATCACCCTTATCGTCATGGAAGTGGTGCTGGGGATCGACAATCTGATCTTTATCTCGATCCTGTCCAACAAGCTGCCCGAACAGCACCGGTCGCGGGTTCGTCGCATCGGCATTTCGCTGGCGCTGGTCATGCGCCTGGTTCTGTTGTCCACCATCGCCTGGATCGTGACCCTGACCGCGCCGGTGTTCGCGGTGTTCGGCAATGAGTTCTCCTGGAAGGACATGATCCTGATCGCCGGGGGACTGTTCCTGGTCTGGAAGGCCACCAAGGAAATCCACCACTCGGTCGACCCCACGCCGGGCGACGACCTGCTGGACAAGGACAAGGCCGACGTGGTCATCAGCAACATCGGCGGGGCGATCTTCCAGATCATTCTGCTGGACCTGGTGTTCTCCATCGACTCCATCCTGACCGCCGTGGGCATGACCGATCACCTGCCGATCATGGTCATCGCCGTGCTGGTGGCCATCGCGGTCATGCTGCTGGCGGCCGACCCGCTGGGGAACTTCATCCACAACAACCCCACCGTCGTCATGCTGGCCCTGGGCTTCCTGCTGATGATCGGCATGGTGCTGATCGCCGAAGGCTTCGGCGCCCATGTGCCCAAGGGCTATATCTACGCGGCCATGGCCTTCTCGGCCGGGGTCGAGGCCCTGAACATGTGGCAGCGGAAATCCCACGAACGAAAAGCCGCGGCCCGCGCCGCCTCAAGCGGCGGCGACCCGTCCATCTGACGACAGAGGAGCCCAGCGTGATCAGGTTTCTGTTTTCGCTGGGCCTGCTGGCTCTGATCAGCACCGCCGCGCCGACGTGGGCCCAGCCTGCGCCGGTGCTGGGCTACAGGGTGGTCGAAACCTATCCGCATGATCGGGCGGCGTTCACCCAGGGTCTGCTGTGGCGTGACGGCCATTTGTACGAAAGCACAGGACACCACGGCGCCTCAGGCGTGCGCCAGGTCCGCCTTGAAGACGGAGAAGTCCTGCAACGCCAGAGCGTGCCCCGGCAGTATTTCGGCGAAGGAATCGTGGACTGGGATGACCGACTGATCGGCCTGACATGGCGGCACGGGATCGGCTTCGTCTGGGAGATCGACAGCTTCACATTGGTGACAGCCTTCACCTATTCCGGCGAGGGCTGGGGCCTGACCCGTGACGACCGCCGCCTGATCATGAGCGACGGCACAGCGGAGCTGCGCTTTCTCGACCCTGAGACCTTTGGCGAAACCAGCCGGCTGCGGGTCATGGACGACGGCCAGCCCGTGGCAAACCTGAACGAGTTGGAGTGGATAGAAGGCGAGGTCTGGGCGAATATCTGGGGCAGCGACCGCATCGCCCGCATCGACCCGGACACCGGCCGGGTGACCGCCTGGGTGGACCTGACCGGGCTGCTTCCCGCCGAGGACAGATCGGGCGCCGACGTGCTGAACGGCATCGCATGGGACGCGCAGAACCGGCGCCTGTTCGTCACCGGCAAATACTGGCCGACCCTGTTCCACATCGAGGTGATCGAGCCCCGGGGCGCCCCGGACGAGCGTTAGAGGAAGCTGTAGGGGTCCACGTCCACGGATAGCCGGACCGAGGACGGGATTTTCACCCGGGCCAGCCACGCCCGCAGGAAGGCCTGAAGATCCACGTCCCGGTCGGCCCTGACCAGCAGCCTTTTTCTGCGCCGGCCCCGCACCAGCGCCAGCGGGGCGTCGGCGGGGCCGTAGACCTCCAGCCGCTCGGCGTTTGGAATGGCGGCGGCCAGATCGGCGGCGGCCTTCTCCACCGCTTCGGCCTTCTCTCCGGACAGAATCAGCGCCGCCAGACGGCCGTGGGGCGGCAGGGACGCGGCCTCGCGCTCGGCGATCTCGGTTTGCATGAACGCCTCCCGGTCCCCCGCCGCCAGCGCCTGAAGCACCGGATGCTCCGGCGTCCAGGTCTGCAGCAGGGCGCGCCCGGGCCGGTCCGCCCGGCCAGCCCGGCCCGTGGCCTGGGTCAGCAGCTGGAAGGTGCGTTCGGCCGCGCGCAGGTCGCCGCCCCGCAGGCCCAGATCGGCGTCCACCACCCCCACCAGCGTCAGGCGCGGGAAGTTGTGACCCTTCGCCGCCGCCTGGGTGGCCACCAGAATGTCGATGCCGCCATCGGCCATGGTCTCGATCAGGGCCCGAGCGCTCTTGCCGTCGGGCACGGTGTCGGAGCTGAACACCGCCGTACGCGCATCGGGGAACAGGCCGCGCACCTCCTCCTCCACCCGCTCCACCCCCGGCCCCACGGGCACGAGGGTGTCCGCCGCCCCGCAGGCCGGGCAGGTCTTGGGCTTGGCCATGGAGAAGCCGGTCAGGTGGCACACCAGCCGCCCGGTGTAGCGGTGCTCCACCAGCCAGGAGTCCGTGTCCGGCGCCGTCAGCCGGTGCCCGCAGGCGCGGCACAGCACCACCGGCGCATAGCCCCTCCGGTTCAGGAACAGCAGCACCTGCTCACCCCGGCCCAGGGTCTCGATCATGGCCTCGCGCAGGGGCTGGGACAGCCAGGTCTGGGGATCGGGCGGGGCCTGCCGCAGGTCGATCAGGGCGATGGACGGCATCACCGCCGCCCCGTGCCGCGCCGACAGCCGGAGCCAGCCGTAGCGCCCCTGCCGCGCATTGGTCAGGGTCTCCAGAGACGGGGTGGCCGAGGCCAGCACCACCGCCGCGCTTTCGATCCGGGCGCGCGCCACCGCCAGATCGCGGGCGTGATAGATCAGGCCTTCCTCCTGCTTGAACGAGCCGTCGTGTTCCTCGTCCACCACGATCAGGCGCAGATTGACGAAGGGCAGGAACAGGGCCGAGCGCGCACCCACCACGATGGTGCAGCGCCCGGCGGCCACCGCCTCCCACACCTGACGGCGGCGCGGGCCCGGCACGCCGGAATGCCACTCGGCCGGCAGGGCGCCGAAGCGATCGGCGATGCGCGCGATCACCGCCTGGGTCAGGGCGATTTCGGGCAGCAGGATCAGGATCTGGGCGTCGGGTTCCGCCTTCAGCAGACGGGCCATGGCCTCCAGATAGGCCTCGGTCTTCCCCGAACCGGTGACCCCATCCAGCAGGAAGGGCGCGAAGGCGCGGGCCGCCACCGCCTGCGACAGCACATCGGCCGCCGCCCCCTGATCCGCATTCAGGGTGGCGGGCGCATGGCCCGGGTCCGGCGCATCAAACCCGGCCTCGGCCGCGATCTCGATGACCTCCAGCACGCCCTCGTCGGTCAGGCCCTTGACCACCCCCGCCGACACGCTGGCCGCCCGGGCCAGGTCGGCTCCGGTCATGGCCCGGTCGCCCAGAGCCTGAAGCACCGCGTCGCGGGCGGGCGTCGCACGGGCCGGGACGCGGTCGCCCACCCGGCGCACCCGGCGCTCGGGGCGGGGCGGCGGGCTGCGCAGGCCCTTGATGGCCATGGCCGCCATCTCGCCCGGCGGGCTCAGGGTCCAGCGCGCGGCCCATTCCACGAAGGCGAGGGTCCGGGGCGGCAGGGGCGGATCGTCGATCCGATGATCCACCGCCTTCAGCCGCCGATTGGAGCCGGTCGTCTCGCGCACCTCCGACACAATGCCCCGCACCAGCCGCGGGCCCAGCGGCACCGCCACATGGTCACCCGGCGCCAGCGTCAATCCCTCCGGAACCTCGTAGTCGAAGGCTTCGGGCACCGGCAGGGGAATCAGGACGGCGGCGAGGATCATCCCTCACGCTCGCACAAGCCGCGATGATCCGCTAAAGGGCGAGCCATGAAACTCTTTCTCGACACAGCCGACGTCGCCGTCATCAAGGACATGGTCCCCACCGGCATGGTGGACGGCGTCACCACCAATCCATCCCTGATCGCCAAATCCGGTCGCAACATCGCCGAGGTCATCGCCGAAATCTGCGCCCTGGTCGAGGGCCCCATTTCCGCCGAGGCCGTGGCCGTGGACTTCGAGACCATGGTCAAGGAAGGCGACAAGCTGGCCGCCATCGCCGACAATGTGGTGGTCAAGCTGCCCCTGACCTGGGACGGACTGCGCGCCTGCCGCGCCTTCACCGACAAGGGCATCAAGACCAACGTCACCCTGTGCTTCTCGGCGGCCCAGGCCATGCTGGCGGCCAAGGCCGGCGCGACCTTCATCTCGCCCTTCGTGGGCCGGCTGGAGGATCACGGCGCGGACGGCATCGGCCTGCTGGAGGAAATCCGCGTGCTTTACGACGTGCACGGCTTCGAAACCGAAATCCTGGCCGCATCCCTGCGCAATCCCGCCCATGTGTCGGCCGCGGCCGTGGCCGGCGCCGACGCCGCGACCCTGCCGCCGGACGTTTTGAAGGCCCTGGTCAAGCATCCCTTAACCGACAAGGGTCTTGATCAATTCCTGGCCGACTGGGGCAAGACGGGACAATCCATCCTGTAATCCCGGCTCCGGCTGTATTCGAGCCGGAGATCGTCGTGAGCGGCGCACAGGAATCCATCGACACGGACGCCGCCCCAGGCCTGCACTGGCCCGAGGTGCGCGCATGGGTGCAGGCCAACGGCGACTTGCTGACGGCCGACCGCGCCCTGCTGGAAGAGCTTGGCCTGAAGACCACGGGCCCCAACGTGGTGGAGTTCGGCCGCGCCGCCCTGACCCGGCTGGAAAGCCTGATCGAGAAGGAATCCGGCGCCCGCCGCCAAATCGAGGCCGTGGCCCGCGCCAATTTCGCCGCCCAGACCCAGACCCATGTGGCGGCCCTGGATTTGATGGAATCCCGCAACCACTCCGACCTGGCCCGGCGCCTCGACGCCGCCGCCCAGGCCCGTTTCGGTCTGGCGGGCGCGGCCATCGCGCTGGAGAAGCCCGGCGGCGTGCCCTTCGGCTGGCGCGTGCTGGAAGCCGGCGCGGTCAACGGCCTCGTGGGCGATGACGGGCTGGCCTGGCTTGGCCCCAATTTCGACGGGCTGGACCTGTTCGGCGGGGCCGAGGACGAGGTGCGCAGCGTCGCCCTGATCCGCATGGCGCCGTGGTCGCCGTCCCGGCCGGCCCTGTGCGCCTTCGGCTCGCCGGAGCCCGAGGGCTTCACACCCGCCATGGGCTGCGAACTGGTGTCTTTTCTGACCCGGGTGGTGGAGCGCATGGCCGAGCGATGGCCCATCCTCAACTGACCGCCGATCAGGCCCTGACCACGTGGCTGGAGCATCTGGCCCACGAGCGGAGGCTGTCGCCCCGCACGCTGGAGGCCTACGGCCATATCGGTCGCCATTATATCGGCTTTCTGGGCCGGCACCGGGGCGAGGCGCTGGGCGTCGCCGATCTGGGCGCGGTGACGGCGGCGGAGGTGCGCGCGCATTTGGCCGAGCGGCGCTCGGGCGACAGGCCGCTGGGCGCCCGGTCCCTGAACCAGACGCTGGCGGGCATCCGCAGTCTGCATGATTTTCTGGACCGCCGCTGCGGCGTTCCGGCCCCTCAGATCGCCCTGGTTAAGGGCCCGCGCGCGAAGCCATCCCTGCCGCGCCCGGTCAGCGAGGATCAGGCGCGCGGCCTCATGGCCGAGCCCGACAGCGATACCGACCTGCAACCGTGGGAGGCGGCGCGTGACCGGGCGGTGCTGACCCTGCTGTACGGCTGCGGCCTGCGCATCTCCGAAGGATTGAGCCTGACCCGCGCCGATGCGCCGCTGCCCGAGACCCTGCGCATCACCGGCAAGGGCGGCAAGACCCGGCTGGTCCCGGTCCTGCCCGCCGTGCGCGCGGCGGTGGACGCCTATGTGGCCGCCGTTCCCTTCGGCCTGTCGCCGGACGAGCCCCTGTTCCGCGCCCGGCGTGGGGGGCCGCTCAGCCCCCGGCACGTTCAGGCCATGGTCCAGCGTCTGCGCGGGCGGCTTGGCCTGCCGCCCTCGGCCACGCCCCACGCCCTGCGCCACAGCTTCGCCACCCACCTGCTGGGCGCCGGGGCCGATCTGCGGTCCATCCAGGAACTGCTGGGCCACGCGTCCCTGTCCACGACACAGAAATACGCCGCCGTGAACGCTGATCACCTTCTGGGGGTCTATGCACGGGCCCATCCCAGGGCCTAACGTCGGTTTTCCGCTGGGGGCGGGAGGGGCGCATGCGCCTGACGAAACGATCCGTACTGGCGGGTCTGGCGGGGGCGCTGGCGGCGCCCAGGTCCGGGCTCGCACGGGCTCAGGCGACGGGTGAGGCGGGCCCTGAGGGGCCGCCGCCCATCGATCCGACCGCGTTGCAGACCCTGTCCAATCTGGTCACGCGCATGGCCGTGCCGGTGCAGATCGCCGGCCAGGGTCCGTTCCATTTCGTCATCGACACGGGTGCGACGCGCACCACCCTGTCCCGGGAACTGGCCGAGAGCCTCAACCTGTCGCCGGGACCGGAGGTGGTGGTGCACGGAGTCGTCAGCGCCGAGCGCGCCGCGACCGTCGTCGTGCCTCGACTGGATTTCGCCAGCAGCCGGATCCCCGACCTGATCGCCCCGGTCTTCACCCGCGCCCGCCTGGGTGTCGACGGCCTGCTGGGTGTGGATGTGCTGGGCGATTACCGGCTGGTCTTCGACATGGCGGGCGAGCGCGTCTCTCTGCTGCGTTCGCCCCGCGTCGCCTATGTCCAGCAGATGGACGTGGACATCAGCCGCCTGAACCGCGCCAACGCGCTGCGAGGCCATCGGGAGTACGGCCAGCTGACCGTGACCGATGTGGCCGCCGACGGAGTGGATGTGACCGCCTTCATCGACAGCGGCGCCCAGCATTCCATCGGCAACATGGCCCTGTTCAACTCGCTGGCCGTCCAGAGGCCGTCCTTGCGCGACCAGGTGTGGGAGACGCCCATCATCGGCGTGACGGGCCAGACCACCACCGGCCGGCTGGCCTATCTGCGGTCGCTGCGCCTGGGGTCGGCGCGCGTCCATGACCTTCCGGTGCTGTTCGCTGACCTGCACGCCTTCGACATATGGCGCCTGGCCGAGACGCCGGCCCTGCTGATGGGCGCCGACGTCCTGGGTATGTTCCGAAGCGTGACCATGGACTACGGCCAGATGCGCATGGTGTTCGGGTCAAGGCTCGAAAGGCGCTGACCTCAGTCCCAAAGCCTGCGCCACCGCCTCGCCGATAGCCAGGGAGCTGGTCAGGCCGGGGCTTTCGATGCCGAACAGGGCCATGAGGCCGTCCAGACCGTGCACATCCGCCCCGTCCAGACGGAAGTCGCCCTGGGGTTCGCCAGGCCCGTGCAGCTTGGGCCGGATTCCGGCGTAGTCGGGGGACAGGGCGCCCTCAGGCAGGGCAGGCCAGAAGCGCCGGATGGTCGCCTCGAACGCTTGAGCGCGCGCGGGATCAACCGAGTAGTCTTCGGTCTCGACGAAGGCGAGGTCGGGGCCGAACACCGCCTGCCCGCCCAGATCCTTGCGGTAGTGGGTGCCCAGGGCTCCGGGGATGGGCGGCGGATAGACCAGCCGGTCGAAAGGCGCCTTGCCCATCAGGCGGAAATAGACCCCCTTGCCCAGATGCCGGGCCGGGATGTTCCCTGGGGGATAGCCTTCCACCTTCGCAGCGACCTCCTGCGCGCCAAGGCCTGCCGAAAGCACCAGCAGCCGCGTGTTCAGTTCGGCGCCGGCCTCGCCGCCGGCGCGCACGCGGAACCCGCCGCCGGGCAGGGGTTCGGCGCCCTCGAACGGGGTAGCGGCCACTACTGATCCGCCCGCGTCCTCGATCTCGCCTTTCAGGGCCAGCATGTAGCCGTGGCTGTCGAACACCCCGCTCTCGGGCGACAGCAGGGCGCCGTGGCAGGCCAGCTCCGGCTCCAGCACCCGAACCCGATCCACGCTCAGCTGCGTCATGCCTTCCACGTCATTGGTTCGGGCCTGCGCCAGAATGGCGTCCAGCCTTTCAAGCTCGTCCGGGGCTGTGGCTACCACCAGCTTGCCGCACTTGCGGTGATCGATCTTGCGGCTTTCCAGATAGGGCCACAGGGCCCGGCGGCCCTGAACGCAGAAGCGCGCCTTCAGCGAGCCGGTGGGATAGTAGAGCCCGCCGTGGACCACCTCGGAATTGCGCGAGGAGACGCCCTGGCCGATGTCGGCCTCGCGCTCCAGCACCAGCACCGTCTGGCCCCGTTTCGCCAGCGCCCGCCCGCAGGCCAGGCCCACGGCGCCGGCGCCCACCACCACCGCGTCGAAGTCGAAGGGCTGGGTCAGCTGACGTATCCGGATTGGATCAGTTCGGCGATGTGCGCCACCGCCACCGGGCGACCGCGCTCCACCACGAACAGGTTGGCGATCTTGTTGGCGGCCAGCAGGTCGATGACCTCGCTCATGCGCGCGTCCGGCGTCACGGTGATGGGATCGCGGCTCATGATGTCGGCGGCCTTCAGGCCGGCGATGTCGCGCAGGAAGGCGCGGCGCACGTCGCCGTCGGTGATCATGCCGATCAGGCGGCCGTCCGGCTCGACAATGGCCACGCAGCCCTGACGCCCCTTGGTGATGGCCGACACCACCTCGGCGAAGGCGGCGCCCTCGGGCAGGGTCACGGGCGGCTCGCGCTTGTCGCCCATCCATTCGCTGACCCGCTGCAGCCGCATGCCCAGCGACCCGCCGGGATGCCGCATGCCGAAATCCTCGGCCGTGAAGCCGCGCTGGTCCATCAGCACCATGGCCAGGGCGTCGCCCAGGGCCAGGGTCATCAGGGTCGAGGTGGTGGGCGCCAGATTGTTCGGGCACGCCTCGGCCACCTTGGGCATCACCAGCGGCACGGTGGACATGCGGTGCAGGAAGCTGCCCTCGCGCTGGGTGATGCCGATGACCGGGATATGGTGACGCTGGCAGAACAGCAGCGGATCGCGCAACTCGCGGCTTTCCCCAGACGAGGAAATGGCCAGCAGGGTGCAGTCCTCCCGCAGCATGCCCAGGTCCCCGTGGCTCATCTCGGCCGGGTGCACGAAGAAGGCGTTGGTGCCGGTGGAGGCCAGGGTGGCGGCGATCTTGCCGCCGATATGGCCCGACTTGCCCATGCCCGTGACCACCAGATAGCCGGGCCGGCTCAGGACGGTGCGGCACGCCTCGATCAGCGCCTCGCCGAGGCTGTCGTTCAGGGCCGTCAGGGCCTCAATGTTCAGGGCCATCACCTCGCGGGCGCGGGCCAGCATGGCCTGGTCGTCCGGGCGGGCGTCTTGAGTGCTCGTGTTCATGGACATGGGCCATAGCCCATCGGGGCCGGTTCAGGCCAGCTTTCGCGCCGCCTCAAGGTCCGCCGGATTGTCCACCGACAGGGGGGCTTCATCGATCACCGCAGCCCAGATGCTCAGACCCATCTCCAGCGCCCGCAGTTGCTCCAGCTTCTCGCGACGCTCCAGCGGCGACGGCGGGGCGGCGCAGAAGGCCTCCAGCGCCGCGCGCCGATAGCCATAGACGCCCACATGGCGCCACACCGGCCCGTCGCCATAAAGCGTCGAGCGGGTGAAATAGAGCGCCCGGCCGCTGCCTCCTGTCCCGTCCAGCGCCAGCACCGCCTTGACCACGTCGGGATTGGCCCGGTCCTCCGGCCCCGCCTCGAGCGCCACCAGGGTGGCGATGTCGCAGGACGGCTCGCGCGCCATCAGGTCGGCGCACAGGCGGCTGATGGACGGGTCGGCGAAGGGCATGTCGCCCTGCAGATTGATGACCACGTCGTGGGCGCCGTCCGGGTCAATGGCGTCCAAGGCCGCGCGGATGCGGTCCGACCCCGAAGGCAGTTCCGGATCGGTCAGGACGGCTCGGCCGCCGGCGGCCTCGACCGCCTGGACGATCTCCGGGTCGCCCGCAGCCACGGCCGCAGGCAGGCCCGAGGCCGCCGCCGCCTCATACGCCCGCACGATCATGGGCTTGCCGCCGATGTCGGCCAGCGGCTTGTTCGG
This sequence comes from Brevundimonas sp., assembly GCF_047617075.1. Lineage (GTDB taxonomy): Bacteria > Pseudomonadota > Alphaproteobacteria > Caulobacterales > Caulobacteraceae > Brevundimonas. The sequence continues at coordinate 148,544 of NZ_JBLGCI010000005.1, forward strand.
CAGGCGCGTGGCCGCCATGCGGGCGGGGATCAGGACCAGGGGGTTCATGCTCCGGCGCTAGCCCCGATGGCGCGCGCCCGCAAGCCCGTCACTGATCCGCCGCCGCCGCGATGCGCGCCAGGATCGCCTCGCGCGCCTGCGACCGCTCGCGACCGGTGGCGGTGGGCCAGGCGGACAGGATCACCACCACCAGCCGCCGCTCCGGGTCGATGTGAATGGTCTGGCCGAAAATGCCGTAGGCCTCGAAACGTCCGTCGTCCCGCGTCCACCACTGGAAGCCGTAGCCCCTGCCCGGGTCGTCGATGTCGGCCTGTTTCCGCGTCGCCTCGGCGAACCATCCGGCGGGAACGATGGAGTCCCCGTCGATCACGCCGTCCTCCAGCACCAGCTGGCCGACCCGGCCCCAATCGCGCAGGGACGCCGTCAGGCAGCACCCGCCCGGCTCCTGCCCGGCCTCATCCACCATCCAGGCCGCGTCCCGTTCCATGCCGTAGGGCCGCCAGATGGTCTGGGACAGATAGTCCGCCAGAGTGCGCCCCGTGGCCCGGCTGATGAGCAGCCCCACCAGATTCGTCTCGCCGGTGCTGTAGTGCCAGCGTGTCCCCGGCTCAGCGGCCCGCGTCAGCCCGCGCATGTAGTGCAGGGTCGGGTCCATGCCGCCGGTCTCGCGCGGCTCGAAGAAGCGGGCCACGTCCGAGTCAGGATCGCCATAGTCCTCGTTCCAAGCCACGCCCGAGGTCATGGTCAGCAACTGGCGCACCGTGACTCCGTCATAGGCCCCGCCCGCCAGCTCCGGCAGGTAGCGGGTGATGGGCGTCTGAAGACTCTCGATATGATCGTCGGCGATAGCGGCGCCCACGAGGGTCGAGGTCAGGGACTTGGCCACCGAAAAGGACGTCCAGCGACCATCCGGCCCGAAGCCCAGTCCATACCGCTCCAGCCGCACCCGCCCATCCTGAAGCACCAGCAGGCCCGCGACCTTCTCGGTCTCCATGAAGGCGTCCACCTCCAGATCCAGCGGCGCGCCGGGCGGCAGGGCGCGAACCTCGCCGCCCGCCGCCACCGTGCGGTGCGGCGTGATCCGGTCCATGGCGCGGAAGCCGGCCTCGCGCTCGTCCTGGCTCCAGAACAACACCTCCGAAGTTCGCTCCAGCCGGGGCAGGCCCTGACCGATCAGGTCCGGCTCTGGCGCACAGGCCGAAAGCAGGATGGCGGCGGTCAGGCCGAGGATGTGATGACTGCGCATGTGAGAGCCCCCTGTTCGAGCATGATCTATAGGCTTGTGGACGCTGTGCCGGAAGTCACCGGCGTTGGCGCGGCGCCGGCCCCGGCCATGACGGGAACCGCGCCGGCGCAGCTGGCGACGATCAGCATGAAAAGGGCGGCGAGCGGCTTCATGCAGGCAAGAGGCGGCGGTGCGCCGCGCCGGATGCGCATGACGGGAATTTCACGACCGAATCAAGAAAATGGCTTTTTCCACAAGGGTGTGCTAAGAGAGTGACACTCACGCGGTCCTTATTGACCGCCCTCGCATCCCCGGCCCTTTTCGCCGCCTGCGCGCCCCCTGATCCTGAACGGGTTGGCCGCGCGACCGGCGTTTCTTCCCCAAGGACCGCGTCAGACTGGAAAGGACAAACGATGGTCGAAGAAGGCTTCGTTCAACTCTACGTGCGCGATTTCGCCGCCATGGCCGCCCGCGCCGACGGCGGTCAGGACGTGGAGGAGGCGCTGACGCGCCGTGTCCGCGAACTGAAGTCTCACGCCGAGCTGATGGACCGTCGCAAGACCCCCGGTCACCAGGCCGCCGTGGCCGAGCGCCTGATCTCCGAGTCCGAGCGCACCCACGTGCGCCACGGCCGCATCGGCCCGGACGATGTGGAGGCGCTGGAGCGCCGCCGCGACTTCCTGCTGCGCGTGGCTGAAATGCTGCGCGAGGACCAGGCCGAACTGGCCGCCTGACGACCCGCGCCACCAAATCATCACTGAGGCGTTCCCTGTCGTCATGACCGGGAACACACAGTGAAACTTCCTGACTGGAAGCGCGCCAGAGCCGACGCCGCCACGCGGGGTGGTCGGCTCTGGGCGTCCGGGCGCGCGCATTTCGATACCGGTCGCGGCTGGGTCGCCGCAAATGATCCCGTCTGGCGCGCATGGCGCCGGCCGGGACGGCCCGAAATCATCTCGGGCGCCGCGGCGGGCGTGCTGGTGCTGGCTATCGTCCTTTTTCTGGCTCTGTTCGAGTGGAACCAGCTTCGCGGGCCCATCGGCCGCTGGGCCTCGGCGAAATACGAACGCGACATCAGCATCGACGGCGATCTGGACGTCACCCTGTTCAGCTGGACGCCGTCGGTCCGGGTCGAGGATCTGCGCGTCGGCGGGCCGGACTGGGCGGATGAAGAGGACACCCTGCGGGTGGCGCGGTTCGAGGGTTCGGCGCGCCTGACCCGTCTGCTGGCGGGTGATCTGCAACTGACCCGGGCGGTGGTGATCGCGCCCGACATCGTTCTGATCGTCCATAAGGACGGACGCCGCAGTTGGGTCCTGGACGACACCGGCCCGGACGAACCCACCCGCCTGCCCCTGATCGAACGTCTGCTGATCCGCGACGGACGGGTCCGGGTGGATGAGCGTGGCCGCGGTCTGACCCTGGACGCCGAAATCGACGCCCGCGAGCTGGCCGAAGGCGTGGGCGACGAGGACGAGCGCTCCGGCTTCCGACTGGAGGGCGACGGCGCCCTGAACGGCCAGCCCCTGACCCTGCGCGTGCTGGGCCAGCCCTTCGTCCAGCTGCGCCGCGACCGGCCCTGGCGGTTCCGGGCCGAGCTGACCGGGGCCGGCAGCGAACTGAATGCGCGGGGCCAGATCACGCGCCCCTTCGACCTCAGCCACTTCACCGCCGACCTCAGCCTGTCCGGGCCGGATCTGGCGAACCTGTACCTGATCACCGGCGTGGTGGCGCCCAACACGCCGCCCTACAGCCTGGAGGGCGATCTGGCCCGGGACGACAGCTTGTGGACCTTCAGCGCGGTGACCGGCCAGGTGGGCGACAGCGACCTGTCCGGGGACATCAGCGTGGATCGGGTCGATAACCGGCTGCGGGTGGAGGCGGACCTGCGCAGTCGATCGCTGGATCTGGACGACCTGTTGGCCGTGCTGGGCGCTCCGCCGGACCCGACCGAAACCGCCTCGCCGGAACAGCGGGCCCGCGCCAGCGCCATGCGCGCCCAGGCCCGCCTGCTGCCCGATGCGCCCCTGCGCACCGAGCGGCTGCGCACCATGGACGGCCGGCTGGACTTCCGCGCCGACGAGGTGAAGCGCAACGCTTTGTCCGTCACCGCCGTCAGTCTGGGCGCCACGCTGGAGGACGGGATTCTCGGGCTGGACCCGGTCGCCTTCTCGTTCGCCCAGGGCGAGCTGAACGGCACGGCCCGCATCGACGCCACCGGAGAGGTTCCCCAGTCCAGCGTCGATTTCCGGCTGGCCGGCTACCCGCTGGAGGCCGTCATTCCCGCCCGCGACGGCCAGCCCACCGTGACGGGCCGGGCTCTGGGCCGGGTCCGGTTGCAGGGGGCGGGCGCCTCCATCGCCGACTTCGCCGCCCGCTCGCGCGGGACCATCACCGTGGTGGTGCCGCAGGGCCAGATGCGCGAAGCCTTCGCCGAGCTGCTGGGCATCAATGTGGGGCGCGGCCTGCGCCTGCTGCTGTCCGGCGACGAGCGCACCACGCCCATCCGCTGCGGCGTCGCCAGTTTCGACGTGCGCGACGGGGTGGGAACGGCCTCCACCTTCATCATCGACACAGACGTGGTGTTGGCTCAGGGGCAGGGGACGCTGAACCTGAGAACCGAGCAGTTGGATATCCGCATCGACGGCGAGAGCAAGAAGCCGCGCCTGCTGCGCGTCTGGTCGCCTGTCACCATCTCGGGCCCGATACGCTCGCCGTCGGTGGGCGTGGACGAGGCCGCCATCGCCGGGCAGGTGGGCCTGATCGCCGCCATCGGCGCGCTGGTGGCGCCGGTCGCGGGCGTGCTGGGCCTGATCGAGCCGGGGCTGGCCGAAGACGCCAACTGCGGCGCCCTGATCAGCCAGGCGCGGTAATCCCACTTGCTCGACAACCCCGTTTGACGGCCGCAACCTGCGACGGACGACGTGCGTATCTGATCTGGACCTCTGAGATAGAACCCCTGACGCGGAAACCCATGACACGACGCGGATTTTTCATGCCTGCCCTTGCCGGTTTGCTGGCCGGTTGTTCGCCGCTGGGCGCCCTGAACGCCCTGGGGCCGCGTGACGGCGGCGCCGGGCGGGTGGCGAAAGGCCTGACCTATGGGCCCGAGGACCGCCAGCGCTTTGATCTCTACGCCCCGACCGTTGGGGCGAACCTGCCGGTGGTGGTCTTCTTCTACGGCGGCGGCTGGGACTCGGGGGCGAAGGACCTGTATGGCTGGGCGGCGCAGGCGCTGGCGGCGCGCGGTTTTGTGGTGGCCCTGCCGGACTATCGCCTGTCCCCCGACGTGCATTTTCCCGCTTTCATCGAGGACGCGGCCATGGCGACGGCGGCGGCGGCGGATGTGGCGGCGGATCATGGGGGCGACCCGGCCCGGCTGGCGGTCAGCGGGCATTCCGCCGGCGCCCATCTGGCCATGATGATCACCCTGGACCGGCGCTACATGGCGAGCGTGGACCGGCCGGACCTGATCAAGGCGGCGGCGGGTCTGGCGGGCCCGTATGATTTCCTGCCCTTTGACGTTGCCGCCAGTCGTAACGCCTTCGGTCGGGCGCCGGACCCCACCTTGACCCAGCCGGTCACCTTCGCTCGGGCCGACGCCCCGCCCGTCTGGCTGGCCCACGGCACGGAGGACGAAACGGTCCACGCCGAGGATTCCGAAATCCTGCACGCGCGCCTGACCGAGCTGGGGGCGCCCTCCACCCTGCGGCTGTATGAGGGGCTGAACCACGCCGATCTGGTCGCGACCTTCTCACCCCTGTTCCGACGCAAGGCCCCCGTTCTGGGCGACATGGCCAGCTTCCTGACGGAGACGCTGGCCTGATCGTCAGCTTGCGTCAGCGGCGTTTTCCGGTGGAAATGTCCACTATGGCAGCGGGAGGCAGGGCGATGCGGGCATGGATCATGGGACTGGCGGCCGCAGCCGCGCTGGCCATGTGGGCGGCCGGCGCGGCTGCGCAGCCGGCCGCAACGTCGTCTGATCTGGAGAGCGCTTTCGAGGCGGCGCGACAGGTCAGCCCCGTGCCCCTGTCGCTGGATCGCGATCTGGCGGAGTGGACCGAGTACGGGGATCATAGCGCCGAGGGTCGGGCCCGGCGCCTCGAGGATCTGACCATCCGCGCCGCCCGCGACCGCGCCGCGTGGGACCTGCGGACCACCCCGGCCGATCTGGCCCGGGCCTGCGTGCCCATCGTTCTGCGCGATTGTCAAAGCGTCGCCGGGGGCCATGTCACGCGACAGGACGGCCCCACGCTTTATTGGCAGGTCCAGCGGGGGTTCACCGAGTGGGACGGCGTGGGCGGCGGCTTTGTGCTGCTTCAGCTGGAGGCGGACGGCGTCACCCTTCGTCCCGCGGCCTGGGACTTCGAGGGCTTTGTGTACCAACAGCCGGAATGGGCCGAGGGCGCAGGCGGCCCGGACGGGGACCTGTTCGTGGCCGTGGCGGGGACGCAGGACGGCACCGGCGCCCAGAACGCCGATGTCATGTTCCGCATCGTCGAGGGCGGCGAGCGTCCCCTTGTCCAGATCGATAATTTGAGCTGGCGCGACACGCTTGATGATCGGCTGCCCCAAGGGTTGGAAGTGTGGAAGGGGGTTCGGTTTTTCTACGGCGCCCTGATGGCTGAAACCTCTCTGTGGCGAACCAACGACGCCAATTGCTGCCCCACGGGCGGTGAGGCCTTTCTGGATTTCGAGATCCGCGATGATCGCCTGGCCCTGACCGGTGTGCAGGTGAAAGACGCCCTTGCGACCCTCGCCCAGCAGGTTCCCGCCGATGTCTTCGCCTGGGTTCAGCGGCGCATGGCCTGCGACCACTGGGGCGGGGAGGAGCCCTATGACGCCGAGCGCGCCGCCCAGATCGATGCGGCCCTGTCCGAGGCCCGGTGCGAGACCCTCGGCGCCGACGAACAGGCCCTGCGCCGCACGCACGCCGATGACGAGGCGGTGCTGGACATTCTGGCCCGCGCCGGGGCGATGTAGCGCGCCGCGTCTCGCCATCGTCACGCTTGCCCGCTAGACTGGGTCATGACCGAGACCATGACCATCGAGGCGGTGCTGGACCGTCTGCAAGACCTTTATTCCAGTTCCGTGGGCGCCCTGCGTGAGGCGGTGAAGCAGTTTCTGGACACCGGCGCCCTGCCCGATCCGAATGCCCGGGCGAAGGGCCTGTTCGCCTATCCCGAACTGAAGGTTCGCTGGCGCGGCGAGCGGCCCGGCGATCTGGACCCCCGCGCCTTCGCCCGGCTGTCGCGGCCCGGCGACTACGCCGCCACCATCACCCGGCCCGACCTGTTCCGGTCCTATATCCGCGAGCAGCTGGAGCTGCTTGAGGCCGACTATGGCGCCACCTTCGAGGTGACGCCGTCGCGTCAGGAAATCCCTTTCCCTTATGTGATGGACGGCTCGGGCGTGACGCTGGACCGCAGCATGACCTCGGCCATCGCGCGGTATTTCCCCACCACCGAACTGGCCCACATCGGGGACGAGATCGCAGACGGCCTGTTCGATCCGGCCGCGGGGGATTTTCCTCTGTCCCACTTCGACGGGCTGAGGACTGATTTTTCGCTGGCCCGGCTGAAGCATTACACCGGCACGCCGGTGGATGATGTGCAGTCCTTCATCCTGTTCACCAACTACCATCGCTACGTGGACGAGTTCGTGCGCTGGGCCTGCGCCCAGCTGGCGGACCCGTCGAGCCCGTACGAAACCCTGTCCTGCGCCGGGGGCGTGGTGGTGACCCGGGATGATCCGGACGCGGACGCGGCCCTGTCCGACGGCGCGTGGCGACGGCACCAGATGCCGGCCTGGCATCTAACCGCGCCCGGCTGGCGCGGCGTGACCCTGGTCAACATCGGGGTCGGCCCGTCCAACGCCAAGACTATCACCGACCATCTGGCCGTGACCCGGCCCCACGCCTGGCTGATGATCGGCCACTGCGGCGGGCTGCGCGCCAGCCAGTCCATCGGCGACTATGTGCTGGCCCACGCTTACTTGCGCGACGACCACGTGCTGGACGCGGTGCTGCCGCCGGACATTCCCATCCCGTCCATCGCCGAGGTCCAGCGGGCTCTCTACGACGCCACCAAGGCCGTCAGCGGCATGCCGGGCGAGGAGGTCAAGCGGCGGCTGCGCACCGGAACGGTGGTCACCACCGACGACCGCAATTGGGAGCTGCGCTATTCCCGCTCCGCCCTGCGCTTCAACCAGAGCCGGGCGGTGGCCATCGATATGGAAAGCGCCACTATCGCCGCCCAGGGCTACCGCTTCCGCGTGCCCTACGGCACCCTGCTGTGCGTGTCCGACAAGCCCCTGCACGGCGAGATCAAGCTGCCGGGTCAGGCCAACCGCTTCTATGAGGGCTCCATCTCCGAGCACCTGCAGATCGGCATCGAGGCGGTGTCCCTGCTGCGTCAGGAAGGCGTCGGCCTGCACTCGCGCAAGCTGCGCGCGTTTGACGAACCGCCTTTCCGCTAGGGTTCCAGAACCACGGGATGTTGCGGGTCGCGGGCCGTGGTCAGCGTCATCGCCGGCGCCCACGCAAGGGTCTCGATGAGCCAGAGGGCCTGGCCGCAATGATCGGCGGCGTCCTCCAGATCCCGTCCGTTCGCGGCCAGGATTCGGTCGCCCAGCCGCAACCCGGCCCGGGCCGCGACGGAGTTGTCCATGAGACGACTGACCACGGCAGCGCCGTCGATCCATTCGACCCCAAGGCCCAGGTCGGCGGGCCGCAGGTCGGGGTGGTCGCGCGGTATGAGTTCCAGGGTTCCGGAGGGCTGGTTCAGGGTTATCCGGTGCGTTCTCAGAATGTCGACGCCGATCAGGGTGGGCGCGACGGGGCGCGATCCGGCCACGACCGGGCCGATGTCGAACGGGCCGATGTGGAATTCGTCGATGCGGGCGCGACGGACGCGAACCTGTCCACCCCGTCCGCCGGCGGATTCACCCGCGAAGGCCTGTTCCGTCTCGACCGCATCTGCAGCCGCCCCTGAGGCCCACCCGTCCATGGCGCCGTCAAACAGGGTGACCGCGCCTGTTCCTCCGGTGTCGATCAGGGCGCGATCGATCAGATCGCCCGCGCGGTAAACCACAATGGGTGCGAAGGGATAGCCGTAGGACTCCAGAGCGGCGGCGTCGCTGGATGGCGCTTCTGTGGCGAGGCTGAGCGTTTCCGCCTCCATATCCAGCGTCCAGGCGCCGGCCGGCAGGATGTCCGAGCCGATGACGCCGCCGTCCATGACACAGGCGCCGATCTCCAGCGCGGAGAAATCGAAAATCAGCACCGGGAGGTCGCGGATCACCAGACCGCCGATCTCGAGGCGGTCCAGTCGGGCGATCTCCATGGTGACGGGTCGTCCGTTGGCGTCCTGTCCGACATTGCGCCCCTGAACGGTCAGGCCCAGTTCCCGCGCCAGATCAGCAGACAGGATCGTCGGAGAGCCTGTGTCGAGAATGAAAGACCGGGCCACGCCGTTCGCCTCGGCGTCCAGCGCCAGTTTTCCCGCTCGCCACTGCAGGGGAACGGTCACGTCCGAGGACCGCTCGAACACCGGCGGCTGAGACAGGATCGTTTGGGCGTCGGCTTCCTGGGCCATTGCGGTCGTGGTCGAGAACGCCGCCGCGAGGCTTATGACGGCAGCCAGCAGCGGGCGCCTCATGACGGGTCGCGCCGCTCGCCCGGGTCGACCCTCGGGTCGCGGATCTCAGCCCCCCAGTCCAGTGTGGAGCAGCCGGCGGCGGCGAGGCACGCGAGGATGGCGAGCAGCGGGATCAGATAGCGAGCGGACATGGATTGAACTCTCGGGTCAGATGTCTGATACCTATTCTTTCACAGTACAAAATTATTGCAATTCGATAATTTCATGAGCCTCCGTCCCGATACGACCGCGCCGCCTCGCCTGCGATTGGCGGGACGGTTGCTTGAAGCCTTCGCGCTGGGCGTCGCCCTGGCGCTTCCCGCTTTTGCGGTCGGCTACTGGATCGCCGTCCCGGCCGAGACCTTGACGGCCGCAGCCGGTTCGCCGCCCACGGCCGGCGACGTCTGGCCGCCGTGGGCCCGCGCAACCGGCCTTGTGATAACCGCCGTGCCCATGGCCGCCCTGATCTGGGCCATTCTCGGCGCGCGGCGGTGTTTCCGCGAGATGGCGTCAGGCCGTCTGGTGTCGCCGGCCATGACGCGGGGCCTGAAATCGATGGCCGCCGGAATGGCGCTTTCGGCCCTGCTTCGTCCCCTGGCGGGGGTTGCGGCCAGCGCGCTGGCGTCGTGGGCCCAGCCGCCGGGGGCGCGCTCGGTCAGTCTGAACGTCTCGTCTGACCTTCTGGTGCTGCTGGTGTTCGCCGCCGCGGTCTGGGTCGTGGCTCACGCCATTGACCGGGCCGCAGCGGTGGCGGACGACCATGCCCGGTTTGTCTGAGGCTGCATGGCCGTTCGCGTGACTCTGGCGGTGGTGATGGCGAAACGGGGGGTTCGCTCCAGAGACCTCGCCCAGGCGCTCGGCATCACCGAGGCCAATATGTCATTGCTGAAGACCGGCAAGGTGCGCGGCGTGCGGCTCGACACCCTGGACGCCCTGTGCCGGCTTCTGGACTGTCAGCCGGCCGACATTCTGGCCTACGCGCCGGATGACGCCGCCACCGGTCAGGCCGCTAATAAATAGAGTCCGAATCCGAAGACGCGGAAGCCTTCGGATTCGAACATGGCCTTCTGCATGTCGGCGCGGGCGAGCAGACGCGGGGCCTGGGGGGCGTCGGGGTTCTCGGCGACCCAGGCGCGGACGGAGGCGTCCATGGTGTCGATGTAGATGCGCCATTCCTCCTCGGTGCTGTGGCGCACATGGATGACGCGCCAGCCGGCCTGTTCCGCCGCCGCCTGCCAGCCCGCGTCGGTCTGGTAGGAGTTGGTCATCTCGATGATCTGGCGCAGGGGTGCGCTGGGCTCGGCCTTCCAGAAGGGCTCGCCCCACAGCAGGAAACCGCCGGGGGCCACGGCGTCCCTCAGCCGCGCGAACACGGCGACCGGATCGCGAAGGCCGGGGGCGGCCGCATCGGTGGCGCCCAGCACCGTGATCAGGTCCGGCAGGGGCGGGCGGCCCAGAACCTCGCTGGAATCCCGGATCACGAGTTCGACGGTTTCGCCCTGACCGGCGGCGGCGATGCGCCGGGCGGCCAGTTCGGCCATGAGGGGGTCCCGCTCCACCGCACGCACCTTGAGGCCCAGATCCCGCGCCAGCCCAATGGCGAGGCTGGCGTTTCCGGCGCCCAGATCCAGCGCCGCCGCGCCGGGCTTCAGGCCGCTCGCCGTGACCGCGCCGCGCACCGCGTCCCAGGACACCGGGTTGCAGATATCCAGCGTCTTATAAGCGATATGCTGAAAGTTCAGGGCCATGGGGACGGCTTGCACCGGCGGGCCGGGCAGGGCCACGAAAAAGCACTTTACATATTAAAGTATGATGCTAGGGTCTCTTCATCCAAGGGAGAGCCCCATGACCAACGATCAGATGAAATCCGTCCACGACGACATCGCCTATATGCGCAGCCTGGCGCAGGAGGGGCGCAACACGCCGCTGCTGTGCGGCTCGGTGCTGGTGGCCGCCGCCGTGATCTTCGGCGCGGCGACACTGGGCCAGTGGGCCATGGCGGCCGGAGTTCTGCAGCTATCGCCCTGGGCGCCCGTCTGGCTGTGGGTCGGGGCGGGCGTGCTGTTCACGGCGACCCTGATGGTTCTGATCCGCCGCATGGACATCAAGCCGGGCGCGCAATCACCGGTGAACCGGGCGGTGGGCGCGGCCTGGTCGGCGGTGGGCTTCGGCATCTTCGCCATGTGGGTGACCTTCATGGCCATCGGCCTGACCACGGGCGACTGGGCGATCATGCGGGCCATGCCCAGCGTGGTGTTCGCGGCCTATGGGGCGGCGTGGATGGTGGCCGGGACCATGGTCGGGGTCGGCTGGATGAAGGGTGTGGCCCTGATCGCCTACGCCGGTGCGGTGCTGCTGGGCGTGTTTTCAGAGAGCGCCTGGATCTATCTGGTGTTCGCGGGCCTGATGGTCTTCGTCGCCCTGCTCCCCGGCCTGGCCCTGATGCGCCAGGAACCCGCGGACGTGGTGTGATCCATGGCGGATGATTTCCAGATCGCCGACATCGACGAGGTCATTCACGGGCGGGTTCGTCTGGGGGTCATGGCCTATCTGTCCGGCGCCGATACGGCGGACTTCAACGAGCTGAAGGCGCGGCTGCAGGTCACCGACGGCAATCTTTCGGTGCATCTCAGGAAACTGGAGGACGCGGGGTTCGTGGAGGTGCTCAAGAGTTTTCAGGGCCGCCGTCCCCTGACCCGGGCGCGCTTGACCGACGCCGGGCGAAAGGCCTTTGTGGACTATCTGGACGCCATGGCCCGTCTGGTGGAGCAGCGCTAGGGCGCCTATAGACTGGCGGGCATGACCTCCTCCCGCCTGCACCGCTTCGACGCCGTCGAGAATTTCCGCGACTACGGCGACTACGCCACCGCCGCCGGACGCCGCATTCGCGGCGGCGTCCTGTTCCGCGCGGGGCATCAGGCGCGGGCCAGCGAGGCGGACGTTGCGCGGCTGGGGGCCCTGAATCTGGCCACAGTGGTGGACCTGCGCCGGGTGTCGGAGCGGCGGGCCCAGCCGTCCAAGCGGCCCGAGGACTTTTCCGGGCAGGTGATCGAGTGGGATCAGGCCGACGACGGCGAGGCGCCCCACATCACCTTCCTCAAAACCTCGCCCCTGACCGAGGAAGGCGGCCGCGCCTTCATGATGCAGACCTATCGCCGCCTGCCGTTCGAGGACGCCCACGTGGACCTGTTCCGCCGCTATTTCCACGCCTTGGGGGACAGCGACGGGCCGGTGCTGATCCACTGTGCGGCGGGCAAGGATCGCACCGGCCTGCTGGCCGCCCTGACCCATTATCTGCTCGGCGTCGGCCATGACGAGATGATGGAGGACTATCTGCTGACCAACCACGCGGTGGATCTGGACGGCCGCGCCCCGGCGGTGGCGAAGCAGCTGGAGACCTGGACGGGGCGCCCCGCGTCCCATGCGGCGGTGGTGGCCTTCCTGGGGGTCGAGGCCGCCTATCTGGACGCGGCCATCGCGGCCATGGTCGAGGCGCATGGCTCCATCGACGGCTATCTGGAGCGGGCGCTGGGCGTGGACGCGGCCTTGCGCGACCGCATCGGCGAGCGGCTGTCGGCCTGACAATGCCCGGTCCGGTCCTGACGCTGATTGAGCGGGACTGGGTTCCGCCTTTGCATGCGGCGGCGGGGCTGGAGGCGCGGGAAGGTCGCCTTGTGCTTCTGTCCGACGGCGCGCCTGACGCCCGCTGGTCCTATGCGGCCGCCGAACCCGCCGCCATTGAGCGAATCCCGCGAGGCCAAGGCGATCCGTTCGAGCGGATCGCGGCGCTGCTCGGCGAGCGCGCCGAGCCCGCGCCGGGCGCGCCGCCCTTCACCGGCGGCGTGGTGGGGCTGGCGGCCTATGATCTGGCCGCGCCGGAAGCGGTGCTCGGCGGCGATGATCAGGACTGGCCGGGTCTGACCCTGGCTCGTTACGAGGCCGTTCTGGCCTTCGACCATCGGGAGCGGCGGGTGATCGCCGTCGGCAGAGGCGCGGATGACCGGGCGGCCCGGGCGGCGGCGGAGCAGGCCTCGGCATGGCTGGCCTCGGCCCGGGCGCCGCGGGGCTTGTCCGGTCCGCTGGCCGAAGATTTTGCGCCAGAGCGCCCGGCACAGGCCTATGTCGATGCGGTGTCGGACGTGGTCGGCCGCATCGCCGCCGGCGAAATCTTTCAGGCCAACATCGCGCGGGCGTGGTCGGGAGTTCTGGTCGAGGAAGCAGACCCCTTCGACCTGTTCGCGCGCATGGCCGGCGCCAGTCCGGCGCCCTACGCGGCTTTCTGGGATCTGGGCGACCATGTGCTGGCGTCCAACTCGCCCGAGTCCTTCCTCAGCTTGCGAGACGGCTGGATCACGGCCCGGCCCATCAAGGGCACCCGGCGCCGGGGGGCGAACCCGCGACAGGATGCGGCGATGAAAGCCGAACTGCTCGCCAGCGCCAAGGATCGGGCCGAAAATCTGATGATCGTGGACCTGATGCGCAATGACCTGTCGCGTGTCTGCGTCCCCGGCAGCGTCACGGCGCCGGCGCTGTTCGAGCTGCAGACCTTCGCCAATGTCCACCATCTGGTCTCGACGGTTCAGGGGCGTCCCGCCCCCGGGGTCGGATCCGCCGAGATCATGGCGGCGACGTTCCCGCCCGGCTCCATCACGGGCGCGCCCAAGCATCAGGCCATGCAGGTCATCGCCCGCCACGAGGCGGCGCGCGGACCGTGGTGCGGCAGCCTGTTCACGGCGGGGTTCGACGGATCGCTGGAAGCCTCGGTCCTGATCCGCACGGTGGCCCTGCACAGGACCGGGGGGCGGTGGTGTTTCCGCACCCTGGCGGGCGCAGGCATCGTCGCGGACAGCGATCCAGAGGCCGAACTGGCCGAGACCGACGCCAAGATCACCGCCATCCGCGCCGCCATCATGGACCAGGCGGCGCGTTCGGCCCTATGATGGTCGCGGGGGCCTGATCGGGAGTTCGGATATGCGTATCGTCACACTGTTCATTGCGCTGGCTGCGGCGTCCTTCGCCGGATGCGCGCCCATGCCCTCCGCCGCACCGGGAGCCGATGGCGAGGCCGAGGCCCGCCGCTGCTTCCTGGTGAGTCAGGTGCGCAATTTCAGCGCCGCCGACGCCGGTACGATTGTGGTGCACGCCTCGCGTCGTTCGGCCTTCGAACTGGCCGCCGTCGGCTATTGCCGAGACATAGACTGGGCCAATCAGGTGGCTATCCAGCCCCTGGTGGGCGCGTCAAACCTGTGCGTCGATGATCTCGCCGACCTGGTGGTTCGCCCCCTCGGCGGCGACATCGAGCGCTGCCGCGTCCGCGTGACCCGTTCCCTGACGGAGGCGGAAATCGAGGCGCTTTGATCTGAGGGGAGAATGGTGGACGCGACAGGGATTGAACCTGTGACCCCCTCGATGTCAACGAGGTGCTCTCCCGCTGAGCTACGCGTCCGCCGTGACGGCCCCGGAAATGCGCCCGGGGCGGGAAGGCGTGGTCTATAGCCCGGTCGCCTTCGCCCCTGCAAGGGGGTTATCGCACGGTCGCCGGCCGAGGGGTCACACCCTCAAGCCGCGACCGACCGCGTTGCGAGCATAGGGCCGGAATTACGCCCTCAAGCAGCGAGCCGCCGCGCGGCGAGCGATAGGGCGAGCATCAAGCCGCGACCATGCGCTCCACCTCGGCCACCAGATCACGCAGGTGGACAGGCTTGGACAGCACCTTGGCCTGGGGCGCGGACTGGGCGGCGGTCAGGGCGACGGCGGCGAAGCCGGTGATGAACATGATGCGCAGGCCCGGCTGGCGGGCCGCGGCGATACGGGCCACCTCGATGCCGTCGGCGCCGGGCATGACGATGTCGGTCAGCAACAGGTCCCAGGGCCCGTCCTCCAGCGCGTCCACGGCATCGTCGCCATTCTCGCACGCCGTGACCTCGTGACCGGCCCGCTCAAGGGCGCGCGTCAGGAATCCGCGCAGGGATCCGTCGTCTTCCGCCAGAAGAATTCTCGCCATCGTGCGCTCTTGGGCCGCCCCGTTTCGTTACCGTCACACTAGGGCGGGACGGTAAACCGCCGATGAAGGCGAACGGATCATCCACAGGCGGGCGAATTGCGTTATGGCTCGGCTATGGCGACCTCCGTGTTCACGCTCGTTCCTCCTGACGCACTGGACGCTGCCCGGACCGTGGTGTCGCCCCTGGTGTTCGCCTCGCCCCATTCGGGGGATGTCTATCCCGCCGATCTGGGCGCGCGCGAAGACTTGCCGGAGCTGTCCCTGCGCAGCGCCGAGGACGCCCTGGTCGACCGGCTGGCGGCGCCGCAGCCTGATCTGGGGATACCGCTGATCGCCGCGCGTCTGGGGCGGGCCTATGTGGATCTGAACCGGGATCCCGAGGAGCTGGATCCGGCGGTGGTCGAGGGCGCGGACGCGGCGACCGCCCGTGTCGCGGCCGGGTTTGGCGTCATTCCGCGCCTGACGGGCGACGGACAGGTGATCCGGGATCACGCCCTCACCCGTGAGAACGCCCTGGCCCGACTGGCGGCGGCGCACCGACCCTATCACGAGACGCTGGAGCGGCTGATCCACCGCGCGCGGGATCGGTTCGGGTTCGCCGTTCTGGTGGACTGGCATTCCATGCCCTCGCGGGCCGTGGGCCGGTCGGCCGGCGTGCGCAGTCCCGACGTGGTGCTCGGCGACCGGCACGGCTCATCCTGTTCGGCCGAGGTGACGCGGTTGTTGCGGGCGCAGTTCGAGCGGGCCGGCTGGCGCGTAGCCCTGAACCGTCCCTATGCCGGCGGCTGGTCCACCCAGCGGTGGGGTC
Source organism: Brevundimonas sp. (assembly GCF_047617075.1). GTDB lineage: Bacteria > Pseudomonadota > Alphaproteobacteria > Caulobacterales > Caulobacteraceae > Brevundimonas. The sequence continues at coordinate 164,218 of NZ_JBLGCI010000005.1, forward strand.
GGCCCGGTGAAGGCCTTCACGCCGTTCAGGTGGAATTGAACCGCGCCTTGTATCTGAACGAGGAGGCTCTCACGCCCGGCCCGAACTTCGCCATGACGCAGAAGGTCATTCGGCGGGTGACGGCGGCCCTGGCGGCCCGGGACTGGTCGGGGCTGGAGCCCCACGCCCAGGCGGCGGAATAGGATTCCAGACAAAAAAAACCGCGCCCGGGGGCGCGGTTTGGAAAGTCTATAGGGAGGAAACGCCCAGGAAGGGCAAGACGCTCGAAAGCGTCGAAAATCAAGCTACGTTGCGGCGCACAATCCGTCAAGCGGCTATTTCGCACTTGCGATCACAGACCGTAACAGGGGCGGCCTTCGGCGCATGGGGATCAATGATCACTTATTTCGCGAATGCGAAATCATTGGCTTTCGTCCAGCATTTCCCGGGCGCGGCTGATGGCGCGGGCGGCAGGGGACCCTTTCTGACGCCACAGAAGCAGCGAGAAGGCGGCGGCGGCGCCCAGCGCCAGCCACAGAGGGCCGAATAGCCAAGCGGTGGCGGCCAGGGCGAAATAATAGGCTCTCACCCCGCTGTTGAAGGCCACCATGGCGGGATTCAGCACCGCCCCGGTCGCTGCGGCGTAGGCGGCGCGATCAAGAGACGATGTCTCGCTTTCCGGCGTCGCCCCGATCAGGGCCAGGGTGTAGTTCATCTGGCGGATCGCCCAGATGAAATCCAGCAGACCCCGCGCCAGACACAGGGTGACAAGGCCCAGCTTCGCCTCCAGCAGTTCCAGAGAGGCGGTCTGGGCGCCGCCGATGTCCGCGCCCACCGACGCCACGCCGCGCAGCGCCGCCTCGCCGCCGAACAGCACCCCCGCCACCGCCGCGATCAGCAGCAGATTGGCCGAGGCGAAGAAAGAAGCGGAGTTGATGGAGTGGCCCATCAGCTGGCTGTCCACCAGCCGCAGCTCGCGCACCGCCATCTGGTTCATCCACGCCTGACGCACCGCAAGCATGTCGTCGTTGAGGAAATGCCCCTTCCCGGCCAGCACGGGCAACAGCAGGCCATAGCCCAGCCAGCTGACGAAGAAGAGCGCGAGCGCGCCCCAGTCCCAGGGTGTCATGGCCGATCCTCTATCACACGGCGAGCCCTATGCTGCGATGCAATGCCCATAATGTGCAAGAGCATGATCGTTTCGGGCGGAACCGCGGCGCGGTTCCGACTGAAGCGTGAATCATGCTCTCGCTAGTGTCCTGGAGCCTGATTCACGGCGTCGTCGGAATCGCGCAGCGATTCCATCTCAACCGATCAGGCTCTGGGCGCTTGCGGCGCGGGCGGGGCGGGCTTATCACGCCGCCCTCCCCGAGTTTCGCCTGAAGCACACGAAAAGAGACCGCCATGAAGCTGGACGCCGTTCCCGTCGGACCCAACCCGCCCTGGGATATCAACGTCGTCATCGAGATCCCGCAGGGCGGCCTGCCGGTGAAGTACGAGATGGACAAGGAATCCGGCGCCCTGTTCGTGGACCGCTTCCTGCACACCGCCATGTACTATCCGGGCAACTACGGCTTCGTGCCCCACACCCTGTCGGACGACGGCGATCCCTGCGACGTGCTGGTGATCAACCCGACCCCGGTGGTGCCCGGCTGCGTCATCCGCGCCCGGCCCATCGGCGCCTTGATGATGACCGACGAAGCGGGCGGCGACGAAAAGATCCTGGCCGTGCCGGTGGACAAGCTGAACCCGTTCTATTCGGACGTGGCCAGCTATCGCCAGCTGCCCGCCATCCTGATCGAGCAGATCGAGCACTTTTTCACCCGCTACAAGGATCTGGAGAAGGGCAAGACGGTCAAGGTCCACCGCTGGGCCGACGCGTCCGAAGCCGCCGAACTGATCCGCCAGGGCATGGAAGCGCACAAGGCGAAGCAGGAGGGCTGACGACCTCTCCTCCCCACGTGGTGGGGAGGGGGACCGCGCCCGAAGGGCGTGGTGGAGGGGGCGGCTCGGCGCGGTCCGGTTGTCCGCCAATCCCTTTCCACCTGCGCCGCCCCCTCCGTCACGGGCGCTGAGTCGCGCCCGCGCCACCTCCCCATCTCTAGAGATGGGGAGGAGACACAGGGCGCCCTTCCCTCCTCCCTCCTTTGCTCTATGTGTCGGGCATGGCCGTTTCCGACAGTCCCACCGAAATCTTCAAGCGCGCGCTGGCGCACGCCGCGCGCGCGCTTGCGGAACAACCGGATCTGGAGGTCCTGTTCGGGACCGACGGACCCAAGGTGGTCGGTCAGACCCTGACCCTGCCCACACCGCCACGCGACCCTGCCGGACCCGAAGCGCAGACCCTGCGCGGTCAGGCCGACCGCATGGCCCTGCGGCTGGCCAATCACGATGAAGGATTGAACGCCCGGCTGCGTCCGGCCGACACCGCCGCCGCCGAGGTGTTCGACGCAGTGGAGCAGACCCGCATCGAGGCGGTGGGCTCGGCCTCGTTGAAGGGCGTGCGCGACAACATGAATGCGGCGCTGGTCTCGCGCCTGCACCGCATGGGGGCGGCGGCCGCCACCGAGGCCCAGCGCGTCCCGGTGGCCGAGGCCGTGGGCCTGCTGGTGCGCGAGCGCCTGACGGGCGAGCCGGCGCCGGACGGCCTGAAGGCCATGGTGGATCTGGTGCGCGCCGATCTGGAAGACCGGGCCGGGGATCAGCTGGACGCGCTTACCAGCCTCGCGGGGGATCAGGCGGCGTTCGGTACCGCCCTGAAGGACGTGCTGCGGGCGCTGGATCTGGACCCCGGCGACGGACGCGGCGAGGACGCCTCGGACGATCCCGGCGAGGAGGAGCCCGACCCGCAGGAGCCGGACGCCGCCGACGATCAGGACGAGGACGAGGCCGGCGGCGAGGGCGGCCAGTCCATGGAGGGCTCTGCCGACGACGCGGGCGCCGAGGAAGAGCGCGAGACCCGGCCCGAGGGCGGACGCCCGGACGGCGAGGCGGAACCCGGCGACGGCGATCCGGAACTGTCCGAAGGCGACCAGCCCCAGCGCCGCGCCAACGCCGACGACGGTCGGCCCACGGACGGCTACCGCGCCTTCACCACCGCCTTTGACGAGACCATCGGGGCCGAGGAACTGTGCGACCCCAGCGAACTTGCGCGGCTGCGGTCGCTGCTGGACCAGCAGCTGGTGCAGCTGTCCAGCATCGTGGCGCGGCTGGCCAACCGGCTGCAACGCCGGCTTCTGGCCCAGCAGAACCGGTCCTGGATGTTCGACCTTGAGGAGGGGGTGCTGGACACCGCCCGCCTGACCCGGGTGATCACCGACCCCACCGCGCCGCTCAGTTTCAAGGAGGAGAGCGAAAGCCCCTTCCGCGATACGGTGGTGACCCTGCTGCTGGACAACTCCGGCTCCATGCGCGGGCGGCCGATCATGGTAGCGGCGGTATGCGCCGACATCCTGGCGCGGACGCTGGAGCGGTGCGGCGTCAAGGTGGAGGTGCTGGGCTTCACTACCCGCGCCTGGAAGGGCGGCCAGTCGCGCGAGGCGTGGATCAGCGCGGGCAAGCCGCCCGAGCCGGGCCGCCTGAACGATCTGCGCCAGATCATCTACAAGGCCGCCGACGCGCCGTGGCGCCGGTCCAAGAAGAACCTGGGCTTGATGATGCGCGAGGGCCTGCTGAAGGAGAACATCGACGGCGAAGCCCTTTTGTGGGCCCACGACCGGCTGCTGGCGCGCGGCGAGGCGCGGCGCATCCTGATGGTCATTTCGGACGGGTCCCCGGTGGACGACTCCACCCAGTCGGCCAATGCGTCCCTGTACCTGGACAAGCATCTGCGCGGAGTCATCAGCTGGATCGAGGAACGTTCGCCGGTGGAGCTTCTGGCCATCGGCATCGGCCACGACGTGACCCGCTGGTACCGCAAGGCCCTGACCATCAGCGATGTGGAGCAGCTGGGCGGCGCCATGACCGAGAAGCTGGCCGAGCTGTTCGAGGCCGAGACGGTAGCGGCGCCGCGACGCCGCCGCGCGGCCTGATCCTGAATCGCTGTCCTCACCGGCGCGCTGAAGGAGTCAGAGCCGCGCGTCGCCTTTCATGATGGCGGCGTAGGTCTCGGGTTTCAGGCGGGTGTAGGCGCCCTTGTCGTCGCGCACATGGATGTCGTCGTCCATGGCCGGATCGAAGCCGTCCTTCACCAGGTCCACCTTGCGGTATTTGAAGGTGCCCGTGGTCTCCAGTTCGCGAGCCACGCGCACGAACACCGGCCGGGCGAAGGCCGGCAGCTCCTCGTTGACGAAGGCGGCGAATTTCTTGACCCCGAAGCGGCCGTCGGGGACGACCGTGATCATGCCGGCGCGCCCGTCGTGGCCCGGCACCTCGACCCCGTAGGCGATGACTTCCTTGACGCCCGGCGCCTCGGCCAGACGCTGTTCGATCTCTGACGTGGAGACGTTCTCGCCCTTCCAGCGATAGGTGTCGCCGATGCGGTCGATGAAGTAGAAATAGCCGTCAGAGTCCTGCTTCATCAGGTCGCCGGTGCGGAACCAGGCGTCGCCTGCCGCGAACACGTCGCGCAGGATCTTCTTCTCGGACGCGGCCTTGTCGGCATAGCCGGAGAAGTCGTGGCGGATGTCCGCCTTGATCTGGCCGATGGCCTCGCCGATCTCGCCGGGCCGGCACTCGATGCAGCGGCCGTTCGGGCCCCGCGCGGGTTCGTCCGCCTCCACATCATACTGGATCAGCCGGATGTTCAGCTGGCTGCGCAGAAAGCGCGGCACCCGGCCGATGGAGCCGGGCCGTCCGTCGAAGTTGAACAGCGAGACATTGCCCTCGGTGGAGCCGTAGAACTCCAGGATCTCGGGGATGGCGAAACGATCCTTGAAGTCGGGCCACACATCGGGGCGCAGGCCGTTGCCGAAGGCAAGGCGCAGCTTGTGCGAGCGCTCCATCTCATTGGGCGGGCAGTTGACCAGATAGCGGCACAGCTCGCCGATATAGACGAAGGTGGTGGCGCCGCTTTCGGCCACGTCGGGCCAGAATCCGGTGGCCGAGAATTTCTTGCGCAGGATCACCGTACCGCCGTTCAGCAGCACCGAGCCCACGCCCACGAGGCCTCCGGTGGAGTGGTACAGCGGCAGCACGCAGTACAGCCGGTCCTTCTCGGTGGAGGCCGTGGCCCCGGCGAAGGCGCGCATATAGGTGCGGGCCCGCGAATGGGGAATGCGCGCCGCCTTGGGCAGGCCGGTGGTGCCCGAGGTGAAGATGAACAGCGCCGTGTCGCGGTTGGTCAGGCCCGCGCGCAGACCCCGGTCCGGCCGCACGCCCGACGTCCCGCGAACCCCGGCGTCCAGACCGCGCCGCTCGCTGGCCTCGTCGTCCGGGTTCAAGCCCATCACCCACAGCATCAGGCTTTTTTCGGCGTAGGGGCGGGCGGTCTCCACCTGACGCCAGGTTTCGTCGTCGGCCACCACCTGCGACGCCCCGGCGATGTTCAGGCAGTGCGCCAGGGCGTGTCCGCTGAGGTTGGTGTTGATCAGGGCGGTGGCCACCCCGACCTTCGAAAACCCGATCCAGGCCGCCAGATAGTCGGCCCGGTTCAGCATCATCAGGGCCACGGCGTCGCCGCGGCGCAGGTTGCGCCCCCGCGCCCAGTGGGCGAACCGGTTGGCCAGGGTGTCCAGCTCGCGATAGGTCAGCGAGCGCCGCTCGTCGGTGACGGCGATATTGTCGGGGAAGCGGTCGACCGCCTCCTCCCAGTCGTCACAGACCAGATCCGGGCTGTCCAGCTGAATGGGTTTGATGCGCTTCAACAGGCGGCGCAGGCCGCCCACAAAGCGCAGATCGCGACGGATATTCGCCACCAAGCCCATCGTTATGCGACGCCTCCGTCAATCCAGTCCGACTGCTTCATGGTGATGGACAAGCCTGAACGCCGGGTCAACCGATGGGCGAATTTCGCGCGACGATCGTGGAGAAGCGTGGCGTCGCCGCCATCCCGCCCACGGCCCGGTTTCGGCCGGAAAGCGCGGCCATTCGGGCCTTTCCGGGGCGGCATCTGGCGCGATTGCGGCGGTAACGGTGTTTCTTCGGGGCTTTCGTCGCGATCACGGAACCGTGAGGTCGGCGGCCGGTTCATTCCGCTCAACTGTGAAGGAGAACGTCATGTCTCTCACCTACCCCGACACCCGTCCCGAGCCCCAGCCCATCGTGCCGGAAATGAGCGGCCACGAGTCCGGCGCCTTTACGCCGGTCTATGCGCGCCGCCCCGCGCGCCGCAAAGGCAAGGTGAAGTCGTGGATGATCCTCGCCCCCGTCGGCGCCCTGACCGTGGCGGCCATCGGCGCCTGGGCTCTGATGAATCCGGGCGAGGAGACCGCGGCGCCTGCCGCCGACGAGCCGGCGCCCATCGCCGCGCCGGCCCCGGCGACGGACCCGCTTCTGACTGAGGCGGCGTCCGCCGAGGACGCCGCGCTCCAGTCGCAGCTGGACGCCGCGCCGGCTCCGGCTGAAGCCTCGCCCGCCCCGGTCGCAAGTACGCCGCGCGCCGAGCCTGCTCCGGCCCCCGCCGCGCGCGAGGCCCCGGCCGAACCCGCCGCCGAGCCGGTGGAGACGGTCGCTCCGCCCGCCGGCCCGCAGTCCTATGACGCGGTGATCGCGGCCGAGGGCGGCGCTGCGACCGAAGCGGAACCTGCCGCCCCGACGCCCCTGATCGTGGTCGAGCCCAACTGATCACGGCGATCCTGACCCTCAGCCCCGGCGCTCCGACGCCGGGGCGTTTTTTATGCGCATGGAAACCCCTGATGCGCGACCGGGCTTCACCCGCCGCGCGCCTTGTGGTTCATTCCGCGCCGGGTTTTGCGGAGGGCTGATCTTGGCCGGTCTGGGCGTGGTTTTGATGATGGGCGCCGCCATGGTCGGCGGCGAGGCCGACGACGCCGGCGTTCTCGCGCGGCTGGAGCCTGCCTTCCGTCACACGCTCCAGATCACCGACAGCCGGGGGCGAGTTTCAAGTATGTGGCTGGACCGCGACGGCGGCTATCGAGGCCATGGCGAAAGGCGGTCCAGCGGCGCCTGGCGGGTGCGCGGCGAACAGCTGTGCTTCACCCAGCGCCGCCCCATTCCCGTGCCCATCCCATTTTGCACACCCCTGGTCGAGGCGGACGTGGGAACGCGCTGGAACGCACGCTCCGTGACAGGGGATCCGATCACCATAGAGATCGTGCGGGGGCGCTGACGCCGTCCTGACGCGTGCGGACCGGAAATCGCCATCGCGCCCTTGCAAACTGATATACTATAACATAGCACTGCGGCGTCAGATTTGAGGACCGCCGTATGCATCACAAGACCGCCCTGCTCGCCGCCACCAGCCTGTCGCTGATGACTGTGCCCGCCGTAGCCGAGACCGCCGCCGCCACGACCACCGCTCCGCCCGTGACCGAGCTTGAAGAGGTGGTCGTGCGCGCCCTGCCGCTGGATCAGCGCGGCGACGAGGTCATCAGCAATGTGGCGGTGCTGAGCGGGGACGAGCTGGTGCGTCGACGCCAGGCGACCCTGGGCGAGACGCTGCAGGGCATCCCCGGCGTCAACTCCGACACCTTCGGCGCCGGAGCCAGCCGCCCGGTGATCCGCGGACAGACGTCGCCTCGGGTGAAGGTGTTGACCGACGGCTCGGAACTGATGGACGCCTCTGCCGTGTCGCCGGACCATGCGGTGGTGGGCGAGCCCCTGCTGCTGGACGGCATCGAGATCCTGCGCGGCCCCAGCGCCCTGCTGTACGGCGGCGGGGCCATCGGCGGCGCTGTGAACCTGCTGGACCGCAAGATCCCCACCGAGATCCCGGCGGGCGGCGTGGACGGCGCCATCGAGTTTCGCGGCGGAACCGCTGACGGCGAACAGACCGGCGTGGTGGGCCTGACCGCCGGGGCCGGAAACTTCGCCATCCGGCTGGAAGCCATGGACCGCACCAGCGACGACTATGACATCCCCTCCTATCTGCGCCCCCATGACGATCACGAGGAGCATGAGGACGAGGATCATGATCACGACGAAGAAGATCACGACCACGAGGAAGAGGGTCCCGTCACCCGCGTCGAGGGCACCTTCAACGACACCCGCACCCTGACGCTGGGCGCGTCATGGATCGGGTCGCGCGGTTATCTGGGCGTGGCGGTCACCGAGCAGAACAGCACCTATGGTCTGCCGGGCCACAATCACGAGTACGAGGACTGCCACCCGCACGGGACATCCCTTCACTGCGGCGGTCACGACCACGACGAGGACGACCACGACGAAGAGGGGCACGACGAGGAGGACCACGGGCATGACCATGAGGAGGAGGGCGTTCCCTTCGTCCGCTTGGAGAACCGGCGCGTGGACGTGCGCGGCGAGCTGCGCGATCCCTTCGCCGGTGTCGAGCGCATCCGCTTCCGCGGCGGCGTGACCGACTATCAGCATGAGGAAGTCGAGGGCGGCGAGGTGGGCACCCGCTTCACCAACGAGGGCCACGACGCCCGGGTCGAGGTGGAGCACGCCCCCATCGGCGGCCTGCGCGGCGTGGTGGGCTTCCAGACCGCGCGCAGCGATTTCGCGGCCGTGGGCGACGAAGGCTTCGTGCCGGAAAGCATCACCCGCACCAACGCCCTGTTCGTGCTGGAGCAATACCGGTGGAACGACTGGCGCTTCGAGGGCGCCGTGCGTCAGGAGTGGCAGGAGACCGAGGCCATCGGCCGCCCGGACCGCGACCATGATCCGCTGTCCGTGTCCGGATCCGCCGCCTGGTCGCCCATGCCCGGCTGGTCCGTGGCCCTGACGGCGTCGCGCTCGCAGCGGGCGCCCAATGTGCAGGAGCTGTACGCCCGGGGCGTGCACGTGGCCACCAACACCTTCGAGCTGGGTCAGGCTGATCTGGACGTGGAGACCGCCAACACCCTGGAGCTGACCTTCCGCAAGACCACCGGCCCGACCACTTTCAGCGTCAGCGCCTTCCGGCACGATTTCGACGACTACATCTACGCCCGGACCCTGGACCAGTTCGAGGAGTTCCGACTGATCGAGTACACCCAGGCCGACGCCGAATTCACCGGCGTCGACGGCGAGGTGCGCCACCGGTTCAGCCCGAACTTCTCGGCGACGGTCTTCGGCGATTATGTGCGGGCCGAGCTGAACGACGGGAGCAACCTGCCACGCATCCCGGCGGCGCGTCTGGGCGCCCGTGTCGACGGCGGCTGGAACCAGTTCAGCGGCAACCTGGAATACTACCGGGTGTTCGAACAGGACCGCATCGCCGACTTCGAGACCGAGACCGCCGGCTACGACATGCTCAACGCCACCATCGCCTATGACCTGCGCGCGGGCGGCGACGGGGTGCAGCTCTATGCCCGCGCCACCAATCTGCTGGACGAGCTGGCTCTGAACCACACGTCGTTCATCAAGGACTCGGCGCCCCTGCGCGGTCGCAACTTCGTCCTGGGCGTCCGCGCGCGTTTCTGAAGGTGAATGCCGGGGCGGTTCAGGCCGCCCCGGCGCTGACGTCTTCGCCCTCACTGTCGTCCAGCACCACCGTGACGGCCATGTCGGCGCTGACGTTGCCCAGGGTGCGGAAGATGTCGGGGATCACCTCCACCGCCAGCAGCAGGGGCAGCAGCTCCAGCGGCACGCCCAGGGCGAGACAGATCGGCGCCATGGAAGCGAAGAACGACACCTGGCCGGGCAGGCCCACGGTGCCGATGCTGACCGCCAGGGCCACCACGCCCGCCGCCGCCATCTGGCCGACCGAGGGCTCAAGTCCCGAGACATGGGCGATGAACAGGGCCACGGACAGGTTGGCCACCGGGCTGGTGATGCGGAAGATAGCCACCGCCAGCGGCAGGACCAGACCGGCCACACGCTCTGGAATGCCCAGGAAGTCCTGAGCCCGCTCCACCATCACCGGCAGGGTGCCCAGGGACGACTGGGTCGAAAAGGCCACCGCCTGAACCGGCACGAGGGCGCGCGCGAACCGGGGCAGGCGGACGCCGCCCATCATGGCCAGCGGATAGCTCAGGATCACCGTGACGATGCAGGCGCCGGACACCAGCACGATGTAATGGATCAACGCGGGCGCCGAGCCGAAACCGCTGCGCAGGCCCAGCACCAGCGCCAGGGCGAAGACGCCGATGGGCGCCGCCAGCAGCACCCAGCGCACGATGATGATCATGATCTGGGCCACCGCCTCGAAGACATTAACGATCAAGGCGCGCTGGTCGGTCGGCAGACGGGTGGCGGCGAAGCCGAAGAAGGCGCCGAACAGCACCAGCGGCAGCACCGCGTTCTCGGCCGCCGCGCGCACCGGATTGGCCGGCGCAAGGGACATCAGCCACTGGGCGAAACCGCCGCCCTGGGCCGCCGCCTCCAGACCGTCCGCCGGCGCCGCTCCGGCGCCCGCGATCAGGGCCTGGGCCGCCTGGGCGCCCACGGGCCACACGGCCAGAACCAGCGGAACCAGCAACAGGGTCAGGGCTGCGGCCAGCGCCACCAGTCCGACGAACAGCAACACCGACCTCGCCGCCAGCCGCCCGGTCGCCGCCGCGTCGGACGCCGCCGCGATGCCGGTGACCAGAAGGGAGAAAACCAGCGGCACCACGGTCATCTGCAGGGCGTTCAGCCACAGCCCTCCAACCGCCTCGACACCTGAAATGACGCCGGGCTCGACCGTCACGCCAGAGCTCTGGAAGGCGGCGCCGATGCCCAGACCCAGGGCCAGGGCGATCAGCACACGGGCGCTGAGGGAACGCAGGACGCTGATCATGGAAGACTCCGCAAGACGATGTCGGTCAGCCTTAGCGGATTTGACGGCCACGTCGAGCCGACGAGCCCCTTTACCGCGGCCAGCGGCTTAAGCAGCGGGTCGGGATGGATGCCGATACCGCGTGAATGGGCGCGGTCAGGCGGGAAACACCCGCGCCCTGTCCGCGTCGATGGTCACGCGCACCTGGTCCCCCACCCCCGGAACACCGCCGTGCAGCCGCAGGCGCGCGGTCTGGCCGGCGGCGAGCACCGTCACCTCATGAAAGCCGCCGCCGAACGCCGTGGCGACCACCTCGGCCGGGGCGCCTTCCAGCCACAGTCGCAGGCCCTCGGGACGGATCATGACCGTGCCCGCCCCATCGGCCAGGCGCGGCGCGGGCAGCTCGCCGAAGGCGGTCTCGGCCACGCCGTTCGCTATGCGGGCGGGCAGGGCGTTGGCCTCTCCCAGCAGGCGGGCCGCCGCCATGGAGGTCGGGTTCAGGTAACAGTCGCCCGGATCGCCCGCCTGAAGGATGCGGCCCTCGCTCATGAGGACCAGATCGTCGGCCATCAGCAGGGCTTCCTCGGCGTCGTGGGTGACCACCAGGACGGCGGCGTCGGCGGCGCGCAGGGCCGACATCAGGGTCTCGCGCACCTCGCTCTTGAGGTGGCTGTCCAGCCCCGAAAACGGTTCGTCCAGCAGTACGGCGGCGGGTTCGCGCGCCAGGGCCCGGGCCAGGGCCACCCGCTGCTGCTCGCCGCCCGACAGCATGTGCGGCCAGGCCTCGGCGCGGGCGGCCAGCTTGACCTTTTCCAGCAGGGCCAGGGCGCGGGCCTTGCGCTCCCTGCGCGGCAGATGCTTCAGCCCGAAGGCCACATTGTCCAGTACGCTCAGGTGCGGGAACAGGGCGTAGTCCTGAAACACCAACCCCACGCCGCGCTGCTCGGGCGGCACATGAACGCCGGGGCCGGACATCACCTCGCCCTCATTCTCGATACGGCCCTCGTCCACCGGCTCAAGCCCGGCGATCAGGCGCAGCAAGGTGGACTTGCCGCAGCCCGACGGCCCCAGCAGGCAGGTGATCCGGCCCGGTCGAAGCTCAAGATCCGCCCCCGCCACGGCGATCTTCGCGCCATAGCGACGCGTCACGCCGCGCGCCATGATTACCGGCTGGCTCAGCGTCTGCGGGGTTTTCACATGCATGTTCACGTCGCGGCTCGGTTCATGCGGACGCGCCGGGGCGGGAGGCGGCGACCTTGCGGGACAGCCATATCACCGCCGGCAGGGCGATGAGAACGATCATCAGGGACGGCCATCCCGCCTGAGGCAGGCGCTCGTCCCGCGCATAGTTGTCCGCCAGCACCGCCAGGGTGTCGAAATTGAAGGGCCGAAGGATCAGGGTGGCGGGCAGTTCCTTCAGCACGTCGATGAACACCACCAGCGCGGCGGTCATCAGGGCGCCCCAGGCCACCGGGATCTGAACGGCGGCGGCGGCGCCCGCCTCCGTGCGGCCCAGACCGCGCGCGGCCCAGACCATGTTCGGCGTCACCTTGGACAGGCCCGCGTCGATGGGCTCCAGCGCCGCGGCCATCAACCGGGCGGCGTAGGCGTAGATCAGCAGCAGCACCCCCATGCCGAAGCCGGACGCGGCGCCGGGGAAGACGCGCCAGATCACCGCCGCCGGGGCAAGAAGTCCAATGGCCATGACCGCGCCCGGCGTCGCATAGCCCAGGCTGGCCACCCGGGCGGCCAGCGGCAGGGTCCGCGCGCCCAGCGCCAGGGCCCCGGCCAGCAGAACCGTGACCACCGCCCCGATGCCGCCCATGCTGACGGTGTTCAACGCCGCCCGCTGCAGACGCGGCCATTCCGGGATGATGTCCAGCGACGACCAGGCCAGCCATCCGGCAGGCAGCAGCAGGCCGAAGGTCAGAAGCGCCAGACAGAAGGCCGTGGCGCCCCACGCCTTGATCCCGCTCAGCGCCGTGGTCGGCAGGGGCCGCCAGCGGGCGTTGGGACTCTCGAAGCCGCGTCCCTTTCGCCCCCAGCGCTCCAGCCACATCAGCAGGGCGGCCGCGCCCATGAGGGGCAGGGCGAACTGGGCCGCCGAGGCGGTGGAGCCATAGACCGACCAGGCCCGCACCACGCCGGTGGTCAGGGTCTGGACCGCCAGAAACTGCACCGCGCCATAGTCGGCCAGGGTCTCCATCACCGCCAGAGCCATGCCCGCCGCCAGGGCGGGACGGGCCAGCGGCAGGGCCACGCGCAGGAACGCCCCGCGCGAGGTGGCGCCCAGGGTCCGCGCCGCCTCCAGCGCATGGACCGACTGGTTCACGAAGGCCGCCCGCGTGGCCAGATAGACATAGGGATAGAAGGCGCAGCTCAGCACGAAGGCCGCCCCGTAAAGGGTCCGCATCTCGAACGGCAGGTCGAAGCCCAGGGCGGGCCGCATCCACATGCGCAGGTCGCCCGCCACGTCGAACAGGTCGGCATAGGCGTAGGCCACGGCGAAGGCGGGCGCGGCCAGCGGCAGGGCCAGGGCCCAGGCGAACAGGTTGCGGCCCGGAAACCGGTGCATCACCACCAGCCATGCTGCGATTGAGCCGGTCACACCGGTCAGCACCGCCACCATCAGGGCCAGAGCCGCCGAGGTCAGGGCGTAGCGTGTCAGGTCCCGCGCCGCGATGTCCGCGCCGCCGCCGGACAGGGCCGCCGCCACCACCCCGATCAACGGCAGGATCGCCGTAATGGCGGCCAGTAGCGCCAGCGCCTTCAAAGGGCTGAGCCGCAAAGGCGAAAACCCGCCCCGTCTTGCGACAGGGCGGGCGTTCACGGCCGTCGATGCCGATTGGGGGCTTATCGCCAGCCCGCTTCGCTCATCAGGCTCTGGGCCTGGGCCTGATTGGGGCCATAGGTCGAGACCGGCATCGGGTGAGCGTCAAAGTCCGCATAGGCGTCCACCGGGGCGGGCGCGGGCACGTCCGGGCTGGCCGGGAACTCGTTGTTGTATTGAGAGACCAGCGTCTGCGAGGGCGCCGAGGCCAGGAATTCCAGCAGGCGCACGGCGTTGTCGCGGTTCGGCGCATTGGCCGCCACACCGCCGCCGGAGATGTTCACATGGCTGCCCTGTCCATCCAGGCTGGGGAAGCCCAGCTTGACCGTCTCGGTCAGGGCGCGGTCGCCCTCGTCGTCGCCCGAGGCCATGCGAATATAGTAGTAGCTGTTGGTCAGGGCGATGTCGCAGACGTCGGCCGCGATGGCGCGGATCTGATCGCGGTCGCCGCCCTCGGGCTGGCGCGCCATGTTGGCCACGATGCCCTCGACCCAGTCGCGGGTCTTGTCCACGCCCCAGGCCTCGATCAGGGCGCCCACCAGCGACAGATTATAGACGTTGTCGCCCGAGCGGACGCACAGGCGGCCCCGGAAGCGCGGCGAGGCCAGCTCTTCATAGGTGTCGATCTCGTCGGGGCTGACGGTCTCGGAATCATAGGCCACCACGCGGGCGCGGCGCGAGAATCCGAACCATTCGCCGCCCGGGGCGCGCAGGTTCTCGGGGATGGCCGCGTTCAGGGTCTCGGAGTTCGCCGCCTGGAACAGGCCCGCGTTCTGGGCCCGCCACAGGGCGCCGGCGTCGGCGGTGACGAACACGTCGGCGGGGCTGTTGGCGCCCTCGCTCTGCATACGGGCGATCAGCTGGTCGGCGTTGCCCTCGATGCGGTTGACGCGAATGCCGGTCTCCTCGGTGAAGCGCTCGTACAGCGCCAGGTCCGCGTCATAGTGGCGCGCGGTGTAGAGATTCACTTCGCCCGAGCCCGTGTTTTCCGGTTCAGCGGCGTTCTGGCCGCAGGCCGCCAGGGCGGCGGCGCCGGCGACGGCGGCGATCAGGGACAGGCGAAGGCTCATGGGGAACTCCTTGAAGGCTGTGAAGGCGTCCTAAAGCCATTGCGAATAAATCGCAAGAAGCCATCCGCCAGTTCTTCGCCTGTGGCTGAACGGAAACAGGGTGTCGCGCGTTGAGCGGCGACGCGGCTATGCCATTAGGCGATGCGCGGGGGCGAGCTATGGTGTGCGCATGAAGGCTGCAGAGTTCCAGATCGATTCGGGCGACAAGGGCGCCGTGCTGCGCCTGTCCGGCGACTGGACGACCGCAGGCCTGCGCCGCACGCCGCAGCGACTGGACCGCGCCCTGAACGGGGTCACGGTGGACCGGATCGATATCGCCGATCTGGACGGTTTCGACACCGCCGGCGCCCTGGTTCTGGTTCAGGCGCTGGACGCGCCGGTTCCCGAAAAGACCTGGAAGGACAACCCCGGAGCGGGCCGCATCTACGCCCTGGTCGAACGGCTGGAGCGCGGCACGGCCGAGCCGCCGAAGCGCCCGGACGCGATCATCCGAACCTTCTCCAAGATCGGCCAGGGCGTCTATGACGTGCTGAGCGAGGCCATGCAGACCATGGCTTTCCTGGGCCGGCTTATCCTGGCTCTGGGCAGCGCCCTGAAGCATCCCGGCCGCATCCGCTGGGCCGCCTGGGTCAGCCACGTTGAGCGCGCGGGGCTGGACGCCATACCCATCGTCATCGCCACCAACTTCTTCATCGGCGCGGTGATCGCCTTCATCGGCGCGGATCTGCTGCAGCAGTTCGGCGCCCAGGTGTTCGCGGTCGAACTGATCGGCATCTCGGTGTTCCGTGAATTCGCCGTGGTTATCACCGCCGTGCTGCTGGCGGGCCGCTCGTCCTCGGCCTTCGCCGCCGAGATCGGCTCAATGAAAATGAATCAGGAGATCGACGCCATGCAGGTCATGGGCGTGGACCCGTTTCAGGCCCTGGTGATCCCGCGTCTCGCGGCGCTGCTGATCATGCTGCCGCTCCTGACGTTCATCGCCGTGATCGCCGGCATGTTCGGGGGCCTGCTGGTCAGCTGGAGCCAGCTGGGGCTCGGGCCCAATTTCTTCATCCAGCGCATTGAACAGAACGTGGGCGTCGAGCACCTGTGGGTGGGTCTGTCCAAGGCGCCGGTGTTCGCCATCGTGGTGGCGGCCATCGGTTGTCGTCAGGGCATGGCGGTGTCGGGCGACGTGGAGTCCCTGGGCCGGCGCGTCACGGCGGCGGTGGTGCAGGCCATCTTCGCCATCATCTTCCTCGACGCCCTGTTCGCCCTGCTGTTCCTGGAGATGGGCGTATGACCGAACGCGCGGAACCCATCATCCAGGTGAAGGGCCTGCTCACCGCCTTTGGCGACCGGGTCATCCACGAGGATCTGGACCTGACGCTGGACCGCGGCGAGGTGCTGGGCGTGGTCGGCGGGTCGGGCACGGGCAAGACGGTTCTGCTGAACACGGTGCTGGGCCTGAAACAGCCCGACGGCGGCTCGGTGCGTC
Source organism: Brevundimonas sp. (assembly GCF_047617075.1). Classification (GTDB taxonomy): domain Bacteria; phylum Pseudomonadota; class Alphaproteobacteria; order Caulobacterales; family Caulobacteraceae; genus Brevundimonas. Next base: position 180,333 of record NZ_JBLGCI010000005.1, read on the forward strand.
TGTTCGGCCAGGACGTCTCCGAGATGACCCGGGACGAGCATGCCGAGATCGAGCGCCGCTCGGGGGTGCTGTTCCAGCAGGGGGCGCTGTTCTCGGCCCTGACGGTGATCGAGAATGTCTCGTCGCCTCTGATCGAGCATACGAAACTGTCCCGCGACACCATCCGCGAACTGGCCGAACTGAAGATCGCCATGGTCGGCCTCGGCCCCGAAAGCCACCACCTGAAGCCAGCCGAACTGTCCGGCGGCATGAAGAAGCGCGCCGGTCTGGCCCGCGCCCTCGCCCTGGACCCGGAACTGCTGTTCCTGGACGAGCCGACGGCGGGTCTGGACCCCATCGGGGCGGCCGCCTTCGACGAGCTGATCCGCACCCTCTCGGACGACCTTCACCTCAGCATCTTCATGATCACCCACGACCTCGATAGCCTGTACGCGGTGTGCGACAATGTCGCCGTGCTGGCCGACAAGAAGGTGGTGGAGAAGGCCCCTGTCCAGGAGCTGGAGAAGTCAGACCACCCCTGGATTCAAGAATATTTCCTCGGACCGCGCGGACGCGCCGCGGCCCGGGCGGCATGAGACCCGTCAGGAGGACGGATTAGGCATGGAAAGAGACGCACATTACGCCGCTGTCGGCATGGTCACGATCGCGATCGTCGCGGCCCTGGCCGTGTTCGTCATCTGGCTGGCCCGTTTTCAGTTCGCCGAGGAGTACGACCTGTACGACATCGTCTTCTACGGCCCCGTGCGCGGGCTTCAGGAAGGCGGCGAGGTCCACTTCAACGGCATCCGCGTGGGCGAGGTGTCCGACCTGGCCCTCGACCCCGACCAGCCGGATCAGGTGGTGGCCCGCGTCCGCATCGACGGCGGCACGCCGATCCGCGTCAGCTCCCGCGCCCAGCTGGAGCCCCAGGGCATCACCGGTCTGAACTATATTCAGGTGACGGCGGGGGAAGCCGAAAGCGCCCTGCTCAAGGCCCAGTACGATGACGACGTCGTGCCGGTGATCCAGAGCCAGCCCAGCCCCATCGCCGAACTGCTGCAAGGCGGCGGCACGGTGCTGGCCGAGGCGGTGGACTCCCTGAACCGCATCAACCGAGTGCTGTCCGACGACAACATCCGTTCGTTCTCCACCAGCCTGAACAACATCGAGGAAATCACCACCGAGCTTGAGGCCCGACGCGGCATGCTGCGCGAGCTGGAAGAAGCGCTGGCTGGCGCGAACCGCGCCGTCGCCGAGTATGAGGCGCTCGGCGCCGAGGCCCGCCAGCTGGTTCAGGGCGACGGCGCCCGCGCCGTCGCCAGCATCGAGCGGGCCGCCGCCCAGGCCGAGGAGGCCATGAGCACCCTGAACGAAACCACCGAAGGCCTGCAGGGGCCGGTCGGCGATTTCGCCACCAACGGCCTGCCGCGTTTCGCCAACGCCATCCAGAGCCTGGAGGAAGCGGCGGATTCGCTGGATCGTCTGGTGGATGATGTTCGCAGCAGCCCGCGCGACTTCATCGGCCGCCCGGAATCCATTGAACTTGAGGTCGAACAATGAGCCGAACCCTCATTCTGAAACGCGCGGCGGTGATCGCGGCGGCCGCGGCCCTGACGGCCGGATGCGCCCTGCTGTCCACGCCCGATCCGGTGCAGATGTACCGCTTCGGCGCCTCCGAGGCGGCTATGCAGGCCGCCTCGCCCGCGCCGACGGCCGCGCTGCGCCCCGTCTCCATGCGCCGAATCCAGTTCTCAGAGGCCGCGCGGGGCGACCGCATCCTGGCCGTCACGGGAACACAGGCGGCCTATCTGTCCGGCGCCCGGTGGGTCAGCCCGGCGGACCAGCTGTTCACCGAGGCGCTGACCGGCGCCTTCTCGGACCAGAGCCGAAACACCCGCCTGATCGGACCGCGCGAGTTCACCCGTTCGGCCTTGTCGCTGGATATCGACGTACGGTCATTCGAGGCGCGCTACGAGTACGAAGGCGCCGTGCCGACGGCCCACATCGCGGTTCGCGCGCGCATCCTTCAGTTTCCCACGCGAGACGTGGTGGAGGAGCGTATTTTCACCGCAAGCCTGCCCGCGTCGGACAACCGCGTCTCGGCCATTGTGGCCGCTCTGGATGCGGCCACCACAGAGATCAGCGGCCAGATCGTCGACTGGACCGATGCGGCGGCGGCCAATACGCCTGTGCCGGACGGCCCCTTCGGCGACTAGGCCCCAAGGGCCTCGGGCGTCATCCGCTCCAGCAGGGCGCCGCCCTGGCCCACAGCGGCCAGACGGCTCGAGACGTGGCCCAGGATGTTGGCGGCGTATACCTCATAAAGCGCGACCTTGCCGTTCAGCCAGGCGGGATCGCCCTCGCCGGCGTCCAGCCGCGTCTTCGCGGCCAGGGCGCCCGTGGCCAGCATCCAGCCGCCGATCACGTCGCCCATCAGGCGCAGATAGGCGTCCGCCGCCGCCAGCACGTCGGCGGCGCCCTCCGCCTCGGCCTTGCGGTCAATCAGCCACAGGGTGGCGTCCTCCACGGCTGTGATGGCCGTGGCGAAGCGCTCAACCGGCTTGCCCTCGAACAGCCCCGCCATGGCGGTCAGGGTTTCGCGCATGTCCGCGATCACCGCGCGGGCGGCCTCGCCGCCGTCCATGGACAGCTTGCGGCCCACCAGATCCATGGCCTGGACCCCGTTGGTGCCCTCATAGATCGGGGCGATACGGGCGTCGCGGTAATGCTGGGCCGCGCCGGTCTCCTCGATGAAGCCCATGCCGCCGTGGACCTGCACGCCCATGGAGGCCACCTCGACCCCCATGTCCGTGGACCAGGCCTTGGCGATGGGGGTGAACAGGTCTTCGCGCGCCTTCCACTTGCGGCGGTCTTCCTCGGTCCCGGCATGGCGGGCCAGATCGGCGGCGACGCCGGTGGACAGGCAGATGCCGCGCGCCGCCTCGATGCGGGCCTTCATCACGGACAACATGCGGCGCACGTCGGGATGGTCGAAGATCGGGGCGTTGTGCTCGCCGGTCCAGACGCTGCGGCCCTGCCGGCGGTCCAGCGCATAGGCCAGGGCGCCCTGATAGGCCCGCTCGGCGATGCCGACGCCCTCGACGCCCACGGCCAGACGCGCGGCGTTCATCATGGTGAACATGTGCGACAGGCCCTGATTGGGCTGGCCCACCAATTCCGCCGTCGCGCCTTCATAGCTCATGACGCAGGTGGGCGAGGCGTGGATGCCCAGCTTGTGCTCGACGCCCACCGGCCGGAAGGCGTTGCGCTCGCCCGGCGAGCCGTCGTCCTTGAGCAGATATTTGGGCGCCAGAAACAGGCTGATCCCCTTGGGTCCGGCCGGGGCGTCGGGCAGGCGGGCCAGCACCAGATGCACGATGTTGTCGGTGGCGTCGTGGTCGCCCCAGGTGATGTAGATCTTCTGCCCGTTCAGGGCGTAGGTCCCGTCCCCATTCGGCGTGGCGGTCGTGGTCAACGACCCCAGATCCGTGCCCGCCTGCGGCTCGGTCAGCACCATGGCCCCGGTCCACTCGCCGGACACCAGCTTCGACAGGTAGGTGTCCTTCTGCGCCTCGGTCCCGTGCTCCTGCAGCGCCTCGATGGCGGCCAGCGACAGCATGGGGCACAGGCCGAAGGCCATGTTGGCCGCGTGCACCGTCTCGAACGCCGCCAGCTCAAGCGCCTTGGGCAGACCCTGGCCGCCGTGTGCCGCGTCGGCGGACAGGCCGGTCCAGCCGCCCGCCGCGAACTGGCGATAGGCGTCGGCGAAGCCGGGCGCGGCGGTGACCGCGCCGTTGGCGTAGAGCGAGCCCTTCTGGTCGCCCACCCGGTTCAGGGGCGCCAGCACCTGTTCCGAAAACTGTCCGGCGGCGTCCAGCACCGCGCCCATCAGATCGGCGTCATAGTCGGGGAAGGCGCCGGTGGCGGCGACGTCGTCGATGCCGGCGACAGCCTGGAGCGAAAAGGCCAGGTCACGAACGGGGGCGCGGAAGGTCATGGGGCGTTCCTGAAGCGGTGCGTTTTCTTTGACTTCTGATTGGGGGATGCGAGGCCCGGACGCAAGATCACGCAGGGTCAAGCCATGGTGAGGCGGCGCCTTGGCGAACCGCGCCGGGCCGGTCACACTGGGCGCTGCAATTCAGGAGGGACCCATGACCGAGACCCGCAGCCGCTATTCCGCCGTGTCCATGGCCTTGCACTGGGTTATCGCCGTGCTGGTGATCGGCCAGATCCTGCTGGTTTCGGCGGCGGATCAGGAAGGCGCCAATGCGGGCCTGTGGATGGCGACCCACAAGGCCAACGGCATCTCGATCCTGTTGCTGACCCTGCTGCGCCTCGGCTGGCGGTTGAAGCATCCGGCCATTCCGCTGCCCGCCACCACCCCGCGCTGGCAACGGCTGGCGGCGCGCACGACGCACATCCTGTTCTATGTGGTGCTGCTGGTGATGCCCCTGACCGGCTGGCTGGCGTCCTCGGCGGCGGACCGGGCGATCGAATGGTACGGCCTGTTCAACTGGCCCCTGCTACCCATCGGCGGCGGACGCCAGACCGCCGGGCTGATGATGGAAATCCACGGCGCGGTGGTGAAGTCGCTGTACATCCTCATCGCCCTGCACATCGCCGGGGCGCTGAAGCACTATTTCATCGACAAGGATAACGTCTTGCAGCGCATGCTGCCCTTCCTGCGCTCACGAAACGCCTAGACCTGCTCCCTCGGTCGCCAGACCGCTCCGCCAACGAGTGCGGCGAGAACAGCGTAGCTCCAGACGTAGTATGCGGTGAAGAAACCCCAATGCTGGATTCTGCCATCCAGAAAGAAGGCGGCGTGGGTCAGGACGACGAATCCATGGGCCGCAGCGGCGAACAGAGGCCACAGGCGCTTCCCGAATGCGACTTCATGGAGCAAGTAGCCCAGCAGCAGGATGTCGATCGCCAGAATGCGCCACTGAACGCCATGGTGACCATCCTGATCGAGAAGGATGGAAAAGGTCCAGGCGGCTGCAATGACGGCGGCCGTCCGTCTTTCCATTCTTCCGCCTCGCCAGGCGGCGAAGGCGCAGGACAGCGCCATGATCGCCAGACCCAACCATTCCTGGGATGATATCTGCATGCGCCCTCCGCCGAGGGCGCACAATCAACCCACAATTACCTGATCGGCAAGCGCCGTCGTGGGGCTTGGAGGCCGCTCCGGATCCTTCGTACCGCCGCCGATGGCGACGCTGCGCAGGTGGGAGCTTTCCTTGAGGTCCGACAAACGCGTGTGGACCGTGACCATGGCGGCGCGAGCCTGAATCTGGGCCGCCATGGCGTGGCCCAAAGCCTCATAGACATCCTGACCGCGTGTGGAGGCAAAACCCGCGGCCCTGCTGGCGGGCGGCAGCCTTTGCGCCAGACCCGCAATCTGCATCATGGCTTCATCGATTGCGGCCTCGGCCGCGAAGAGATCATGGCTCACCCCGTGAGCCAGCTGTCTGCCCGCCTCAACTCGTTTCATAGACCCCTCGTACGATTGCATCAAAAGGATGATTGCAACCATAACGCGAAATCTGCGGCTGCCAAGAGGGAAAAGACGATGAGGCTGGTGATCGCCAGGATCACGCAGACGGCGCCAAGTCTGGAGACTGGCCCAGGCGTCAGGCTGCCCGGCAAATTGCGCGCGCCGCTTCCTTTCTCAGCTCCATCTCGGCGGAAATGGACAAACCCATGACGATCAGAAAAAGGCTCCGCAGAACCTCCTTGCGCGGTCCCCAGGCCCCATAACGCCTGAGCAGGTCGTTGTAGCGATGCTGGGCGAGGACCAGCTCCATCCCCGAGCAGCTGTAGCTCAGCGCCACCTCCACATCCGTGCAGCTCCAGCGCGGCATCTGCACAGGAAGACTTCTGGGCGGCGCCACGAACAGCACAGGGGTTTGCGGCTTCATCAAGGTCGAAGCGCAGATCAGCACCTGCTGGAGCAGATCCATGGGAGAATGGTTGTCTGCTTCCGAGCGCAGGCGCTGAAAAAGGCTCGTCGTCGCTTCCGCACGAGTCTTGTTCGGGGCCAGGTCGTGAACAACCTGCAGCACATCGCTCCACTGCAACTGCGGAAGTTCGTCCGATCCAGAGGCTGGCGACCAGTCCCTCTGGTACCAGCTCGGGATGGCCTTTTGCGGTTTGAACATGAGCGCCTCCTGTCATGGAGGCATGAGAAGGCCGGCCAGCCTTTCCGGCCATTGGGGAAAAACCCTCTAATGACTCGGTACAGAGGTCGCCGCTCTCGATCAGCAGCCGAACCGCAGCTCGGCTGCTGGTGACCCCCAGCTTTCTGCGGGCGTTGGCGAGATGGGTTTCCACGGTGACCTGGGCTACGCCCATTTCATGCGCAATTTCGCCTGCCTGAAGATGCCGCGCGACACCCTTCAGGCACTGCCGTTCTTTGGGGCTGAGCAAGTCCAGCAAGGACACAGCGCAAATCACCAGCGGCGAATCAATGCGAATGATAGTTGCCCGGATCGCTGATCTGGCAAAACTCTCATTGATAACAACTGCTCAAGTTGTCGGAGATGGCGTAAGCTGGCGGGCATGACGCCCGAGGCCGAGATCCAGCACGCCGCCGTCGCCCTCAAGCGGGGCGAACTGGTAATTCTGCCCACCGAGACGGTCTATGGGCTGGCCGCCGACGCGGCTGATGGCGAGGCGGTGGCGCGCATCTTCGAGGCCAAGGGACGGCCGCGCTTCAATCCCCTGATCGCCCATGTGGCCGATGCGGCGCAGGCCGAGCGGATCGCGGTGCTGGATGACCGGGCGCGGGCGCTGGCCGACGCCTTCTGGCCCGGGCCGCTGACCATCGTGGCGCCGGTGCGGGACCGGGCGGCGGTCTGCGATCTGGCGCGGGCGGGACTGGACACGGTGGCGGTGCGCGTGCCCGGCCACATGCGGGCGCGGGCTGTGATCGCGGCTTTCGGCGGGGCGGTGGTGGCGCCGTCCGCCAATCGCTCGGGACGACCCAGCCCCACGACCTTCGAGGATGCGGTGGAGGAGACGGGAGACCACGCGGGCGCGGCCCTGGACGGCGGTCCCTGCGCGGTGGGGGTGGAGAGCACGGTGGTTGCGGTGATGGACGGCGCGATCCGCCTGCTGCGCCCCGGCTCGGTGACACGCGACGAGATCAAGACCCTGGCCGGCCCCCTGTCGGAGGGCGGCGCAGAGGGGCACCGCTCGCCCGGGCGGCTGGCGCTGCACTATGCGCCGGACGCGCCGGTGCGGCTGAATGCGGACGGCGCCGAGGCGGGCGAAATCCTGCTGGGCTTCGGCTCGGTGGGGCAGGGCCGCTGGAGCCTTTCCGAAGCCGGCGACCTGCGTGAGGCCGCGGCCAACCTGTTCCGCATGCTGCGCGAGGCGGATCGCGAGACGCCCAGGGCCATCGCTGTCGCCCCCATCCCCGCCCATGGGCTGGGCGAAGCGGTCAATGACCGGCTGAGGCGGGCGGCGGGCTTCGTGGGCTGAGCCTGGAGCCCTGTGGGCTTGAGGCGGCATCGAACGCTGATGCCGTTCTTCTTCAATCCCTCGGCAACAACCCCATCGTCCATGAGTTCAGGCTTGGGGTTTATCGATCTGAGGTTTCTGATGACCGGCGCCACCAACAAGCGGGATCTACGAACGGGGCGGTCGGTATGGGTCGACAGCCCCGGGCTGGGCGTGCCCGCAAGGCCTCTCAGGGCGGCGTTGTCGGTGGACGTCGCTGTGGTTGGGGCCGGGATCAGCGGGGCTTTCATGGCCCGCGAGCTGGCGAAGGACCATTCGGTGGCGGTGCTGGAGCGGCGCGCGCCCCTCATGGGCTCCACCATGGCCTCGACCGCCCTGTTGCAGTGGGAGATTGATCTGCCCCTGACCGCCCTGGCCGAGCGGATCGGCATGGCGAAGGCGAGGCGGGCCTATGCGCGGTCCTGGTCGGCGGTGCAGGCGCTGAAGCGGATCGTCGAGGCGGATCGGATACCCTGTGGTCTGGCCGAGCGCCGCTCTCTCTATCTGGCGGGGGATGAATACGGCCACCGGGCGCTCAAGGCCGAGGCCGACGCGCGGGCAGCCATGGATCTGCCCTCGGAATATCTGGACGGCGCGGCCCTGCGCGAACAGTTCGGCATCGACCGCACCGGGGCGATCCTGTCCCAGGGGTCGGCCAGCGCCGATCCCGCCCGGCTGGCGGCGGGGCTTCTGCGCCGCGCCGCGGCTGATGGCGCGCGTATTTATGCGCCCGCCGAGGTGACAGAGGTGCTGTCCGATCCCGACGGCGTCACCCTCGCCACTGACACCGGCCAAGCCGTGCGGGCCCGTCACGTGGTGTTCTGCTGCGGATACGAGTTCCCGAAGGGCGTGCCGACGCCCGGCGGCAAGGTGATCTCCACCTGGGCGCTGGCGTCGAAGCCGCGGGCGCGCTGTCCGGCTTGGTTGCGCGATACGCTGATGTGGGAGGCGTCGAACCCGTACCTCTACGTCCGCATGGCCCGGGACGGACGCCTGATCGCGGGGGGCGAGGACGAGGAAGGGCCGGACAATCACGACGACCCGGAAAAGGTGCGGCGCAAATGCGAGCGCATCGCCCGAAAGCTGCACGACCTTTTGCCAGGCGTGGCGTTCGACATCGACTACGCCTGGGGCGGGGCCTTCGGGGAAAGCGCCACGGGCCTGCCCTTGATCGGGCTGGTTCCGGACATGGCGCACACCCACGCCGTCATGGGTTCCGGCGGCAACGGCATCACCTATTCGGTGATCGCCAGCCAGGTCGTCGCAGCCGCGGTGCGCGGGAAGGCGGACGGGGATGCGGACCTCTACGCCTTGACCTGAGGCCCCGCGAGCGTCACCTGCGACCCATGAACACGCGCGTGAAAATATGCGGCCTGACGACGCCAGAGACCTTGCGGGCGGCGGTGGACGCCGGGGCCGACTTCGTGGGGCTGGTGGCCTATCCGCGCAGCCCCCGGGCGGTGTCGCCCCTGCGGGCGGCGGCGGTGCTGGAAGGCGCCGGTATGGCGCAGGAGCGGCCGGTGAAGGTGGTGGCGGTCACGGTGAATCCGGACGACGCCCTGCTGAAGGGGATCGCCGAGTGGATCGCGCCGGATTTCATCCAGCTGCATGGATCGGAGACGCCCGAACGAGCAGGCCAGGTGCGGGCGATAACCGGGGCCGGGATCATCAAATGCATTCCGGTTTCCGGCCCGGCCGATCTGAAGGCCGCGGACGCCTGGAGCGAGGCGGCGGATCACCTGATGTTCGACGCCCGTACGCCGGAGGGGTCGAGCCTGCCCGGCGGCATGGGGCTGTCGTTCGACTGGTCCATGCTGAAAGGGCGGACCTTCGCCCGACCATGGTTCCTGGCCGGCGGTCTGAACCCGGACAATGTGGCGCAGGCGCTGGCGGCATCCGGCGCGCCCATGCTGGACGTATCTTCTGGCGTGGAAAGCGCGCCGGGTGTTAAGGAACCGGCCCTGATCACGGCCTTCCTGGAGGCTGTGCGCGCAACCTCCCCACGTTGACGCTGGTGGCCTGAATGAACGCTCCTCTGATGAACGCTTCCCCGACGAACGCCCCCCTGACGAACGCTTACGCGTGGCCCGACCACAAGGGCCGCTTCGGACCTTACGGCGGGCAGTTCGTGGCTGAGACCCTGATGCCGCTGATCCATGAGCTGGATGCGGCCTATTCGGCGGCCAAGGCCGATCCCACGTTCCAGGCGGAGCTGGACGGGTTTCTGACCCACTATGTGGGCCGGGCCAGCCCGCTGTATTTCGCCGAGCGCCTGACCGAGCATTTCGGCGGCGCCCGGGTCTGGCTGAAGCGCGAGGACCTGAATCACACCGGCGCGCACAAGATCAACAACTGCATGGGCCAGATTCTTCTGGCCCGGCGCATGGGCAAGACCCGCATCATCGCCGAGACCGGCGCGGGCCAGCATGGGGTGGCCAGCGCCACCGTCTGCGCGCGCTTCGGCCTGCCCTGCACGGTCTACATGGGCGCGGTTGACGTGGAGCGGCAGCAACCCAACGTGTTCCGCATGAAGCTGATGGGGGCCGAGGTCACGCCGGTGACGGCGGGCGCCGCGACCCTGAAAGACGCCATGAACGAGGCCATGCGCGACTGGGTGACCAATGTCGAGGACACCTACTACATCATCGGCACGGCGGCGGGGCCGCACCCCTATCCGGCCATGGTGCGCGATTTCCAGAGCGTGATCGGTCGTGAGATCAAGGCCCAGTCCATGGACCAGATCGGGCGTCTGCCGGAGGCGGTGGTCGCCTGCATCGGCGGGGGCTCCAACGCCATCGGCGCCTTCCACCCCTTCGTGGACGACGAGGGCGTGCGCCTGATCGGGGTCGAGGCCGCCGGCCACGGGCTGGACACGCCCGACCACGCCGCCAGTCTGAAGGGCGGGCGTCCGGGCGTGCTGCACGGCAACCGCACCTATCTGCTGCAGGACCAGGACGGCCAGATCGTGGAGGGACACTCCATCTCCGCCGGTCTGGACTATCCCGGCATCGGGCCGGAGCATGCGTGGCTCAACGACATCGGGCGGGCGGAGTATCTGTCGGCCACCGACCAGGAGGCCCTGGACGCGTTCCAGATGTGCTCGGAGCTGGAAGGCATCATTCCGGCGCTGGAGCCGTCCCACGCCCTGGCCCGGACCGGCGAGGTGGCGAAGCAGGTGGGCAAGGACGGCGATATCGTGCTTTTGATGTCCGGACGCGGCGACAAGGACATCTTCACCGTCGCCAAGCACCTGGGAGTGAATCTTTGATGCGTATCGCCCTGACCGCCGCAATGACGGTCCTTATCGCTCTTCCCGCCCATGCCCGCCAGGACGCGTCGTCCGGCCAGGACAACATCAGCCTGGTCCTGCCGGTGGTGGAGGGCGCCCGCGCGGCGCCCGACTGCGGCGGCCTGTATGGTCTGGCCGGGCGGGCCCAGTGCATGACGGCTCCGCTGAGCGAAATCGGAGACATCGCCGAAGTCTATATCGGCGCCCTGGGCCAGACCGGCTGGAGCGGTGCGGGCGGGCGGCCCAACCAGGTGCTGTTCCAGCGTGCGCGGTCCAGCGGCGGCTGCGACATCCTGGAGATGATCACCTTCTACGATGTGGAACTGTCCGAAGAGGCGCTCGCGACGGCGCCGGGTTATCTGGGCTTCGCCCTGCACACCGGCGGCGACTGCCTGCCGCCCCCGACAGAGGGTGAGACGCCTCAGCAATGACGACAACGCGTATCGACGCCCGCTTCGCGGCCTTGAAGGCCGAGGGCAGGGCCGGGTTTGTGGCCTATGTGATGGCCGGCGATCCCACGCGGGATCAGGCGCTGGAGATCCTGCGCGGCCTGCCGGGCGCGGGGGCCGACATCATCGAGCTGGGCTTTCCGTTCTCAGACCCCATGGCCGAGGGACCGCCGATTCAGCGGGCGGCGCAGCGTGGCCTGAAGGCCGGGCTGACTCTTCAGGGCACGCTGGATCTGGCCGCCGATTTCCGCAAGGGCGACGCGGACACGCCGGTGATCCTGATGGGCTATCTGAACCCTATCGAGAGCATGGGCCATGAGGCCTTCGCCCGCGCGGCCAATGCGGCCGGGATCGACGGCCTGATCGTGGTGGACTGCCCGCCCGAGGAGGCCGGCCCTCTGACCGACGCCCTGGACGCCGAGGGCCTGTCCTTGATCCGCCTGGCCACGCCGACGTCGGACGATGAGCGGCTGAAGATCGTGGTCTCGCGCACGTCGGGCTTTGTCTATTACGTCTCGGTGGCCGGGGTGACCGGGGTGAAGGAGGCGCAGGCCGCCTCCGTGGCCCCCGCCGTGGAGCGGGTGCGCAAGGCCTCGGGCCTGCCAGTGGCGGTGGGTTTCGGGGTCAAGACCCCCGAACGCGCCGCCGAGATCGCAAAGGTGGCCGATGCGGTGGTGGCCGGGTCGGTGCTGGTGGACGAGGTGGCCGCCGCGCTGGACGCGAACGAACCGGCCGCGCCGCGCGTTCTGGCCAAGGTGAAGGCGCTGTCCGACGCGGTCCGGGGTGCGCGCACGGCGGAAACCGTCTAAAGGCCCCGGCATGATCGACAAGACCAATCCCCCTCGCCAAGGCTGGCTGTCCCGTTTCGCGCCGGGCGTGCGCAAGATCGTGGGCCGCCGCGACACTCCCGATAACCTTTGGGTCAAGGATCCGGACTCCGGCGAGATGCTGTATCGCCCGGATCTGGAGACGGCGTTGTGGGTCACGCCCTCGGGCCGGCACATGCGCATCGGGGCCGAGGCGCGCCTGCGCTACACCTTCGACGACGGCGCCTGGGAGAAGATCGACACCCCGGATGTGCCCGAGGATCCGCTGAAGTTCTCGGACGGCAAGCCATACCGCGAGCGCCTGAACGCCGCGCGCAAGAAGTCCGGGGCAAAGGACGCCATGGCCATCGGCTATGGCGAGATCGACGGGACCCCCGCCGTGGTCATCGTGCAGGACTTCACCTTCATGGGCGGATCGCTGGGCATGGCGGCGGGCGAGGCCTTCATCGCCGCGGCGCGCGAGGCCGTGAAGCGCGGTTGCCCCATGGTCTGTTTCACCGCCGCCGGCGGCGCGCGCATGCAGGAAGGCGCCCTGAGCCTGATGCAGATGGCGCGCACCACCCTGGCGATTCAGGAGCTGAAGGCGGCGCAACTGCCCTATGCGGTGGTGCTGACCGACCCGACCACGGGCGGGGTGACGGCGTCCTACGCCATGCTGGGGGACGTTCACCTGGCCGAGCCGGGCGCCCTGATCGGGTTCGCCGGGCCGCGCGTGATCGAGACCACCATCCGCGAGAAACTGCCCCCCGGCTTCCAGCGCTCCGAGTACCTGCAGGAAAAGGGCATGGTGGATCGGGTGGTCAAGCGCGCCGACCTGCCGAAGGAACTGGGCGCTATCCTGTCGATGCTGATGGGCGGACGGCGGCGCGCGGCGTAAAAGCGCGCCATGGACCCCATTTCCGCGCGCCTGCTGGCGCGGCTGCCCCAGAAGATCGATCTGTCGCTGGACCGCATGCGGGCCCTGTGCGCGGCGCTGGGCGATCCGCAGGACCGGCTGCCCGCCGTGGTGCATGTGGCCGGGACCAACGGCAAGGGATCCACCGTGGCCTTCCTGCGGGCCATGGCCGAGGCGGCGGGGCTAAGGGTGCATGTCTACACCTCGCCCCATCTGGTGCGGTTCAATGAGCGCATCCGGCTGGCTGGCGACCTGATCGAAACCGACGCCCTGAACGGCCTTCTGGACCGGGTTGAGGCTGCGGGCGTGCCCGTGACGGTGTTCGAGGCCACCACGGCGGCGGCGCTCTTGGCCATGGCCGAGACGCCTGCGGATCTGGCCCTGATCGAGGTGGGGCTGGGCGGGCGTCTGGACGCCACCAATGTGATCGACCGGCCGCTGGTCAGCGTCATCACGCCGGTGGATCTGGACCACGCCGAGTTTCTGGGGACCGACCGGGCCGTTATCGCGGGTGAGAAGGCGGGGGTGCTCAAGCCCGGCGTCCCCGCCGTCATTGCGCGGCAAGCGGAAGACGCCATGGCCGTGATCGAGGCCGAGGCCGCCCGCGTGGGCGCGCGCCTGACGGTCATGGGCCGCGACTTCGACGCCTGGCCCGAGCGGGGGGCCATGGCCTGGCAGGGCGAGGACCGGCTGCTGGACCTGCCCGCACCGACCCTGTACGGCGCGCACCAGATCGACAATGCGGCGCTGGCCGTCGCCGTGGCGCTGGAGCTGGACCTGCCCGAGGCCGCCATCGTGCGCGGCGTCGAGACGGCCCGCTGGCCGGCGCGCATGCAGCGGCTGGTGGAGGGGCGATACGCGGAAATGGCGCGGGAGGCCGACGCCGAGCTGTGGCTGGACGGGGGCCACAATCCCCACGCCGCCGCCGCCCTGGGCGACGCCCTGTCGCGGATGCAGGCCCGCGCGCCCCGGCCTCTGGCGCTGATTTGCGGCATGCTGGCCAACAAGGATGCGGGTGGGTTCTTCGAGGCGCTGGCGGGCACGGGCGCCCATGTGTTCACCGTGCCGTTCGAGGGCGCGGCGGCCGATCCCGCCGCCCTGGCGGCCGTGGCCCACGGTCACGGGCTGGGCGCGACGCCGTGCGAGGGACTGGACGCCGCGCTGGAGCGGGCCCTGCGTTTCGGCGCGGAGCGTGTGGTGATCTGCGGATCGCTGTATCTGGCGGGCGAAGTGCTGGGCGCCGACGAACTGACCTGGCCGCGCTGAAGGAGCTTTCATGAACCGCATCGCCATTCTGACCCCCGCGCCGAACGATCCGTCCTACGGGGGCCGCTGGCGCGCGGTGTTCGACCGTCTGGCGCCGTCGCTGCGAGACGCGGGGCTGGAGCCGGTCCCGACCCCGTGGACGGACCATGAGGGGGATGCGGCGGGTCTGGCCGGGTTCGGTCTGGTTCTGCCGCTGATCGCCTGGGGTTATCACCGGGATCACGGGCGTTGGCTGGCGGCGTGCGAGACCTGGCGCGCGGCGGGGGTTCCCGTGGCCAATCCCGCGGATGTGCTGATCTGGAATTCCGACAAGCGCTATCTGGGGCGGCTGGCCGAGGCCGGAGCGCCCATCGTGCCGACCGTCTATGCGGAGAACGTGACCCAGGATCACATCGAGGCCGCCTTCGCGGACTTTGACGCCGAGGCCCTGATCGTGAAGCCGGCGGTGTCGGGCGGGGCCTACCGCACCACCCGCCTGCGCCGGGGCGAGAGCCTGACCGAGGCGCCCCAGGGGACGGCGATGATCCAGCCCTATCTGAAGGGGCTGGAGACCGAGGGCGAACTGTCGCTGCTGTTCTTCGGCGGCCGCTTCAGCCACGCCATCCGCAAGGTGCCGGCCGTGGGGGATTTCCGCAGCCAGCCGGATTTCGGCGGCCATGTCACGGCCATCACGCCGCCGGACGAGGCGATGGCGGTGGCGCAGCAGGTGCTGGCCATCATCGGCGAGGATCTGTTGTACGCCCGCATCGATCTGGTTCCCGGGCCGGAGGGATCGCCCGTGCTGATCGAGGCCGAGTTGATCGAACCCGACTTCTACCTGGGTTTCGATCCCGAACACGGCGCGGGCTTCGCACGGGCGGTTCTGGGTCGGCTCGCCCGCTGACAGTTCAGGCGCAGACCGCGCTTTTGAGAGCGTGCGCCACGTCCTCGAGGTCCAGGGGATGGGCCAGAACATGGCGATACCCCCAACGGCGCAGGCTGCGCCGCTCGGCCGAGCTGGGCGCGGATGACGCGACGGCCAGGCGTTTCGCCCGGCGACCATGATCCTCCCGATCGAGACTTCGCGCGAAGGTTTCGGCGTCGATGCGGGGCTTCGACAGGTCGACGATCACCACATCGGGGTCCAGCTCGTTTGTCATTCGCAAGCCGTCCACTTCATCCTGAGCCATGTACAGCGCGCTCAGGCCGACGGCGTCGGCGATCAGACGCATCAGGGCGCGATCTGCGGGACCAAATCCTATGAGCAGGGCGCTGCCGCTCACAGGCTCGAAGGCCGGCAGAACAACCGCTTCACCCCCCGGACCGTACGTCGCCGGCAAATGAAGGATCAGTCCGGGGCACAGGCGGCCGTCGGCGCGCAAGGTCAGGTCTCCACCCATGCGCCGGGCGCGTCGCCGCGCCAGGCCGAGTTCGCCGCCCGGGCTCATGGCGTCGTGCAGGGCCTCCTCGGTCAAGGTCGCGCTGACCATGCGCACCCTGATCTGCACCTGGTCCGCTTTGCGGACCTCCATAACGACCACCCCGTCATCGCCCAACATGGATGATGTCGCTGAGAGGACGCCGTCGAGCAGGTCGTCGAGCCCGTCGGGCGGAACCAGAGCGCCCAGGCCCGGGGCGGAGCCCGGTCCGACCACGCGCACGCGCGTGTCATGCAGGCGTTCGGCGAGCCGTTCACGGGCTCCATGAAGCGCCAGGACGGGATCCACGCGCGCCGGGCTGGCGAGAGGCGAGCGCTCTTGCGCGGTGGTGTCGGTCAAATCCTCCGCCAGGGCCAGAAGGCGCCGGCCCGCGTGACGCAGGCCGCGTACCGCGCGTTCCTGCCGCGATCCGAGAGGCTCGCAGACGCGCTCGTCGTCGAGGGCCTGGACCAGGCCGGCCACCCCGGCGGCAGCCAGGGCGATCTCGCGGGAAAGCCCTTTCAGAAGCGCGTCTTGTTTGCCGCCCGCCGTCTCATCAGGCGCGAGCGTTGACCCATTCAGCACAGAACAATTGCCGGACATGCGTACCTCCCGCGCCCAATGAGAGCACGTATAGGTTGCGTACCGGTGAATATCTTGCTGCGGTTGCTTTACAGGTCTTCGCCCACGGGCGCATCCGCCGCCTTGCGTCGCGGCGCCCGGCGGCGGGGCGCCGGCTTCTCTTCCGCATCAGCCTCGGCGGTTTCGCTGCCGGCGGGTTGAGGCGTGGAACGGGTCAGGAAGCCGGGAAGGGCGGATTCCACTTCGCTCGGAACCTCGTCGCCGCCGCTGCGAGGCCGTCGGGCGCGCCGCGGCCGGTCCTGATCGCCGGAATCGCCCGTAGGCGCTGGCTTGTCCCGGTCCGGAGCGGCGCTTTCGTCAGCCGCTTCGGAGGACGGCGCTGCGGCGCCTTCGGCGTCGTCGCGCTCATACTGACCCCGGCGGCCGTCGCGGCGGCGCTCCCAGCGTTCGCGGCGGCTTTCGCGACGGTTGCCGTCTCCGTCACGGTTGTCTCCGTCACGGCTCTCGACGTCGGATGCGGCCTGGCCGCCCTGGTTCTGACCGCCCTGATTCTGGGCGCCCTGATTGTGACCGCCCTGGCCTTGCTGGGCCTGACGGTCGGCCGCCTGCTGGGCCGCGAGGAAAGCGGCGGCCTGGGCGCCGGACTCGTCCTCGAAATCGATGTCGAAGCCCTGGCCGATCTGCTCGCGCTGGGCGATTTCCTGAAACGAGCGCTGCGGCTGAAGGGCGCGCAGGACGCGGAAATAGTGCTCTGCGTGCTGCAGATAGTTCTCGGCCAGAACCCGGTCGCCCGCCGACGTCGCGTCCCGCGCCAGCTGCTGATAGCGCTCATAGACGGTCTGGGCGTTGCCCCGAACCTTGATGTTCTCGGGCCCTTGGGAGTCCCAGGAACGGTTCGGATTGGCGCTGTTGTTGTTCTGATTGCCGCCGGGCTTCCTGTTGCGCCCGCGTTGGCGCTTCATGCCCTTGAAATCTCTCATAGACGCTACCGTGCTTGGGGCGGGTCGCCGACTGAAGCGGTGAGACGTCGCCGAAAATGGGTCTGATCCTGCCGGCCGGGGCCGATCCCCGGCGTCCGATGCTCGGAAAACCGTTCGCCGCCCTTTGCGCCACAACGCACGGAACCCCGTGAGCCGTCACGAACTCCAGTCGTCAACCGTCGGGCGGACCCGAAAAGGTTCTGATGGGTGGGAGACAGATCGAGACTTAGCGCGCGTCGCGCCGCTTTCCAAGAGGCATTCGCGCAAAAGCGATCAGTTCAGCGCCGTGCCTTCGTGCGGATCGGGCCCGTTGGTGATGACGCGGTCACGCCCGGCCAGGTCCTTGACCACCTTTACGTCCTCGAACCCGGCGGTCTCGAACAAGGCCTTCACGGCCCCCGCCTGATCCCAGCCGATCTCCACAGCGAAAATCCCGCCCGGTTTCAGAATACGCCGGATTTCGGGGGCCAGCAGACGATAGGCGTCC
The DNA here is from genome assembly GCF_047617075.1 of Brevundimonas sp. Taxonomy (GTDB): domain Bacteria; phylum Pseudomonadota; class Alphaproteobacteria; order Caulobacterales; family Caulobacteraceae; genus Brevundimonas. The sequence goes on from NZ_JBLGCI010000005.1 coordinate 197,987, forward strand.
AGCCCGTCCTCGCCGCCGTCCAGCGCCAGACGGGGGTCGTGGTCGCGCACCTCCGGGTCCAATGTCTCGATGTCCTTGCTGGGGATATAGGGCGGATTGGACACCACCAGATCAAAGGCGCCGTCCGAAAGCCCTGCGGTCCAGTCCGTGCGCAGGAAGACAGCGCGATTGTTCAGATCCAGATTGGCCGCGTTCTCGCGGGCCACCGCCAGGGCCTCTTCGGACACCTCGGTGCCGAGACCCCTCGCGGCCGGGCGCTCCGCCAGCACGGCAAGCAGGATTGCGCCGGAGCCGACGCCCAGATCGGCCATCTCGAAGGACCGGCCCTCGGGAAACGCTTTCAGGCAGACGTCCAGCACCGCTTCGGTGTCCGGGCGCGGCGACAGCACGTCGGGGGTGACCGACAGCATGATCTTCCAGAATCCCTTGCGGCCCAGGATGCGGGAAACCGGCTCGCGCTTCAGACGCCGCTCCACATAGTCCTCCATCCGCGCCAGCGCCTCCGGGCCCAGATGGCGATAGGGATCAGTGAGGATGTCGGTGCGCGACACGTCAGCAGCCGCCTCCAGCAGCAGGCGGGCGTCGATGGACGGGCTGTCGATCCGCGCGGCCTTCAGGCGGGCCTGCGCGTCTTTCCAGGCGGTCAGCAAGGTGGGGGCGTCGGTCATGGGCGCTAGATGGCCTCGCACGCGTGACGGGGCAAGCGGGAACGGCGATCAGGCTTGACCGTTCCCCGCTCATGGCGCGCCTTCCCCGTCTCGATAACCCTCTGCTGTCCGCCTTGTCCCGCTCCGGCGGGAAGGCAGGGCTGTGGCGCTGGATCGCGGCGGGGGCTGGGGGTCTGGCGGCGGGCGCGGCCGGCGCGCACCTGCTGCACACGCGGGGCAACAAGCTGGTGCGCGATCTTGGCGTGGAGCCGGGCACGCGACCATACGAGCCTGAGCCCGATCCCCAGCCGGCTGATTATGACGCGAAGGAGCCAGGCCGGGGGCGTGTGGCGGACCGGCCCACGCGAATCCCCCACAGGGGCTGGAGCGACATCCTGTGGCGCACCGGCGCCGCCTATCTGGGCGACCGGGTCGGCTTCGTGGCGGGCGGGGTGACCTTTTTCATGGTGCTGTCGCTGTTTCCCATGCTGGCGGCGTTCGTGACCATCTACGGCCTGTTCGCCGATCCCAGCGACGCCTGGGGGCGGCTGCAGTTTCTGTATTCGGTGCTGCCCGCCAACATCGCCGAGTTCATCGGCGCCCAGATGCAGCGCCTGGCCGAGAACTCTGCGGGCCAGTTGACCTTCACCCTGATCTGGACCCTGGCCCTGTCGCTGTGGACCGCCAACAACGGGGTCAAGCATCTGTTTTACGGGCTGAACGTGGCCTACAGCGAGGTCGAGAAGCGCAATTTCGTCCGCTACAATCTGGTCTGCATGGCCTTCACGGTGTCGGCTCTGGTTTTCGTGCTGATAACCGCCGCCATGGTGATCGGGGTGCCGATCATCCTCGATCTGTTCGGCCTGCGGGATGAGTGGGCCCATCTGGCGCCGTTGCGGTGGCCGGTGATGTTCGTCGGCTATGTCACCGCCCTGACCCTGATCTACCGCATGGGGCCGTGTCGGGCGCGGGCCCGCTGGCGCTGGCTGACGCCCGGCGCCCTGACGGCGGCGACCCTCAGCGTCGTGACCTCGTTCGTGTTCAGCTGGTTCCTGAGCAATTTCGTGCGCACCGACACCTATGGCCCGCTGGCGGCCATGATGGCCTTCCTGCTGTGGACCTGGGTCACGGTTCAGATCGTTCTCATGGGCGCCGAGCTGAACGCCGAGATCGAACACCAGACCGCGCTGGACACCACCACCGGCGCCCCGGCGCCGCTGGGCGAGCGGGGCGCGGTGATGGCGGACTCTGTGGGCGCGCGGCGCGGCAATCCGGCGGCCCTGGCCTTTACCCTCAAGCATGCCGAGAGCCTGTCTGACCGCCTCATGCGCCGGGGGCGCAACAGGGGCGATTAACCCAGCTCCGCCTCCAGGTCGGCCAGCCGTGCGGCCTGATCCTCGGCGATCAGGGCGTCCAGCACCGGATCGATGTCGCCCTCCAGAATCTGCGGCAGGCTGTGCAGGGTCAGCCCGATGCGGTGGTCGGTCACGCGCCCTTGCGGGAAGTTGTAGGTGCGGATGCGCTCGGAGCGGTCGCCCGAGCCCACCTGCGACTTGCGAGCGTCCGACCGCGCCGCGTCCTTGGCCTGACGCTGCATGTCGTAGAGCCGCACACGCAGGTTCTTCATGGCCTTGTCCCGGTTCACGTGCTGGGACTTTTCCGACGAGGTCACCACAATGCCGGTGGGCAGGTGGGTGATGCGCACCGCTGAGTCGGTTTTATTGACGTGCTGCCCGCCCGAGCCTGAGGCCCGGTAGGTGTCGATGCGGATGTCCTTGTCGTGGATCTCGATCTCCACGTCCTCCACCTCGGGCAGGACGGCGACGGTGGCGGCCGAGGTGTGGATGCGTCCGCCGGCTTCGGTGGTCGGCACCCGCTGAACACGGTGCACCCCGGATTCGAACTTCAGCCGCCCGAACACCCCGTCGCCCGAGATGGTGGCGACGATCTCCTTGTAGCCGCCGGCCTCGCCCTCGGATGCGGAATCCACCTCGACGCGCCAGCCGCGACCCTGGGCGTAGCGCGAATACATGCGGAACAGGTCGCCCGCGAACAGGGCGGCCTCGTCGCCGCCGGTTCCCGCGCGCACTTCCAGCACCGCACTGGCGTTCTCGTCGGCGTCGCGCGGGGCCAGCAGCAGGGCCACCTGCCGCTCCAGCTCGGGCAACTGTTCCTTCAGCGTCTCCAGCTCTTCGCCGGCCATGGCCGCCATCTCGGGGTCGCGGGCCATGATCTCCAGATCGGCCAGTTCCTGACGCGCTTTCGAAAGGGTCTGGACCGCATCGGCCACCGGCTTGATCTCGGCGTGCTCCTTGGACAGGCGCACGATCTCCGCACCGTCCGCGGCCGCGCCCATGCGCGCCTCCACTTCGTGGAAACGGTCGAGCACCTGGTCGAGGCGGGCCTGGGGCAGTCGCAAGGATCACGTCTCCGTCGGGGAAGGGCAGGGGCGCTGTTTACGCCGGGGCGGGGGCGCATGTCGATGCGCGCGGACGGATCAACCGCTGACAGATTGTCGGCCAGGCGGATCAAGAAAAAATCAGAAGGCGAGCGGGCGCAAACCCTATATGCGGCGTTGAACATGGGGCGCCGAAACGGTCGGCAGGGCCCCGGGGCTGCGCGCTTGGAGACCTTCTTCATCTTCCTGCTCGTAGGCGTGCTGGCCCAGGCCGTGGACGGCGCCCTGGGCATGGCCTACGGCGTCATCGCCAACACCGTTCTGCTGGCCTTCGGGGTGCCCCCGGCCACGGCCTCGGCCAGTGTCCATGTGGCCAAGATCTTCACCGGCGCGGCCTCGGGCGGGTCGCATCTTTATCACCGCAACGTTCAATGGTCGCTGTTCTGGCCGCTGACCGCGGGCGGGGTCGTGGGCGGGATCGTCGGCGCCTACGTCCTCACCGGCGTTGATGGCGACATCATCAAGCCGTTCATCCTCAGCTATCTGCTGCTGATCGGCGTGTGGGTGTTGTATCGCGCTTTCGGCGCCCGCCGGCCCAAGGGCTTCAATGAACGCTACAGCAGCCCGCTGGGCGTTGTCGGCGGCTTTCTGGACGCCATCGGCGGGGGCGGCTGGGGGCCGGTGGTGACCTCCACCCTGGTGGGCGCGGGCGCGGAGCCCAGGCGCGCCATCGGCACGGTCAACACGGCGGAGTTGTTCGTCACCACGGCCATTTCGGTGGCTTTTCTGGCCGCCCTGCTCACCGGGCGCTGGGCCGGAGGCGCGCTTCAGGACCACGCCTGGGCGGTGGGCGGCCTGGTGGTCGGCGGCCTGATGGCTGCGCCTTTCGCCGGCTGGATCACCAAGATCGTGCCCGCGCGGACCCTGACCTTTCTGGTCGGCGGCCTGATCATCGCCCTGGCGCTCTATCAGGGCCTGCAGTTGGCCGGTATTGCGCCTTAAGGGACGGGGCGGGTCTGGCGGAAGCTGTCGCGCGCTTCCAGCGCCTCTTGCAGGGCGACCAGATTCGGGCGTCCCGTCTTCCAGTCGAAATCCGGATGGCGGAAGCCGATCCAGGTCACCGCCACACCTGTGGTGATCACGCCCATGTCCAGCGGGTCGGCCCGGGGCGCCGCGGCCTCCAGCGCGTCCAGTCCCAGGCCCATGTTGCGGGTCCAGCGCTCAATCCACGAGGGCGAGCGCTCAGGCTCCGGCCGGCGCTTTTCCAGCACCAGCTTGACGCCCATTTCCAGCACGCCGTTCGCCAGGGTCTCCAGCCGCTTGACCCGCCAGCGCTCCGGTCCTTCGGCGGGAAGCAGCCGCAGGCCGCCGCCCAACGCATCCAGATATTCGCAGATCACAGGGCTGTCGGTGATGGGCTCGCCGTCGTCGGCGATGAGGACCGGAACCTGGACCAGGGGGTTGGCCGCAAGGAGTTCGGGCGCACTGGCGTAGGGGTCGGCGACGATCTCCTCAATATGGTCCGAAAGGCCCGCTTCCCGGGCCACGATGCGGCACTTGCGGGCGAAAGGGGAGGGCGGGGTGATGTAGAGTTTCATGGTGGGATTCCGGCTCATATGGGCCATGCATAGCGGCTGCGGGGGCATTGGAACAGCGTGGCCCGGGGTTGACGAAAGCCGCTACGGGCGGGTCTTAAGGATGGTGAAGCTTCAAGCAATGGACCTCATCCATGCGCATCTCCGCCGTTATTCTCGCATCCCTTCTGGTCCTGGGCGCCTGTACGCCGGCGCTTCCCCCGCCGCCGCCCCTGCCGGACGCGTCGGGCGGGGGCGGACGCATTCTGCCGGACTGGCGCGGCGCCATCACCAGCCATGACCGCGATCGCCTGAACCGGCTGGAGCATGCGTGGGATCTGGCTCTGGAACAGGCGCGGCGTCAGGAAGGCTCGGGCGACCTGGCCTCCACGGGGCGGCTGATCGACCCGGGCGCGGGCCTGAGCGACGTGACCCCGCCGGTGGGCGACTATCGCTGCCGCACGGTCAAGCTGGGGTCGCAGGGGGGCGAGGAGGGCCTGGGCTATGTGGTCTACGGCTGGTTCGCCTGCCGGGTGGAAGAGACGCCGAACGGGCTGAAATTCATCAAGCTGACCGGCTCGCAGCGCCCGGCGGGCCTGCTGTTCCCGGAAAGCGACCGGCGCATGGTGTTCCTGGGCTCCATGGCCCTGGCCAGCGAGCCGCCCGCCAACTCTTATGGCCAGCGGCCCGAGCGGGACATGGTGGCGGTGCTGGAGCGCATCGAGAACCAGCGTTGGCGGCTGGTGATTCCGTGGCCGCAGTACGAATCCAATCTGGACCTGCTGGATATCGTTCCGGCCTGACCGTGAAGCCGCACGACATCGCCGTCGTCGGCGCGGGGCCCTCTGGTCTGGCCGTCGCCCTGATGCTGGCCCGTCAGGGACGGCGGGTGGTGGTCCATGAGCGGTTCGACGCGCCCAGACCGGTGGGGGCGGGGTTTTTGCTTCAACCCACCGGCCTGCATGTTCTGGATCAACTGGGCCTGACTGGCGAGGTCGAAGCGCTCGGCCAGCCGGTGACGCGTCTGTTCGGTCGCGCGGCGCCGACCTACCGCACCGTTCTGGATGTGCGATACGCCGATCTGAAACGGTCCCGGGCGGCTCTGGGGGTGCACCGGGCGGCGCTGTTCGAGGTGCTTTATCGGGCCTGTCTGGCCGCAGGAGTCGGGTTCGAGACCGGGTTTGATGCGGTCGGCGCAGATGACGGCCGCCTCACCGACGCCAGGGGGCGGACGACGCCCCGGTTCGATCTGGTCATCGACGCCGCCGGCGCCCGGTCGCCTATAGCAGAAGCGCTGGAAGGCCCGCGCCGGCCGCTGAGCTTCGGGGCGCTGTGGACCACCGTGCCATGGGCGGATGGGGCCGGGTTCGATGAGGGCGCGCTGGAGCAAGTCTATCGGCGGGCGGACACCATGATCGGGGTTTTGCCCAGCGGGCGGCGGCCCGGATCGGACCAGCGTCTCGCCACCGTGTTCTGGAGCCTCAAGGGCGGCGACCATGAGGCATGGCGCGCGGCGGGGCTCGAGGCGTGGAAGGACAGGGTGCGGGGCTTCTGGCCCGAGACGGCGCCCCTTCTGGCCCCCATCACAGAGCCGGATGACCTGACATTGGCGCGCTACGCCCACCGCACCCTGAAGCGTCCCTTCGGCGACCGGTTGGCGGTGATCGGCGATGCGGCCCACTCCACCAGCCCGCAACTGGGCCAGGGCGTGAACATGGGCCTGCTGGACGCCTACGCTCTGGCTCGGGCGCTGGCGGCGACCGACGACATGACCGTCGCCCTGCCTGCCTATGCCGCCGCACGGCGCTGGCATGTGCGTCTCTATCAGGCGCTCAGTTGGGGCTTCACCCCTTTTTATCAGGCCGACGGACGGCTGCTGCCGTGGGTGCGCGACCACCTGCTGGGGCGCGCGGCGCGAATGCCCTTCGCGCCGCGCCTGCTGGCCGTCACGGTGTCCGGCCTGTTGCTGGACCCGCGCTGACGTCCGTCAGAACTGGATGTCGGCCCGGCCGCCCAGATCGGGCTGGTCCTTGGTCACATTGGCCTTGGCGATCTCGAAGGCGAAACGGACGGGGCCGGCCTGGCTGATCCACATCTGGGCGTCGTCCAGCCGCATGCGCAGCAGGGTCAGGCGGGGATCGTCCTTGCCGTCCGGGTACCAGGCGGCGACCACCGGATTCCAGTACCGCTCCATGCGCTCGCGATCAAAATGCTCCTCAAGCTCGCCGCCCAGACAGGCGTAAACCTCGCGGTCCTTGGAGATGACGCAGAACATGGCGTAATGGCCGCCCGAGGCGTTCACATCCCGCACCAGATCCGTGTCGCGATAGGTGAAGAACCACAGCTCGTTGGATTCGCGTTCCACATAGGCGGTCATGGGCTGCATGTGGCGGGGCTCGCCGCCCGCCGGGCCAAGCATGCCGACGCGGGTGTCCTCGATGGCCTTGAACAGGCGATCCTCGGCGTCCTTGCGGTCCAGATGGTCGGTCATGGTCGGCTCCTGTTGCGGTGGAGCCGGGACAACCCATGCGGGGCGATGATGTTCCCGTCAGAAGCCCGGTCTGGCGGCGCTGGTGTCGAACCCGGCCAGATTCACCAGGTGCACCACAAGAAAGATGCCGACCGTAATGCCCAGCAGCATGAAGAACCGCCACGGCGCCATGCGTGGTCCCCGGATGAGGTCCGGCGGACGGGAACCGCGCCAGCCGCTGAACACAGTCAGGCCGATGGCGGCGGCGAGGGCGGCGAGAGTGACGGTGAGGCTCATGGCGTTCGAGCAGATGGCCGCTGCGTCTCTTTCCGACAAGTGCTGACGAATGATTACGCGACCCGTTAACCCTTTACGCCTCATTAACCGTATCACCGCAGGTATGAATCCGGCGGAGTCTCTGTCCACAGGAACAAGGCCTCGTCGCTAGATATTGGGGTTAACCATGCGTTTACACCCCTGATTTGGGCGGGTAGCGTCGTGGAAACGGGTCGGGAGACGAATCAGTGAGCGCAGCGGCGCCTTGGAGCGTCAAAGGGATTGAACCCAAGGCGCGTGAGATCGCCAAGGATCTGGCGCGCCGCTCGGGGATGACCCTGGGCGAGTGGCTCAACCAGATGATCCTGGATGACGAGGACGACGGGGTGACCCCCTTGCCGCGCCGGCATCAGGCCGCGCCGCGCGATGATCGACGCTCGCGCCTGCGCCGTCTGGACGACGCCTATGGCCGCGACGAGACCCTGGATCGGGTCGCCGCGTCGGTGGAGATGATCGCCGACCGGCTGGAGGCTTCCGAGCGCCGCTCCACCACCGCCATCGCGGGGGTGGATCAGGCGGTCAGCGGCCTGATGCACCGGATCGACGGGGTCGACGAACAGTTCCGCGCCCAGGGCCGTCGCATCGACGACATCGCCGAAGAGCTGCGCGAGGGCCATCGCCGCCTGCGCCGCTTCGAGAACGACACCGGACCGCAGACCACCGAGGCCTTCAAGAAGGTCGAGACCGCGCTGGGGACGCTGGCAGGCCGCTTTTATGATCTTGAGGAGCGCCAGCGCACCGGCTTCATCGAGCTGCGCGGACGGGCGGACAAGGCCGAGGATGCGGTCTCGCGGGTTTCCAGCTCCGAGATACTCAGCCAGGTCGGCGCCCGGCTGGATGCGGCGCAATCGCGCACGACCGACGCCCTGCGCGCGCTGGAGCAATCCTTCGCCGGGCTGGATCAGCGCATGCGCGCCGCTGAAAGCCGTCCGCGCGCCGAAGGCCCGAGCGAGGCCGCGCGCTTCGAAAAGCTGGCTGAAACCCTCAGCCGACAGGTTGAGACCAATCGCGCCGAGATGATGCGGCGGCTGGACTCCGCGGCGGCCGAAGGGCGCATCGACAAGATCGAGCGCGCCGTCCTGGCCATCGGCGAACAGGTGCAGGCGTCGGAACGGCGCTCGGCCCAGGCCGTCGAGGCCATGGGCAAGGAGGTTCTGCGCATCGCCCAGAACCTGAACCAGCGCATGGTCAAGGCCGAGGACGACGGCGGCCGACGCTTCGACGCCCTGGGCCAGGACATGACCCGCCGTGTCGAGCAGGACATGGCCAAGCTGGCCCAGGGGGTCGAGCAGCGCCTGATCCGGTCCGAGGACCGCCACGCCCTGGCCATCGAAAAGCTGGGCGGCGAGATCACCCGCATCTCCGAACGGCTGGCCGAGCGCATCACGGAGTCCGAGCGGCGCTCCACCCAGGCGCTGGACGACATCGGCGAGCGGCTGAAGCGCTCGTCCGACAAGATCGAGCAGCAGTACGACCGCGCGTCCGGCGAGCTGGCCGAACGCATGCGCCAGAGCGAGGAGCGCACGGCGAAGCTGCTGGCCGAGGCCCGCGAGAGCATCGAGAAGCGCGTGGGTGAGCGGCCCGCCGAGCCTGCCGCGCCGGTCGACCAACCCACTCCGGACTGGCGCGCGGCGGCGTTCCCGGACGCGTTCGGGGACGAAGATCCCATGGCCTGGCCCGGCGACGACCTGGCCGAGACGCCCGCGCCGACAGCGGCGGCGGCGGCCGAGCCGTTCGCCCGTCTGCCGGCGGAGCCGGAGCCGGAACCTGAAGTGGTCGCCGCGCCGGCGGATCCGCAGCCTTCCGCCTCACAGCCGCCGGTTCAGACCATGGCGCAGCCGGCGCCCTTCGCCGCCTTCGGGGGCGCAGATGTGGCGGACGCCCTGGACGCCGGCGACGACTATGCGGCCGAAACCGAGTTCGTGACCCCCGCCCCGGCCCAGCGCATCAGCGCCACCCGCGACACCATCAACGCCGCCCGCGCCGCCATGAGCACGCCCGAGCCCGAGCCGGCGAAAAGCGGCGGCTTCGGCCTCAAGCGCGGCGGCAAGTCGCGGCTGCAGGAGCGCATGGATCGCCAGTCCCGCCGTGAAGGCGGCACGGTCAAGAAGGCGTTCATGGCCTCCGTCGCCGTGGCGGCGCTGGCCGGCGCCGTGTTCGGCTATACGCGGTTGACCGACGGCTCGACCCTGGGGCCGCGCGGCCAGGGCGACGAGGAGCCGACCTTGCTGGCCGCCGCCATGCTGCCGGACACGGACGCCGCCGCCCGCCCCGCCGAGGCGAGCGAGGCCCAGACCCTTTACGAGCAGGCGGTCGCGCAACTGGACGCAGGCGAGGATTCCGGCGTCGAAACCCTGACCCGGGCGGCCAATCTCGGCCATGCGCCGGCGCAGTTCCATCTGGCGCGGCTGTATGAAGGCGGCGAGAACGGCGTGTCCCAGAATGCGGCGGAGGCCCGCATCTGGACCGAGCGGGCGGCCCAGGGCGGCGAGGTGCGCGCCATGCACAACATGGCGCTGTATCTGTTCGACGGCGTCGGCGGCGACCGTAGCCAGGTGCAGGCGGTGCGCTGGTTCCGGCAGGCGGCGGAGCGCGGCCTGACCGACAGCCAGTACAATCTGGGCCGCATCTATGAGCAGGGCGCCGACGGCGTCGCCGCCAACGCGGGCGAGGCCTACAAATGGTACCTGATCGCCGGCCGGGCCGGGGACGAGCAGGCCCAGGCGGACGCGGACCGCATGACGGGCGAACTGTCAGCGGGCGTGCGGCGCACCGCGCGCCACGCCGCGGACGCCTTCGAGGCGCCTCCGCTGGCCTGAACGTCGGCGTGATGCACGCTTTTCGGGCGTCTGTGCTGGCGCATCACCGGACGGCTCGATAGACCAGACTTTCACGCCTCCCCTTCGGAGGTTGTTTCGAGTTCCTGAGCCGAAGGCGAGCGCCTTGGACATCTATCTGCCGATCGCCGAAGTGTCGGTGAACGCACCCCTGCTGATCCTGCTGGGCGCGGCGGTGGGCTTCATCTCGGGCCTTTTCGGGATCGGCGGCGGCTTCCTGATGGCGCCGGTGCTGATCTTCATGGGCGTGCCGCCGCCGGTGGCCGTGGCCAGCCAGGCCAGCCACGTGGTGGCCTCCTCCACCTCGGGCGTCATCACCTATACCGCCAAGAAGGGCGTCGATTACCGCATGGGCGGGATCATGGCCCTGGGCGGCGCCATGGGCGCCGTCGGCGGGGTGGAGCTGTTCCGCCTGATGCGCCTGCTGGGCCAGGCGGATCTGGTGGTGGCCCTGTCCTATCTGATCTTCCTGGGCGCCATCGGCGGGCTGATGCTGAAGGAGAGCCTTGAGGCCATCATCCGGCGGCGGAAAGGTCTGCCGGCGCCGCGTCCCCAGAACCGCCGCCCAATGTGGCTGTACGGTCTGCCGTGGCGGATGAAGTTCCCCCGCTCGGGCCTGTACATCAGCGCCATCCCGCCGCTGGGGCTGGGCGTGTTCGCCGGGATCCTGTCGGCCATCATGGGGGTGGGCGGCGGCTTCATCCTGGTGCCGGCCATGCTGTACGTGCTGCGCATGAAGGCCAGCGTGGTGGTGGGCACCAGCCTGTTCCAGATCATCATCACCACGGCCATCACCACGGTGCTGCAGTCGGGGCGCAACCAGACGGTGGACATCGTGCTGTCCTCCCTGCTGCTGTTCGGCGGGGTGGTGGGGGCCCAGTACGGCGCGCGCATGTCGGGCAAGTTCCGGGCCGAGGAACTGCGGGCGGTGCTGGGGCTGATCGTGCTGCTGGTGGGCATCCAGATGGGGCTGGAGCTGTTCGTGCGCCCGTCCGAGATGTTCGTGCTGGCGCCGGGGGTGGACTGATGATCCAGGACGCCCCGCCGCCCGAGCCGCCCGCCGTCGTGGCCGAGGCCCCGGCCCAGAGCCAGCAGACCCTCACCCCCGTGACCCGGGCGCGGGTCGCCGCCGCCCTGACCGAGACGACGGTGGACATCGACACGGGCTTCGCCGGCGCCTCCATGGTGCTGTACGGGGCGGTGTTCAATCCCACGGACACCCCCGCCGACGTGGTGGTGGTGGTGCGCGGTCCCGATCAGCCGGTGCGTCTGGTGCGCAAGGTGCGGGTCGCGGGCCTGTGGCTGAACAGCCGGCCGGTGGTGTTCGAGGGCGCGCCGGGCTTTTACATGACCGCATCCACGCGACCGCTGGACGAGATCACCAATTTCAGCGTGCTGCGGCGTCTGGGCGTAGGGGTCGACCACCTCCGCATCAACGCGCCGGAGCAGGAAACCACCGTGACCCGGTTCGGCGTGCGCGACGTGGTCATCAACCGGCTGGGCGAAGACTATCTGGACTGGCGCCGGGCGGTGATCCGCCTGAAGGAGGACGCGGCCCTTTACGCCACCGACCCGGACGGGGTCCGCTTCGTGGATCAGGGCCTGTTCCGCGCCGAGGTGGAACTGCCCGCCGAGGCGCCCACCGGGACCTATGAGGCCGAGGTGTGGCTGTTCCAGGAGGGCGAGGCGATCTCTGTCAGCCGCATGGAGCTGGCCGTGGACAAGGTTGGGGTGGAGCGGGCCGTCTTCGACTTCGCGCACCAGCGCTCGTGGCTGTACGGCGTCCTGTCGGTGGTGCTGGCCGCCTTCACCGGCTGGGCGGCGTCGGCCTGGTTCCGCCGGACCTGACCTGAGACCACGGAAACACCGCCTCAAGGTCGAGGACGCCCAAGCCGCCATGCGCTAGACCCGCGACGCTGCGCTGAAGCCCCCGATCCTGATCCTGCCCTCGCTGCAGGTGAACATCCGCGCCGGCGCCCTGCCGCCGGCGGAGAGTCGTCGGGGAAGCGGTTTCTGAAGATGCCGCTGAACGCGATTTGATGCCCATGTTCCGGTTTCGTTTCGGTATAGAGAATGCTAGCTTGGCGGCATGAAAGATCCCCGCAACACCGCAGAAAACGGACCGGTCACCATCCGAGAGGACGGGGACACGGGTGATCGGTTTCTCGTCTACGTCTCCAAAGAGGGAGTGCGGGCGGAGTTGCGGGTGATCGGTGACACCTTCTGGGCCACACAAGCCCAGATGGCTCACATGTTTGGAGTGAACGTCCGCAGCATCAGCCAACATATTAAGAACATATTCACCGAAGGCGAATTGGAGGCTGATTCGGTTATCCAAGAATCTTGGATAACTGCTGCCGACGGTAGAACCTATCGAACCAACCTCTACAGCCTCGATGTCATCATAGCGGTTGGCTATCGGGTCAGTTCGCGACTTGGAACCATGTTCCGCATCTGGGCTACCCAGGTGCTAATGGCTTACCTGACGAAGGGGTTTGTCATCGATGACGAACGCCTGAAGAATCCAGACGGCAAGCCCGACTTTTTCGACGAGCTTCTTGAGCGCGTCAGGGACATCCGCTCATCCGAAAAGCGGATGTGGACCCGCATCCTCGAGCTTGCCTCCTTCTGTGTTGATTACGACCCACGCGACAAGACACAGCACACTGAATTTTTCGCGGAGATACAGAACACACTTCATTGGGCGGTCGTCCAGAAGACCGCCAGCGAACTCGTTGTGGAGCGCGTTGACCACCAAAAAGAACGTGCGGGCGTCGTCACGTTCAAAGGAAATCTGCCCACCGTCGATGAAGCCAAAACTGCGAAAAACCTGTTGCTGGAACCTGAGATCAAGGCGCTGAATCACATCACAAGCTTAATGCTGGAATTCTTTGACAGCCAAGCTGAGCAACGTCGGGCGACGACATTGGGCGAGTTCCAGATAAAACTCCGCGAGCTTATCAAGTTGGATGGACGGCCACTGAAGCCCTGGGGAGCCGCCACATCTGTGAGCCATGCGCAGGCAGCGGCTCATGCATCCAAAGAAATTAAAGCCTTCAAGCAACGGAAGCGGCTTGAAGCAGAGCGCGCAGGTGAGGACCAGCTTCGTCAACTCGCCAAAACCCTGAAAGACAAAAAGCGATCCCGTGATCGCTGACACGCAGGTAGGCATCGCCGCCGCCGACGCGGCGGCTGCCTGGCGCGATCTGCCGCCGGCGCTGGCGGTTCCGCCGGGGGCGGGGGCCGTGGCGGATGAGGCGGGGGCGCGGGCTGTCGGGCGGGGGGCGGCCGAGGGGCTGTTCACCGGCGGGGCGGTGCTGGTCGCCCACGCCAGCCTGACGGCGCGGCGGCTGGGGCTGGCGGCGCCGGGGCGATCGCCGGACCTGATGGATGTGCTGGAGCTGTTCGCGTTCGTGCGGCCGGCGCAATTCTGCGCGCCGTCGCCCACCGGGCTGGCGCTGGCGCTGGGGCTGGAGACTCCGAAGACCGCGCCGGAGCAGGCGGCGGCCCTGCGCGAGGCGGCGGGGGTTCTGCTGAAGGACCTGACCGATCCGGCCTATGGCGGGCGCGAGGCGGCCGTGACCCTGGCCGAGACGCTGGAGCGGGCGGGCTGGGCCTGGGCGCCGCGGGTGCTGACGGCCTTGCAGTCGCAGCCGATCCGGGACCGGCAATACCGGGGTTCGGGCCTGGACGTGTGGTCGCGGCTGGACGAGTGGGAGGACGAGGCGCCGCGCGGGGAGGCGGGCTCGGCGCCGGTGGATTCGGAGTCCGCGCGCATCCGCCTGGCCAAGCTGCTGGAGGCGTCCGGGCTGGACGAGACGCGGCCGACCCAGTCGGACTATGCGGCCGAGGCGGCCTTCGCCTTTTCGCCCCGCAACGAGGAGGGGCGGCCCCGGGTGCTGCTGGCCGAGGCGGGGACGGGGACGGGCAAGACCCTGGGCTATCTGGCCGCCGCCTCGCTGTGGGCCGAGCGCAATCAGGGGGCGGCGTGGGTATCCACCTACACCCGGGCCCTGCAGCGCCAGATCGACCGGGAGAGCCACGCCATCTGGCCCGATCCGGAGGTGCGGCGGGTCAAGGCGGTGGTGCGCAAGGGGCGCGAGAATTACCTGTGCCTGCTGAACCTGCAGGAGATGGTGCAGGGGGCGCAGCTGGGCAACGGCGACCTGATCGGGGCCGCCCTGACCGCGCGCTGGGTGACGCACAGCCGCGACGGGGACATGACCGGCGGGGATTTCCCCGGCTGGCTGCCCGGGCTGTTCGCCGTGGCCCCGGCGCAGCAGGCGGGGGCGGCCAATCTGGTGGACCGGCGCGGGGAGTGCGTGCACGCCGCCTGTCCCCACTACCGCATGTGTTTCGTGGAGAAGACCATCCGCGCCAGCCGCCGGGCCGATCTGGTGGTGGCCAACCATGCGCTGGTGATGAGCCAGGCGGCGTTCGACGGGGCGCGGGCGGCGCGGGGCATCAAGGGCGACACCGAGACCGCCGCCCTGAAGCGGGTGGTGTTCGACGAGGGGCACCATCTGTTCGACGCGGCGGACAGCGCCTTTTCCGCCTGTCTGTCGGGGCAGGAGGCGGCGGAGCTGCGGCGCTGGATCCGGGGGCCGGAGGGGCGCGGGCGGCGCGGGCGGGGCCTTGAACAAAGACTGGGCGATCTGGTGGCGGACTCCGAGGCCGCGCGGCAGGCCCTGACCGATGCGGTGCGGGCGGCGGCGCAGCTGCCGGGGGAAGGCGCCTCGGGCCGCATCGCGCCGCCGTCGGGCGAGGTGAACCCCATCGGGCCCATCGAGACCTTTCTGGCCGCCGCGCTGGTGCAGCTGCGGGCGCGCACGTCCGAGGCCGCGACCTATGGCGGGGGCGAGTTCGGCATGGAGTGCGCGGTGCGCCCCTCCGCCGAGCCGGTGATCGAGGCGGCGCGCGGGGCGGCGCGGGCGCTGGCGGCGGTGGAGGCGCCCCTGCTGGCGCTGGCCCGGCACCTTGAGGACCTTCTGGACGACGAGGCGGCCGAGCTGGACGGCGGGGCGCGGGCGCGCATCGAGGGGGCGCTGCGGGGCCTTGAGCGGCGCGCGCGCATGACCCTGCCCGGCTGGCGCGCCATGCTGGCGGCGCTGGAGGACGGGGACGCGGCGCCGGACCCGGATTTCGTGGACTGGCTGTCGGCGGAGGTCGCCTTCGGCCGCATCCATGACGTGGCCCTGCGGCGGCACTGGATCGATCCGACCATCCCGCTGGAGGCGGCGGTGATCGCCCCGGCGCACGGGGTGCTGGTGACCTCGGCCACCCTGTCGGACCCCATGGCCGACGATCCGTTCGACATGGCGCGGATGCGCACCGGCTCGGCCCGCCTGCCCGAGCGGCCCCGGACCCTGAAGGTGGAGAGCCCGTTCGACTATGCGGCCAACAGCCGGGTGATCGTGGTGAACGATGTGGCCCGCGACGACCCGCGCCAGATCGCGGCGGCCATGCGCGAGCTGTTCCTGGCGGCGGGCGGCGGGGGGCTGGGCCTGTTCACCGCCATCCGGCGGCTGAAGGCGGTCTATGAGCGGCTGGGGCCCGATCTGGCGAAGGCCGGCATCCCGCTCTACGCCCAGCACATGGACCCGCTGGAGGTGGGCGGGCTGGTGGACGTGTTCCGGGCCGAGGAGGATTCCTGCCTGCTGGGCACGGACGCCGTGCGTGACGGGGTGGACGTGCCGGGTCGGTCGCTGCGCATCCTGGTGTTCGACCGGGCGCCGTGGCCGCGGCCGGACCTGCTGCACAAGGCGCGGCGCGAGACCTTCGGCGGGCGCGGCTATGACGACGCCATCGCCCGGGGCCGCATCAGCCAGGCGTTCGGCCGCCTGATCCGCCGGGCGGACGATCGGGGCGTGTTCGTCATGCTGGACGCCGCCAGCCCCACGCGGCTGTTCGCGGGCCTGCCGCCTGGGGCCGAGGTGCAAAGAATGGGACTGGTGGAAGCCATCGAGACGGTTGGCGCGTTCCTCAAGCCAAGCTAACGGAGCGTCCATGACCCAAGCCCGCGCGCGCTATGCGCCCCTGATCATTCCGTTCGCCATCGTCCTGATCGTTCTGGTCGTGTGGACCGCGTGGTGGTTCTGGCTGTCGCAGCAGGTGCGCGACCGGCTGGACGTGGCGGCCGAGGGCCTGCGCGCCCAGGGCTGGGAGGTGGTCTATTCCGAGCCCGTCCTGACCGGCTGGCCGTTCCGCACCCGGCTGGAAAGCCAGCATGTGCGCCTGACCGCGCCCACCGGGCACGAGATCGCCGCGCCCCGTCTGGCCGCCGAGGCCAACGCCTATCGGCCCGACCGCTGGGTTGTGGTGGCTGACGACGGGCTGGTGCTGACCCGGGGCGACAAGGGCAAGGTGGCGGTGGCCGCGCCGGTGATCCGCGCCTCGGCCAGCGGTCTGACCGAGCCATTCCCCAATCTGGCGCTGGAGATTCTGGAGCCGGTGTTCACGGCCCATCCGGGGGCCGAACCCTTCCCGCTGGAGCGGGCGGAGCGGATCGAGCTGTATCTGCGGCCGGGCGAGGCGCGGGAGGCGGAGGGGGCAACCGTGCAGACCGCCCTGCCCGCCTCGCAGCGCAATGTGGATGTGCTGTTCCGCCTGATCGACGCTGTCGGGCGCGACGGCGGCCCCATCGCCTTCATGAGCCGCGACGGGCTGTTCAGCCTGCAGGCCGAGACGGTGGTGGAGAATTTCCAGGGCCTGAGCGGACCGGACGCCTCCAGCCTGCTGGCCGCGTGGACCGCCTCGGGCGGGCGCTTTCTGGACGTGCGCGGCGAAATGCAGGCGGGCGAGAGCGCCGCGCGCCTGACGGCCGATGAACTGCGCGCCGATGAGAACGGGCGGCTGGTGGGGACCCTGCGCCTGTCGGCCGACCGGGCCGCGCCGGCTCTGGCTGGTCTGGCCCAGTCCGACACGGTGAACCGCACCGCCACGGTGGGCGCGGCGGCGGCGGCCGGGGCCGACGAGGTGCTGACCGGCGACGTGGAGCTGGAAGTGGAATTCCGCGAAGGCCGGGCCTGGCTGGGCCCGTTCAATCTGGCGCCGGCGCCGGAACTGTTCTGATGCCCGCCACGCGCAATCTAGACCGCACCCTGCTGGCGGCCCTGTCCGCCCGCGTGGCGGCGGAGGGGCCCCGGTCCCGCGACGAAGCCGTGATCGCCCTGCGCGCCGTGCTCAAGGACGCCGGCGACCTGCCGCGCGATCTGGTGCGGGTGCTGTGGAGCCGGCTGGAGGCGCGGTCAGCCGGGCCGGTCAGCGTCTGGGGGCCCCTGTCGGCCCTGCTGGCGGCGGATCGGTATGGCCACAGCGTGCGCTCGGCCCACGACCCGGAGGCGGCGCTGAAGGCCGCGCGCGAGGGCGGCCGGGCGGTGCTGGATCTTGGACGGTCAACGCCCTGGTGGGCGCGGCTGCTGGCCCAGCCGGACCTGAGGGTGACGGCGGCCCTGCCCGACGACGCCTCCGGCCGGCCGCTGGCGCTGGTGGTGTCGGGCGAGGAGATCGGCCCCACCGGCGAGGACCGCACCTTCTGGGTCATCGAGGCGCCGGGCGACGAGGCGAAGATCACCGACCTTCTGGCCCAGCGCGGTCTGGCGGGCACGCCGCTGGAGACGGCTGGCGGCTTGAAGCTGTTCATGCTGGCGGGCTATGTGCAGCCTGACGACGGGCGCCTGATCGCCCCCACCGGACGGCTGAGCGGCGTGATCGGCGCCGCCCCGGTGTTCTGAACATACGACAGGGAAGACGCAGATGACCGACACCGACAAGGGCGCCGCCCCGACCGGCCCCGCCCCCAAGAGCGGGATTCTGGACATCGCCCCCTATGTGGGCGGCAAGTCGAAGGTGGACGGGGTGGCCGAGCCTATCAAGCTGTCCTCCAACGAGAACGCCCTGGGCGCCGGCTCGCTGGCCCGCGAGGCCTATGAGGCGGCCATCAAGAATCTGGCGCTCTATCCCGACGGGCGCGCAGCGAAACTGCGCGATGCGGTGGCCAAGCATCATGATCTGGAGCCCGAGCGCCTGATCTTCGGCAACGGTTCGGACGAGGTGTTCGCCCTTCTGAACCAGACCTATCTGACGCCGGGCGACAACATCGTCACCGGCCAGTACGGCTTTCTGGCCTACCGCATCTCGGCGCTGGCCAATCAGGCCGAGGTGAAGTCCGCGCCGGAACCCAAGCTGAAAGCGGAAGTGCACGCCCTGCTGGAGCAGGTCGATGAGCGCACGCGCATCGTCTATGTGTCCAATCCGTCCAACCCCACCGGGTCCTGGAACGCGGCCGAGGAAATCGAGCGCCTGCACGCCGCCCTGCCGTCCTCGGTGCTGCTGGTGGTGGACGAGGCCTATGCGGAGTTCGTCACCGAGCCCGACTGGGCCACGTCCTTCCCGCTGGCGAAGGACAGCGCCAACATCGTGGTGACGCGGACCTTCTCGAAGATCCACGGCCTGGCGGGCCTGCGGGTCGGCTTCGGCTATGCGCCCCTGCATGTGGCCGAGGCGGTGGACCGCATCCGCCTGCCGTTCAATGTCTCCGTGCCCGGCATCGAGGCGGCGGTGGCGGCCCTGGCGGACGAGGCGCACGTGAAGGCCTCACGCGAGCTGGTCCAGACCTGGCGCCCGCGCCTGACCCAGGCCATCAAGGGTTTCGGCTTCGAGGTCCCGCCCAGCGCCGGCAATTTCGTGCTGGTGCGGTTCAAGGATGCGGACCGGGCCAAGGCGGCCAGCGACTATCTGAACACCAAGGGCATCATCGTTCGCCCCGTCGGCGGCTATGGTCTGCACGACTCCCTGCGCATCACGGTTGGCACCGAGGACCAGAACCGCGCCGTCATGGACGCCCTGAGCGAGTTCGCGGCCAGCTGATCGCCGGGCGCGCTCACGCGGCCTTGGACATCCGTCTTGATGGCGCGTCCGCAGGCGCGTCGATGCGGAACATGGAGACCAACCGGGCCAGACCTTCAGCTTCCTCGGCCAGACGATGGCTGGCGGCGGTGGTCTGCTCGACCATGGCCGCGTTCTGCTGGGTCGCCTGATCCATCTGGTTCACGGCGGCGTTGATCTGATGCAGCCCCGTGGACTGTTCCTGAGCGGACGCCGCGATCTCGGCCACCAGGCCGTCGATGCGCCCGGCCTGGCTGACGATCCCGTCGAGGGCGGTCTGGGTCTCCCGCACCAGCCGCACACCTGATCCCACCTGCGCACCCGAGGTGGAGATCAGGGTCTTGATCTCCTTGGCCGCGTCGGCCGAGCGCTGGGCCAGGGCCCGAACCTCTGACGCAACCACGGCGAAGCCGCGACCGGCCTCTCCGGCGCGGGCGGCCTCGACGCCGGCGTTCAGGGCCAGCAGGTTGGTCTGGAAGGCGATCTCGTCGATCACGCCGATGATCTGGCTGATCTGGGTCGAGGACTGCTCGATATCGCCCATGGCGTCCACGGCCTGGACCGCGAGGTCTCCGCTGGAGCGCGCGGCTTCACGGGCGGCGCGAGCTTCCCGGGTCGCCTGACCGGCGCCGTCGGAGGCATGGCGGACCGTGGCGGTGATCTCATCCAGCGCAGCGGCGGTCTCCTCCAGCCCGGCGGCCTGCTGCTCGGTCCGGCGCGACAGGTCGTCTGCGGCCCCGCGGATCTCCCCGACGCCCGACGTCAGGGCGTCCACCGCGATCATGATCGTCCGCATGGCCTCGCCCAGCTTGTCAGCAGCGGTGTTGAAATCGACCTTCAGCTGTTCGGCCTTGGGCGGCAGGTCGGCGGTGATGCGGTGGGTCAGATCGCCGTCGGCCAGAGCGGACAGGGCGCGGCTCAGAGCCGTGATTATGGCCCGGTCGCTTTGAGCTTCGAGCGTTCTGGCCTGCTCTGCGGACAGGCGCTGTTCGTCGGCGTCGGCGCGCGCGGATTCGGCCTCGCTCTCCAGCCTGCGGCGCGCGATCTCGGCGTCTCGGAAGGCGACCACGGCTCGCGCCATATGGCCCACATCGTCGCGGCGCGCCGCGCCCGGTGTCTCGATATCCGTCCGTCCGGCGGCCAGGGCGGTCATTGCGCCGCCAAGGGCCGCAAGAGGCTGGAACATCCCGCGCGCCGCCAGCGCGCCCCCCGCCGCGATCAGGGCGGTGGCGAGAATCCCCAGGCCCAGGAGCCAGAGCCGCGTCTGCTCCACGGACGCCATGAAATCAGCGCGGGGAATGCCGACGTAAAGGACGCCGATGACCTCGCCGGCCGGGTTCAGGATCGGGTCGTAGGCCACGAAAAAGGGCGTGCCGAGGATATCGGCCTCGCCGCGATAGGGCTGTCCGTCCCTGAGCACGGCGTCCCAGACGGGGCCTCGGGCCAGCTGCGTGCCCACCGCGCGTCCGCCCTCGGGCCGCTCGACGTTGGTGGTGACCCGCACGTCGCCCTGAAAGACTGTCGCGGTGCCGCCGACCAGCGTCTTGATCTGATCCACCGGCGTGAAATTGTCGTTCAGCAAGGTCTCGCCGGCGTAAATGCCCTCGCTCCGGAGCGTGAAGGTTTCGCCGTAGCCGCCCAGAACCTGCCAGGCCACGCGCATATTGGTCTCCTGACGCTCGAGAGCGCGGGCCTCGGCTTCGCGCGTCATCAGGTGCGAAGCGGTCAGGGTCAGGGACAGGCCAAGGACGATCAACCCGGTCACAGTGAGCAGGGTGACCTTGGCCGACAGGGACAAGGTTTCAAAAACGGACAAAATATGTCGCTCCAATATCGCCGGCCCCAAAATGACAGAGGGCAGGCCAGAGGATTTCATCACAACAAGCCTTAAGAAGGCGCAAAGCCAGCGTTCGCGGGCAGTTGATCGCGACAAGCGGGTTTCCTATCTAAACGGAGACGCCGGGCGTCCTCGCCGATCACGGGGGGATGCGGACCGGCCTGACAGTCGCTTGTCGCGAGGACTGGAATGACGACGCGAACCCTGATGTTCGACAGCCCCTTCTTGCTGGGCTTCGACCAGACCCGAGCCCTGATCGACCGGGCCGCCAAGGCGGCCTCGGAGGGCTACCCGCCCTACAATGTTGAGGACCGGGGCGAGAAGGGCGTGCGGATCACCCTGGCGGTGGCCGGTTTCACGCCCGATGAACTGTCTGTGACCCTTGAAGGCCGCCAGTTGACCATCGCCGGAAAGCGCGATGAGGCCGGCAAGGGCGATAACGCCTATCTGCACCGGGGCATAGCGGCGCGCGGGTTTGTGCGCAGTTACGTTCTGGCGGACGGGCTGGAGGTCACGGGTGCGGCGCTTGAGCATGGCCTGCTGCACGTGGACCTGAAGCGGCCGGAGCGCGCCGAAACCATCAAGCGCATTCCGATCACCGCCGGCTGATCAATTGTCCTGCCGCCTGAAGACGGATGACGCGCGTCGAAACCGCGCGCCCGCCCAGGCGTTTGCCTCATGAAGGAGATTCCCATGACCCCGGTCATGACCAAAGACGACTTTACCGCCCTGGGCGCGCCGGACCTGGTCTATGTGCGCGAAATCAAGGCCGCCGACGTGCTGGCCGATGCGCGCGTGGACGACATCCGCGGGCTTGAGCTGGAGCCCGACCAGACCCTCTACGCCGTGCACGGCGCTGACGGCGAGCGGCTGGCGGTCATGATCGACCGCGAGACGGCCTTCGCCGCCGCCGTGGCGCACGAGCTGGCGCCCGTGTCAGTCCACTAATCAGGCCGCCTGAACGGGCCGCTCCCGCACAAACAGGGCGTTGATGGCGTCGGTGGTGCGGGCATGGCGCAGTTGTTCCCGCAATTCCGACGACCGCAGAAGCCGGGAAACCGCAGCCAGGGCCCGCAAATGCTCGGCGCCGGCGCCCGGAGGGGCGAACAGGGCGAACATCAGGTCCACAGGCCGGTCGTCCACGGCGTCGAATTCCACTGGATGATCCAGCCGCACGAACACGCCTGTAACCCGGTCCAGACCCTCCAGACGCGCGTGCGGGGCGGCCACGCCGCCGCCCAGCCCGGTGGAGCCCAGGGCCTCGCGCTCCATCAGCGCTTCAAGCACGCGGGTATGGTCGATCCCTAGAATCGGCGCGGCCACATCGGCCACCATGTTCAGGGCCTGCCGCTTGGACGACGCCCCGCCACGCGTGACGATCGCGTCACGCGTGAGCAATTCACCGATGTCCATCATAACCCCGAAACGCTGTTAACTCTTGCCGGGAGGCGGCGCCCCTTTAGACGCTTAGGTCCTCGGGGGAAAGCTTTTAACTCAGGAACCCTGACCGTTCCGTGAAGGCTGGGTCCTCTCAGGGTCGATCCAGCCCACATTGCCGTCGGGTCGCCGGTAAACCACGGAAATGCCGCCGTGGCCTGCATTGCGGAACATCAGCACCGGATAGCCGGTGAGGTCCAGCTCCAGCACCGCGCGGCCCACGGTCATGGTGCGAATCTCCGAATGACTTTCGGCGATGACCATGGCGGCGGGGGCGTCGCCGGGCGAACCGGCCTCCCCGAAATCCTCGTCCTCGACCGTGTCCGGGTTGCGAAACACCGTCAGGGAGGCGACCTCGCGGGCGGCGTTTTCCTGCTGCTCGGGCGAAAGACCGCGCGGACCGGCGTGGTGGTCCTTGAGGCGGCGTTTGTAACGCCGGACCCTCTTTTCCAGCTTGTCCAGGGACTCGGAGAAGGCCGCGTGGGCGTCACCGCCGAGGCCGTGGGTCACCAGCGTCTGGCCCGAGGCCAGACGGACCCAGCAATCCACCTTGAACTGGTGTCCGTCGCGGGAAACCACGACCTCGGCGTTCTCTCCGCCGCGTTCGAAGTATTTTCCGATCCCGTCTTCAAGTTCCTGGGAGATGCGCGAGCCTAACGCGTCGCCGACATCCACATGCTTGCCGCTGACTTGAATCTGCATGCCCCAAGAACGCGCCTGAGCGCGTTTGGTGTCAAGCGGAACAGGGGTTTTCGGTCTTTTCTCACGCGGGTGTGAAGCGGCGCCGTTTCAGGCGGATTTCAGCATCCGGCGGCGCTCCACCGACGAGGGAATTCGCAGGGCTTCCCGGTACTTGGCCACGGTGCGCCGGGCGATGTCGACGCCCGCCTCCTTGAGGATGTCGACGATGCGGTCGTCGCTGAGCACGTCGCCGTCCCGGACCTCGTTGTCGATCATGGACTTGATCCGGTGACGGATGGCTTCGGCCGAATGGGCCGCGCCGCCATCGGTGGCGGCGATGGAGGCGGTGAAGAAGAACTTCAGCTCGAACACCCCGCGCGGGGTGGCCACATATTTGTTGGAGGTGACCCGGCTGACGGTGGATTCGTGCATGCCGATGGCGTCGGCCACGGTCTTGAGGTTCAGGGGCCGGAGAAACTCAACCCCGAAGGCCAGGAAGGCGTCCTGCTGGCGCACGATCTCGGACGACACCTTGAGGATGGTCTTGGCCCGCTGATCCAGGCTTTTCACCAGCCAGTTGGCCTGGGCCGCGCAGTCGGCCACGAAGGTCTTTTCCTCCTCGCCCCGCGCGCCGCCGGAGACCAGGCCGTGGTAGCGCTTGTCCACCAGCAGGCGCGGCAGGGTGTCGCCATTCAGCTCCACCCGCCAGCCGCCCGCCGGATCGGGGCGCACGAAGACATCCGGCACAACCGTCTGGGCCGGTTCGCCGCCGAAGGCCGCGCCGGGCCGGGGCGTCAGGGCCTTGAGCTCGCTGATCATCTCGCGGATGTCTTCATCGTCCACGCCGCAGGCGCGTTTCAGCGCCGCCATGTCGCGCCGGGCCAGCAGCTCCAGATTGTCCAGCAGACATTCCATGGCCGGATCGAAGCGGTTGCGCTCGATCAGCTGCAGCTTCAGGCATTCCGGCGCCGAGCGGGCCATGACCCCGGTGGGCTCGAACCCGTGGCAGACGGCCAGCACCGCCTCCACCTTGTCCAAGCCACAACCCAGCCGGTCGGCCACCTCGTTCAGGTCGCCGCGCAGATAACCGCCCTCGTCGGTCATGTCGATCAGGGCCTGGGCCACCGCGTGGTCGGCGGGGCTGAACCCGGCCACGGCGGCCTGATCCAGAAGGTGTTCCCACAGGGTCTGTTCGCGCCGGTCCGGCCGCTCATCGGAGCCCTCGCCCGCCGGCAGGCCGCCGCCCTTGCCGACGGCGGACCATTCGGACAGGCCCGGCTGTCCCGCCTCGTCGGCGGCGCGGTCGCCGCTGCGCTCGCCGGGGGCGGCGTCGCCGTACAGGTCGTCCTCGCGGGCGTCCATGGCGCCCTCGGCGTCGCGGGCCGAGCCCTCGGTCAGGTCGCGCTCTGAGGGGTCGCGGTCGTCGGCGGCTTCAACAGGGGCGTCGCTGTCGCGGCGTTCTTCCGGATCGCCGTCTCCCTCCTCGCGCAGGAGAAGGGGATTGCGCTCCAGCTCGGCTTCGACGAAGGCGTCCAGCTCGAGGTTCGACAGTTGCAGAAGCTTGATAGCCTGCTGCAGCTGGGGCGTGATCACCAGCCCCTGGCCCTGTCTGATCTCCAGCCTTTGCCCGATCACGGCGTCGCCCCTGTCTGCTCACCCCGGGCCGTGTGGCCCGAAACTTGCTGACGACCATGCCCCCCGAGGGTTAACGCGCCTCTAAGGCCGTCGTCGTTGAACGATTCGCCCGCGCGTGCGCTAAGTGCGAAGGACCCGAACGGAGCGCCCATGAAGACCTGGATCCCCGCCGCCGCCTTGGCGTTTCTGTGCATCAGCTGCATGCCCGCCGAGCCGGCCCCGGCCACGGAGCTGACGGAATCCGGTCCGTCCCCGCAGATCCCCGCCGATCAGTCCGGGTGCGAGGCCGCGGGCGGCGACTGGCGGCGCGAAGGCCGGCTGGGCGCCTACCGATGCGTGGTCTCCTATGCCGACGCGGGACAGCCGTGCACCGACGCGGCCCAGTGCCAGGGCGAGTGCCGTTTGGCCGACGACAAGCGCCCGCCGGAAGGCCAGGCCGTCACCGGCCAGTGCCAGGCCAATTCCTCGCCCTTCGGCTGCTTCACCCGGGTGGAGAACGGCCGGGCCGCGGCGACCCTGTGCGTCGACTGACGGGCTGATCAGCGCCCGGCGTCGATGGCCGCCACGGCGTCCTCGCACCGACCGCACAGGCCGCTGGATTCGCTGAAGTCCGGCATGCGGCGCCAGCAGCGGCGACATTTGGGAGCGTCGGCGACCTTGACCGTCACCGCCGTCTCGCCCTCGGCCAGTTCGGCGCCGGAGGTGCGGAACACCTCGGCCGGGTCCAGACCGTCGAAGGCGCTGATAGCGTCTGCGGGCGCCGTGACCGAGGGCCAGGCGTCCAGGGCGCCGCCGATCAGCTTGTCGCGGCGGGCGGCCTCAAGGGCGTCGTTGACCTGTTCCAGCACCGTGTCGACCTTCGCCCAGCGCTCGGCCTCGGCCGCGTTCTCCCATTCGGCGGGAGTCGCCGGGATGACGCGGGCGCAGTTGGAGCCAGCTTCGGGGAAGCGGGTGGTCCAGGCCTCCTCCATGGTGAAGGGGGTCAGGGGGGCCAGCCAGGCGGTGAGGCGGGTGAAGACCTCGTCCATGACCGTGCGCACGGCTCGGCGCTTGATGCTGTCCGGGCGGTCGCAGTACAGGCTGTCCTTGCGGATGTCGAAATACAGGGCCGACAGGTCGCCGGAGCAGAAGTCCAGCACCGGGCGCACCACGTCCTGGAAATCGTAGCGGGCGTAGGCGTCGCGCACCTGGCCGTCCAGCTCCCACAGGCGGTGCAGGATGTAGCGTTCCAGCGGCGGGAACTGGTCCAGATCGGTCAGGCGCTCGGCCTCGTCGAAGCCGTTCAGGGCGCCCAGCAGGTAGCGGACGGTGTTCCGCAGCTTGCGATAGGCGTCCACCGTGGTCTGCAGGATCTGCTTTCCGATCCGCTGATCCTCGGCGTAGTCCACCACCGACACCCACAGGCGCAGGATGTCGGCGCCGGACTCGTTGATGACGGTCAGGGGATTGACTGTGTTGCCCTTGGACTTGGACATCTTCTCCCCGTTCTCATCCAGGGTGAAGCCGTGGGTGAGAACCGCCTCATAGGGGGCGCGGCCGCGGGTGCCGCAGGCCTCCAGCAGGGACGACTGGAACCAGCCGCGGTGCTGGTCCGAACCTTCCAGATAGAGGTCGGCGGGCCATTTGGAGTCTTTTCGGCCCTCGATGGTGAAGGCGTGGGTGCAGCCTGAGTCGAACCAGACGTCGAGGATGTCCTCGACCTTCTCGTAGCGGTCCGGGTCATGGCCGGCGCCGAGGAAATCGCTGTCGGGCCGGGTGAACCAGGCGTCGGCGCCCTCGGCCTCGATCGCCTCGACGATGCGGGCGTCCACGGCGTCGTCGTGCAGGGGCTGGCCGGTCTGTTTGTCCACGAACATGGCGAGCGGCGTGCCCCAGGCGCGCTGGCGGCTGATCAGCCAGTCGGGGCGCGTCTCGACCATGGAGCGGATGCGGTTGCGCCCGCCCGCCGGGTGGAAAGTGGTGGTGTCGATGGCGGCGAGGGCCTTCTCACGCAGGTCGTTGTCGCCGTCCAGCCGCACGAACCACTGGGGCGTGTTGCGGAAGATGATCGGGGCCTTGGAGCGCCAGCTGTGCGGATAGGAGTGCTCGGTGCGGCCGCGCGCCAGCAGGGTCCCGGCCTCGATCAGCTTTTCGATCACGGCGGGGTTGGCCGGGCCGAACTTGCCGGTCTTCTTGCCTTCGGTCTCCAGCACCTTGAGGCCGGCGAACAGGGGCACGTGCTCATAGTAGGCGCCGTCGGGATCGACGGTGTCGGGGATCTCGTGATGGCCGTGGGCGCGCCAGACGTCATAGTCGTCCGCCCCGTGGCCCGGGGCGGTGTGCACGAAGCCGGTGCCCGCCTCATCGGTCACATGGTCGCCGGCCAGCAGCGGCACCGAATAGCCGAAGCCGGGGTGCAGGGCGGCCAGCGGGTGGGCGCACTCCAGACCGGACGGATTGATATCGTCGATGCGGGTCCATGTGGCGATTTTCGCCGCCTTGAACACGTCCTCGGCCAGCTTGTCGCCAAGGATCAGGCGGTCGCCCGGCTTGGCCCAGGGCTCGAACTCTAGCCCTTCCTCCAGCGCCGTGACTTCATACAGGCCGTAGTCGATCTCGGGGCCATAGCTGATGGCGCGGTTGGCCGGGACGGTCCACGGGGTGGTGGTCCAGATGACGATGGACGGCGTGGCGTGGCGGAAGGCCAGCAGGTCGTCGGGATGATCGTCCGTGGCGCCGGTGACGGGGAACTTGACCCAGATCGTGGGGCTGTTGTGCTCGTGGTACTCGATCTCGGCGTCGGCCAGGGCCGTGCGCTCCACCGGCGACCACATGACGGGCTTGGAGCCGCGATAGAGCTGGCCCGAGTTCTTGAACTTGTGGAATTCACGCACGATGGCCGCCTCGGTGGCGAAGTCCATGGTGGCGTAGCGGCCGTCCCAGTTTCCGATCACGCCCAGGCGCTTGAACTGCTCGCGCTGCACGTCGATCCAGCCGGCGGCGTAATCGCGGCAGGCCTGGCGGAACTCGGCCTTGGAGACCTCGTCCTTGCGGCGTCCCTTGGCCCGGAACTGCTCCTCGATCTTCCACTCGATGGGCAGGCCGTGGCAGTCCCAGCCGGGGACGTAGTCCACGTCGTTGCCCAGCAGGAACTGGGAGCGGACCACGAAGTCCTTGAGCGTCTTGTTCAGCGCATGGCCGATGTGGATGTCGCCGTTGGCGTAGGGCGGGCCGTCGTGCAGCACGAACAGGGGCGCGCCCTCGGCCTGACGCTGCTTGCGCAGGGCGGCGTACAGGTCGCCCCAGGCGGCCAGGATCTCCGGCTCCTTCTTCGGCAGACCGCCGCGCATGGGGAACGGGGTGTCGGGCAGGAAGACGGTGTCGCGATAGTCGCGGCCATCGGTAGTCTGGGGGGCGTCGGCCATGGGTGTCTCAGGCTGGTATGCTTGTCGGTTGCGGGTGATTTCTGGACCCCGACGTGCGCGGGGCCAAGCCCTGAAGCGCTACGCCGGGCGGCGAATGGAAATCAGGATGATGCGCGCGCGAACCGTCATGGCGGCCGGTCTAGCAGAGGCCGTCAGCATTGGACAGTGGTCAGGCCGGGCGGCGGCTCTTGATATGAAGGGGCGACAAAAGAGGAGGGGCGTGATGCGGCGGATGATGATTGCGGGCGTGCTGGCGGCGGGTCTGGCGGCCTGCGGCGGCGCGGAAGAGCCAGCGGCGGAGGCGCATCAGGGCGAGGCTGAGGCTGCGGTCGCCGAGGCGAAACCTGCCGCTGACCCGGCGCCGGCTGCGCCCGACCCGGCGGAGACGGCGCGCGAGGAGGCGGAGGCCTTCGTGCGGGACCTCTATGTGCGGATGGAGGATGACGCCTTCGCGCCTCTGGCCGAGAGCATGGACCAGACCGTGTTCACCGCCGAGGTGGTGCGGATGCTGGACCGGGCGCGAGACGGGGCGGACGGGGGGGTGCATCCGGCGCTGGAGGCCGATCCGGTCTGCCTGTGCCAGGACCCCTATGGCCTGACCCTGCGGGATGTGAGCGTGACCGAGGCCACGGCGGACCGGGCGGCGGTGCGCGCCCGCTTCGACTTCGGCAAGGAAGGTGACGCCGAGAGCGCGCGGGCGCCGCTGTTCATCCTGCGGCGCGAGGCGGACGGCTGGCGCGTGGACGACATCCGCACCGACGAAGGCTTCTCGTTCCGGCGGACGCTGGCGGAGTGATCAGTCGCGGATGAATGCGCCGGCGATCCAGCTGACCACCCCGGTGACCACGGCGGCGCCGATGGCGGGCCAGAAGCCGCTGACCGTGAAGCCGTCGAAAAAGGCCGAGGCCAGGCCGATCATGGCGGCGTTCACCACCAGCAGGAACAGGCCCAGGGTGATGACCGTGATGGGGAAGGTGATGATCACCAGAATGGGCCGGATCACCGCATTGATCAGACCCAGCACCAGGGCGGCCAGAATCAGGACGGTGGTGTCGCGGAACTCGACGCCCGCGATCAGGACCGACGACAGCCACAGCCCCAGGGCTGTGACCAGCCACTGGACGATGAAACGGACCATGCGCGCCTCCCTTTGAACCGGCGCCAGCATAGCGCGCGGCGCGGGGATTGGCTGCATCAATCGGCGGGACCGGCGGGGGAATAGGCGTAGGCGCCGAACACCGACCCGACGAAGCCGCCGGCGGTGCGGGTGCTGAGGATGCTGGCGTCGCCGTCCTCGACGAGCGGCGTCCACTCGCCGTCCGGTGCGGCGAAGGCCAGATCGATCTCGCCCACATCCACGCTGGCGCGCAGGCGCAGGGGTTCGCCGGGACGGGTGGGCAGGGGGGCGGCGGCGACGATGACGCCGCGCGCCGGATCGTCCGGCCCGGCCCGGCGCTCGACCAGAACTACGTCCTGACCCTCATGACGGCCGACGCCGATGAACCACCAGAAGTCGTCGCTCTGGAAGGCGGCGAGGCCCGCGCGGTCGCCGTCGTGGGCCGGGGTGAAGCGCACCTCGGTGGAGGCGGCTGCCGTCATGTGCTGCTGGCGCCGGGCGGCGAAGGACGGATTGGCCATGTCGCCCAGACCCTGCGGCCGGGCGGTCAGGTGCAGGGCGCCGTCAGCGACGCTGAACCAATCCGAGCGCGGGTTTCGCACCGTCAGCCAGTGGACCGGCAGGGTCTCGCCGTCGAAGTCCTCGGTGACGCTGAAGGGCCCGGTGGTGGGCAGGTCGGGCGCGGGCTGCTGCGGCAAGTCGGGGCGGTCCATCACATGGGGGATGACCTCACCCGGCGCGGTAATGCGGGGCCAGCCGTTTTCCCACGTCACGGGCATCAGAAAGGTCTCGCGCCCGGTGTTGTAGAAGTCCTCGCCATAGGGACGCACGGCCAGGAAGGTGGCCCACCAGTCGCCGTCCGGCGTCTGGACCAGATCGGCGTGCCCCGCCGAGGTGATGGGGAAATCCCGGTCGCGGGGCAGGTCGCGCTGGGTCAGGAAGGGGTTGTCGGGCGCCGGCGTATAGGGGCCGTCGGGACGGTCGGCGACCAGGGCGACCTGGGAGTGCGCCTCGGCGGTGCCGCCCTCGGCCGCGGTCAGCACATAGCGGCCGTCCACCTTGTAGATGTGCGGCCCCTCGATCCAGATGGGCCGGGTGGAGAAGTCCACGCCGCCGTCCACCAGCAGGGTGCGCGGGCCATGGGTGGACAGGGTCTCCAGACCGAAGCGCTGGATCCAGATGGCGCGGTGGCCGTCGTATTCCGGCTCGCGGTCCGGCGGTCCGTTGTTGAGGATCCAGGCCGAGCCGTCCTCGTCGATGAACAGGGCCGGGTCGATGCCGCCCGCCAGATCCGGCAGCCACACCGGGTCGGACCACGGCCCCGCCGGATCGGTGGCGGTGATGACGAAATTGTCGCCGCAGTCCACGCAGGTGTTCAGGATATAGAACGTCCCCGCGTGGTGCTCGATGGTCGGGGCGAACAGGCCGCGCGACAGGCCGAGAGTTCCGAAATCCACCTGGTCCGGCCGGTCGATGGCGTTGCCGATCTGGGTCCAGTTGACCAGGTCGCGGCTGTGGAAGACGGGCAGGCCGGGGAAATAGGCGAAGGTGGAGGTGACCAGATAATAGTCCTCGCCCGCGCGGGTGTTGGACGGGTCGGGATAGAAGCCGGACAGGATCGGATTGCGGAACTGGCCGGGGCCGGGCTGGACCACCGCGTGCTCCGGGTCGGCGCCCTCATAGGCGAACCAGTCAAAGCGGGCGATGGCGGTGTCCTGCGCGAAGGCGGGCGCAGTCAGGGCGAGGCCGGCGGCGAGGGCCGTCAGGGCGTGTTTCATGATGTCTCCCGCGCCGCCGGGCGGCGTCATTGTTAGCGCTATCATGAAACGTCGCCGCAGGGTTGTCCAGACGATCGGGATCATGGCGGGGAGCCCTCTGAATCCGGGGGCAGGCGGACGGCAAGCTCCCGCTGGCTCTAGGCCTGCCTGAAGCCCAGCACGTCCTGCATGTCATAGAGGCCGGGGGCGCGGGATTTGACCCAGACGGCGGCGGCCACGGCGCCCTTTGCGAACAGGGACCGGTCGATGGCCGAATGGCTGAGGGTCAGCACCTCGTCATCCGAGGCGAACAGCACGGTGTGGTCGCCCACGATGCCCCCGGCGCGCAGGGCGGCGAAGCCGATGGAGCCGGGCTGGCGCTCGCCGGTGATGCCTTCGCGAGCTGGAATGCGCAGGTCGGCCAGATCGGCGTGGCGCCCCTCGGCGGCGGCCTCGCCCAGCATCAGGGCGGTGCCCGAGGGGGCGTCCACCTTCTTGCGGTGGTGGCTTTCCAGCACCTCGATGTCCCAGTCGGCGGCATCCAGACGGGCGGCGGCGCGCTCCACCAGACCCACCAGAATGTTGACGCCGAGCGAGAAATTGCCGCTGCGGACGATGGCGATCTTTTCGGCGGCCTTCGTGATCTCCGCTTCCTGTTCGTCGGTCAGGCCGGTGGAGCCGATCACCAGCGCCGGACCGCCGCGCTCGGCCACGTGGCGCGCCAGTTCGACGGAAGCGTCAGGGGTGGAGAAATCGATGACCACATCGCACAGGCTGAGATCGGGGGTCTCGCCCCGGTCGAAACGGGCGGCCACCACCAGATCCTCGCGCGCGTCCAGCACCTGGCCGACGGCGCGGCCCATGCGGCCCCGGGCGCCGGAGACGCCCACATGGATCACGCCGCTCAAGCCGCGCTTTCCTTGCGGGGCGCGTCGTCATTGCCGGTGATTTCGCTCCAGAACCGTTTGGCCTTGGATGCGAAGCCGGAGTTGCGGGGATTCTGGGCCTCGCCGCAGCACTCGGCCAGTTCCTTCAGCAGTTCCTTCTGACGGGCGGTGAGGTTCTGGGGCGTCTCCACAAACAGCTCCACCACCAGGTCGCCGCGGCCGCGGCCGTCCAGCCGGGGCATGCCCTTGCCCTTGATGCGTACGGTCTTTCCGGTCTCGGCGCCCTCGGGGACCTTGACGCTGGCCCGGCACTGGCCGTCGCAGGCCTCCGACACCAGGCACGGGGCCTCGATCTCGCCGCCCAGCGCCGCCACGGTCATGGGCACCGGCACGGTGACCAGCAGGTCCAGATTGTCCCGCTCGAACAACTCGTGGGGCTTCACCGACAGGAAGACGTAAAGGTCCCCGCGCGGGCCGCCGCCCAGCCCTGCGTCGCCCTCGCCCGCCAGACGGATGCGCGAGCCGTCGTCCACGCCCGCGGGGATCTTGAGCGACAGGGTGCGGTTCTTGCGCACCTGGCCGTGGCCGTGACACGAGCCGCAGCGGTCCTTGATGACCTTGCCCTGACCGCCGCAGTGGGGGCAGGTGCGCTCCACCGCGAAGAAGCCGTTGGCCTGACGCACCCGGCCCTGTCCGGCGCAGGTGGCGCAGGTGGTGGGCTGGCTGCCCGCCTTGGCCCCCGAGCCGTTGCAGGTTTCGCAGGTGGCGGTGGTGGGGACGGTGATTTCCGCCTCCAGGCCCCGGTAGGCTTCTTCCAGAGAAATCTCCAGATCGTGACGCAGGTCCGAGCCCCGGCGCGGTCCGCCGCGCGAGGACCGGGCCCCGCCGAAGACGTCGCCGAACGCCTCGCCGAATACTTCGGAGAAGATGTCGTTGATGTCGTGGAAGCCCTGGCCGCCGCCGCGTCCGAAGCCGCCGCCGCCCGCGCCGCCGTTCACGCCGGCATGGCCGAAGCGATCATAGGCCGCGCGCTTCTGGTCGTCCGACAGGACGCCGTAGGCCTCGCTGATTTCCTTGAACTTGCTGGCCGAGTCCTCGCACCCGCCGTTGCGGTCGGGGTGGTGTTGCATGGCCAGCTTGCGATAGGCGGCCTTGAGGCCGGCCGCGTCGATGGTCCGCTCGACGCCCAGGATTTCGTAGTAGTCACGCGCCATAAGGCGTACCCGATTCCTTGTTTCGCCCCGTCGCGCCGAAGGGCTTCGGCGCTGTCGTCATGTGTCAGATGGTGTCCGCCCCGGCGGATGCAATGTCCGCATGAGGGTCAGGGGTATAGCCATCCGGGTTCAGAAAAAAGCCCCGCTCGCCTCACTGGCGAGGCGAACGGGGCGTTTGGTCGTCAGACCGCCGATCAGGCGCTCTTCTTGTCGTCGGAGTCCGAGACTTCCTCGAACTCGGCGTCCACCACGCCGTCGTCGGCGGGTTGCTCGGCCTGGGCGCCCTCGGCGCCGTCGCCGGAGCCCTGCTGGGCGGCGTACATGGCCTCGCCCAGCTTCATGGACGCCTGGACCAGGGTCTGGGTCTTGGCCTTGATGTCCTCGGCGTTCTCACCCTCGCGGGCGGACTTGAGGTCGGCCAGGGCCGTTTCGATGGCGGCCTTGTCGTCGGCCGAGACCTTGTCGCCGTGTTCGGACATGGCCTTCTCGGTGGAGTGGATCAGGCTGTCGGCGCCGTTCTGGGCCTCCACCAGCTCCTTGCGGGACTTGTCGGCGGCGGCGTTCGCTTCCGCCTCCTTGACCATCTTCTCGATGTCGTCGTCCGACAGGCCGCCGTTGGCCTGGATGCGGATCGACTGTTCCTTGTTGGTGGCCTTGTCCTTGGCGCCGACGTTGACGATGCCGTTGGCGTCGATGTCGAAAGTCACCTCGATCTGGGGCATGCCGCGCGGCGCCGGGGGAATGCCCATCAGGTCGAACTGGCCCAGGATCTTGTTGTCCGCCGCCATGGGGCGCTCGCCCTGGAACACCCGGATGGTCACGGCCGACTGGTTGTCGTCGGCGGTGGAGAACACCTGGCTCTTCTTGGTGGGGATGGTGGTGTTGCGCTCGATCAGGGGGGTGAACACGCCGCCCAGGGTCTCGATGCCCAGCGTCAGCGGGGTCACGTCCAGCAGCAGCACGTCCTTGACGTCGCCCTGCAGCACGCCGGCCTGAACGGCGGCGCCCAGGGCCACCACTTCATCGGGGTTCACGCCCTTGTGCGGCTCCTTGCCGAAGAAGGCCTTCACGGCTTCCTGCACCTTGGGCATGCGGGTCATGCCGCCGACCAGGATCACCTCATCGATGTCCGAGGCCTTGAGGCCCGCGTCCTTGAGGGCCTTCTGGCACGGCTCGATGCTGCGCTGGATCAGGTCGTCCACCAGGGCTTCCAGCTTGGCGCGCGACAGCTTGATGTTCAGGTGCAGCGGGCCCGAGGCGTTCATGGTGATGAAGGGCAGATTGACCTCGTACTGGGTGGTCGAGGACAGCTCCTTCTTGGCCTTCTCGGCCTCTTCCTTCAGGCGTTGCAGGGCCAGCTTGTCCTGACGCAGGTCGACGCCCTGCTCCTTCTTGAACTCATCGGCCAGATAATCGACCAGACGCAGGTCGAAGTCCTCGCCCCCGAGGAAGGTGTCGCCGTTGGTGGCCTTCACCTCGAAAACGCCGTCGCCGATCTCCAGGATCGAAACGTCGAAGGTGCCGCCGCCCAGGTCATAGACGGCGATCTTCTGGCCGTCGTTCTTGTCCAGACCGTAGGCCAGCGCCGCCGCGGTGGGCTCGTTGATGATGCGCAGCACTTCCAGACCGGCGATCTTGCCGGCGTCCTTGGTGGCCTGACGCTGGGCGTCGTTGAAATAGGCCGGGACGGTGATGACCGCCTTCTCGACCTTCTCGCCCAGATAGGCCTCGGCGGCCTCCTTCATCTTCTGAAGGGTGAAGGCGGAAATCTGCTGGGGCGAATAATCCTTGCCGTGGGCGCGCACCCAGGCGTCGCCGTTGGGACCCTTGACGATCTCGTAGGGGACCATCTTCTTGTCCTTCGCCACGACAGGGTCGTCATAATTGCGGCCGATCAGGCGCTTGATGGCGAAGAAGGTGTTCTCGGGGTTGGTCACCGCCTGGCGCTTGGCCGGCTGGCCGACCAGGGACTGGCCGTCATCCTGGATCGCGACCACCGACGGGGTGGTGCGGTTGCCCTCGGCGTTCTCGATGACCTTGGGGTTCTTGCCGTCCATGACCGCGACGCACGAGTTGGTGGTGCCGAGGTCGATGCCGATGATCTTGCTCATGGGCGTTGTATTTCACTCCGTATCGGCGGGCGATGCGGCGGCCTTTTGATCAAGCGCCGCGCGTGACCGCCCCCTGTGGGTTGGTAGACTTGCCGGGCGAACCGGCGGTGGGGCTCCTTAAGCGAACAATTCCCTCAAAGGAATAGGGCCTTGTCCACGTTCCGGTCGGATATGGGAAAGCCCGCAAGGGGTGCAAGGGCTTGGCGCGAGATCGGCGGCGTCCGATATGACGGCCATGACCCCGCCGCCCGACACCGCCATGGACGACACCCTCGACGGATTCAGGCTCTGGCCGGGACGGCTGACGGCGCCGGATCAGGCGCTTTTGCGCGATCAGGTGCTGACCGCGCTTGAGGGCGCGCCGTTGTATCGGCCAGTGACGCCGGGCGGGCGGCCGTTCTCTGTGCGGATGAGCAATATGGGGCCGCTGGGATGGGTGTCGGACCGGGCGGGCTATCGCTATCAGGCGGCGCACCCCGAAACAGGCGCGCCCTGGCCGCCGATCCCGGAGATGTTGCTGACTTTGTGGGACGACCTGACCGGGTGGCCGGAGCCGCCGGACGCTTGTCTGGTCAATCTCTATGACGCCGACGCCCGTATGGGCCTGCATCAGGACAAGGATGAGAAGGACCTGGACGCGCCGGTGTTGTCGATCTCTCTGGGGGATACGGCGGTGTTCCGGATCGGGGCGGCGGGGGGAGGGCGGACACGGTCGGTGCGGCTGGCCTCGGGCGATGTCTGCATGCTGTCGGGACCGGCGCGGCTGGCCCGGCACGGAATCGACAGGATCCTCGGCGGCTCTTCCACCTTGCTGCCGGGCGGTGGACGCCTGAATCTGACCCTCAGGCGCGCGCTCTGAACGGGTCGTGACTCGACCTGGGTCAGCGGGGGGCGCACAGTTGCGCCTGCTCGATCACCGGAGGCGTCCCATGACCGTCAATCTGATCCGTCCCGAAGGCCCTCGGCCCGACGATTTCACGATCAGCCGCCGTCTTCTGGGCGGCCTTCTGTTCGCCGGCTATGCGACGGCCGCGGTGTCCCAATCGGCCGAGCCGGTGGTGACGGACGAGGCGGGGCTGGTGACCGAGACCGTGACCCTGCCCGCGCCGGACGGGTTCGATCTGCCCGCCTATGTGGCCCGGCCCGAGGGCGAGGGGCCGTTCCCCATCGTGGTGGTGGCGTCGGAGATCTTCGGGGTCCACGCCTATATTCAGGATGTGTGCCGCCGCCTGGCCAAGGAAGGCTACGCCGCCATCGCGCCGGCCTTCTTCGTGCGGGTGGAAGACCCCGCGCCCCTGTCGGATATGGCGCGGGTGTTCGAGATCGTGGGCGCGGCCGGATACGAACAGGTCATGGGGGACGTGGACGCCGCCCTGGAGTGGCTTCACGGCCAGATCTGGGCCGACAGTTCGCGGGTGGGGATCACCGGCTTCTGCTGGGGCGGCAAGGTGGTCTGGCAGGCCGTGGCCCGATATGCCGCCTTCAAGGCCGGCGTGGCCTGGTACGGGCGACTGGCTCCTGAAGAGGGCGCCACGGGCGGCGCGCCCTGGCCGGTCGATCTGGCCGCCGACCTCAAGGCGCCGGTGCTGGGGCTCTACGGCGAGGACGACCGGGGCATTCCGCTGGCGTCGGTTCAGGCCATGCGCGACGCCCTGACCAGCGCGGGCCAGACCGAGAGCGAGATCGTGGTCTATCCGGGCGCCGGGCACGCCTTCCACGCCGATTACCGCCCCAGCTATCAGGCCGAGGCGGCGACGGACGGCTGGTCACGCCTGCTGGCGCACTTCCAGACCCACCTCTAAAGCTCAGACCTTCGCGTCGACGCGGGCGCCGGGCTCCTGCGAGCCGCCGTTCGAGCCGCGCGCGGCCACCACCACCATGGCGGGGCGAACCACCCGCCCGAACAGGGCGTAGCCCGCCTGCATGGTCTGGACGACCTGGCCGGCGGCCACGGAGTCCGAGGGCTGCTCCATCATGGCCTGATGCAGGTTGGGGTCGAAGGCCTCGCCCGCCTCGGGCGCCACGCGGGTCAGGCCGTTGCTCTCGAAGGCCGACAGCAGCGACTTCTCGGTCATCTCCAGACCGGTGACCAGGCCGCCCACGGCGGCGTCGGCGTTCTCCTTGGGCGCCGCCTGAAGGGCGCGCGACAGATTGTCGGCCACGCCCAGCAAATCCCGGGCGAAGCGGGTGATGGCGTAGGCGCGCGCGTCGTTCATCTCGCGCTCGGCGCGGCGCTTGACGTTGTCGGCCTCGGCCACCGCGCGCAGGGCGCGGTCCTTCCACTCGTCACGCTCGGCGATCAGGGCGTCGACGGGGCCCAGACCATCGTCCTCATGGGCCAGCTCGTCATTGGGATCGGCGTCCAGCCCCGCCTCGGCGTTGAGTTCGGCGTCTTCGCGCGCTTCAGCGTCGTTTCGGTCGTTGTAGGTGTCGCTCACGTTTCCTGTCCGTCCAGCATCCGGCCCAGCACCCGGGCGGTATAGTCCACCAACGGAATGACACGGGCGTAGTTCAGTCTCGCGGGTCCGATCACGCCGATGGCGCCCAGAACCCTCTGTCGGCCCGACATATAGGGCGCCGCGATCACGGCGGAACCCGAAAGTGAAAACAGTCTCGTTTCAGCGCCGATGAAGATACGCACGCCCTGGGCGTTGGTGACCCCGTCCAGAAGGCCGATCAGCTGTTCCTTCTGCTCCAGATCGTCGAACAGAATGCGCACCCGCTCCAGATCCTCCAGCGCCTCGCGGTCCTGCAACAGATTGGCGCGGCCGCGCACGATCAGGGCCCGCTCGCGATCCGGTCCGCCGGACCAGGCGGCCAGGCCGTCCTCAACCAGCCGGGCGGCGGTGGCGTCCAGTTCGCGTCGCGCCGCCTGAAGTTCGGCGCTCATCTCGCGGCGGGCCTCATTCAGGGGGCGTCCCTTGAGCTTCGCGTTGAGGAAATTGGACGCCTCCTGCAGGGTGGATGGCGTGACCCCGGCGCTCAGCGGCATCAGGCGGTTCTCCACCGTCCCGTCCTCGGCCACCAGAACGGCCAGTGCCTGATCCTCGCCCAGGGCCACGAACTCCACATGCCGCACGCCGGTCTCGCGCACCGGGCTGGCCACGACCCCGGCGCCGCCCGCCAGACCCGAAAGAAGCGACGAAGCCGCGTCCAGCGCCTCCTCGAAGCCGCCGCGTCCCGCCGCGCCCTTGTGCACCGCCAGACGCGCGTCGATCTCGCGGCGCTCCTCCTGGGTGATGTCGCCGATCTCCAGCAGCCCGTCCACGAACAGGCGCAGGCCCGCATGGGTGGGCGCCCGGCCCGCCGACGCATGGGGGGAATGCAGCAGCCCCGCATGGGTCAGGTCCTGCATGGTGTTGCGGATGGAGGCCGGGGACAGGGACACCCCGCTCAGGGACAGGGTCCGCGAGCCCACCGGGTCGCCCGTCTCCAGATAGGTCTCCACGATGCGCCGGAAGATGTCGCGCGCCCGGTCGTCCAGAACCGTGAGGGGCGCGGAGGGTGCGAACAGGCTCATGATCTGGCCTCCCATTCCGCCCGCTCAAGCCGATGAACCAGGCACTCGTCCGGCCCGAACAGGCGGCGCTCCAAGGGGCGGAAGCCGAGCCGCCGGTAGAACCGGTGCGCATCGGCGTTGGACGCCAGCGGGTCGATGACGATGGCCGTCACCTCGGCATCTGCGAAACAGGCGTCGATGGCCTGTGTCATCATGGCGGCGCCGATGCCCCGGCCAAGGGCGTCCG
Organism: Brevundimonas sp.; assembly: GCF_047617075.1. GTDB lineage: Bacteria > Pseudomonadota > Alphaproteobacteria > Caulobacterales > Caulobacteraceae > Brevundimonas. The sequence goes on from NZ_JBLGCI010000005.1 coordinate 236,961, forward strand.
CCGGACCCAGCCAGATGTCCAGCGCGCGCAGGTTCGGCTCAATCCCGCCCCAGTAGTGCGTCGGCTCCAGGTGTGGGTCGATCACCTGCATGGCCCCGACGGGACGGCCGTTCTCCTCGCCGATCAGGAAATAGCTGACCGCCGACTGATCCCGGATTTCCTGTTCCCAGTCCGCGTCGATGAAGGCTTCCTCGGCGGTCGGGTCGTCGGTGACCGCCCTGATCACGTGCGGCTCCCGGTCCCAGGCGTGCAAAAGCGCCGCGTCGGTCGGCGTGGCCGGGCGCAGGCGGACGGAATTCATGGCGTCGGGACGGGACAGGCTCACCCATTCAGGATAAGCCTCCGGGCGACCACTTCCAATACGATAAGCGAGATCCATGCGCCCGTCTGACCGCACGCCCGAACAGCTTCGCCCCGTCACCCTCGAAACCGGGGTCAATCGCTACGCCGAGGGCTCGTGCCTGGTCAGCTTCGGCCACACGAAGGTTCTGGTGACCGCCTCGGTTGAGGAAAGCCTGCCGCCGTGGCTGCGCGGCAAGGGGCAGGGATGGGTCACGGCGGAATACGGCATGCTGCCGCGCGCCACCCACACCCGGGGCCGGCGCGAGGCGGCGGCGGGCAAGCAGTCGGGCCGGACGCAGGAAATCCAGCGCCTGATCGGCCGCTCCCTGCGAGCGGTGGTGGATATGAAGGCTCTGGGCGAACGTCAGGTGCTGATCGACTGCGACGTGATCCAGGCGGACGGCGGCACCCGCACCGCCGCCATCACCGGCGCCTGGGTCGCAATGGCCTCGGCCCTCAACTATCTGAAGGACGAGGGCGTGCTGAAGACCGACCCCATTCTGGATCAGGTGGCGGCGGTGTCGTGCGGGGTGTTCGCCGACACGCCGGTGCTTGATCTGGATTATGAAGAGGATTCCAACGCCGAGGCGGATTCCAACTTCGTCCTGACCGGATCGGGCGACATCGTGGAGATTCAGGCCACCGGTGAGAAGCGCGGCTTCAGCCGGGCGGAGTTCGACCGCCTGTTCGTTCTGGCCGAAGGCGGATGCGCGGAACTGTTCGCCCTGCAGCGGGCGGCGCTGGGCCGATGAGCCGGTCGTTCGCCGCCGATCCCGCGTTTGATGCCGGTTCGATCGAGGCGGCGAACTGGCCGCTGTGTCAGGTGCGGATGCAGGATGATGCGCGCTTCCCGTGGCTGATCCTGATCCCGCGCCTCGAAGGCGTGGTCGAGCTGGACGACCTGGCGCAGGAACAGCGGGCCGTGCTGATGGAGGAGACGGTGCGCGCGGGCGCCGTGGTGCGGGCCATGGGCCAGCGGTCCATGCGGCCGGTGGAGAAACTGAACGTCGCCGCCATCGGCAATGTCACCGCCCAGCTGCACGTTCACATCGTCGGCCGTCGCCGCGACGATGGCCTGTGGCCCGATCCGGTCTGGGGGCGCGGCCCCGCCGTTCCCTATGCGCCAGAGGTGCGGGACGAAATCCTGACCGCTGTCCGCAAGGGCTGACCCGCCTCAGTGCCCGCCGTCGCCGTAGGGCGCCGAGGCGGCCAGATTGATGAAGCCGTTGGTGGCCTCGCCCAGACCCACGATGATGAACTGAACGGCCAGGGCGCACAGGATCAGGCCCAGCACCCGCACCACGATGGCCATGCCCACTTCGCCCAGAAGGCGGCTGATCAGTCCCGAGACCGAGAAGCAGGCGAAGGTCACCACCGACACCGCCACGATGGCGCCCAGACCGGCGGCCCAGCCGGCCGCGCCGATCTCGCGGGCCTCGCCCGCCTGGATGATCACCGCCGAAATGGCGCCGGGGCCGATCAGCAGCGGAATGGCGATGGGCACCACCAGACGCTGGAACCGGCGCCGCGCATAGCCGCGCACGTCTCCCGGGTCATTGGTGGGATCAACGTCGGCGAAGGCCTTGAGGAAGTCATCCCGCGTCATATCCAGACCCAGGAACAGCAGCAGGATGCCCCCCGCGATCCGGAACGCCGCCAGCGAGATGCCGAAGAACTCCAGCAGCGCCAGACCGGTGACGAAGAAGAAGACCAGAAACCCGATCATGGTCAGGGCGATCATGCCGCTGATGCCGCGCCGCTGCGCCGCCGTGGCGCCCAGGGTGGCGGCCGCGAAGATGGGCACATTGCCGATGGGATCGGCCAGGGCGAACAGGGCCACGAAAAGGTTGACCCCGAGATCGACGGCGTTCATGTCCATGTCTTGGCCTGAAAATCTGTTCTGCCCCGCGTCTCGCCTCTATCGGCCGGACCGCGCCGCTTCGCAACCCGCGTTCGCTTCACGAGCGCTCCGGAGACTTCGCCATGTCCGATTCTCGCCTGATCTGCGCCCTCGACCTGTCCACGGCGGACGAGGCCCGCGCCCTGACTGAACGGCTGGGCGATGCGGTCGCGTTCTACAAGGTGGGGCTGCAGCTGTTCGCCACCGACGGCATGGCCCTGGCCCGCGATCTGAAGGCGGACGGCAAGCGAGTCTTTCTGGACTGGAAGCTGCACGACATCGGCGCGACGGTGGAAAAGGCGGCCGCCGCCCTGGCCGGGTCCGGCTGTGACTTGCTGACGGTCCACGCCCGGCCCCAGGTGATGGCGGCGGCCAGAAAGGGCGCCGAGGACTCCGGCCTGAAAATTCTGGGCGTCACCGTCCTGACCAGCCTGACGGACGCGGACCTGAGCGCCGACGACCACAGCCTGTCCGCCGCCGACCTGGTGGCGCTGCGGGTGCGTCAGGCGCTGGACGCGGGCGTCGACGGGGTGGTCTCAAGCCCCCATGAGGCGGCGCAGGTTCGCGCGCTGGCCGAGGCCGCAGGCCGCCCGGACTTCCTGATCGTCACCCCGGGGGTTCGCCCGGCGGGCGCCGCCCTGGACGATCAGGCCCGCGCCGCCACTCCGGCGTCGGCGCTGCAGGCGGGCGCGACCCATCTGGTGGTGGGCCGCCCCATCACCGCCGCCCCCGATCCGCGCGCGGCGGCCGAAGCCATCGTTCAGGAAATGACCGCCGCCTGACGATCCTCAGCGGTCGTACAGATAGACGTCCTGGCAATGGCAGTCGCGGTCGTACCGGTAGTCGTTGTCGTACCGATAACCGCTGTGGCGCACCGGCGGCCGGTCGTCGTGATAGCCGTAGCGGTCGCGATAGCCGGGCCGGCGCTGGTCATGGCGATAGTTCCGCGAATAGCCGTAGCGTCCGCCCCGGTCGGCGTAGCCGTACTGGCTGTAGCCATGGGACGGTTGGGCATGGCGGTAGCTATAGCTCTGCGTCTGCGCGTAGGGATAACCCGTCCCGCCATAGCCGTAGCTGTAGCCGGTCACATGGGCGCTGTTCACGCCGTAGGAATTGTAGCTGGTGTAGGGCGCCGGCCGCTGGGGCGGGTCATAACGGTCGTGACGCCGTTGATCGCGATAGTCGCCCCGCCCTCTGTCATATCCCCGGTCGCCATACCCCCGGTCATAGGAACCGCGTCGGTCGTAGCCGTAGGACTGGTTCTGGCCCGCGTAGGCGTTCCCATAGGCGTAGGCGCCCCGATCATAATCGTAACCCGCTCCATAGCCGCCGCCGTAGTAACTCTGGCTCAGGGCGGGGGCGGCGGACAGCATCAGGACGCCCAGCGCCCCGGCTCCGGCGATCGACAACACAGATTTCATGGCGGTTTCTCCAGCTCGGCCGCAAAGGTTAACGCGGCCGCCCGGACTTGGTTCGTTTATCGCTCCCGGCGCGAATTCAGCCGGGCTTCTTCGGCGGAAGAGGGAAGAAACCGCTGGTCCGCCGCACATAGTCCGCATAGCCGGGGCGCGACTTGTGCATGCCGCCCTCGGTGGTGGGCGCGCCGGACCATTTGGTCAGGGTGAAGGTCAGGAAGATCGGGCCCAGAATCGCGAACAGTCCGGGCGTCGTCTCGGCCGCCACCAGCCACAAGCCCCACCAGACGCAGGCGTCGCCGAAATAGTTGGGATGGCGGGTGTAGCGCCAAAGCCCGGTGTCCAGCACCTTGCCCTTGCTGTCCGGATCCCGCTTGAACGCCGCCAGCTGGGCGTCGCCGATGGTCTCAAACACGATGCCGAACAGCGCCAGCCCTGCGCCGATCCAGCCGACCACGCCCACGGCCGGCGTCGCCGCGACTTGTCCAAGCTGCACCGGCAGACAGGTCAGCCAAAGCAGAACCGCCTGGGGCAGGAACACGAACATCAACGAGGCCGGGCCGAAGGACTGCCCCTTGTTCGCCCGGTCCTCGAGCAGGGCCTGATACCGCCTGTCCGCGCCGTGAGCGCGCCAGCGTTTCAGCAGGTGCACGCCCAGCCGTATTCCCCACACGGCGCAAAGCCCGGCCAGCAGCCCCTTGCGCAGGGGATCGCCGTCCGTCTGCACGAACGTCGCCCCCGCCAGCAGCACCATGCCCAGGCCCCAGACCCCGTCTATGAAGCTGACGTCCTTCAACCTCAGCGCCAGCACCCACAGGGCCAGCATGACGACCACGATCAGGGCCAGATTTCGGGCGAGCAGGGAAAGAATATCGATCATGACCATGCTCCAGAAACGAGTCCGATCAACCAGAGGATGCCGGTCAGGCTGAATTTCGCCGACGGCGGCTCGAGGCGTTCGCGCCATCGCGCAGGCGATACTAGTCCTTGTTCGCCAGAGGGTGCTTGCTTTTCATCACCTCGGTCAGCCGGTCCGTGGCCACGTGGGTGTAGATCTGTGTGGTGGCGATGTCGGCGTGGCCCAGCAGAGTCTGGACGATGCGCAGGTCCGCGCCGCCTTCCAGCAGATGGGTCGCGAAGGCGTGGCGCAGCACGTGGGGGCTGACCCGGGCCCGGTCGATCCCGGCGTCCACGGCCGCCTGATCCAGCAGCTGGGCGAACCGGCGCGGGGTCAAATGGCCGCTCCTGCCGCCCGACGGAAACAGCCAGGAACTGTCGCCGCGCGCCTTTTCCGCGTCGCGCAGGACCAGCCACGCCTTAACCGCGGTGCGGGCGGCGTCGTTCAGGGGCGCCAGCCGCTCCTTGCCGCCCTTGCCCCGTACGATCAGATAGGCCGGATCGCGCCGCACCGCCTGCACCTTGAGGCCCAGCAGCTCCGACACCCGCAGGCCAGAGGCGTAGGCCAGCTCCATCAGGCAGATCAGACGCACCCCACCCGCCCCCTCGCGCGCCGTGGCGGCGGCGATCAGGCGCTCGATCTCGTCCCGACTGAGCGTTTTCGGCAGGGGGCGGCCCTGTTTTGGGGCGTCCAGACGGCGGGACGGGTCATCCGCCCGCCAGCCCTCGGCCAGGGCGAAGCGATAGAACTGGCGCACGGCCGAACGGCGCCGCGCCTGGGTGGCGGGCGACAGGCCGCGCCGCGACAGGTCCGCGAACCAGGCCTCGATAGCCGTCTCGTCCGCCGCCATGAGCCCGCCCGAGGCCGAGGCCTCGGCGTCGTTCAGATCACGGGCGTAGGCCGACAGGGTGTGGGGCGAGGCGTCCCGCTCCACGGCCATCATTTCAAGAAAGGCCTCGATCTGGGGCGAAGCGGGCGAAACCGTCACGAAACCCTCATGGGCGGTTGGCGACGAACACCGGGTCGTGCAAGGGTTTCACTGATCATGACCGCCGGCCTCCCCGCTTTTGAACTGAAACATCTCACCACACGCACCATAGCCCTGGTCGGGCTGATGGGGGTGGGAAAATCCACCGTGGGCCGACGGCTGGCGTCGCGGCTGGGCATGAAATTCTGCGACGCCGACGACGAGATCGAGGAAGCGGCGGGCATGAGCGTGTCCGACATCTTCGCCGCCCTGGGCGAGGCCGCGTTCCGCGACGGCGAGGCGCGGGTCATGCGGCGCTTGCTGGAAGGACGGCCCATCGTGCTGGCCACCGGCGGCGGGGCCATGCTGAACCCGGACACCCGGGCGCATCTGAAGCGCCACGCCGTCACCGTCTGGCTCAAGGCTGACCTGGACATCGTCGCCCGGCGCGTAGCCAAGCGGGACACCCGGCCCCTTTTGCGCGGCAAGGACCCGGCCGAAATCCTGAAAGGTCTGGCCGAGGCGCGCTATCCCATTTACGCCGAGGCCGACCTCGTGGTGGAGACGGGCGGCGGCGCCCACGCAGAGGCGGTGGAGGCGATCATCAAGGCCCTGACGGATCACCAGGTGGAGACACGCGCATGACGGCCATCCCAGTCTCCGGCGCTGGCTTCGTTCCTTACGAGGTGTTGGTCGGCTCCGGCCTTCTGGCGGATGCCACGGCGGGCCCCGCGCGCATCGCGGCCCTGCTGAAGCAGCCGCGCGTGTTGATCGTATCGGACGAGACGGTGGCGGCCCTGCACGCCCCGGCCCTGATCGCGGGCCTCAAGGCTCATGGCGTTCATGCCGAACTGGCCACGGTTCCGGCCGGGGAGGCGTCCAAGTCGTTCGCGCATCTGGAGCAGGTGCTGGACCGCTGCGCCGAGGTCGGGCTGGACCGCAAGGACATGATCGTGGCGCTGGGCGGCGGCGTGGTGGGCGATCTGGCCGGACTGGCGGCGGCGCTCTACATGCGCGGGATCGACTTCATTCAGATTCCCACGACCCTGCTGGCCCAGGTGGATTCCTCGGTGGGCGGCAAGACCGCCATCGACACCCCGCGCGGCAAAAATCTGGTGGGCGCGTTCCACCAGCCGCGTCTGGTGCTGGCCGACATCGACATTCTGAAGACCCTGCCGGCGCGGCAGCTTCGCTCGGGCTGGGCCGAGGTGCTCAAGCACGGCCTGATCTGCGACGCGGAATTCTTCGACTGGCTGGGCGGGCACGGGGCTGCGGGCGCGGCGGGCGATCCGGCCGCCCTGACCGAAGCCGTGGTGCGCTCGGTGCGGATCAAGGCCTCGGTGGTCAGTGAGGACGAGAAGGAGGCAGGGCGCCGCGCCCTGCTGAATCTGGGCCACACCTTCGGCCATTCCCTGGAGACGGCGCTGGGTTACGACGAAGTCCTGACACACGGCGAGGCGGTGGCGCTGGGCTGCTGCATGGCGTTCCGGTTCTCGGCGCGTCTGGGGCTTTGCGAAGAGGGCGACGCGCGCCGGGTAGAGGCCGTCACTGCGGCGGCGGGTCTGCCCACCCGGCTGGATCAGGCGGGCGCGTTTGAGGCCCAACACCTCATCGCCCTGATGGCCGGTGACAAGAAGGCCGAGGGCGGCGCCCTGACCTTCATTCTTGCGCGCGGCATCGGCCGGGCCGAGGTGGTCAAGGGCGTCGATCCGGACAAGGTCCGCGCATTCCTGCTCGCCGAGGGCGCGGCCTGAACCCGGCCTGTCCCCTGTGCGCGGCGGCGAACGCGCCGTCCTTCGCCCACACCGGGGGTCTGCGCTATTTCCGCTGCGGAGCCTGCGACCTGACCTTCCTCGACCCGGCGCAGCGTCCGTCGCAGGAGGAAGAGCGGGCGGAATACGCCCTGCACCGGAACGACCCGGACGACGCCCGCTATCGCGCCTTCCTGCAACAGGCGCTGGACCCGTTGCTGCCGCGCCTGAAACCGGGCGCGAAAGGGCTGGATTTCGGCTGCGGGCCGGGGCCGACCCTGTCGCTCATGCTCGCCGAGGCGGGCCATCCAACGGCGGATTATGATCCCATCTTCCGACCCGATCCGAGCGTGCTCGCGCAGACCTGGGACTTCATCACCTGCACCGAGGTGGTCGAGCACCTGCACCGGCCCGGCGAGGTCTTCGCCCGGCTGGACGCCCTGCTGAAGCCCGGCGGCTTGCTGTCGGTCATGACCGAGCGCCTGACCCTGGACCGGGACTTTGCAGGCTGGCGCTACCGCCGCCAGCCCAGCCATGTGGTGTTCTATTCGGACCGGACCATGCACTGGATCGGCCGACGGTTCGGTTGGCGGGCCGGTCTTCACGGCCCGCTGGTCGCTCTGTTCGAGAAACCGGTCCAGGGGCGGAAAAGGCCCGCCTGACCCAACCGGCCAGCGCGCGAACTGTCCCGCCCCCTCCCGCCTGGGGAGGGGGCGGTCGGGTCGATCAGTGCTCGCCGTGGTCGTGGCCGTGGACGCCGCCGATGGTCTCATCCGGCGCCAGGGTGTCGCCGGCCTCACCCTCGAACCAGAAGGACGCGCGCGCCTGGCCGCCGAGCTCATCCATGTTGTCGTCGAAGATACGGCCGTTGATCACGGTGTAGCGGATCGCGGTGGAGTTCCTGAGGTTCTCCAGCGGGTTCTCGGACAGCACCACCAGATCCGCCAGCTTGCCGACCTCCAGCGAGCCGATGTCCCGGTCCATGCCCAGGGCGCGGGCGCCCTGAATGGTGCCGGCCTGCAGCGCCTGATGGGGGCTCATGCCGCCCTGTTCCAGCATCCACATCTCCCAGTGGGCGCCCAGACCCTCGCGCTGGCCGTGCGGCCCCAGCAGGACCGGCACGCCCAGCTCCGCCAGGCGCGCCGCTTCGCGGGCCACGGAGATGTGGTTCAGCTCCTCCTCCGGCACATGCACAGGGCGACGCGCGCGGGCGTCAACGATACGCCGCGGCACGAAGCGCAGCAGGCGCTCGTTCCGCCAGACCTCGCTTTCCTGGTACCAGTAGTTCTCACCCCAGTTGCCGCCGTAGGCCACCGTCAGGGTCGGATTGTAGGCGACCCCCGTCTGGCTCCACAGCTGGTGCACGTCGTCGTACAGGCGGGCCAGGGGGATGGCGTGCTCGATGGTGGTATGGCCGTCCACCACCATGGTCATGTTGTGCTGGAACAGCGAGCCGCCCTCGGGCACCACCATCATGTCCAGCTCGCGCGCGGCCTGGATGATCTGCTGGCGCTGGTCCCGGCGCGGCTGGTTGTAGCTCTTGACGCTGAAGGCGCCGGCCGCCTGCATCCGCCGCAGGGTGGACCGGGCGTCGTCCAGATCCTCCACCACCGCCGTGAACGGCGTGGCGGCGCCGTACAGGATCGTGCCGGTGGAGAAGATGCGCGGCCCCAGAACCATGCCCGCGCGGGCCAGTTCGCTGTGGGCGAAGATCTCGCTGGTGTCGTTGGACGGGTCGTGGATGGTCGTGACGCCGAAGGCCAGCGAGGCGTAGTTCACCCAGCTCTGCTGCGGGATGATCTCGTTGGACCCCATGGACCCGTGCCAGTGGCCGTCGATGATGCCGGGAATGATGGTGGCGCCGGAGGCGTCCACCGTCCGCGCGCCGGCCGGAACCTCGACCGATCCGGCCGGGCCGACCGCCGCGATGCGGTTCCCGTCGATGACGATGGTCCCGTTCTCGATCACCTCGTCGCCGTTCATGGTGATCAGCCGCGCGCCGGTCAGAACCAGCACCCCATCGGGCGCCGCCGTGGGATGGCTGAAGCCCAAGTTGATTCCGCGCTCGGGCGCTTCGGGCAGGGTCTCTGGCGCGCCGTCCACGAAGGCGAAGGCCTCGTTCAGATTGCGCGAGAACAGCTCCGGCCCCAGCGACCATTGCAGGCGGCTGGAGTCGCCGGACCAGTGCAGCCATTCGCCCGCGTCACGCGTGACCTGGGTCTGGGGCAGGGCGCCGCCGCCCGCGCTCAGGCTGAGGCCCCGGCTCGTGCCGACAAAGGGCGTCACATAGGCGTTGAAGCGCTCCGTCCAGGCGATCCAGCGTTCGTCCGGCGAGATGGAGAACTCCGCCGCATACTGGCTGGTCAGGTGGGTGCGCTCGTCCGAACCGTCCAGGTCGATGGAGCGGAACTCCCGCGCGCCCTCGGCGCCCGAGGCCGCATAGAACAGCCGGTCGCTGGACGCGCCGAATTGCGGGTCCGACCCGGAGTCCACAACCCGTCTGGGCTCACCGCCCGCCGCGGGGATGGCGTACACGCCCGTGTCGCGGCTGTAGAGGCTGGAGCGCAGCCCGCCGCCCGATACGGTGCGATAGACAATCGTCTCGCCGTCCGGGGAGAATACGGGCTCCACATAGTGTCCCGGCCCCGGGCTCACCACGCGGCCGTTCCCGCCCGAGGCTGGAACCACCCGGACGGTCCCCAGATCCTCATCGTCCCAGGTGGTGTAGACGATGGAGCGGCCGTCCCGCGACCAGGACGGGTACAGCTCGAAATGATCGTTCTGGCGGGTCAGGCGACGGGCCTCGCCGGTGGGCAGGTCGCGGATCCACAGATGGCCCAGGGCCTCGAACACCGCGCGGCGACCGTCGGGCGAGGTCTGGGCCCAGCGGACCATGCGCACGTCGAATTGCTCCGGCGCCACCTCCACAGGGCGGCGCAGGGCGTCCTGAACCCGGCGGGTGTCGGCGACCCGGAACGGGATGTCGGCCACCTCGCGGCTGTCGACGTCGATGCGGCGGATGTCGCCGCCGGCCCAGAAGACGATGGATTCGCTGTCCGGGGTCCAGCTGATGCCCGGATAGACCCCGTGAATGGCCCAGGTCTCCTGAAGGTCGCGATCCAGCCCGTCATAGATCGGGATCTCGCGGCCGGACTCGATGTCCATCAGGTACAGCACCGACTGGTAGCGAACCCGCCGGATGAAGGCGAGCCAGCGGCCGTCGGGCGACGGCGTCGGCCGGATCGCGCCGCCCGGCCCGGTGACGTAGGGCTCGACCTCGCCGGTCTCGCGATCGAGGCGCTGGATCACATAGATCTGGCCGTTGGGGTCCTTGCTGTATTCGAACACGCCCCCCGGCGTGGCGTCGTCGCTGAAATACAGATAGCGGCCGTCCGGCGAGAACACGGGTTCGCCGGAGTCCTTCTGCTGCGTGCGACGCTCGGTCAGCTGCACGCCCGACCCGGTGCCCGAGCGGTGATACAGCCACATCTCGCCCGCCCCCAGCGAACGGCCGGAGGTGAAATGCTTGCGCGCCACGATGAACTCGCCGTCCGGCGTCCAGTCCGGCTGGCTCAGCAGGCGGAAGCCTTCATCGGTGATCTGGGTGGTCTCGCCGGTGGCCCGATCGATGGTCCAGACGTTGTCGCCGCCGCCACGGTCCGAGGTGAAGGCGATGTGGCGTCCGTCCGGGGACCAGCGCGGGTGCATGTCCCACGCCACGCCGGATGTCAGGTTCGTCGCCTGTCCACCGCCGATGGGCATGACGTACAGGTCGCCCAGCATGTCGAACACGATCTCGGTTCCGTCGGGGCTGACGTCCACGGACATCCAGGTGCCCTGGGTGACGTCAATGGAGATGTCGCGCGCCGGCCCCATGGGATTGTTCACGTCCCAGGCCTCGTCCGCTTCCTCGGCGCCCGGCGGCGGTTCGGTTGGGCCTGATCCCAGGGCTTCCTGCTGCGCCAGTTCCTGCTCGACCGGCCGCGGCTCCTGTTCCTGCTGTTCGGGGCTGTTCTCGTCGGCGGACCGGTCGGCGGGGACCGGTTCCGGCGTCGGGGCCGGGGGCTCCTGGGCGAAAGAGGGACCGCCGATCGCCAGCACGGCGACGCTCGCCAACAGGATGCGCTTCATTTGGATACTCCCACCCGACAGCTTCGCGGCGCACGACCGCGCGCCTTGTCTAGACGACATGAAGCGGGCTTGGCGAGAGGGCAGGACGATGCGCGCCGATCAGATCGGCATGCGCATGATTTCCTGATAGGCGCTGATGACCTGGTCGCGCACGGCCATGACGGTCTCCAGCGAGGCCTCGGCCGAGGTCACGGCGGTGACCACGTCGATCAGCTCGGCCCGGCCCTGCACGGCGGCGGACATCTGGCTTTCCGCCGCGCGGGACTGCTGCACCGTGTCGCCGATCACCGATTGCAGGATGTTGGAGAATTCCGAGCCGCCCGCCGGGGCGACGTTTCCGCCGGGCGCCGACGGAGCCGCCGTCCCTTGCGCCGCCGCATAGGCTCGCGCCGCCATCATGGGGTTCATGGGCTAGCTCCTAGCGCTTCAGCAGGTCGAGAATGCGGGTGTCCATGGACCGCGCCGTCTCGATGACGTTCAGATTGGCCTCATAGGCCCGCTGGGCCTCGCGCATGTCCATGGCCTCCACCAGGGTGTCCACATTGGGCCGCATCACATAGCCCTCGTCGTTGGCCGCCGGGTGGGACGGATCGTATTCCATGCGGAAATCGCCCATGTCCTGCCGCACCTCGGCCAGCTGCACGCCCGTGCCGCCGTCCAGCTGCTGGGTCTGGAACACCGGCATCTGACGACGATAGGGCTCGCCGCCGGCCACCAGGGCCGTGGACTGGGCGTTGGCGATGTTCTCGGCGATGATCCGCATGCGCGACTGCTGGGCCCGCAAGGCCGAGGCCGCGATGTTCATGGTCGGGTTCCGGGGCGGAACGGGATCAGGCATCGGTCACTCCTTTACGCGGCGCCGGGCTTGCGGGCGGCCATGCGCAGCATGTTCAGGGACTTCTGGTAGAAGCCGATGGCTGCGTCGTGGGCCATGCGGCTTTCGGCCATGCGCAGCATCTGCTCCTCCACCACCACCGAATTGCCGTCCAGGGTGGTTTCGGAATCCGGCGAGGTCATGGAGGCGTAGTTGACCGACCGCTGGGGCTGGATCGCCATGTGGGCCGTGCTGGTGCGCATCATCCCCACCCCTTGCGTCTGCCGCATCATGGCGTGGGCGAAGTCGTCCGGCGCGCGCAGGTCGCGGGCGGCGTAGCCCGGCGTATCGGCGTTGGCCACGTTCTGGGCGATGACCCGTTGACGCTCGCCAAGCCAGCCGAGCTGGCCGCGAATGGCGTCGAACAGGGGGATGTTGTCCAGGCGCATGAGACTCCCGCCATGATGGCTTGTGGGGCTTACCCGGCGGAAAATGCCGGGTGCATGGTTAACAGGGGGTTTCCTAAACCGGTCATTAACCACGATCCTTAATGCTGGGGTCCGAATCCGGCGTGTCGCCGGCGGGGCCGATTCCTGATGGGTTTTCTCGATTTCGCGCGCGCCATCCTTGGCCTGGCCATCACGCTCGGCCTGATCGGCCTGGCCGCCTATGCCCTGCGCCGCTATGCGCCCGGCCTGATGGAGCGCTTTCAGGGCACGCGGGGCGAGCGGCGCCTGCAGGTGATCGAGACCCTGGTCCTGGACCCGGCCCGCCGCCTCATCCTGGTCCGCGTGGACGACGAGGAGCGGCTGATCCTGCTGGGCGAGGGCAAGGAGCTGATCGAGCCGCGCGGGAAGGATATGCCGTCGTGACCCTGTCGGCCGTCTTCTGCGCGCCCACCCGCGCCGAACTCAAGCGCGCCTTTCGACTGTCGCTGATCGTCACCCTGGTCAGCCTCGCCCTGGGTCTGCTTCTGCCGGTGGCGGCCATCGCTCAGGAAGCGGCCCAGGGGGGCGCGGGCTCGGCCATCAACATCGACCTGGGCACCGGCGCAGGCCTCACCGAGCGTGTGGTTCAGCTGGTGGGCCTCATCACGGTGCTGTCGCTGGCGCCGTCCATCGTCATCATGACCACCAGCTTCATCCGCATCGTGGTGGTGTTGTCGCTGCTGCGCACCGCCCTGGGCATGCAGCAGTCGCCGCCCAATGCGGTGCTGGTGTCCCTGGCCCTGTTCCTGTCCGCCATCGTCATGGCGCCTACCTGGCAGGCCGCCTACGATTCCGGCATCCGCCCCCTGATGGACCAGCAGATGGAGCTGCCCCAAGCGTTCGACGCGGCGGCCGAGCCGGTGAAGGGCTTTATGCTGGATCAGGTCGGCCCGCGGGATCTGGAACTGTTCGTGCGCATGTCGCGCATTGATCCGCCGGAGAACGTTCAGGACCTGCCCCTGCGCGTGGTCACGCCCGCCTTCATGATTTCCGAGCTAAAGCGCGCGTTCGAAATCGGCTTTCTGCTGTTCGTGCCGTTTCTGGTCATCGATCTGGTGGTGGCGTCCGTCCTGATGTCCATGGGCATGATGATGCTGCCGCCGGTCATCATCAGCCTGCCGTTCAAGCTGATCTTCTTTGTCTTGGTGGACGGCTGGCGACTGGTGGCCGGATCGCTGGTGGAGAGCTTCCAGCGCGCGTCGGGCGCCGGCTAGCCTTCGCCCGACGCCGCGCCTGAAATGGCGTTGGCCGCGCCGATCAGCACGTTCGTCGCATTCTCGCTGAACAGGGTCACCGCGCCGAGGATGACCAGAAACACCAGCGCCGCGATCAGGCCGTACTCAATGGCTGTGGCGCCGCGCTCATCCCGCGTCAGGCGAACCAGAAACCGTTTCATGCCCGCCCTCCGGCTTGGGTCACAGAAAGTCGCTGAGCCAGGCGACCAGCGGCGCGTCGGCGGGGGGCATGGGATAGTCCGACATGCGGTTCGGCCTGACCCATGCCAGGGCGGCGTGCTCATGGCGCGTCACCGTCCCTTCCCAGCGTCTGCACAGATACAGTGGCATCAACAGGTGAAACGAATCGTAAGCGTGGCTGGCGAAAACGAACGGCGCCAGACAGGCCTCCTTCGTCTCGATGCCCAATTCCTCGCGCAACTCCCGGATCAGCGCCTGCTCCGGCCGCTCTCCCGGCTCCACCTTGCCGCCGGGAAACTCCCACAGCCCCGCCATCTGCTTGCCCTCGGGCCGCTGGGCGATCAGCACGCGCCCGTCCGCGTCGATGAGGGCGGCGGCGACCACGAGGACGGTGGGGAGAGGGGTGGTCACGAGCGGTAATCGCCGTTGATCTCGATGTAGCCCTTGGTCAGATCGCAGGTCCAGACGGTCGCCGCGGCCCGGCCCGAGCCCACGTCGACGGTGATCTCCAGCTCCGGGTTCTTCATGTAGGCGCTCATCTTCGCCTCGTCATAGTCGGACGCCGGCGCCCCGTCGCGAGCGGCCCAGTGCGGGCCGAAGCGTATGGACAGGCGGTCGCGGTCCACCGGCTCCTCGGTCTTGCCCACGGCCATGACCACCCGGCCCCAGTTGGCGTCCTGCCCCGCGATGGCGGTCTTGACCAGCGGGCTGTCGGCGATGGAGCGGGCCAGCCGCCGCGCCGAGGCGGGGGACTTGGCGTTCTCCACCGTCACCTTGACGAATTTGGTCGCGCCTTCGCCGTCGCGCACCAGCTGGTGCGCCAGATCCAGCATCACCGCGTCCAGCGCCCGGCTGAAATCCGCCAGCCGCCGGTCACCGACCCGCCCGATGCGCGGGGCGCCCGAAGCGCCGGTGGCGAACAGCAGGCAGGTGTCGTTGGTGGACGTGTCCCCGTCCACGGTCACGCTGTTGAAGGTGGTGCGCACATGCAGGTTCAGCAGGGCCCGCAGCACATTGGGATGGATGTCCGCGTCGGTGACGATGAAGGCCAGCATGGTGGCCATGTCCGGGGCGATCATGCCCGAACCCTTGGCGATGCCGGCGATGCGCACCGTCACCCCCTCGATCTTCGCCTCGGCGTATGCGCCCTTGGGGAAGGTGTCGGTGGTCATGATGGCCTGACCGGCGGCGGCCCAGTTGTCCGCCTTCAGGCCCGCCTCGATCCCGGCCATGCGCGCGGCGATCTTGCGGTCGTCCAGCACGACCCCGATTACGCCGGTGGAGGCCAGCATCACGTCCCGCTGGCGGCAGTCGAAGCGCTTGGCCGCGGCCGAGGCCGTGCGCCGGGCCGCGTCGGCCCCCGCCTTGCCGGTGAAGGCGTTGGCGCAGCCGGCGTTGATCACCAGCGCCCGCACGTCCTGACCGCCGTGTTCGGCCTCCAGATGCCGACGGCACCAGTCCACCGGGGCGGAGCCCACCTGATGTCGGGTGAATACGCCGGCGCAGCTGGTCCCCTCGGCGAAACGGAACACCGTCAGATCGTGGCGGTCATGCTTGTAGAAGCCCGCCCGCGCCGTAGCGATCTCCACGCCTGCTATGGGCGGAATAGCGGGGAAGGGGACCGCCAGCGGCGACACAGCCAGTCCCGGCTTGCCGGTGGTCGGCGCGGACGCGGGCGTCGCCTTGGCGGGCGTGACCCGTTTCAGCGCCGAGGCGAACGGATCCAGCGCCTTCTCGATGGAGTTGGAGACGCCCTTGCGGGTCGAAGGGGTCTTGCTCACGCGTCGGCGTCCTCGGTCTGGGCGGTGTTTTCGGCAGGTGCGGCGGGGGGCGCCGAGGCGGGTTCTTCGGGCGCGCCGGGCACGGCCAGCGGATCACCGGTCAGCATCACCTCCACCTCGGCCCGGCCCCGCAGCTGTTCCAGCAGTCGGCGCACCTCCTCATAGGTCAGGTAGCGCACGATCTGGGGCCGGGCCTGCTCGAGGGTGGGGGGCGTCTCGCGCCGCCGGTCCTCGACCCGCAGCACGGCCCAGCCGCCTTCCGCCTCGAACGGCCCGACGGTGTCGCCGGCCGCCGCGTCGCGCAGGGCCGCCGCATAGGCCGCGGGCATCACATCCAGGGTCGCATAGCCCAGATCCCCGCCCGAGAACCGGGTCGTCTCGTCGGTGGAGCGCTGCATGGCCAGCTGCTCGAAATTGGCGCCTGCGGTCAGCATGCCGCGCACCGCGTCGGCCTCCTCCCGCGTGGCCGACAGGATCAGCCGCAGCCGGATTTCTTCTGAGTTGCGAGCCAGCTGCAGCTGCTCCTGATACAGGGTCTGCACCGCCTCGTCCGAGATGGCGCGGTTGACCGTGGTCTCCACCAGCATGTCGCCCAGGATGCGTTCGCGCGTGGCCTCCAGCCGCCGCTGGGCCAGGGGACTGTCGGCCAGGCCTCGACGATCCGCCTCGGCGGCCAGCAGCTTCTGGTCGATGACCTCGTCCAGCACCCGCCGGAACAGATCGCTCGTCACGTCCAGCGGCTCACCCTCGCCGATCAGTCCCTGGGCCACCGCCTCGCGTTTGACGTCAGAGACCCAGATGGGCGCCCCCTCCACCCGCGCCACGGCGCGGTCCCCGGCCTCGGGCGGGGTCTCGTCCCCGGCGCCGCGCCCGCACGCGGCCAGCGTCATGACCAGCATCAGGACGGTGAAATGGCGAAGGGTCTGACCCATGAGGCGCTCCTCGAATCCGGGCCGTCAGGGCCCTTGACGGAACCGTGCCGCAAAAGCCCTCGCGTTGACAGGGGATAGGCCGGTGCTTAAGTCTCGCCCGCGCCCAAGTCGAGGGGTTTTCGATCGATCGCACGGCCCCCGATTTCCCTTTGCGGGGCGCGGCCGGGCAGGGATCAGACCCCTCATCCGGCGTTCCGCCGACCCTTCTCTGGGCCCCACGTAGCAGAACGAGCCCTGGCTCGACCGCCTGACCGGATTTTTCATGCTCGGCTTCGCCAAAAAGCTTTTCGGCTCCAACAACGACCGCCAGGTCAAGGACTTCATGGGCCGCGTCCAGCGCATCAATGCGCTGGAGCCCAAGATGGAGGCGCTCAGCGACGACGAACTGCGCATGATGACGCAGATGTTCCGCGACCGTCTGGAAGGCGGCGAGACCCTCGACAAGATCCTGAACGAGGCCTTCGCCGTGGTGCGCGAGGCCTCGAAGCGCGTGCTGGGCCAGCGTCAGTACGACGTCCAGCTGGCCGGCGGCATGATCCTGCACAAGGGCGGCATCGCCGAGATGCGCACCGGCGAGGGCAAGACCCTTGTGGCCGTGGCCCCGGTGTATCTGAACGCCCTTTCCGGCAAGGGCGTGCACGTCATCACCGTGAACGACTATCTGGCCCGGCGCGACGCCGAATGGATGGGCCGGGTCTACCGCTTCCTGGGCATGGAGGTGGGCGTCATCGTCAACGGCCTGTCCCAGGGCCAGCGTCAGGCGTCCTACGCCGCCGACATCACCTACGGCACCAACAACGAATTCGGCTTCGACTACCTGCGCGACAACCTGGTCTATGACCGGCGCGAGATGGTCCAGCGCGGCCACCACTTCGCCATCGTCGACGAGGTGGACTCCATCCTGATCGACGAGGCGCGCACGCCCCTGATCATCTCCGGGCCCACCGACGACCGGTCCGAGCTCTACATGACGATCGACGCCATCGTTAAGGAGCTGATCAAGGACACGGACACCTTCGACCACGACGAGAAGCAGCGTCAGGCCCTGCTGTCCGAGATCGGCTCGGAGCGGGTCGAGGACGTACTGCGCGAACGCGGCCTGCTGGCCGAGGATTCGCTGGACCTCTATGACGCGGTCAACGTCACCCTGGTCCACCATGTGAACCAGGCCCTGCGCGCCAACACCCTGTACCAGAAGGACAAGGACTATATCGTCAAGGGCGGGGAGATCCTGCTGATCGACGAGTTCAACGGCCGCATCATGCAGGGCCGCCGCCTGTCCGAGGGGCTGCACCAGGCCATCGAGGCCAAGGAAGGCGTCAAGATCCAGCCCGAGAACCAGACCCTGGCCTCGGTGACGATCCAGAATTATTTCCGCCTGTACGACAAGCTGTCGGGCATGACCGGCACCGCCGCCACCGAGGCGTCGGAATTCCACGACATCTACAAGATGGACGTGCTGGAGGTGCCGACCCACCGCCCGATCCAGCGCATCGACCACGACGACGAGGTTTACCGCACCTCCGCCGAGAAATTCCTCGCGGTGGCGAAGACCATCGCCGACCGCCACGCGGCGGGCCAGCCGATCCTGGTGGGCACGGTGTCCATCGAGAAGTCGGAAAAACTGTCTGAACTGCTGCAGACCTTCGCCTGGGAGGCCGAGGTCTGGCGTCTCAAGCCCGAGTCCCTGGAGAAGGCGACCCAGCTGGCGGGTGGCCGCCGCATCAAGCCCATCTGGACCCGCAGCGAGCTGGAGACGGATTCCACCGGCGCCAAGCTGATGGAGAAGCTGGGCGCGGACGCCTTCACCGTCGAGGTGAAGTCGGGCAAGGGCGTGCCGCACAATGTGCTGAATGCGCGCCACCACGAGCAGGAAGCCTTCATCGTCGCCGACGCGGGCCTGCCCGGCTCCGTCACCATCGCCACCAACATGGCCGGCCGCGGCACCGACATCCAGCTGGGCGGCAACCTGGAAATGCGCATGTCGCGCTGGACCCAGGAACAGCGCGCCATGGGTAATGAAATCACCCCCGAGGCGGAGCAGGCCGAGTCCGAACGGCTGAAGGCCGACATCGAGCGCAACAAACAGGCGGCCCTGGAGGCCGGCGGCCTGTTCGTGCTGGGCACCGAGCGTCACGAAAGCCGCCGCATCGACAACCAGCTGCGCGGCCGAACCGGCCGTCAGGGCGACCCCGGCACGTCGAAATTCTACCTGGCCACCGACGACGATCTGCTGCGCATCTTCGCCGGCGATCGCCTGGCCTCCATCATGGAGACCTTCAAGGTGGCCGAGGGCGAGGCCATCAGCCACCCGTGGCTGAACCGCGCCGTGGAGACCTCCCAGAAGCGGGTCGAACAGCGCAACTACGACATCCGCAAGAACCTGCTGAAGTACGACGACGTCGTGAACGACCAGCGCAAGGCGGTGTTCGAACAACGTCAGGAGTTCCTGGACTCCGAGGACCTGTCCGAGCTGGTGGGCGAGTTCCGCCGCGACACGGTTTCCGATCTGGTCGAAACCCACATGCCGCCCAAGGCTTACGCCGAGCAGTGGGACATCGAGGGCCTGGACGAACAGGTCCGCAAGGTGCTGGGTCTGGACGTGCCGGTGCGTGACTGGGCCGCCGAGGAAGGCGTGTCCAACGAGGAGATCGAGGAGCGCCTTCAGGCCGCCGCCGAGGCCCGCGCGGTCGAGCGCGAGGCCCAGATCGGCGCCGATCAGATGCGCGGTCTGGAACGCCAGTTCCTGCTGCAGATGATCGACATGCAGTGGCGCGAGCATCTGGTTCATCTGGACCACCTGCGCGGCGTCATCGGCCTGCGCGGCTACGGCCAGCGCGACCCGCTGAACGAATACAAGACCGAGGCTTTCTCGCTGTTCGAGACCCTGCTGACCAACCTGCGGCACAATGTGACCCGCTGGGTCATGACGGTGGAGTTCCGCTTCGAGCCGCCGCCCCCGCCTGCGGGCGACTTCCAGGAAATTCACCTCAATCCGCTGACCGGCGAGAACGAGATGAACAATCCGGCCGCCCAGAACCCCGAAGGCGCCCTTTCCGGCGACGACCGCGCCCGCCTGCCGGTGGACGCCCTGCCGCCGAACTGGGAGCGCACAAGCCGCAACGCCGACTGCCCCTGCGGCTCCGGCCGCAAGTTCAAGCACTGCCACGGCGCCCTGGTCTGACGCTGGGAAAGGGCGGGCCGCGTGGCTCGCCTTTTCCCTGCCCGTCCGGGGAAGGGCTGAGCCGAAGGCGAAGCGGGTGGGGGCGGCTCGGCGAGGCCGCGCACAGACTGCGGGCCATGCCGCGCGAAACACCGCCCTCGTGTCGTGGAGCCCTTCCCACCCGGCCGTCGCTTCGCGCCGACCGCCCTCCCCGAACGGGGAGGGAAAGAACGCACTCAAGTAGTGACGCGCCGCGCGCCGAGCGATAGCGCACAAAAAAGAGCTCACGCCCGGGCGAAGTAACTCTCGATCACGCGCTCATACACCCGCGTCAGGTCGATGATTTCCTGCACCGGCACGCGCTCGTCGATCTGGTGGATGGTCTGGCCCACCAGGCCCAGTTCCAGCACCGGCGCCATGCGAGTGATGAAGCGGGCGTCCGAGGTGCCGCCGCTGGTGGAGGGCTCGGGGCGGCGGCCCGTCACCGCCTCCACCGCGTCCTGAACCGCCAGAACGAACGGCCCCTGTTCGGTCAGGAAGGCGTCGCCGGAGTGGAGGAACTCCACCCCCACGCCGCAGCCGCTGGCGCCTTGCGCCGCCTCGACGCGCTCGCGGATCCAGGCCATCAGGCTCTCGCCCGTGTGGGCCGGATTGAAGCGGATGTTCAGCCGGCCGGTGGCCGTATCCGGGATCACGTTCATGGCCGGATTGGCGATGTCGATGGTGGTGATCTCAAGGTTGGACGGCGGAAACTCCGGATAGCCCTCGTCCAGCACATGGCCGTCCAGCTCGGCCAGCAGCCGCGCCAGCACCGGCGCCGGATTGGCCGCCCGCTCGGGATAGGCCACGTGGCCCTGCCGCCCCTTCACCGTGATCCAGGCGTTCAGCGACCCGCGCCGCCCGATCTTGATGGTGTCGCCCAGCGCGCGGGCCGAGGATGGCTCGCCCACCACGCAGGCGTCGATCACCTCGCCCTCATCCATCAGGGCCTGGACCACCGCTTTCGTGCCGTGGATGGCGCGGCCTTCCTCATCGCCGGTGATCAGCAGCGACAGGGAGCCGGCCGGCTCACCCTTCGCCAGGACGGCGTCCACCGCCGCGATCCAGGCGGCGATGCAGCCCTTCATGTCGGCGGCGCCGCGCCCGTACAGCAAGCCGTCCTCGATCTCGGCGGCGAACGGCGGATGGCGCCACGCCTCCAGCGGCCCGGTGGCCACCACGTCCGTATGGCCGGCGAAGCACAGGTTCGGCCCCTCGGTCCCGCGCCGGGCGTACAGGTTCTCGATGCCCTCGAACGGCATGCGGCGGCAGGTGAAGCCCAGCTGTTCCAGCTGGGCCTGCACCATATCCATGGCCCCCTCGTCGGCGGGGGTGATGGACGGAATACGGATCAGGTCTTGCGTCAGGCGCACGGGATCGACAGATGCGGTCATGGCCCAGCTTTAGGACGGGCCGCCGCCCGCGAGAAGGCCGTCATGCCGAAGATTGATCTGGACGCCGCCTCCACCGGCCACGGAACCACCTATCCGGACGAGCACGCCGGGCCGTGTCTGGGCCGCCGCCGCTGGCGTCTGGGCGATGCGGCGGGCCTGTCGCAGTTCGGGGTCAACCTGCTACATCTGGCGCCCGGCGACTGGTCCAGCCAGCGCCACTGGCACGAGGGCGAGGACGAGTTCGTCTGGGTGCTTGAAGGTCAGGTGGTGCTGGTCGAGGAGGACGGCGAGACTCTCCTGAACGCGGGCGATTGCGCGGGCTTCAAGGCGGGCGTCCCCAACGGCCACAAGATCGAGAACCGTTCTGATGCGCTGGCCGTGCTGCTCGAGGTCGGAACCCGCACCCCTGGTGGGGACGGCTGCGACTATCCGGACATCGACATGGTCCTGCCCAAGGGCGCGGACCGCTATTTCCACCGCGACGGGACGCCCTATCCGAAGTATCAGCGGCGGTCGTGAGCGTAGAAAGCCCCGAAAATCCGAATCCGTCCGCCCGCGAGCCGGACATCCCGGGCGGCGGCCACGAAAGCCCCTGGGGCATCCGCGACTTCCGCTATCTGTGGATCGGCCGCGTGTTGGCGGTGCTGGCCATCCAGACCCAGTCCTCGGCCCTGCTGTGGCAGGTCTATGAGATCGCCCGGCGCGACCACCCCATCGAACAGGCCAGCCTCTATCTGGGCCTTGTGGGGCTGGTGCAGTTCCTGCCGCTGCTGGCCTTCACCCTGCCCGCCGGGGAAATGGCAGACCGCCGCGACCGCAAGCTGACCGTCATCATTTCGGTGATCGTCGAGGGGCTGTGCGCCGTAGGCTTTCTGGCCATGGCCATCCACGGCTCGCCGCCCCTGTGGGGTCTGCTGGCCGTGGCGGCGCTGTTCGGCGCCTGCCGGGCGTTCCTGGCCCCCGCGTCCCAGGCTTTCCTGCCCATGGTGGTGGGCCGCCGCGCCCTGCCGCCGGCCATCGCGGCCCAGTCCATCGCCTTCCAGACCGGCGCCATCGCCGGCCCGGCGCTGGGCGGGGTGATCGTCGGAATCTCCGTGCCGCTGGCCTATGCGGTGGCCCTGTCCATGTTCATTGCGGCGGCCGCCGCCATCGCCTTGATCCGCACGAGCGGCAAGCCCGAGAAGGTCCCTGGCGGCCCGTCCCGCTTCGCGGCGGTGCAGGAGGGGCTGGCCTATGTCTGGAAGACCAAGATGGTGCTGGGCGCCATCTCGCTGGACCTGATCGTGGTGCTGCTGGCGGGCGTGGCCCTGCTGACGCCCATCTTCGCCCGCGACATCCTGCATGTGGGACCCGAAGGGTTCGGCTTGCTGCGCGCCTCGTTCGGCGTGGGCGCCCTGACCATGGCCGTGTGGCTGTCGCGCTTTCCCATCCGGCGGCGCGGCGGGACCTGGATGTTCGGCGCCGTGGCCCTGTTCGGCGTCTGCACCCTGACCTTCGGCCTGTCCCACTGGTTCTGGCTGTCGGCCTTCGTGCTGTTCCTGGGCGGGGCGGCGGACATGATCAGCGTCAACATCCGCCAGACCCTGATCCAGCTGGCCACGCCCGACCACATGCGCGGGCGGGTCAGCTCGGTTTCCATGCTGTTCATCGGCGCGTCCAACGAGCTGGGCGAGGCCTACTCCGGCGTGGCGGTGCGTTTTCTGGGCCCCGTGGGCGCGGCGGTGTTCGGCGGCTTCGGCGCCCTGGCTTCCACCGGCATCTGGGCCAAACTGTTCCCCGACCTGCGCAAGGCTGACAAGCTGACCTGAGCGTCAGGCTCGCCCGATGGAGCTGTATTTGAAGCCGCGGGCCCGCATGTCCTCGGGCCGATAGACGTTTCTAAGATCCACCACCACCGGCGCCTTCATCAGCAGCTTGACCCGGTCCAGATCCAGCGCCCGGAACTGATCCCACTCCGTCAGGATCACCGCTGCGTCGGCCCCCTCCACCGCCGAATAGGGCCCGTCTACAAAGGTGACGTCGCCCTCCAGAACCTTGGCCGCTTCTTCCATGCCCTCGGGATCGAACGCCCGCACGGCGGCGCCCATGGCCAGCAGGGCCGGCACCACGTCCAGCGACGGCGCGTCGCGCATATCGTCGGTGTTGGGCTTGAACGTCAGACCCAGAATGGCGACCGTCTTGCCCTTCAGCTCGCCCGCCGCCGCCGAGACCCGTCCGGCCATGGCCTTCTTGCGCGCGTCATTGACCTCCACCGTGGTCTTCACCAGCCGTACGGGCGAGCCCGCATCGTCGGCGGTCCGCACCAGCGCCAGGGTGTCCTTGGGAAAACAGCTTCCGCCATAGCCCGGCCCGGCGTTCAGGAATTTGGACCCGATCCGGTTATCCAGGCCGATGCCTCGCGCCACCTGCTGCACGTCCGCGCCCACCGCCTCGCAAAGGTCCGCCATCTCGTTGATGAAGGTGATCTTCATGGCCAGGAAGGCGTTGGCCGCATATTTGATCAGCTCGGATGTCCGCCGCCCCGTGAACAAGATCGGCGTCTCGTTCAGCTTCAGCGGCCGGTACAGCTCGCGCATCACCTCGCGCGCGCGCTCGTCATCGGCGCCCACCACGACCCGGTCCGGACGCTTGAAGTCCTCGATGGCCGCGCCCTCGCGCAGGAACTCGGGGTTGGACACCACGGCGAACTCGGCGTCGGGGCGGCGCTCGCGAATGATGCGCTCGATCTCGTCGCCCGTGCCCACCGGCACTGTGGACTTTGTCACCACCACGGTGAAGCCCTGCATCAGGTCCGCGATCTCGGCGGCGGCGGCATGGACGTAGGACAGGTCCGCATGACCGTCGCCCCGCCGCGACGGGGTGCCCACGGCGATGAACACGGCGTCGGCCTGCGCGATCGCCTCGGCCGGCTCGGTGGCGAAGCTCAGCCGGCCGTCCCGCACATTGTTGGCCACCAGCGCGTCCAGGCCGGGCTCATAGATGGGAATGCCGCCGTCCTTCAGGCGCGCGATCTTGGCCTCGTCCTTGTCGATGCACACCACGCTGTGGCCGAAGTCGGCGAAACAGGCGCCCGAGACGAGGCCCACATAGCCGGTTCCGATCATCGCCACGCGCATGGGCTGGTCCTCATTGGGGAATGCTTGTGTGCGGCATAGCGGGACCAAGGCGCCCGCGCCACCCCGTGCGGCCGCGCTTCATGCATTGGTCACACCGGGTTAACCGTTCTTGCTGAGGGCCGGGAAACCCTGTTGTGCGACTCTCGCCGCATGAGGGATGTCGCCGACCTGAACGATCCGGCCGCGCCGCCGCGTCGCATCCGCCTTCTGGGCGGGGAGATGGACGTCATGACGGCGGATCAGTTGCTGGATTTCATCGCGGGCCGGGTCACGGCCCGCCGCCCGGCCCTGATCGCCAATCACAATCTGCACAGTCTGCATCTGTGGCGACATACGCCTGAAATGGCGGCGCTATACGCCCGCGCCGACCGGATCGAGATCGATTCCACCCCCCTGATCGCCTGGGGCCGGCTGATGGGCCATGACGTCAGCCGCGCCCACCGCCTGACCTATCTGGACTGGCGCGAGGCGTTCTGGGCGCGAGCGGCTTCAGAGGGCTGGCGGGTGTTTCACCTGGGCTGCGCGCCCGGCGTGGGTGAAAAGGCTGTCGCGGCGATCACAGAACGCCATCCTGCGCTGAAGCTGGCCACACGCAACGGCTTCTTCGATGTGGCGGGGCCTGAGAACGACGCCGTTCTGGCGTCCATCCGCAGCCATAGGCCCGACATTCTGCTCATCGGCATGGGCATGCCGCGCCAGGAGACCTGGATCGAGGCCAACCGGGATCGCCTGCCGCCGTGCGTGATCATGCCCATCGGCGGCGCCCTGGCCTATGAGGCGGGGGCGGTGGCGACCCCGCCCCGGTGGACCGGACGGCTGGGCGTCGAATGGCTCTGGCGCTTCGCCACCGAGCCGAAGCGTCTGTTCCACCGCTATTTCGTCGAGCCGTGGGCCTTGGCGCCCCAGGCGACGGGCGACATCCGGCGCCGACTGTTCCGAACGGCCTGAGCCTCCACGCACGTTCCACAAGAAAACGCCCCGCCTGGCGAGAGCCGGGCGGGGCGTTTGAAGTCTTGGCCGATGGCCGTCGACATCTTCCAGGTCCGTCCCTCCCGGCCGGAGCCGGGAGGTCTGGGTCTTAGAAGTTGAT
>NZ_JBLGCI010000006.1:0-232847 GCF_047617075.1 Brevundimonas sp.
ATCTTCACCCTGACCCTTGAGAGGTCATCGGCGCCCCCGGCGGCGACATCCGGCCTGCTGTGCATGGCGATCGTGGGCGGCGCCGTGCTGCCGCTCCTGGCCGGGCGGATCGCCGATGGAGCGGGGGGCGTGCTCAACCCGGCGTTCTTCGTGCCTCTGTGCGCCTATCTCGGCATCACGGTGTTTGCCTTGCTGTGCGCCCGTCACAGCGGAAAAGAGGAAGCGATCGTCAACGCATCGCCGCACTGAGCAGACCGCGCGGCGCCTTGGCGCCTCGGCCCTCATAAGCATGCCCACAAGCCGACATTCATGGCGTCGGTCACGAGCCTGTCGCCGAGGCTTCGACCGGAACGGGCGCAAGGGGGCGGCTGAAGGGGGGGGCGGCCCCCCGCATAAGAAATCTGATTGTTCAGCCGCTTAATGGGGCGATGTGGCGGTGCTGTCAGTCTAACAACAACTTGTCTCCACTATTCCGCCCCCGGTGAGCTCGCCTCGTTTCGCGACGGAGGGGATACTGAGGAGCGTATCGCTCCTCAGGGGTCTTCCACTCGCGAAAGAACGCCAGCGGATCCTGTTCGCCCAAAAAGCTGCGCGCGAGCGCCAGCCGCTCGAGCAGCTCATGCCTGTCAGTCTCGGGGAGGTCCCTTGCCCGCTGCTCCACCCCGACCAGGAACCGCTCGACGCTCATGACATCGGCCCACTGCTTGATGACCCGGCCGAGTTCGGACCGGCTGTCCGCAACGGACTGCTCAACCCGTCGGCGGTCTTCCTCCTGCCGTCGGCGTTCCTCGTCGGCCAACCATTTCTGGTGACGAAGCTGGGCCTGGCGGTCAGCCTCTTCCAGTTTGGCCATGAGGTCGAACGCCGCCGACTCGATCGCCTGGACGATCGTCCTGGTCTGACCGGAGAGCGATGCGGATTTTGTTTCCTGCCACTGTACTGACCAACTCACCCGCCCATAGGTCGAATAGGCGATGATACGCAGTCGGCCGGACGGGAGGTCGCGGGTGGTCGTTCAGGTATGGTCAAGGGCATGGCGACCGCGGGGAGGGAGATAGTCGGTCTCGCGGACATATTTGCCAGCAAGGTATCGCAGCGTGACGGTCTCCGATGTTTCAACAATCGCAAGACCAATGGCTACGGTCCCGACATAGACCACTGTCGGTCCGTATGGGGACCAGAGGCCGCTACGCTCCCAGCAGTCGCGAGGCTTGGAAGCAACCTCGCGCTCGTCGAAATGCCCGCGGCCTAGCCGCGCCTCGGACGGTGCGAGAACGACCCGATGCCCGACAGATTCCAGGCCGTTGAAGAGGTCGTTAGCGAGGTTGAGCGCCTTGTCGAGACAAGCTTTCGAAGCGGTCACGCTTCTTATAGGGGTTGAGGTAGGCGCCGTCATCGACCGGCCGGCCGTTTTCGAAATGGGTACGGGCGCCACGGATCAGGCCGTGAAGCTGACTGCGGGCCACCGGGACGGCCACGCGCCTGCGTCGGGGCGGCGCTTTAGGTTTCGGGGGCGCGACATGGTCGCCGTCTTTGCTCCAGTGCAAGGGATCCCCGGGTTGCGCTGGAGGCAGGGGTGTTTGCGCCGGCGCTTTGCCAACCGCCAGTTTGGCCCAGTATCCTCGCTCGGGGCGCGGAACATTGAGAAGGGTGCAGATTCTGGTCAGATAGCTCCCGGATACGTCGAACTTTTCGGCGATCCGGGTCATCGGCTCCGACCAGACCAGCTGGTAGAGTTCATCGCGAGATACCATTCATCTAGCTCCCGGTTGAAGGGTTGCGGACACCCTCGCGTACCTCGGGGCGTAGCCAGGCGCGTAACATCAATTAAACGCGCCCGGTTCGGCTCCCTTCGTGGAGCGCACCTTATGCGCATTTCGCGAACGCAGGGCGGGGAGAACGCAGGTCGTCAACGACGGCTTCGCGCCAGGAGCGGACTCTGGCTTCGACCCGGAAAGGCGACATTGAGCCGCCCTGAGGCCGCCCGCGACAATGCAAGAGGCCGCAAGGGCCCCGGCGCTTTGCCGGGGCCCTACTCGTCCCTAGAACCTCCAGTTCAGCTGCGCAGCCAGAGCGTTGGCGTTGAGGCCGGAGCCGTACTGACCGGACCAATCGACGGTGAGGCTGAGGCGGTCCTTCAGGTCCAGGTCCAGGCCCAGTTCGGCGATCATGGCGTCCTCGGCCACGGGCAGGCCGCGGACGGTGAAGGCGCCGGCGGGGGTGGGGCTGCCCGCGAAGGCGTGGCGGCCGTCGCCGGCGGTGTCGCCCCAGGCGTGACGCCAGCCCAGGCGGCCGGACAGCACCGCGGTGCGGCCGTCGCCCTGGTCGAAGACGCGGTTCATGCCCAGCCCGATCGTGGCCAGGTTGGCGGCCTGGACCCGGCCCTGAACGGCCAGGGCCGCGTCGCCGCCGGCCTCAGTGAAGGCGTCGGTCTCCGTGCGCACCCGGGCGATGTTGGCGAAGGGCTCCAGCGTGGTCGCGGGGCCCATGTCCACCTGCCATGAGGCTTCCACGAAGGCGTGGGCGGTCTCGGCGTCATAGTCCGCCGTCAGCACCTCCAGGAAGCCGGGGAAGACGGCCAGGCGCTCGGTCTCAACCTCGTGCCAGGTTCCGGACACGGCGCCCTTCAGGCCCAGGGCGCCCCATTGGCCCGAACCGTAGGCCGCCAGGCTGTAGCTGTCGCCCTCGGCCTGACCCGCGCGAGCGCGGCTGTCGTGGTCGTGGGCCGAGGCCCCGCCCGCGACGCCCAAACGCACCGCGCCGAAGCCGGCGTCCGCCCCCATCATCAGACCCGTCGCGCCGTGGGTCACGGAGGCCGCGTTGCCGTCCGTGGCCAGCCGCGTGCGCGAGCCGGTCGCCTGGGCCCAGAAGGCCGCGCCGGTCTCGATGGACCGGGCGTCATCCATGCGCCCGCGCAGGGTTCCGGCCAGCGCCTGGGCCGCCTCGGACTGGGCCGATCGGATCGAGCCGTGCAGCTCGCCCGACAGCATGTCGAAGGCGAAGCGGGCGCCGTCGGCGGTCTGCCCGATCACGGCGTCATACAGCGGATCGCCGGACCGGGTCGCCTCCACCGCCGCGCCGGTCGAACGCTGGTTGAAGGTCTGGCCCACGCCGGGGAACGGAATCTCGTTACGCTCCAGCAGCATCAGGACCGCGTTGGCTTCGTAGTCCAGGGACGCGTCCAGGAAGGCGAAGTCGGTCTCGATGGACTCGAAGGTTCCCGTCACGCCGCCGGCCGCCGTCAGGATGGTGTAGGTGGACTCCGGCCCATAGGCGCCCGGATAACCCACGTGGCGCACCACGCCGCCGTTCAGGGTCGCCGCGCCCCCGACCACAATGCGGTCCGAAGAGTCCGACGTGGGATCCACCTCCACCTCAAAGACCGAACCGGCCTCGAAGGTGACGTCGCCGGTCACGGTGAGCGTGCCGATGGAGTTGCCCGGCGCGATCACAGCCCCGTCGCCCGCCGTCAGCTGCGTCAGGGCGCCAGAGCCGGCCAGTATGGCCCCCTCCATGATCCGCAGTTCGCCGCCCAGGATGCCGTTGAGCACCAGCAAGCCTTCCTGGATTTCGGTTATCCCCTCGAAGTCCCAGGAATTCCCGTTCATCGCCAGACCGCCCGCCCCGGTCTTGGTGAAGGCGCCCGCCCCGCTCAGGCTGCCGTTCCAGGCCGCGTTCTCGTCGGCGTTCAGGCTGAAGGTCGCCCCCGAGGCCACCGCCACATCGCCCGAGAACGCGCCCGCCTGGCCGATCAGTCCGCCGGTCTCGACGGTCCAGTCCATGGCCGCGCCGCCCGTCAGGCTCAGCACGCCCGCGCCGCGCTTGAACGCCTCGCCGTCGCCCGAGATGGCCCCGGCGAACTCGGCATCGGCGCCCTGGTCGAACACCAGCACCGCATCATTGACCACGTCCCCCGCGATGGAGTCCGCATCCCCGATCAGGGTTCCGTCCAGAACGAAAGTCCCGCCGTCATAGCTGTTGGTCCCGGTCAGGATCAGCGTGCCCAGATCGGTCTTCACCAGACCGCCCGAACCGGTCAGGGCCGAGGCGATGGTCGCGGTCATGTCCGCCCCCGCCGCCGTGCCGTCGCCCACGCGGATGACCGTCTCGTCCTCGGTCAGTTCGACGGCGTCGCCGATGAGTTCATAGCCGTCCACGGCGAACTGCATGCCGGTGACGCCGATACCCGTCCCGTCCACGGTCACGGTTCCGCCCGTCCCCATGAACACGGCGAAGGCCGGGTTGTCATAGGCGCCGTTGACCACCCCGTCGGCCCCCGTCCACTCGCGGCCAGTCAGGCTCCACGTCCCGGCTCCGCCCTGGATCGCGCCGTCATCGGCAGCGCCCGGTCCATCCCAGAAGCGCAGCTCCACATCGAAGGTGGAGACCAGGTTCACCTGATTGGCCACCGAGGTCTGGACCAGCAGGTCATCCGCGCTGACCCCCGTCGGGACGGCGCCGATGTCCAGTCCATTGTCGGTCAACACGCCGCCATAGTCGAACAGGCGATAGACCCCGGCGCCGAAGCCGCCCACGTCCGTCACCTCCAGCGACCCGTCCAGGGTCAGGTCCCCCGCCACGTCGAACAGGGCCGACGCGTCATCCGCCGCTCCCAGCGCGACCGAGACATTCGATCCGGCCGACAGCACCAGCGACCCCAGATCCAGCGTCTGGCCCTGCACGCCAACGAGAGACCCGTCACCGATGGCCACCTCGCCGAGAATCGATCCGGTTCCGCGAAGTTCACCACCTGACACCCGGACGTCGCCGCCGAGGACGCCGTCCACCTGCAGCCCGCCGCCAGCGAGCGTCGTCTGGCCCGAGTAGCTTGATGAATCTCCGGTGAGGGTGAGCTCGGCGCCGCCGGTGACAAAGGCGCCCCCGCCCGTCAGGGTCCCGCTCCATCCTCTGTCGGCCGTCAGGTCGAAGCGGAAGGTCGCTCCGTCGCCGATCGACACATCACCTTCGAAGGCCGCCGTCCCCGCGGTCAGGACGCCGCCAGCGACAGACCAGTCTTGAACGTTGGCTCCGGACAGGGTCAAGACACCCGACCCATCCTTGATGAGGAAGCCGGAGCCGGAGACAGCCCCTGTGAAGGTTCCGTCGAAGTCCTGATCGAACGCCAGGACTGCGTCATTCACCACGTCGCCGACGATCGAGCGGGTATCGCCGATGAGGGTTCCCTCCCGCACCTCAAGACCGCCCGTATAGCTGCCCGAGCCCGTCAGGGTGAGTGCGCCGGCGCCTCGCTTGACCAGCAGGCCGGTCCCCGAGATCGCACCGGCGAAGGTTCCGTCGATCGTCTGATCGAAGATCGTCAGGGCGTCGTTGAAGAGGTCGCCACGAATCGAGTCCGCGTCGCCGACAAGGGTCCCGCCGCGAACGAAGGTTCCACCCGTGTAGCTGTTGACGCCGGTCAGGATCAGGGCGCCCAGGTCGGCTTTCACCAGACCGCCCGCTCCGGTCAGGCTGGAGGCGATGGTCGCGGTCACGTCCGCCCCCGCCGCCGTACCGTCACCCACGCGAATGATGGTCTCGGGCTGGCCGAGCTCAATGCCATCACCGGTGAGCTCATAGCCGTCTGCCGCGAACTGCATGCCGGTGACGCCGATGCCCGTCCCGTCCACGGTCACGGTTCCGCCCGCGCCCATAAACACGGCGAAGGCCGGGTTGTCGTAGGCGCCGTTGACCGCCCCGTCGGCCCCCGTCCACTCGCGGCCGGTCAGACTCCAGATTCCGTCGCCGCCGTCGATGGCGTCGTTATCTGTCGGGCCCGATCCATCCCAGAACCGCAGCTCCACATCGAAGGTGGAGACCAGGTTCACCTGGTTGGCCACCGAGGTCTGGAGGAACAGGTCATCCAGATCGACCCCCACCGGTGTCGAGGCGATGTCCAGCCCATTGTCTGTGAGGACCCCGCCGTAGTCGAACAGGCGATAGACCCCGGCGCCGAAGCCGCCGGCGTCGCTCACCTCAAGCTGTCCGTCCAGGGTCAGATTTCCCACCACGTCGAACAGGGCCGCCGAGTCGTCCGCAGCCCCCAGCGCCGCCGTAACCGTCGCCCCTTCGGACAGCACCAGTTCACCCAGGTTGAGGGTGCGCCCCTGAACGCCGGACAACGTCCCGCCGTCTGCAATGGTGGCCGTTCCCAGCACCGAGCCGGAGCCGCCCAGCGAGCCGCCGGTCACCGAGACGTCGCCGCCCAGCACGCCGTCCACCAGCAGGGTCCCGCCGCTCAGCGCCGACATCCCGTTGAAGGTGCTGGAATCGCCGCCAAGTCGCGTCACGCCCGCCAGGTGACGAATTGCGCCGGCGCCGGTGAGGGTCGCCGTGAAGCCATAGTCCGCTTCCTTATGATTGAAGACCAGTTCACCCGCCCCGTCGCCGAACCGCACCTGCCCGGCTTGCAGCACGCCGGCGGCAGCCGCGTCCGACCCGGCGAGGGCGCCGATGGTCAGAGCGCCCCGGGCGCCCGCCGACTCTGCAAGCACCAGTTCGCCGGCGCCGTCGCCCACTGTCAGCCGGCCCCCGTCGGTGAGAATGACGTCGCCACTGGCGTTATCTGCTGCGCCGATGATCAGATAATCACCGAATTCGAGGATCGACCCCTCGCCCGAAACCACCGCTAGGCCCTCGGCGCCCTCATACGTTCCGACCGCCCCGTACAGGGCGCCCACCCGCCCGCCGTTCTCGACGGTCAGGACGCCATCTCCGTAGCCGCCGACGAAAAGGCCGGACGTCACGGTCCAGAGCGAACCCTCGCCGGTCACCATGGCCGCACCCGCGCCGCCGATTTCACTGGCGATCACGGCCGTGCCGGCGTCAACCAGACCGCCGTTTTCGATCGTCAGGCGACCCTCGCCCCCCGCGCCGACAAACAGGGTTCCATCCACGGTCCATGCGGAGTCGGCCCCGCTGACCGTCCCGGCGCCCTCGGCCCCGGCGATCTGTCCAAGCACGGCGCCGGTGCTGTTCAGGCGGGCGGCGTCGGTGACCAGAAGTCGGCCCTCGTCCCCGGTCTGAACACCGACGTGGAGCTCACCG
The DNA here is from genome assembly GCF_047617075.1 of Brevundimonas sp. Taxonomy (GTDB): domain Bacteria; phylum Pseudomonadota; class Alphaproteobacteria; order Caulobacterales; family Caulobacteraceae; genus Brevundimonas. The sequence continues at coordinate 7,045 of NZ_JBLGCI010000006.1, forward strand.
GATTGGGTCAGCCCCTGCGCCAAGGTCAGCCCGCCATGGCGTACCCGCAGGCCGTCCAGCAGATTGTCGCCGGTCAGGATCAGGGACCCCAGATCGGTCTTCGTCAGGTCGCCGAAAGCGGTCAGGTCCAGATCGATACGCGCCGAGATGTCTGCGCCCGCGGCCGTGCCGTCCCCCACGCGGATGACAGGGTCCTCCCCGTCCGCGTCCGTCAGCAGAAGACCGTCACCGTTCAGGACGTAACCATCCGATGCGAACTGCAGGCCGGTGGCGGAGATGTCGCCGTCGCTGCCGTCCACGGTCACAACGCCCGCCGAGCCCATGAACACCGCAAGGCTGGGCACGGGCCGGTTGGCGCCGTTCTGGATGCCGTCCACGTCGGTCCAGTTGTAGCCGGAGAGGCTCCAGACGCCGCCGCCCCCGTCGATGGCGCCGTTGCCGGCATTCTCCGAACCACCGTCCCAGAAGCGCAGATCGTTCAGGCTGACCGCCAGATTCACCTGACCGGCCAGGGCCGTCTGAATGGCCAGGTCGCCGGTCGTATAGCCCGTCGGCGCCATGTCGATGGTCATACCGTTGTTCGTCAGAACGCCGCCATAGTTGAACAACCGGTAGACGCCGACGCCGAAATCATCGCCCTCGGTGACGTTCAGCACGCCGTCGAGGGTCAGATCCCCGATGACGTCGAAAATGGGCTGCGCGGGATCTCGGAACTCCCCCGCACCCCGCAGTGTCACGTCCGTGCGCGCGGACGAACCCAGGAACAGCGATCCCATGGTGAGCGTGCCGCCTGTCGCGCCCGCCAGAACGCCGGTGGTCACGGTGACATCGCCGAGGATGTCGCCTGAACCGCGAAGACGCCCGCCGGAAACCAGCACATCGCCCCCGAGATTGGTCAGGACGGCCAGCTCCCCGCCCTCGACCGTGGTCAGTCCGGCGAAACCGGTATTGTCGCCCACGAGCCAGGTCTGGCCCGCCAGATGCCGGACCTCGCCGACGCCCGAAAGCCCGGTTCCGAAGATGTAGGAAGTGTTGGTGTGATTGAAGATCAGCGACCCGGCTCCGGCGCCGAACACAACGCCTTCTGCCGAAAGATAGCCCGCCTGGGCCGCCTCTTCGCCTTCGAGGGCGCCGATGGCCAGCACGCCGGTGGATCCGGCCTCCAGGCCCACATAAACCGAACCTGATCCATCCATCACGGTCAGGGCGCCGCCTTCGGTCAGCAGTAGGGAGCCGGCGCCCCCATACCCTATGGCCGCCTCCATGGCGGCGAGGCGCGACTCCACCCCGCGAACCACCACCTCCCCGGTCGTTCCAGCGCCGAAGCCGACGCCCAGACCGCCCGCCTGGACCACGCCGCCGTCCTCGACGGTGAGCACGCCACGGCCGCCGTTCTCGACCCCGACTCCGAGATCGAAGATGCTGACCAGCTGCGATCCGGCGCCCGACACGGTCACCTCGGCCACGGACTCCTCACCCCCGGCCATGAAAAGCTGCCTGGTGATCACATTGCCGCCGTCCAGAATGCTCAGGGAGCCGCGCCCTTCGCGCGCCAGCACAAGGCTGTTGTCCACGTTCAGCATCGACCCGGCGCCGGAGACCGTCACCTCGGTGCTGGCCGCCCAGGTCTGGGCGCCTTCGACGAAAGCCGCATCGACCCGGCCGCCGCCGGTGATCTCGATGCTGGATTGGCCGTAAAGCCCTGCGCTCAGCACGCCGAACTCTGCGGACGCGCCGTCGCGAACCGACAGGGTTCCCTCACCAAAGTAGCCCAGCCAAGCGTCCCCCGCCGTCAGTCGGGCGCCGTCAGTCAGCTCGATACGGCCGGCGCCCATGGTTCCGGCGTAGGCTTCATCGACCTCGGCGCCGGACAGGGCGCCGGCGATCTGGATCCGGCCCGAGCCTTCGCCCACGCCGTCGGCGGACAGCACGCGACCCGTGAAGCTCCCGCCGTTGCGGATCACGATCTCGGGCGCGTTCTCTCCCTCGGCGCTGAGGATCGAGCCGCTGCCGGGGGTCATGGGATCGGCGGCCTGACCGTTGGCCCCCTCCAGGATCAGCCGCCCGCCCTGGACGTAGTAGTCGCCCGAGAAGCCGCTGTTGTCGGCGCTGAGAATGGTTTCTCCTGCATAGTGGTTGAGCGTGCCCCGCCCCGTCATCCGGGGGGCGAAGACATAGCCTTCATCGGTATGGTTGAAGTTCAGTGTGCCGACGCCGGCGCCGAAGCTCAGTTCGGCCGCTTCCAGTACGCCCGCCGCCGCGGGCGCGTCCCCGGGCGCGGCGCCGATGTTCAGCACGCCCGTGGCGTTGGCCGAGACGGCCAGCCGGGCCATGCCTGTCCCGTCGCCCACCCGGGCGACGCCGCCATCGGCCAGCGTCAGAACGCCCTCACGCAGATTGCCGATGACCATCTGATCTATGCTGTAAAGGAGCGAACCATCGCCGGTCACCGTCGCGGAGCCTGCTCCGGTGGTGGCGTTGATGTAGATGTCCCGGGCGAGCACCTGTCCGCCGTCGGCGATCATGACGACGCCCTCGCCGAGGCTGCTGCCCACATACAGCTGATCCTGCAGCAGAAGCCGGGAGTTCTCGCCCGTCACGGTGGCTGTGCCCAGAGACCCTGTGCCGCCGATGTAGGCCGCGACGGCTTGAACCTCCCCGCCGTCGGCGACGGTCAGGCTTCCGGCGCCGTCCAGGCCCAGCAGCAACTGGCTGGTGTTGATCCAGCGTGACCCCGGGCCGGTCACCGTCACAGATGCGCCGGTCGTGGCGGCGTGTCCCACAAAGGCGTTGTTGTTCGTCAGAACGCCGCCACCACGCACGATCAGGTTCGCGTCTTCCACATAGAGCTGATCGCTGGATGTCAGATCACCCCCGTCGAATGTGAGGGTTCCCTCACGCACGGTGGTGGCGCCGGACCACAGACTGTCCGCTGTCAGGACCAGTTCTCCTCCGCCCACCTTGACGAAGGGCCGCGCGCCGCCCGCTTCGGAAATCACACCCGACTGGGTCGCGGAACCCGTCAGGACCTGAAACTGCGTGGTGTTGGAGTCGATGACGACCGGGTTGGCGATGTCGACTCCGTCGGCATAGTCCACAACCGACCCGGTCGTCCGAAGCGTCGAGCCGCCCAGCGCCGTATTCGACGCCAGGGTCAGCGTGCCGCCCTCCAGAAGGGTGGAGCCGGTGTAGGTGTTGTCGCCGGACAGAATGGTGCGGCCGGCCAGCAGGCGGATGGTCCCGGCGCCGGTGATGGTCTCGTCCAGCTCGTAGCCGTCATCGGTGTGATTGAGTACGATGGAGCCGCCGCCTGCGCCGAAGCGGATGGCGGATGCGCCGATCGTCCCGGCCGCCGCTGCAGCCTCGCCCTGCGCCCCGCCGATGTTGAGAGCGCCCGTCGAGCCGGCGAGGTCCGCGATCAGGATCTCGTTCGCTTCCAGACGAGCTCCGCCGCTGACGGTCACGGCGCCCGCGCCCTGACGGCCGACGCGGATGTCGCCGGCGCTTTGCCACAGTGATCCGGCGCCGGTCACGGTGACAAATCCCTGCCCCCCGGACAGGTCTCCCAGGTTGGCGTTCAGGTTGCTTACCAGCCCGCCTTCGCTGATAACGACGCTCCCACGACCTCGGTATCCCACGATCAGGTTTTGCGTGTTGGTCCAGTCGGCGCCCGATATGGTGGCGTCGCCGAGGCTGCCCGCCTGAACGCCGAGAGCGCCCGAGAACGACGCCAGAGAGGCGCCGTCCAGCGCCAGCAACTCTCCTTGTCCCAGATTGCCGATCAGCATGCCGTTCGCGATGGTCAGTTCAGAAGCCTCGCCCCGGACAGTCAGGCTTCCGGCGGCGCCACCCACCGCCATGGTCAAGGTCCCTGTCGACACCCTCGCGCCGGATTCCAGGATGACGACGCCATCACCGTCGCTTGTCCCGACATCGAGGAAGCCGCTGGAAAGCACAGCGCCGTTTCTCGCCTGGAGGGCGGCGCCCTGCGGCCCCGAACCGCCCACGATGATGGCCTCGGTGAGGGCCAGGCTGCCGCCATCGAAGGTCAGGGTGCCGCCCAGAGCCCAGGCAAATCCGGTCCAGGTATTGTCGGCTGTAAGAACAAGCTCTCCATCACCAATCTTGTTGAATACCCGCCCGCCGCCTTGGGAAATCACGCCCGAATGGGTGGCCGATCCCGACAGCACCCTGAAGTTGGTGTAGTTCGAATCGAGCGCGACGGCGTTTCCTATGTTCACGCCGTCTGCGTAATCGACCACCGCGGTCCTTGTGCGGAGGGTGGATGCCCCCAGCGCAGAGTCCGACGCCAGGGTCAGCGTGCCGCCTTCCAGCAGGGTCGAGCCGGTATAGGTGTTGTCGCCCGACAGGATCGTACGACCGGCGAGCACGCGGATGGTCCCTGCGCCGCTGATGGTCCGCCCCAGCTCGTAGTCGCTCTCGGTGTGATTCAGAACAATTTCGCCGCCGCCGGTGCCGAATTCGATGGACGACGTGTTGATCGAGCCGGCCGCCACCGCGACGCCTCCGGCGGCCCTTCCGATGTTGAGTGTCCCGCGACCGGAGGCGTACTGCCCCAAGGTGAGGACTTGGGCCTGGGCGACCGCACCCTCGGATATTGTGAGCGTGCCGGACCCATAAATGCCCATCAGCAAGCGATCTGTGGCGACATATCGACTGTCAGCGCCGCTCAAACGGACCGTGCCCTGCGCCCCTGCCGCGCTGCCGGCGCCCAGAGAGCTCGCGGTCACCACGCCGCCGTTGCTGATGTCGAGCGTGCCGACGCCCCGCACGCCGGCCCCGATGGGGAAGAAGCTGTCCCAACGGCTCCCCGGTCCGGTGACGATCACCGCACCGAAACTGCCGACTTCACTGGCGACTCCCCCACCGCCCGTAATGAGCTGCCCGCCGTTGCGGATGGTCAGCGAACCGGTCCCGCTGGCGCCGACAAAAAGGTTGCCATCGATCGTCCAGCGGCTGTCTTCGCCGTCTATCGTCACGTCCCCGAAACTGCCGGCGCGCCTCCCGATCAGCGCAGAGGGGCTGGTCACGACGCCGCCGTTCAGGATCTGAAGCTCTCCGACGCCGTCGCTGCCGATATACATGGGCGCCGCATAGGTCTGCGTGGTCCCGTCCACCACGACCGTGTCGTTGTCGATCACCTGGGCGACCGTCGGGCCGGCGCTCAGAACGCCGGCCGCAGCCAGAGCAAGGACTGAACTTGCCGCGAGCCGAGCGGAACGCGAGTTGCGGATGGCGGCCATGGCAAAGCCTCTGGAAAGACGGTCAATTCCAGCTGCGGTAACACCCGGTGGCGAAAAGGTGTCAGACGCTCCGTCCGGCGAATTGACCCTGCGTCCAGATCGGCGATAGTTAACCGAAAGGGCGTTCAGTGGCGTTGGAGTGTCGATGGACCGGCTGCCTTACATTCGGTTCTCGACCGATGATTTCGAGCCAGGCGATCGGCTGGATGCGTGGCGCGAGGCCATGGCGCCCATGTTCGAAACCCGGCGCCCAGACGAAGCGCCCGGCTTCCGCGGCGCCGCCTTCACCTATTTGATGGGGCCACTGGCCCTCGGCGGCACCGAGGTGGACGCCCTGGCCTATGAGCGCACGGCCGCGCGCATCCGGTCCGACTATATTGACCACTATCTGGTGCGGCTGGACTATCAGCCCGACCGACCCCAGGGCGTTCTGCGCGTCATTGACCTGGGCCAGGCGGTCAGCCTGCCGCCCGCCCCCATGTATTGCCTGTGTGTTTTCGTGCCGCGCGATGTGATGGACGCGGCCCTTCCAGGGGCGGAGTCCCTGCACGGGCTCGAGATTGACGGCCCGCGTGGCCGCATGCTCGCCGACTACATGCGCTCGCTGACGCGCAACGCGCCCGGTCTGGCGATCACGGACGGGCCGGCCATGGCGGACTCCACCCTGGCCATGATGGCCGCCTGCCTCGGACCCTCCCGCGACGCGGACGCCCGCGCCCGCAGCGTTCTGGACGCCACCCTGATCGGGCAGGCCCGCCGCCATGTGGACAGCCGCCTCACGGATCCGGCGCTGGACGCCGACAGCCTGTGCCGCGCCCTGTCGATTTCCCGCACCAAGCTTTACGCCCTGTTCCAGCCGTTGGGCGGTGTGGCCCGCTATATCCAGCAGCGTCGCCTGAAGCGCATCTACGCCCTGTTGACCGGTCCGACTGAACGTCGCCGCATCGGCGACATCGCCTTCGAGCACGGCTTCTCCGACGAGGCCGTGTTTGCCCGGGCCTTCAAGCGCGAATTCGGAAAGACGGCCAGAGAAGTCCGCGCGGCAGGCGGCGTGTCGGCGCCGGACCCAGGTGACGCGCCTGACACCAACCTCTCGCCACCCCAGCGCATGATGCTCTGGGGCGCCTGGATGTCGGATCTGGGCTAGTCCGTCTATCCAAGCAGTCTCGAGAGCAGACGCTACGAACTTCGGCTATGAGCCCAGGGTGCTGTCAGTCTAACGCTAACATGTCTCCACTCGACGGGCCGCCCGGCCTGAGCAGGGCAGGGGACAGATGCGGCCACTCTCTTTCAAACGGCACCGGTTTCCGGCGGATGTCATCCGGCATGCGGTGTGGCTGTATTTCCGGTTCACGCTCAGCTTCCGGGATGTCGAGGAGATGCTGGCCCAGCGTGGCATCGACGTCAGCTATGAGACCATCCGCTGCTGGACGATCAAGTTCGGACCGCAGATCGCCCGGAACCTGAAGCGCAATCGACCGGCGCCGTCGCCGCGGTGGCACCTCGACGAGGTGGTCTGCAACATCGGCGGCAAGCGGATGTATCTCTGGCGCGCCGTCGACGATGAGGGCGAGGTGCTCGACGTCGTGGTGCAGCAGCGCCGGGATCACGACGCCGCGCTGACACTGATGAAGCGTCTGCTGCGCAACCAGCCGGTCGAGCCCGAGACCATCGTCACCGATGGCCTGGCGTCCTACGGGTCCGCGCTGCGGGAGCTGAAGCTGGCTCACCTGCACCGACCTGGCCGGCTGCGAGAGAACAACAGGGCGGAGAACTCGCACCTGCCGATCCGAAGACGGGAGCGGAAGATGCAGCTCTTCAAGAGCCAGGCCTCAGCCCAGCGTTTCCTCACCACTCATGCCGGCGTCTACAACACCTTCTACACCCAACAACACCTGATCAGCCGACCGACGCTTCGCCGCTTTCGCGCCAATGCGGATGCCGCATGGGTGGCAGCCACTGCCTGAGGCGGGGGCCGTAGCAGGGCAAGTTGCGTGCGGTGTCGGTTAAGCTGACAGAGCGCTCGGGGCCTATAGAGGGGCTGATTTGGCTATGTTCAGGGAAGGACAGACGGCCGCATTGTCTCCGAGGACGTGCAAGGCCCGGAAATGACGGAGGGATTTCGCGAGGATCAGCGAAGCGTCAAATAGCGTAGGAATGAATGGCGGAGAGGGGGGGATTCGAACCCCCGGTACCCGTAAAGGCACGCCGCATTTCGAGTGCGGTACATTCAACCACTCTGCCACCTCTCCGCAAAAGAAGTCGCCTGCCCCGTCAGGGGGTGGTCGTGCGAGGCGGGATACCTAATCGGCCCGGGCGTTTCCCGCAAGCGTTCCTTTGCGATTATCGCTGGCCCGGCAGGGACAGGCCGGTGACGCCGCCGCCAGAGGCTTCCGCGCCCCGATAGCGATACAGTTCCGCCGGCCGGCCGCCGGTTCCGCTGGTCAGCCGACCGGTGGGCTCGACCAGGCCGGTGCGCTCCACCCCGCGTCGGAAATTCTGCTTGTGCAGGGACAGGCCCGACACCGCCTCGGCGGCGGCCTGAAGCTGGGACAGGGTGAACATGTCGGGCGTCAGGTCGAACAGCACCGGCCGGTATTTCATCTTGCTGCGCAGCCGGGCCAGGGCGGTGGCCAGGATGCGGCGATGGTCCGACACCATGGCTCGGCCGGGCAGGGCGGCGGGCGGGTGGTCGTGGTCTCGCGCGGCCTCCGGGGCCAACCCCGCCTCGTAGAGCAGCTCATAGCGCTCCAGAACCTGCTGCTCGTTCCAGCGGGCGCCGGGTTTGAGGGCGAACAGGCGGGCGATGCGGGCCTCGCGCGCGGCGGTATCCTCACGCGCCGCCCATTGCGCCAGCGCAGGGGCCAGCACCCGATCGATCACGGCGGGCCGGCCGCCGCGCCAGTCCTCCCATGGAAAGAAATCCAGCACCGGCGTCCAGGCGGCGCCCGGTCCCGCCACCGCGCTGGCGTCATGGGTCAGGGCCAGATACCCCACCGACACCACCCGCCGCGCGCCCACGCCCATCTCCGCGCGCGGTGATTCCCGGCCGGCGTCCCCGAAGGTGTAGAGCTGCTCCACATAGCCCAGCGGAAAGGTGGTCTGTTCGGCGACGAAATCACGCAGGGCCAGTTCGAAGGTGCGGTGACGTTCCGGCTCGAACGGGCCGAACGGCAGGCCCGCCCCGTCGCCGTCGCCGGTGGTCAGGACCACCGCCTCGCCGTCGCGCAGGGCGAACACCACCACCGACAGTCCGATCAGCACGCCCTGGTCCTGAACGGCTCCGGTCATGGTCACTCCGTATGCCAGGCGTCGGCGGCGGGCAGGACCCCCATGGCCCCGGCCAGCAGTCGATAGCGCTCCAGATACCGCGCCTGGGCCTGACCTGCGGGCAGGGGATGGATCACCAGATCGTAGTCGGCAGGCGGGGCGCCGAACAGCCGCAGGGACTCCTTGCGATCGAACCCGGCCAGCTGCGTGGCCTCGAAAAAGGCGCAGGCCGTGTCCGCCTTCTTGATCAGCTTCTTGATCGCGACCGGCGACTTGGGCGGCAGGCCGAAGCGCAGGTGAATGGCGCTTTCCAGCCGCGCCTCGAATTCCTTGTAGTTGAAGCCCAGGGCCGATTTGAACGGCGAGATCATGTCGCCGATGACGTATTCCGAGGCGTCATGCAGCAGGGCCGCCAGCCGCCATTTCGGGGCGATGTCCGGCTGGATGTGGGCGACGATCTCTTCCACCACCACGCTGTGCTGGGCCACCGAGAAGGCGTGCTCGCCGATGGTCTGGCCGTTCCAGCGCGCCACCCGCGCCAGGCCGTGGGCGATGTCCTCGATCTCGATGTCGAAGGGCGACGGGTCCAGCAGGTCCAGCCGCCGTCCTGACAGCATCCGCTGCCAGGCGCGAGGCGCTTTTTCCGTCTTGCTGTTTCGCGCCTGGGCCAAGGTCGATCCGTCCAATGAAGGCCCCGGACGTGGCGCATTCGGCCGCCGCGATCAAGAGCAGCGGCCCGCTATTCCCCGACGTTCAGGGAGACCAGCGATTTGGCGGCGTCGAAGATCTCGTCCTCATGACGGTCCTTGCTGCGCACCACGGCGACCACCACCGGGCCGCCTTCGGGTCCGCGCGCCTCATAGCCCACCAGCCGCCAGCCCAGATCCGAGCCGCGCTCGTCCACCAGGATGTAGGTGGCCCGAACCCCCTCCGAGGTGTCGCGGGTGCGGATTTCCGCCGCCTCTTCGTGGGCGCGGATGCGCACGGCTTCGGAGTCCGTGCGGATATCCACGTGATCGCCGGTTTCGTCGCTGCGGATGTTGAAGCCGCCGATGCGCACGCTGGACTGGCCGCCGTCGGTGTCGATGCTGATGCCGGGGATGCGCACGGTGGCGTTCTCGCCCTCGGCCTCGATGGTCACGCCGGGGACCTGAACCGCCACGCTGTCGCCGCTCTCGGCCGAGGCTGAAGCTGACGCAGACGCGTTCGCGCCCGCATCGGCCGCGGCTGTGGCGTTTGCGCCGCCCACCCGCTCCATGGCCGACGGCAGGATCGCCTGCACCTCGGCTTCCAGCGCGTCCAGAGCCGCCAGACCTTCGCCGTTCAGCGTCACCAGCCTCAGCGTCACCTGCGACCCGCGCGGCCCGGTGTATTCGCACGATTGTCCATCGGCGGCAGGGCCGCCCCGACGGGTCAGCACCTCATGGGTCTGGGGGCACTGCAGGGTGTCCACCACCCGCAGCGGTCCGCCCGTGCTCGAGGATTCCGACCCGGATTCCCGCGAGATGCGGATCGGCGGCTCGGAATCGCAGGCGGCGACCAGGGCCGCCAGACAGATCGTCATGAGTACAGCGCGCATGTATCGCTCCTCTTCAGAACCCATTGTGCGCGTGGGACCGGCGGACGCCAGTGAAATCGCGGTAATCGGCCCTGACGCGGCCCGATTCCGGAGACATTTCCGGCGGTTGTCAGCCGCCGGGCCGCCCCGCCTCGCGCCGCTGGAGGAACGCCAGCCGTTCGAACAGATGCACGTCCTGCTCGTTCTTCAGCAAGGCGCCGTGCAGCGGTGGGATCAGCCGCTTGGGATCCCGTTCCGCCAGCGTCTCCGGCGTCACGTCGTCCGCCATCAGCAGCTTCAGCCAGTCCAGCAGTTCCGACGTTGACGGCTTCTTCTTCAGGCCCGGCGTCTCGCGGATCTGGTAGAAGGTCTTCAGCGCCTCCGAGACCAGACGCGGCTTCAGGCCCGGATAGTGCACCTCGACGATGGCCTTCATGGTCTCTTCGTCAGGGAAGCGAATGTAGTGGAAGAAACACCGGCGCAGGAAGGCGTCCGGCAGCTCCTTCTCGTTGTTCGAGGTGATGATCACCACCGGCCGCACCTCGGCCCGGACGGTCTCGTCCGTCTCGTGGACGTAGAACTCCATGCGGTCCAGCTCCTGCAACAGGTCGTTGGGGAACTCGATGTCCGCCTTGTCGATCTCGTCGATCAGCAGCACGGGCCGCTGCGGCGCCGTGAACGCCTCCCACAGCTTGCCGCGCTTCAGATAGTTGCGCACGTCATGGACGCGCTCCTCGCCCAGCTGGCTGTCACGCAGGCGGGACACGGCGTCGTATTCGTACAGACCCTGGTGGGCCTTGGTGGTGGATTTGATGTGCCAGGTGATCAGGGGCGCGCCCAGCGCCTCGGCCAGCTCATAGGCCAGCACCGTCTTGCCGGTGCCGGGTTCGCCCTTGATCAGCAACGGCCGCTCCAGGGTCACGGCCGCGTTGACCGCCACCTTCAGGTCGTCGGTCGCAATATAGCTTTCGGTGCCCTGGAACCGATCCATTCATCCACTCCGTCCACGAGAGACCCGAGTGGGTAGCGGATCAGGACGCACCTGAACAGGGTTCACACGTCTCCTCCCCGCCTGCGGGGAGGGGGACCGCGCGGGCGACTCGGCCCGCGTGGTGGAGGGGGCGGCTCGGTGTTCGCAGACTGACTCCCCGATCGTTTCCGCCGGCGATGCCCCCTCCGTCACGGCGCGTATTCGCGCCGCGCCACCTCCCCATCTCAAGGGATGGGGAGGAGAATTCAGGTCAGGGTTCAGGTGATGCGCTTGGGCGTCGCCGGGTCGCTGGCGGGGAAGGTCTCCTCGACCGCTTCGTCCACCAGTTCTTCCTGATGGTCCTTGGCCTTGCCGCTGTCCTTCACCTGATCGGGCTTGCCTTCGTCCGGCGTGATCTTGCGGGAATAGGGGGCGTTGACGTCGTCGTCGCGGGTCTTGTCGTTCATCGGGCTTGTTCCTGCGTTTCTTCGTCCGGGCCGTAACCCAGAGAGTCGATATCATCATCGTCCAGGCGGCGCGCTTCCCAGTGGGCGGCGGAGCCCTGGGCGCCCTTGACGTTGCGCATCAGGCCCGAGGGCACCTGTTCGATCTCGTCGGCGCCGTATTCGCCGTCGCTTTCGGCGTCCAGTTCGTTGACCGGCTGCTCGCCGCCGTCCGTGCGGGCGTCGGCGCGCGGATCGACCCCGTCCAGCGCCTGCGCGTCCTCCAGGTCCATGTCATCCTCTTCGGCGTCCCCCTCTTCCTGGGTGACGTCCAGAACGTCCATCTCCTCGAGGGTGACGTCGCCATCGCCCTCGTCGTCCAGATGGGTTTCGTCGAAGGTTTCGGACTGGTCCTGTTCGTCGGGCTCTTCCGGGCGATCCGCCATGGTTTCAACTCCCTTTGTCTGGGGGTGAAACGTGCGCCGATCAGGCGGCGTTCCGGTGTTCCGAAGATATTCGCGCCAGTTCGGCGGCCATGGCCGCCATCACCCCATCCCAGCGCCCGAACGACCCCGCCGCCCATCCCCGCATGCGCGGATAGAAGGGATAGGTGTCGCCCGTGCCCAGCAGGTGCCAGTCATCCGGCGCCTGGATCATCCAGGTGTTCGCCCCCACCGCCGCGGCGATGTTGGTCCCGGCGATGCCCGGCCCGATCACCAGATCCAGCGCCACGGACAGCGCCGCCACGTCTTCGAGGTCATCCTTCAGATCGATGGGCGGGGTCCAGATGTTCAGGCCTTCCGCCTCCGCCTGGGCCAGTTCGGCGGCGGTGTCCCCGCACTGCAGATTGACCATGACGCAGCCGGGCGTGGTCAGGACCGGCCGCCACTGATCAAACGGCGAGAAATAGCGCGACCGCACGCCTTTCAGCACCAGACTCTTCCAGTGCAGTCCCACCTTGAACCCGTCGCCCAGCGCCGCCAGCTCGCTCCGCCAGCGCGCCACGCGCTCGGGATCGGGCGTCATGTAGCCCTGGTGGTCGGGAAAGGCCTCCAGCGTCGGACGGAACGGCGCCATCAGACTGGCCATGGGCAGCCAGCCGTCCACCGCCGCGTGGTCCTGCATGAACGGCGCAAAGCGGATCAGCCGCCCCGCTTTCCGTACCGCCTGATGCGCCCCGACCACCGCGTCGGGGAAGCTGCGCTGGAAGATGGAGACCAGCCGCGCCTCCACCGCGATGTACACCTGACCTTGCGGCCCCACGGCGCGGATCAGGTCCGGGATCATGTTGGCGAAAATGAACTCGTCGGCGATGCCCTGTTCGCCCACCACCAGGATGCGCTTGCCCTCCAGCGGCTGGTCCGGGGTCCAGCGCGGCCCGTCGGCCAGCACGGCGATGGCCTCGGGCATGACGGGGTCCAGCCGGACCTCATAGGCTTCGAACCCCTCCTTCAACCGTCCCGATCCCATCAAGGTCAGGGCTCGCGCCATGGTCATCATGGCGGTCTCGTACCCCGGCGCCGCGTGGGGCAGGGCCGCCTCGATGTCCTCCAAGGCGCCTTCGAAGTCGCCCAGCGGCTGTCGCGCGTTGCCCCGGTTGTAGCGCGCCTTGGCGAAGCCGGGCTCCAGCCGCAGCGCCTCGTCATAGAAGGTCAGGGCCGTGGCCATGTCCCCCTGGTCGCCCAGAACCGTGCCCAGGGTGTTCCACATCAGGGCGCTGTCCGGCGCCGTCTGCAGCCGGGCGCGCAGCACCTCGATGGCCTGCTCGTAGCGGTTCTGGTCCCGCAGCACGCAGGCCAGGTTGTTGTTGGCCTCGATATGGTCCGGGTCCGCCGCCAGATAGTGCAGCAGCAGCTTCTCGGCGATCTCCAGATAGCCCAGCCGCTGGGCCAGCCGGGCCAGATCCTGGGCCACCGTCGTGTCCTTCGGCAACAACTTCAGCGCCGCCTCATAGGCGTTCAGCGCCTGGACCAGATCGCCGGACTTCTCCCGCGCGATCGCCAGGATGTGCCAGGCCACGCCGTTCTGACTGTCGGCTTCCAGCGCTTTCAGGGCCTTGCGGCTCGCGTTCTGATAATCGTGGGCCCGCAGATCGGCCACCGCCGCCTTGAGCTGGGCCAAGACCGCGCGCGCCTGTTTCTTGGCCTTGCCGCCGTCCTTCGCCAGGGCCCGCGACAGGCGGCCCACGGCCTCGGGGGATGCGGCGTCGCCGGCGGCGGCGTCGGCGGCGCGGCCCAGGCCGGGCAGGGCGGTCGGCGGCTCGAAGGCGATGGTCAAGGCGGCTCACTCCAGACGCGGGATTCCCTTCATGCTGCCGCTGGAAACACAAGGGATGGTTAACCACGTTTGTTTAATCAGCGTCAGGCGAGCCTCGAATAGGTCTGGGGTGCGGGAGGGCTGTCATGCCGCTGAAACTGTCGCTCAAGCCGGGCGAGAAATTCGTTCTCAACGGAGCCGTCGTCCAGAACGGCGACCGCCGGGGCGTGCTGCTGCTCCAGAACAAGGCCTCCGTCCTGCGCGAAAAGGACATCATGCAGGCCGACGAGGTCACCAGCCCCGCCCGCCGCATCTATTTCCCGGTCATGATGATGTACCTGGACGAGTCCTCGGCGGACAAATTCTACGATGAATTCGCCATGCGCCTGTCCGAGTTCATGGGCGCGACCCGCAATCCGGACATCATGGCCGACTGCGTGGCGGCCTCCCGCCACGTCATGGCCCGCGAATATTACAAGGCCCTGATGGCCGCCCGTAAATTGGTTGATTACGAAGAGTCGAGGATCGGCAATGTCGCTTCAGGCCTACAAGACAGCGACCGCTAGGGCGGAAAACCCGCGCGAGGCGGAATACCGGCTGTTCGGTCAGGTGACGCGCGCGCTGATGGAAGCGTCGCGCGCCGATCCGACGGACATCAAGACCCGCATCGACGCCCTGGACTGGAACCGGCGCCTGTGGTCGACCCTGGCCACCGACTGCGCGAACCCCGACAACAGCCTGCCGGCCCCCCTCAAGGCCCAGCTCATCTCCATCAGCCTGTTCGTCAGTCGCCATTCCTCCGCCGTCATGCGCCGGGAAGAGGACTTCGAGCCGCTGATCGACATCAACAAGATGATCATGCAGGGCCTTGGCGCCGCCCCCGGCGCCCAGGCGGCCTAGGCGGCCTGATTCAACCCTTCTCCCTCCCCGTTCGGGGAGGGCGGCCGGCGCCTGCGCTCATGCAGCGAAGGCGCCGCGCGCCGAGCGTACCGCGCAAGGAAGGCGACGGCCGGGTGGGGCGGGCTCGGCGACGCAGCAGCCACCCCCCTTTCCGCTCATCCCGGCGAAGGCCGGGATCCAGATCATAAGGCGAGATTTCGGGTCGGTTGCGCGGCGAATTCTGGCCGTTTTCGGCTGCCGGTGATCTTGCATCTGGATCCCTGCCTTCGCCGGGATGAGCGGAAATTAGGGGACAGACCACGCCCAAATCCCCGCAGTTCCGCCTCCCAATCCCTCGCCCCACAACGGCTCGCGAAAAATCTCCCCCCCCGTTCCCGACCGCATTCCCACCCCCCGTATCCTCAAGCCATCCCGTCGCACGGGAAGGGCGCTCGGCCGGCGACCTTGCTGCGACGGGCTGTGATCGAGCGGGATCAGCGGCGGGGCGGATTACTCGCCGGGTCCAGGATGCGGAGCGCTGTCCGCACCTGCCCGTCCGGGGCCTAAACACCGGCTAGCGCCTAAGACGCGTGCCTACCGCGGGCTTCAGAAAAACGATCGCGCGGGGCGTCTGCCTTCGTCGAAACGGTACTTCTATTGCCCTACACCGGGCGAACGGCCCGGCGCCCCGCTCCCTTCCCACACCCCGCACCAACGGGCGCTTCGGCCTGTCCGCAATCGGCAAAACCTTCCCTCATGCCCGGCAGAAATCGCGCGTTCCGGCGGGGCGGCGCCATCAATCCCTTCATAATCAAACCCCTGACCTCGGCGCGATCCTTGCGGGAGCGTGCGCGGGCCAGAAGCGGCCCGGCGGCCAGAAGGCCGTTTTCACTCCCCGACCAGAATGGAAGGACCGCCGACATGAACTCGGTGAACGTCAACGTGGGCGCGATGATCGCGCTCCAGAACCTGAACAAGACCAACCAGGATCTGGCCACCACCCAGAACCGCATCAACACCGGGTTGAAAGTCGCGTCCGCCAAGGACAATGGCTCCATCTGGGCCATCGCCCAGGGGCAGCGCGCCGAGCTCGGAGCCCTGAATGCGGTTTCTCAATCGCTGGATCGCGGCACGTCCGCGGTCGACGTGGCCATGGCCGCGGGCGAGACGGTGTCGGATCTCCTGGTGCAGATGAAGGAGAAGGCCCTCGCGGCGACCGACGAGACCCTGACCAGCTCCTCACGCGAAGCGCTCGCCGAGGACTTCCAGGCCCTGCGCGACCAGATTTCCAGCGTGGTCGCCAACGCCGAGTTCAACGGGGTCAACCTGCTGGACACCGGCGCCACCGGCTTCGAGGCCCTCGCGGACGCCAGCGGCGCGCAGCGGCTCACCGTGGCCGCCGAAGTGATGGCGCTGGGCGGGACCATCGTATCGGTCGGCGCCAGTCAGAGCATCACCACCCTGTCCGACGCCTCTGCGGCGCTGGGCGACGTGGACGACTCCATCGCCGCCGTGTCCGCCGCCCTGGCGCGGATGGGCACGAAATCCAAGGCGCTGGAGACGCACACGACCTTCGTCGGCAAGCTCCAGGACGCTCTGGAGGCCGGTGTGGGCAATCTGGTGGACGCGGACCTGGCGAAGGAAAGCGCAAGGCTCCAGGCGCTGCAGACCAAGCAGCAGCTGGGCGTTCAGGCGCTGGGCATCGCCAATCAGGCGCCGCAGATGCTTCTGGGCCTGTTCCAGTAGTCTGTGTTCAGGATCAGGCGCCGGACGTGCGGAAACCCCGCCGTCCGGCGTCTCCCTTCAGGGGCTCAGCGGATGGTCGAGGGATCGCACTGGCTGATATCGCCGGCCTGGCAGGCCTCCACCCGCCGGCGCCACGCGGCCAGGTTCGCCTCATGCTCCTGCTGGCGGCGCAGCACCTCGGCCTCATAGGCCGCCTGCTCGGCCAGACGCTCTTGCTCCAGCCGTTCCAGCCACGCCTGATGGTCGCGCAGGCTTTGTTCGTATTCCGCCTGGGCCGCAGCGTTGGATTGTCGCACGGACTGGTTATAGGCCTCCACCCCCGCGTTCAGACGCTCGGTTTCCTCCACCTCGGGATCATAGGCGGGCTTCTCGACCGGGGCGTTCACCTGGACCGGCGTGGGCTCCGCCGGGCGAGGGGTAGGGGTCTGGTTCCGCTCCTCGGCCGGCCGGGGATTGGCGAACAGATCGTCCACCGCATCCTGGGCGGCGACGGGAACGGCGACGGCCATGGTCATGGCGGCCAGCAGGGAAAGGCGAAGCATGACGTGTCTTCCTTGACCTCGGCGCCGGACGTGTTCCGGCGGTTCTTCGCCACAACGAGCATGACCGCCCAACCGTTGCAATAAGGCGCGGTCCCCGGCCGGGGTGTGCAAGCCATATCGCCTCTGCTAGTTGCGCCGTCTACGGAACAATCTGACCAGGCGGCGCCGGTGGCGAAGACCCTCGACAAGGATCTCAAGAAGCTCGGCCGTCTGGAGACGGCGACCGCCGACCTGGCCCGTTCGCTGGCCTTCCCGGGGGTCGCCCTGATCTTCCTGCTGGCCGTGGCCCTGTTCGCCCTGCGCATCGCCGGTGTCGGCGATCTGGCCATCTATGTGGTCTTCGGCACGGTCGTCGCCGGCTACATGGCCCTGAATATCGGCGCCAACGATGTGGCCAACAACATGGCCCCGGCTGTGGGATCAAAGGCCCTCAGCCTGACCGCCGCCCTGATCATCGCCGCCGTGTGCGAGGTCGCTGGCGCCCTGCTGGCCGGGGGCGAGGTGGTCAACACCATCTCCAAGGGCATCATCACCCCGTCGCCCGAGCTGGACGCCCAGAGCCTGATCCTGCTGATGACCTCGGCCCTGCTGGCGGGGGCCCTGTGGCTGAACCTCGCCACCATCCTGGGCGCGCCGGTCTCCACCACCCATTCCATCGTCGGCGCGGTGCTGGGCGCCGGCCTGGCGGCCTTTGGCATGTCGGCGGTGGCGTGGCCGGTCATGGGCGGCATCGCGGCCAGCTGGGTCATTTCGCCAGTCATGGGCGGGATCATCGCCGCCGCCCTGCTGGCCTTCATCAAATGGCGCATCCTGTTCAAGCAGGACCGCGTCGCCGCCGCCCGCCGCTGGGTGCCCGTGCTGGTGGGCCTGATGGCCGGGGTGTTCACCCTTTACATGTTCTCCAAGGGGCTCAGCCGTATCTGGTCGCCCTCGGCGCCGGTGGTGCTGATCGGCGGCGCCGCCATGGCCTTCATCGGCTGGGCGGCCTCACGCCCGTGGGTGCTGCGCAAGTCCGAGGGGATGGAGAACGCCAAGAAACAGGTGGCGACGCTGTTCATCCCGCCCCTGATTCTGGCCGCCGCCCTGCTGTCCTTCGCCCACGGCGCCAACGATGTGGCGAATGCGGTGGGGCCGCTGGCCGCCATCGTGGCGGCGGCCCAGTCGGGCTCGGCCGAGACAGGGGCGGTGACCTTGCCGTTCTGGGTGCTGATGGTGGGCGGCCTGGGCATCTCGCTGGGTCTGGCCCTGTTCGGCCCGCGCCTGATCCGCACCGTGGGCGAGAAGATCACCAAGATGGACCCCATGCGCGCCTTCTGCGTCGCCCTCGCGGCCGGGGCCACGGTGCTGGTGGCCTCGGTCATGGGCCTGCCGGTGTCCTCCACCCACATCGCCATCGGCGGGATCTTCGGCGTCGGCCTGCTCCGCGAGGTCATGACCAACCGCGGTATGCGCCGCAGGAACGGCCAACCCACGCCCGACGTCATCGCCGTCACCCCCGAAGAAGCCGTCAAGGCCGAGACCAAGCGCCAGAAGCGCATGCTTGTGCGCCGCCAGCACCTGTGGGGCATCGCCGCCGCCTGGGTCATCACCGTGCCTGTGGTCGCCGCCCTGTCGGCGGTGATCTATCTGGTCCTGACCCGCTTCCTCGGCTGACGCCGCCGTTTGGGCGGCTTGACCGGTTCAGCGTCCCCTGCGGGCTGGGTGAGGTCGGCGTGCAGCCGGTCCAGCACCGCCATCAGCTCCGGATTATCGATCAGCTTTCGCGCCTGCCGATGGGTGGCCCAGTGGCGGCGCCGACTCCGGCGCTCCGGCCAGTCGGACGCCTGATCCTCGACCTTGAGGGGATACAGATCCACCGCGATCATGCGGCTGGCGTGGCGCTCCACCTTTTCGGTGCGATAGGCGCCCACGGCGATCTTGCCGATCTCGCCCCGTACGCCCGCTTCCTCCCAGGCTTCCTTGGCGGCCGAGCGCGCCGGGGTCATGTCCGGCTCCACCGCGCCCTTGGGAAAAATCCAGCGCCCGGTGCGGCGCGAGGTGATCAGCAGATAGGTCGGTTCGTCGCCCGCCCAGGCATAGGGAATTGCGCCGCTCTGCACCGTGGCGGGGCGCCCTCCGTGGGGCAGGGATCGTCTGCGGCGTGGCCCGAGGGCCCGCATAATGCGGCGCAACATGCAGCCACCTTAGCGGGCTGGATTGAGTCGGGGGAAAGGAAGTTCGCGATGGTACCGCCCTCCCGGATCGAACGGGAGACCTCCAGAGCCACAATCTGGCGCTCTAACCAACTGAGCTAGGGCGGCGCGCATCGCGAAGGCCCGGTGTCTAGCCGCACCGGGCCTCGCAATCAAGCAGGGAAGGGCACTACCATCCGCGGCTGGAGATATACTGTTCCAGTTGGGCGATGCGGGTCTGGTCCGACGGGTGGGTCGAGGCGAACTCGGGGGTCGATCCCTGCCGCTGCTGGGCCATGATGCGCCACAGGTCCAGAGCTTCGCGCGGCTCATATCCGGCGGCGGCCATGTAATCCACGCCCAAGCGGTCCGCCTCCAGCTCATGGTTGCGGGAGAAGGGCAGCAGGACGCCCAGCTGGGCTCCGATGCCGCCGAAGGCGCCGATGGCCTGGCCATAATCCCCGGCGACCCCTTGGGCCACCTGCAGGCCCGTGGCCGTCAGCGCCGTCTGGGAATAGCGCTCGGCGGCGTGACGGGCGACCACGTGACCCACTTCATGCCCGATGATGGCGGCCAGCTGGTCGTCGTTCTCGACCAGATTCAGCAGGCCCGTCGTCACCCCGATCTTGCCGTTCGGCAGGGTGAAGGCGTTGGGCGTCTCGTCCTGGAAGACGGCGTAGTCCCAGCGCAGGCGGCTGTTCAGGTTCGCCGCGGTGATGATCCGGCCGCCGACAGTGCGCACCCGCTGGTTCTGCGCGGCGTTGTTAGTGGGGTTCATCTCCCGCATGGCCTGGCTCCAGGCCTGATCGGCGGACTGCTGCAGGGCCGCGTCATCGACGATCAACAGTTGATTGCGTCCCAGGGTCTCATTGTAGGCGCAGGCGGCCAGGGCGGCGCTCAAGGCCGTGGCGGTCAGAAGGGCGGCGGCGGTCTTGCGGATCATCATGGGGCTCCCTCAGCGGTGTGCGGGCTTAACGCTCAAGCTGGCCTTTTTGCTCCCGATGCGGAAGCCACAAAGAAAAACGCCCCGGAGTTTCCTCCGGGGCGTCGTTCATTCGATTGAGCCGTATCAGCCCAGCTGCCAGCGGATCGGGATCCGGACCCGGGCGCCGCCGACGGGCTGGCCGTCGCGGGTCTGGGGCCGCATCTGGAACCGCGAGGCCAGCTGCAGGGTGGCTCGGCCGAAGCCGGCGCCCGCCGGGCTCTCGCTGACGACGCTGCAGTTCGCCAGGCGCCCGTTGGCCTGCACCACGCACTCGATGGTGGCGGTGCCTTCTGTGCCGTCCGACTGGGCGCGGCTCGGGTAGAACCGGGCCAGGTCGTTGCCGTCGGGACGACGAATCCAGTCGGGATTCGTGATGACCGACGGAGCCGGCGGCGCCGGAGGCGCCGGAGGCGGCGGCGGACCGGGGACGATCACGGGCGGACCCGTGTATTCCTGACGGTCTTCCTTCTTCGTCGCCTCGACCGGCAGGGTCACCGGGGGAGGCGGCGCATCCGCGATCGGCAGCGGCTCACGAACCTGCAGCTTGGGCGGCGGGGGCGTGTCCGGCGGCGGCGGCGGCGGCGGCGGCGGCGGAGGGGGTTCCACGATGGGGTCGATGATCTCGACCTCAATCGCTTCGTCCGAGTAGGAGACCTCCTTCAGGACGAACTTCTGATTATAGATCCACCAGGCGCCAACCACGTGGACGAGGACCGAGATCCCGATACCCACCATGACGCCGGTCGACATTTTCTTCCGGCGAGGCGGGTCCAGGAGCGGGTCGCGACGATGTTCTTCAGTCATGATCTGCGACCGTGATCCTTACGTAGCGTTGTCTTCGCCGACGAGGGCGACACTGTAGAAACCATTGTCCTGCAGGGTGTTCATGAGCTGCATGAAGTCACCGTAGCGGGTGGTCGTGTCGGCGCGGATGAAAATCCGCTCCTCTTCGGGGTTTCGCGTGCCGATCAGGCGGCGCAGGTCCTCGCCAAGGGTGGCCAGGGAGGTGCGACCATCACCGATGTAAACGTCGGTGTCGCTTTGAAGCGAGATGTAGATCGGCTTCGGCGGGTTTTCTTGCGGCGGAGCCACAGCGGTCGGAAGTTCGATCTCCACCGACACGGTGGCGAGCGGAGCCGCCACCATGAAGATGATGAGCAGAACAAGCATAACGTCCACAAAGGGCGTGACGTTGATTTCGCTGTTCTGCTCGATCTGATACTTACCGCCGCCTCCACCTCCGATTTTGGCGGCCATCTAGCTTACGCTCCCTTGTCGAGTTGACGCGAGATCGTGTTCAGCAGCTCGGCGTTGAAGCCGTCCGAACGGACGCCGTAGGCCGAAATCCGGGTGTTGAAGTAGTTGTAGAAGATAACCGCCGGAATAGCCGCGAACAGACCCAGACCGGTAGCCAGCAGGGCCTCGGCGATGCCGGGCGCCACGACGGCCAGGTTGGTGGTGTTGGTGTTCGCGATGCCGATGAACGAGTTCATGATCCCGTAAACCGTACCGAACAGACCGATGAACGGGCCGTTGGAGCCGGTCGACGCCAGGAACTGCTGGCCGCCCGACAGGCGCTTGGCCAGACCGGACTGGACAGCGGCGACCGCAGTGGCGGCGCGGCCCAGGGTGGAGTCACGGTACTCACCCGAAACAGCCAGACCGGCGGCGCGGGACGCCTCGACTTCTTCGGTGGCGGCGGCGGCCATGTCGGCCAGCGGGTTCCCCTCGAAGTCCTCGGAGGTCGACACGCGGCGGATGTCCGCGACGGTGCGAGCGCTGCGGAAAGCTTCCAGGTAGCGGTCCGTCTGACGGTTCAGGCTGCCGAACTCGATCAGCTTGATGACCAGCAGGGTCCAGGAGAACACCGAGGCCAGAACCAGACCGATCATCACCGCCTTAACGACGGGGTCGGAGTCCATGAACATGCGGGCCACGGTCAGCTGACCGTGGGATTCGCCGCCCACTTGTTCCGGATCGTCGGCGGTGGCGTCGGGAGCCGGGGTCTCGGCCGGGGTTTCCGCAGCCGTCGCCTCGGGATCAGCCGAAGCTTCGGCCGCCGGGGTTTCAGCGGGAGCCGGGGCCGCGTCCTGCGCGAAAGCCGGCGAGCTCACCATGAGGGCGGCGGCGCCGGCCAGGGCGAGGAGGAGGTTTTTCTTTTTGCTATCGAGCATAGTTCGCCAGTTCCTGCTTGGTCTGACTCGTTGGACCTAAAGAGACGATCGCCGGGTGGCGGCGCCCCTCACTGAAATTACGCCGAAGGCCGAACGTGATCCGGCCGCCGGAAACGTTTCCTGTCGCCGTTCGGTTGCCGAAACAGCCGAAAGACATTGTCGAATGGCCAGGAGAGGAGGCCTTTCGAATAACGACACTCGCCGGTTAAGGTGAGCGGTCACGTTGTCTTGGCGAACCGTCCGGGGGGCGTCAAGTGCGTGATCACGCTTTTCAACCGGCGGGGGAGCGCGGAGAGACCTTCCGCAACGTCTTTTCATCCTGCCGTCATAAGAGCGTCATCCGTTTCGACAGAAGCGGTGGTTGGGGAGGAAAATTGCCCATATGCGAGATTGAGGGCAAGTCGATACCCCTGTTACACTCCGTAACAGGCATGAGCTTTCACCAACCGCTGTCGAGACGGAATCTCCCATCGCGCGACCTGAGCATCAGCATCAGGTTCGGTTGCGAAAATATGGCGCAAACGGGGTGGGAGGAATCTCCCGGGTCCTGAGAAAACATAACAGCGCAATATGAGCCGCCGCGTGGGTAACCGGTGGCGCCTGCGATTCGTGATGTCGTGAAAGAGTGGTGCCTGGGGGCGGATTCGAACCACCGACACGCGGATTTTCAATCCGCTGCTCTACCAACTGAGCTACCCAGGCCCGGGTCCAGCGACGGCTCAGGCCGTCGGGAGCGGGGTCTATAAGCGAGGCCGATCAGCCTGTCCAGCGTCAGGCCTCATCCTCGTCGTTCGATCCGCCAATTTCATCCGCAGGCGGGCCGGGAACAGCGTACCGACCGGTGAACCAGCGGCCCAGATCGATGTCGGCACAGCGCTTGGAGCAGAACGGTCGGTACTTCGGATCGGATTCGGCGTGGCGGCAGATGGGGCAGGCGGCGCGGGTCATTCAATCATCACTCTGGTCAGGGGCAGGCTGTCGTCCGCCAGCACATGGGCGCGCGGGCCCAGACGCGCTACCAGCGGCGCGGCGGCTTTCGCGACATCACCATGGCAGCGCACCGTGATGCGGGCGCTGGCGGTGTCGATCAGCAGGCCGTGGTTGAGCTTCCGCGCCGCTTCACAGGCAATGGCCTCCATGCCCGTATGAATAAGCTCTTCAAGAGGTGTGAACCGCCACGGCAAGACCAGTTGCAGCACGCCGAAACGGTTGACCGGGC
This sequence comes from Brevundimonas sp., assembly GCF_047617075.1. Taxonomy (GTDB): domain Bacteria; phylum Pseudomonadota; class Alphaproteobacteria; order Caulobacterales; family Caulobacteraceae; genus Brevundimonas. The sequence goes on from NZ_JBLGCI010000006.1 coordinate 30,522, forward strand.
CGTAGGCGATGGTGGGGTCAGCGCCGAAAGCCGTTCGCGCCGCTGCGGTGATCTTCGCTCCGTCGTGACCGGCGCCCAGCAGATCGACGGCCACGAGGCCGCCCCAGCGGCGCAGGCCGATCAGGCGTGCGGCGATCCGCAGTCCTTCCTGATTGGCCCGTTGGCGGTCTCTGGCGTTCAGGCATTTGCCGGACACGGCTGACTGGTCGATATCGACGGTGATCATGGCCCGGGTGCGTTCGACCGCCACGTCGGGACCGCCGCCGGGCATGGCCGGCGTTTCGGCCTCCTCAATCGCGGCCCACCCGGCCTCGATAGCCGCCTTGCCGGTGATCGGTGAAAGGCCGGGCGCCAGGCGCTCCAGCCACTCGGCGACGCCGGGCCCTGGGCGGATCAGGCGCGCCTCGCCCTCGGCGAGGCCGAGCATCTTCAGCGTCGCCCCCTTGGCCTCCCGGGGTTCGGCGACGACCTCCACCTCGACCTTCTGGCCGACATGCACGCCGGCGTCCCGCTTCAGGGGCAGGAAACCTTCGGCGGCGCCCAGGTCCAGGAAGGCGCCGCTCAGGCCGGGCTCGACACGTGTCACCCGACCGACGGACACCGCGCCGAGGCGAAGGGCCGGATCGTCAGCCTCGCGCTCAATCAGGATGTGTTCGAAGCCCTGCTCGCCCTCGATGATCCCGCGCGTTTCGCCGGGGCTGTCGTCTATATAGGCTTCGCGGTCGCCGCTCACGGTCGGGCCGGACGCCAGCCGGCGCCGCGCAGGAGTTGGACCGTTTCATAAAGCGGCAGGCCCATCACCGCCGGGTGGCTGCCGACGATGCGGCGGACGAAGGCGCCCGCCGGGCCCTGGATGGCATAGCCGCCCGCCTTGCCGCGCCAGTCGCCGGTGGCGATGTATTCGGCGATTTCGTCGTCGGAGAGCGGCTTCAGGGATACGCGGGTCTCGACCACGCGCACGGCTGTGTCCCGACCCGGCGCCTTGAGGGCCACGCCGGTGAAGACCCGGTGATTACGGCCGGACAGGAGGGTGAAGAAGCGCCGGGCCTCGGCTTCGTCGGCGGGCTTTTCCAGCAGGCGGCGGCTGACCGCGACCACGGTGTCGGCGGCGAGGACGAGGGCTTCGGGCTCGCGCTCGGCGACCGTTTCGGCCTTGGTGCGGGCGAGACGCTCAGCCAGGCGCGGCGGCGTCTCGCCTTTCAGGGGCGTTTCGTCGATGTCGGCGGGAACGATGCGGTCGGGCGCGATCCCGACCTGCGCCAGCAGTTCGATGCGGCGCGGGCTGGCCGAGGCCAGCACGAGAGGCGGAGAGGCCACGCGGCCGCCCGCCTTACTTGAAGCGATAGGTGATGCGACCCTTGGTCAGGTCGTACGGGGTCATCTCAACCAGCACCTTGTCGCCGGCCAGCACCCTGATGCGGTTCTTGCGCATCTTGCCGGCGGTGTGGGCGATGATCTCGTGGTCATTCTCCAGCTTCACGCGGAAGGTTGCGTTGGGCAGCAGTTCAATGACGACGCCCGGAAACTCGAGCAGCTCTTCCTTCGACATGCAGTCTCTCTCGCCCTCGGGAAACGGTAACGGCCGCGCCGGGCGTGGGCGCGGCTCGAAAATGGACGCGGCCTAATGCACCAAAACGGGCCGGGCGTCGAGTTCTGACGGCAAATAGGGTGGGATCAGCCCCGCCGCCACAGGGCGCAGACCAGGGTGAACAGGCGACGAGCGGTTTCGTGATCCACCTCGACCTTGCCCTCCAGCCGCGCCTTCATGGCCTCGGCGCCCTCGTTGTGCAGGCCGCGCCGGCCCATGTCGACGGACTCGATCTGGCTGGCCGAGGAGCCGCGCAGCGCTTCGTAATAGCTGTCGCAGATCATCAGATAGTCGCGGATCACGGTCTTGAGCGGGGTCAGGGACAGCAGATGCCCCTTGTGAAAGCCGGGGCCGGTGATCTCCATGGCCAGCCGGCTGTCCTGCAGGGACAGCTTGAGCTGATACGGGCCGCCGTCGGCGCCGACGGGGTTGAAGCTGTTCTGCTCCACCAGGTCGAAGATGGCGACGCGCCGGGCGTGCTCGATCTCGGCGGTGGCCGAGGGCAGGGAGGCTTCGTCCAGATCGACGGCGGACAGGCGATGGGGGCCGCTCACGCCGGGTCTTCCTCATGGCGGGGCGCCCGCTTGGCGCGCCAGCGTTCGGAGATGTCGGCCAGAACGGCGTTCATGCACTCCACGTCCACGCGCAGGTCGCCGCCGCCGGCGAACATCATGACCACGCGGCCGCCCGGCGCCTCGCCCGGCAGGAAGTCCATGGCCAGCAGCTCCAGCGGGATTTCGGGCGCGCGGGGCATGTCGCGGCTCTTGACCGCCATGACGTCGCCGAACTGAAGGGCCGCCTGCACCCGCGTGCCCCCGCATTCCCAGCAGAACCGGCGCAGGGTGATGGTCAGGCGCCGGGCCGCGCTCTCCCACAGGATGTCGGCCGGCGTCAGGATGGCGTCCTGCAGCGCGGCCGAGATGATCAGCAGATCCTCGTGATCCTCGGCCAGCAGGCGCAGCGGGGGCAGGGGCGAACCCTTGCCCTCATCCGCCTTGTCCTCGTTCAGGTCCGCATCGACGGCGGTGATCTCAGTGTCCATCCTCATCGCCTTTCAGACGCCGCACATCGGCGCCGCAGGCCCCCAGCTTCTCCTCGAGCCGCTCGAAGCCGCGATCCAGATGATAGACGCGGCCGATGGTGGTTTCACCCTCCGCCGCCAGTCCGGCGATCACGAGGCTGACCGAGGCGCGCAGGTCGGTGGCCATAACCTCGGCGCCGTGCAGGGCCTCGACGCCCCGCACATGAGCCTCGCCGCCGTGCACCGAGACATCGGCGCCCAGGCGCATCAGCTCTGGCACATGCATGAAGCGGTTCTCGAAGATGGTCTCCGAAATCACGCTCTCGCCTTCGGCCAGGGTCATCAGGGCCATGAACTGAGCCTGCAGGTCGGTGGCGAACCCGGGATAGACCTCGGTGGTCACATTGACCGGCTGGAGGCGTCCTCCGTCCCTGCGGATGCGCAGGCCGTCCTGCGTCTCGTCCACCGTGACGCCCGCCTCGCGCAGCTTCAAGGTCAGGGCGGTCAGCAGCGCAGGCCGCATTTTCGTAAGCGTTACGTCCCCGCCGGTCATGGCGGCGGCGGTCGCATAGGTGCCCGCCTCGATGCGGTCGGGAATGACGCTCCAGTCGGCGCCCTTCAGGGAGCCGACGCCGGTGATGGTCAGGGTGTGGGTGTCGATGCCCTCCACCTTCGCGCCCATGGCGTTCAGGCAGTGGGCCAGGTCGCCGATCTCCGGCTCGCGCGCCGCATTGTTCAGCACCGTCGTCCCTTGCGCCAGCACGGCGGCCAGCAGGGCGTGCTCGGTGGCGCCCACGGAGATAAAGGGGAAAGTGATCTCGGCGCCGCGCAGCCCCTTGGGCGCCTGGGCCGAGACATAGCCCTCCTCAAGCTCGATGGCGGCGCCCAGGGCGGTCAGGGCCTGAAGGTGCAGATCCACCGGCCGCGCGCCGATGGTGCAGCCGCCGGGCAGGCTGACCCGCGCATGGCCGGTGCGGGCCAGCAGCGGGCCCAGCACATTGAAAGAGGCGCGCATCTGGCGGACCAGTTCATAGGGCGCGAAGGTCGAGGTGATCTCGGCGGCGTGCAGCACGGTTTCGCCGCCGTCGGGGCCCTCCTGCTCGATGACGCTGACGCCCAGGCCGCGCAGCAGCTCGCCCAGGAACCGGGTGTCGGCCAGGCGCGGCATGTTGGTCAGGCGCAGCGGCTGGTCGGTCAGCAGCGATGCGGCCATCAGCTTGATGGCGGAGTTCTTGGCGCCGCTGATCGGAATGGCTCCGTTCAGCCTGGCGCCGCCGGTGATGGCGATGCGGTCCATGGAATCTCTGTCGAGGCTCCGCCCGGCGCGGGCGAAGCGGGGGCGGTATCTAGCCTGTCTCGCGCGCCGGTTGAAAGGGGCGAGGACGGACTGTCACGTCTCTTGATCGGGATCGCCCGAAGCCTCAGGCGCCTTGCGGCGGCGGAGATTCGTCCGAAGGGCTGCGGCCAGACGCGCCGCCCGGTCCGCCTTCGCCTTTTCAGCGGGCGTCGGGGTCTTTTGCGGCGGCGTGTCGGGCGGGGTTTTCACAGCGGGATAAAGGCCGGATGCAGGAATGCGATCAAGAGGCGTTTTGGCCTTTGCATCGGGCGAACGTATTGGCTATACGGCCGCTTCCTCAGATTTCGCCGCCGTAGCTCAGTGGTAGAGCGCATCCTTGGTAAGGCTGAGGTCGTGGGTTCGATTCCCCCCGGCGGCACCATCTGAAGCAAAAGGCCCGGACGAAAGTCCGGGCCTTTTTGCGTTCACCATTCCTTATCGTCCGGAATGGCGGTGACGCCCCGGGTGCGCAGGGCGCGGCTGGTGCGGACGTCGGCGTCATAGACGTCCCAGGGGTCGGGCGCGCCGATGTAGGAGCCGGTACGCAGGCCGTAGCCGTCATAGCGCGGGTCGTAATACGGGCTGTAGCCGTAGCCATAAGGGTTATAGCCGCCGAACTGACCCTCGCTCTCGCTGTAGTGCAGGCTGACCATGCCGCTTTCGCCAACGGGGATCGACACGCTGGCGCCGAAGGCCCGGTAGCCGTGCGACCCGATCTCTGCGCTGACCTGGCCGCGCATGCGCCGCTCGGGCTCGAAAGGCGCGTCATAGTCGAAGGGCCCGTCGCCCATATCTACGGGTGCGGCGGCGGGCGAGGCGCCGATCCAGGCGGCGATCTGCTCGTCGGCGGTCATGTCGCGCGGGGCCGTGATGGACGGCGCGACCGTCTCCTCGGCGGCGGGTGTGGAGAGCACATGCCCCGTGTCGGCGCGGGCCGTAGCCACGGGCTGGTCCGACAGGGCCAGAACGGCGAGAGCGGTCAGGATCATGGCGATACTCCTAGACCGCCCAAGCTGATGGCCGAATGCGGCGGGGGCGTGTCATTCGGGCAGATGGTCGCCGCGGCCCAGCGGATCGGGCAGGGCCTCGCCCTCGGGCGTGAAGCTCAATGCCGCCGAGTTGATGCAGTAGCGGTCGCCGGTGGGCGGCGGGCCGTCCGGGAAAACGTGGCCCTGATGGCTGTCGCAGCGGGCGCAGCGGGTCTCGACCCGCACCATGCCGTATGACGTGTCGGTGATCGCGCGCACGTGGTCCGGATCATAGGGCGTGTTGAAGCTGGGCCAGCCGGTGCCGCTTTCGAACTTGGTCTTCGTCTGGAACAGGGGCAGGCCGCACAGGCGGCAGCAGAACACGCCGGCCCGCTTCTCCTCCAGCAGGGTTCCGCAGAACGGCGCCTCGGTGCCGTGGTTCAGCAGAACACGCCGCTCCTCGTCGTTGAGATCGTGTTCGAGGATGGCCAGTTGCGTGGCGCTGGGCGGGGTCAGGTCGAAGCCTGAGGCGGAGCGGGCGGATGTCGAGGCGGCCTGGGTCATGATCTGGAAATAGGAAACGCCGGGCGGGGTTCCAGTCCCGCCCGGCGTTTGATTGGTCCGCAAGCGTGAAGGATCAGGCGCCGAACAGGCCCGCGACCCAGGCGCGCACCGCGGCCTCGTCGGTGGGATCGCCGCTGTAGGCCAGGCCCTGATCCGGTGCGTGCGGCTCGTTGGAGGCGCGCTCGCGGTTGATCCAGGCCTTGTGGCCATAAACCACGCGGCCGAAGGTGGAGGGCAGGGCGGTGATGGTCGGCTCGATGAACAGGGTGTCCGCGCTGGTGGTCTGGCCCGCCAGACGCACGTTCGGCAGGTCCTTCAGCACGTCAACCGCATCCAGGCAGCCGCCCGAGCAGCCGCCGTCGATCAGAACCACCACATTGCCGCGCACCGGATTGGCGCCGGTTTCGATTTCGCCGGGCGAGGGCACGGGGCGGGTGAAGGTCTGCTGACCGGCCTGTATGGCCTGGTCAAAGGCCGCGACCACGGCCTGGGTCTCATCGATGGTGGCCTGATTGTTGGCCACAAAGGCGGGATCGGCCTGCATGCGCGCCAGGGCCTGGGCGAACCATTCCCGGTTGGCCGGGGTGGCGCGATAGCTAATCTGGGCGTCCGTGGGTTGGGCCGCGCCGATAATTTCCGGCTCCCAGATGCGGGCCGCCGTGCGCAGCACATAGCTGGCGGCCGAGGCGGAGATGCCGTCGGCGCCGCGCAGGTCGATCACCACGCCGGGCGCCCCGCGGATGGCGGACTGCTGGGCGTCCACCTGGGCCAGGAAGGCGGCCCAGTCGGCGTCGTCGGCCAGGGTGTGGATGTTCACCCACGCCAGGTCGCCGACCATCTCGACCGCCAGCGGAACCGACGGCGGCACATAGGCGGACGCGCGGTAGGCGGCCTCACGATCCTCAGGCGCGGCGAAGTCAGTGACGATGTCCACGTTGCGGCGACGGCGGCCGTCCATGAAGCGGCACTCGGACGGCATGCCGCCGGCCATGGGGTTGCCCCGGTCCCAGAACAGGTAAGGCGCCGTCTCGATGCGGTCGGCTTCAAGGTTCAGATCGCCTTCCCAGCGGTCCAGACGCTGGCGCGCGAATTCCTCGGCCGGGGTTCCATCACAGGAGTCCAGCACCCAGCCCACCTGGGGCACATTGCGGCGCACGCCTTCCTTGACCCAGGTGACCACATAGGCGCCGTCGCGCCAGGCGGTGGTGAAGTTGGCCCAGGCCACGCCGTCCCAGGGCTCGCGCCCCGCCCACGTCGGGCCGAGGCTGATGTTGGCGTCCCGGAAGCCATAGCCGTAACCGCGCAGCAGATAGGCATAGGCGTTGGGCGAGTTGACCCGGCCCAGATTGCCCTGGGCCTCAGCATAGCCTTCGTCCAGCCAGGTGCGGAACTGGGCGCTGGAGGGTGCATCGATGACAGCGGCCGGATGGTTCGCGGCCAGCGCTTCGCGGGCGGCGGTCAGGTCCTGTTCGGCGGCGGCGCGCCAGTCCTGGGCGCCGGCCACGCCGGCCGATGCGGCCAGGGCCAGGACGGAAGCTGCAGTGGCGAGGAGGGTTTTCACGGCAGGGTCTCCGGATCGGTTCATGTACAGATGGCGGGTGTTAAACCCTATCAGCCCAGCTTCGCCAACCCCGCAGCGCTCGGCGCGGGCGTTTACACAGGCGGACGCGGGCCGTAAGCGACAGACGGCAAGCGGCGACAGACCGCGTCAGGGAAATCAGCAAGGCTCATGTTCTCGAAGATCCTCATCGCCAACCGGGGCGAGATCGCCGTCCGCATCATCAAGACCTGCCGCCGCATGGGCATCGCCACGGTGCAGGTCTACTCGGAGGCCGACGCCGGTTCGCTGGCGGTGGAGATGGCGGACGAGGCTGTCCTGATCGGCCCGGCGCCGGCCAACCAGTCCTATCTGCTGGCGGACAGGATCGTGGACGCGGTGCGCCAGACCGGCGCCGAGGCGGTCCACCCCGGTTTCGGCTTCCTGAGCGAGAACGCCGGCTTCGCCCGGCGGCTGCGGGACGAGGGGATCGCCTTCATCGGTCCAAACCCCGAGGCCATTGAGGCCATGGGTGACAAGATCAGCTCCAAGAAGCTGGCCGCCGAGGCGGGCGTCTCCACCGTACCGGGCCACATGGGTCTGATCGAGACGCCGGAAGATGCGGTGAAGATCGCGGGCGAGATCGGCTATCCGATCATGATCAAGGCCTCGGCCGGGGGCGGGGGCAAGGGTATCCGCGTGGCCCACTCCGACGCCGACATGGCCGAGGGCTTCGCCGCCGTGAAGGCCGAGGCGAAGAACGCCTTCGGTGACGACCGGGTGTTCCTCGAGAAATTCATCATCGACCCGCGCCACATCGAAATTCAGGTGCTGGGCGACAAGCATGGGAACGTCATCCATCTGTTCGAGCGGGAATGCTCGATCCAGCGTCGTAACCAGAAGGTCATTGAGGAGGCCCCGTCGCCCCTGCTGGACGACGCCACCCGCGCGGCCATGGGTGCCCAGGCCGTCGCCCTGGCCAAGGCGGTGAACTACGACTCCGCCGGGACGGTGGAGTTCGTGGCCGGACAGGACAAGAGCTTCTATTTTCTCGAAATGAACACCCGCCTGCAGGTGGAGCATCCGGTGACGGAGCTGATCACCGGGGTCGATCTGGTGGAACAGATGATCCGCTCAGCCTGGGGCGAAAAGCTCAATCTCACCCAGAAGGATCTGAAGATCGACGGCTGGGCCATCGAAAGCCGCATCTATGCGGAAGATCCCTATCGCGGCTTCCTGCCCTCCATCGGGCGACTGGTGCGCTATGACCAGCCCGCCGAGGGCGAGCAGGACGGCTATACGGTGCGCAACGACTCCGGCGTCCGCGAGGGCGACGAGATCAGCATGTTCTACGACCCCATGATCGCCAAGCTGTGCGCCTGGGCGCCGACTCGCGAGGGCGCCATCGACGGGATGGGCCGGGCGCTGGAGGACACCCATCTGGAAGGCGTCGGCCACAACGTCCCCTTCCTGGCGGCGGTGATGGAGCAGGACCGGTTCCGCTCGGGCGTCCTGTCCACCAGCTACATCAAGGACGAGTTTCCCGACGGCTTCCACGGCCTGCCGGTCGCGGACTTTGGACGCGACGTGATGATCGCGGCGGCCGCCGCCATGAACGAGATCCTCGCTGAACAGTCCGGCGACCCCTCGGACCGGTTCGAATGGGCCGTCCTGATCGGCGGTGACCGTCAGGGGATCATGGTGGGCTATGACGATGACGAGAGCCTGGTCATCGATCTGGACGGGGATCACACCCTGACCCTGACCGACATCGACTGGCGACCGGGTCTGCCGCAATTCAGGGCGGTGCTGGCCAACGGCGCCGCAGAGGGCCGGCCCTTCACCGCCGAGGTGAAGCGCGCGCCGGACGGCTTCGACGTCCGCTGGCGGGCCTCCAGGGCGCGGGTGCGGGTGCTGGCGCCCCACATCGCCGACCTCTACGCGCGGCTGCCGGAGAAGGAAGCGGCCGACACCTCCAAGCTGATCCAGTCGCCCATGCCGGGGCTGGTGGTCTCCATCAATGTGAAGCCGGGGCAGGCGGTCCAGTCCGGCGAGGCCGTGGCCGTGATCGAGGCCATGAAGATGCAGAACATCCTGCGCGCCGAGCACGACGGCACGGTCAAGACCGTCAGCGCCGCCGCGGGCGACAGCGTGGCGGCCGACGACGTGCTGGTGGAATTCGAATAGGTTTGCCGGCCGCCTTCCGTCGGCTAGGCTGGCCTTCCAGTTGCCGGGGAGGGGCGAATGGATATTTTTTCCTTCAAAGGACGGGCGAACCGTCTTGAGTTCTGGCTGATCTGCTTCGGTCTGACGGTCGTGCTGATGCTGCTCAGCATGTTCGCGGGCATGATCCTCAGCGCCGTGCTGTCAGGGCTGTCTGAAGAAACCAGAGGTTTGGCCCAGCTGACCTTCGGCCTGGTCATCACCGTGCTGTTCCTTTGGCCCATCCTCGCCGTCGGCGTGCGACGGGCGCATGATCGCGGCGCCAGCGGCAAGTGGTTCGTGCTTTTCTACATTTCGTCCGTGGTTCTCAATCTGTGGTCCGTCGGCATGGACATGCGGGGCGTCGCCCTTGAATCTGCGGAATCGACAGTGGTCGCCCTGCTGGGACTGGTGTTCTTCGTCTTGTGGCTGTTCTTCCTGGTCACGCTCGGGTTCCTGCCGGGTCGGCGCGAGCCAAACGCCTACGGCCCGCCGACGAACGCCAAGATCGATAACTATCGCGCACCGGCGGGATGACGCGGACCGACGGACCATCCAAAGCGCCTTTTACGGCAGCACTGTTCTTGTCTCCGAAGGGGCGGATCGACCGGCGGCCGTTCATCGTCGGGGTGATCGTGCTGGTCGCGGTGCTGGCGCTGTTCCAGTGGTTGGCCGTGGGCGAGTGGTGGCACGTGCCCGTGGGCTGGGTCTTCTATCCCGCGTGGGTCTATGCGGCGGTCTGCGTACTGGCCAAGCGACTTCATGACCGGGGGCGCAGCGGCTGGTGGGCGGCGGCGATTCTGATCGGGTTCAACTTCACCTGGCCGTATCCGGACAGCCTGATCGGCGCGGCGGGCCTTTTGATCGTGCTGTGGGCCACGATCGAGCTGGGCTGGATGAAGGGCGAGGACGGGGCGAACCGCCACGGCCCCCCTCTCAACGTCTGAAATCAGCCGACCAGACCCATGGCGGCCGGCGTCAGCGCCAGGCTGATGAGGATCAGCGCCGCGCTGGGGTAGGCGGCGGGACCCAGGCTGCGCCACAGCCAGGGCGCAAGTCCCGACCGCGCCGTCTCAACCTCGGCCCGGCGCATGCGCAGGGTGTAGATCATTACGCCTGTCACCGACAGGCCGGTCAGAACCACGCCGAAGGCGAACCAGATCAGCTTGGTGAGCAGGCCGCCGAATGTGCCGAAATGCAGCGGATCGGCCATTTCGGAGATGCGCTGATGGACGTTCAGGTTCTCGCCGCGCGTGACCATCAGGACCGCGCCGTCGCGGGGATCGATGGACACGGCGTTGGAGCGCTCCCGCACCAGGATCGCACGGGCCTGACCCTCGATGATGAGGCCGCGCCCTTCATCACCCGGAAAGCGGAGGTTCCTGATGCGAAGCTCGGGATCGGCGGAGCGGGCGCGGGCGACCAGGGCGTCGAGCGCCGCACCGGTGGGCTGGGACGGGCCGGTGATGACCTCCGGGCGGGGGTGTCGCGGCGCCTGCCCGCCGCCCCATTCCACCAGATACCAGAGGCTGGTGGCGATGATGATCACCAGAAACCAGACGGACCACAGGCCGGCGAAACGATGCAGGTCGCCGGTGAAGCGGCGGCCTTCGCCCCTGCGTCCCGCGCGCCACTGAGGCAGGCGGAAGAAACCGCGCCAGAACTTCTTGTAGGCGACCAGTCCGGTGATCATCGACACCAGCAGCACCAGCGCCATGGAGCAGACGATGGGCACGCCCCATTTCACCGGCATCATCAGGTGACGGTGCGTGAATCGCAGAAAGCGGTGCGCGTTGAACCAGGCCGAAACACCCTGAACCTGTGCGGTCCAGGGGTTCACATAGACGATAGCACGCTCGCCGCCCGGCCGCCTGATGACCGCCGAGGCCGCGAACCAGGGGTCGATCGGCCGCGACAGGAACTCGATCCGCGCATCCGGCGTCGCCGTCTCGACCGCAGCCGCCCAGTCGCCCCACGACGCCTGGGCCCCGCCCTGGGGCATGACGCGAACCGCCGGGTCGATCAGCCAGTCGATCTCGTGGGCGACCGTGGCCAGGGTTCCGGTGAGCAGGACGAAGGTCATGAACAGGGCCAGCTTCAGCCCCAGCCAGTGGTGAACCCACCACCAGAGAGAGCGGCCCTTCTTCTGACCGGGCGCGGTCACCACCGGGCGCGCAGCTCCAGGAAGGCCGAGCGAGGCTGGCCGGGGAAGTGGCCGGTGCGCTCGATGAAGCCGGAGGCGGCGTAGGTCTCGTCGAACAGATTGTCGATGCGGACCAGCGCTTCGTACCGATCCCCGAACCGCTTGATGATCGACGCGTCGAAGATGGTGTAGGCCTGAACCGTCTGGCCATCCAGGCTGAGGCGCTCGCCGACGTATTCCGCGCCGAATGCCGTGGACAGGCCGATGCCGTCAAAGTCGTAACGCGTCCACAGACCCGCCGCGTGTTCGGGCGCGTTGGCGAAGCGATCGCCCACGGCGTTGGACAGGGACTGGCCCGGCACGGTCGCGGTGATGCGGGCGTCATTGTAGGCGTAGTTGGCCGTCAGCACCCAGTTGGGGGTCAGATCGACCGCGCCTTCGATCTCGAAGCCCTGGGACGTGACCTCGCCGATGGGGGCCAGATCGTCGGTCCCGTCATTGTCCGGGTCCAGCCCGGTGTTCTGCAGCAGGTTCTGACGCTTGATCTCATAGATGGCGGCGCCGAACTGCACCCGCCCGTTCATCAGGTCGCCCTTGATGCCCGCCTCGATCTGCTCGCCGGTCATGGGGTCAAACGGACCGCCGGCCAGCGGGCTCTGGCTGCCGATGCCCTGGGGTTCGAAGCCTTCGGACCAGCTGACATACAGCGACAGGTCCGGACGTGGCCGATAGATGGCGCCGGCCCGGTAGGTCACGGCGTCCGCCTCGAAGCTGGAGCCGTTGCGATTGTTCACGTCCTCGAAGCGGTCGTAGCGCAGGCCGCCGACCAGGCTGAACCGTTCGGTCAGACGCAGATGGTCCTGAAGGTAGACGCCCCACTGACGACTCTCGCTGTCGCCCAGCGACGGTGTGACGGCGTCCAGATCGTAGTCCGCTCCCGATGTCTCGCCGTAGACCGGGTCGACCAGATCCAGACCCGGAACCTCGCCGCCCATGGCCTGGGACCGCACGATGCGCGACATGGATTGCGCCTCCTCGCGCGTCCAGTCGCCGCCCAGCAGGAAGCGGTGATCCATGCCGAACAGCTGAGCCTCGTGCGTCAGATTGAAGTTCACGGACAGGCTTTCCCCGTCGCGGGCCTGATCTCGGAACTCACGATCCGAAAAGTCGAACGCCCCGTCGTTGTCCGTGTCGCGCAGGCCGCGAGGCTCGTGATACTGCTGCACCTCATTGGCCTGGCCCCAGCGCACGCCGGCGTCCAGTCGCGTGGCGAGGCCCGCGTCCCAGAACAGACGGCCCTGAATGACGTCGGCCTCGAGATCCAGATAGTCGGTGGGCTCGTTGTGATTCCAGTCGATGGAGGTCAGGAAGTTTCCGTCGTCGTCCGCGGGGACGCCGCGCAAACGGTTGCCGTCCAGGTTCTGGACATAGTGAGTCGCCTGCAGCACCAGCTCCAGCGACTCCACCGGGCGGAAACCGAGCCCTGCGTCGATGATGTTGATCTCGGAATCCGTGTTGAAACGGATCGGCCCTTCATATTCATGGTAGGCGCCGGCCCGGGCGGTGACGCGCCCGTCGGCTGTGACGGGGCCTGTGACCTCCACCGAGGCGCCGCGCCGCTCATTGTCGCCGATGACGGCGGTGGCCTCGGCCCCGAAGACGTCAGAGGGGCGCTTGGTCACATAGTTGATCAGACCGCCGGGCGAGCCGGGGCCGTACAGCATTCCGGCGGGTCCCTTCAGAACCTCGACCCGCTCGATGTTGAACAGCTGCGGCACCGAAAAGCCGATGAACGGGTTTCCCCGCATGCCGTCATAGAAGACTTCGTCCTGCCGGAAGCCCCGGAAGGTCACGCCCGAATAGCTGAAGGTCGTGACGCCGGCGACGTTCCGATAGAGGTCGGTCACATCGCGGGCGCCCTGGTCGGAGGCCAGGTCCGCATTGATGACCGTCAGGGCCTGGGGCACGTCCAGCGGGTCGTCGGCGCCGCGTGCGACGGTGGTGACCGGATTGCGATACAGGCGCTGGGCCCGTCCGGTGACCACCACTTCATCCACTTGAGTGGCTCCCGCCGCGTCCTGGGCCAGGGTGGGCGAGGAGAGGGCCGAACCGGCCAGCAGGGCGGCCAGGAGCGAGCGGGACATGCGAACAGCCTTTGAGAATGAAAATCACCCGCGCTGCTAGCAAGGCTGATAATCATTATCAATAGAGATGTTCGGCGCGGCCTCGTTTTCCGTTCAGGGCGTGTCGCGAGGCGGCAGTTCAGAGGCCGCGCGGATCAACTGAACGAACTCCGCGCGCTCGCCGTACGGGTCTTCGCCCCGGGCGCCCTGGGCCAGGTCGAGAATGTCGTCCCAACCGTAGTCGGCGTTCATCCACGGATCGCGGCGCAGACGCTGGCCGAAAGCGGCCACGGCCAGGGCCCAGCGGGTGTTTTCCAGCGCGCGGGTCGACGGGGGGCCGGACACCGGCGTCTGCATCAGGACCGAGTCATCCTCGCCCGGCAGCTTGTAGCGCACCTGGACGAAGGCCAGTTCGTCCGACGTGGCGGGGGGCGCCGGGCGCGTATCATAGCGGCGCTCGCCCATCTGGGTGGGGCCGCCGACAGGCGTGATCTCGTAAAGGGCCGTGACCGAGGCGCCGGAGCCGACCTCGCCCGCATCCACCGCGTCATTGTTGAAATCGGCCTCGTCCAGCAGGCGGGTCTCGTAGCCGATCAGCCGCCATTCGGCGACGTGGGCCGGGTTGAACTCCACCTGGATCTTCACATCGTCGGCGATGGGGAAGGCGCCCCGGTCGAAGGCCGGGCCGAACAGGCGACGCGCCTCGTTCAGGCTGTCCACATAGGCGGCCACGCCGTTGCCGGACTGGGCGATGACCTGCATCCGCTCGTCCTGATAGTTGCCCCGGCCGAAGCCATAGACCGACAGATAGATGCCGCTCTCGCGCTGGAGGGCCACATACTCCTCGATGGAGCGGTTGTCGGTGACACCCACGTTGAAGTCGCCGTCGGTGAACATGAGGATGCGGTTCACGCGGTCGTCGGCGTAGTTCACTCGCGCCTGGTCATAGGCGTTGGTCATGCCGGTGGCCCCGGCGGTGCCGCCGGAGGCGCGCAGGCTCTCCACCGCACAGCGGATACGCAGCTTGTCCGTGCCGGGGGTAGGCTGCAGCGTCGTGCCGGCGCCCTCGGCGTAATAGGTGACGGCGATGGTGTCCTGCGGCCGCATGCGGTCGATGATCAGGTTCATGGCCCGCTGGGCCAGCTCGAGCTTGTCCTCGCTGCCCATGGAGCCGGACACATCCACCAGGAAAGTCAGGTTCAGCGGGCGGCGCTGATCTTCGGGCAGCTCATAGCCCTGAAAGCCCACGTGGACGATCCGGCGGCCATCGGCCCAGGGCGAATCCACCACGGCGGTGGTGACCGCGAAAGGCTCCTCGGCGCTGTCCGGCCGGGCGTAGTCGTACTCGAAATAGTTGATCATCTCCTCGACCCGCACGGCGTCGGCCGGGGGCGACATGCCGTCGTCGATGAAGCGGCGGACATTGGCGTAGCTGGCCGTGTCAACGTCGATGGAGAAGGTGGAGACCGCCTCGTCCATGGTCCGGCGCACCGCATTGGGCGTGGCTTCCGGATAGGATTCCGGCGATCCGGCGATGACAGGTCCAGGTGCGATACGAGAGCCCGAAACGATGACTGAGGGCGCCTCGTAAACGGCGGTCGTCTGGGGCTGCGGGGCCGGCTGGCCAGGCTGCACCGGAGGCGGCGGGGGCGGCGGAGGTGGCGGGGGAGGGGGCGGAGGCGGCGCGGGCGGCGGCGGCGCGCCGGAATGAGAGAACGAGCTCATCTCTCGCTGGACCATGGGCTGGGGGAACCGCTGATAGACGTTCACCGGCTCCTTGTAGATTTCAAAGCCCAGGGCCGCGCAGGCCGCGCGGGTCGGTGCGCCGTCGCCGGGCGCATAAGCCGATCCGCCTGATTGCGATTGCGCCCCCACCGGAGTGACCAGACCCAGACAAGCGGTCATGCAGACCCCCGCCCTCAGTTTCCTTGAACCCAACATCGACAGCTCCCGACTGACCCCTGTGATCTCCATGAGGCCAGCCAAGATTGGTCGAAACTGTGGCGAAATATCCAGATGGAATCTGATTGGGGCGCCGACGACGCCCTTCGTGGTTGCAGCGCATCATGCCTATATGGGCCGGGACGACGGCAGATCGGGGTGAAGAGCATGGCGGACGCGGCAACGGGGATGGAACTGGGCCATGCGGTGGTCCTGCTGGGTGCGGCGGTGGTGGCGGCGCCGCTGTTCCGCAAGCTGGGGCTGGGCTCGGTGCTGGGATATCTGGCGGCCGGGCTGCTGATCGGGCCGTTCGGCCTGGGCCTGTTCGACGACCCAATGACGATCCTGCACGTGGCCGAGCTCGGCGTGGTGATGCTGTTGTTCATTATCGGTCTTGAGATGCGGCCGTCCCGGTTATGGAGTCTGAGGCGAGAGATTTTCGGCCTCGGCGCGGCGCAGGTGGCGGCCTGCGCCCTGTTGCTGACGGGGGTCGGCATAGCGTTCGGCTTTCCGCCCGCCGTGGCTCTGATCGGCGCCTGCGGCTTCGTGCTGTCGTCCACCGCCGTCATCATGCAGATGCTGGACGAGCGGGGCGAGCGGATGGAGCCGCAGGGACAGAGGGCGGTCTCGATCCTGCTGCTGGAGGATCTGGCCATCGTGCCGCTGCTTGCGCTGGTGGTCTTCATGGGCGCGGCCATGGGCACCGATTCCGGCGAGGCGACGCGACCGCTGTGGCAGGCGGTGCTGATCGGGCTTCTGGCCATCGCGGCCCTGGTGGGAGCGGGGCGCTACCTCCTGAACCCGCTGTTCCGCATCCTGGCCAACAGTGGCGCGCGCGAGGTGATGACCGCCGCGGCCCTGCTGGTGGTGCTGGGCGCCGCCCTGTTCATGCAGGTGGGCGGGCTATCCATGGCCATGGGCGCATTCCTCGCCGGGGTGCTGCTGTCGGACTCCACCTTCCGCCATCAACTGGAGGCGGACATCGAGCCGTTCCGGGGCATCCTGCTGGGCCTGTTCTTCCTCAGCGTCGGCATGGCGCTGGACCTGGCTGTGGTGGCGTCGGACTGGCCCCTGATCGCGGGGGCGGTGGTCGCCTTCATGGCCGTGAAAGGGCTCGCGATCTACGCCGTGGCGCGGGTGTTCAAGGCCAGGCACCGCGAGGCGCTGGAGCGGGCGGCCCTGTTCGCTCAAGGGGGCGAGTTCGCCTTCGTGCTGTATGCCGCCGCCCTGACGGCCGGGGTATTCGACGGACGCACCAGCGCGGTCATGACGGCGGTGGTGATCCTGTCCATGGCCCTGACGCCGGTGGTCACCCTGATCATCACCCGGTTCTTTCTGCCGGAAGAGAAGGCCCTGTCGCCCGATGGCGCGGACGGCGTGGACCGCGCCGACGACCTGCACGGTCGGGTGCTGATCATCGGCTTCGGCCGCTTCGCCCAGGTGGTCAGCCAGCCGCTGCTGGCCCGCGACGTGGATGTGTCGATCATCGAGAACGACGTGGAGATGATTCAGGCGGCGGGCAATTTCGGCTTCAAGGTCTATTACGGCGACGGGGCGCGGCTGGACGTGCTGCATGCGTCCGGGGCGGGGACCGCCGAGGCGGTTCTGGTTTGCGTGGACAAGCCCGATGTGGCTGATCACATCGTCGAGCTGGTGAAGGCGGAGTTCCCCCTGACGCGCCTGTATGTGCGCGCCTTTGATCGCGGGCATTCGCTGCGGCTGGTCAAGGCGGGCGTGGACTACGAGCTGCGCGAGACGTTCGAGTCCGCCCTGAAATTCGGCGGACAGGTGCTGGCCGACATGGGGCTGGACGACCGGGATGTTGAGGAAACGCTGGACGATGTGCGCCGCCGCGACGAACAGAGGTTCGAGGCTCAGATCGCGGGCGGGCTGACGGCGGGCCGGTCGCTGATGCGGGGCAACATGGCCACGCCCCAGCCGGCGCCCTATGTGCCGCCCAAGAGGGAAGCCAGGCCGCTCAGCGACGCGACGGCGGATGTGCTCGAGGACGAGGACGCCTGATCCACAAAGAAAAACGGCGCTCCCGAAGGAGCGCCGTTCGTTCCGATCAGGACGTGATCGTGATTACTGGCCGGCCCGGGCGGCGGCCAGGCCCACGCGGGCCTGCAGGTGCTGGTCCTGACCGATGGCGCCGGAGATCTCGTTGAAGCGCTCCAGCGTCAGGCCCGAGGACTCGATGGCCGAGGCCATCTGGGCCTGCTGCTCGGCGGTCGGGGCAGCACCGTTAAGCGATTGGGCGATCGGCTGCACGGCCGTCATGGCGGCGGCGAACTGACCGGCCTCGGTGTCGCTCACGCCCGCGCCGACAGAACCGGCCGGGGACGGCGTGGTCGAGGCCACGCCGATACGGGCTTGCAGAACCGGGTCGGTCGAGACGGCCTGCGAGATGGCGTTGAAACGATCAATTTCCAGGCCCGAGGCCTCGACGGCGGCGGCCATTTCAGCCTGCTGCTCCGGGGTCGGCTGGCCGCCCTGAACCTGCTGGGCGACCGTTTGCATGCGCGTCATGGCGCCGGCGAAGGCGGCCAGTTCGGCGTCGGTGGGCTCGCCGGTCGCGGCGGGAGCGGCCATTTCAGCCTGGGCTTCGGCCCCGGCCTGCATTTCGGCTTCCTGGGCCATGGCGGAGCCGGCGAAAAGGGCGGCGGTGGAGACGGCGGCGATAAGCTTGAGACGCATGGATTGTCCTTCGAATTGTCCACTCGGTCCGATGAGAACCGTCACACGCGAACAAAGGTTCACGACTTCCCGTGCGAATGTGGAAATGAATCAATGGGAAGGTGGGAGAAGCAAAGGATACCCCGCTCCGAGCGCCCCATGCAACTAAGGCGGCAATCGGGCTCTGACGGCGTGAAAACGGCCACGTTTCCCGTTATGTAGGCCTCTTCCGCACACGAGCGCCCCAGGATCGCCCCAACAAAGTGACGCTTCCCGCCCACCGTTTTTCCGTCGCGCCGATGATGGACTGGACCGACCGGCACTGCCGCGCGCTGCACCGGGTGCTGAGCCGCCATGCCCTGCTCTATACGGAAATGGTCACGGCGCCGGCGGTGATCCATGGCGACCGGGAGCGCCTGTTGGGGTTTGACCCGGTCGAGCATCCGGTGGCCCTGCAACTGGGCGGGTCCGAGCCGGAACAGCTGGCCGAAGCGGCGCGGATCGGTCAGGCGTTCGGCTATGACGAGATCAATCTGAACGTGGGCTGCCCATCGGACAGGGTGCAGTCGGGCCGTTTCGGGGCGTGCCTGATGCGCGAGCCGCAGCTGGTCGCCGACTGCATGGCGGCGATCCGCGAAGCGGTGACAATTCCGGCCACGGTGAAGTGCCGCATCGGCGTGGACGATCAGGACCCGGTTGAAAGCCTGTTCGCCACGGTGGACGCTTCGGCCGCCGCGGGGGTCACCACCTTCATCGTCCATGCGCGCAAGGCCTGGCTGAAGGGTCTGTCGCCCAAGGAGAACCGCGATGTGCCGCCGCTCGACTACGCTCTGGTGCGGCGCCTGAAGCGTGAGCGGCCGCACCTGACGATCATCATCAACGGCGGCGTCCCCGATCTGGACGCGGCCGAGGCCCATCTGGCGCAGGACGAGCACGGCGTCGCGCTGGACGGCGTCATGCTGGGCCGCGCGGCCTATCACGAGCCGGCACTGCTGGGAGAGGTGGACCGGCGGCTGTTCGGCGCGGATACGCCAGACGTGGATCCGTTCGAGGCCATTGTGCGATACCGGCCCTATATGGCCGCCCGGCTGGAGGCGGGGGTGCACCTGCCCGCCATGACGCGGCATATGCTGGGCTTGATGCACGGGCGGCCGGGCGCGCGGGCGTTCCGCCGCATCCTGACCGTGGAGTCGATCCGCCCCGACGCAGGGCTCGAGGTTGTGGATCAGGCCGTGGAGGCTGTGCGCGAGGCCGAAGCGAAGCGAGACGCCCGCGCGGATCAGGCCGCGTGAACGGCCTGCCGGTCGGCGACCTGCTGTTGATGGCGGCGGCGCTGGCGGGGGCCGGGGCTGTCGCGGGGGTGATCGGCGGGCTGTTCGGCGTGGGCGGCGGGACGGTTCTGGTGCCCGCCCTGTTCTACGCGTTTTCGGTGCTGGGCGTGGGCGGTGAGAGCAATCTGCACGTGGCCATCGGCACCTCCCTGCTGACCATCGTCGCCACCTCATGGAAATCGCTGGCCACCCACCGGGCGCACGGGGCGGTGGACGAGACGGTGCTGCGCACCTGGACGCCGTGGGTGGCGTTCGGGGGGATGGTCGGCGCCGCCATCGCTGGGGTGACCTCCATGGAGGGCCTGGCCATCGTTTACGGCGCCTGTCTGCTGCTGGTGTCGGCGCAGATGGGCCTGCTGCCCGAACGCTTTACTCTCAGGGCGGACCTTCCCACCGGCTGGGGGCGGCGCGGCGCAGGCACGCTGATCGGCGGACTCTCCGCCATGATGGGCGTGGGGGGCGGCAGCCTTGGCGGCATGGCCATGGTGCTGTGCGGACGGCCCATTCATCAGGCGGTGGCCACGGCCTCTGGCTTCGGCCTGGCCATCGGCGCGGCGGCGGCGCTTGGGTTCGCGGTGTTCGGATGGGGGGCCGAGGGCAGGCCGCCGCTGTCGCTGGGCTATGTGAACCTGCCGGCCGCCGCGATCATGGGGCTGCTGACCGCCCTGACCGCGCCATACGGGGCGCGGCTGGCGCACCGGCTGGACCGCCGCGTTCTGAAAAAGGCCTTCGCGGTCTATCTGCTGATCACGGCTGTCGCGGTGGTGGTGAAGGCTCAATGATGCCGATGTAGGCGTCGGGCTGGAACAACTGCTCGGCGGTTGCGGTGGTGTAGGCGGCCAGGGGGCCGGCCAGAACGGTGGCGGCGGCCAGCAGGATCAGGAACCCCGCCGCCGCGCCCATGGCCGCCGCGCCGCCGTGGACCTGACCGGCGTGGCAGTCGCCGTCCACCGACGCGCTTTTCCAGAAGATCTGGCTGCCGGCGCGGGCGAAGCCGAGGATGCCGATGACCGTGGTGATCAGGATGATTGCCCAGATCCAGTAGCCGCCCGGCGCGTCACGCACCCCGTCAAGGATCAGCAGTTTACCGATGAAGCCGGACAGGGGCGGCAGGCCCACCATGGCGATGGCGGCGAGGAAGAACAGGCCCGACAGCTTCTCAACATCCTGAAAGCGCGGGCCCACATTGACGGCGTCGCCGTATTCGCCCCGGCGCACGGCGATCAGATCCACGATCAGGAACAGGGCCGCGGCCGCCAGGGTGGAGTGGACGGTGTAGTAGAGCGCCGCCGACATGGCGTCCGGCTGGAACACCGCCACGGCGGACAGCAGGGTGCCCATGGACCCCACCACGGCGAAGGCGGCCAGATCGCGCAGTCCCTTCGCCGCCAGCACGCCGAAGAAGCCCAGCGCAATGGTGATCAGGGCGGCGGGCAGCATCCAGTCGGCGGGCGCCCATGCGGAGGCCTGGGCGTCGTCGCCGAAGATCAGGGTGGTGACGCGGATGATGGAGTAGGCGCCCACCTTGGTCATGATGGCGAACAGGGCCGCCACAGCGCCGGAGGTGGAGGCGTAGGTGCGCGGCAGCCAGAAGTGCAGCGGCACCAGCGCCGCCTTGAGCGCGAAGACGGCGATCAGCAGCAGGCTCGCGGCTTTGATCAGCGCCTGATCCCCCTCGGGCGCGGCGGCGACACGCAAGGCCATGTCGGCCATGTTGAGGGTGCCGGTGACGCCATACAGCATGCCCACCGCCACCAGAAACAGGGTCGAGCCCGCCAGATTGACGATGACGTACTGCACCCCCGCCTTGAGCCGCGCGGCGCCCTGGCCGTGCAGCATCAGGCCGTAGGAGGCGATCAGCAGCACCTCGAAGAAGACGAACAGGTTGAACAGGTCGCCGGTCAGGAAGGCGCCGTTCAGGCCCAGCAGCTGGAACTGGAACAGGGGGTGGAAATGCCAGCCCTTGCGGTCCAGCCCCGTGGCGATGGCGTAGATCATCACGCCCATGGCCACCACGGCGGTGAGCAGCAGCATCATGGCCGACAAACGGTCCAGCACCAGCACGATGCCGAACGGCGCGGACCAGTCGCCCAGCGCATAGCTCTCGACCGCGCCTGTCGCGGCATGGCCGGTCAGGACCACGCCCATGACCAGCAGGGCGGCGCAGACGCCGAGGCTGGCGACTCGCGACAGCGTCAGGCGATGGCGCATGACCAGCAGGATCAAGGCGGCGGCCATGGCCGGCAGGATGACGGGCGCGATGACCCAGGGGGCCAGGGCGGAATCGGTCATGGGCGCGGCTCCTGCTCTTCAGGCGCCGCATCGGGCAGGCCGTCCACCTGGTCGGTGCCGGTCTCCAGATAGGTGCGCAAGGCCAGGATCACCACGAAGGCGGTCATGCCGAAGGCGATGACGATGGCTGTCAGGACCAGGGCCTGGGGCAGGGGGTCGGTGTAGGCGCTTACGCCCTTCTCGTAGATGGGGGGCTGGTCCACCACCACGCGGCCCATGGCGAACAGGAACACGTTGATGGCGTAGGACAGGAACGCCAGACCCAGCACCACCGGGAAGGTGCGGCGGCGCAGCAGCAGATAGATGCCCGCCGCCGTCATGACGCCGATGGCGGTGGCGATGAGGAACTCCAGGCTCATGGCTTGGCCTCCGTGGACGGTTCACGGGAGGGATTGATGTCCATGGCGTGTTCCGACGTCTCCAGCTTCTCGGCGCGCTGGGCCACGCGGGACAGCTGGGCGAGGGCCAGCATGACAGCGCCCACCACGGTCAGGGCCACGCCGATGTCGAACAGCATGGCCGTGGCCAGCTCGAACTCGCCCACCACCGGCAGGGAGAAATAGTCGAAGGCGCTGGTCAGGAACGGCGCGCCGAACAGCAGCGAGCCCAGACCGGTCAGGCCCGCGATCAGCACGCCCCAGCCGATCAGGTTGTGGTGGTCGGCGCGCAGGCGGGCGTCGGCCCAGCCCCAGCCCGAGGCCATGAACTGCATCAGCAGAGCCACCGAGAACACCAGTCCGGCGATGAAACCGCCGCCGGGCTCGTTATGGCCGCGCAGGAAAATGTACAGCCCGGCCATCAGCGCAAGCGGCAGCAGCAGGCGGGTGGCCACCACCAGCATCATGGGGTGGCGCTCAGGCGAGCGGATCAGATCAGGTGTCCAGTTGGCCAGACGGCGGCCCGCCTCGCCCCGATCGGCGGTGTCCAGCAGGGCGAAGATGGCCAGGGCGGCGATGCCCAGTACGATGATCTCGCCAAAGGTGTCGAAGCCCCGGAAGTCCACCAGAATGACATTGACCACGTTGGTCCCGCCGCCGCCGGAATAGCTGTTCTCCCAGTGGAAGCGGGAGATGGACTGCATGCCGTCGCGGGTCATGACCGCCCAGGCCGCAGCGCCCACGCCGAGGCCGCCGGTGATGGCCAGCACCCCGTCGCGCAGCTTGCGGGGGATCGAGCTTTCGGCGGGCGACGTCTTGGGCAGCAGGTTCAGGGCCAGCAGCATCAGCAGGATCGTCACCACCTCTACCGAAATCTGGGTCAGGGCCAGGTCCGGCGCGGACAGGAAGACGAAGGTCAGCGCGACGATGGAGCCCACAACACTGATGAAGATCAGGGACAGGAACCGCGCCCGATGGGCGACCACCACGGCGCCGGTGGCGGCGATCAGGACGGCCCATGCGATCAGGGCCACCGGGGAGGCGCCGATCACCTCGCGCGTGCCCTCGCTGTGATCGGCGGTGAAGAATCCGGCCAGGCCCACGACGACGGCGGTCCCCACGAAGAAGGCCAGATAGCGCTGCAGGGACTCATTGTGGACTTTCAGAGTCAGGCGGCGGCAGGCGGCGGCCAGGGCCGCGACGAAGGCGTCGAACATGGCCTTGGCCTCGGGCACGCCGACCCGGGTCCAGAGAACCTCCAGATTGCGGTGACGCCACAACAGCAGGGCGCCCACGGCCACGGCGATGATGCTCATGAACAGGGCCGGAGTGACGCCGTGCCACAGGCTGAGGGAATAATAGGGCAGGTCCGCCCCGATCACGGCGCCGGCCACAGCCGCCACGATGGGTCCGGCGATCAGGGCGGGCAGAAGGCCGATCAGGACCACCAGCGTCGTCAGCGCGGCGGGCGGCCCCCACAGGCCGATGCCGGGATCGTGGGGCTTCTTCGGATAGTCGTCCCGCTTCGGTCCGAAATAGACGTGCAGGGTGTATCGCAGCGAATAGGCCACCGACAGGGTTGCGCCCAAGGTCGCCAGCACCGGGAACACCCACGGCTGGCCCAGCCAGACGGTGTGAGAAGCTTCCTCCAGCATCATCTCCTTGGAGATGAAGCCGTTCAGCGGCGGGATGCCGGCCATGGACAGGCCCGCGATCAGGGCCAGGGTCCCGGCGATGGGCATGAGGCTGAACAGGCCGCCCAGACGCTTGATGTCGCGGGTTCCGGCCTCGTGATCCACGATGCCCGCGTTCATGAACAGGGCGGCCTTGAAGGTGGCGTGGTTGATGATGTGGAACACGCCCACCACCGCCGCGATGGGGGTGCCCAGGCCGAACAGCATGGTCAGGAAACCCAGATGGCTGACCGTGGAATAGGCCAGCAGGCCCTTCAGGTCGTCCTTGAACAGGGCGATGCAGGCGGCGACCACCATGGTGACGAGGCCGGTGGTGGCCACGATCAGGAACCAGGCGTCGGTACCCGCCAGAACGGGCCACAGGCGGGCCAGCATGAACACGCCGGCCTTCACCATGGTGGCCGAGTGCAGATAGGCGCTGACCGGCGTGGGCGCGGCCATGGCGTGGGGCAGCCAGAAGTGGAACGGGAACTGGGCCGACTTGGTGAAGCATCCGCCCAGAATCAGCAGCAGGGCGGGCAGATAAAGCGGCGACGCCTGGATCACCTCGCGGTTCTCAAGGATCACGGTGAGGTCGTGGGACCCGGCGATATTGCCCAGGATCAACAGCCCGCCGATCAGGCTGAGCCCGCCCGCGCCGGTTATGGTTAGGGCCATGCGCGCGCCCTGACGGCCCTCGGGCAGATGCCGCCAGAAGCCGATCAGCAGGAAGGACGACAGGCTGGTCAGCTCCCAGAAGATCAGCAGAAGCAGAATGTTGTCCGACAGCACGATGCCCAGCATCGCGCCCTGGAACAGCAGCAGATAGGTGAAGAACCGCCCCATGGGGTCGGCCTTGGAAAGATAGAACCGGGCGTAGATGATGATCAGCAGGCCGATGCCCAGGATCATCCCGGCGAACATCAGCCCCAGCGGATCGAGGAAGAAATTGGCGTTCAGCCCCAGCGACGGAATCCAGTCGATGCGCGCCTGAATCACCTCGCCCGCCATGACCGCCGGGGCCATGGTCGCCAGGATGATGATGGCGCTGAGCGTCACCAGTCCGGCCGCCAGGGCGCACGCGTCGCGGCCCGCCCGGATGGCCAGGGCGGGCGCCAGGGCGCCGATCAGCGGCAGGACGGCCAGGAAGGCAAGCAGCAAGGCGGCTCCTCGGAATCAGCCCGGAACAAGGATCACCCATTTCCGAAGAGGTTTTGCTAGCGGCTAAAAGCCCCGGTTAGAAGACCTGAGTGTCCGATTTCGGCGCCGGGCGCCCGGCTCGCGCGCGATATAAATAAAGAGGGGTCCCGATGTCGAAAGTCGCCGTCCTGTTCGTTTGTCTCGGCAACATCTGTCGCTCGCCCCTGGCCGAGGCGGCGTTCCGGCAGGAGGCCGAGCGGCGGGGGCTGGCTGTCGCGGTCGATTCGGCGGGCACGGGCGACTGGCATCAGGGGCATGCGCCGGACCACCGTGCCCAGGCCGTGGCGCGGCGGAACGGCGTCGACATCGGCGGCTATCGGGCGCGGCAGGTGAGGGCGGAGGACTTCGACCGCTTCACCCACATCGTGGCCATGGACCCGGACAATCTGGCTGATTTGGAACGTCTGAGGCCGCCGGGCGCGCGGGCCGACCTGAGCCTGATGCTGGAGCACGCGGGGCGAGCAGGGGAGCCGGTTGAGGATCCCTACTACGGCGGCGACGATGGTTTTGACGTGACCTGGGCCGACGTGAGCGCCGCGGCGCGCGGTTTGGCGCAGGCCCTGAACGACGGCGCCGCTTGACTCCGAAGGGTTCCGCGCACAGGGAAGAGTGGCTCTCGCGGGAGAGATCGAGGTCCTGATTCCGGGCCTCGGAGCCGAAGGCGCAACCGCCCCGGAAACGCTCAGGCAAAAGGACCGCGACGGCTCAGGAACGCTGGAAAGCAGCCTTCGGGCTCGCCGACGGAGCAAGCATCGGATCAGATCCGGAGCGGAATCTCTCAGGCTTCAGGACAGCGGGGGCGCGTGACGGGCGAAGCTTCGCCCGGTGCGCCGCCGACCCACCCCAGCCGGAGCGTGCCCATGAGCGACCAGACCCTGAAGACCACGCCCCTTAACGCCGCGCACAGGGCGCTGGGCGCGCGCATGGTCCCGTTCGCGGGCTACGACATGCCGGTCCAGTACGAGGGCGTGCTGGCCGAGCACCGCTGGACCCGCGAGCACGCGGGTCTGTTCGACGTGTCCCACATGGGCCAGGCCAAGCTGACCGGCGCCGACGCCGTGGCGCAGTTCGAGCGCTTCGTGCCCGGCGACTACGGGATCCTGAAAGCGGGCCGCCAGAAATACTCCCTGCTGCTGAACGACAAGGGCGGGATCATGGACGACCTGATGGCGGGCAAGCCCGACCACGACGGGCTGTTCATCGTGGTCAACGCCGCCTGCAAGGACGCCGACTTCGCCCACATCGAGGCGGGGCTGGAAGGCGACGCGAAGCTGACCCGGCTGGACCGCGCCCTGCTCGCCATCCAGGGCCCCGAGGCCGCCGAGGTGATGGCGGCGCACGAGCCGGTGCTGGCGGAGTTCGGATTCATGGATTCGGCGCGGCTTATGCTGTTCGGCGCGGACTGCTTCGTGTCGCGCTCGGGCTACACCGGCGAGGACGGCTACGAGATTTCGGTCCCGGCGGATCAGGCCGAGCGCATCTGGAACACCATTCTCGAGGACGCGCGGGTCAAGCCCATCGGTCTGGGCGCGCGGGATTCTTTGCGGCTCGAAGCCGGTTTGCCGCTGTACGGCCACGACGCCGACGAGACCACCAGCCCGGTGGAGGCGGCCCTGACCTTCGCCCTGTCGAAATCACGCAAGGAGCGGGCCGACTTCCCCGGCGCCGACCGGATCCTGAAGGAACTGGACGGCGCCCTGTCGCGGGTCCGCGTCGGGCTGCACGTCAAGGAAGGCGCCCCGGCCCGCGAAGGCGCGGAGATCGCCGATGCGAACGGCGCCGTCATCGGCAAGGTGACCTCGGGCGGGCCGTCGCCGTCGCTCGGCAAGAACATCGCCATGGGCTATGTGCCGCCGCAGTTCTCGGAGATCGGCACCGCCCTGACCGTCATCGTGCGCGGCAAGCCGCTGGCCGCCGAGGTGGTCGCCACGCCGTTCGTCGCCAACCGCTATTATCGCAAACCCAAGTCCTGATCGTCAGGCCCGCAAGGAAGCAGCCAATGCGTTACACCAAGGAACATGAGTGGGTCCGTCTGGAGGGCGACGTGGCCACCGTCGGCATCTCGAAGCACGCCGCCGATGCCCTGGGCGACGTGGTGTTCGTCGAGACCCCGGAAGTGGGCAAGACCGTGAAGGCGGGCGACAGCTTCGCCGTGGTCGAGAGCGTCAAGGCGGCCTCGGACGTCTACGCGCCCATCGCTGGGGAAGTGGTCGAGGCCAACGCCGCCCTGGCCTCGGCCCCCGAGACCGTCAACGCCGACCCCCAGGGCGACGGCTGGTTCGCCCGCATCAAGGTGGCGGATGCTTCCTCGCTGGACGCCCTGATGGATCAGGCGGCCTACGACGTCTATCTGGCTACGCTCTAGGATTGCCGGCGTGACCTTGTCATCCCGGCCGAAGCGAAGCGTAGAGCCGGGACCGGGCGCGCCCATGTTTTGTTGTCCCGGAGAGCGAAGCTCATCCGGGGCGAGCGTCGTATTTCTCCCCGTGTCCCGGTTCAACCCTGCGGGCTGACCGGGACGAATAAACCCTCCCTACGCCGTCCCGGATCAGCGCTTCGCGCTGTCCGGGATGACAAGGAACCGAACCATGCGCTACCTCCCCCTGACGCCCGACGACCGCGCGGCCATGCTGGCCGCCATCGGGGCGAAATCCGTGGATGACCTGTTCGTGGACGTGCCCCAGGCGGCGCGGCGCGACGGCTTCGTCGACCTGCCCCGCGTGATGGGGGAGCTCGAGGTGGAGCGCAGCCTCAAGCGGATGGCGGGCAAGAACACCGTGGCGGGGGATGCGCCGTTCTTCTGCGGGGCAGGAGCCTATCGCCACCATGTGCCGGCGACGGTGGACCACATCATCCAGCGGTCCGAGTTCCTGACCAGCTACACGCCCTATCAGCCGGAAATCGCCCAGGGCACGCTGCAGTACCTGTACGAGTTCCAGACCCAGGTGGCGAACCTCACCGGCATGGGCGTGGCCAACGCCTCGCTCTATGACGGCTCCACCGCCATGGCCGAGGGCGTGCTGATGGCCACCCGGGTGACGCGCCGGAACAAGGCGGTGATCTCGGGCGGGGTGCACCCGCACTATGTGTCGGCCACCGAGACGGTGGTGCACGCGGTGGGGGTCGAGACCCAGGCGCTGGACCCGGCCATCGACGCCGAGGATGCGGTGATCGCGGCCATCGACGCCGACACCGCCTGCGTGGTGGTGCAGACGCCCAACGTGTTCGGCACGGCCACGGACGTGACGAAGATCGCCGAGGCGGCCCAGGCCGCGGGCGCCCTGCTGATCGTGGTGGTGACCGAGGCGGTGTCCATGGGCCTGCTGAAATCGCCGGGCGAGATGGGCGCGGACATCGTGGCGGCGGAGGGTCAGTCCATCGGCAACGCCCTGAACTTCGGCGGCCCCTACATCGGGCTGTTCGCCACCCGCGACAAGCTGGTGCGCCAGATGCCCGGCCGCCTGTGCGGCGAGACCGAGGACGCGGAGGGTCGGCGTGGTTTCGTCCTGACCCTGTCCACCCGCGAGCAGCACATCCGCCGCGACAAGGCCACGTCGAACATCTGCACCAATTCCGGCCTGTGTTCGCTGGCGTTCACCATCCACATGAGCCTGCTGGGCGAGACGGGCCTGCGCCGCATGGCCCTGCTGAACCACGAGAAGGCGCTGGCGACCCGCGATGCGGTGGCGTCGGTTCCGGGCGTGGAGGTGCTGACCCCGCGCTTCTTCAACGAGTTCGCGGTGAAGCTGCCGAAGAACGCCGCCGAGGTGGTGGATCAACTGGCCGAGCGCGGCGTGCTGGCGGGCGTGCCCTACGGCCGCCTGAACCCCGGCGCCGGGTTCGACGACGTGCTGCTGATCGCGGCCACCGAGACCACGACGGATGACGACATCCAATCCCTGAAAACCGCCCTGGCGGAGGTTCTGTGATGAGCACCATGAACACTGTGGGACGCCCCACGACGCCGAACGCGGTCGAGACCAAGCCGGACACCTTGACGGGCGGGCGTGGCCTGTTGCAGGACGAGGCGCTGATCTTCGAGGGCGAGGGCTGGGGCAAGACCGGCGTCGACCTGCCGCAGCCGAAGAGCGACGGCGGCGATCTGGGCGATCTGGTGCGGGCCGATCCCATCGGACTGCCGGGCCTGAGCGAGCCCGAGGCCATGCGCCACTATGTGCGGCTGAGCCAGAAGAACCACGCCATCGACCTGGCCATCTATCCGCTGGGCTCGTGCACCATGAAGCACAATCCGCGCCTGAACGAGAAGATGGCGCGCCTGCCGGGCTTTTCGGACATTCACCCGCTGCAGCCGCAGTCCACGGTGCAGGGCGCGCTGGAGCTGATGGATTCGCTGTCCCACTGGCTGACCACCCTGACCGGCATGCCCGCCGTCGCCCTGTCGCCCAAGGCCGGCGCTCACGGCGAGCTGTGCGGCCTGATGGCCATTCGCGCGGCGCACCGGGCGGCGGGTCACGGCCTGCGCTCGGACAAGCCCCGCAACAAGGTGCTGGTGCCCACCAGCGCCCACGGCACCAACCCGGCCACCGCGGCCTTCGTCGGCTATCAGGTAGTGGAGATCGCCCAGACCGACGACGGGCGCGTGGATCTGGCCGACCTTGAGGCCAAGCTGGGCGACGACGTGGCCGCCATCATGGTGACCAACCCCAACACCTGTGGCCTGTTCGAGCGGGACATCCTGGAGATCAGCCGCCTGACCCACGAGGCGGGGGCCTATTTCTACTGCGACGGGGCCAATTTCAACGCCATCGTCGGCCGGGTGCGGCCGGGCGATCTGGGCGTGGACGCCATGCACATCAACCTGCACAAGACCTTCTCCACGCCCCACGGCGGCGGCGGACCGGGCGCGGGTCCGGTGGTGCTGTCCGAGGCGCTGGCCCCGTTCGCCCCGGCGCCCTGGGTGGTCGGCGGCAAGGACGGCTTCAGGCTGGTGGAGTTTGCCGAGGACGAGGCCGAACAGGCGTTCGGCCGCCTGTGCGCCTTCCAGGGCCAGATGGGCATGTATGTGCGCGCGCTCAGCTACATGATGAGCCATGGCTCCGACGGCCTGCGTCAGGTGGCCGAGGACGCGGTGCTGAACGCCAACTACATCAAGGCCCGACTGTCGGACGTGATGAGCGCCGCCTTCCCCGAGGGGCCGTGCATGCACGAGGCCCTTTTCGACGACGAGTGGCTGAAGGGCACGGACATCACCACCCTCGACTTCGCCAAGGCGATGATCGACGAGGGCTTCCACCCCATGACCATGTACTTCCCGCTGGTGGTGCACGGGGCGATGCTGATCGAGCCCACCGAGACGGAGTCCAAGGCCGAGCTGGACCGCTTCATCGAGGCCATGCGCGCGCTGGCGACGGCCGCGAAGGCCGGCGATGTGGACCGCTTCAAGGGCGCGCCGTTCCACGCCCCCATGCGGCGCCTGGACGAAACCCGCGCCGCGCGCCAGCCGGTCCTGCGCTGGACCGCGCCGGAAGGCTCCAACCGGGCGGCCTAATCCTCCGCCTCTGGGGGAGGGGGACCGCGAAGCGGTGGAGGGGGTGTTTCCGCCTCACCGCTGTCCTTCGTTCCGCCCAAGCTCTTCGCGCAAGCCGATGAGCACTCCGTCCAGATTTCCGAGCACTTCGCGCGCCGGAATGCGCAGCACCCGCACGCCGCAGCCCTCCAGCCAGCGGGTGCGGCGCTGATCGTGCTCGATCTTGTCCGGGTGATCGTGCGCCGCGCCGTCGATCTCCACCGCAAGCCGCGCCTCTGCGCAGTAGAAGTCGAGGATGTAGGGCCCTAGCGGATGCTGACGGCGGAAACGCCAGCCGTCCAGGCGGCGCCCGCGCAAGGCGTTCCAGAGGATCACCTCGGGCAAGGTCAGCTTGCGGCGAAGCTGACGAGCCCGGGTGACGGTTTCCTTCGGAGCGTCCATGGGGCGGAGGATATGGTGAAGGTTGTGCGTCGGACAGGTATTTTGATTGTGCGGCGGATGGACCCCCTCCACCATGCTTTGCATGGTCCCCCTCCCCCAGTGGGGGAGGATTTTTCGGCCGTGCTCTAGCTTCCGTCACATCGTGCGCCGATATGGAGCCGATGTCCTCCCCCGCATCCGCTTCCTCCGCCCCGCCGCATCCCGGTCTGGGGTTCCGGGCCTTTGTCGTCACCATCGCGACGCTGATGGCCCTGAACGCCCTGGCCATCGACGCCATGCTGCCGGCCCTGCCGCAGATTGGCGCGGATCTGGGCGTGCTGGCCGACAACGATCGCCAGTGGGTGGTGACGGCCTATCTGCTGGGCTTCGGCGGGGCGCAGATCGTCTATGGCCCGCTGGCCGACCGGTTCGGGCGCAAGCCGCTGCTGCTGATCGGGCTGGGGATCTACACCCTGTTCGGATTGCTGGCGGCGCTGGCGCCGACCTTCGACAGCCTGCTGATCGCGCGCGCCTTGCAGGGCGTGGGGGCGGCGGCGCTGCGGGTGCTGGCGGTGTCCATCGTGCGGGACTGCTATTCCGGCCGGACCATGGCGCGGGTCATGTCGCTGGCCTTCATCGTCTTTCTCGGCGTGCCGATCATTGCGCCGAGCGTGGGCCAGCTGGTGCTGTTCGTGGGCGAGTGGCGGGAAATTTTCCTGGTGCTGGGCGCTGCGGGGGCGGCGGCGCTGGTGTGGTGCTTCCTCAAGCTGCCCGAGACCCTGCATCCCGAGTATCGCCTGCCCATCAAGCTGGGGCGCATCGCGGCGGGCTTCCGTGAAAGCCTGACCCATCGCCAGGCGGTGGGCTACATGCTGGGCATGATGATGATCACCGGCGCCCTGTTCGGTTTCATCAACTCGTCCCAGCAGATATTCGCCGACACCTTCGGGCGACCCAATGTGTTTCCCATCGCCTTCGCGGGCATCGCCGGCGCCATCGCCATCGCCTCGATCGTGAACGCGCGGCTGGTGGAGCGTATGGGCATGCGGTTCCTGTCCCACCTGGCGCTGCTGGGCTTCACGGGCATGGCGGTTGTGCATGTGCTGGTGGCCGCCACGGGCCATGAGGTGATGTGGACCTTCATCGCGTTGCAGGCGGCGACCATGTTCTTCTTCGGTCTGGTGCCCGGCAATTTCGGCGCCATGGCCATGCAGCCGCTGGGTCATATCGCGGGCACGGCCTCCTCGGTGCAGGGGCTGATCACCACCGTGGGCGGGGCCCTGATCGGCTTCTTCATCGGCCAGCAGTATGATGGCTCGACGCTGCCCCTGTCGCTGGGCTTCGTGGTCTGTGGTCTGGGCGCGCTGGTGTTCGTGCTGTGGGCCGAGAAGGGCAAGCTGTTCCGCCGCCACGACGCGGCCTGACGCCGTCCGCCGGGCCTGCTAAAGGCCCGGCCATGACCACCGCCTGGCGCAACGCCGCCCATTACGTTCTGTTGTTCGGCTCGACCGGCGTCAGCTTGCCGTTCGCCGGGCTGTGGTTCCAGTCGCAGGGGCTGAACGGGGCCGAGATCGGAACCCTGCTGGCCGCGCCCATGCTGGCGCGGCTGGTCACCGGCCCCATGATCGCGGTCTGGGCCGACAGCTTCGCCTATCGCCGCACAGCCATCGCCATTCTGAGCGTCATCGCCGCCGTCGGTTATGGCGCGGCCGGGCTGGTGGAGGGCTACGCCCTGTGGCTGCCGCTGTGGTTCGTGGGGGCGACGGCGGCGGCGGCGATCATCCCCCTGGCCGACGTGCTGACCCTGAGAGGCGCCGCGCGCGAGGGCTTCACCTTCGCCGCCCCGCGCAGCGCCGGATCGCTGGCCTTCGTGGCGGCCAATGTGGGCATGGGCGCGCTGCTGCTGCGCGCGTCGCCCGACGTGATCGTCCTGTGGCTGGTGATCGCCAGCATGGGCGGCGCCCTGATCGCCCTGACCGTCCTGCCACCCGAGCCGGTGGGGGAAGGCGCGGGGCCGCGCGCGCGAGATCGGTTCAAGGGCCTCGGCGCCCTGGTCGCCGACCCGGTGTTCATGACCGCCATTCTGGCCGTCGGCGCCATTCAGGCCACCCACGCCTTCCTGTACGGATTCTCGGCCATCGAGTGGAAGGCGCGGGGCATCCCGGAGTCCATCACCGGCATGCTGTGGGGCTTCAGCGTGGTGGTGGAGGTGCTGTTCATGTGGGTGGTGGAGCCGTGGCGGCGGCGGCGCGGGATCGGGCCTTGGCTCTTGCTGATGATCGGCGGCGGCGCGGCGGTGGTGCGCTGGATCGCCCTGGCCTTCATGCCGCCCCTTTGGCTGCTGTGGCCGCTGCAGGCCCTGCATGCGCTCAGCTTCGCGGCGACCTTCCTGGCGGGCCTGCAGATCGTTGAGCGTCTGGCGCCGCCCGCGAACCAGACGGCCGCCCAGACCCTGCTGTCGGCCCTGTCGTCCGGCGTCCTGATCGGCATGGCCACCCTGCTGGCTGGGCCGCTTTATGACGCTTATGGCGCGCTGGGATACCTGGCCATGGCGGTGCTGGCGGGGCTGGGCCTGATGGCCGCATGGCGTGTGCGCGGCGCGCTGGTGGCCGCTGCCCGCTGAGACGGAAGGCGACCTTCAGGCCCGCTTTCTGACGAACACCGAGCCTGCGGAATAGCCGGCGCCGAAGCTGCAGATCAGGCCGGTGTCGCCCGGCGCGAAGCCGTCGTTGTGCAGGTGGAAGGCGATGATCGAACCGGCTGACGAGGTGTTGGCGTAGTCGTCCAGGATGATGACGTTCTCGCCCGGCGCCGGCTCGCGGCCCAGCACGCGTTTGCCGATCATCTCGTTCATGTTGATGTTGGCCTGGTGCAGCCACAGGCGCTTCAGGCCGGTGGGATCGATGGCCAGATCGCGGGCGTGGTCCACGATCATTTCGGAGACCATGGGCACCACATCCTTGAAGACCTTGCGGCCCTGCTGGACGAACAGCTTGTCGGTGAGGCCGTCAGGGCGAGCCCCGTCCGCGACGGCGGTGACGTCCTCGCGGCCGGCGCGGTTCAGGAAGCCGAAATTGTTGCGGATATTATTGGAGAAGACGGTCTTGAGCCGCGTCCCCAGAATGTCCCAGCCGCCGGTCGCCTGATCGGCCGCCTCGACGATCACGGCCGTGGCCACGTCGCCGAAGATGAAATGGCTGTCGCGATCCCGGAAGTTCAGGTGGGCCGAGCAGATCTCGGGGTTCACCATCAGCACCGCCTTGACCGAACCGGAGGCGATGAAGTCGGCGGCGGTCTTCAGGCCGAAGGTGGCCGAGGAGCAGGCCACGTTCATGTCGAAGGCGAAGCCGTCGATGCCCAGCGCCTGCTGCACCTCGATGGCCATGGCGGGGTAGGGACGCTGCATGTTGGACGCGGCGCAGATGACCGCGCCGATCTCGCTGACCGGCTTGCCCCAGCGGGCGATGGCTTCCTGCGCGGCCTTCACCGCCATTTCCCCCAGCACCGACAGCTCTTCGTTGGAGCGTTCGGGAATGTGCGGGACCATGCGGTCCGGATCGAGGATGCCCGACTTCTCCACCACGAAGCGGGACTTGATGCCCGAGGCCTTCTCGATGAACTCCGATGATGAATGGGTGAGCGCCTCCAGCTCACCCGCCGCGATGGCCTCGGCGTTGGCCGCGTTGAAGCGATCGGCGAAAGCGTTGTAGGCGGCCACCAGTTCGGCGTTGGAGATGGACTGGTCGGGTGTGTGAAGGCCGGTCGCCGCGATGACGGCCTGAATGGTCTGGGTCACGGTTTGTCCGTTTTGTTGACGAAGCCCATCAATAGGACGGCGGCGACGTCCGGTCGAGACTGGCGCGAATTCCGGTCCACCAGCGGGCGATCTGGTTCGCAGGCGGTTTCGGCGCGGGGGCGTGCTTCGCTGCGATCAGGGCCTCGACCAGATCCTCGGCCTCGCAAGGCCAGCCGTTCGGGGCCACATAGACCGGGTAGAGGATGAGAGCGGCGGCCACCAGTTCGTCCAGGGTCGCCCGGTGTGTGCGGCGCGGGCAGGGGACGCGGTCTTCAGTCAGGCCCCAGCCGGCGAAGAACGGCGTACCGTATGTGGTCACGGGCTTGCCGCGCAGCAGGGCCTCGAAGCCCGACAGGGAGGTCAGGGTGGCCAGACGGTCGGCGTGGTCCAGACACTGGATGATGTCGAGCCCGTCGGCCGAGGCGTCCACGGCGTCCAGCGCGGCTCCGTCCAGCATGCCGGGACGATTCCCCGCCAGCACGTCGGGGTGATTCTTGTAGATCAGGAAGGCGTCCGGATGGTCCGCGCGCACGGCGGCGACCAGACCGGCGTTGGTGCGGATGTGGGCGCAACCTTTCAGGATCGACTGGTCGTTCTCCACCTGGCCGACGATGAGAATTCGCTGGAGATCCGTGGGCCAGGCGTCGAAGGCGCCGGACGGGGCGGGCAGATTGTATTTGCTGAGGCCCGCCGAAACGATCCGCTCACGCAGGCGGGCGGCGCGGGCCAGCAGGGCGGGGGCGAAGCCGCCTTGCTGGACCAGGGCCTCCAGCCGCGAAGACCGGGTAGCGTCGTAATAGACGCCCAGATCGTCCAGCGTCACCGACAGGGCGCCGACGAAGTCCGAGCCGAGCCCGCGTGAGCGGATGAAGCCGTCCTCCATGCGCAGGATCTGGCCGGTGAAGCCCTCGGTCGCCTGCTCGAAGTCGGCGCCTGTGCGCGAGGCCCAGCAGACGATGCGGCCGCCTTCGGCCTCGGCGGCGGTCCGGGCGCCGGATGCGGACGCGAAATAGCGCACCGGCCCCTTGGGCGAGTTGAGCAGGCGGCGCACGGGCGGGCGTTTGGCCGGGGCGAAGGCGACGCAGGCGTTCAGGCCCGCCAGCCGGTCGGCGCGGTCACGCAGGGCGATGAGCCGCTCCAGCGCCTGTTCCGCCTCGCAGGTGCGGCCGGTGACCGGGTCCACATAGCGGGCGTAACGGATCAGGGCGGCGGCGGCGATGGACTCGATCTCGCGCAACTGGCCCCGGCGGCCGGTGTCCACGGCGTCCGTGGTCAGGCCCCAGCCGGAATAGAAGGGCGCCCCGAAACAGCGCACGGGCAGGCCGCGCAGCAGCGCCTCCCATCCAAGACCGCTGGTGACCGTATAGACGGCGTCCACCTGGGCCAGCAGGTCGGCGGGCCGGACGTCGGTGTCGATCAGGGTGACGTCGCCCAGCCGGTCGGCGGGGATGCAGCCCTGCTTGCGGCCTGCGGCCACGGCCGGGTGGCGCTTGACGATGAGCTGGGCGCCGGCCTCGTCGCTGCGTGCGGCGTCCAGCATGTCGATGAAGGACTGCGGGCTGGCCAGGCCGAAGCCGATGGAGGCGTCGCCGTGGGTCTGATCCACGATCAGGATGCGGCGGCCGGGCTTTAGCAGGGTCTCGTCCAGCGGACCGCCCATATTGGTCTTGGACACGCCGCTCTCGACGATGCACTCGATCAGGGCGCGGGCGCGGATGCGCAGGTCCGGCGACATCCAGCCCGGCGCCTCGGCGATCAGCCGCTCCAGACGGGAAGGCCGCGTGGCGTCGTAATAGATGCCCAGATCGTCGGCGACGATGCTGAGGGATGTCGCCCCCGCCTCGCCCAGACCGACCGAACGGAGCAGGCCGTCCTCCAACGCGACATAGGGAACGCTCTGCTTCTCAGCCCAGCGGCGGCCGTGGGCGGCGGTGGGCTTCATGCCCCAGCCCAGAACGGCCTGAACGTCGCGGCCGGGCAGGGTGTGCAGATCATATTCGGGCAGGAAGGCCGCCAGATTGGGCAGGCGCCGGACGCCGGGCGCGCAGACCCAGGCGGGCGTGGGCGCGCTCACTGGACCTGGGCCCGATCCCAGCCCCCGGCGAAGGCCATGGCCATGCGGCGGGCCGTCGCGTCCTGCATGGCCGGGTTGTGATAGCTGCCGTTGATCTGGGTGCGGTGAAGCACGTGCTCGCGGAAGCGGACGTACAGGTCGTGGTCCGGGCGCCGGGGATCGTTCCAGAAGCCGGACAGGGGTTGCTGATCGGTCAGGCCCTCGAAGTCGAAGAAGGCCTGTCCCAGCACCTTGACCGGCGTGCCGAACCCCACGGCGGAAAGGGCGGCGGTGGAGTTGTTCACCACCATGCCCTGGGACGCGCGGCACAGGGTCGCCAGATTGCCGCCGTCGATGAAATCAACGCGGTCCTCAACGCCGTGTTGGCGAGCCAGCCGTCGCACCACGGCGCTGTATCTGACCAGCCCCGGATCCAGGGGATGGTTCTTGACCACCAGACGGGTCTGTCGCGGCGCGGCTTGGGCGAAGTCGCCGATCACCTGTTTGAGGAACGCGGTGTTGGTGGGGTAGTCGGAATAGCGCAGCAGGGTCGTGTCGCCTTCCCGCTGGAGACAGGCGATGAAGAACGGGCCGCGCCCGGCGATCACGTCCGTGTCCGTGGCCAGCGGCGAGGCGAAGCGTAGCTTCAGATAGCGCCAGGCGTGACCCCCGGCCTGAACGAGGGCATGGCGGGTATAGGGGCGCACGTAGCGGGGAAACAGCAAGCGACCGGCGACCTGCACCGTGTGATAGAGCGCCAGGTTCCACACATGGTGCGGCAGGATGGCGCCCGCCTCCTGAAACGAAGGCTCGCGGGGCGCCGGGGCCGGATAGCCGTCGGCCGAGCGGGGCAGGGTGGAGCGGGCGTTGACGCCGTTCCGCTCCATGGTCACCCAGTGGGGCCGGAAATAGCCGTTCTCGATGACCCAGACGGAGGCCTTGAGCCGGTCCGCCTGATCGATCACCGTCTGGTTGTAGATGCCCGCCTCGCCGAACAGGACCAGGTCGGTGTAATCCTCTGCCAGCCCCGCAAGGGCGTGGGGCCAGGCGTCGCCGCCGCGGCGGAACTTCACCGCATCGCGCGAGCCCCAGTCCAGCAGGTCGCCCGCGTTGAAGATCATGCGGCGCACCACCGCGCCGTTGTCGCGGAGGACGGCGGCCAGCTTGCGGGAATAGGCGCCGAACGGCGCGGAGATGATCAGGAAACGGCGGCCGGTCAGGCCGGGAATGGCTTCAGGCGGCGCGTCGCTGGCGTCCGGATCGGCTCCGGCGGACGGGGATGGCGAGGCGACTGACAATGCGATCTGGAGCCTGAGGATAACGAGTCTGTGAACTCTTAGAGTGTTCCGGCGAGATCACGCAAGGCGAGCGTGTCGCGGGCGCGGGCCAGATGAAGCCGTTCCACCATGGCGCCGTTCACGCGGATGACGCCTTTTCCGGCATTGGCCGGGTCGTCAAAGGCCGCGACCACCGCATCGGCCCAGGCGATTTCGTCGGCGGACGGAGCGAAGGCGGCGTTGGCGGGGGCGATCTGGCGGGGATGGATCAGGCTCTTGCCGTCGAAGCCGTAGAGGCGGCCCTGACGGCATTCGGCCACGAAGCCGGCGTCGTCGTCCAGGGCGTTGAAGACCCCGTCGATGGGGGACAGGCCGTGGGCGCGGGCGGCGGCGACGGTCAGGCTCATGGCGGTCTTCAGCGGTTCGCGGTCGTCAGCGGGGCCGCAACGCAGCATGGCGGCCAGATCGTTGACCCCCAGCATCAGGGCGGCGAGGCCGGGCGTGGCGGCGATGGCGTCCAGATGGAACAGGGCCTGCGGCGTCTCGATCATGGCCCACAGGGCGGCGCCGTCCGGCAGAAGCGCGGTGAAGGCGGCGGCCTGATCGGCGCTGGAGACCTTGGGCGCGACGATGAAGGCAGGGGCGGCGGCGTGCAGGGCCGTCAGATCTGCGTCGCCCCAGTCGGTATCGAGGCCGTTGACGCGCACGCCCACCTCCCGGGCCTGAAACCCGCCCTGACGCAGGGCCGCCACGGCGGCGTCGCGGGCGGCGGTCTTGTCGTCCGGGCCGACCGCGTCCTCCAGATCCAGCACCACCACGTCGCAGGGCAGGGTGCGGGCCTTCTCAACCGCGCGGGGGTTGGAGGCGGGCAGGTACAGGACGCTGCGGCGGGGCGTCATGGCTCAGACCCGGCCGGTGACGGGGATCAGGGCGCCGGTGACGGCGCGGGCGGCGGGGGAGGCCAGGAACAGCATGACGGCGGCCAGATCGGCGGGCTTGACCCACTTGTCCGCGTTCTCCTCGCCCATGTCGGCGCGGTTGGCGGGGGTGTCGATGATGGAGGGCAGGACGGCGTTGACGGTGACGGCGCCGTCCTTGAGCTCCTCGGCCAGGGATTCGGTCAGGCGGTGCACGCCGGCCTTTGAGGCGGCGTAGGCACCCATGCCCGCGGCGGCCTTCTGAGCGCCCGCCGCGCCCACATTGACGATGCGGCCGTCCGGCGCTTGCTTCAGCATGGGCAGGGCGGCGCGGCTGGCGTTCAGGGCGGTGGTGACGTTCAGGGCGTGCATGCGGCCCCAGGCGGTGGGGTCGCCGTCCTCGGTCGTCTGCCAGACGAAGCCGCCGGCGATGTTGAGCAGGGCGTCGATGCGGCCGAGGCGGTCGGCGACGGTCTTCATGGCCTTGCCCGCCTGATCGGCGTCGGTCAGGTCGACGCCGCACAGGGTCAGGGCCGCGCCGGGGAGAGCGCCCTTGTCGGCGTGGTCGACGGCGGCGGCGCGCCAGCCCGCTTCGATGGCCGCCTTGGCGACGGCGGAGCCAAGGGCGCCGTGGGCGCCGGTGATGACGATGACGGGTTGGGACATGGGCGACTCCTTACGGGCAGACGTTGTGTCTCTTCATCCGCTCACCCCGGCGAAGGCCGGGGTCCAGATGGCGAGCACCCGAAGGGGATGAAGGGGCCGCGCCCGTCTGTCCAGTCGTGGAGCTCTATGATCTGGACCCCGGCCTTCGCCGGGGTGAGCGGTGGATTTGCTGAAACACCTTTACGCCCGGGTCTTCGACCACCGCGCCAGCACGGCGTCGCCCTTGTCCCCAGCCTTGGCTGGCGGGCCCTGAATCTCGCCCGGGGTGCGGGAGAAGCGGGGGGCGGGGGCGGGCTGGGTGACGCCGAAGGCCTCGGTGAAGCTCTCGCGGGCGGCCAGATGGGGGTGCGCGGGCGCCTCGTCCAGCGACAGGACGGGGGCGAAACAGGCGTCGGTGCCTTCCAGCAGGGCGGTCCAGTGATCGCGGGGCTTGGTGGCGAAGACGGCGGCCAGTTCGGCGGCCTGTTGATCCATGTCGCCGGTGGGCTGGGGCGTCAGGCCCAGACGGGTGCGCAGATCCAGATAGAAAGCCGGCTCCAGCGGCCCGACCGAGACGTGGCGGCCGTCGGCGCAGGGGTAGGTGCGGTAGAAGGGCATGGCGCCGTTCAGCAGGCCCTCGCCCCGCTTCATGCTGGTGAGGCCGTCGTGGGTCAGCCAGCTGAAGACGCCCATCAGGGAGACGGTGCCGTCCACCACCGCCGCGTCGATCACCTGACCCCTGCCGGAAGACTGGCGCTCGTGCAGGGCGGCGAGGATGCCCATGGCCAGATACAGCGCGCCGCCGCCGTAGTCGCCCACCAGATTGAGGGGCGGGACCGGATCGCCGCCCTTCGGCCCGATGGCGTCCAGGGCGCCGGTGACGGCGATGTAGTTGATGTCGTGCCCTGCCGCGTGGGCCAGCGGCCCGGTCTGGCCCCAGCCGGTCATGCGGCCGTAGATCAGGCGCGGATTGGCGGCCAGCACCTCATCCGGGCCCAGACCCAACCGCTCCATGACGCCGGGGCGGAAGCCCTCGATCAGCACGTCGGCGGCGGCGATGGCCCGCATGGCGGTTTCGCGGTCAGCCTCCGCCTTCAGGTCCAGCGCCAGCGAGCCGGCCCGGCCGCGCGCGGTGACGTCATGGGGCGCCGCGCCGCCGCCCGGCCGGTCGATGCGCAGCACCTCGGCGCCCAGGTCGGACAGCAGAGCAGCGCAGAAGGGCGCGGGACCGATGCCGGCGAACTCCACGACCTTCAGGCCGTTCAGCGGGCCTTGCCCCATGCGATTCCTCCCGTTTCGTTTCGCTACGGATAGCGCAGGTTGCGCCCTGCGTCGCGGGATGCGAGATCGCCTGCATCATACGGAGACCCCCATGGCCCAAACGTCCGGCAAGACCCTCGCCGCCTTCTTGAACGCCCAGTCCGCGCCTGACGGCCTGAAGGGGCTGATCGCCGGGATCGCCGAGGGGTGCGTGCGCATCAGCCATGCGGTGCGTCAGGGCGCGACGGCGGACATGCTGGGTGTGGCGGGCGACACCAATGTGCAGGGCGAGGTGCAGAAGACCCTCGATTTGGCCGCCGACGACATCATGATGGACGTGTGCCGCGCCGCGCCGGGCGTGGTGGCCGTGGCGTCCGAGGAGCAGGACGACATCGTGACCGTGGCCCAGGTGGGCCCGAACGAGGGCTGGCTGGTGCTGTTCGATCCGCTGGACGGGTCCAGCAACATCGAGGTGAACGTGTCCATCGGCACCATCTTCTCGGTGCTGCCCGCGCCGTCGGCGGAGACGCCGCGCGATCCGGCGGCGGAGGACTTCTTCCAGCCGGGGCGCAATCAGGCGGCGGCGGGCTATGTGGTGTACGGCCCCCAGACCCTGCTGGTGTTCACCCTGGGCGACGGCGCGTTCGGCTTCACGCTTGAGCCCGACAGCGGGGAGTGGGTGCTGACCCATGACCGCATCGCCGTGCCGGCCGAGACGAAGGAATTCGCCATCAACGCCTCGAACCAGCGGCACTGGCACGAGCCGGTGCAGCGCTACATCGCCGACTGTCTGGCGGGGACCACGGGGCCGCGCGGCAAGGATTTCAACATGCGCTGGGTGGCGTCCATGGTAGCGGACGTGAACCGCATCATGATGCGCGGCGGGGTGTTCCTGTACCCGGCCGACCGCAAGGACCCGTCGAAGCCGGGCCGCCTGCGCCTGATGTACGAGGCGGCGCCCATGGCCATGGTCATGGAGCAGGCCGGCGGCGCGGCCAGTGACGGGACGCAGGCCATGCTGGACGTGGTCCCGGCCGCCCTGCACCAGCGGGTGCCGGTGATGATCGGGTCGAAGGCCGAGGTCGAGACGTTTCTGACGTACGTCTAAGGCCCCCTCGATCCGTCATTCCCGGGCTTGTCCCGGGAATCCATAATCGCGGACAGCGCCGCGCTCGACTTGCCTCGTCGGCGCGTATGGATCGCCGGGACAAGCCCGGCGATGACGGATTTGAGATCAGTGCGCAGCGCCCTCGGGCAGGTGGGCCTTGTCGTGGCGGCCGGTGCGGGCGACCAGGGTCTGGGCGGCGGCGTTCATGCCGTAGACCTCGACCTTCACGCCCCGGCGGCGATAGCGGAACACCACCTTGTCCACGGCGGCCACGGCGGTGATGTCCCACAGGTGGGCGTCGCTGAGGTCGATAATCACGCGCTCGGGCTGGCCGTGATACTCGAAGGCCGCCGCGAACAGGTCCGCCGAGACGAAGAAGACGTGGCCGCGCACGGTGTAGCGGCGCACCTCGTCCGTGCTGTCGTCGGCCTCCACCACCTCGATCATCTTGCCCATGCGGCGGATGAAGAAGATGGCCGACAGGATCACGCCCAGCATCACGCCCTGGGACAGGTCGTGGGTCAGGACCACGGTGACGGTGGTGGCGATCATGACGATGGAGGACTGCATGGGGGTGGAGCGCAGGCGCCGCACCGAGCCCCAGTCGAAGGTGCCGATGGAGACCATGATCATCACGGCCACCAGGGCGGCCATGGGGATGCGGGCCACCCAGTCCTGAAGCACCAGGATCAGGAATAGCAGGAACAGGCCGGCCCACAGGGTGGACAGGCGCCCGCGCGCGCCGGAGGTGACGTTGATGATGGACTGGCCGATCATGGCGCAGCCGGCCATGCCGCCGAACAGGGGCGACAGGATGTTGGCGATGCCCTGACCGCGGGACTCCATGTCCTTGTCCGACGGGGTGTCGGTGATGTCGTCCAGCAGGTTGGCGGTGAGCAGGGATTCCAGCAGGCCCACGAAGGCCAGGGTGGCGGCCACCGGACCGATGATGGCCAGGGTCTCCCATGTCAGGGGCACGTTGGGCAGGTGGAAGACGGGCAGGGTGGAGGGCATCTGGCCCATGTCGCCCACGGTGCGCACGTCGATGTTCAACCACATGGCCAGACCGGCCAGCACCACAATGGCGATCAGCGGCGAGGGCACGGCCTTGGTCAGGCGCGGCAGCAGATAGATGATGGCCAGACCGCCCGCGACCATGGCGTAGGTCTGCCAGTTGGCGCCGATCAGCTCGGGCAGCTGGGCCATGAAGATGAGGATGGCCAGGGAGTTGACGAAGCCGGTCATCACCGAGCGTGAGACGAACTTGATGTAGCGCCCCAGTTTCAGCACCCCGATGATGATCTGGAACACCCCGGTCAGGATGGAGGCGGCGAACAGGTATTCCAGGCCGTGGTCGCGCACGAGGGTGACCATTAGCAGGGCCATGGCGCCGGTGGCGGCCGAGATCATGGCCGGGCGTCCGCCCACGAACGAGATGGTCACGGCGATGACGAAGCTGGCGTACAGGCCCACCGCCGGATCGACGCCGGCGATGATGGAGAAGGCGATGGCCTCGGGGATCAGGGCCAGGGCCACGACGGTGCCCGCCAGCAGGTCGCGGCGGGGGTTGGCGAGCCATTCCTGGCGCGCGAGGGAGATGATTTTCATGGGTCGTCCGGGGAGGACCAGCGGACCCGTCGCCCCGTCACGGCGTGGGTGGTTCCGCTGTCGGCGGTTCAGCCTGTTGTGTGTCCGGGGGATCGGCGCCCAGCGTAGCCACCCGGATCAGGTCCGGGTCCGACGAAGCGCCCCTATGCCTTGTGCAGCGCAACAAGGCAACCGCCGAACGATGACATCAGCCGTCGTTCACGACCTTGCGGTCCAGGGCGGCGCTGTCGTCGAAGGTGGC
Source organism: Brevundimonas sp. (assembly GCF_047617075.1). Lineage (GTDB taxonomy): Bacteria > Pseudomonadota > Alphaproteobacteria > Caulobacterales > Caulobacteraceae > Brevundimonas. The sequence continues at coordinate 74,307 of NZ_JBLGCI010000006.1, forward strand.
CCAGCCCTTGTCGCCCGGCGGCTGGGGCAGGCCCTCGCGGATGTGGTCGGCGGGGTTGGGGTCGATGTTGCGGCCCTGACGATGCAGGTGCGACTTAGCGATCATATTGGCGGTGATTGGCGCGGTCAGGAACAGGAACAGGGCGATCAGCAGCTCGTGGGCCGAATACTGGCCGTCGAACACCGGGAAGAAGACCATGGAGGCGAACAGGCAGGCGCCCACGCCCAGGGTCGAGGCCTTGGTGGGTCCGTGCAGGCGGGTCATCAGGGACGGCAGCCGCGCCAGTCCCCACGATCCGATCAGGATGAAGCCGCCGCCGATCACCAGCAGGAAGGCGACCAGATATTCCGCGAGGGTCAGGAGGATCGGGCTCATTCCACGATGTCTCCGCGCAGCAGGAATTTGGAGTAGGCCACCGTGCCGACGAAGCCGACCATGGCCAGCAGCAGGGCGGCCTCGAAATAGGCGGCGGTGCGCTCCCACACCCCGAACACAACCACCAGGGCGATGATGTTGATGGTCAGGGTGTCCAGCGCCAGGATGCGGTCGCCGCTGGTGGGCCCGCGCAACAGGCGGAACAGGTTCAGGGCCAGAGCCAGGGCCAGGCAGACCATGGCGAAGCCCAGCCCAAATCCGATCGGGCTCATGGGAAGATCCTCATAAGGCGTCGTTCGTAGCGGTGCTTGATGCGGGCCACCTCGGCGTCCGGGTCGTCCACGTCCAGAATGTGCACCAGCAGGGCCCGGCCGTCCGCCGAGATGTCCGAGGACACCGTGCCGGGGGTCAGGCTGATGGTGGCGGCCAGGGTGGTGATGGCCTCGGGCGAGCGCAGCTCGGTGGGGATCACCAACCAACGCGAGCGCAGGTCGCGGTTGCGGCGGAACAGGATGATCCAGGCCACCTGGAAATTGGCCACCACGATGTCCCACAGCACGAGGCCCACATAGCCCCACAGGGGCGGGCCGAAGCGCATGCGCGGATTGCCGGGCCAGAAGCGGCTGGTCAGCAGGGGGATGGCGACGCCGAAGATCACGGCCAGCACCAGTCCGCCCCAGCTGAGCCCGTTCAGCAGCAGCATCCAGACCACGATCAGCATGACCGTCAGGCCGGGGTGGGGCAGCGCCCGCTGGATCATGGATGGACGCTCGCTCACAAGGGCGCCCGCGTGAGGATCACCGTTCGCCATGGACGCACCCGGCTGGAAGTACGGCGGTCGTGCGTGTGCAGGCACTCATCAATACGAGGTCGTCAGCCACGGTCGGCGCTCTCGGTCAGCAGGAATCTGATAGCAACCGTCTGGCCCAGCCGTGCCCGCATGTCCACCGATAGGGCGTCGGTTCTGACCGGAATGATGTAAACGTGTCCGCCCCAGCCGTCAGGCTTGCGAGCGCGTGATCCCGCCGCCTCAGGGCCGCAGCGTCAGGCCGCGGGGCGTGGCCTCGATGCGGGACAGGCGACCCAGATAGCTCATGCCCAGCAGGGACGCAGGCAGGCCGCGCTCCACAACCAGGGCCTGAACGCGCTCGACCCGGGCGCCCGCCACGGCCACGTGGGCCAGCTCGATCCGCGCGGCGCGGCCCTCTCCGTTGGCGGTGATCACGGTGTGATCGAAATCGGTGGATTCCAGCATGAAGCCCAGACGCAGGGCGTCGTCGCGGGTCAGGGCCACCACGCTGGCGCCTGTGTCCACCAGCACGCGAACAGCCCGCCCGTTGATGTCGGCCTCGGCCCAGTAGTGACCATCGGAAGCGCGGCTGATCTGGGCCGCGCTCCCCGTAGCCACGGCGGTGGAAGCGGTCATCAACACCGGGTCCGTCCCGGCGCGGTCCATGTCCTCGACCTGGCTGACGCCATAGCCGAGCACGCCGGCCGCCGTCAGGGCCAGGGCGAACATCACGCCGGACTGGAAATCGAAACGCGCCATGCAGCCACCATGACCCAAAGCCCTTGGCGTCCGGTGAAACGGCGTGGTGAACGAATTCAGAATCTGAGGGCGGGGTCCAACCGATCCTTGCGGCCGGGTAGATCAGCCATGATCCGGGCCCGCTCTTCATCGGTAAGTTTCGACCAGCCACCGATCTCCCCAAGGGTCCTCAGGCATCCCAGGCAGAGGCCGGTGCGTCCGTCCACGGTGCAGACCTGGATGCAGGGCGTGGCCACTGAACGGGGCGGGCCACTTGAATTCGGGGCGCTGGAGACCGACATTGCGTTCTGACGCGACACGACCAAGAGGGTGAAACCCCCAACCGGCGCGCCGCGTCTTCTTTCATCGTTCGCGAAAGGAGACGCCAATAATGAACGATAAGACCTTCAACCTCCAGAACGCCGTCATGGAGTTCGCCCTGCTGGGCGGCACGGCCTTCAACGCCCGGACGGTTCCGTCCAATCGGATACGGCGCAGGCCATTGGAAAAGCTGTCCAATACCCTGAAGTTGCGGAAGCGGCTCTATCCCTGAACACTGTTCCGCTTGCATAAAGCGACTGACGGGGTGCACATTGATCATCTGAATTTGTTCGTCGAAACCGATTGGATGACATCATGATGATCAGCCTGCTCACAGCCGCCGCCCTGGCGATGACGCTCCAGGCGCAGCCCGAACTGCAGCCCGACGCCCAGCCGGCGACCCCCGAGGTCGAGGCCGAAGCAACCGAGGCGGAGGATCGCCGCAGCGAGCGCGTGTGCGAACGCCGCCAGGTGACGGGCTCCGGCATTGGTCGCCGTGTCTGTTATACCCGAGCCGAAGCCGACGCTCGCGCAGAGGCGGATCGTCAGCGTCTCGAAAGCATGCAGGGCGCCGTGACCGCCAGCCAGCCTAATGGGTTCGGTTCGCCTCAGTGATCTGAGACCGTGATTGGATTGAAAGACCCCGGCTCCCCAAGAGCCGGGGTTTTTCTTATGAGAGTATGATGACCAGCCAGCTGATCTCACGGGAACGTCGCGGTGATGTTCTCGTCCTGACCCTCAATCGGCCCGAGCGATTGAACGCCTTGCCGGACATGCAGGACGGTGAGGCCTTCGCCTCTGTCTGCGAAGCGGTCAACGTCGATGCCTCCGTACGCTGTGTCGTCATCACAGGGGCGGGCAGGGCGTTTTCGGCGGGCGGCGACCTGAAGGCCATGAAGGATCGCCGCGACCTGTTCGAGGGCTCCGGCGCCGAGATCCGCGAACGGTACCGCAGGGTCGTGCACCGCATCGTGCGGTCGCTGTACGGGCTGGAGGTTCCGCTGATCGCGGCGGTGAACGGTCCGGCCATGGGGCTGGGTTGCGACATCGCCGGGCTGGCCGACATCCGCATCGCCTCTGACCGGGCCAGCTTCGGCGTGCCGTTCCTGAAGCTTGGCATCATTCCCGGGGACGGGGGGTCATGGCTGCTGCCACGCAACGTCGGCTATGCGCGCGCCGCGGAGATGCTGTTCACGGCCCGGTCCATAGACGCCGAAACCGCAGAGCGTTGGGGTCTGGTCAATCGCGTGGTCGCCCATGAGGCCCTGATGGACGAGGCGATGACGACGGCGGAACAGGTGGCCGCCCATGCGCCCCAGGCTCTGCGCATGGCCAAGAGCCTGCTGCGACAGGGGCGCGACATGAATTTCGACCAGATGCTGGAGATGTCGGCCGCCATGCAGGCCCTGGCCCACCTGACCGACGACCACATCGAGGGCGTCGCGGCGGTGCTGGACAAGCGGCCGGCGGATTTCACCGGCCGCTGATCCTCTATTCCGGCGTACGCATCGCCTGATCCGGTCCGACGCCGACGCTGACTTCGCGCTCTGCGCCGGCGGTCTCGCCCGGCTTCATGAATTTCACCAGCACACGCTGGCCGATGAGGAAGGGGGCGTCGTCGGCCGAGACGACCACTTCCACCACCCGTTCGTCAGCGCGCTGGGACGGGTCGTCCGATTGCAGGCGACGGGCGCCGAACAGCCCCGCGCGGCGCAGCACCCGGCCCACATAGACCTCGCTGGAGTCCCCTTCCGGCGTGATCTCCACCTCCTGGCCGATGGTGACGTTGGGAATGTCGGACTCGACGATCTCGGCGCGGACGATGCGGTCCGTGTCCGGCTCCAGGTCGAACATGTTGGAGACGTTCAGGGTCGAGGCGCCGGCCCCCGGCTGGGCGTAGCGGCGGGCGATACGGCCATCCATTGGCGCGCGGATGGCGGTCAGTTCCAGGTTGTACTGCGCCTCGTTCAGGCGGGCCTGGGCGGTCTGCACCGAGGCGCGCTGGCTGCTCATGCGGGCTTCGGCCATGGCGATGGCGTCGCGGGCCTGGTCCAGCCTCTGGGCGGCGATGAAGTTGCTGTCCGCCAGACGGTTCATGCGCTCGAACTCGCGACGGGCGGTGTTCAGGTCCACCTCGATGGCGGCCAGCTGCGATCGAGCCTGGGCCACCTCGGCGGTGGCGCGCTGGACGGCCAGACGCGGCTCGTCATCTTCCTGACGGGCGAGAATCTGGCCGGCGGTGACGCGGTCGCCCTCGTTGACATAGACCTCGCGAACCACGCCGCCGCGGCGGGCGGCCACCTGAATGACGCCGCCCTCCACATCCGCCTTGCCGTTGGCGATGGCGGCGTAGGGGCTTTCAGGCGCGGCGGCGGCGGCGGCTTCGGCGGCGGCCTGCCGCTGTCGGCCCTGGGCCTGCATGAACATGAAGGCGACGACCAGAAGGATGACCACGATGAGGCCGATCCAGATGCGCTTCTTCTTGAGGAAACCGGGGATGGACATGGGTTCTGTTCTCTCTGGTCCTAGTGAGCCGAGGCCAGGACGGGGTTCGCCTCGGGCGTCCGTCGCTGATCGTCCAGGATTCGGCCGTCTTCGATGTGGATGACGCGGTCGGCCCAAGCTTCCAGCCTGGGGTCGTGGGTGACGCAGATCACCGCCGCGCCGTGTTCGGTGGCGGCCCGGCGCAGCAGGCGGATCACCACCTGGCCGTTCTCGCCGTCCAGCGCCGAGGTGGGTTCGTCCGCGAATAGAATCTTCGGGTTCTTGGCCAAGGCGCGGGCGATAGCCACGCGTTGTTTCTCGCCGCCGGAGAGGGCGGAGGGCTTCTGATGAAGGCGGTGCCCCAGTCCCACTTCCTCGAGGGTCGCCGAGGCCTGACGGCGCGCGTCGCCCTTGGACAGGCCCTGATACTTCAGCACCGTGGTGACCTGCTGCAGGGCGGTGAGCGCCGGAAACAGGTTGAAGCCCTGAAAGATGAACCCGCAGTTTTCCAGTCGGAACCGGTCGATCCGGCCGGAAGGCAGTTGCCACAGATCGTCGACGTCCAGGGCGTCCACCTGACCTTCCTCGGGCCTGAGCAAGCCGGACAGCGCCGCGATCAGGGTGGATTTGCCGGAGCCGGACGGGCCCATGACCATGGTCAGATCACCGTGGCGCGCGTCGAAGTCGACGCCCTTCAGCACCTCGACGAAGGCGCGGCCGGACTTGAACCGCTTGACCAGACCCTTGGCCTCAATGGCGTAGTCGCCATGCTTGCCGTGAATTGTCGTGTGGGTGTTCATCGCAGCAGGTCCGCCGGTTGGCTCTTCTTGAGGACGCCCAGGGACAGCAGGCCGGATCCCATGGAGATGATGATCAGGCCGACGCCGACCACGATCAGCAGCGAAATGGGCAGGGCGATGATCACGGCTCCAAGCCGGGCCAGCAGCGACAGCAGCCAGGTCAGGAAGATCGCGGCGGCGACGCCCACAAGGCCGACCCAGAAGCTGAGCTCCAGCACGATCCGGCGCAGCGACCCCATGCTGACGCCCAGCGCGCGCAGGGAGGCGAATTCCTTGATGTTGGCCATGATGGCGCCGCGTAGGGTCTGCCAGGTGATGGCCACGCCGATGATGGTGCCCAGCACCACGCAACCCCCGATGATGATGACCAGTATGCCTTCCTCGAACATCGACCTGGCGTTGGCCTGGGCCAACTCCTGACGGGTCCAGGCGCGCCAGCGGCCGTCGCCCATGTCATTCAGCTGAGCGGCCACGATGTCCGACTGCGCCGGGTCGCGCAGCTTGATCATCAGCGGGCCGCCCATGGTGTTGCCCCACGACTGACCCAGCATGCGCAGCGAATCGCGCGACATGACGATGGTGGGCTGCATCATGTTGGGGTAGCCGCGCAGCACGCCGACGACGGTGACGGTCTGCCCGTTGTAGATCGCGCGGTCGCCCAGCTGGACCCCCAGGGTGCCCAGCGCCGTCTCGTCCACGGCGATGGTGTAGGGCTGACGCAGCGCCGCGACCAGTTCATCCGAATAGTCGACCGGGATGGTGACGGATCCCGGCTGGGTGTCGATGACGTTGACCATCACCTGCCGCGACCGCGAGGCCCCCTGCTTGGCGCGTTCGGCCTGGCTCATGGTCGGATCGACGTTGCGGACGTTCTGCAGGCTGCCGCCGTTGATCTCGAGGGCCCGGACCTCGACCACCTCGGGGTGGTTGTAGGCCAGCGGAATGAAGCGACGCGGCACGCCCATGGAGCCGCCGAACAGCTGTGTCGCGCCCGGCTGCATGATGATGACGTCCGCGCTCGACCGCTCGATGGCCGCCGTGAAGCCCTTGCCGATGCCGATGAACACGCCGGTCATGGCCAGCACCAGCAGGCCGGACAGGGCCAGCGCCATGACCGCGGCCATGTAGCGGCGCCATTCGTAGAGCAGCGTTGCAAGCGCGAGTGACATCGAACCCCCTTCGTTGTCCCCCTGTCTGACGGCCAGCGTTCGCCGGGCCAAGTTAAATCGGGGTAAGGGTCGGAAAGACGAGCGGTTTTCTCTTTCACATCAAGGCGGCAGGCTGAATGCTGGCGCGGCGGACGCGGCCTTGCTAGTCAGTTCGCCGACAAGCGCCGCAGATGATCGGCGCACTCAGGGAGCCTTTCGCAATGTCGCTTCGACTCACCGTTTCCGCCGCCGCCCTGGCTTTGGCCGCTTTCGCATCGTCCGCAGCTCAGGCTGACGAGGGCATGTGGACCTTCGACAACTTCCCCGCCGCCACGGTGAACGAGAAGTACGGCACGAATATCGATCAAGCCTGGCTGGACACTGTGCGCGGCGCGGCGGTGCGCCTGTCCAGCGGCTGTTCGGCCTCGGTCGTGTCGGGCGAGGGGCTGGTGCTGACCAATCACCACTGCGTTGTGTCCTGCGCCCAGGATCTGTCGGACGCCCAGAACGACTATGTCCAGAACGGCTGGATGCCCGCCACCCGCGAGGAAGAGCGCCAGTGCCCCGGCGTCCAGGCCCAGATCCTGACCGAAATCACCGACGTGACCGATCAGGTGCTGGCGGCGGGCGAGGGGCTTGAAGGCTCGGCCTATGTGCAGGCCCGCAGCGCAGCCACCCGCGCCATTCAGGAAGAGGCCTGCGGCGACGACGACACCCGCACCTGCCAGGTGATCAGCTTCTATCGCGGCGGGCGTTACGCCCTTTACGAGTACCGCAACTATTCGGACGTCCGGCTGGCGTTCGCGCCGGAAATCCAGGCGGCGTTCTTCGGCGGCGATCCGGACAATTTCAACTATCCCCGCTACGCCCTGGATGCGGCCTTCCTGCGCCTCTACGAGAACGGCGAGCTGGTCCAGACCCCGAACCACCTGACCTGGAATCCCGCGCCGCCGACCGAGGGTGAGCCGGTGTTCGTCGCCGGCAACCCGGGCTCCACCTCGCGTCTGCTGACCGTGGCCCAGCTGGAGAACCTGCGCGACCAGCAGATTCCCGTCAGCCAGCTGCAACGTTCTGAGCTTCGCGGCCGTCTGATCGCCTTCGGCGAGCGCGGCGAGGAGCAGGAGCGCGTGGCGCTGGACACCCTGTTCGGCGTGGAGAACAGCTTCAAGGCCTTCTACGGCCAGCAGCTGGCCCTGAACGACGCGGACTTCATGGGAACGAAGCGGGAGCAGGAGGCCGAGCTGCGCGCCGCCGTGGCGGCCGATCCGGCGCTCGCCGAGCGCATCGGCGACCCGTGGGCGGAACTGGAGGCGGTCCAGTCGGACGTCGAGGAACTGTATCTGCCGTATCGCCAGCTGGAATCGGCGGCCGGCGGCGGTTCGACCCTTTACGCCTACGCCCGCGCCATCGTTCGCGCGGCGCGGGAAGGCGCCAAGCCTGCCGGTGAACGTCTGCCCGAGTACGCCTCGGAAACCGGCCTGACCAACCTGCGCCGCCGCCTGGCGGATGAAACGCCGGTGTCGCCCGAGCTTGAGCAACTGCTGCTGGGCTTCTGGCTGTCCAAGACCCGCGAATATCTGACCACCGACAATCCGTCGGTTCAGACCCTGCTGGGCGATGAGAGCCCCGAGGGCCTGGCGGAACGTCTGGCGACCAGCACGACCTTGACCGATCCGGCCGTGCGCACCGCCCTGTTCGACGGCGGGCTGGAGGCGGTGGAAGCCTCCAACGACCCCATGATCCAGTTCGTGCTGCGCACCGAGGGCCTGGGCCGCGAGCCCCGCGCCCAGTGGGAGCAGCGCGTGTCCGCCCCCACCGGCCAGGCCGCAGAGCGCATCGCCCAGGCCCGCTTCGCGGTCTATGGCGACAGCCAGTACCCCGACGCCACCTTCAGCCTGCGTCTCAGCTACGGCGCGGTCGAAGGCTGGAGCTATCGCGGCGTCGACGTGCCGCCCATGACCTACATCGGCGGCCTGTATGAGCGGGCCACCGGGGCCGAGCCCTACAATCTGGCGCCCCGCTGGGCCGAGGCGGAGGATGTGGTGAACCAGGAAACTGTGTTCGACTTCGTCTCCACCAACGACATCATCGGCGGCAACTCGGGCTCGCCGGTCATCAACGCCGACGGCGAGGTGATCGGCACGGCGTTCGACGGCAACATCCACTCGCTGGGCGGCGCGTTCGGCTATGACGGCGAGCTGAACCGTACGGTGTCGGTCTCCACCGCCGCCGTGACCGAGGCCCTGCGCACGGTCTATCGTCTGCCGCGCCTGCTGGAAGAGCTGGGCGTGGAGTAAGCCTATATCTCCTCCCCATGCCCTGCCATGGGGAGGGGGACCGCCCGGCGGAGCCGGGTGGTGGAGGGGGCGTCTCGGTTTCAAGTTCATGAGACGCCAATCACTGACGGCTCGCGCCGCCCCCTCCGTCACGGCGCGTATTCGCGCCGCGCCACCTCCCCATCGTGTCGATGGGGAGGAGAGTTATTCCGGGAGATCCCCCATGCGCCTGTTCCTCACCGCTTCCGCCGCCGTTCTGGCCCTGGCCGCCGCGTCTTCGGTCTCGGCCGAAGAGGGCATGTGGACCTATGACAACTTCCCCATCCAGCGGGCCAACACGGCGCTGGGGACGGATATCGATCAGGCGTGGCTGGACCATGCGCGCCTGTCGTCGGTGCGCCTGACCACGGGCTGTTCCGCCGGAATCGTGTCGGGGGAAGGGCTGGTGATGACCAACAATCACTGCGTCGCCTCCTGTGTGCAGAACATCTCGACGCCCGAGGTGCAGTATGCGGAGACCGGCTTCACCCCCGCCAGCCGTGAAGAGGAGCGCCGCTGCCCCGGCATGCAGGCGGAGGTGCTGATCGACATCTCCGACGTGACCGACCGCATGCAGGCGGCGGGCGAGGGGCTGGACGGTTCCGCCTTCACCCGCGCCCGCGACGCCGAATCCGCCGCCATCGAGAGCGAAGCCTGCGAGGGCCGGGATGACCTGCGGTGTCAGGTGGTCAGCCTGTACCGGGGCGGGCAGTTCAAGCTCTACACCTTCCGCAAATATCCGGACGTGCGCCTGGCCTTCGCGCCGGAAGAGCGGGCCTCGTCCTTCGGCGGCGATCTGGACAATTTCAGCTTTCCCCGCTTCGCCCTGGATGCGGCCTTCCTGCGCCTTTACGAAAACGACCAGCCGGTCGCGACCGAGACCCACTTCACCTGGAACGCCGATGCGCCGACGCCGGGCGAGGCGGTGTTCGTCTCGGGCACGCCGGGCTCGACCCAGCGCCTGCTGACCCAGGATCAGCTGGCCACGGTGCGCGATGTGATCCTGCCCATGGACCAGCTGATCGCGTCCGAGCTGCGCGGGCGCCTGATCCGCTTCTCGCAGGAAAGCGACGAGAACCGCTTCATCGCCTCGTCCGCCCTGTCGGGGGTGGAGAACACCTACAAGCGCGGCATGGGCCGCATGCGCGCCCTGATCGACGGCGAGTTCATGGGACGGCGTCAGGTGGCGGAAGAAGAGTTCCGCGCCCGCGTCGCAGCTGACCCGGCCCTGGCGGCCGAGGCGGGTGATCCGTGGTCGACGCTGGCGGAAATCCAGCCGGTGCAGGCGCGGCTCTATCCCGCCTACAGCCTGCTTGAGGGCCGCGCCGGCGGCGGGTCGCGCCTGTTCGCCTTCGCCCAGACCCTCGTCCGCGCCGCCCAGGAGCGCGGCAAGCCGTCGGGCGAGCGTCTGCCCGAATTCGCCGACAGCCGTCTGCCGCTGGTGCAGCAGCGCCTGTTCGCGGATCTGCCAACCTATCCGGCGCTGGACGAGCTTCAACTGAGCTGGTGGCTGTCCAAGACGCGCGAGATCCTGACCGTGGACGATCCGCGGGTCCGCGCCCTGCTGGGCGATGAATCCCCCGAGGGCATGGCCGAGCGGCTGGCGTCCGGCTCGACCCTGGGCGACCCCGCCGTGCGCCGCGCCCTGTGGGAGGGCGGGCTTGAGGCCATTGAGGCCAGCGACGACCCCATGATCCGCCTGGCCCTGGCCATGCAGCCCATCAACCGCCCCGTGCGCGAGCAGTGGGAGGCCGAGGTTGAGGCCCCGACCGCGCGGGCGTCTGAGGCGCTGGCCGCCGCCCGCTTCGCCGTCTACGGCGACGACGTCTATCCGGACGCCACCGGCACGCTTCGCCTCAGCTTCGGCAAGGTGGAGGGCTGGACCTACGAGGGCCGGACCGTGGAGCCGCTGACCACCTTCGCGGGCCTGTTCGACCGGGCCACCGGCGCCGATCCCTTCGTCATCACCCCGCGCATCGCCGCCGCCCGCGACCGCATCGACATGGACGCGGTGATGAACATGTCGGTGTCCACCGACACCATCGGCGGCTCGTCAGGCTCGCCCGCCATCAATGCCCGGGGCGAGATCATCGGGGCCAATTTCGACTCCACCGTCCTGACCCAGCGCAACGCCTACGGCTATGACATTAACGTCAACCGCAGCGTCATTGTCACGACCCAGGCCGTGACCGAGGCCCTGCGCAACATCTACGGCATGGATCACCTGCTGGCGGAGCTGGGCGCGGACTGATCATGTCCTCACGGGTGAGGCGGGCGAGGTGCTTATCGGCGACGTCCGGAAAGCCGCTGTGGGTGGAGAACGGGCCCTGCGTAATCCGGCAGGTCGCCTCGCGCACAGGGCTGATCGGTTGCGGTGATCCGCACGACGACAATTGCTGACGTGGACAGTCGGGCGCTTCCCTACGGCGCCGTTTGGGTATAACCCGCGCTCGATTGCCGGAGACGAGCCTTGCGACGACCCATTCTGGATCATCCCGCGCGGATCGTCCCCCTGGCGTTTCTGGCGACCATCGTCGTCGGAACGATCCTGCTCCTGCTGCCGTTGTCGAGCGCCGACGGGCAGGTCGCGCCGTTCCTGACAGCGTTGTTCACGGCCACATCGGCCGTTTGCGTCACAGGGCTGATCGTCGTCGACACCGCCACCTATTGGACGCCCTTCGGCCAGGGTGTGATCATGGCCCTGTTTCAGGTGGGAGGCTTCGGAATCATGGCCGGGGCTACGCTGCTCGGGCTGATGATCACCCGGCGCATGCGGCTGGGGCGGCGGCTGGTGGTTCAGGCGGAAACCAAGAGCCTGACCCTCGGCGACGTGAAGAGCGTGCTGGCCACGATCTTGGGCGTCACCGTCCTGTTCGAGGCCGTGGTCGCGGTGGTGATCATCCTGCGCCTCCACATGACCTACGGGGAGCCGTGGGGGGCGGCGATCTGGAACGGGCTTTTTCACGCCGTTTCCGCCTTCAACAACGCCGGCTTCTCCACCTATTCGGATAGCCTGGTGCAGTTTGCGCTCGACCCCGTGATCCTCCTGCCGTTGACCGTCGCCATCATCGTCAGCGGCCTGGGCTTTCCCGTGATCAATGAGCTCCGGGGGGATTGGCGAAAGCCGGACCAGTGGTCCATCCACGCTCGACTGACGATCTACGGCACCGTCTTCCTGCTGATTGCGGGATTTTTCGCGGTGCTGGTCGCGGAATGGAACAACGGCGCGACGATCGGCGACTTCACCACGGGCGGCAAGGTGCTGAACGCCTTCACCCATTCGGTGATGAGCCGGACGGCGGGATTCAACGCCGTGGATGTGGGCCAGATGCGGCCCGAGACCCTGCTTTTCACCGATGGGCTGATGCTGATCGGCGGGGGCAGCGCGGGCACCGCAGGCGGCATCAAGGTAACGACATTCCTGCTGCTCGGCGTCGTGGTCTGGGCGGAAATCCGCGGCCGGGCGGACGTCACCGTCTTCAAGCGTCGCATCTGCCCCGATGTGCAGCGTCAGGCGCTGGCGGTCGTGCTGATGGCCGTGGGTCTTGTGGGCCTCGCCACGCTTGCCATCCTTTCGATGACCACCTTTCCCCTGGACCGGGTGCTGTTCGAGGTGATCTCCGCCTTCGCGACCGTCGGACTGAGCACGGGCATCACCGCCGACCTGCCGCCGGCCGCCCAGTCGATCCTCATCGCCCTCATGTTCGTGGGCCGGGTCGGCACCATAACGGTGGCCGCGGCCCTGGCGCTGCGGACCCGCCACGTCCCCTATCGTTACCCTCAGGAGCGCCCAATCGTTGGCTAGATCAAAAAAGACCCGGGGCAACAGCGTCCTCGTCATCGGACTTGGCCGCTTCGGCGGCGCCGTGGCGCAGAGTCTGACCCACATGGGACACGATATCCTCGCCATCGACGAGGACCTGTCTCTCGTTCAGAGCTGGTCCGAGCAACTGACCCATGTGGTGCAGGCGGACAGCCGCAATATCGACGCCCTGCGCAAATTGGGCGCACAGGATTTTCTGCATGCGGTCGTCGCCATCGGCTCGGACATCGAGGCCAGCGTGCTGACGGTGCTGGCCCTGAGCGAGCTGGGCGTGCCCGACATCTGGGCCAAAGCGGTGAGCGCCAACCACGGTAAGATTCTGGAAAAGACCGGCGCTCATCATGTGGTCTTTCCCGAGGCCGCGATGGGCGAGCGGGTCGCGCATCTGGTCACCGGCAAGATGATCGACTTCATCGAGTTCGACGATGACTTCGCCATCGTGAAAACCCGTCCGCCGCGCGAGTCTATCGGCAAGACGCTGGAGCAATCGGCCCTGCGGACCCGTTACGGAATTACAGTGGTCGGCGTGAAGCGCCCGCGTCAGGATTTCACCTATGCGAAGCCGGACACCCTCGTGATCGAAGGCGATCTGCTGATCATTTCTGGTCCGACGAGCAAGGTCGAGCAGTTCGCGGCCCTGCCTTGAGCTGAACAGCGGCTTTCTACCCAGCTGATCGCTGAAGCCCCGGATATCTGCGAGGGGTCGTGGGATCAGGCCAGGTCGCCCACGGCGGCGTCCAGCAGCAGGAAGGCGCGGCCGGCGTCGGTGGCGAGGCGGGACAGCACCGCATAGCCCTCTGCGTCTTCGCGCGCCGCCTCGGCCAGCTGGCGCGACATCTGGCGGACATAGCGTTCGGCGTCGGCTTTCAATTCCGCATCGCTCAGCACGCGGCGCGAGACGCTGCGAACGGCGGCGGGGGCCACGCGGCGCACGATCTGGCGCGCGCGGTCCGGCTCGCGGTCCTGGAACGCGGCGGCGGCCTCCTCGACCCGTGAGCGGGGCAGCAGGGCGTTGGGGTCCACGCCCATGCGGCGGATGGCCAGGGTGATGCGCTCGCCCAGGGTCTCGTCGTCCGCCACGGGCTGATCCAGATCCAGTGGCGCCTCTGCGGGGGCGCCGTCGTCCACCAGATCCTTCCAGCCCAGGGTGCGGTCCTTGTCCGGCGCGGGCTTTTCCTCGGCGCGCTTCGAGGATGAAGCGGCGGGTTCGAGCTTGAGACGACCGCGCAGGCCGAAACCGCCGGAAGGCTCCTCGGCGGGCGGCTCGCCCTTGGTCGGCTTGTTGTCCTGAACAGGCGCCTTGTCCGCCAGGAGATCGCGGCGGCGCTGGGCGGCCACGGGCGAGTCGCCGGACACCACGCCCATCAGACGGACGGCCTCGGACAGCATGTCGTAGTTGCGCTTCACCCGGTCCTGGAAAGCGGCGTCCAGCGCCTCGGTGTCCTCGGCAGCCTTGCGCGAGGCGTCGGACAGGGCGCGCAGGCCTTCCTCCACCGTGGCGCGGACCTCGTCCATGCGGCTGCGGGCTTCCTCCGGCATGCGGGCGGCGCGGGCGTCCAGCTCGCCCATGGCCTCGTCCACCTGCTGCAGGGTGGCGTTCAGACGTTCGAGGGTCAGCTCCAGCTTCTCGGTCGCGCGCTGGCCGGCCTCGTCCACCAGGGATGCGGTCTCGTCCACGATGCGGCGGGCGCCCTCGATGCGGCTGTCGGCGGCGTGGTCGGCCTGTTCGGCGGCGGCGTGCAGCGCTTCGCCCAGCCGGTCGGCGCGGGCCTGGGCCATGTCGGCGGCCTCGGCGGCGGCGGCGCGGGATTCGGCGGCCACGGCGTTGAGCGTCTCCAGCGCGCGGCGGGCTTCCTCGGCCACGGTGTCTCGCGCATCGGAGGCGAGAGCCTCGAAGCGGTCCAGCGCCTTCCTGGTGGCGCCGTCGAAGGCGTCGGCCTCGCGGGCGGACAGTTCGCTGAGGGCCTTGAACTGGTCGGCGGCGGCCTCCACCAGGTCGCGCAGGACGTCGGCGCTGCGCGATGACGCCTCTGACAACTCGCCCCCGGCGGAGCGGGCGGCGGACAGGGTCTCGATCAACTGGGCGCGCTGGCTCTCCACCTGGGCGGAGAAGTCCTCCTGATCGGTGCGCAGGGCGTAGGCGGCGGTGACCAGGGCGGCGCGCTGCTGACCCAGGCCTTCCTCCACCGACTGGATCTGTTCGGCGACGCCGGACCCGGCGTTCTCCAGACGCAAGGTCTGGCGTGACAGATCGTCAGCGGCCAGGCGGGCGGCGTCCTGGGCCTCGCCGGCGGCGGCGGCCATGTCGGCGGCGCGGGCGGCCAGGGCGGCCTCGGCCTCGCGCAGCTGGGTCTGGGCCAGGTCAGAGGCGTCGGCCACCATGCGGGACTGGCGCTCCACGGCGTCCAGCACGCCGGCGGCCTGTTTCTCCAATTCGCCGGACAGGGCCTGAAGGCTGACCCGCTCGCCGCCCAGTTGTTCGGACAGGCGCCGCGCGGATCGCTGGGCCGTTTCGGCGGCTTCCGTCAGTCGTTCCGTTTCTTCGCCGAGAACCTGACGCAGGGCGGCCAGGTCGTTGCGGGCGCGCTCGACCGCCAGGGTGGCCTGATCGATGTCGCCGCGCAGGGCGGTGACCATGCCCCCGGCCTGTTCGGCTGCATGGGCGGTGGGGGCCACCATGGCGTCGGCCAGGGCCCGGGCCCGGCGGGTCTCGGCCGCCAGATAGGCGCCCTGACGCACCGCTTGCGCCAGCAGGATGGCCAGCCCGGCAGGCGCCAGGGCCAACAGGGCGTAGATGGCGATCTGCAGGGGGTCGAGTCCGCTGAGCCCGGCCCCGGTCTGGAACGCGGCCCAGGCGGCGACGCCGCCGATCCAGAGGACCACGGCCAGGGCGGCGATCAGATAGGCGTGGCGGCCGCCGTTCGGCGCGGCATGGGTGGCGGGAAGCGAAACGGGCGTGGTTGCGGGCAGGGGTTCGTCCAGGGTGGCGGGCGGTTGCGGCGCGTCGTCCGCCATCTGGGCGCGGATGTCGGCCATGGCGGCGGCGACGGCGGCTTCCTCAGCCTCGCGAGCGAGGCGCTGTTCCTCGTCCTCGGCTTCGCGGGCCTTGCGTTCCTGTTCGGCGAGCCTGCGCCGCTGGCGTTCGGACATCGGCCGCTCTGGTTGGGGCCGTTCAGGCGCAGCTTCAGGCGCGGTGTCCACGGCCGCGGCCGGCTCTTCGGCCGGAACTTCCGGTTTCGTCGACAGCCGGCTGCGTTTGGTCATGAACGGGCCTCGTGATCCGGCGGCGCGGTTCGCCGGACAGTCATGGGTTTCGCGCGAAGGGGGAACCTAGCGGCTTGAGGCTGTCAGGCAAAGACGCCGTGCGCGCAAGAGGCCGGATTCTCGAATCGATACCGGGGGTTCAGCAGTTCTTCGTTTGCGGCTTGACCGCAGCGGCGGCGGCCGGCTCGGGGCAGTCGACGATGCGGCGAACCTCGCGTTCCGTCTGCCGTGGCGCATTCACGTCCACGCCGAACTGGGCCAGCGCCGTGGCGGCGATGGCGGCGACCAGTCCGATAATGAACTCGATCAGCGTCTGCATCGCCGATCTCTCCCCTGTCTCATGGCCCCATTATGCGCTCATCCGATCATATGAACAACCGTGACCATATTCGGGCGATCGCGGAACTCTGGCGCCCCTGACGCGTCTAGTGATCGCGGTTCGCGCGAAAAAGCGTCACGACACCGCGTCAATAGGGCGGGCATGGATCAGAAGGACACATGGTTGAAGGCTGGCGAGACGTGCTGGCGCGTTGAACGCGCCAACCGGTTTTCCGTCCTGGTGGAGAACGCCGCATATTTCGACGCCCTGTCCTCGGCACTCAGCAAGGCCAAGCGTTCCATCGTGGTGCTGGGCTGGCAGTTTGATCCGCGCACCCGGCTGAACCCCGAGACCCGTCCCGGTGATCGCCAGGCCGAGATCGGCCATCAGATTCGCATGATGATCAAGCAGAACCCGGACCTGGACATCCGCCTGCTAATCTGGAAATCGCCGCTGCTGATCGCGGCGTCTCAGGGCTTTTTTCCGCAGCGGGCCCAACGCTGGTTCCGCCGCCGCACGGCGGACTTCCGGCTGGACAGCCCCGGCCCCCTCGGCGCGTGCCACCATCAGAAGGTGGTGGTGATCGATGACGCGGTGGCCTTCTGCGGCGGCGGCGACATCGCCACGGACCGCTGGGATTCCATGGAGCATCTGGACGGGGACCCCCGTCGTTGCCTGCCCTCGGGATGTATCTGTCCGCCCCGGCACGAGGTTATGTGCGTCATGGACGGGCCGGCCGCAAAGGCGCTGGGCGATCTGGCCCGGCGGCGCTGGTTCCGCGCCACACGCGAGGCGGTTCTGCCGATCCAGCAGGAGGGTCTGGATCCCTGGCCAGAGGGCGTGGAGCCGGACCTGACCGACGTGGAGGTCGGCGTGGCCCGCACCGAGCCCGCCTGGGGCCGCCGACCGGCGGTGAAGGAGAATCTGGCCCTGCATCTGGACGCCATACGCAGCGCCAAAAAACTGATTTATCTTGAGAACCAGTATTTCACCTCGCCGGTGATCGCCCAGGCGCTGATCGAGCGGCTGGCCGAGCCGGGCGGGCCGGAGATCGTGCTGGTCTCCACGACCGAAAGCCCCAGCTGGTTTGATCGCCTGACCATGGACACCGCGCGGGCCGAGGTTCTGATGCGGCTGGAGGCGGCGGATAAAGAGAACCGCTTCACCGCCTTCTGTCCTCGCACGGAGGAGGGGCAGCGGATCATCGTCCATTCCAAGGTGACGATCATCGACGATGAGTTTCTGCGCATCGGCTCGACCAATCTGAACAACAGATCGCAGGGCCTCGACACCGAGTGCGATGTGGCGACGGTGGCGGACACAGATGAGGGCCGCGCCTTCGTGCGGCGGCTGAGACACCGTCTGATCGCCCATTTCATGGCCGTCGACGGCGAGGCCTATGGGGCGGCTGAGGCCCTGTCGCCGTCCGTCGGCCATGCGATCCTGTCTTTCGGAGGAGATCGTCTGGTTCAGCTGGGCGTGGAGCCGCCGACCCGCTTCGACCGCTTCGTGGCCGAATGGCAGTTCGGCGACCCGCACGGCTCCGACGACGCGTGGTGGCCGTGGCTGAGGCGGCGGCGCAGCCGTCAGGCCAGGCTGGAGTCCCCGACCGCCGAAACCTCGAAATCGATCACCAGCGGCAGGTGATCCGAGGCCATCCGCGCCAGGGGCGATGTCCCGGTCCGCGCGCCGGTGACGCGAACATCCTCGCTGACGAAGCAGTGGTCGATGCGGATGGCCGGGAAGCCTGACGGGAAGGTCTTCAGACTGGGTTTCAGGTTCAGACGCCGCTGGGCGTCATCTAGCTTGCGGGTCAGGATCTGATAGGGGCGGGTGATCGAGGTGGCGTTGAAATCCCCGGTCACGATCACCGGACCCTTCAACTGGGGCGACCCGGCCCAGGCCTTGCCCATGAGCGCCGAGGCCTGAAGGCGCTGCTCACGAGGGATCAATCCCAGATGGGTGTTGATGACGTTGATCTCCACGCCATCCACCTGGATCAGACTCCACAGGGCGCCGCGCGGCTCCAGCCCCTTCAGGCCGGACAGGGTCGGCAGGGCGTCGGCCCGCACCAGGGTTTCGGGCAGGCGGGTCAGGATGGCGTCGCCGTACAGTTCCTTCTCCACCCGCATAGCGGGGTGAAACTGGAAGCTCATGTCCAGTCGCTCGGCGATGACATGGGCCTGATCGACGCCCCCGGTGCGGGCGCGGCCCACGTCCAGCTCCTGAAGACAGACGATGTCCGGCTCCAGATCAGCGATGACGGCGGCGATGCGGCCGGGGTCCAGCTGGCGGTCCACGCCGACGCAGCGGTGCACGTTGTAGGTGAGAAGTCGGGCCATGAAGCTGGAACCCTTAGCCCTTTCAGATGAACCTTTTGAGCCGAAAAGGCGGCGGGTTCGCGTCGATCAGATTTCAACGAGCCGATCAGCCAATTCGTTGCGGTCGCGCGGGTCCGGCGGGAAGTTTTCGGCCAGCACCGCGCCGCACAGGGCCACGGCGCGTTCATAGCCCTCGGCCGCCTGATCCGCCTTCAGCCCGCGCGCCAGCGCCTCGGCGGCGTCCATCCACACGTCGGCGTCCACCTTGCGATGGATGTTCTGGTCAGCGATGACTTCCACCTGATGGTCGGCCTCGCATGCGAAGATCAGCACGCCCGTGCGGTTCTCGGTCACGTGCAGCCCGTGAGCCAGGAACTGCGCCATGGCCGCGCGGCGAGAGCGTGACGCGCGCACGGTGCGCGGGGTCATCCAGCGCCGCACTGTAGGGATCATGCCCAGCAGACAGACCACGGCGAACACCAGCACCTGCACAGCCGCATAGGCCGACAGGCTGAGGCCGATGGCCAGGTCCGACGCGGCCATGTGTCCCGCAGTCCATCCATCCACAAAGCCCGGCAGGGACGCCGCGGTGAATCCCAGCGGGATCAGCAGCAGGGGCGCGATCAGGGCCAGGGCGCCGGCCCAGGCCAGCACCACGTCCACATGACTGGAGACCCGCCGGGCGAAGACGCAGAAGATTTCGCCCGAAGTCGCGGTTTCAGCCTGGGCGATGGCGGCGCTGATGCGGGCGTGTTCATCGAGACCGAATTTCATCTCACCACCCCCCCGAGGCGCCGCCGCCGCCGAAGCTTCCACCCCCGCCGCTGAAACCGCCGCCCCCGCCGAATCCGCCCCCGCCGCTGGAGCGGCTGCGCGCCGCCTCGCTGGCGGCCCAGATCAGGATGGGGGTCAAGCCGTCGCGGCGCCCCCGCCCGCGCCGTCCAGGCGCCCGCGCCGCCTGCACGATGCCCAGTAAGCCCAGCCCGATGACCACCGCCACCACCACCAGAATGCCCCAGGCCATGCGGCGCTCGGGGCCTTCCGCCTCCGCGGCGCGCGCCAGCGCCTCGGCCTCGTCAAGAGTCAGCTGAGCGGCGATGGCTTCAACGCCCTGTTCGATGCCGCGCTCGAATCCGCCCGTTCGAAAGTCCGGCAGAATGTCATCATGAATGATGCGCGCGGACAGGGCGTCGGTCAGGATCGGCTCCAGCCCGTACCCGACCTCAATGCGCACCTTGCGTTCGTTGGGGGCCACGATCAGCAGCACGCCGTTGTCGTCTTCCTCCTGGCCGATCCCCCAGGCGCGGCCCAGACGATAGCCGTAGTCCTCGATGGGATAGCCCTGCAGATCGTTCACGGTGACCACGACCAGCTGATCGCTGGTCTCTGCCTCGAGCGCCGCCAGACGCTCGGTCAGGACCGCTTCCCGCTCGGCGGACAGCAGGCGCGCCTCATCCACGATCCGGCCGGTCAGTTCGGGGAAGGATTGCGAAACGGCGGGCAGGGCCGTCAGCCAGACGGCCGCCAGGGCGATGATCCAGAGAAGCGGACGGATTCTCACTGGCCGGGCGTGGTCTGTCCGGCCGACGCGGGCGGGGCGTCGAGATTGAAGTTCACCTCCGGCGCGGTCTGCGCCGCCTCGGTGGCCTGGAACGGCTGCATGGGCTCGGAGGCGCCATGGATCGTGTTGGCCCAGACCACCCCGGGGAAGGTGCGGAGCTCGGTGTTGTAGTCGGCGACCGCCTCATTGTAGTCGCGGCGGGCGATGGCGATGCGGTTCTCGGCGCCTTCAAGCTGGGACTGCAGTTCGAGGAAATTGCGGTTGGACTGAAGCTCCGGATAGGCCTCGACCACCAGCAGCAGGCGCGAAAGGGCGCCGGCCAGTTCGGACTGGGACGCCTGGAATTCCTGCATGGCCGCGGCGTTCTCGGGGGTCACATTGACCGCAGTCGCGCGGGCGCGGGCCTCGATCACCTCGTTCAGCACGGTGCGCTCCTGCACCGCCGAGGCCTGCACCGTGGCCACCAGATTGGGCACCAGATCGGCGCGGCGCTGATACTGGCTCTGCACGTCGCCCCAAGCGGCGCGGGCGCGCTCTTCCTTTGTGGGAATGGCGTTGACGCCGCATCCGGCCAGCGCCGGCGCCATAGCCAGGGCGATGATCGGACCCGCCCAGGAACGCTTTGCCGTCATGATGGAATCTCCCGCCTGCCTGACAGGACTATTCCCCTTCAATGACAGGAGTTCAAGCGTCCGGCAGAGCGGGCTCCAGCCCCGCAGACCGGCACGCGGCCGTGTAGGTGTTCAGCAACAGACAGGCGATGGTCATGGGTCCGACGCCGCCGGGCACAGGCGTGATCGCACCGGCGACCTCGACCGCCTCGGCATAGGCCACATCGCCCACCACGCGGGTCTTGCCCTGGGCCGCCTTTTCGGGATCGGCGGAAGGCACGCGGTTGATGCCCACGTCGATGACCGTGACGCCGGGCTTGATCCAGTCGCCCTTGATCATCTCGGGCCGGCCCACGGCGGCCACCAGAATATCGGCGGTGCGGCACAGGGCGGGCAGATCGCGGGTGCGGGAATGAGCGACGGTGACGGTGCAGCTTTCGGCCAGCAGCAGCTGGGCCATGGGCTTGCCAACGATGTTCGAGCGCCCGACGATCACCGCGTTCAGACCGGTCAGGTCGCCCAGCTGATCCTTCAGCAGCATGACGCTGCCCAGCGGGGTGCAGGGAACCAGCCCCGGCAGGCCCACGGCCAGCCGCCCCGCGTTAACCACGTGGAAGCCGTCCACGTCCTTGTCCGGATCGATGGCCCCCAGCACGGCGGCGGAATCGATGTGATCGGGCAAGGGCAGCTGCACCAGAACGCCATGAATGCCGGGGTCCGCGTTCAGGTCCGCGATCACGTCCAGCAGTTGATCCTGGGTCGTTTCGGCGGCCAGGCGGTGGGTGTCCGAGCGCATGCCGGCGGCCTGGGTCTTCTCGCCCTTGTTGCGCACATAGATTTGACTGGCGGGGTCCTCGCCGACGATCACCACCGCCAGACCGGGCTTGAGGCCGTGACGGGCCTGAAGATCGGCTGAGGCGTGGGTGATGCGGTCCACCAGCTTTTCGGCGAAAGCCTTGCCATCGATGCGTTTCGCTTCGGCCATGGGGATCCTCGTCAGAAATCGTGTGCGCGGGGCGATTTACAGGCGCGCCGGTTCGGCGTCTATGATCAGCCCCGAACTCAAGGGGGAATCCGCTCATGTCGTCCATCCGCACCCGCCTCGCCTGCGCCAGCGCCCTGGCCCTGGTCATGGCCGCCCCGTCCATGGCCCAGGACGCGCCCATGCTGACCCCGGGCCAGACCGTCGACGGCACGCTGGAGCAGGGCGACGCCAGCGGCCGGGTCAGCGAATGGGCGGGCGAGGCGCAGCTTTACGACGACTATCTGCTCCGGGCTGAGGCGGGACGGCGGTTCGAGATCGGCGTGACGTCCGACGCGTTCGATTCCTATGTCTCGGTCTATCGCGACGGCGGTGAAGCCGATCCGGAGCTCCTCGCCAGCGACGACGACGGTGGCGGCTATCCCCATGCCCTGCTGCGTTTCGCGCCTGACGCCGACGGAACCTACCGGGTCCGGGTGCGCGGGTTCTCCGCCGAGGCCGAGGGCGCCTATCAGCTCAGCGTGACCGAACGGGCGCCCGCGCCGGTTGAACCGGCGCCCGCCCGCATCGATCCGCGCGGCGAGGTCGAGGGAGAACTGACCCGGGGCGGCGATCCCGAAATGGCCTATGACGAACTGTACGACGTCTATGTGTTCAGGGCTGAAGCGGCCGAGCGCGTTCAGATTCGTCTGGTCGCGGAAGCCTTCGATCCCATGCTCTATGTGGGGCGCGGGTCTGGCGCGGCCTTCGAGGAACTGGCGTCCAACGACGACGGCGACGACGGATTGAACTCTCGCATCCTGTTCACGGCGCCCGAGACGGGCGACTACGTCATCCGGGCCGCCGCCCTGTCGTCCGGCGGCGAGGGGCCCTACATTCTGGCGCTCAGCGACGCCCCCGAGCCCGTGCCCCTGACGCCGCTGGCGGTGGGCGACGAGATCGAGGGCGTTCTGGACGAAACGGCGACCATGGACGACTACGGCTCGGGCTATGTTGGCTACGCCTTCACGGCCCAGGCGGGCCAGCGGGTGGCCTTCGCCATGTCGGCGGACGATTTCGACACCTATGTGGAGCTGGGCCGTCAGGGCGCCAGCGGTTTCGAGGTCATCGCCTCGGACGATGACGGCGCGGGCGAGGGGCTTAATTCGCGGCTGGTGCACACCTTCGAGGAGGGCGGCGTCTATGAATTCCGCGCCCGGTCGCTCGGCGGCTCGGGTGTCGGGCCCTATACGCTCGAAGTCAGCGAGGTGGCGCCCGACCCCGAACCCGCGCCTTTGGCCTTCGGGCAGAGCGTCGAGGGCGAGATTTCCGACGACAGCGCCCAGGGTGCGTCCGGCGGCCGCTTCGACGCTTTCCGGTTCCGCGGCGAGGAGGGGCAGCGGATCCAGATCGTCATGCGCTCCGGCGACTTCGACACCTATGTGGAGATCGGCTCGGCGGAAGGGGATTTCGCCCCGCTGGCCTATGACGACGATGGGCTGGGCGAGGGGCTGAACTCGCGCCTGAACTTCACTGTCCCCGAAACCGGCGACTATATCGTGCGGGCCCAGCCGCTGGGCGGCTCGGCGCGCGGCCTCTACGCCCTGGAGCTAACCGATCGCGGCCCGGCGCCGGTGGCCGGCAGCATCATGATCGGCGCGACCGTGCGCGGGAACCTGACCGAGGCCGACAGCATGGCGGCGGGGGACACCAGCTACTACGACGACTACCGATTCCAGGTGGCGGAAGGCGACCGCCTTCGCCTGACCATGGTGTCCAACGAATTCGACGCCTTCCTGGCCCTGGGCGAGGGATTGGCCGAGGATTTCGTGCTCATCGCCTCGGACGACGACAGCCTGTCGGACACCAACTCGCTGATCGAGCACGAGTTCGACGAGGCGGGCTGGTACACACTGCGGGCCAACAGCTATGCGCCCAACGCCACCGGCGCCTACGTCATCACCATCGAGCGGCAGGAGTAGGCGTCAGCCCAGCGCCACGTCGTCGGGGCAGATCGGCGCCAGCCAGCCGCGCTCGATGACCTCGGCGGCCGACTGGATGTGGTCGGCGAAATAGCGGTCCGTGGGGATTGCCGCAGCCACCGTGCGCAACTGGTCCAGCGCCTGCTCCAGCGGCGGCGAGGATTTCAGCGGGCGGTGGTGCTCGATCCCCTCGGCGGCGGCCAGAAGCTCCACCGCGAGAATATTGGCCACGTTGTCCGACATGTCCCCCAGACGCCGCGCGCCGTGGGTGGCCATGGAGACATGGTCTTCCTGACCGGCCGAGGTGGGGATGGTGTCCACCACCGCCGGATGGGCCAGCATCTTGTTTTCGGACGCCAGCGCCGCGGCCGTCACCTGGGCGATCATGAAACCGGAGTTCAGGCCCGGATCGCGGGTCAGGAAGGCGGGCAGGCCGCTCATCTTTGGATCGATCAGGATGGCGACCCGACGTTCGGACAAGCTGCCGATCTCGGCGATGCACAGGGCCAGCTGATCGGCGGCGAAGGCTACCGGCTCGGCGTGGAAATTGCCGCCCGACAGCACTTCGCCGCTGTCAGGGAAGACCAGCGGATTGTCGGTGGCGGCGTTGGCCTCGATCACCAGCGTCCGCGCCACGGCGCGCATGACGTCGAGGATGGCGCCCATGACCTGGGGCTGGCAGCGGAAGGAGTAGGGATCCTGAACCTTCAGGCATTCGTCGCGGTGGCTGTTGCGGATGGGGCTGTCGGCCATCAGGGCGCGCAGTGCCGTGGCCGCATCGATCTGGCCCGGCTGACCGCGCAGTTCGTGGATGCGGGGGTCGAACGGGGCGTCGGAGCCTTTCAGGGCGTCGGTGGACATGGCCCCGGTGACCAGCGCCGAGCGGAACAGGTTCTCGGCCCGGAACAGGCCGACCAGCGCCAGCGCCGTGGAGCACTGGGTGCCGTTCAGCAGGGCGAGACCTTCCTTGGCGGCGAGGACGACGGGCTTGAGGCCCGCCTTATCCAGCGCGATGTTCGCCGGCTCCCACGCGTCCTCGAACCAGACCCTCTGGCGCGGTTCGCCGATCATGGCGGCGGCCAGGTGGGCGAGGGGGGCCAGATCGCCTGAGGCGCCCACCGAGCCCTTGGCCGGGATCAGGGGGACCAGCCCACGGTTCAGCATCTCGGCCAGCAACTGCACCGTTTCGCGCCGCACGCCCGAGACGCCGCGCGTCAGGGACGCGATCTTCAGCGCCATGATCAGGCGCACGGTCTGGTCCGCCAGCGCCGCGCCGACGCCGCAGGCGTGGGACAGGACCAGGTTCTTCTGCAGGGTCTCCAGATCCGCGTCGTCGATGCGGGTGTTGGCCAACAGGCCGAAACCGGTGTTGACGCCGTAGACGGTGCGGCCGCTCTGCACGATGTCCGCCACGGTGGCCGCGCCATTATCCAGCAGGTCGAGGGCGGCGGGGGCGATGGCTACGGGCTTGTGTTCGGTGGCCAGGGTGCGCAGTTGATCCAGCGTCAGGCGCTCGGCGCCGATGATGATGCTCATCGGGCGGTCTCCATCGAGGGCAGGTTCAGGCCATGCTCGCGCGCCGCGTCCCGGGCGATGTCATACCCCGCGTCGGCGTGGCGCATGACGCCGGTGGCCGGGTCGTTCCACAGGACCCGCTCCAGCCGCTTCGCCGCCTCGGGCGTGCCGTCCGCCACGATGACCACGCCCGAGTGCTGGGAGTATCCCATGCCCACGCCGCCGCCGTGGTGCAGCGACACCCAGCTGGCGCCCGAGGCCGTGTTCAGCAGGGCGTTCAGCAGGGGCCAGTCCGACACGGCGTCGGAACCGTCAATCATTGACTCGGTTTCGCGGTTGGGGCTGGCCACCGAGCCGGAGTCCAGATGGTCCCGCCCGATGACCACGGGCGCGGACAGCTCGCCCGACGCTACCATCTCGTTGAACATCAGCCCCGCCCGGTGCCGGTCGCCCAGCCCGATCCAGCAGATGCGTGCAGGCAGGCCTTGGAAGGCGATGCGCTCGCCGGCCATGTCCAGCCAGCGGTGCAGCCCGGCGTTGTCGGGGAACAGGCGCTTCATGGCGGCGTCGGTCTTGTGGATGTCCTCGGGATCGCCCGACAGCGCGGCCCAGCGGAATGGTCCGATCCCCCGGCAGAACAGGGGGCGGATGTACGCGGGCACGAAGCCGGGGAAGGCGAAGGCGTCCGTCACGCCCTCGTCAAAGGCCACCTGACGGATGTTGTTGCCGTAGTCCGTGGTGGGCACGCCCTGATCATGGAAATCCAGCATGGCCTTAACGTGCACGGCCATGGATTTGCGGGCGGCGGACTCCACGGCGGCCGGGTCGGTCTGGCGTTTCGCCTCCCACTCCGCGACGGTCCAGCCGGAGGGCAGATAGCCGTTTACGGGGTCGTGGGCGCTGGTCTGGTCGGTGACAAGATCGGGCCGCACGCCGCGTTTGATCAGTTCGGGCAGAACATCCGCTGCATTGCCCAACAGCCCGATTGATTGAGGGTTTTTGTCCCGGATGGACTGGTTGAGAAGCGCGAGCGCCTCGTCAAGGGTGTCCGCCGCCACATCCAGATAGCGGGTGCGCAGACGCATCTCGATGCGGCTGGGCTGGCATTCGATGGCGAGGCAGGACGCGCCCGCCATGGTGGCCGCCAGCGGTTGGGCCCCGCCCATGCCGCCGAGGCCAGCGGTCAGGATCCACTTGCCCGACCAGTCGCCGCCGTAATGCTGGCGGCCCGCCTCCATGAAGGTCTCGTAGGTGCCCTGAACGATGCCCTGGGTGCCGATGTAGATCCAGGACCCGGCGGTCATCTGACCGTACATCATCAGGCCCTTGCGATCGAGTTCGTTGAAGTGCTCCCACGTGGCCCATTTTGGCACCAGATTGGAGTTGGCGATCAGCACGCGCGGCGCATCCGCATGGGTGCGGAACACCCCGACCGGCTTGCCGGACTGGACCAGCAGGGTCTCGTCCGGCTCCAGCCGAGTCAGCTCTTCGGTGATGCGGTCGAAGGACGGCCAGTCGCGCGCCGCCTTGCCGATGCCGCCGTAGACAACGAGATCCTCGGGCCGCTCGGCCACCTCGGGATCCAGATTGTTCATCAGCATGCGCAGGGCGGCCTCGGCGGCCCAGGTCTTCGCGGTCTTCTGCGGCCCGCGCGGGCTGCTGATGACGCGGCTGTTGGAGGCGGCGGTCATGGAAATCTCCCTGTCGACGTGGGCATTGTTATGTCTAGACATAATGGGGCGCAAGGGGCAGTCTGACCGGCATGGACGCTGAGCCCCTGCACCGACGGATCGAGCGCGACATCGAGCGCCGCATCGCGTCCGGCGAATGGACCCCGGGCCACCGCATCCCCACCGAGGCTGAACTGACGATCGAATACGGCTGCGCCCGCATGACCGTTTCGCGGGCCATGTCCGAGCTGGCGGCGCGCGGCCTGGTGGTGCGGCGACGCAAGGTCGGCACGGTGGTCGCGCACCCGCCGGTCCACTCCTCGGCGCTGGTGGCCATTCCCGACATACAGGCGGAGGTGCAGGCGCGCGGGTTGACCTATTCGCACAGGCTGATGGGCCGGATCGTGCGCCCGGCGTCGACGGACGAAGCCGAGCTGGGTGCCCGGGTGATCGAACTGGAGACCCTGCATCTGGCGGACGGTCTTCCGTTCGCGGTGGAGCATCGGCTGATCTCCCTGATCGCCACGCCGGAGGCCGAGGCCGCAGACTTCGCGGCCGAACCGCCGGGCGGATGGCTTTTGGCGCGCGCGCCGTGGACCGAGGCGGAGCACCGCATTTCCGCCGTCGGCGCAGACCGCCAGACCGCCGCAGCGCTGGGGCTGGAAGCCGGGGCGCCGTGCCTGCGGCTGGAACGGCGCACATGGCGCGACGGTCAGGGCGTGACCCGGGTCTGGCAGATGTTTCCCGGCGCGGCCTATGATCTGGTGGCGCGCTTTTCTCCGAGGAAGGATCAGGGATGACGGGCTCAGAGGCTCTTGGCTGGCGTTCCGTCGCCGATCTGGTGGGCGACCATCCGGACGCGCCGGTGGCCCTGATCGGGGCGCCGCTGAACGAGCGGTCCCTGACGCCGGGGCGGTGTGATCTGGGGCCGAAGGCTCTGCGCGCTGTGCTGCCGCGCCTCTCCACCTACGATCTGGAGACCGGCGCGGAGCTGGACGTCCGGGTCCATGACGCAGGCGACGTGCCGCTGAAGGCGGTGTCTCCCGCCGACGCTTTCGAGCCGGTGCGGGATGCGGTGGCTGCGCAGGCGCACCGGGCGCTGACCATCCTGATCGGCGGCAACAACGCCATCACCCGGCCTGCGGCCCACGCCCTGGGGCTGGAGCGGGTGGGGGTGCTGACCCTCGACGCCCACTTCGACCTGCGCGACACCGATCAGGGCCTGACCAACGGCAACCCCATTCAGGCGCTGCTGGACGACGGTCTGGACGGGCGCCGGATCAGCCAGTTGGGTCTGGCGCCCTTCGCCAACACGCGCCGCGCTCACGAGAAAGCCTTGGCGGCGGGCATCTCGGTTCGCACGGCGCGCCAGTGCCGCGAGCTGGGACTGGCCGCCGTCGTGGCCGAGGAACTGGAGCGGCTGTCGGGCCTTTGCGAGGTCATCCATGTGGACTTCGACATCGATGTAATTGACCGCAGCCAGTGGCCCGCCAGCCCCGGCGCCCGGCCCGGCGGCGTTTCGGCGCAGGCCTTCTTCGACGCGGCACGGGTCATCGGCGCCCATCCGAAGGTGCGGGCCGTGGACCTGACCGAGTACGACCCCTCGCTGGAGGTGGGCGATCTGGGCGGGCTAACGGCGGGGCGCTGGTTCTGTGAACTCCTCGCAGGGGTTCAGGCCCGATGATCCGCGCAGACCGCCTCATCACCGACTGCCGCCTCGCCACCATGGCGGACGGCGGCGAGCCGTATGGCGCCATTGAGGACGGGGCGATCCTGATCCGGGGCGGCGACATCCTCTGGGTCGGGGCGCGGGTGGACCTGCCGCCTCATGAAGCCGCCGAGACGGACCGGCTGGACGGGCGCTGGGTCACGCCGGGGCTGATCGACTGCCACACCCATCTGGTGTTCGGCGGCGACCGGTCGGGCGAGTTCGAGCAGCGGCTGGGCGGCGCCACCTATGAGGACATCGCGCGGGCGGGCGGGGGCATCGTCTCCAGCGTGCGCATGACGCGCGAGGCGTCGGAGCACGAACTGGTCGCCTCGGCCTTGAAGCGGCTGGCGGGGCTGAAGGCCTCGGGCGTCACCACGGTGGAGATCAAGTCCGGCTATGGCCTGGACCGGGACAGCGAACTGAAGATGCTGCGCGCCGCCCGACGGGTGGGCGCCGAGGGCGGAGTGCGGGTGGCGACCAGCTATCTTGGGCTGCACGCCGTGCCGCCGGAGTTCCGCGAGAACCGGGCCGCCTATGTGAAGCTGGCGGTGGACGAGATCCTGCCCGCCGCCCACGCCGAGGGGCTGGTGGACGCGGTGGACGCCTATTGCGAACCCATCGCCTTCTCCACCGACGAGGTGGGGCGGCTGTTCGACAAGGCCAGGGCGCTGGGCCTGCCGGTCAAGCTGCATGCGGACCAGCTGTCGAACGGGGGCGGGGCCGCGCTGGCGGCGCGGTACGGGGCGCTGTCGGCGGACCACATCGAATATGCCGACGAGGCCGGGGTTGCGGCCATGGCCAGGGCGGGGGTCGTGGCGGTGCTGCTGCCCGGCGCCTTCCTGATGCTGAGGGAAGAGACGCCGCCGCCCATCGAGGCGCTGCGTGGGCACGGTGTGGCGATGGCCGTGGCCACAGACTGCAACCCTGGCACCTCGCCGGTGGCCTCCATGCTGGCGGCCATGACCCTGGCCTGCGTCCAGTTCCGCCTGACGCCTGAAGAGGCGCTTACGGGGGCCACGCGTCATGCGGCCAGGGCGCTGGGCATGGCGGACCGTATCGGCACGCTGGAGGCCGGCAAGGCGGCGGATCTGGCCGTCTGGGACATCATCCGCCCGGCCGAGCTCTGCTACTGGCTGGGCGCGCCGCTGCTGAATCGCCGTTATGTGGGCGGCCAGCCGGATTGACACAGTGACCGAAAGGGCGCGCCTTGAGGACGGGAGGAGTTCGCCATGCTGATTGCTGCTCTGGGCGCACTGGCACTGACGATCAGCCCCGATACCGGACCGCAGGCGGCGGTGGACCTGTCGTGGCTGGAGGGGCGGTGGCGGGCTTGCGCAGACGGGCGCGAAACGGTCGAGGTCTGGTCGCGGGCGGATGACGGCCTGCTGTTCGGGCATTCGGTGACGCGGCGGGGCGGACGCATTGCGCAGTGGGAGCAACTGCGGATCGTCACGCGGGACGGCGTAACGCTGTATCAGGCCATGCCGGGCGGCAGAACGGCGGCGGACTTCGTGTTGGTGGATCAGGGTCCTGAAGGCGCGGTGTTCGAGAACCGCGAGAACGACTGGCCCAACATCATGGTCTATGAGCGGCACGAGGCTGGGCTGACGGCGACTGTGCGCGGGCTGGACGGCGAGGACGAGCCGGAAATGCGCTGGGACTATTCGGCGGCGGATGGCTCGACGGGATGCGGCTGACCCTGTGAGCACGCGGACGGACACCGACGTCGTCATTCTGGGCGGCGGGCATAACGGGCTGGTGTGCGCCTTTTACCTGGCGCGGGCCGGGCTGAAGGTGACGGTGCTGGAGCGGCGCGGGGTGGTCGGCGGCGCGGCGGTGACGGAGGAATTCCACCCGGGGTTCCGCAACTCCACGGCCAGCTACACCGTCAGCCTGCTCAACCCCAGGATCATCGCCGACATGGAGCTGCCCCGGCACGGGCTGCGGGTGGTCGAGCGCAAGGTGGGCAATTTCCTGCCGCTGGACGACCGTCAGTACATGCTGGCGGGCGAGGGGCGAACCCAGGCCGAGGTGGCGAAATTCTCGGCGCGCGACGCGGAGCGGCTGCCCGAGTATGAGCGGCGGCTGGAGGCGGTGGCGGATGTGCTGCGCGACCTGATCCTGACCACCCCGCCCAATGTGGTGGAGGGCGGCTGGGCCGCGGCGATCCCCGAGATGCTGAAGGCCGCGTCGGTGGGGCGGCGCATGGCGGGGCTGGACACCACGGCGCGGCGCGATCTGCTGGACCTGTTCACCAAGTCGGCGGGAGACTGGCTGGACGGCTGGTTCGAGAGCGATCCGGTCAAGGCGCTGTTCGGCTTCGACAGCGTGGTGGGCAACTACGCCAGTCCCTACACGCCCGGCTCGGCCTATGTGCTGCTGCACCATGTCTTCGGCGAGGTGAACGGAAAGCGCGGCGTCTGGGGCCACGCCATCGGCGGCATGGGGGCGATCACCCAGGCCATGGCGGCGGCGTGCGCCGAACAGGGCGTGGACATTCGCCTGGACAGCCCGGTGGCCGAGGTTCTGACCGAGAAGGGCCGGGCCGTGGGGGCGGTGACGGAAGCCGGCGAGACGGTCTGGGGGCGGGCCGTGGTCTCGAACCTGCACCCGCGCCTGCTGTTCGAACGGCTGGTGGACCCGGCCGCAGTCCCGGCGGATTTTCGCGAGCGGATCGGCGCCTATGCGTCGGGGTCAGGAACCTTCCGCATGAACGTGGCCCTGTCGGACCTGCCGCGCTTCACCTGCCTGCCGCAGACGGGCGACCACCTGACGGCGGGGATCATCATCGCGCCGAGCCTGAACTACATGGACCGGGCCTTCATGGACGCGCGCCGGGACGGCTGGTCGAAGGCGCCCATCGTGGAGATGCTGATCCCCTCGACGCTGGACGACAGTCTGGCCCCGCAGGGCGCCCATGTGGCCAGCCTGTTCTGCCAGCATGTGGCGCCGGTGCTGCCCGACGGCCGGTCATGGGACGACTGCCGCGACGAGGTGGCGGACCTGATGATCGAGACGGTGGATCGTCTGGCGCCGGGGTTCAAGGCGTCGGTGGTAGGACGGCTGGCGCTGACGCCGCTGGACCTGGAGCGCCGCTTCGGCCTGATCGGAGGCGACATCTTCCACGGACGCCTGAGCCTGGATCAGCTGTTCAGCGCGCGTCCGGTGCTGGGCCACGGCGATCACCGCATGCCGGTACCGGGACTGTATCTGTGCGGATCAGGGGCGCATCCGGGCGGCGGCGTGACCGGCGCGCCGGGGCATAATGCGGCGCGGGAAATCCTGAAGGACTTCAGGCGCGGGCGACGTTCAGCGCGCTGAGCAGCGCATCACGCACGGCGTTCTCGTTGAACGGTTTCTGGATGGCGGGCGCGCCGCGCCATTCCGGCGGCAGTCCGGCCTCGCCGTAGCCGGTGGAGAACACCATCGGGATGTTGCGTTTGGCCAGGGCTTCGGCCACCGGGAAGACCTGACGCCCGGCCACGTTCACGTCCAGCAGCGCCATGTCCAGGTCGGGTTCGTTCTCGGCCTTGTCGACGCCTTCATCGACGGTGGAGACGGGGCCGACGGGGATGCAGCCCATGTCCTCGAGAATGGTTTCCAGCAGCATAGCGACCAGGGATTCATCCTCGACCACCAGGACCTTGCGGCCCTCCAACGCGTTACTCATGCCCGTCGCCCCGATCCAGCGGAATGGAGATTTCCGCATTAAAGCCGTCACTTGCGTAAACGAGTTTGGCCTCGCCCGCCAGATCGTGACGGACATTCCTTTCGATCAGACGACTGCCGAAGCCCCGACGAGTGGGCTCGGTCACGGACGGACCGCCCTGTTCGCGCCACAGGACCACAAGCTTGCGATCTGTGAGGTCCTGCACGCTCCAGTCCACGAACACGCGCCCGTCGCCCGCGCTGAGGGCGCCGTATTTGGCCGCGTTGGTGGCCAGCTCGTGGAAGATCATGCCCATGGACACCGCCATGGACGGTGACAGCGCCACAGCCGGTCCGTTGAGAACCACCCGGTGCGTTCCGTGGGCCAGGGTTTCGTGCTGGAGCACGTCGCGCAGGTCGGCGCCTTCCCAGTGGCTGCGGGTCAGCAGGTTGTGAGTATGGGACAGAGCCATCAGGCGTGACTGGAAGGTTTCGGCGAAGCTGGCGGGATCCTCGTGGGTCCGCGCAGTTTGCATGGCGATGGACTGGACCGTGGCCAGGGTGTTCTTCACCCGGTGGTTCAGTTCGTCGATCATGAGGCGCTGACGCTGGTCGGCCTTGACCGTCTCGGTCACCTCGTGGCCCTGGACGAAGACGCCGACGATGCGGCCTTCCTCGCCGCGGATCGGCTGAAAGATGAAGTTCAGATAGACGTCTTCCAGGTCGCCGCCCTTGCGGCGCTGAAGCTGGACCAGGCTTTCGTGGCCTTCATAGGTTTCGCCAGTGGCGTACACGTGATCCAGCAGATCGACGAAGCCCTGCGCCACGACCTCGGGCAGGGCGTCGCGAACCGGTTTGCCCAGGATGTCTCGGTATCCGATCAGCTGGCTGTAGGCGGCATTGGCCAGTTCGAACACGTGCTTCGGCCCGCCGAGAACGGCGATGAAACCGGGCGCCTGCATGAAGAGGTCGTTCAGCTTGCGGCGCTCAGACTCCAGTCTGCGATTGCTTTGCTGGACCTGTTCCGCGCGGGCGAGGACGCCGCCGCCGAGGGCCGCATCCAGGGCGCTGGAGGGCTCGCCGGTGGCGGCGCTGACCTGCTGGCGCAGGCTCTCGATCTCGGTAATGTCCGTGGTGTGCTGCAGGACGTAGAGCACCTTGCCCGACTCGTCCTGGATGGGCGTGTGGGTCGCGCTCCAGTAACGATCTTCATAGATCATCACCCCGGCTTCATCCACGTACGGAATGGAAAAGCGAACGACGGCGAGGTGGTCGCGCTGGCCTGTCCGGACGGCGTTGATGAGAGAATCCCGAACCTGCCTGACGTTTTCCGGGGCCTCTTCGCCGGGGCCTGAATCAAAGGCTTCGAAAAGAGGACGGCCCACGATTTGCTCTCGTCTGGCGTGGACGAGATCCGTGTAGGCCTTATTGACGCCGGCGATCACCAGATCGGGCGTGACCAGCACATAGGCGTTCGGAGAGGCGTCGAAGGCCGCGCCCAGATCCATCTTGTCGGCCAGTTGGCGCAAATCATACCTCCGTTGGCGCGGGGCGTCGTCCCGGCCTTTTAGCAAGTCAGGCGAGCGATGCTATGCGGTTCGCGTGGAATGTGCGTCCAGCGCGCGGATCAGGGCCGGTTCGAACCCTTTGGCTGCAGGGCCGGGAAGGCCCGCCAGACCGCCGGTTTCATGAAGGTCGAACACCGCCGGGTGAACATAGGACGAGCGGCACACGGCCGGGGTGTTGCCCAGCAGGCCGGCCACAGCCTTCAGGCACTGATTGCATTGACGCTTCGATTCGACCTTCGAGGCCGGCGCGTCGCATTCGCGCAATGCGCGGGCGGCGGAGACCGTGGCGGCCCATGTGCGAAAATCCTTTGCTGAGAAGTGCTCGCCCATGACATCGCGGATGTAGGCGTTGACGTCGTCGGAGCTGACGGGGACCAGATCGCCGTCGGCGTCGCGATATTTGAACAGATGCTGGCCCGGCAGGTCGCGCAGGGCCTTGAGGATGCGGGCCAGGCGGCGGTCGCGGACGGTGACGGTGTGCTCGACGCCGGATTTGCCGCGAAAGGCGAAGATCAGGGCCGCGCCGTCCACCTCCAGATGGCGCTTGTGCAGGGTAGTCAGGCCGAAGCTGCGGTTCTGGCGGGCGTACTCGCGGTTGCCGATGCGGATCAGGGTGATTTCCAATAGCCGGACGGTGGTGGCGACGGCTTTCTCACGGCTGGGCCCCCGCCGGGACAGGTCCGCCTCGACCTGACGGCGCAGGCGGGGCAGGGCGCGGGCGAAGTCGGTCAGGCGATGGAACTTGGCCGCGGACCGGCCCTCGGACCAGTCGGCGTGATAGCGGTACTGCTTGCGGCCCCGGGCGTCGCGGCCGGTGGCCTGGATGTGGCCGCGAGCGCGGGGACATATCCAGACATCGGTCCAGGCCGGCGGGATCGCCAGGGCCTTGATGCGGGCCAGGACGCGGGCGTCGGTCACCGGCTCGCCGTCCGCCCGGTGGTAGGAAAATCCCTTGCCGCGCCGGACGCGGGTGAGACCCGGCTGGTCGTCGGCGCACCAGGTCAGGCCCTGGGGCATCTGGTCCGGGTCGATGAAGGCGGAGCCGTCGGGCATGGTCTATCTCGGTAGAGGCCAAGCGCGAACACGCGGATGCGGCGTCGGGTTCCGCTTGACGCGAAGGGCCGGGGAGGCGAAGGCGCCGCCATGAACTATCGCCACAGCTATCACGCCGGGAATTTCGCCGATCTGGTCAAGCACGGTCTGCTCTTGTGGCTGCTGGGCCGCGTGGCGCGGGACGAGCGACGGTTGCTGGTGGTGGACACCCACGCGGGGTCGGGCCTGTACGATCTGGGCGAGGGCGCGGTGCGTTCGAAGGAGGCGCAGGCGGGCATCGCCCGGTTGATGAGCGCGCCGCGCCTGCCGAACGAACTGGCGGCGCTGAAGGAGGCGGTTCAGGCCCGCAACGGCGGCAAGGACGAGGTGCGCTGGTATCCCGGCTCGCCCCTGCTGATCGCGGACAGCCTGCGCAAGGGCGATCTCTATGTGGCCTGCGAACTGCGGCCGGAGGAGCACGACTTGCTGGCGGAGCGGCTGAAGGGGCGCGAGGGCGTGGAGACGCGTCAGGCCGACGGTTATGAGGTGGTGCGCGCCGTGGCGCCGGCAGAACGGCGGCGGCTGGTGCTGATCGACCCGCCGTTCGAGAGGCCGGACGACTATTTGCGCTGCGCCGAGACGGCGGGGGCGCTGATGAAGCAGGACCCGGACACGGTCATCGCCATCTGGCTTCCCATCAAGGACATGGAGACCTTCGACGGGTTCCTGCGGCGGCTGGCGGGCGCCGGCGTCAAGCGGGCGCTGGCGGCCGAGGTACGGCTGCGGCCCCTGACCAATCCTATGCAGATGAACGGCTGCGCCATGGTGCTGGTCAATCCGCCGGAAGGCGCGCAGGCGGCGGCGCAGGCGATCTGTGAATGGACGGCCATCGCGCTGGGTGAGCCCGGTGGGCGCGGCGAGGCCTGGTGGACCTAGGCGGCCGGGCGGGACAGCTCAACGATGACCGGACGATGATCCGAGCCGGTGGGGGCGCCGAGGCGGCGCCGGGCCACCGCGATGTCGCGGGAATGATAGACCTGATCGATGGTCATGCGCAGCGGGCCGGGCAGGGCCGCGGGCCAGGTGCCGGGCCAGCCGGGGGCGTGGACCAGATCGCCCTGTGACCGCAGCAGGCGTCCGATGCGGGCCGAGGCCACGCTGTTGAAGTCGCCTGCCAGCACCACTGGTTCGGGCGCGCCATCAGTGTGATCCAGCAAGTTCTGGCTCTGGATGATCTGTCCCCACTGGAACTGGAACGGCCAGGGGCGGGTCAGATGGACGCCGACCACGCGGACCGGGCCGATTGGCGTGTCGGCCACCGCCGAGATCATCTGGCGCTCATTGCCTTCGGTGGAGCGGCGCGAGAGCGGGTAGCGGGAGGCGATGACGGAGCGGACCGCGTCCTCGCTGCGGACAACACGTTCGGTGATTTCGCGGTGGGGGTAGCCGGCCAGCAAGGTTTCGACGGCCGCATTGGGAGCCTCGCCGAACTCCACGAGGACGATGATGTCAGCATCGGCGGCCTCAATGGAGGCGCGCATGGCGGCGACGTCGTCATTCATGGCGTAGAGGTTGGCGGCGTAAAGCCGGACGACGGGGCTGTCAGGGGCGACGGCGGGTCCGCCGGGCGCGTACTGGGGCCACACGGCCAGCAGCAGCAGGGTCAATACGGCGGCGCCCACGGCGGTGGCGGTCCACAGGCGCGCCAGGCCGATGACGAGTGTCGCCAGAACCGTCAGGGTCAGGACCGGAGCCGGGAACTGGGCAAGGATGTCCACCCAGCGATGGCCGATTCCTGACAGGGAGGCCGCCGCGATCGCCAGGGGACCGCACAGGCCCAGGATCAGGACCGCCTGAACGAAGACCTTGAACCGGCCGTGCAACCTAAGTCGGTGATTGAACATTCAAGCTTGGCCGAGCCGGCTTTACGGTTAAGGTCGGGTGCGGGACGGGGTTCAATGGCGAAACGCAGCATCCAGGATATCGAGAAGGTTTGGTCCCGAGTCGAGGGGGTGCGCAAGCTTTCCGACCGTGTCATCGGCATCGGCCCGTGGGGCGTTGGCATGGATGGCCTGCTGACCTGGATTCCGCTGGTGGGCGGCGCCTACAGCGTCGGCGCCGGGGCGCTCCTGTTCGCCAGCGCGTTTCAGGCCAAGGCCTCGCCGTCAACGCTGGCCAAGATGGCGGCCTATCTGGTGTTCGACGTAGCCACCACAGAGGTGCCTGTGGTCGGTTCGGCCGTCGACTTCTTCTTCGTCGGCCACCAGTTCGCAGGCCGCGCGCTGCAGAAGGACATTGAAAGCACCCACTGGGTCGAGGCCAACGAGCGCGAGGCGAAGAGCAGCGGCGATCATGAGCAGCACCTGGCCGACATGCGCGCGGCCGGCCGCAAGCGCATCGTTTATCTGCACGACTGACCTTGACGAGGCGCCCGGCGCGCCCACAATCCACCCGTTAGTTCGAGGGAACATATGGAAGCGGTGATGACGCGCGAGGCCTTGGCCATCGAGCTGGGGAAGACGGGGCAGGGCGACCGCGCCGCGTTCCAGAAGGTGTACGAGGCCACCTCGGCGAAACTATTGGGCGTATGCCTGCGTATCTTGGGCGACAGGGGGCTCGCCGAGGATGTTTTGCAGGATACGTATCTGACCGTATGGCGCAGGGCCGAGACCTTTGACGCCACCCGCGCCAGCCCCATCACTTGGCTGGTGACCATCGCGCGCAACCGCGCGATCGATCGTCTGCGCTCGGCCGGGGCGCGGGTTCAGACCCGGCCCGTGGACGACGCCTTCGAGGTCGCGGACGACGCGCCGCTGGCCTCGGATTCGGTTGAGCAGGCCGATGAGGCGCGGCGGCTCAACGGGTGCCTGGAGGAACTGGACGAGAAGGTGGGCGGGGCCATCCGCACCGCCTTTTTCGAGGGCGTGACCTATGACGAATTGTCCCAGCGCCAGGACGTGCCGCTGGGCACCATGAAGAGCTGGATAAGGCGAGGGCTTCTCAAGCTGAGGGCGTGCCTGGAGACATGACCGACACCATCGACAAAGACGCGGACGACGTGCTGGCCGGGGAACTGGCGCTGCGAGTCCTGCCGCAGGCCGAGGAAGCCGCAGCGCGGGGCCGTGAGCGCGCCGACCCGGCGTTCGCCCGGCGCGTGGAGCGCTGGAACGAGGACCTGGCCCGGTTGGCGGACGAAGTGGCGCCGGTGCGCCCGTCCGAGGCCCTGTGGGTCCGTATCGCCGCCTGCACCTTCGGGGTCGTGGCGGCCAATGACAACGGCAAGCTGGTGTTCTGGCGCCGCTGGGCTCTGGGATCCACCGGCCTGCTGGCCGCCAGCGTGGCGGCCCTGGCCTTGCTCGCTCTGCAGCCTGATCCGACCCCCGAGCCCGTGACGCCCCAGGGCGGGGTGACGCGGATCGCGACCCTGACGCTGGAAGACGGCGCGGCCGCCGTCACCCTGGCCTATGACGCGGGGACCGGGCACCTGTTCCTGGCGCCGACGGACGTCATGGAAGGCGATCCGCGTGTGCCGCACCTGTGGCTGAGGATGCCGGATGGCGGGCTGCAACTGGTGGGCGCCTTCAACGGGACCGAGCCGGCCACACATAATCTGGACGCCCCCATGGCCGACATGGCGCGTCAGGCCATGGCTGTTGCGGTGTCCATGGAGGAACCCGGCCATACCCCGTTGGCGCAGCCTGACGGTCCGGTGGTGGCGCAAGGCGAAATCAGCCAGCTCTGATCGCTGCATCCGGCATGTGGTCGCCGTCGTAGCTTTGTTTGTCGACGGCGCCGGGGACTGGTTCGTCTCCGTTGCTCCATCTTCGGCCCGCCGATGCGCGGGGAGACCCACTCTGCCCTTCCGCCGGTCTCCCCGCGTCTTTCTCAAGATCAGATTATGATGATTATAGATATAATCATTGCCGGTCTGGAACGAGTGGATGCATCTGGGCAGTGTAGTTCTTCGTAACTGATTGTGATCGTCAGCAAGTCGATCGCACTCAGGAGACGAAACCATGAAGAATATCATCACCAAGGTCGCCGTCGCTGCTGTTCTCGCCGCCGGCATGGCCGCGCCTGCGGTCGCTTTCGACCATCACGGCGGCGGTCACGGCCAGATGCAGTCCAGCCAGACCATCGTCGATGTGGCCGTGGGTTCGCCCGACCACACCACCCTTGTGACGGCTGTGCAGGCCGCCGGCCTGGCCGAGACGCTTTCGGGCGAAGGTCCCTTCACCGTGTTCGCGCCCACCAATGACGCTTTCGCCAAGCTGCCTGCCGGGACCGTGGAAACCCTGGTGCAGCCGGCCAACCGTGCGACCCTGACCGCTGTTCTGACCTATCATGTGGTGGCCGGTGAGCTGAAAGCCGCCGACGTGCTGGCGGCCATCGAAGCCGGCGGCGGCAGCGCTGTCCTGACCACCGTTCAGGGCGCCGAACTGACCGCGTCGCTGAGCGGCGACTCCGTCATTCTGACCGACGCTGCGGGTGGCACGGCGACGGTGACCGCCACCGACCTGGATGCGTCCAACGGCGTGGTCCATGTGATCGACACTGTGGTGATGCCGCAGTAAGCGGCAGCGTTTTCAGGCCTTACGAGCGGGCGGCTGGGCATACCCCAGCCGCTCGTTCAGCTTGTCCAGCAGGTCGACGGCGCACTCGGCGATGACCGTGCCGGGGGGATAGACGGCGGCGGCGCCGCTTTCGATGAGGGCGGGCACGTCGCCGGGCGGGATGACGCCGCCGACCACGATCATGATGTCGGGGCGGCCCAGCTTTTCGAGCTCGGCTTTCAGCTCTGGCACCAAGGTCAGATGGCCCGCCGCCAGCGATGACGCGCCGACCACATGGACATTGTTGTCGACCGCCTGTTTCGCGGCCTCGGCGGGGGTCTGGAACAGGGGGCCTGCGTCCACGTCGAAGCCGATGTCTCCATACGCTGAAGCAATGACCTTCTGACCGCGATCGTGGCCGTCCTGGCCCAGCTTGGCCACCAGAATGCGGGGCGGGCCGCCGTCGTTCTCCACGAAGGCGGCGACCATGCCGCGCGCGCGGGCCAGTTTCGCGTCTGCCCCGGCCTCGGCGGCGTAGACGCCCTTGACGGTCTTCACCTCGGCCACGTGGCGGCCGAAGGCGGCCTCCATGGCGTCGGACATCTCGCCCACTGTGGCGCGGGCGCGGGCGGCGTCCACGCACAGCGCCAGCAGATTGGCGTTTCCGGCGGCGCCTGTCTTGAGGGCGTCGAGCGCAGTCTGGCAGGCAGCCTCGTCCCGCTCGGCGCGGAGGCGCTTCAGCTTGTCGATCTGGCGGGCGCGCACGTCGGCGTTGTCCACCTTCAGCACCGGAATGTCGTCAGACAGGTCGGAGAGATACTTGTTCACCCCGACGACGGTCTGCTGGCCGGTGTCGATGCGGGCCTGGGTGCGAGCAGCGGCTTCCTCGATGCGCAGCTTGGGGATGCCGGCCTCGATGGCTTTCGCCATGCCGCCCAGCTTTTCCACTTCCTCGATGTGGGCCAGGGCGCTGGCGGCCAGATCGTGGGTCAGGCGCTCCACATAGTAGGAACCGCCCCACAGGTCGGCGCTTTCGGTCATGCCGGTTTCGCGCTGCAGGAAGATCTGGGTGTTGCGGGCGATGCGGGCCGAGAAATCGGTGGGCAGGGCCAGGGCTTCGTCCAGCGAGTTGGTGTGCAGGCTCTGGGTTCCGCCGTGGGCGGCGGCCATGGCCTCCACCGCCGTACGGGCCACATTGTTGAACACGTCCTGGGCCGCGAGGCTCCAGCCCGAGGTCTGGCAGTGGGCGCGCAGGGCGAGGGACTTGGGCGACTTCGGCGCGAACTCGCGCTGGATCAACGAGGCCCACAGCAGGCGCCCGGCGCGCATCTTGGCCACCTCCATGAAGTGGTTCATGCCGATGGCCCAGAAGAAGCTGAGGCGCGGGGCGAAGGCGTCGATATCCATGCCCGCCGCCACGCCCGCGCGGGCGTATTCGACCCCGTCGGCGAGGGTGTAGGCCAGTTCCAGATCCGCCGTCGCGCCGGCTTCCTGCATGTGATAGCCGGAAATGGAGATGGAGTTGAACTTCGGCATTTCGCGCGAAGTGTATGAAAAGATATCCGAAATGATCCGCATGGAGGGGGCGGGCGGATAGACGTAGGTGTTGCGGACCATGAACTCCTTGAGGATGTCGTTCTGGATGGTCCCGGTCAGCTTCTCGCGGCTGACGCCCTGTTCCTCGGCGGCGATGATGTAGAGGGCCATGATGGGCAGGACGGCGCCGTTCATGGTCATGGACACGGACATCTGATCCAGCGGGATGCCGTCGAACAGGGTCTGCATGTCCAGGATGGAGTCGATGGCCACCCCGGCCATGCCCACGTCGCCCGCCACGCGTGGATGGTCGGAATCATAGCCCCGGTGGGTGGCCAGATCGAAGGCGATGCTGAGGCCCTTCTGACCGGCCGCCAGATTGCGGCGATAGAAGGCGTTGGACGCCTCGGCCGTGGAGAAGCCCGCGTACTGGCGGATGGTCCACGGATTCGTGGCGTACATGGACGGGTAGGGGCCGCGCAGATAGGGCGGGGCGCCCGGCAGGCCCTGGACGAAATCGAGGCCTTCGAGGGCGCTCGCGTCATAGGCCGGATTGACGGTGATCTTTTCGGGCGTGCTCCATCCGTCCCCTTGGGCGGTGGCGGCCGAGCCGGTCTGGTCGAAATCGATGGTGGTGAAGTCGGGCAGGCTCATTGGGCCGCCTCCACGTGGTCGGACATGCGGATGGGGGCGATGGGCGTGCAGGCGTCGTCCTCGCCGCCTTGGCGAACGTCGGGCGCGGGGACCGCATGGGCCGGGCGCGGGTCGATGGTCACGGGATCCTCGTCGGCGGGATAGAGGCTGACCCCAAGGATCGGGGCGGAGCCGTCGCGGGCCGAGGCGATCAGGGCTTCTCGGGCCCCGGCCACGTCGTCGGACAGGGAGCCTGAGAGGAGCGCGGCGGCCAGACCCCCTTCGGCCTCGACGGCCTGGAAGCGGGCCCAGCCTTCGCGGGCCAGATCGTCGGTCAGCTGTTCGAAGAAGAAGGCGCCGCCGGCCGGGTCGGCCACGCGGCCCAGATGGCTCTCCTCCATCAGGATCAGCTGGGTGTTGCGGGCCTGACGGCGGGCCAGCGGATTGTCGCCGCCCAGCGGGGCGGTGAAGGGATCGAGCACCACGGCCTGGGCGCCGCCCACGGCTCCGGCGAAGGCGGCGGCGGTCAGGCGCAGCAGATTGTTGTGCACGCCCCGGTCGGCCAGCATGCGGGCGGAGGAGCGGACCTCGATCACGGCGGGGGTGTCTGAACCGCAGGCTTCGGCGATGCGGGCCCAGATGGCGCGAGCGGCGCGCAGCTTGGCGATCTGCACCGGATAGCGGGCGTCGGCGGACAGGCCCAGGACGATGCGCTTCAGCCCCTCGGCGGGGGCGACGCCGGCGGCCTCCAGCGCGCGCAGATAGGCGACCACGGCGGCGGCCACGACGCCCAGCTCCTGGGCCTCCGTCCCGCCGGCCTCGTGCACGAAGCGGCCCGAGGCGAGGAACAGGGTGGCGCGGGGATAGGCCCCGGCGTGGCGTGCGCCGGCCTGGGCGGCGGCGTTGACGTGGGCGGCGACGGGGCCATGGCTGCGGCCTTCACGGGCGAAGGCGGACAGCGGGTCCAGATGGAAGGCGAGGGGGGCCTCGGGCGCGCCCTTGGCCAGCACCGCCAGCCAGTTTGCGGCCTCGGCGCCCATGAAGCTCGCGTCCAGCGCCACGGGGGCGAGGTCAAGCAGGACGCCGTCCAGCGCGCGGGCCAGATCATCCTGAGACCCCACGGCCACGCCGGTCTCGCCGGACGGATCGAGGCGCAGGAGCAGGGAGGCCGCGCCATTGGTCAGGGCGTCATGGGCCAGGGCGTTGGCGCGGGCGGGCTCCGGGTGGTCGATGAAAGTCCGCAGATCCCACGGGCGGTCGCGGTCGCCGGACAGGCCGGGGCGAGCGCGCAGGACCGCGCGGTCCGGGTCGGCGGCGTAAAGCGGCTGGATCGCCAGGCCGTCGGCGGTGCGGCCGATCAGGGTCTCGAACGGCGCGCCCTTCAGGCCCTTCTCGGCGAGGGCGCGCCAGTCGGCGAGGGACGGGGCGGGGAAATCTTGGCTGAGGCTTTTCACGGCGCGAGTGATGGGCCGGGGGCGCCCGCCCC
Source organism: Brevundimonas sp. (assembly GCF_047617075.1). Classification (GTDB taxonomy): domain Bacteria; phylum Pseudomonadota; class Alphaproteobacteria; order Caulobacterales; family Caulobacteraceae; genus Brevundimonas. The sequence goes on from NZ_JBLGCI010000006.1 coordinate 117,472, forward strand.
GTCAAGCCGGGCTGAAACAGTCCGTGATAATCCCGCATTTTTGAGGTCACTTCATTGACCCGCATGGGTTCGGCGCTCGCCAGGCGGCCATTTCGTCCCCCTGGTTCCGGGAGCCTCCAGACTGACGCTCACGATCCATCAAGGAGGCGCGAGCGTGATCCCAGCCGAATCCCAGTCCAGTGCGAGGCTGGACCTGCCCTATCTGCAGGCGGGGCAGATGCAGAAACATGTGACCCTGAACGAGGCCCTGACGCGGCTGGACGCGCTGGTGCAGTGCGCGGTGGTCAGCCGAACGGTCAGCGAACAGCCGGAGACGCCGGACGCAGGCGCGCTCCACATCCTGCCTGAGGACGCGACGGGTGATGCCTGGGCGAGCATGGCGGCCGGCGCTCTGGCCCGGTTCGAGGCGGGCGGCTGGACGGCAATGGAGCCGCCGCCTGGTCTGCGCGTGTTCGTGCTGGATGAGCAGTGTCTGATCGTCCGGGGCGACGAGGGCTGGACCGATGTGGTCGGGACGCCGGTTCGGCTGGACGATCTGGAGGGGCTTGGCGTCGGCACGGTGTCGGACGCGGCCAACGCCTTCGCGGCCAAGCTGAACAGCGCCCTGTGGACCGCTCGGACCGAAGGGGAGGGCGGCGCCGGCGACCTGCGCTTCGTGCTGAACAAGGAGAGCGGCGCCAATGTGCTGTCCCTGCTGTTCCAGTCGGGCTGGTCTGGCCGAGCCGAGCTTGGCCTGGTGGGCGACGATGATCTGGTGCTGAAGGTGTCGCCGGACGGAGACGCCTGGCGCGAGGCGCTGCGGGTGGACCGCCATTCCGGCCGGCTGGGCTTTCCGGTTATGGACGCATTGCTCAGGCCCGCGACCCAAAACGTGCTGACGGCGTTCGAGGCGTCGCCGGGTCGTACGCGGGCGTTCCTGATCGACGATCTGATCGCGGCGCTTGAAGCCGCAGGCTTGTGGGAGCGGCTGAGCGCGCTGTATCTGACGGCGGCCCATGACGAGCAGGCGGCGCGGCTGAACCTGAAGGCGCCCGGCGTGTTCGATCTGGCGCCGGTGAACGATCCTGCGTTCGCCGCGGCGAATGGCTTTACCGGCGACGGCGCGGGCGCCTGGCTGGATACGGGGCTGAGCGCTTCGGCGCTGGCCGATGGGGGAACAGGTGTCGCGGCGGGAATCAGGCTGACGGACAATCCGAGCCCCGGAACAAGCCAGTTTCCCGTGGGGCCGACGGACGGCGATGAGACCCTGTCCATGGCCATCAGCCCCTCGACCGGCAACTTCAGCGCGCGCCTTGGCACAACGACCCTGGCGATGTTCGGCGCCGCGCCTGCGGTCACGGGGCATTTCTGCGTGAGCCGCACGGGCGCGACCCACGTGGCGGGCTATCACGACGGCGTGCCGCTCGCCTCGCCCGCCAGCCCTTTTACGGGATATGCGGGCGGCTCCATCGGCCTGCTCCGCCGTCTGGGCAATTACCACAGCGGAACCGTTGCGGCCGCCTGGCTGGGCAAGGACATGGATGCGGGGCAGGTGGCGGCGCTGCATGCGGCGCTGGCGAGCTGGCTCAGCGAAACGGGGGTGGTCTGATGGAGCGGGATCCGCGCCCGGAGGGGGATTGGCGGTTCCGCCGCGTCTATACCTACGCCGCGACGGTGGCGGGGCTGGCGCTGCTGGGAGTGCTGGTGTGGCGGCTGGAGGCGCCGCGGGAGATCATGTGGGTGGCCGTGGCGCTGATCGTGCGCGACGCCTGGCGCGAGACGCTCTACATCGTGGCGCCGTCGGCCCAGGCCATCGTGTCGGGGCTGGCCGCCTGGCGGGGGCGGACATGAGGACGCCCGATGCGAATGCGCTGCAGCTGACGTTGATGCGGCTGGGCCTTTATTCCGGGGATCTGGACGGAATCTGGGGGCCGCTGTCACAGGCTGCGTTCGACGCGCTGATCGAAGGATACAGTCGCTGTCATCCCGATGCGAAGGCCCTGCGGCCGAAGGGATGGTCGTGGGACCAGTCTGAAGGTGTGCTGTATCTACACGGTCAACGGACCGCCCGGGGGTATTCCGGGCGTGGTAAGGGACGAAACAATCCCGCCATGGAAGCGGTGCGCGCCGTCGGGCCGATACCGGCCGGCCGCTGGCGCATCGGACCGCCGCGCACGAGCATCCGGACCGGCCCGCACGTCATGGACCTGACGCCCGTCGATCATGACGCCCACGGGCGCAGCGCCTTCCAGATCCACGGGGACAACGCGGCGGGCGACGCCTCGTCCGGCTGCATCGTGCTGCCGCGCTTTTACCGCGAGATGATCAGCAAAAGCGGAGCCCGGCTTCTGGAGGTGACGCCGTGATCCAGATGTTTCCGCCGCGCGCCATTGTCCCGGGCTGGGCAGGGGGCGCCCTGGTCGCGCTGGCGGGCCTGGCGGCGGTCGCCGCGGCGGCTCATCAGTGGGACCGACTTTGGTCCTGGCTGCCCTGGTCCGACGAACGGCGGCTGGAGCAAGTGGTCGTCCAGCGTGACCAGCTGGCCGCAGAGGTCGCCGCCCAGGCCGGGCATATCGAGGACCTGACCGAACAGGCGCGGCGCGTCGAGACCGTCCACCGGCAGGTGATCGCGCTGCGAGACCTGACCGATCCCGTCATCCATCAAGCCCGGAGCGCGTCCGATGCGACCACACCTCTCGATCCCGATCGCGCTGATCGCCTGCGCGCTCATGACCACAAGCTGTGCGAGCTGGCGCCCGGCGCCTGCGCCGCGTCAGCGGCCGCCGCTGCCGGAGATGGCGACACATCCATGTCCGATCGCGATGCTGCCGGGAAAGCCGACTTGGGCTGATCTGGAAGCGGCCTACATGACGCGAGGCCGCCAACTGGTTGAATGCGACCTTGCGCGGCGGCTGGCTGTTGAGGCGGCCACAGCCCGGGGAGCCGCGCAGCGATAGTCTAGCAGGCGGCAAAAAATGCCGAGGCCCCGGCAATATTTGCAGGGAAAAGCAGCCCGACGGCACATTCTGCCGGCCCCCAGTCTTGGTGAATGATACTATAACGCCGTGATTTCAGTGGCTTGGGGTTACACCGTTCCTGCTTGAACTGGCCCGCCCCTTGCTTCGAGGGACCCGAGCAAAATGCTCCCGGCCGTCAAAATGACGCCGGACACCTTGAAAGAAAAGGACGCGTCATGCTGAACAGCGTGAACACCAACGTGGGCGCTATGGTCGCCCTGCAGAACCTCTCGCAAACCAACTCCGAGCTGAACACGGTCCAAAACCGGATCAACACCGGTAAGAAGATCAATTCAGCCAAGGACAATGGAGCCATCTGGGCCATCGCCCAGAACCAGCGCGCCGAAATGGGCGCCCTGAACACCGTCAAGGAAAGCCTGCAACGCGGTCAGTCGACCGTGGACGTGGCCATGGCCGCCGGCGAATCCATCTCCGATCTGCTGCTGCAGATGAAGGAGAAGGCCCTGGCCGCGACCGACGAAACCCTGACCAGCGCCTCGCGTGAAGCCTTGGCCGAGGACTTCGACTCCATCCGCGACCAGATCACCTCGGTGATCGAGAACGCCTCGTTCAACGGCGCCAACCTGCTGGATGACTCCCTGTCCAACGGCTACAAGGCCCTGGCCTCGGCCGACGGCACCTCGACCATCGACGTCGAGAACCAGGACATGAGCCTCAGCGGTTCGATCGTGACCCTGGGCGCCGCGGACAGCATCGGCACCGTTACGGACGCGTCCGACTCGCTGGCCCTGGTCGACGCCTCGATCGCCAACGTCTCGGCCGCCCTGGCCAAGATGGGCACCAGCTCCAAGGCCCTGGGCACCCACCTGAACTTCGTGGGCAAGCTGCAGGACAGCCTGGAAGCCGGTATCGGCAACCTGGTCGACGCCGACCTGGCCAAGGAGAGCGCGCGACTGACCGCTCTGCAGACCAAGCAACAGCTGGGTGTGCAGGCGCTTTCGATCGCCAACTCCTCGACCTCCATGCTGCTGGGACTGTTCCGCTAATCCAGGAACGGGGAGGGAGCGCCCATGGGCGCTCCCTCCATCTTCCCGTGAATCGGGAGGCGCCGGCCTGACAGTCGGCGAGATGAGGGATGGATGCACATGCAAAGATAAGTCGCGTTTCGCTTCCGGTGGTTTCCGCCAGCGCGTCGTCCGGTTCGGGCGACTTCGGGGACTCGAAGCCGTCACAGGAAGCCGAACGCCTCGCGCGTTACCGTCTGGTGATCGAGGAAGGCGCCGCCAAAGGCGCGTTCGTCTACAAGATCCTGGACCGCGAGACCGGAGAGGTCATCCGCCAGCTGCCCAGAGAAGAGGTGGCCAGAATCGGAGACCAGAACAGCTACGCCGCAGGAGCGGTGATCGACACACGGGCCTGAAGCTCGCGCGTCGCTGAGAAGCCAAACCGCCCGACCGCCGGTCGAGGCGGCAATCGTGGTTTACGCGCGTTAACCATACGCATACGACTCGGTCGATAGGTTGCCCTTCGAAAACCTCGGGGGACGAAGACCCATGACCAGCAGCGTTCACACAAACACATCGGCGCTGATCGCGCTTCAGAACCTGAACCGGACGAATGAGCGGCTCGAAGCCGTGCAGGGCCGGGTGAACACCGGCCTGAAAGTGCAAGGCGCCAAGGACAACGCCTCGGTCTGGGCCATCGCCCAGGGGCAGCGGGCGGACATGGGTGCGCTGAACGCGGTGCAGATGAGCCTGGACCGCGCCACTTCGGTGGCGGACGTGGCCCTGTCGGCGGGTGAGACGATCTCGGACCTGCTGAACCAGCTCAAGGAAAAGGTCGTCGCGGCCAACGATGAATCGCTCAAGACGCAATCGCGCGAACTGCTGAACGACGACTTTCAGGCGCTTCTGAGGTCCATCAGCCAGGCGGTTCAGAACGCCGAGTTCGACGGCGCGAACCTGCTGGACGGCTCGCTCAGCAACGGCGTGCGCTTCCTGGCCAATGCGGAAGCGGACGCCTTTGTGACGCTGAGCACGCGGGACCTCAGCCTGGGTGGCGGCATCATCGATCTGACTCTCAGTTCCAGTCTGCTGACCATGACGGACGCGGCCGATGCGCTGACGGACCTGAACAATTCCATTTCGCAGGTGAACTCGGCGCTCGGCGCCCTGGGGTCGCAGGCCAAGCAGATCGAATCGCACAACAGCTTCGTCTCGCGCCTGATGGACACAGTCGAATCCGGTATCGGGAATCTGGTGGACGCGGACCTGGCCAAGGAGAGCGCCCGATTGACGGCCTTGCAGGTCCAGCAGCAGCTGGGCACCCAGGCCCTGTCGATCGCCAACCAGGCGCCGCAGGTGATCCTGTCGCTGTTCCGCGGCGGTTAAGGACGATTCGCTGACGAGGCTTAAAGCTTCGTTTGCCGCGCTGCGTGCATTCTGGCCGCCGGAGCGTCCATGATCGACAACAGCTACATTCTGGGACTGTTCGGCCAGTCGGTTTTCCCGACGGGCGCGGGCGGCTTGGGCGGCGTTCAGGCGCCGCGCCCCAAGGCCCAGCCGACGCCCCCGTGGGACAATTCGCGTCAGACGCCGCAAAGCGATCTGCTGCGTGCGGCGCTGGCCGGGCGCAGTCTGATCAACGAGTCGGCGGCCCGTCTGGACGTGCCCGGCGCGTCGGCGGACTACGGCAAGCTGTTCACGCTCTATCAGGGGCTGGCGTCGCTGGCGGCATTGGCCGATCAGGCCGGCAGTCCCGGCGCGTCCACGACGCAGGTCTCGCTGGCTGACAAGCGATTCCAGTCGGGGCTGTCGGAAGTTTCCAGCTGGCTGTCCCAAGCGGGCTTTGACGAATTTTCCATGGTTCAGGGCACCTCCAGCGCCCTGTCCAAGAGCACCGCGGGCGTTGCGCGCGACACCTCCAAGTCCCTGACCGGGCCGATCCATGAAGGGTCGCTTTCCGATCCAGTCGCCGCCTTTGAGGGCGATGTGCGGTTCCGCATGACGGTCGGAAAGCTGGAGACCTCGGTCGACATCGACATTGACCTGGCCGAAATGGGCGCCCAGCCGCGCACCCTCAGCGCCGTCATCAGCCATATCAACGGCAAGCTTGAGGACGCCGGGGTTCAGACCCGCATTGGTCGCGAGATGATTCCGACCGAGGAACGCAACATCCAGGTGGGCGACAAGACGGTGAAGCTGCCAGACGGCCCCGAGCGCTGGGCCCTGATGGTGCGAGGGTCTTCGGTCGAGACGGTCGAGTTTTCCGCACCCGAAACAGCCGACGCGGTCTACGTGACCCAAGGATCGGGCGCCGGCAACCAAATGCTGAAATTCACCGACGGCGCGGGCATTGGCGCGGCGGCCGGGATCGGCGAGACCCACTGGGTGGATGGACGCCTGTCGCAGGACGGCCTGCCCGAAGGCGTCAGCGCCGTTCGCGCTACGGAGACGGATGCCGAAGGCAATGTCTGGATGGTGGCGGACCTCAGCGAGGGCGGCGCCAATCAGCCCATCAAGGGAACCAGCGACGTCGCCCTGATGAAGTTCGATTCCGCAGGCCGGCTGGTGTTCGCGCGCGCGCTGGGCGCCGCCAGCGAGGCGTCGGGCTATGCCTTGGCCATATCCGATGACGGACGGGTCGCGGTGGCGGGATCGGTGACCGGCGCCCTGGTCAACGGAGATGTGGGCGCCAATCGCGCCGTCTCGGACAGCTTCGTCACGGTCTATGATCTGGACGGCGAGGAGCAGTGGACGCAGCGGCGCGGCGCGTCCGCCGCCGACGAAGCCACGGCCGTGACCTTCGGCGACGACGGCACGGTCTATGTGGCCGGGCGGGCCAAGTCGGCCATGACCGGCGCCTCGGCGGTCGGCGGCTGGGACGGCTATTTGCAGGCCTTCAGCCAGACCCAGGCCTATCCGACCGCGCCGGTCACGGCGGCGTCGAAATTCACGACGCAGTTCGGCACGGGCGGCGACGACTCTGTCGCGGGTGTGACGGTCGAGGGCGCCGACGTCTATGTGGCCGGGGTGGAGAACGGGCGTGGCGTTCTGAGGCGCTACACCCTGAATCCCACGGGCGCACCGACCCTGGCCGCGACCCGGGACCTGGGCCTGATGGGCGGCGAGATCGCCGGAATTTCGGTCTCGGACGGGCGGGTGATCGTCTCCGGGACCACTCATAATTCCGACCTGGCCGCTGGAGCGACCGTGAACACGGCCCACGCGGGGGGCAAGGACGCCTTCGTGCTGTCGCTGGATTCCAGCCTGGCCGCGGACGGAAACGACCGCCTCACCTTCCATGGCGGGGCGGGCGACGACACGGCGGCGGACGTGAAGGTGGTGGACGGCAAGGTCTGGCTGACGGGGCTGCACGACCGGCCGCTGGGCGGGTTGGAGGATGATCCCAGAGAGGGATACGCCGCCCGTCTGGACCCCGAAACCGGCGCTGTGGAATGGTCTCGATCCTGGCAGGGCGTGGACGACCAGGCGGTTCCGGCGACCCTGGCGGTCGCCTCGGGCGGGGCCAGCGTGCTGGACCGGCTGGGCCTGCCCACCGGCGTCATCGCCCAAGGCGACTCCAAGCTGCTGACCGCCGCCACCTCGGTGCGTGCGGGCGATCGCTTCGAGGTGGTGGACGCCAATGGGCGATCGCGCACGGTGACCATCGAGTCGCGCGACACCTTGCAGTCCCTGGCCCGCAAGATCGAGCAGGCTTCCAACATGCAGTTGAGGGTGACGGTCGCCTCCGAGGGCGGCGAAGTCACCGGCAAGGACGGCGAGACCACCCTGACCATGGGCGGCGTCCAGCGCCTGTCAATCAGCGCGCGCAGCGGCCGCGAGGGCGCGATTCTGAAGTCGGGCGAGGCTGGGCGCGACGCTCTTGCCGGGCTGGGCCTCAGCCCCGGCTTCATCGGACCGACGTCGGGAGACGATGCGCGCACCACCTATGGCGTGGAACTGCCCAACACCCTGCACCTGGCCACGCCCGATGCGGCCAAGCGGGCTGGTGAGGCGATCCTGGCGGCCATGAAGGTGGTCCGTGACGCCTATCGCGACCTGAAGCCGGAGGACCCACTGACCCAGGCGGTGGGGCGGGCGCCCGCCTATATGACCGAACGCATCGCCAACTATCAGGCCGCCCTGTCCCGCCTGACCGGCGGATAGGGGAAAACCCGCGCCAGACTTCGCTTGGCGGTTGACGGCGCGCCCGCGCCGGGGGTTATTGCGGAAAGATTTCCGCGAGAGGTTCATGGCGTTTCCCAACGACAACCGCATCATTCTGGCGCTGGGCGCTGTGCTGGCCGTGGTGGCCGCCGTGGTCATCGCGCTGGTGTTCATGGGACGAGGCGGCGATGAGCCGGCGCCGGAACCCGAAGAGCGCGCGGGCCTGCAACTGGACGTGACTGAGGCGCCGGATCTGGAGCCGACCCGCGAGCTGCGTTGCTTCGTCGACGGCCAGTTCGTGGGTATGGCCACCCTGGCCGATTGCGCCCGTCAGAACGGCGTGGCTACCGAGGGACTGGATGTGGGTCTGGACGAGACCGGGGCACTGGCCGCTGCGCCGACCGCCGTGTTCGCGCCGCCGCCGGAAGAGCCGCCGCTGGAGCTGACCGAGGCCGATCCCATCAACCCGCCGTCGGTGACGCCGACGCAGCCCGCGCCGCAACCCGTTCAGGCAGGCGCCGCGTGTCTGCGTCACGTGGGCGGCGAATGGCGCCAGCTGTCGAGCGGCATGAGCCAGGGCGCCTGCGTCCAGGCGCTGTTCGCCGGAACCTGCGTGCGGCCCGGTGACGCCCAGTACGGCCGCTGGGGCGACACCACCCTGAGGCTGGTGCCGCGCCGGGTGGAGCAGTCGCAGGACAACAGCCGCTTCCGCACCCTGGCGGAGCAGGACCGCAACTGTCAGTTCCCGGGGCTGCGCTGATGAATCGGATTTCGTTGATCGCCGCCTCTGTATTGGCCCTGGCCGCAGCCGCCTGCTCCAGCAGCACGCGCGCGCCGACGGAGCCGGGTGTCTGCCACCACGTGGTTCAGGACGGCGAGGAGGTTCGCTTCAACGTGCTGGCCGAGGACGTGGAATCCATCGAGTTCTGCGCCGCGCGGCTGGAGGAAATGCGCCTGAACTTCCTGCGTCTGGGCGGATCGACCAGCGAGGTCATGGGCGCCTATCAGGGGCAGTTCATCTTCATCCAGCGCGAGGGCGTCTATTTCGGCCAGACGCTGGAGGGCGGCCGGTTCTTCGCCCTGGCCCGCACCGGCGACGGGCGACTGGCGATCCCGGGCGTGATTCAGCGTGAACCGGCCCCGGAAGCCGCGGATTGACGCCACGCCTCAGGCGTGAACAATATGTGAACATGGTTGTCCGTCCGGCGTCGTCGCCGGGTCAGGACCGCCTTACGGAACAAGGAAGAAACAATGGCGGGCAGCGTCAACAAGGTCATTCTGGTGGGCAACCTGGGACGAGATCCCGAAATCCGCACCCTGAACTCGGGCGAGAAGGTCGCCAACCTGTCGCTGGCCACCTCCGAGCAGTGGCGTGACAAGGCATCCGGCGAGCGCAAGGAAAAGACCGAGTGGCACCGGGTGGTGATCTTCAACGAGAACCTGGTGCGGGTGGCCGAGAACTATCTGAAGAAGGGCTCGACCATCTATATCGAGGGATCGCTCCAGACCCGGAAATGGACCGATCAGCAGGGCGTGGAGAAGTACTCCACCGAGGTGGTGCTGCAGAAGTTCCGCGGCGAGCTGACCATGCTGGGCGGCCGCGGCGAGGGCGGCGGATCGGGTCCGCGCGACGACGACGGCTATTCCTCGGGCTTCTCGTCCGGCGGGGCCAACAAGCCGTCCGGTCCCAAGGAAAGCTACGACCTCAACGACGATATTCCTTTTTGAGGGCGCTAACGCGCGGCTCGCGGAGCCGCGCTGCTTGAGCGCATTTTGAGGGCGCTATGTTCGGGTCGCGGTCCCCCTTTCTCCCAGCGGGAGAAGGATGAACGCAGCGCCCGCGCTCAAGAAGCGAGCGACCGCATCGTGAGCGTTAGCGCGCTCGGCCGCAAAGCGCCCTAAAATATGGTCATGATTTTTGAGGCGCGCGTGGTGCGTGCCCGTGGCATGAGCGGGTGTGACCGACTCCCGTTCCTCCATGACCGTCGCCGAGATCGCCGCCATCGCGGCGATCGTGGTGATCTGGGGCGTGAACAACGCGGCGGCGAAAGTGGCCACCGAGAGCCTGCCGCCCCTTCTGACCGGGGCGTTGCGTTTCGGCCTGGCGGCGGTGTGTCTGGCCTGGTTCGTGCGGCCGCCGTTTCCGAACTGGAAGAGCCTGGTTCTGCTCGTACTGCTGGGCGGTCCGATCCACTTCGCTCTGATCTACCTGGGCTTTTCCATGGCCAACGACGTCAGCCCGCTTTCGGTGAGTCTGCAGTTGTGGATTCCCATGACGGCGCTGTTCGCCTTCCTGCTGCTGGGAGAGCGGATCACCGTGTCGGCGGTACTGGGCATGCTGATCGCCTTCTTCGGCATCGCCTGGATGGTGCTGGACGCCCATGCTTTCCTTGATTTGCCCGCCATCATGATCGGGGTTGGCGCCAGCGTGGCCTGGGCCCTGACCACGGTGATCGCGCGCCGGACCAAGGCCGTGTCCCCTATGAAAATGCAGGGCTTGCTGGCGATGACCGCCTTTCCGGTCCTGCTGCTGGGTTCGCTGACGTTCGAAAACGGCCAGATCGCCGCCATGCAGGACGCTCCGCCCCTGGCGTGGGGCGCTGTGGCCTTCGGCGCCTTTATCTCCACGGTGATCGCCACGGGCCTGGCCTTCTGGCTGGTGCAACGTCGTGAGACCGGACGGGTGACGCCCTATCTTCTGCTGACGCCCGTGGTGTCCATCCTGGTGGGATGGGGATTCATGGGTGATGTGCTGACACCCCAGATTCTGACGGGCGCCGCCTTCACCCTGATCGGGGTCGCCATCGTGGCCTTGGCCGAGCGGGGCCTGCGCGCCGGGGTGGCCCCCGGCGCCAAGGTCTAGAGGGCGGGCCCGGTCACATCCACCGGCGGTTCCAGATCGCAGATGGAGAAATCAGCTCCGCGTGCGGCGCGAGCCTGTTCGATCATGGCGGTGAAGGTGGGTGACGCCGTGCTCAGAACCCGTGCGACCGGGCGCTGGTCAGCCGGGATGTCAGCCGCCACCCGAACAGAGGTCATCACGTCCTGGGGCGCAGTCACCGCGCCGGACGGTTCCTCGCCGGTCTTGATGGACCGCACAACATCCAGGCCCGAGATGACCCGGCCCCAGGCGGTGTAGCGTTTGTCCAGCGAGGGGTAGGCCTGCCGCATCAGGAAGAACTGGCTGTTGGCGCTGTCCTGCGCCTCGCCCCGCGCCATGCCCGCCACGCCGGGGCAATAGACGCCCCAGGCGTGGACCATGCCGTCGCCGGTGCGCGCCATCAACTCGTCCGGCTGGGTCTGGATGGGCAGCGATCCCAGAAATCCCACCGGGGCGCCCATGGGGTCGGCCACGGGCGTGAAGGGCATGTCCGCCCCCCGGCGGAAGGTCAGCTCGGCGGTCAGGTCCGGGTAGGCGCTCTGGCCGTCGCCGGTGCCCAGCGGATCGCCCGTCTGGGCCATGAACCAGTCGATCACCCGGTGCCAGACAAGGCCGTCATAAAAGCCGTTTCGCGCCAGCAACCGCATGCGCTCCACGTGTCCCGGTGCGGCGAGGGGAGCCATCTCGACCAGGATGCGCCCACGAGTAGTGTCGATGACCAGAAGGTTCTCCGGCGCCACAGTGCGCCATTCAGACTCCGGCGTCGGCGCGATTTCCTGGGCCAGAACTGGCGTGGCCATCAGAGCGGCGGCGACGGCGAGGATCGACAGACGCATGGCGGCTTCCTCTCTCAACCTTCGATGCGAACGGGCGGGACCACGTCGCATACGCTGAGTCGATCGGCCCGTTCCGTCACGGCGGCCTGGACGATCTCGGCCATGCGCGGCGAGCGGACATCCAGCACCTGGGCGCGAGGCCGTTCCGACTCGGGCATATCGGCGGCGAGGCGGGCGCGGATCATGAGGTCCGGATCGGTGACCGCGCCGTCCTCATCGTCGCGGCCGGCCTTGAGAGATTCGACGACCTCAAGGCCCTGCAGGACCCGACCGAACGGGGCGTACTGGCCATTCAGGCTGGCCCGATAGGCGGTCATGAAAAAGAACTGGCTGTTGCCGCTGTCGGGGGTGTTTGCGCGCGCCATGCCGGCCACGCCGGGGCAGAAATAGCCCATGGCGTCCACCCGGTTGTCCGCCGTCACGAACATCTGCGCGTCGGGCTGGGTGCGCACCGGCATCACGCCGAAGAGACCGAATATGGCCCGATCCTGGCTGGCGGTCGGGGTTTCGATGAAACCTGATCCCCGGCCTCGCCGAAAACTGAATTCCGCCGGCACGCCCGGCAGATCGCTGCCGCTTGCTCCCGTTCCCGTGGGGTCGCCGGTCTGAGCCATGAAGTTGCGGATGACCCGGTGAAAGGCGTGATTCTGGTAAAAACCCTGACGGGTCAGGGTCTGGATGCGTTCAACCGTCTGAGGGGCCACCTCGGGCGTCAGTTCCACCAGAACCCGTCCCTTGGTGGTGTCGATGACCCACAGATTCTCGGGCGCCACGTCACGCCAGACCTCGGCGTCCTGTGCGGAGGCGGAAGGGGCGGCGGCCATCAGGGCGAAGGCGGCCAGCAGGCCGGTCAATGATTTCATGCTTGCATAACCTTGGCCCGGACGCGCTCGGCGACCCGGGGACTGACGAAACTCTCGATCGCGCCGTCCAGACGGGCGATCTCCTTGACGAGGCGGGAGGCGATGGCCTGGTGGCGCGGATCCGCCATCAGGAAGACGGTCTCGATGTCGGCGTTCAGGCGCTGGTTCATGGCCGTCATCTGGAACTCGTATTCGAAGTCGGCCACGGCCCGAAGTCCTCGCACGATGACGCTGGCGTTCAGGCTCTCGGCGTAGTGCATCAGCAGGGTCGAGAACGGTTCGACCACAATGTCGGCATTGAGGGGCGCCACCTCGGCGCGCAGAAGTTCGACCCGCTCCGCCGTGGTGAACAGCGGCCCCTTGTCGTCGTTCTGGGCCACGCCGATGACCAGCCGGTCCACCAGTTTCACGGCCCGGCCGATGATGTCCATGTGCCCGTTGGTCACCGGATCAAAGGTGCCCGGATACAGTCCGATGCGCATAAGGCCCTGATCTCCCCCGCTTTCGCTCACCGGTCTAGCATCGGGCGTTCGCCGAACCTAGACCGGCTGACACGGGTTTGATCGCCAGGCGTTTGTCAGCAGCTGTATGAGGTCCGGCCTCTCAGGATAACGGACCGCCCCGATGACCGACACCCCGGCGGCGGGAATGGCCGAGTTGGTGATGAAGGCGGCGTCGAAATCGGGCAGCTCCGGCAGGCCGACCCAGCGCTGCTCCGTCGCCACGTCCACCGCCTCCAGCCCGCGCTGGATCAGGGCCTGGCCCGTACCCGCCAGCATAGGCCCCTGGGGCCAGACCACCGTATCGCCCTTCAGGAAGCCGATGTTCCAGATGCTGCCCTCTGTGATGCGGCCGTTGTCTTCGGCGAACAGCACGTCGTCATGGCCCGCCGCCATGGCCTCGCGCCGCTCGCGGATCAGGCCGAAGGTCGCCACATGCTTCAGGTGGGGCGCCTCGCGCTCGTAGCGGGAGACGCTCAATTTCAGCGGGCCGGCCATTTCGGCGGCGGGCGGCCCGACCATGACCATGACGTCCGGTGCGCCTTTCGCCGATGGATCGCGGACGCTGATCCCCCGGTTGAACAGATTGATCCGCACGGACGCCGCGCCGGACTGGTCCCGCAGCGCCTGACGGATCCAGCCGCGCACCGCGTTCTCGTCCGGGGCCTGACTGAACAGCGCGACGCCGCTGTCTCGCAGACGCGCCAGATGCAGGTCCAGCCCGCGTACGCCCCAGCCGTCGACCCCCTCGACCGCCTGCATGGAGGTGAAGGCGCCGTAGTTCACCAGCGCCAGATGCAGCAGGTCATGCTGATCGGCCGGCTCGCCGTTGACCAGCAGGGTCAGCATGGGGCGTGCGGGATCATTCCTCGGCCGCGCCCCCGCCGTCGTCCTCAACGGCCTCATCGCCCGCCACTTCCGGCAGGCGCTCCACCGAGACCACCCGCTCGCCGTCGGCGGTGCGGAAGATGGTGACGCCCTGGCTGGACCGGCCGACGATGCGGACCTGATCGACCTTAGTGCGGATCATCTGGCCGCCGGAGGTGACCATCAGCAATTCGTCGCTGTCCTCCACCGGGAAGGCGGCGGCCAGGCGATTGCCCGCGCGCCCGCCCAGGCCATGGGCCGTAAGACCCTGGCCGCCCCGGCCGGTGCGGCGATACTCATAGGCCGAGGATCGCTTGCCGAAGCCGGTGTCGGTGATGGTCAGGATGAACTGCTCGGCCGCGCCCAGTTCGGCGATGCGTTCCACCGACAGAGCCGCGTCGGCGACCGCTTCCTCATCGGCGTCCGGCGCTGCGGCTTCGTCCTCGCCGGTGGCGGCGCGGCGCATGGCGGCGGCGTGCTTCACATAGGCGGCGCGCTCTTCCGGCGTGGCGTCCACGCGGCCCAGCACGGCCATGGAGATCACTTGGTCCCCGTCCTGCAGGCGGATGCCGCGGACGCCTGTGGAATCCCGACCCTTGAACACCCGCACATCGTCGGCCTTGAAGCGGATGGCGCGGCCCATGGCCGTGGTCAGCAGGATGTCGTCGTCGGCGCAACACAGGCCCACGCCCACCATGTGATCGCCGTCTTCCAGCTTCATGGCGATCTTGCCGGCGCGGTTCACGGTGGCGAAGTCGGACAGCTTGTTGCGGCGCACGTCGCCGGACTTGGTGGCGAACATGATGTCGTAGTTGGCCCAGTCCGCCTCGTCCTCGGGAAGGGGCAGCACGTTCATGATGGTGTCGCCCGGCTCGATGGGCAGCAGGTTCACGAACGCCTTGCCGCGCGACGTGGGTCCGCCCAGCGGCAGGCGCCAGGTCTTCAGCTTGTAGGCCTTGCCGTTGGTGGCGAAGAACAGCACCGGCGTGTGGGTCGAGGCCGAGAACACGCCCACGACGGCGTCCTCGTCCTTCATGGTCACGCCGGAGCGGCCCTTGCCGCCGCGATGCTGGGTCCGGTAGGCGCTGAGCGCCACGCGCTTGACGTAGCCGCCGTGGGTGACGCTGACCACCATGTCCTCGCGCGGGATGAGATCTTCGTCCTCCATGTCCCCTTCGCCCTCGCCGATGGTGGTGCGGCGGGGGACGGCGAACTCGGCCTTCACGGCCAGCAAGTCCTCGCGGATCACGGCGATGATGTTCTTGCGGTCCGACAGCAGAGTCAGATGGCCCTGGATGACGCCGGCCAGCTCGCGGGCCTCGTCCATGATCTCGTCACGGCCCAGTCCAGTCAGGCGCGACAGGGTCAGGGCCAGGATGGCGCGCGCCTGTTCATCGGTCAGGCGCAGCTTGTCGCCGTCGATGACCACGCTGCGCGGATCGGCGATCAGCTCCACAAGAGCGATCATGTCGCCCACCGGCCAGGGCTTGCCCTGTAGCCGCTCGCGGGCCTCGGCCGGATCGGCCGAGCTGCGAATGATGTGGATCACCTCGTCGATGTTGGCCACGGCGGTGGCCAGGCCGACCAGCACGTGGCCCCGGTCCCGCGCCTTGGCCAGTTCGTACTTGATCCGCCGGACCACAACCTCTTCACGGAAGTCCAGGAAGGCGTCCAGCATGGCCCGCAGGCCCATCTGCACGGGCCGCCCGTGGTTCAGCGCCAGCATGTTGACGCCGAACGAACTTTGCAGGGCGGTCCAGCGATAGAGCTGGTTCAGCACCACATCGCCCGGCGCGTCGCGCTTCAGCTCCACCACGATGCGCATGCCCTCGCGGCTGGATTCATCGCGAATGTCGGCGATGCCCTCCAGGCGCTTCTCGCGCACCATCTCGGCGACCCGTTCGATCAGGGTCTGCTTGTTCACCTGATACGGAATCTCGGTGATGATGATGGCTTCGCGGTCCTTGCGGATCTCCTCGATGGTCGCCTTGCCGCGAACGACGACCGAGCCGCGGCCGTCCAGCAGGGCGTTGCGCGCCCCGGTGCGGCCCATGATCTCGCCGCCGGTGGGGAAGTCGGGACCCGGGACGATATCCAGCAGTTGGTCGTGGCCGATGTCCGGGTCGTCCAGCAGCGCCACGCAGGCGTCCACGATCTCGCCCAGATTGTGCGGCGGGATGTTGGTGGCCATGCCCACGGCGATGCCGCCGGCGCCGTTCACCAGCAGGTTCGGATACCGCGCCGGCAGGACGACGGGCTCGAGCTCCTTGCCGTCGTAGTTGGGCTGGAAATCGACCGTATCCTTGTCGATGTCGGCGAGCAGGGCCATGGCCGACGACTGCATGCGGCACTCGGTGTATCGCATGGAGGCGGGCATATCCCCGTCCACCGAGCCGAAATTGCCCTGGCCGTCGACCAGCATCAGACCCATGGAGAACGGCTGGGCCATGCGGACCAGAGCCATATAGACCGACGCGTCCCCGTGCGGGTGCAGGCGGCCCAGCACGTCACCGACCACACGCGCGCATTTCATGTAGCTGCGCTCGGGCGTCATGTTGAGTTCGTGCATCGAATACAGGATGCGGCGATGAACGGGCTTCAACCCGTCACGCACGTCCGGCAGGGCCCGGCTGACGATCACGCTCATGGCGTAATCGAGATAGGAGCGGCGCAGTTCGTCCTCGATGGCGATCGGCGCGATATCGTCGGTGCCGCCCGGCCCACCGAATTCAGGGGGCAGGGCGTCGTTCTGGCTGTCGTCGGTCAAGTGATTTATGGCTTTTCTGACGCCCCCGAGGGGCGGGAATCGGAACGTCTTCCGTTACCGAAACATTAGCACCCGGGGGCCTGCGTGGCAAAGCGCGCGGGCGCATCCGAACCCCGTCCGGCAAGGCCTTTCAACACGGAGCCCGACCATGCGCGCGAACCTTTACCTTACAACCATCCTCGGCCTCGGCGCCCTGACGCTGGCGGCGTGCGGAGACGCCCAGGAAGCCGCCGATCCCGCCGCCACCGCGCCGGGACAGGAAACCGCGTCGGCCCCGACTGTTCGCGCGACATCCAGTGACACCGGGACGGCCGAGCTCATGAACAACGATGGGGACCCCATCGGCACGATCAGCCTGACCCAGGCGCCCACCGGCCTGCTGATGCGGGTTGAAGCTGAGGGGCTCGAAAGCGGCTGGCACGGCATCCACATTCACGCCGTGGGCGACTGCAGCGACTCCGCCTTCCAGAACGCGGGCAGCCACGTGAACCACAACGAGGTTCCGCACGGCCTGCTGAACCCCGAAGGCCCTGACGACGGCGATCTGCCGAACATCCATGCGGCCGAGGACGGCATGGTCCGCGCCGAACTGTTCACCACGTCCGCCCGCATCGCCGAAAACGGCCCGGGACAATGGCTGTGGGACGAGGATGGATCGGCGGTCGTGATCCACGCTAATCCGGACGACCACACAAGCCAGCCCATCGGCGGGGCGGGCGACCGGGTCGCCTGCGCCGTCATCGCCCGCGGCTAGGTCGATCAGCGTCGCCGACGTCGGCGTCCGTTGGTCCTGCGGCCCTCGCGCATGGCGGTCAGCAGCAGGCCTTCGCGTAGGCCCCGGTCGGCGACGCGCACCCGGGCGCACGGCCAGGCGCGCTGGACCGCTTCCAGGATCGCCGCGCCGGCCAGCACCAGATCGGCCCGCTGGGCGCCGATGCAGGCCTCCGCCGCGCGGCCCTCGGGGCCGAGGGCTCTCAGGCGGTCGGCGGCGCGGGTGCAGTCGTCCCGCGTCATCCACAGACCGTCGACCCGGTTGCGGTCATAGCGGGTCAGATTCAGGTGCACGCCCGCCAAGCTGGTGATGGCGCCGGAGGTGCCCACCAGATGGGCGTGGCCGTCATCGAAAACGGGACGCAGGGACCGGGCGCCGTCATGGGCGTCCAGCCGGTCCTTCATGTCGGCCACCATGGCTTCGTACCATTCGGGCGTCGGCGGATCGGGCTCGGGGTGACGTTCGGCCAGGGTGACGACGCCCAGCGGGGCGGACATCCAGCTGACCGTCTCGAAGCGGGCCTGGCCGTTGTCGCCCACGCGGCGAAGCCAGGACACCTCTGTGGAGCCGCCGCCCACGTCCACCACCACAATGGCCCGCGCCGAGGAGTCGAACAGGTTCAGGCAACCCTGGACCGACAGATTGGCTTCTTCTTCAGGCGGAATGATGCGCAGGGCCAGGCCCGTGCCCTTGGTCACCCGGTCCAGAAACTCGGCGCCGTTGTCGGCGGAGCGGCAGGCCTGGGTCGCAACGGCGCGCACTCGCTGGCCCCGGATTTCGCGGCGGGCGATGCGCTCGGCGCAGATGTTGAGGGCGTCGTAGGCGCGGTCCATGGCGCCCGGGTCCAGCCGGCCGGTGCGGGTCAGACCTTCGCCCAGGCGCACGATGCGGGAAAAGGAATCCACCACGCGGAAGCCGTCACGCGACGGGCGCGCGATCAGCAACCGGCAATTGTTGGTCCCCAGATCGAGCGCAGCGTACAGCGGCGCCTCGCGACCTGAAGGGGACCGGGCGCCGCGCTTCCCGCGCGCGCCGTCCGCCTCTGGCATGGCCAACCTTTCGGGGGCGCGTTGCGGCGCCCGTTCAGCGCAAGGTTAGGCGCATCCGGGCGTCCGCGCCAAGCGCTACCTGTCGCAAAGATGAACGAGACGACCAGCATCCTGCTCAGGTGCGGGCCCGTATCCTTTGCGGCATGTCCATTGAACGCACAGCCCGCTTCGGCCTCGGCCAGATCGTCCGTCACCGCGAACAGTCCCTTGAGGGCGTGATCGTCGACGTGGACGCGGTCTGCGCCGTGCCCTTTGACGACGTGCGCGCGGATCAGCCGTTCTATCAGGTGTTCGCTTACGGCGACGAAGGCGGGTTCATCGCATATGTGCCCGAGGACGCCCTGATGCTGAATGGCGACCTGAAACCGCTCAGCGCCGCCGAACAGGCCCAGTGGTTCACCGTGGACGGCAAGGGGCGGCATGCGCCCCGCGCGCAACCGATCCACTGACGCACGTATTCCCTCGTGAACAAGGGCGGACTAGATTCGCCCCAATTCATGAGGAGGCTCCATGTCTGATTTCACCCACGTCCATGAAACCCCGCCCGAAGGCGCGGCCGAGGACTGGACCATCCCCCAGGCATGGGAGGATTACACCGACGTCGAGCATCAGACGTGGGTGACGCTGTACGAGCGCCAGATGAAGATCCTGCCCGGACGGGCGGCGGACGTGTTCCTGAAGGGACTGGACGCCCTGGACCTGCATGGATCCGGCATCCCCGACTTCGGCGAGATGAACGCCAAGCTGCAGGCCCTGACCGGCTGGACCGTAGTCTGCGTGCCGGGTCTGGTGCCGGACGAGGTGTTCTTCGACCATCTGGCCAATCGCCGCTTTCCCTCGGGCCAGTTCATTCGCAAGCCGGATCAGCTGGACTATCTGCAGGAGCCGGACATCTTCCACGACGTGTTCGGCCATGTGCCGATGCTGACGGACCCCACCTTCGCCGACTACATGGAAGCCTATGGCAAGGGCGGCCAGCGGGCGGCGTCTCTGGGCATGCTGCCCAATCTGGCGCGGCTGTACTGGTACACGGTGGAGTTCGGGCTGATGGAGACGCCCGAGGGTCTGCGCATCTACGGCGCCGGCATCGTGTCGTCGTCCACCGAGAGCAAGTTCAGCCTGGAGGACCCGTCGCCGAACCGTCTGGGCTTCGATCTGGAGCGGGTGATGCGGACCCTGTACCGCATCGACGACTTCCAGCAGGTCTATTTCGTTATTCCGTCCATCGAGCAACTGCGCGAGGTGACGCTGCAGGACTTCGGTCCAGTGTACGAAGCGCTGAAGGGTGCCGAGGACCTGCCGATCGACGCGATCCTGCCGTCGGACAAGGTGTTCACGCGGGGAACGCAGGCGTATGCCGCAAAAGGCGGGCGGTTCGCGAAGGCGGGGTGAACGTCTCCATCAGCCGGATGGCGCGCAGGCTGACGCGTTGGTTGGTGCGGGTTGATGCGAAGAGAGCGGGTTTCGTCCCCAGTTTTCCGCTCATCCCGGCGAAGGCCGGGATCCAGATGCAAAATCTCGTTGGCAGTTCAGTGACCCAGGTCGCGGTGCAAAACTTCCGACACCCGGCCCTATGATCTGGATCCCGGCCTTCGCCGGGATGAGCGGGTGTGAGGCGGTCGGCTACGTTCAGCCCGCTCCCACAGCCGCCGAGGCCCGTTCCAGCAGGGCGGCGGGGCTTTCGCCGGGCTGAAGCTCGGCGGAGCCCACCTCGAACTCCACCACGAAGGGCGGGCGTTCCGGCCCGGCGTCGAAGGCGGTGCAGCCGATGACGGCGGCGATGCGCTCGGCGGTGAGGCGGGCCTGCGCCCCTCGCGTGGCCGGCAGGGCCAGGGCGAAAACCTCGGGCGCCAGGCGGGCGGCGGTATCCTCGGCGCGCACCAGACGCGAGACCATGGCGCCGATCTGGGGCATGGCGCGGTCCAGCCAGCCGCCCTGACGGGCCAGGGTCACCTCACGGCCCTGCACCACGCGCAGGACGCACACCGACAGTGGTCGCCCCCGCTCGCGCGCACCCTCCGTGACACGGGCCAGATGGGCGGCGAACAGATCGCGGGTGAACAGGCCGGTGTCGGCATCCATCAGACCTGAGCCGCGCGCGGCCTCCAGCGCCTTGCGGATGGACTTCTGGCGGCGATAGTCCCGCGCCAGGGCCACGATGCGCGCCGCGGTCTCTTCCTCCGGCGTGTCGGGCGAGGCCACGTCGGCGAAACCCCGGTTGTAGAGCTCCGACAGGTTCAGGTCCGCGACCTGACGCAGGTAGAGCACCAGCGGAATGTGGAACAGGCGGGTGTTGCGCTTCATGCCCGCGGCGATGGACAGGGCTGGGGCATGGTCCTCGCCGCCCCACAGCACCGCCGCGTCGAAGGCGCTTTCGTGCAGATAGTCGAAGGCGGTATAGGGGGTCGGCGCCGCCACCGCCTCGGCCCCGCCGGCCGACAGGGCGTTGGACAGGGCCAGAAAGCGGCGATCCGCCACCCCCGCCGCCAGCACGCGCAACGGCTTTGATGACGGGTCGGGCGCCTCCAGCGTCGCGCCCTGGGCCGCGAAGGTGGCCTGGCGCAGAGCGAATTCCTCCTCCGCCACCGCGCCGCGCACCAACTGCTCCAATCGAAGGGCCAGCTGAGCCGGATGCGGTGGACCGGTCATGACCAGATCGGCGCCGGGCGCGTCCCGGCCCGGTTTCGAGAGGGCCAGGACCGGCAGGATGCGGGGCAGGGCGCGGGCCTTCAGAACGGCGGCGGCGTCCAGCGCCGTGTCGGCGATCAGCGCCGCCTCGAACGCCAGATCCTCCATGGCCGCAGCACCGCTCTCCAGCGTGCGGGCCGTCAGGGTGCGCCAGCCGAGGGCGTCCAGCCCGGCGCACAGCGGCCCGGCCAGATCGTCGTCGGCCGCCACGACCAGTACGCGCGGATCGGGTCCCAAACTCAGAATCTCCGTCACGCGCACCGGATTCGGCCGCGTCCCCCTGAAATCGCGCGGACCATACCGAGGCCGCCCCCCGCCATGCAACGGCCCGGCCGGATTGGACATCGGGGCCAGAAGGACTTATCCACCGCCGCGTTTTGGTCTAGACCAGCGTTAACCGTGACGCGGGGGAGCACGTTTGACCCAACCGGTGGATTTCACCTCGCTGGCCTTCTGGGGACGGTTGGCGGGGCGCGCCTTCAAGCGCAGCTGGGGCCGCGACGTCATGCTCTATACGGGCGGCGTCTCGTTTTTCGCCCTGCTGGCGGTGTTTCCGGCCATCGCCATCCTGATCGGCTTCTACAAGATCGTGCTCTCCACGGGGCAGGCCAGCGAACAGGCTGCGGCCCTGGCCGAGATGCTGCCTTCGGCGGCCGGGGGCATTTTTATCAATGAGGTGGAGCGCATGACCGGTCTGTCGGCCCGGTCCATCTCGACCCAGAGCGCCATCGCCCTGATCATCGGCGCCTACGCCGCGCACCGGGGTTTCAAGGCCCTGCTGGCTGGGCTGAACCTGATTCATGACGAGCCGGACCCCCACGGCTTCTTCCGCTTCAACCTGCTGGCCCTGATCGTGGCCATCCTGGCCTTCGCCCTTTTCACGGTGGTGTCCGGCGCGGTGGTGACCTCACGCATTCTCAGCCACGCGTCGGAGACGGGCAGCTCCCTATGGCTGGACGGAGTGTGGTCGACGGCCGGGTTGTTCATCGGCCTGACCTGTCTTTACCGCTACGCCATGGTGCACTCGAGCCGCGTGGCCTGGCGCGCCGCCATCGCGGGGGGCGTGGTGGCCACGGCCCTGTCGGCCACTGTGTCCTGGCTGTGCGTGGTCTATGTGGAGCAGATCGTGGAACTGGGCGCCACCTATGGCTCGGTCGGCGCGGTGGTGGTGCTGCTGATCTGGCTGTCGTGGAATGTGAACGCCATTTTCTATGGCGGCGGCTTCGCCACCGAAATGGAGATCGTCCTGCGCCGCATGGAGGAGCCGCCCACCGAAGACTCGCCCGAGATCGATACGGACTCCCGCGTGGTCAGCCTTCAGAGTCGGCGCCGCGCTCAACCGTGATCGCTAGCCAGCCGGCCTCCTCGCGCACCTCGACCACCCGGCCGCCCAGCTCGTTCATCAAATGCGGCACGTCGATGCGCGCCATGGGGTCAGTAGCCATCAGCACCAGCCGAGCGCCCGGCGCCGCGGTCTCCAGCGCCTTGCGCAGCCGCAAGCTCGGCACCGGACAGCGATGGCCGCGCGCGTCGACGAGGATGGGGACAGGACTGACCACGGGCTCTCCGCTGGGTGCGAATCCGGGCAGGGTGTGACCCATGGCGCGTCTTTCGTCCAGTTTGCCGGCGATGCTGATCGCCATCTGCGCCATGGCCGCGCCCGGTCAGGCCCAGACGCCGCGTGTTTCGCCCGACTATCACGCCCGGGTCTGGGTGGCCGGCTTCGAGACGCCGGTGGAAATCCGCCAATCGGGGCTGCGTCGCCGCATCGAGGTGGCCCAGGGCGGGCTGATCCAGACCTATATCGCCGACCGGGTGCGCGGATCGCTGACCGTCATGACGGCGGGTGGGCAGGGGCGGGTGGCCTTCGTCTTCCCCCTGCCGCGCGAGGAGCAACTGTCGCCCCTGCCGCTGGATCTGCTGGTGATCGAACGCGGCGCAGCGCGGATGACCCGGACCGGTGCGTCCAACATCGCCGGGCGGTCATGCCAGCGCTATCGCTATTCCGGCTATCTGGGGCGGGCGGGGTCCGTGTGCGCGACGCGCGAAGGGATCGTGCTGGAGCTGCACCCCGACGGACGGCGACGGCCGCTGTATCAGGTGTTGAGCCTGACCCCGGCGCGCCAGGCGCCCGGCTGGTTCGCGCCGACGCCGGACTATCAACTGGCGGTGCTGCCGGGCGTGGGCGGCACTGTGGGGACTGTGTCCGGCGCGGACTGAGTCTCCTCCCCATTCATGGGGAGGGGGACCACCCCGGCGACTGAGCCGGGGTGGTGGAGGGGGCGGCTCGGTGTGCGCCGCCCGAAACGCCAATCCCTGACCGCCCGCGCCGCCCCCTCCGTCACGGGCGCTGAGTCGCGCCCGCGCCACCTCCCCATTCCGAGAGATAGGGAGGAGAATGAGCCTAGCCCAGCGCCTCCGCCATCATCCTGAGGGCGGTGCGGACGGATTCCAGCCGCACGGCGTCGCGGCCGATGTCGCCGAAGCGTTCCTCCCGGTGGATCAGCCGCCCGTCCCGGTGCGCCACCGCGAAGTGCACCAGGCCCACGGGCTTTTCCGCCGTGCCGCCGGTGGGGCCGGCGATGCCGGTGACCGACGCCGCCAGCCCCGCGCCCGAAGTCTCCAGCGCGCCTTTGGCCATGGCCTCGGCCACCGCGCGCGAGACCGCGCCGTGCAGATCGATCAGCTTCGGATCGACGCCCAGCATCTGGCTCTTGGCGTCATTGGAATAGGTGACGAAGCCCCGGTCCACCGCCTTGGCCGAGCCCGAAACGGTGGTCAGGGCCGCCACCAACAGCCCCGCAGTGCAGCTTTCGGCCGTGGCCAGCATGATGCCCGCGTCGGACGCACGGTCGGTTATGGTCTTGGCCAGGGGTTCGATGTCGGAGGGAAACATGGCGTTCTCATCAGCTGTCGAGTCGCGGTAACGTAGCGCAAGACGCTCCGTTTCATCCGAGGGCGCAAGCCGGGGGCGTGATGACCGACACCACCACTGAAGCCGAACCCGTTCGTCCGCGCCTGCGTGATCTGAACGACCCGCTGACCCCGGCCCTGTTCGCCCTGGCCGTGTTCGTCAGCGCGGCGCTGGTGTTCGTGGTCCAGCCCATGGTGACCAAGCTGGTGCTGCCCTCGCTGGGCGGGTCGCCGGCGGTGTGGAACACGGCCATGGTGTTCTTTCAGGGGGCGCTGCTGGCCGGCTATGCCTACGCCCATGTGCTGCAGCGCATCCGTTCGATCCGGGGGCAGGTGATCACTCATCTGGTGCTGCTGGTCATCGCGGCCCTGTTCCTGCCGCTGAGGATCAACGGGCTGCTGGGGGATCCGGACCCGTCCGCGCCCATCACCTGGCTGCTCGCGACCCTGGCGGTGTCCATCGGCGCGCCGTTCGCGGTTCTGTCGGCCACCGCGCCGCTGATGCAGGCCTGGTATGCGCGGGTGCGGGCCCACGAGCCGGACGGCAAAAACCCCTATGTGCTGTACGCCGCCAGCAATCTGGGCAGCTTCCTGGCCCTGCTGTCCTATCCGGTGGTGATCGAGCCGATCCTGACCCTGACCGGCCAGCGGATCAGCTGGAGCGTCGGCTATGGCCTGTTCACGGCGCTGGTTCTGGGGCTGACGTTCGTGGTCTGGCGCCGCCGGACCCAGGCCGCGCCGCCCGAGCCGCTGGCCGCCACCGCGCCGATCCCGTGGCGGACGAAGGGGCTGTGGGTGCTGCTGGCCGCCGCGCCGTCCAGCCTGATGCTGGGCGTCACCGCGCACCTGTCCACCGATGTGGCCTCGGCGCCGTTCCTGTGGGTCATCCCGCTGGCGCTTTATCTGCTGACCTTCATCATCGCGTTTCAGGCGCGGCCGTGGATTCCCATGCCGGTGACCTTTCTGGTGCAGGCGGCGCTGGTGGCCTCGCTGATCGGGATGCTGCCGTTCCAGAGCGGCCAGTGGGCCTTCATGTTCCTGGTCCATGTGGCAGCGTTCTTCTTCACCGCCCTGATGTGCCACCAGCTGCTGGCCGCGCGGCGCCCGCCGCCGGACCGGCTGACCGAGTTCTATCTGCTGCTGTCGCTGGGCGGGGTGCTGGGCGGAATCTTCAGCGCCCTGATCGCGCCGGTGGTGTTCGACGTGGTGCGGGAATATCCGCTGGTGCTGATCCTGACGGCCCTGTTCCGTCCGTGGGGCCGCGGGCGGATCACGATCCCCGAGTGGGTCTGGCTGGCCGCCGTGGTTCCGCTGACCATCGCGCCGCCCGCCATCTATCTGGCCATGCGGCTGAACCCGGAGCTTCTGGCGGCGGTGGGCTGGGATTCGGCCATGGCCGCGTCGCGGCTGGCCTTCCTGCTGGCGGCCATCAGCGCCTTCATGATCCGCGACCGGGCGCCCCTGTTCGCGGCGGCGCTGGTGATGATCAGCCTGTCGGCGCACCATGTGGCGGGCCGCTATGATTGGCGCTATTCGGAGCGAAGCTTCTTCGGCGTCATGCGGGTGGCCGAGTTCAGCGACCCGGCCATGGGCGGGCCGGTGCGTATGCTGATGCACGGCACCACCCTGCACGGGGCCCAGGCCACCGACGCGGTGGAGGCGTGTTTGCCGTCCCTCTACTACGCCCCGTCGACGCCCATCGGGCAGGTGACGGACGCGCTTCAGATCGCCCGCCCGGCTGTGTCCATCGGGGTGGTGGGGCTGGGGACGGGGGCCATGGCCGCGTATCGACGTCCGGCGGATGACCTGACCTTCTTCGAGATCGACCCCATGGTGGACCGCATCGCGCGCGACCCCGAATGGTTCACCTATATCAGCGACTGCGCCCAGGGGCCGGTGGATACGGTGCTGGGCGACGCGCGCCTGACCCTGGCCTATCAGCCGGACGACCGGTTCGACCTGTTGCTGATCGACGCCTTCTCATCGGACGCGATCCCGACCCACCTACTGACCCGTGAGGCCATCGCCGACTATCTGCGGGTGGTGAAGGACGACGGGGTGGTGATCCTGCACCTGTCGAACCGGCATCTGGAGCTGGCCATGCCCACGGTCAACGCCGCGCGGTTGGCGGGCGCCCACGACCGGCACCAGATCTATGTGGAGCGCGAGGGCCTGCCGGTGATGTCGGAGGCGTCCACCGAGGCGCTGATCCTGTCGCCGACCGAGGAGGGGCTGGCCTTGTTCGCCGACGATCCGCGCTGGAAGACCATCGCGCCCAATAATGTGCGGCCGTGGACCGACGACTATGTGAACGTGGTGGGCGCCCTGACCCGGCAGATCAGGTTCTCGCGGGGAGGGTGATGGACACCACCGCCTGGGCCGCCAGCCCCTCCTGACGGCCGGTGAAGCCCAGACCCTCGCTTGTGGTCGCCTTGACGCTGACCGCGTCCAGCGGAATGTCCAGCAGCGCCGCCAGCCGCTCGCGCATGGCCAGCCGGTGCGGCTTGATCTTGGGCTGCTCGCAGATCAGCGTCACGTCCACATTCACCACCCGGCCGCCGCGCGCGCGCATGCGCTCCAGCGCGTGGATCAGGAACTGGTCCGAGGCGGCGCCCTTCCACTTCGGGTCGCTGGGCGGGAAGTGGTCGCCGATGTCGCCGTCGCCCATGGCGCCGAGGATGGCGTCGGTCAGGGCGTGCAGCCCGGCGTCGGCGTCCGAATGGCCCACCAGCGCATGGTCGTGGGGAATGGCCACGCCGCATAGCCAGGCGGTGTCGCCGGGGCCCCAGCGGTGCACGTCATAGCCCTGTCCGATGCGGGTCTCGCGCGGGATCATCTGTTCAGCCAGGGCGAAATCCTCCGGATAGGTCAGTTTCGTCAGGCGCGGGTCGCCGGGGACCAGACGCACGCTCCCGCCCGCGCGCTCCACCACCGCCGCGTCGTCGGTGGGGCTCTCGCCGGCCGGCCAGACGGCGAAGGCGTCCTTGAAGGTCTTCAGGCGCGCGGCCTGCGGCGTCTGCGCCCGCCACAGGCCCTCGCGCGGCTGGGTGCCCGCGACGAGGCCGTCGGCGCCTTCGCGTTTGAGCGTGTCGGGGACGGGCAGGGCCAGCAGGGCGGCGTCGGCTCTGGTCAAGGCGTCCAGCAAGCGGCCGATGTGATCCCGCGTGAGGAACGGCCGCGCCGCGTCGTGGATCAGCACCGGCGCATCGTCCGTCGCGGACAGGGCGGCCAGTCCCGCCTGCACCGACTCCGCCCGCGTGGCGCCGCCCGCGACAGCGCGCCAGCCGGACAGGCCGGTCAGGGCCTCGGCGGCCTGATCTTCGCCGCCCGCGGGCACGACCACCACGACCTCATCGGCCCCGGCGTTCAGAAACGCGCCGACGGACCACGCCAGCAACGGCCGTCCGCCCACGCCGCGCCACTGCTTCGGCCCGCCTGCGCGACTGCCCGAACCCGCCGCCACCACGATCGCTGAGAAACTCATGGGGGCCTTCTAGCCCAAATGCGGATCGGAACAATCGATCACGTCGTTCGCTTTCTCCTTCGAAAGAGGGAGGCCGCCATGATCCGTCCGTTCGTCGTCGTCGCGTCCGCCGCCGCCTTGCTGGTGGCCGCCTGCGCCAGCCTGTCGCCCTACGGGCCGCAGATGGGCGGGTCGGGTCAGGGCTATTCGGAACAGCGCATCGAAAACGACCGCTGGCGCGTCACCTATCGCGGCGTGGGCGATCCCGGCCCGGTGTCCGAGTACGCCCTGCTGCGTGCGGCGGAACTGACCCTTCAAAACGGCGATGAGTGGTTCGAGGTGACCCAGCGCTGGATCGACGGCCGCGCCAGCCAGGGCGGCATCCGCCCCAACGTCTCCATTGGTGCGGGCTCCGGCAGCTATGGCGGCTATCGCACCTCGGGTGTCGGAGTCGGGCTTGGCCTGAACATCTCGGGCGACCAGCCCACCTCGACGGTGATGGAGATCCGCACCGGCGACGGCCCCCGCCCGGACCGCCCCGAGGTCTATGACGCCCGCAGCGTGCGGGACAGTCTGGGCGCGCGTTACTAGGGGCGCAGCTCGTAACCCCTTGATGTTAGGGCTTCTGCTGACAATCAAACTTGGCTGCCGTTCGCGCTGGCGCTTGGACTAGATGTGCATTCCATTCGCTCGAGATTGCAACGATCGCTTGGCGCGATAAATTGCGGTTCGGGTAGCCGCAGGGGGTGGGCGCGATGTCGAAGCTTTTCATCATCGGCAATGGCTTCGATATCCATCACGGGATCAGGTCCAGATACACAGATTTTGCGGACTGGGTCGAGACGGTTGATAGCGAAGTGCATAGTGCCGTCGAGAGGTTTCTACCTACTTGGGTGGATGCGGAAGGCAACGTGCAGAATGCGTGGTCTGATCTTGAGAACAACCTGGAGAATTTCGACATCGAACAACTTCTGGACTACGGATCGAATTTTCTGCCGAGTTACGGGGCCGACGACTGGAGTGAATCAGGTCACCACGATTTCGAATACGAACTCGACCGAGTGATCAGCGCCCTATCGGTCGGGCTTCATCGCAACTTCGTGCGTTGGTTAGGCACACTAAGCATACCGAGTCAGACGCTTGTTCCGGTTCGCTCCATTGATCCACAGGCTAAATTCTTAAGCTTTAACTACACGCCTACGATCCAGACACTCTACGGCGCAAAAAACATCCTACATATCCACGGTTCTTTGGCAGATAAAAATTCTCAAATCGTACTCGGGCATGGGTGGACTCCGGGGGCTAAAGATCGCTGGGAAGCGCGCATCGACGAAGACACGGATACTCGCGTGGCGGGCGGGTATCGATTGATCGACGAGTATTTCCGCGAAACCTTTAAGCCGACGGCAAAAATAATCGAGAGAAACATCGCATTCTTCAAGGGTCTTGGCGATGTGTCGGATGTTTATGTCTTCGGGCATGGGCTGGCCGAAGTTGACGCCCCATATTTCGCTGAAATGCTACAGTATATACCCGAAGATGTAGACTGGACGATCTCTTACCATGGAGACAACCGCGAACGCGCGAAGATTGAGGCGGCCGCCATTGAGATGGGCATACCGATGGAGCAGACACGCCTAGCCTTCCTCCGTGATCTTTAGGGCCGGCATGAAGCTTGCCGCCAATCCGAATGACCGCGTCGGACGCATAGCCGCCGTTTGAGAGAGGCGAAATGGCTACGACAACTTCCCGCTAATTCCGGCCGTTCGTGACGTCTGCTGTTCTTCACTTACCTCTGCGCCATCCTGAGAACGCTCGCTAAACCCGCCCGCGCGTCAGGTTGCGGTATTCCACCAGGCGTTCCTTGTCGCGGCGGACCTGATCGGCCACAGCGTTGTCCACGTCCAGCGAGGCGTAGCGGACCCAGCCGTCGATGCCGAGCTTGTCCTGAATGGCGCCCACCGGCGTCTGCCAAAGGAAATAGGACATCCACGACACGCCGACGCCCAGCACGATGGCCAGACCCTGCAAGATGCGGAACTCCATCTCGTTGACGCCGGGTACGGGCTCCAGCACCGCCAGCCAGAGCCACATCAGGAATACCAGCGGCGTCATGAAACGGCTGAACCAGCGCATCCAGTAGCGCTCGCGCCGCACACGCCACAGCTCCATCTGGACGAACTTCTCCAGATACTCCATGCGCGCGCCCAGCCACATGGTCAGGCGGGTCAGGTACATGGCCCGCTGGCCCCAGCCCTTGCCGTCGGTCTGGAATTGGGTTTCGGCCTGGTCCGCCACGGCGCGGGCGTTGGTGAACAGGTTCTGTAGCTCGCGCGTCCGCTGCACGATCTCGCGCGACAGCTCGTAGGAGTCGTTCTCCAGCCGGAACCGGTACTGGGTGAACAGGATGGCGTTCAGCCCCCAGTACAGGCCCACGGTCACCAGCATGGCGATGCCGGCCAGGGCCACGCCCGCCGTCGTCGTGCCGGTCCAGTCGGTGAACCAGGTGGGTCCCAGCGTGGCCAGCAGAGTGAAGGCGATCAGGGCCAGCGCCTGATTCATGCGCTTCACCGCCACATGGGTGCACAGGCGCCGAAACACCGAGCGGCCATAGCGGTGGATGCGTCCGCGCATGTCGCTGTCGACCGGGAACCGCTCCTGAATCTGGCGATGGAACAGGACGTGGAAACGGTCCGGCTTTCCCTCGCTTTCCCAGAAGGGAAAGATGTCCAGCGGCTGGTTGAAATACTCGTCGATGTGATCCGAAATGTGCTGGATCGCCTCGGGATCGTTGGAGAAATACTCGCTTTCCTGAATCGGCCGGTCGATGCCGTCGCGTGAGCGGGGGCGCTCGGCGTCGGGGTCATTGACGGGGGCGGGCGCATCGCGATCAGCCCGGTCGGCGGCGCCCGGCGGCGGGGGCGTGGCGGCTGCGCCCATCACGGGCGCAGGCTGCGACAGGGGATGGGCCATGGGCTCGGTCGCCGGTTCCGGCGGCGGCGCGGCGGGCGCGTGCGGCTCCTGTTGCGACATGACTGATCCCCAAACCCTGTTCTCTGACCGCGTTCTAGGCCGAAAGCACCCGCGCGGCCACGGGGCTTCACCTCAGGCGCGAACCCGCATTAACCCTATCGCCCGACGTGCGGCGGGCAAGTGAACTTTGTGCAAGCTCAGAACGGCCAGCGCGCCATGGCCGCGGCGAAGGCCAGAAGCGGCACGAGCAAAAGGGCTTCAACGCTCAGCCAGCGCCCGACCCGCTGAACGTCCAGGGGATCGGGATGAAAGCCGGGCGACGCGCGAGCGGCCTTTCGCCACGCCAGGAAGCGAAGGGTCGGCGGGATCGAGGCCGCGGCGATCAGCCCGAAAGTGACGACCTTGGCCCAGAAGAAGGGGTTCGCCTCGTAGAACATCCAGCCCTTGCCGCCCCAAATGGCGCGGCAGACCCCGACGATCAGCACCATGACGGCTGCACCGCCGACGCCGGCGTCCAGCCGGGCGAGCCGGTTCACATCTATGGGCAGGGCGCGCAGCAGGACCCGCTCCGCCATGATCATGGCCACCAGGCCGAAGACGAGGATGTGGTGCAGGACGGCGAGGATCAGGTCCAGCATGGGAAAGCTCCTTCACGGGCGAGTCGGAAACAGCGTAGGTTCGGATCATGACACGATTTCTGTTTGTGGCGGCGGGCGGCGCGGCGGGAGCCATGGCGCGCTACGCCCTGGGACTGGCGGCCGGACGGCTGGCGCCGGGGCTGGCGTGGCCCGTGGGCACCTTCACCGCCAATGTGCTGGGCGGGCTGCTGATGGGGCTGCTGGCGGGCTGGCTGGCGCTGAAGGCCGGAACGGGCGTGGATCACGAGCGCCTGCGCCTGCTGCTGGGCGTGGGCCTGCTGGGCGGGTTCACCACCTTTTCCGCCTTTTCCCTCGAGGCCGCCCTGATGATCGAGCGGCGGCAGATGGGGCTGGCGGCTGGCTATGTGAGCCTGTCGGTGGTGCTGTCGGTGGCGGCCCTGTTCGCAGGCCTGATGATCGCACGGCGCCTGTGGTAGCCGGGATGGCGCCTGCTCGCTGACGGCTTATAAGGCGGCCATGAGCCGTGAAGTGAAAACCCTGTATGTGGCCGAGGCCGAGGACGGCATCCGTCTGGACCGCTGGTTCAAGCGGCGCTGGCCGCACCTGTCCCATGTGCAGGTGCAGAAGATGGCCCGGTCGGGCCAGATCCGGGTGGACGGATCGCGGGTGAAGCCCGAGGACCGGCTGACGGCGGGCGCCGCGGTGCGGGTGCCGCCCATACCGGATCCGGTGGAGAAGACACCGGGCGACCGGCCGAAGTTGAGCGACCGGGACGCGGCCTATGCGAAATCGCTGGTGCTGTTCGAGGACGACATGGTGATCGCCCTGAACAAGCCCGCCGGGCTGGCGGTGCAGGGCGGCACCAAGACCACCAAGCACGTGGACCGGCTGCTGTCGGCCTGGGGCGAAGGGCTGGAGCGGCCGCGTCTGGTGCACCGGCTGGACCGGGACACCTCGGGCGTCTTGCTGCTGGGTAAGGGGCCGGAGGCGGCCAAGCGGCTGGCGGGCGCCTTCGCCCGGCGGCAGGCCAAGAAGACCTACTGGGCCATCGTCATGGGCGCGCCCAAGCCGGGCGCCGGGCAGATCGATCTGGCGCTGAAGAAGTCGGGCATCAACGATTTCGAGATCATGCGTCCCGCCGACCCCAAGGAACACGGCGCCGAGCCGGCGGAGACCGCCTTCGCCACCATCAGCCGGGCGGCGCACCGGGCCAGCTGGATGGCGCTGCGGCCGTTCACGGGACGGACCCACCAGCTGCGGGCGCACATGAAGGCCATGGGGCATCCCATTCTGGGGGATCCCAAATACGGTGACGAGGCCTCGAACGAACTGTCGGGTCCGCTGAAGCTGCAGCTGCACGCCAGGCGCATCGAGCTGGATCATCCCGGCGGCGGCAAGCTGATCGTCGAGGCGCCGCTGAGCCCCGAGATGAAGGCCGGCTTCGCCCACTTCGGCTTCTCGGAGGACGAGGCGGATGAAGACCCCTTCGCGGGGGTCAGGCGCATCCGATGACGCCGGATCAGGCGATGCGGGCGCAACAGGCGGCTGGGCTGCTGAACCAGCGGCGCTACGCCGAGGCGCGCGACCTGCTGGCGCCCCTGGGGAAGGCGCGACCGGGTGATGCGGACATCCGCCACCTGCTGGGCGCGGCGCTGGCCGGCGCGGGGGATGCGACCGGGGCGGAGGCGGAATTGCGCGCCGCCCTGGGGATCAGACCTGACCATCCGCATGCGGCGGTCGATCTGGCGCGGTTGCTGGCGGCGCAGGAGCGACACGAGGATCTGCTGGCCCTGACCGAAGCCGCAGCGGAGGCGGAGCGCCCCCGTCTGGCCCTGCTGGACCTGAGGGCGCAGGCGTTGCAGGCGCTGGACCGGACGGCGCAGGCCCTGGCGGTGCGCGAGCGACAGGTGCGTCTGGCGCCGGACAATCCGGTGGTGCACCACAATCTGGCGGCCCTGCTCGGGGACATGGGCCATGCGCAGCGGGCCGAGGCGGCGGCGCGCACGGCCTTCGCCAGGGGCGGAGATGCGCCCGAGACCTGGCTGGCGCTGGCCCGCGCGCTGCAGAAACAGACCCGCTATGACGAAGCGGACGCGGCCTTCGCCGAGGTGCTGAAGCGCCGTCCACTGGATCTGGACGCCCTGCGGGATCAGGCCCAGCTGGTCTGGATGCGCACCGGGGATGCGGATGCGGCCTGCGCGCGCATCGATCAGGCCGTCCGCGCCCGGCCTGACATCAGCCTGTTGCGCGCACTGAAGGCCAAGGTGCTGACCTATGCCGGCGATGCCCGGGGCGCCTATGAAGCCATGACCACGGGACCGCTGAGTGATGCGGCGGGCCACCTGGCGGCTTCGCGGGCGGCGGTGACGTTCGATGCGCCCAGGGCGCTGGACCATGCGCGTGAAGCGGTCGCCCTGGCCCCGGACCATGAGGACGCGCGGCGCGGTCTCATCGAGGCTCTGCTGGCCGCCGGAAAGGCCGAAGAGGCGGCGCCCATGGTGGAGGCCATGCTGAGCCGCCGACCCCTGGATCAGAACCTTCTGGCTTATCAGGCCACGGTGTGGCGGGTGATGGATGATCCGCGGCTGACGGAATTGTACGACTATGAGGCGATGGTGCGGGCCTGGCGCATCGACACGCCCGACGGCTGGCCGAATCTGGACGCCTATCTGACCGATCTGGCGACGACCCTGCGGCGCCTGCACCGGCTGAAGACCCATCCGCTGGATCAGTCCCTGAGGCACGGCACCCAGACGAGCATGGACCTGCTGGTCAGCGAGGAGCCCGCCGTGCGGGCCTTCTTCCAGGCCGTCGACGGTCCCATCCGGCGGCACATGGCGTTCCTGGGGCAGGGCCAGGATCCGCTGCGGCGCCGCAATACAGGCGCTTATCGCATCAAGGGGGCGTGGTCGGTGCAGTTGCAGCCGGGGGGTTTTCACGCGGATCACCTGCACCCCGACGGCTGGCTGTCCTCGGCCTGCTACATCGCGCTGCCCGGCGCGGTGGCGGGTGAGGGACGCGAGGGATGGATCCGGTTCGGCGAGCCGGGCATTCCGACGGCGCCGCCTTTGCAGCCGCAGCATTTCATCAAGCCGGAGCCGGGACTGCTGGCCCTGTTCCCCTCCTACATGTGGCACGGGACCGTTCCGTTCTCGGGCGACGAGACGCGCCTGACCATCGCCTTCGATGTGGTTCCGGCATGAGGAGGGCAAGCGACGCGCCGCTGGCGGTTTTCGATATCGACGGGACGCTGGTGGACAGCCGGGCGGCGATCCTGGAGGCGGCGATCACGGCGGCGCGGGCCGTGGGGCTGGCCGAGCCGGACTATGACGCGGTGCGCCAGGTGGTTGGGCTGTCGCTGCACGAGGCGCTGCGGCAGCTGGGGCCGGAGCTGACCGATGCCGAGCTGGCCGAGTTCGTGGCGGCCTATCAGGGGGCCTTCCGCGCCATGCACGAGCGGCCCGGGTTCGAGGAGCCGCTGTATGCGGGGGCCATGGACCTGCTGGCGGGGCTGCACCGGGACGGGTGGCGGCTTTCGCTGGCCACCGGTCAGTCGCGGCGAGGTGTGGAGCGGAATCTGGCGCGAGCGGGCTGGGCCGATCTGTTTCTGAGCAGCCACTGCGCCGAGGACGGGCCGGGCAAGCCGGACCCGGCCATGCTGGTCTGCGCTATGGACGTCTGTGGCGGGGCGCCGGAGCGGACGGTGATGATCGGGGACACCAGCCACGATATGCGCATGGCGCTGAACGCTGGAGTCCGGCCTCAGGGGGTGGCGTGGGGCTTTCACACGGCGGACGAGGTGCTGGCGTCCGGGGCGGTGCATGTGGCGCAGGATTTTCCGTCGCTGGAACAGGCGCTTCACAGCTTCGCGAGTGGGCGCCGGGCGGCGTGAAAATACCACAACCAAGCGGCGCGAAATGCGTTACAGGCGCATGATGAGAACCTCCACCGTTTCCGTGATCTGTCTGTCAGCCCTGACTCTGAGCGCCTGTGCCGCGGCCCGGTCGGCGGGGGAGGGCGTGGACACGGTGCGTGACGGCTTCGCCGACGCGGCCACCGCGCCGCTGGAAGACCTGAACCTGCGGCGCGACGCTATTCCGACGGTGCTGCTTCAGGCCCAGGCGGCGCCCTATGACCAGCGCAATCTGCAGCGCTGCCCGGCCATCGCGGCCGAGGTGCGGCGACTGGACGACGCCCTGGGGCCGGATCTGGATGAGCCGCCCCGGCAGGACGGGTCGTTGAACAGCGAAATCGCGGCGGACGCTGCCGCCTCGGCGACTCTGGATGCGATCCGGGACACCACCACGGACTTCATTCCGCTGCGCAGCTGGGTGCGGCGCCTGACGGGGGCGGAGCAGCACAGCCGTCAGGTGCAGGCCGCCATCCAGGCCGGCCGCCAGCGCCGGGCCTTCCTGAAGGGCATGGGCATGCAGCGCAACTGCGCCCCGCCGGCGGCGCCCAGCTGGTTCACGCCTCGCCGGAACTGACCTGCCCAGCTTGACCATTCCGGCTTGATCCTCCAATCGCAGGGCAAGGGGGACTCATGGCCAAGCGGAATCAATTTTCAGCCTTCTTCAGCTTTGACGGGCGAACCCGACGACTGGACTGGTGGCTGATCGGAATCGGTCTGGCGGTGGTTCAGGCTGCTCTAGGCGTCGTTCTGGGGCGGCTCCTGCTGGGTTCGTGGGGTTGGCTGCAGATGGAGAACACGCAAGGCGCGGCTTGGCTGAGTTTTGCCTTGATGCTGCTTTTCATCTGGCCTCAGACGGCGCTTTCGATGAGGCGCGCCCATGACCGCGACAAGAGTGGCTGGCTGGTGCTTGTGTCATCGGCCTTGGCCCTGACGCAGGGGATCGCGATGCTCGCGGCGCCGGACTTCATGTCCGCGCCCATGGTTCCGCCCTTCTCGGTGTGGGATATTCCCCGGCATCTGCTGACCTCAGCGTCGCTCGTCATCGGCTTCTGGCTTCTGGTCACCCTCGGCTTCCTCGACGGCACGCCCGGCCCAAACCGCTATGGCCAGTCCCCCAAGGGCATCGGCCAGAAGAACTATGTGTCGCCCGCGGTCGACTGACTTTCAGCCGGCCCGAACACCCGCTCGAAACTGGCCTTCAGCGCCGCGTCGGCCTCGTCCATACCGGCGATCAGACCAAGGTCGGCAAGGCTGGTGACGCCGTGCTCGCGGATGCCGCAGGGGACGATGCCGTCGAAGTGGGTCAGGTCCGGCTCCACGTTCAGGCTGATGCCGTGGAAGCTGACCCAGCGGCGCACCTTGACCCCGATGGCGGCGATCTTGTCCTCGCAGGCCTGAGGCGCGCCGTCGTCGCCGACGAAGCGGCGCTCGACCCAGACGCCCACGCGGCCCTCACGCACGTCGGCCTCCACGTTGAAGGCGGCCAGGGCGCCGATGATCCACTGCTCCAGTCCGCGCACGAAGGCGCGCACGTCGCGGCCCCTCTGGTTCAGGTCCAGCATCACATAGGCCACCCGCTGGCCGGGGCCGTGGTAGGTGTACTGGCCGCCCCGTCCGGTCTGGAACACTGGGAAGCGGGCGTCGATCAGGTCGTCGGATTTGGCCGAGACCCCGGCGGTGTACAGGGGCGGATGCTCCAGCAGCCAGACTCGCTCCTCGGCCCCGCCCGCGTGGATGGCGGCGACCCGGTCCTCCATAAAGGCCACGGCCTCGTCATAGGGTACGGGTGCGGGGGCGACGACCCACTGGACCGGCCGCCCGTCGTCGCGGCGAAGGCGGCTCAGATCGGGCGGAGAACTTAACGGCTGGGAAAGCATGATGAGCCCAATGTGGCGGCAGGGGGCAGCCATGCAAGACCAGATCACCCCAGTAACCGCGTCAGTACATCCGATGAGTCAGATCGAATCCGTGAACGTCGAGATCTCCGTGGTGCTCGGACGATCCGTGCTGCCTATGGCCCAGCTGCTGCGCATGGGCCGGGGCGCGGTGATCCCGCTGGACGCCGTGGAGAACGACGAGG
Organism: Brevundimonas sp.; assembly: GCF_047617075.1. GTDB lineage: Bacteria > Pseudomonadota > Alphaproteobacteria > Caulobacterales > Caulobacteraceae > Brevundimonas. The sequence continues at coordinate 154,761 of NZ_JBLGCI010000006.1, forward strand.
TCTGGATCCTGGCCAACAACCACCCGGTGGCGCGCGGCGAGATCACCATCAACGAGGATCGCATCTCGATCACGGTGACCCGCGCGGCTGACCGCTATGACTACATGGCGGGCGCGGCGTAGGGGCGTCCTCTCTGCAGGGACGGCTCCGTGTCATCCCGGCGGTTGCGAAGACTGTGAGATTGCGGCGGCACAACCCGTGTCACAACCGGCCAGAGTGAAGCCGACACGAGGGCGCCGAGAACTGATTCACGCGACACGGGCGCTGCCATAGGGCGACCTCAAGCGCGAACGGGAGCATTGACAATCACCTTTCTCAATCCGCCGCTCCGCCCTAGATAAACTCGACCTCCACCCCCTGCTCCACAGCGGCGGCCAGGTGTTCGGCGTCCCAGTTCGTCAGGCGGACGCAGCCGCTGGAGGCGGTCTTGCCGATGTCCGCCGGGTCCGGCGTGCCGTGGATGCCGTAGGTGTCGCGGGACAGGTCGATCCAGACCGAGCCCACCGGATTGTTCGGCCCCGGCGGGATCACCACCGCGCTGCCGCCGCTGCTGGAGCTGAGCCGCGACGGGTCATAGGTATAGTTGGGCTCCGGCGCGACCGCCCGCACCGTATGCGTGCCGGAAGGCGAGGGAGTCTCGCCGCTGCCGATGGTGGCCGGATAGAAGGCCAGCAGGTCGCCGTCTGAATCAAAGGCGCGCACCGAACTTTCTTCCTTGTTCACGACGACCCGGGCCACCTCGCCGTCCATCTCGGCCGATCCGGTGGAGGCGACGACGATGGTCTGGCCTGCACGACCAAAGTCGACATCGGGGTTCAGGGCGTCCAGCAGATCGGGGCTCATATGGAATTTCTCGGCCAGCGCCTCGCGGGCATCGGCGTACCCCACCGTCTCCAGTTCACCCAAGGCCTGCATGTCGTCCGGGACCTCGCCGATGAACGGCCCGGCCGCATCCTCCTCAGTGATGGTGTAGTCGGTCAGCACCCGGTCCGTGTCGCCCGAGGTCAGCTGCTCAAACACCTCGGCGCTCAGTTCCCCGGTCACCTCCAGATCATGGGCCTCCTGAAAGGCGGCGATGGCCTGGCGGCTGTTCTCGCCGCCCAACCCGTCGATGATCCCGGGCGAGAAGCGGGTGCGGTCCAGCAGGATCTGCGCCCGCACCATGGCCGGCTCGGGTCGCGCATCCTCCAGTTCGCCCGCAACCGCGCCGCCGCGGTCGGGCTCGCTGGAGGCGCCGATTCCATCCTGTCCGTCCGATGACCCGTCGGTCGTCGATCCGTTGTCGTCGTCCGACTCGGGCGGGGTGAAGGTCGCTGACTCGATCGAGTCCCGCAGCCGTGACGCTTCATCCGAAGCCGGGCTGGCCGCCTCCGTGGCGGGCTGCTCACGATCCCTGTCGCCACACGCAGAAACACCCAGCAGGGGCAGGGCGGCGAGCAGGGCGAAACGGGATGGGCGAAGGATCATGAACAAGGTCCAGAAGGGGTGTCCCTGACCAACCCCGCGCGGTCGCGCCTGTTCCATGCGCCGTTCGCGTCCGCGGCGCCTAGTTCTTCTCGCCCGTGGCCGGGTCGGTCCGGGTCTCGCCGGAGTTGGACGAACCCTTGGAGCCCTTCGGCTCGGTGGCGGGACGGGGCGGTTCGCCCTCGTGGGCGGGCTTGCGCTGTTCTTCGTTTTCGACAGAGCGATTGTCGGGGCGTTCGTCGGTCATGACCTTGATCTCCTGTGTGATCCGTCAACGCGCCGCGCGCCGGTGGGGTTTCGTTCACCATGCCCCTAAACCGTCCTGCAACGGGGACAGGGTTAAGGTCTGGCCATGCGACAGGAGCCCGGCATGCAAACCCTGACCGTCGAGATCATGGCGGCCGACGCCCTGGGCGAGTCCGAATGGACCCTGTGGCGCGAGATGGTCGCCGCCAACCCGGACCTGACCTCGCCCTATTTCCGCCCGCGCTTCACCCGCGTCGCCGCCCGCGTCAGCCCCGGCGCCGCCGTGGCGGTGCTGCACCGGGGCGGCGAGATCGCCGGCTTCTTCCCGTTCCAGCGTCGCGGCGGCTCTATCCTGCCGCTGGGCGCGCCCATGAACGACTATCACGGCGTCATCGCCCGCCCGGGCGAAGCGCCCGAGTTGCACGAGCTGGCCCGGCTGCTGAACGCCCCGCGTCTGAACGTGGGCGCCTGGGTGGGCGAGGCGAGGGGGATGATCGCGCGGGACTGCCTCATGGTCGCCCTGCCCGAGGAGGGCTACGACGCCTGGTACGCCGAGCGCCGCGCCACCGAGCGCAAATATTTCAAGGACAAGGAACGGGCCCGCCGGGGGCTGGAGCGCGACCTGGGCGTCATCGAGACCCGCACCAACCAGCGCGACACGGCCCTGCTGGATCACCTGATCGAGCTGAAGCGCGATCAGTACCGCCGCACGGGCCGCCACGACATCTTCGCCTGCGGCTGGACGGCGGATCTGCTGCACGCCCTGATGGACGAGCAGGACGGCGACTTCGGCGCCTCCATCGCCACCCTGACGGCGGGCGACACCCTGGCCGCCATGGAGTTCTCCCTGCACGCCGGGAACCGCTGGCACTTCTGGTTCCCGGTTTATGAGCCCGCCGCCGCCCGCTGCTCGCCGGGCATCATGCTCAGCATGGACACCATGCGGCTGATGGGCGCGCGCGGTTACCGCGTGTTCGACTACGGCTTCGGCGGCGAGGGCTACAAGAAGTACTTCTGCAACGACTCCCAGACCGTGCACGAGGGCGTCATCGTGCGCCCCGGCCTGGGTGCGACGGTCAGCCAGGCGGCCGTGGGCGTGCTCGACGCGGCGGGCGGTGCGCGCGGCGCGCGCCTGCGCGACAGCGTGCGCCGCCGCTGGTCCGCCATCGAGGCCTGCGAGACTGACGCCGGCGGCCGTGCGCGCGGCGTCATTCAGGCGGCCCGCGCCGCCATCGCCAAGGCGGGCCCCGCCCGCGCCGAGGCCTGAGCATGAACGGCGCCCGCGACACCGGCCCCATCCGCGAGGCCCAGGTCTTCCCCCACGGTCTGGTGGCCGCCGGGTTCGCCGAGGACGACCGTCTGGCGGCGGTGCTGGACCGCTATCCCGCCGACCTGATCGACATCAATCTGTACGACTATCAGGACGACGGCGGCCACACCCTGCGCACCGGCGCGCGGGGCGCCCTGTCCGGCGCGGACCTGCTCAAGGCCATCCAGCAGGGCCGCCTGTGGGTCAATCTGCGCGACGTTCAGGACGGCTGGCCCGAGCTTTGGGCCGCCGCCATGGCCGAGTTCGGCGCCATCCAGTCCGCCATCCCCGGCCTGAAGGCCGTGCGCAACGCCGGCCAGCTGATCCTGTCCTCGCCCAGGTCGGGCGCGCCCTATCATTTCGACGCGGCGGGCGTGGTCCTGTTCCACATGCGCGGCCGCAAGCGCGTCTTCGTCTATCCCGGCGACGAGACCCACCTGCCGGAACACAGCATGGAGCAGGTGGTCGCCCTGCAGACCACCGAGGAAATCCCCTACCGCCCCGACTTCGAGGCCGACGCAAGGGTGATCGATCTGGAGCCCGGCCAGGCCCTGACCTGGCCCCTGTACGCCCCGCACCGGGTGCGCAATCTGGATCAGTTCTGCGTCTCGCTCTCCATGGACTTCCAGACCTGGGGATCGCGCTTCAGGAACGGGGCCCTGTTCACCAATGCGGTGCTGCGCGAGCGCGGCGGTCGACCCCGCCCCACCGACCGCATGGCCCGCCACGAGCTGGCCGCCCGCTGGGCCGCCGCCCTGGCGCTGAAGAAGGCCGGGGTGATGAAGAGCCGCATCCACGACCTGACCCGCGACTTCGAGCCCGACGCCGAAGCGGCGGACGGCGTGAGGGCGCTCTAGCTTTCCCTCTCCCAATGGGAGAGGGCTGCGCGCACGGATGCGCCAGCATCCGTCCTTCGCGCGCAGGGTGAGGGTCGTAGGGCGGCCATCTGAAACACTCGACCCTCATCCCCCGCGCGCAGAACCTCCGCGCTGACGCGCTCCGGTGCGCGGGTTCCCCCTTCTCCCACCGGGAGAAGGTCCGTAGGCCGTTTGCCTTTCCACCCCCGCTCTGATAGACGCCCGCCTTCGCTTCCGTGACCCCGGTCTCGGAGGCGGCAAATCCGTGGGAGGCAGCCATGCCGGACCACGGCTCACCGGCCCCGATTGAGTTCGGGGCTTCATAACAGGAGAGATCAATGGCCAAGAAGATTCTCGGCTACATCAAGCTGCAGGTGCCGGCCGGCGCGGCGACCCCGTCGCCCCCCATCGGTCCGGCCCTCGGTCAGCGCGGCGTCAACATCATGGGCTTCTGCAAGGAGTTCAACGCGCGCACCGAGTCGTTCGGCAAGGGCACGCCCCTGCCGACCGTGATCACCGTCTATCAGGACAAGAGCTTCACCTTCATCACCAAGACGCCTCCGGCGACCTGGTACCTGAAGGAAGCCACCAAGCTGAAGTCGGGCGCCAAGCTCACCGGCCGCGAAACGGTCGGCAAGATCACGCGCGCCCAGCTGCGCGAGATCGCGGAAAAGAAGATGAAGGACCTGAACGCCAACGACATCGAGGCGGCCGCCAACATCATCGAAGGCTCGGCCCGCGCGATGGGCCTGAAGGTGGAGGGCTGATCGACATGGCAAAGCAACCCAAGCGCATCCAGGCCTGGACCGGCGACCGTGAGGCCCCCATGGCCTTCGCCGACGCCATCAAGGCCGTCAAGGACAACGCCAAGGCCAAGTTCGACGAGTCGATCGAGATCGCCGTCAACCTGGGCGTTGATCCCCGTCACGCCGACCAGCAGGTCCGCGGCGTCGTCAACCTGCCGTCCGGCACCGGCCGCGACGTGCGCGTCGCCGTCTTCGCCAAGGACGCCAAGGCGGAAGAAGCCAAGGCCGCCGGCGCCGAACACGTGGGCGCCGAAGACCTGTACGAGAAGATCAACGGCGGCTTCATGGAGTTCGACCGCGTGATCGCCTCGCCGGACATGATGGCCCTCGTCGGCCGTCTGGGTAAGGTGCTGGGCCCGCGCGGCCTGATGCCGAACCCCAAGGTCGGCACCGTGACCCCGAACGTCGCCCAGGCCGTCAAGGACGCCAAGGGCGGCGCCGTGGAGTTCCGCGTCGAGAAGGCGGGCATCGTCCACGCCGGCATCGGCAAGGCCTCCTTCACCCAGGAAGCCCTGGAAGCCAACGTCAAGGCGATCGTCGACGCCCTGTCCAAGGCCAAGCCCTCGGGCGCCAAGGGCACCTATGTGAAGAAGATCAGCCTGTCGTCCACCATGGGCCCGGGCTTCAAGATCGACCCGGCCTCGCTGGGCGCCTGATCGGCTTCAGAGCTTGAATGAATGAGGCGGCGGAGAGCAATCTCCGCCGCCTTTTTCGTGTGTGCCGCGGCCCCAGCCTCGTGCCCACACCCGCGGCGCAGAACCAGGCCCTTGTCATCCCGGAAGCGCCGCCAGGCGCTATCCGGGACGGGCCGCTCCAAACACCCAGATCAGGCCCGGACGGCGCACTGCGACGATCCGGGCCACGGTTCCCCGCTAAGACGCCCGCCCTGCGCCCGGCTCAGCCGCACGGCAGTCCGGGCGGCGGGATCAGCGTGCCCTCCGTCCCGGCTCTCCGCTTCGCTTCGGCCGGGATGACAAGGACGCCCACCTCGGCCACCTCACCCCGCCGTCAGATACTCCCGCTGCGCGTTCAGCATGGCGGTGATCAGGGCCTTTTCCGCCTCGGTCAGGAACGGGTTCCACACGTCGAAGATCAGGATCACCCGCATCTGGTCCGCGTCGTTCCAGGCCTCGTGCTCGATGGTGTCGTCGAACACCCAGGCCTGACCCATCTCCCAGTCCCGCGTCGTATTGCCGACCCGGAACCGCGCCGGCCCCGGCAGGATCAGGGGCAGGTGGGTCAGCAGCCGCACGTTCGATGATCCGGTGTGCGGCGGGATGTGCGTGCGCGGCTTCAGGGCCGAGAAGGTGACCGTGGGCGCATAGCCGTCCTGCGTGGCCATGGGCAGGCTCTCCAGCAGGGCCGTCGTGCCCGGGCACCGGTCGCAGGCGCCGTCCTGTTTCACCCCGTTCTTCCACAGGAAGGCCGCGCTCCAGTCCTGGGAATGGTTCAGATCCTTCCACTGATTGACCGGCACGCCCTTTGGAAAGGCGATGTAGGGGGCGAAGGCCTCGCCGGGCTCGGCCAGAAAGGTCTTCAGCTCGGCCACGATCATGTCCGTGCCGGCCTCCAGCTGCGCCAGCCAGGGAAAGTGCGCCCGGTCATAGAAGGAGATGGAGGGCAGGCGGGCGTAGTTGAGCAGCAGCGGCTCCTGCTTCACCGGCGGCGACACGCCGGCGAACACGTCCAGGCTTTCGTCGAACCGGTCGCCGTCCTCCGATCCGCACTGGCCGCGCAGGTCCGCCACGGCGTCGCGCAGATGCTCCCGCAGACGGGCGGCCTCGGCCTGCACCAGATCCCGCGCCTTGGCGATCTGGGCCACCAGTTGGGGCGGACACCGCTCCTGCGGCGGCGCGATCTTCAGAGCGTTGCGATAGATGCCGACGGCCAGCCGCGGCTTGCCCATCATCTCCAGGATCGCGCCCTTTGAGAGCAGGGCCATGAACTCATAGGGGTCGAGCGCCAGCACTCGGTCCAGCACTGCGATCGCTCCTGGCAGATCGCCCTGCAGCCTGAGGGCCAGGGCCCGCGTCATGCCCGAGGCGACCGTGAATCCGCCCGCGTCTGCCCGGTCCAGCAGCGCCAGGGCGCCGGCCACGTCGCGGCGGGCCAGCGCCTGATTGGCTTGTTGAATGGCGTCTGAAGCGGACGGACCCGACTGAAACACGCGTGCGTCCCCCAACGCGAACATGACAATCCGTACAGCTTGGCCCCTTTTTCGCCATGGTCAAGCGAACCGTGTGCGAACAGTCGGATGCATGAAGGTTGAGGCGCCGCCCCGCCTGCGCCACTGTGGGCTGAACAGCCGTCGAGGGGCCCCATGAAGCGTTTGATCCTGACCACCATCCTGGGCCTGGCCCTGACCACGACCGCCGCCGCTCAGGAGCCGGAGGTCGAGATGACGGAGGAGCCGCTGATCCTGGTCGTTCCGGCTGCTCCGGACGATGACGCGGCGCGCCGGCTGGAACTGGCGGAACGGTATGTGGAGCTTTCCCAGGGCGACAGCCTGGCGGACATGGCCCAGACCTACATCGACGAGCTGCTCGCTGCTGACACTCAGTCCGAGGCGGCGCACCGGGAGTGGTTTCGCGTCAATCTGCCCCGCGAGATGACCAATCTGATGACCGCCATCATGGACGGCCTCGTTCCGGTCTTTGCAGAACGCCTCACCGTCGAGGAGCTCACGGCGCTGGTGGATTTCTACGAGACGCCCCTGGGGCGATCGATCGCTCAGAAGCAGGTGGAGATCGGCATGGATCAGGGCATGGCCATGGAGGCCGCGGTGCTGCAGTTCCAGCTGGATCTGATGCGCAAGTTCTGCACCGAGTTCGATTGCTCGGAAGCTGCGGCCTCCGGCCCGCGCCCGGACAAGCAGGGCGTCCAGCGGAACTAGAGCCTGATCGGTTGAGGTGGAACCGCGAAGCGATTCCACCGATGCCGTGAATCAGGCTCTCGCATCATGCTGGACAGATTTCGGTCCAGCCGTTTGATTTTCGCGACCACGCGTGTATAGAGCGCGCCTTGCGTCGTCGGGCCCCGGTCCGGCGATGTTCCTGTCCGAGAACTTCGGGGTCTGGGGGTCGCCCAGGCCGTAAGCGCGGAACGGCCGTTCCGCCCTGGGGGGAGATGGGGATGCGAACGTCTCGGCCCGCCGCCCTGCGCGACGGACAGGATCGCCGCTTCCTTCGGACAATACGACCGGCCCGGCGTCATCGCGCAAGCCCTTGGGCGCAAGCGATGCTGTCTGGCCAAGCGGCGTCGGGATCGTCCCGTCGCCGTAACGACTGAACGGAGACCGCAATGGACCGCGCACAAAAGGCCGAGTCGATCGAGACGCTGAAGGGCGTTTTCGCTGACGCCGGCGCCGTGGTCGTGACCCACAACCTGGGTCTGACCGTTGCGGAAATGACCGATCTGCGTGGCCGCCTTCGTGCTGAAGGCGCCACGTTCAAGGTGGTGAAGAACCGCCTGGCGCTGAAGGCGCTGGACGGCAAGGGCGGCGACGCGGTGCAGGACCTGTTCAAGGGCCCTGTCGGAATCGCCTATGCGCCCGACGCCGTTTCGGCCGCCAAGGTGACCGCCAAGTTCGCCAAGGAGAACGACAAGTTCGTGATCATGGGCGGACTGATGGACGAGACTGTCCTGGACGCCAAGGGCATCGAAGCCCTGTCCAAGCTGCCGTCCCTGGACGAACTGCGCGCCAAGCTCGTCGGCCTTCTCAACGCCCCGGCCACCAAGATCGCGGGCGTCGTGCAGGCTCCGGCCGGCCAACTGGCCCGCGTCATGGGCGCTTACGCCGCCAAGGACGCGGCGTAAGCCGTCTGATCGATCATCTCTGCAAACCTCTGAAATCCACCCGAAGGAAATACTCAAATGGCTGATCTCTCCAAGATCGTTGACGACCTGTCCGCCCTGACCGTTCTGGAAGCCGCCGAACTGGCCAAGCTGCTGGAAGAAAAGTGGGGCGTCTCGGCCGCTGCTCCGGTGGCCATGGCCGCCGCCGGCGGTGGCGCTGCTGCTCCGGCTGAAGCCGCCGAAGAGCAAACCGAGTTCACCGTTGTCCTGACGGACGGCGGCGACAAGAAGATCAACGTGATCAAGGAAGTCCGCGGCGCCCGTCCGGACCTGGGCCTCAAGGAAGCCAAGGACCTGGTCGAAGGCGCTCCGCAGAACGTCGTCGAGAACGTCTCCAAGCAGGCCGCCGAAGAGCTGAAGAAGAAGCTCGAGGAAGCCGGCGCCAAGGTCACGATCAAGTAAGGACTTTGTCCTTTCGCCCTAACGCGCCTTGCGCTGCTTGAGGGCGAGTGATCCAGCGCAAGCTGAACAGATTGCGGGCCGGGAGAGCGATCTCCCGGCCCGTTTTCTTTAGCGCCGCCGGGGCGCCAGGATGTCGCCCAGCCGGTCGCGGGTCCCCTCGATCCGCTCCAGCGTCGGGTAGCGCAGCCCGCCGGTGTAGGCGATCTCCACCGTACGGAAGCGGTCGCCGTTCTTGACGATCAGGCGGATCGGTCCGCCGTTCTTCGCCGCCGTCACCGCATCGCGCAGCCGCTCGGAGGAGGCGGCCATGTCGTTCACGGCCACGATCTCCCACCCCTGGGTCAGGCCCGCCTCGAACGCCGGGCTGTCCCACAGCACATTGGTGATGCTGTTTGACGCGGAGAGGGTGAAGCCCAGCGAGTGCAGGAAGTCCCGGCCCCAGTCGGCGCGCACCCGCTTGTAGGCCGCGTCCGGCTCCTCCACGAACGCTAGCCGGTAGCCGCCTCGCTCGATGCCGTCCAGCGGCGCCTGGGCCTCCGGTCCCACCGCGTCCAGACGCGCGCGCAGGAACCCGGCCCAGTCATGCTCATGCGCTGTGTTCAGTGCCGCCACCACATCGTCAAAGGTGTAGGGCCGCGGCTCCCAGACCCCGTCCTCGATGCCGAAGAAGGCCTGGGCGAAGTCGTCCAGCGAGCGCCGGTCCCGCGTCGCCTCACGGATCAGGGTGTCCGCGTCCAGCCACATGAGCAGCGCCTCGCGGTAGTAGTCACCGCCCGTGCGCGACCAGGTGGACCACGGGGTGGACGAGCGGTAGCCCAGCAGGTTCTGGTTCACCGTGTCCTGAAGCGCCCGCCATTCGCGCCCGCGCTGGGCGTCATAGAAGGCGGCGGTCCAGGCCAGATTGGCCAGCGCCATCTCCCGCGTCACCAGCTCCGACCGCGCCGCCAGCACCGCGCCCCAGTACTGGGTCTGGCCTTCATAGACCCATAGCAGGCTGTTCTGCACCGGCACGTTCAGATTGGGCGTCAGCTGGTCGGCGGGACGCCGGAACTTGCCGTTCCAGGTGTGGACATACTCGTGAGGCAGCAGCTCCAGATCGCCGTAGGGGGCGTTGTCCCAGTCCGAGAACATATCCGCTTCCAGGGTGTTCTCGGACGACCGGTGATGCTCCAGCCCGATGCCGCCCAGCCGATCCGTGGTCGCCACCAGGAACTCGTACCGGTCGAACGGCCGCACGCCGTAAAGTCTGTCCGCCTGGTCCACCAGATTGCGGAACGGCTCCAGATGATCCTCGACCTCGGTCAGCTCGTCGGCGTTGTCGGCCACCACGTGCATGTTCACCGGCGTGCGGCCGTCGGGATCTAGGTCGAACACCTGATAGTGCGCGCCGGCGAACATGGGGCTGTCGGCCAGCATCTCGACGCTGATGGGGGCGAACACCGCCTCGCCGTTCGAGAACGACTCTGTGTCCAGCGCCACGCCGTAGTTCCACCCGTCCGGCAGGCGCACGGTGGTCTGCACCATGATGCCGTCGTGCTCATAGCCCGCCGGGTACATCATCAGCTTCTCGAACTGCAGGTTCAGCATCTCCGGCGTCATCATGACCCGCCACTGGCTGGGGCTGATCTGGCTGAGATAATCGAAAGAGACCTCGATCTCGCTGACGCCCGCCGGGACGTCGATGTGGAAGGCGTAGGGATCGACCGTGTCGCGCACCCATTCCACGCGCTGGCCGCCTGCGCTGACCTGCACCCCGGCGACCAACTGGATCTGGCCCGTCGCCGCGTGGTTGCCCGGAATGTATTTGGGATACAGCAGCACCATGGGGCCCGCCTGGGCCACCGGGATGGTCTGGCGGACGCGGATGATCTTCCGCTCGGTGTCGGTGGCGTCCACATGGTGCCGGATCACGCCGGGATAGGGCTGGTCCACGGGCGCCGGGATGGGCGGCAGCTCGCGGGGCAGGGCGGGCGTTCCCACCTGGGTAGCGCTGGCGGCGGCGGGCAGGGCCGTCAGCAGGGCGGCAGCGCAGGCGGACAGGATCAGACGCTTCATCAAACTTTCCGGATCAGGCCGCCGGGCGCGACCGTCCGCACCGTTTCGCTCCGGCGGCTTCAGGTCAAGGCCGTGTCCGGCGCGGAAGAGGTTCGATCACGCCGTGCGTTGCCCCACGCGCACAAGGATGATAGACGCCGCCGCTTGATCGGCGCGCCCGAGTTCTCATATCAAGCGCCACACATCAGGCCCGCCATGCTCCAGACCATTCTCCTCGTCGTCATGATCCTGATCGGCCTCGCCCTGACCGGCGTGGTGCTGCTGCAACGCTCCGAGGGCGGCGCCCTGGGCATGGGCGGCGGCGGCAACAGCTTCATGACCGCGCGCGGAGCTGGCAACCTGCTAACCACCCTGACCTGGTGGCTTGGCGCCGCCTTCGGCGTTTGCGCCATCAGCCTGACCATCGTGGGCAACATGGAGCGGGGCGCCAGCTCGGTGCTGGACGCCGAGACCGTGGGTTCCATTGATCTGGACGCCACGACGACATCGCCGGCTGAACAGCAGCCTGCGGCCCCCGCGGCGCCGACCGGCCCCTCGCTGGACGATCTGGAAGCCAGCCTTCCCGCCGCCCCGGCCGCCCAGCCGGCCGGCGACGAGCCCGCTCAATAGGATGCGGACGGCGGTTATCCACCGCCTCCCACCACAGCCTCAAAGTCTCCGCAGTACGCCGCCCGAATCGGCGGTAAGGTAATTTCCCATGCCTCGTTATGTGTTCATCACCGGCGGCGTGGTCTCCTCCTTGGGCAAGGGCCTCGCCTCCGCCGCTCTCGGCGCGCTCCTGCAGGCGCGCGGCTACAAGGTCCGGCTGAGGAAGCTGGACCCCTATCTGAACGTCGATCCGGGGACCATGAGCCCCTATCAGCACGGCGAGGTGTTCGTCACCGACGACGGCGCCGAGACTGATCTGGACCTGGGCCACTATGAGCGGTTCACCGGCGTGTCGGCGGCAAAGACCGACAACGTCACCACCGGGCGCATCTACTCGACCATCCTGGAGAAGGAGCGGCGAGGGGACTATCTGGGCGCCACCGTCCAGGTGATCCCGCACGTCACCGACCAGATCAAACAGTTCTGCCTCAGTCCGGCCCAGACCGACGACGGTGAGGACGTGGACTTCGTACTGATCGAGATCGGCGGCACGGTGGGCGACATCGAGGGCCTGCCGTTCTTCGAGGCCATCCGCCAGCTGGGTCAGGACCTGCCGCGCGGCCAGAGCTGCTTCATGCACCTGACCCTGCTGCCGTTTATCAAGACGGCCGGCGAGATGAAGACCAAGCCGACGCAGCACTCGGTCAAGGAGCTGCGCTCCATCGGCATCCAGCCGGACATTCTGCTGTGCCGCTGCGAACAGCCGATTCCCGCCGACGAGAAGCGCAAGATCGGCCTGTTCTGCAACGTGCGCCCCTCGGGGGTCATCCAGGCCATGGATTCCGCCGACATCTATGCGGTGCCGCTGGACTATCACCGCGAGGGCCTGGACACCGAAATTCTGGCCCATTTCGGTATCACCGACGCCCCGGCGCCCGATCTGTCGGGCTGGGAAGAGATCGTGCGCCGCCGCACCAATCCGGACGGCGAAGTCACCGTGGCGGTGGTCGGCAAGTACACGGTGCTCAAGGACGCCTACAAATCCCTGATCGAGGCGCTGCATCACGGCGGCGTGGCCAACAACGTCAAGGTCAACATCGACTGGGTCGAGGCCGACACCTTCGAGGGCGACCGGGACGCGTGCGAGGAACGGCTGCAGGGCGCCCACGCGGTGCTGGTGCCCGGCGGCTTCGGCGAGCGCGGCGCCGAGGGCAAGATCCAGGCGGTCCGCTTCGCCCGCGAGCGCAACATTCCCTATTTCGGCATCTGCTTCGGCATGCAGATGGCGGTGATCGAATCGGCCCGTCATCTGGCCGGACTGGAGAAAGCCACCTCCACCGAGTTCGGCCCGGCCGAGGAGCCCATCGTCGGGCTGATGACCGAATGGACCCAGGGCAACCAGCGCATCATGCGGGCCCAGGGCGGCGATCTGGGCGGGACCATGCGTCTGGGCGCCTATGACTCCACCCTGATCGAGGGCTCGAAGATCGCGGAAATCTACGGCGCCACCGCCATCAGCGAGCGCCATCGTCACCGCTATGAGGTCAACATCAACTACCGCGACGCCATAGAGCGGGCGGGCATGACCATCTCCGGGCTGTCGCCCGACGGCGTCCTGCCGGAGACCGTGGAGCGCGCCGACCACCCGTGGTTCATCGGCGTGCAGTACCACCCCGAACTGAAGAGCCGCCCGTTCGCCCCGCACCCCCTGTTCGCCAGCTTCATCGCCGCGGCGGTGGTGCAGAGCCGGCTGGTGTAAGGCGCGTCGGAAAGACTTGAATCCCCGCCCGGCTTGAGGCATAAGCCCGCGCTCACGGGGCGGCCTGCATGGGCCGCCGCTATTGTTTTCGCGTCCGGTCGCCGGATGCACCGACCAGACTGGATGAGACGGACATGGCCGTTCCGAAGCGCAAAGTATCCCCCTCGCGTCGCAACATGCGGCGGGCCCACGACGCCCTGGGCGCCAACGCCTATACCGAGGACAAGGACACCGGCGAGCTGAAGCGCCCGCACCACATCGACCTGAAGACCGGCACCTATCGCGGCCGTCAGGTTCTGACGCCCAAGGAAGACTAGGCTTTTCAAGTCGCTCGTCCCGGCCAGCGCAGCGCGAAGCGAAGGCCGAGCCGGGATCCACGATTTTTACGGCGCGCGAGTCATCGCGCGCCGTTTTCGTGCGTTTATGCTGTCCGGACTCAACAGGAGACAGCCCATGATCCGCGCCTTCGTATTGCCCTCCATCGCCGTGCTGGCCCTGGCCGCCTGCGGTCAGCCCGATGATCCGGCCGAGGCGCCTGCGCCCGAAACGCCGGCCGCTGCGGAGGCCCCGGCGCAGACTTCTGATTCCAACGCGCTGAGCGCCCAGGGCTGGGGCCCGCTGCGTATCGGCATGACGCGCGAAGAGGTGGTCACGGCTCTGGGCGAAGACGCTAACCCGAACGCCGTGGGCGGCCCGGATCCAGAAGCCTGCGATCAGTTCCGCCCCGAACAGGCGCCTGAGAACATGCTCGTCATGCTGGAGCAGGGCGTGCTGACGCGCATCTCGGTGGCGGACGGTTCCGATCTGGAGACCGATCGCGGCTTCGGCGTGGGCGACAGCGCCGCCGACATCAAGGCCGCCTATGGCGATGACGCCCAGGTCAGCCCCCATAAATATGTCGACGCGCCGGCCGAATACATCACGGTCTGGACCGACGGCCCGTCGGACGAACCCTACCGCGAGGACGCCGACGCGCGCGGCGTGGTCTACGAGATCGGCGATGACGGAAACGTCAGCATGATCCACGTGGGCGGGCCGTCCATCCAGTACGTGGAAGGCTGTTCGTAACAGGCTTTCAGTTGGCTCGGGAGGGCGCGCGGGCTAAAGGCTGGCGCGCCCTTTCCAATTCTCGCACCGGGACTTGACCATGACCGACATCGCCGACATCACCGCCCGCCAGATCCTGGACAGCCGGGGCAACCCGACGGTCGAGGTGGACGTGGTGCTGGAGGATGGCGCCTTCGGTCGCGCGGCCGTGCCGTCCGGCGCCTCGACCGGCGCCCACGAGGCGGTGGAGAAGCGCGACGGCGACAAGGACATGTGGGGCGGCAAGGGCGTCCAGAAGGCCATCGATGCGGTCAACGGCGAGATTTTCGACGCCCTGTCGGGCATGGACGCCGAGGATCAGCGCCGCATCGACATGGCCATGATCGAACTGGACGGAACCCAGAACAAGGGCCGCCTGGGCGCCAACGCCATTCTGGGCGTCAGCCTGGCTGCGGCCAAGGCCAGCGCCGTGTCGGCGGGCCTGCCGCTGTACCGCTATGTGGGCGGCGTCTCGGCCCGCATGCTGCCGACCCCGATGATGAACATCATCAACGGCGGCGCCCATGCCGACAATCCCATCGACATCCAGGAGTTCATGATCCTGCCCTCCGGGGCGGAGAACTTCTCGGAGGCCCTGCGCATGGGCGCGGAGATTTTCCACAGCCTGAAGAAGGCCCTGAAGGACGCGGGCCACAACACCAACGTGGGCGACGAGGGCGGCTTCGCGCCAAACCTGAAGTCCGCCGACGAGGCCCTGGCCTTCATCACCAAGGCGGGCGAGGCGGCCGGCTATCTGGCGGGCGAGGACTTCCAGCTGGGTCTGGACGTGGCCTCCACCGAGTTCTTCAAGGACGGCAAGTACGTCATGGCGGGCGAGGGCAAGACCGTCGATCAGGAGGGCATGGTCGCCTATCTGGCCGACCTGTGCGCGCGCTTCCCCATCGTCTCCATCGAGGACGGCTGCGCCGAGGACGACTTCGACGGCTGGCGCCTGTTGACCGAGCGTCTGGGCGACAAGGTGCAGCTGGTGGGCGACGACCTGTTCGTGACCAATCCTGCGCGTCTGGCGGCGGGTATCGGCGAGGGCCTGGCCAACTCGATCCTGATCAAGGTCAACCAGATCGGCACCCTGTCCGAGACCCTGGACGCGGTCGAGATGGCCCACCGCGCGGGCTACACCGCCGTGATGAGCCACCGCTCGGGCGAGACCGAGGACTACACCATCGCCGACTTGTCAGTTGCCACGAACTGCGGACAGATCAAGACCGGCTCGCTGGCCCGCTCGGACCGCACGGCCAAGTACAATCAACTGCTGCGCATCGAGGAAATGCTGGGCGATCAGGCCCTGTACGCCGGCGACGGCATGATCCTGAGCTGATCGATCGCCTCAAGCGGCGGGGTCACTCCTTGGAGAGATCCTGCCGCTCGAAGATCGCCAGGGCCGCCAGCAGCGGCAGCATGGTCCAGCCGATCAAGCTGATCCATGCCTTTACCTGCAAGGCTACGGGAACCCCCGGCGCGCCTTCGCCGCCGATTAACAGGCCCTTCAGCGCATCGAACCCCTCGCCGGGCAACAGCAGCTGAAAGGTCCAGCTGTCAGGCGCGACGCCCATGCCGCCCAGGATCGGTGCGCCCAGCGCCTGGGCCGCCCCCAGGGCCATGGGGATGAACAGCGCCGCCAGCAGCGACCGGGTCGCCACCGCCGCCAGCAGGGCGACCATGGCGAACTGGACGATCCGCAGCCAGCCCAGACCGAACAGGCCCAAGAAGGCCCCGATCTGTTCGCCCGTCAGGCTGAACGTCACCGCGCGCTCGAAGATGGCCGCGCGGATGGGTTCGCCGATCATGATGAAGATCAGCAGGGCGACCATGGCGGCGAAGGCCAGGACGATCAGGGTCGCCAGCTTGGCCAGGATCAGGTTGGACCGCCGGTTGCGGGCCCGGATCAGGCGCCAGGTCTCCCACCGGTAGTCGCCGGCGAACAAGGTCGCCGCCCCGATCAGGACGAACAGCAGCACCGGTCCGTCGGCCAGCGACGAGGCGTTGCTGACCAGGGCGGCGCCCAGATCCAGCGGCGTCGAGACCATGCCCAGTTCAGCGCTGACCTCAGCCAGTTTTTCCTGATTGCCCTTGGCCGCCAAGCTGACGACGATCCCGAGGATCAGCGCCGCGATGGGGACGAACAGCACGCTCCAGAACAGGGCGGTGCGGTTGCGGGCCAGCCGATAACCCTCGGCGCGAATGGCGTCAGCCAGCATGGGGCGCCTCCTCCACAGTCAACTGGTTGAAGACGCTTTCCAGATCGGCGCCGACCCAGCGCGCCTCCTCGATCTCGGCGCCCTTTTCCGCAAGGGCGCGGATCAGGGCAGGGGCCTCGGACCGCTGGATGGCGGCCAGAACCGCCTCGCCGTCGCGCGTGCCCTTCATGCCCAGCAGGCCGAGCGCCGCATCGGCGGGGCGCAGGGTCAGGCGCAGGCGCTCGCGCCCGGCCACCAGATCGGCCACCGCGCCCTCTGCGGACAACCGCCCCTTGTTCAGGATGGCGACCCGGTCGCACAGTTTCTGCACCTCGGCCAGCTGGTGGCTGGCGATCACCACCGTCACGCCGTCATCGTCGGCCAGCGAGCGGATCAGGGCGCGCATCTCCTGTATGCCGGGCGGGTCCATGCCGCTGGTGGGCTCGTCCAGAATGACCAGCTCGGGCCGGGTCATCAGGGCCGCGGCCACGCCCAGCCTCTGGGCCATGCCGACGGAGAAGCCCCGCACCCTGCGGTCGGCGGCGGCGGTCAGGCCCACACGCTCCAGCCAGCCGGCGATGGCGGTCCGGTCGACGCCCTGGCCATGGCCCAGCGACACCCATTCCAGCACCTGCCGGGCGGTCATGTAGGGCGGAAAGCGCGGCGTTTCGATCATTGAGCCCATGCGCCGCATGGCGTGAACGTCCCCGACAGGGCCCCCCATCACGCGCGCCTCGCCCGCCGTTGGCCGGATCAGGCCCAGCAGGATGCGGAACAGGGTGGACTTGCCGGCGCCGTTCGGCCCCAGCACGCCGTAAACCCCGCCGCGCGGGATGGTCAGGCTGAAATCGTCCAGGGCCTTCACCGCCCCGTAGGCCTTGGACAGGCCGCGTGTCTCGATGACCGGTTCGCTCATAAGGTCGAGCTTGCGGGGTGCGCCGCTCCGCCGCAAGCCGTAAGACGGCTGTCACGGATTAAGATTAGGCAATGAGGCCGTCGTGCTGTCCGGAGTTTCCATGTCCCGCCTGCTGCTGATCCTGTTCGCCCTGACCCTGTCCGCCTGCGCCACCGTGCCGCCCGAGCGGGCGCAGACGGATGACCGGCCGCTGGTGATCCTGGTGGGCATCGACGGGTTCCGGCCCGACTATCTGGAGCGCGGCGTGACGCCGACCTTGGGCGGCCTGCGCGCCGACGGCGCCTTCGCCGCCATGAGGCCCTCGTTCCCGAGCGTGACCTTTCCCAACCACTATACCCTGGTGACGGGCGTGCATCCGGACCGCCACGGCATCGTCAACAACAGCATGGTGGATGCAGACCTGGGCCGCTTCTCGCTCGGAAACGCCGCCGCCGTCACTAATGGCGACTGGTGGAACGGGGGCGAGCCCATCTGGGTCACCGCCGAGCGTGCGGGCCTGACGACGGGCACCATGTTCTGGCCGGGGTCCGAGGCCGAGATCGAGGGGGTACGGCCCACCCACTGGACCGTATTCGACCAGTCCATGCCCGGGGATGCGCGGGTGGACCGGGTTCTGGAATGGCTGGATCTGCCCGGCGACCAGCGGCCCGACTTCGCCACCCTGTATTTCGACATCGTGGACACCGCCGGCCACCGCCATGGCCCGGAGGCGCCGGAAACGACGGAAGCCGCCGCCTCGGTGGACGCCTCCATCGCCCGGCTGATCGCGGGACTCGAGGCGCGCGGTCTGGCCGACCGGACCACCCTGGTCATCGTCGCCGACCACGGCATGGCCGCGACCTCGCCGGATCGCGCCATCTATCTGGATGATCTGGTCGATCTGGAGGCCATCCAGATCGTGCATGCGGGCGCCTTCGCCGGGTTCAATCCCGCGCCGGGCCGGGAGGCCGAGGTGCAGGCCGCCCTGGTCCGCCGTCACGCGAACATGGAATGCTTCAACAAGGCCGACCTGCCCGAACGGCTGGCCTATGGCCGCCATCCGCGCGTGCCCGCCATCCTGTGCCTGCCGGACACCGGCTGGCTTGTGGCCACCCGCGAGCGTCCCGTGCGCGGCCCCGGCGGCGCCCACGGCTATGACAACGCCGCGCCCGACATGGCCGCCCTGTTCATCGCCCACGGACCGGGCGTGCGTTCCGGCGTGACGCTGGACCAGATGGACGCCGTGGACGTTCAGCCCCTGCTGGCGCGCCTGCTGGGGATCGACGCACCGGCAGGCGATGGGGCGTTCGAGGATGCGGCTCCGGCGTTGATCCGGCCCTGACGTCGGGGGATGGAACAGGGAGGCGGGGGGCGCCGTTTCCTGACCGGCTCTGACCTGACCCTTGCGGCGCCTTGATGCCGTCCCAAATCAGGGGTCAGCTTGACCGCGTGACATCCAGAATGAACATCGACCTGATCCAGACCATGAAGCTGTCCTCCGCCGCTCTTGCCGCCGTTCTTGTCCTCGCCGCCTGCGGGCGCGCCGAGGACACCGCCGCCCAGGAGGGCGGCTTCCCCGAGCCGAACGGGTTCGGCGACACCGAGCGGGTCGTGCCCGGGGACGCCGACGCCATGAAGACCTCCTTCGCGCCGGTGGCGTCCTCGGCCAGCCCGGCGGTGGTCAACATAGCGGCGGTCTCCAGCCGCCGCGTGGACCCCTTCTTTGAAATGTTCACCGGTCGTTCCCGACAGCAGGCGTCGTCCATCGGATCGGGCGTGATCGTGCGCTCAGACGGCGTGGTGGTGACCAACAACCATGTTATCCAGGGCGCCCAGCAGATCACCGTCACCCTGGCCGACCGCCGCGAGTATCGCGCCGAGGTGCTGCTGGCCGACCAGCAGTCCGACATCGCCGTTCTGCAATTGCAGGATGTGGAGGGCGGCCTGCCGGTGCTGCCCATCGACGACCAGGAACAGCATCTGGTGGGCGATCTGGTGCTGGCCATCGGCAATCCGTTCGGGGTGGGCCAGACCGTGACCAACGGCATCATCTCGGCCCTGAACCGCACCAACACCGGCATTTCCGACGCCTCGTCCTTCATCCAGACCGATGCGGCCATCAACCCCGGGAACTCCGGCGGGGCGCTGGTGGACATGGACGGGGACCTGATCGGCATCAATACGGCCATCTTCTCGCGCTCCGGCGCCTCGGCGGGCGTGGGATTCGCCGTGCCGGCCCAGACCGTGCGTCAGGTGCTGGAGAGCGCCCTGGGCGGCGCTGAGGCGGTGATCCGCCCGTGGCTGGGCGTGCGCAGTGAGACCGTCTCTGCCGAGATCGCGCGCAGCCTGGGCCTCAGCCGACCGCAGGGGGTGCTTGTCACCTCGCTGTATCCCGGCGGGCCCGGCGACCGGGCCGGGATCAGGGAGGGGGATGTCATCACCGCCGTGGATGGCGCCGAGGTCAATGACTCCTCCGGTCTGAACTTCCGCGTCGGCTCGCGCCGTCCCGGAGAGCGGGCCCGGATCACCGTGCTGCGCGACGGTCGCAGCGAGACCCTGAACGCGACGGTTCAGCCGCTGCCGGGCGATCGGGACCCGGATCAGGTGCTGATCGAGCGGGGCCTGATGTCCGGCGCCACCGTCGCCGCCTACTCACCGGCGCTGGCCGACCGCATCGGCGGTGACGCCTTTGCGGCTGGCGAGGGAGTCATCGTCACCCGCCTGTCGGGCCGAGGCTACGCCGCCCGCGCGGGCTTTCGTCCGGGCGACATCGTGCGCGAGATCAACGGCCGGGAAATCGGCTCGGTGGAGGAACTTCAGCAGGCCCTCGGCGCCGCAGCCCGCTGGGAGGTCACCATAGAGCGTCGCGGCCAGCGCATCACCGGCCGCTTCGGGTAACGGGTGGGGATCGGCCAGATCGGGATCAGGCCGGGTCGGCTTCCAGGCGCATGTCCAGATAGGCGCCGACGCGGCGTTCCACGGCGGGGAGGTGGTCCTGCCAGAAGTGGGTGGCGCCGTCCTCCAGCTCGTAGTCGATGGTGATGCCCTTCTGGGTGCGCAGCTTGTTGACCACGCGCTCCACCTCGACCGGCGGCACGATGGTGTCGGCGGTGCCGTGCAGGAACAGGCCCGAGGCCGGGCAGGGAGCCAGGAAGCTGAAGTCATAGATGTTGGTGGGCGGCGACACCGAGATGAAGCCGTCCGTCTCCGGGCGGCGCATCAGCAGCTGCATGCCGATGTAGGCGCCGAACTGATAGCCGGCGACCCAGGTCTGGCTGGCGGCGGGGTTTTCGGCCTGAAGCCAGTCCAGGGCGGTGGCGGCGTCGGCCAGCTCGCCGATGCCGGAGTCGAACTCGCCCTGGGACTTGCCTACGCCGCGCGAGTTGTAGCGCAGGGTGGCGAAGCCGCGCTTCTGGAACAGCTGGTACAGGTGCAGCGCCACCGGATTGTTCATGTGCCCGCCCGCCTTGGGGTGCGGATGCAGGATCAGGGCGATGGGGGCGTTGTCGCGCTTTCCGGGGGAATAGCGGGCCTCGATGCGGCCGGAGGCGCCGCTCAGGATGACTTCAGGCATGAATCTGGTGGAATCCTGTCTTCAACTGTCGTTTCGCAGCTGCGTAATACTTGACCGTGGGGGTAGGGCTTTATATCTCCACCACGCGCGCCACGGCCCATGAAGCCGCGGGTTCTAGCACAGGAGCCCCGAAAAGCGCGCGATTTCTTGAGGTGCGTTATGCGACTTTCGACAAAGGGACGATACGCCGTGATGGCCATGGCCGACCTGGCGCGGCATGGCCGTGAGCGGGCCGTATCCCTGGCCGAGATCGCCGCGCGGCAGGAAATCTCCCTCAGTTATCTGGAGCAATTGTTCGCGCGCCTGCGCCGGGCCGGACTGGTCAAGAGCGTGCGCGGACCGGGCGGGGGATACCGCCTGTCGTCGACGTCGTCAGAGATCATGGTGTCGGACATCGTTCTGGCGGTGGACGAGCCGATCCGGGCCACGCGCTGTTCGGGTCAGGGCTCGCCCAAGGGCTGCATGATCGGCGGCGAACGCTGCATCACCCACGACCTGTGGGCCGGGCTGGGGGACGAGATTCATCGCTATCTGTCCAGCGTCAGCCTGGAGGACGTGGTGATGAAGCGCACCCGTCGCCGCGCGCCGCTGGATGCGCGCCAGGAGGTGGCGGCGTGAGCATTTATCTGGATTACAACTCCACGGCGCTGGTGCGGCCACAAGTGCAGGCGATCATGGCCGAAGTGCTGGCCGAGGGGGGCAACCCCAATGCGGTTCATGCGCTGGGCCGCCGCGCCCGCTCGCGCATCGAGACGGCGCGGGCCCAGGTGGCGGCGCTGGTCGGGGCCGATCCGACGGCGGTGGTGTTCTCCAGCGGCGGGACCGAGGCCAATGCGCAGGGGATCGCCAGCGCTATCGCGGCGGGCTGCGAACGGCTGATCGTGTCAGCGACGGAGCATCCGTGCGTGGCCGAGGCGGCGACGGCCAGCGGCATTCCGGTCGAGGTTCTGCCGGTGGACGGAAACGGCGTGGTCGATCTGGACTGGCTGGCCGAGGCGCTGAGGCGGCCGGGCCGGGCGGCGGTCGCCATCCATCATGCGAACAACGAAAGCGGCGTGATCCAGCCCATCGCCGAGGCGGCCGCGCTGGTGCGGGCGGCGGGCGGCTGGCTGCACGTGGACGCCATCCAGTCGGCGGGCAAGATCGCCGTGGACATGCGGGCGCTGGACGCGGACACCCTGACCCTGTCGGGGCACAAGCTGGGCGCGGCGCAAGGGTCCGGCGCGCTGGTTGGGCGCGAGGGGCTGACCCTCGTGCGCATCATGCACGGGGCGGGGCAGGAGCGGGGCCTGCGTGCGGGCACCGAGAACACGCCGGGCATTGCGGGATTCGGCGTGGCGGCGGAGATCGCGGGCGGCGAACTGGAACAGGCGGCGCATCACGCGGCCTGGCGCGATGCGGCGGCGCAGCGGGTCAAGGCGGCGGGCGCGGTGGTGGTCGGCGAGGCGGCCGAGCGCCTGCCCAACACCATGTTCCTGGCGGTGGAAGGCTGGGACAGCCCGCAACAGCTGATCGGGCTGGATCTGGCGGGGGTCATGGTGTCGGCGGGCAGCGCCTGTTCCTCGGGCAAGACCAAGCCGTCCAAGACGCTGGTCGCCATGGGGCTGGACCGGCTGGCCACGGGCGCGGTGCGCGCCTCGGGCGGCTGGGGCACGCAGGACTCCGACTGGACGCGGTTCGCGGACGTGTGGACCGCCGCATTTGAAAAGCATGTCGCGCGCCTGAGTGTGCGCGCCAAGGAAGTCGCGTAAATGGCTGCTGTTAAAGAGACAATCGACACGGTCGCGGAGCTGGAGCGATACAAGCACGGCTTCACCTCCGACATCGAGCAGGAGTTCGCGCCCAAGGGACTGAACACCGACATCGTGCGCTTCATCTCCGAGAAGAAGGGCGAGCCGGAGTGGATGCTGGAATGGCGCCTGGCCGCCTATGAGCGGTGGTTGGCCATGGAGGAGCCCACCTGGGCCTCGGTGCGCTATCAGCCCATCGACTATCAGGACCTTTACTACTACGCCGCGCCCAAGAAGAAGGACGGGCCCAAGTCGCTGGATGAGGTCGATCCGGAGCTGCTGGCCGTCTACGAAAAGCTGGGCATCCCGCTTGGGGAGCAGGCGGTTCTGGCGGGGGTCGAGGGCGCGCCGCGTTACGCGGTGGACGCGGTGTTCGACTCCGTCAGCGTGGTCACCACCTTCAAGGAGGAGCTGAAGAAGGCTGGCGTGATCTTCATGCCGATCTCCGAGGCCCTGCGCGAACACCCCGAGCTGGTGCGCCAGTATCTGGGCTCGGTGGTGCCGGTGTCGGACAACTATTTCGCGGCCCTGAACAGCGCGGTCTTTTCGGACGGCTCTTTCGTCTATGTGCCGCCGGGGGTGCGCTGCCCCATGGAGCTGTCGACCTATTTCCGCATCAACGCCAGCCAGACGGGCCAGTTCGAGCGCACCCTGATCATCGCCGACAAGGGCAGCTATGTCTCGTATCTGGAGGGCTGCACCGCCCCCATGCGCGACGAGAACCAGCTGCACGCCGCGGTGGTGGAGATCGTGGCGCTGGAAGACGCCGAGGTGAAATACTCGACGGTCCAGAACTGGTACCCCGGCGACGCCGAGGGCAAGGGCGGCATCTACAACTTCGTCACCAAGCGCGCCGACTGCCGGGGCGACCGGTCCAAGGTCAGCTGGACCCAGGTGGAGACCGGCTCGGCCGTCACCTGGAAATATCCGTCCTGCATCCTGAAGGGCGAGGACTCATCGGGCGAGTTCTATTCCATCGCCATCACCAACGGGCATCAGCAGGCCGACACCGGCACCAAGATGATCCATCTGGGCAAGAACTCGAAGAGCCGGATCATCGCCAAGGCGGTGTCGGCCGGCAAGTCGGACTCCACCTATCGCGGGCTGGTGTCGGTGCACCCCAAGGCGACGGGGGTGCGCAATTTCACTCAGTGCGACAGCCTGCTGATCGGCAAGGACTGCGGCAGCCACACGGTGCCCTATATCGAGGCCAAGAACGGCTCGGCCCAGCTGGAGCACGAGGCCACCACCACGCGCCTGTCCGACGACCAGCTGTTCTATGCCCAGCAGCGTGGGTTGTCGGAGGAAGAGGCGGTGGCCCTGCTGGTCAACGGCTTCGTCCGCGACGTGCTGCAGGAACTGCCCATGGAGTTCGCGGTGGAGGCGCAGAAGCTGGTGGCGATCAGCCTCGAAGGGAGCGTGGGGTGAAGACTGCTCTGCGCATCGACAAGGTGAAGGCCGTCACCGCCGTGGTGCGGGGTGCCTCGAATCTGGTGTTTGGGCAGGTAGGTCCGGCGACGGGCCACGCTGAGTTCAGGGATGCGGACCTGCCTAGTCGCTCCGGCTCCCTGCTGTTTCGCCTCTACACGCCGCCATCCGACCCGGAAGGGGTGATCGTCTTTTATCATGGCGGCGGATGGATCGCGGGCGGCCTTGAAACGCACCACGACCTGGCGGGCCGCATCTGCGCCGCGTCCGGCTGCTCGGTGGTCTTCGTGCGCTATCGCTTGGCGCCCGAGCATCCCTATCCCGCCCAGATCGAGGACGCCGAGGATGCTCTCGATTGGGTTTTGGCGCAGCAGCGCGCGGGCGTGTTCTCGGGGCCGGTGGCCGTGGCGGGGGACTCAGCGGGCGCGTATCAGGCTGTGACGGCGGCGCAGGCGGTCAACGCTCGGTCGCCGGGCGCCGTCGCCGGGCAATTACTGCTTTACCCCCTGATCGGCATTGATCCGGAACGTTGGGCCGAGCCTCGCAGGAGTCCCTCGCGGCAGGTGGGGCGGATGGCCGTCCGCCACATTAATGAGGCGCTGGGCCCCCAAGGCGTATCGGTCGCGGACCTGTGCGACCGGGTGGACGGAAACCTCCCGTTCACGATGATACTCAACTCGCGCAGGGATCCCACATGGCCCGACAGTGAGAGATTTGCGAAGGCGCTTGAAAGCGCCGGCGTCGAGGTCGAGCTGCGTGATCGCTTGATCTGGCCGCACGGCTCGTTGTCCTACGCAAACAAATCGCGACGGTTGGCTGGCGTGGTGCAGGACGTGGCGTCGGATTTCGGGGCGCGTCTGAAGGCGTCAGGCACAGAACAAGAGAATGATCGCGAAATGTTCGCGAATGCCGGAACATAATAAGCAAGAAAAACAATGCTGAAAATCAACAACCTCCACGTCTCTCTCGACGACAAACCCATCCTCAACGGCCTGACGCTCGACGTCCCGGCGGGGGAGGTGCATGCGGTCATGGGGCCGAACGGGGCGGGGAAGTCGACCCTGGGCTACGCCCTGGCGGGGCGGCCCGGCTATGAGGCGGCGGAGGGGTCCGTGACCTGGCGGGGCGAGGATCTGCTGGCGCTGGACCCGGCCGAGCGGGCGGCCAAGGGCGTGTTCCTGTCGTTCCAGTATCCCATCGAGATTCCGGGGGTTCCGGCCCTGACCTTCGTGCGCACGGCGGTGAACGCCCAGCGGCGGGCGCGGGGCGAGGCCGAAATCTCGGCGCCGGACTTTCTCAAGAAGGTGCGCGAGGCGTCGAAGGCGCTGAAGATGGACTTCGACATGCTGAAGCGGCCCCTGAATGTGGGCTTCTCCGGCGGCGAGAAGAAGCGGATGGAGATCCTGCAGATGGCGCTGCTGGAGCCGTCTCTGCTGATCCTCGATGAGACGGATTCGGGTCTGGACATCGACGCCCTGCGCATCGTGGCCGAGGGGGTGAACGCCCTGCGGTCGCCGGAGCGGTCGATGCTGGTGATCACCCACTATCAGCGCCTGCTGGACTACATCAAACCGGACCGGGTGCACGTGCTGGCGGCCGGGCGCATCGTCGCCTCGGGCGGGCCGGAACTGGCCCACGAACTGGAGGCGGAAGGCTACGACAAGTTCCTTCCGGCGGCGGCGTGAGCGCGGCGATCCTGAACCTGAACGATCCGGCCACCTTCCCGTCGCGGCGGGTGGAGGCGTGGAAGTACAGCGACCTGCGCCGGGTTCTGCGCGAGGCGCCTGAGCCGTCGCCGGAGGTCGCCGCCGCGCCAGGCGGGCCGTTTGCGATGCTGGGCGGCGAGGAGATGGCGTTCGCCAACGGGCGGGCCGTGGGGGCGGACGCCTTCGTGGCCTCGAGCGAGCAGACCCTGCGCCTGCGCTTCGTGTCGGAGGCGGTGAACGCCGGCCACAGCGCCGCCGCGCGTATCGCGGTCAAGCCGGGGGCGAAGCTGTTGCTGCTGGAAAGCCACGAGGGATCGGGCGCCGGCTATGTGGCGCACAACCGGCTGGACATCGACATTCCGGCGGGCGCCGAGGTCACGCGCGTCGTGCTGGTGGACGAGCCCGAGGACGCCATCTCGGTGGCCGAGGCGAAGGTTGCCGTGGCGCCGGGCGGAATCTTCCGTCAGACCACCCTGCTGACCGGGGCGAAGCTGCAGCGGCAGGAGACGCATCTGACCCACGGCGGGCAGGACGCGGACGTTCGGATGGACGGGGTCTACCTGCTGACCGGCGCGCGCCACGGGGACATGACCAGCGTGGTCAGCCATTCGGGGGTGAACGGGGTCACCTCGCAGCTGACCAAGGGCGTGGTGCGGGATCAGGCGCGGGGGGTGTTTCAGGGCAAGATCATCGTGCAGCGCGGCGCCGACGGCACCGATGCGCGTATGGGGCATCACGCGCTGATCCTGTCTGAACGGGGCGAGGTGGACGCCAAGCCGGAGCTGGAGATCTACGCCGACGACGTGCAGTGCGCGCACGGCAATACGGTGGGGGCGCTGGACGAGAGCGCCCTGTTCTACATGCAGCAGCGCGGCCTGTCGGCGGACGAGGCGCGGGCGCTGCTGGTGCAAGCGTTCCTGATCGAGGTGGTGGACCGCATCGATCATGAGGGCGCGCGGGAAAGGGTGCGGGAATGGCTGGAGGAACGGCTGTGAACACCGTGACGGCCGCCGCCCCCTCCACCGCTTCGCGGTCCCCCTCCCCCGATGGGGGAGGATTTGACGCCCACGCCGCGCGGGCGCAGTTCCCGATCCTGTCGCGGACGGTGAACGGGCGGCCGCTGGTCTATCTGGATTCCGCGGCCTCGGCCCAGAAGCCGCAGGCGGTGATCGAGGCCATGACCAGCGCCATGTCCGGGTCATACGCCAATGTGCACCGGGGCCTGCACACCCTGGCCAATGAGACCACCGAGGCGTTCGAGGGCGCGCGGGCGACCGTGGCGCGGTTCCTGAACGCCGAGGCCGAGACCAACATCGTCTTCACCAAGGGCGGGACCGAGGCGATCAATCTGGTGGCGGCGGGCGTGGGCCAGTCGATCCAGCCGGGCGATGAGATCATCGTCAGCCAGATGGAGCATCACTCCAACATCGTGCCCTGGCACATGCTGCGCGAGCGGTGCGGCGCGGTGCTGAAATGGGCGCCGGTGCGGGACGACGGGTCGCTGGACATGGCGGCGTTCGAGGCGCTGCTGACCGAGCGGACGAAAGTGGTGGCCGTGACGCACATGTCCAATGTGCTGGGCACCATCAATCCGATCGCCGAGATCAGCGCCAAAGCGCACAAGGCCGGGGCGCGGGTGCTGATCGACGGGTGCCAGGGGGCGGTGCACTGCGCGCCGGACGTGCAGGCCATCGGCTGCGACTGGTACGTGCTGACGGGCCACAAGCTGTATGGGCCCACGGGGATCGGGGCGCTGTACGGCACCGCTGAGGCGCTGGACAGCCTGCCGCCTTGGCAGGGCGGCGGCGAGATGATCGAGACGGTGGAGCAGGATCGCGTCACCTATGCGAAGCCGCCGCGCCGGTTCGAGGCGGGCACGCCGCCGATCCTTGAGGCCATCGGCCTGGGCGCGGCGCTGGACTGGCTGATGGGTTTCGACAAGGCCCAGGTCATCGCCCACGAACAGGCGCTGTACGCCCATGCGCGGGCGCGCCTTGATGGTTTTGATTGGCTGCGGGTGCTGGGCGAGGCGGAGGGGAAGGGGGCCATCCTGACCTTCACCGTCGACGGCGCCCACGCCCATGACATCGCCCAGATCATGGATCGCTATGGCGTGGCGGTGCGGGCGGGCCTGCACTGCGCAGAGCCGCTGGCCAAACGAATGGGGGTCACGTCGAGCGCGCGCGCCTCGTTCGCCCTATATAATACGACGGAGGACGCCGACGCCTTCGTGGATGCGCTGATCAAGGCGCGCGAGTTCTTTATCTGATGACCATGGACGACAAGCCGATCACCGATAACGCCACCTTCGCCGAAGCCTGGGACGAGCCGAAGACCGGCGCCCTGAGCCAGGCCGAACTGGACCGCCTGACCGACGAGCTGGTCACGGCGCTCAAGACCGTGTTCGATCCGGAAATCCCGGTGGACATCTATGAGCTGGGCCTGATCTACAAGGTGGACGTGTCCGACGACCGCGACGTGGTGGTGGAGATGACCCTGACCGCGCCCGGCTGCCCGGTGGCCGGCGAGATGCCCGGCTGGGTCGAGGACGCGGTGCGGACCGTGGAGGGCGTCAAGTCCGCCCGCGCCAATCTGGTGTTCGATCCGCCGTGGGATCCTTCGCGCATGAGCGACGAGGCCAAGCTGCAACTGAACATGTTCTGATGACCGAGCTTCAGACCACCGCCCGTCCGCGCCGCCCGCGCCCCAAGGCCGTCACCCTGACGGACGCCGCCGCTGCGCGCGTCAAGGCGATCATGGCCAAGGCGGAGCAGTCCTATGTGGGGCTGCGCGTGGGGGTGAAGAACGGCGGCTGCGCGGGGCAGGAATACACCTTCGCCTATGCCGAAAGCATCGAGCCGCTGGACGAGGTGGTGGAGGACAAGGGCGTCACCATCCTGATCGACCCCAAGGCGGTGCTGTTCCTGATCGGGACGGAGATCGACTATGAGACGTCGAAGCTGGCGTCGAAATTCGTGTTCCGCAACCCGAACGAGACCGACGCCTGCGGGTGCGGCGAGAGCGTGACGATCATTCCGGCGAAGGGCTAGGCCGCCACCCGCCTTGCCTCATCCGGCGTGGGGACCTGAACGGCGGGGGTGACCGGATCGCCCGTGGCCTCGGCCACCAGCTCTGCGGTGCGGGTTTCGACGGCGGCTTCGAGCCGGGCCATGAACGCGTCCTTGTCCAGGCCGAGGGGGATGGGATCGAGGAACTCCAGGGTGGCGGTTCCGGGATGCTTGTCGTACGCCTCCTGCGGCCAGAAGACGCCGAGGTTGGTGGCCACGGGGACAACGGGCATCTGGAAGTCGCGGTACATGTGCCAGACGCCGGTGCGGTAGCGGTATTTCTCGCCCACCCTGGCGAGATTGCCTTCGGGATAGATCAGGATCTTGCGGCCCTCGGCGTGGGCTTCGGCGGCGCGGGTCGCGAGCGCCTTGCGGGCTTCGCTGCCGCCGCAGTTGTTGACGACGATGGCGCCCAGTTTCCTCAGCACAGTGCCCAGCAGCGGAAACCGCTCCAGATGGTCGCCGGTGACGAAGGCCAGGTCATCGAACTGGTTATAGATGCAGAAGCCGTCACCCCACGACTGGTGCTTGCAGGCCAGAATATAGGCGCCCTGCGGCAGGCGCTCCCTGCCGCGCACCTGAACGCGGATGCCGGCCAGGGCGCCCATGGCCCAGACCATGGAGCGCACATAGCTGCGGATCACGCCGCGCACCAGGCCGCGCCCGGGCGTCAGGGCGGCGAAGGCGGCGGCCAGGGTGTGGAGGATAGAGAGGGGCCAGTAGGCGACGGCGAAGGCGAAACTGCGCATCCGGCGACCTTGGCCGTTAATCAAGGCGGAGGCTAGGCGGCTGTCGCCAGCTTCTGGGCGCTGGTCACGCGATTGCGGCCGGCGCGCTTGGAGGCGTAGAGCGCCTCGTCTGCGCGGCCCATCAAGGTGAGGGCCGATTCGTCACCCTGCTTCTGGGCCAGGCCGATGGAAACGGTGACGGCGCCCAGGTCGTCGTTGGTGGAGCGTCGTTTGAGGCTGCGCGAGCCGATTTCCTCGCGGATGCTGTTCAGCACGGCCTCGACCATGGGGGCGGTTTCGCCGGGGAACAGCATGGCGAATTCCTCGCCGCCGTAGCGGGCGGCCACGCGGGGTGCGCGCAGGGTGCGGCCCAGAACGCTGGCTACATAGCGCAGCACCTGATCGCCGGTCTGGTGGCCCCAGGTGTCGTTGAACTTCTTGAAATTGTCGATGTCGAGGATGGCCAGGGTCAGCGGCGCCTTGCGCTGCTGGGCGGCCTCGCAGGCGCGGGTCATCTCTTCGTCGAAGGCCTTGCGGTTCGCCAGATTGGTCAGGGCGTCGGTCATGGCGTCGCGGCGCACTTGCTCCAGGTGTTCACGCAGGCGCGCGACCTCGCTGGTGGATGCTTCCAGACGCTTCTCGAGGGAGGCGTTCTCGCGGTGGATGCGGCTGGTGGCGGTGGTCAGATCGCCGACCAGACGCTTCAAGTCTCCGGGCTCCAGCGGAGTCTCCATGGCGGCGCCGGCTCCGGCCAGGGTCTCGCCATAGGCGGCCTGGGAAGAACGGGCCTCGGCGATGACCTCGGCCACGGTGTTCAGTTCGCGGTTCAGGACGACGCCCGCGTCGCGGATCTCGTCGTTCAGGCGACCGCGCGGCAGATATTCGGCCAACAGCATCTCGCTGATGTCCTCGGTGAAGGGCGTGCCGGCGTCCAGCAGGCGCTTCATCTCCTTGCCCAGAGGACTGTCGGGTTCGCCGAGGTAGTGCAGCCACAGCTCGAAGTTCAGGGGCGTGGGCCACACGCCGGCGCTCTCCATGGCCTCCAGCGCCTGGCGCGCCAGGGTGAAGGCCGCGGGGCCTCGAAGCGTGGTCTCAACCTCGGCGGTCATGCAGGTCCCTCTCCCAGAGCGAAAGAAGGCTAGCCCGGCCCGGTAAGGACGAGGTTAAGGGCGCGCCGCGATCAGGACGAAATCGGCGCCGGACGAAGAAGGAAAGCCGGGACGTCGTCGCCGAAGCCGGACCCCTTCGCCGGGGCGTCGTCGGTCTTCGGCTTGCGGCCTCCGGTCTTGCGCTCGGCCTGTGTCAGGCGCGGCGCGGGGGCTTCGGCTTCGCGGGCGGCGACGGGGGCCGGTTCGGCGACCGGCGCGGTTTCGGTCTTCGATCCGCGGCGGCTGCGGGTTCGGCGGGGCTTTTCGGCCTGGTCAGCGGACGTCGCGGCGACGGGTTCAGCCGTTGCAACCTCTTTCGGGGCGGCATCGACCTCGGCAACGGGTTCAGAACGGCTGCGGCGTCCGCCCCGGCTGCGCTGGGGCCGTTCGCCCTGTTCGGGCTGTGCGGTTTGCTCGGCGGCCTTGCGACCGGTCCGTTCCGGGGCCTTGCGGCCGCCGCGCGCGGACCCGCCGGACGACACGCCGGACCAGTCGATGTCGAGCGTAAGTTCTTCCGGGTCCATCTTGATCAGCTTGAGCACCTTATCCAGCGACTTGTCGTCGGCCGGGGTGACGATCATGAAGGCCTGCCCCTTCTTGCCCGCGCGGCCGGTGCGGCCAATGCGGTGCACATAGTCGTCTGCGTGATGCGAGACGTCGTAGTTGAACACGTGGCTGACGTCCGGGATGTCCAGACCGCGCGCGGCCACGTCTGAGGCCACCAGAATCTTGAGCGCGCCCGAGCGGAAGTCCGCCAGGGTCTTCATGCGCAAGGACTGGTCCAGGTCGCCGTGGATGGGCGCAGCGTCGAAGCCGTGCGTCTTCAGGGACTTGGCGACGATGTCCACTTCGGACTTGCGGTTGCAGAAGACGATGCCGTTCTTCACGTCGTCGCGGCCCACCAGGGCGCGCAGGGCGGTGCGCTTGGCCTTGGGGTCGCTGGACGGGATGCGCACCAGATACTGGGCGATGGTGTCGGCGGTCATGGCCGGACGCGAGGCCTCGATCCGGGTGGGATCCTTGAGGAACTGCTGGGTCAGACGGGTGATCTCGGGCGGCATGGTGGCCGAGAAGAACAGGGTCTGTCGGCGCGGCGGCGTCAGCTTGAAGATGCGCTCGATGTCCGGGATGAAGCCCATGTCCAGCATGCGGTCGGCTTCGTCCACCACCATGATCTCGACGCCGGTCAGCAGGATCTTGCCCCGCTCGAACAGGTCCAGCAGACGGCCGGGGGTGGCGATCAGGACATCCACGCCCTTGTCCAGTAGGGCCACCTGTTCACCCATGGATACGCCGCCGATCAGCAGCGCCCAGTTGAGCTTGGTGCCCTTGGCGTATTTGCCGAAGCTCTCGGCCACCTGGTCGGCCAGTTCGCGGGTCGGGGCCAGAACGAGGGCGCGGGGCATGCGAGCCCGGGCGCGACCGGACCCGAGCCGGTCCACCATCGGCAGGGTGAAGGCCGCCGTCTTGCCGGTGCCGGTCTGGGCGATGCCCAGGACGTCGCGTCCGGCGAGGGCCACGGGAATGGCCTGTTCCTGAATGGGGGTGGCGTTGGTGTAGCCGGTGTCTTCGACCGCCTGAAGGGTCGTGGGCGAGAGGCCCAGCTTGGAAAATTCAGTCATGAAACTCGGGTGAAGGGGAGCCTTTTCAGGCCCATGACGCACGGAACCGCCCCTCATTGGGCGAGCGGGCGGCGCGAATTCGCCAGACCTGTCCCGAACTGTTGGCCCGATATAGAAATCCACAGGGAAAAGTCAAGTATTTCCGGCCAATTCCGGCCCTGACGGCGCCCCGCGACGCTGGCGATCCCCGCCCGATGAGTCTAAGCCCGACACAAAGACTGTCAGGGAGAGACGCACATGAAGATCGCATTCATCGGCCTGGGCAATATGGGCGGCGGCATGGCGGCCAATCAGGCCAAGGCCGGGCGGACGGTGACGGCCTTCGACCTGTCGACCGAGGCGCTGGACCGGGCGAAGGCGGCGGGCTGCACGCCCGCGACCTCGGTGGTGGAGGCGGTCAAGGATGCGGACGTGGTCATCACCATGCTGCCCGCCGGCCCCCATGTGCTGAAAGTCTATTCCGAACAGGTGATCGGAGCGGCGCCGACGTCGGCGCTGCTGGTGGACTGCTCGACCATCGACGTGGACACGGCCCGCAAGGTCGCCGGGCTGGCGAGCGAGGCGGGCTATGCGTTCGCGGACGCGCCGGTGTCGGGCGGCACGGCGGCGGCGGATGCGGGAACACTGGCTTTCATGGTCGGCTGTGACGAGGCGGTGCTGGCGCAGGTCGAGGACGCGCTGGAGCCCATGAGCCGCATCACCATCCGCGCCGGCGACCACGGGGCGGGGCAGGCGGCCAAGATCTGCAACAACATGCTGCTGGGCATTTCCATGATCGGCACGTGCGAGGCCATCGCCCTGGCCGAGCGGCTGGGACTGGAGCCCGAGCGGTTTTTCGAGATTGCGTCCAAGTCCTCGGGCCAGTGCTGGAGCGTGACCAGTTATTACCCCTGGCCCGGACCGGTGCCGGCCGCGCCGTCGAATCGCGGCTACGAGGGCGGGTTCGCCACGGCCATGATGCTGAAGGATCTGAAGCTGGCCCAGGACGCGGCGGCCAAGGCGGGGGCGTCAACGCCACTGGGGACCCAGGCGGAAGCCATGTACGCCCTGTTTGACCGGCTGGGTTACGGCGGCCGCGACTTCTCGGCCATGCTGCAGTTCCTGCGGGGTGATCTCGACAGTCTGGAGCGCGCGAAGCCGTCCTGAGTCTATGTCCATGCTGTCGAAGCGGTATTGAGAACTGTTATCAATTAAGGGGTTGCGGCCTTTTGTCCGTCGGTTTTCGTGGACACGCGGGTCTGCGGGGAGCAAAACGCGAGGCAGACGATCATAAGCAAAACGAGCCGTCCGCGTGTTTGACTATAAGGCCGCCTTTCAAAGCGCCGTTGACCAGGTCCAGAAGGAAGGGCGCTATCGCGTCTTTGCCGACCTGAAGCGCGTGCGCGGCCAGTTCCCGCGCGCGGTGCGCCGCCGCGAGGACGGGTCCGAGCAGGACGTGGTGGTCTGGTGCTCGAACGACTATCTGGGCATGGGCCAGCACCCGGTGGTGCTCGAGGCCATGCAGGCCGCCATCGACGAGGCCGGCGCCGGGGCCGGGGGCACGCGCAACATTTCGGGCACCACCCGCTGGGCCGTGGACCTGGAGGCCGAGCTGGCTGACTGGCACCACAAGGAAGCGGCGCTGCTGTTCACCTCGGGCTATGTGGCAAATGAGGCGACCCTGACCACTTTGCAGCGGATCATGCCGGGGATGATCATCTTCTCCGACTCGCTGAACCACGCCTCCATGATCGCGGGCATCCGCAACGGCGGCTGCGAGCGGCACATCTTCGCGCACAACGATCTGGAGCATCTGGAGGCGCTGCTGAAGGCCGCGCCGGCCGATGCGCCCAAGCTGATCGCGTTCGAGAGCGTCTATTCCATGGACGGCGACATCGCCGACCTGAAGGGGACCATCGCCCTGGCGCAGAAATACGGGGCCCTGACCTATCTGGACGAGGTCCATGCGGTGGGCCTGTACGGCGATCGGGGCGCGGGCGTGGCCGAGCGCGACGGCGTGCTGGACCAGATCGACATCATCGAATGCACCCTGGGCAAGGCCGTGGGCGTCATGGGCGGCTATATCGCCGCCGACGCCGTGATCATCGACGCAGTGCGGTCGTGGGCCGCGGGCTTCATCTTCACCACCAGCCTGCCGCCTGCGCTGACGGCGGGGGCGCTGGCCTCGGTGCGTCATCTGAA
Source organism: Brevundimonas sp. (assembly GCF_047617075.1). Classification (GTDB taxonomy): domain Bacteria; phylum Pseudomonadota; class Alphaproteobacteria; order Caulobacterales; family Caulobacteraceae; genus Brevundimonas. Next base: position 189,526 of record NZ_JBLGCI010000006.1, read on the forward strand.
GGGCGCCGCCGACCTGCGCGCGGCCCATCAGGAGCGGGCCGAAACGCTCAAGCAGCGGTTCGCCGAGGCGGGCATCCCCGTCCTGCCCAGCGTCAGCCACATCGTGCCGGTGCACGTGGGCGACCCGGTCCACTGCAAGATGATCTCGGACATGCTGCTGGAAGACTTCGGCGTCTATGTGCAGCCCATCAACTATCCCACCGTGCCCAAGGGGACCGAGCGCCTGCGCTTCACCCCGTCGCCGAACCACGACGACGGCATGATGGACGCCCTGGTCACGGCCATGGACAAGCTGTGGACCCACTGCAACGTGGCGCGTCTCCCTGCGGTCGCCTGACGACAACCTCGGCGAAGTCATCGTCGAGTTCGTGCGCAACGGCGCATACCTGAAATGTTCGGCCATTCATGCGGCGACCGGGACCGAGGCGTCGGCGGTGGGACCGGTGAACGAGCGCGCGCATCTGGAGCGGATCGCCATCGGCAAGCTGCGGCGGGTCCTGGCCGGTGCGACGGCACAACATGTTGTGGCGCGGGGGTGGAAGGCGTAAAGCATCTGGCATCTTCCCGCCCCCTGATTTCCGGAGCCGCCCGTGACCGCCCGCTTCGTCCATGACGCCTATTTCTCGAAGTCTCTGGAAGAGGCTGATCCCGACATCTTCAAGGGGATTCAGGGCGAACTCGGCCGCCAGAAGGAGCAGATCGAGCTGATCGCCTCCGAGAACATCGTCTCCCGGGCGGTGCTGGAGGCTCAGGGCTCGGTCCTGACCAACAAATACGCCGAAGGCTATCCGGGCCGTCGCTACTATGGCGGCTGCGAATATGTGGATATCACCGAGACCCTGGCGCGCGAGCGGGCCAAGGAACTGTTCGGCGCAGCCTTCGCCAATGTGCAGCCGCACTCGGGCGCCCAGGCCAATCAGGCGGTGTTCCAGGCCCTGCTGACGCCCGGCGACACCTTCCTGGGCATGGACCTGGCCTGCGGCGGGCACCTGACTCACGGCAGCCCGGCGAACCAGTCGGGCAAGTGGTTCCGTCCGGTCACCTATATGGTGAGGAAAGACGACCATCTCATTGATTATGATAACGTCGCCGAGATGGCCGAGCGGGAGAAGCCCAAGCTGATCCTGGCCGGCGCATCGGCCTATTCGCGCCACATCGACTTCAAGAAATTCCGCGAGATCGCGGACTCGGTGGGCGCATACCTGATGGTGGATATGGCCCACTATGCGGGCCTGATCGCCGGCGGCGCCTATCCCGACCCGCTGCCCCACGCCCATGTGGTCACCACCACGACGCACAAGACCCTGCGCGGGCCGCGCGGCGGCATGGTGCTGACTAACGACGGCGACATCGCCAAGAAGATCAACTCGGCCGTGTTCCCCGGTTTGCAGGGCGGACCGCTGGAGCATGTGATCGCGGCCAAGGCCGTGGCTTTCGGCGAGGCGCTGAAGCCCGAGTTCAAGGGCTATGCCCAGCAGGTGGTCAAGAACGCCCAGGCCATGGCCGCCGTGCTGGTGGAGCGGGGTCTGGCCATCGTCTCGGGCGGCACCGACAGCCACCTGATGCTGGTGGACCTGCGGCCCAAGGGCGTGACCGGCAAGGCCACCGAGCATGAGCTCGAGAAGGCGCTGATGACCTGCAACAAGAACGGCGTGCCGTTCGACGACGCGCCCTTCACCATTACCTCGGGCGTGCGGCTGGGGACCCCGGCGGGCACCACGCGCGGGTTCGGCGAGGACGAGTTCAAGCAGATCGGCCACTGGATCGCCGATGTGGTCGTGTCCATGAAGGGCGGCGACGAGGCGGATACGGCGGTGGCGGCCGGCGTCGCGGCCCAGGTGCGGGAGCTGACGCACAGCTTCCCCATCTATCGGTAGGACCGGGCCATGAAGTGCCCCTTCTGCGGAAACCCGGACACCCAGGTGAAGGACAGCCGCCCGTCGGACGACGGCGCGGCCATCCGGCGCCGCCGGGCTTGTCCGGCCTGCAGCGGGCGCTTCACCACCTTTGAACGGGTGCAGCTGCGCGAACTGGTCATCGTCAAGCGCAACGGGCGGCGCACGCCGTTCGACCGGATGAAGCTGGAGCGGTCGCTGGGCATCGCCCTGCGCAAGCGGCCGGTGGACCCGGACCAGATCGAACAGCTGGTCAGCCGCATCGTGCGGCAGCTGGAGAGCCTGGGTGAAACCGAGATCCAGTCCTCCACCGTGGGCGACTTCATCATGAAGGCGCTGAAGGGCGTCGATGAGGTGGCCTATGTGCGCTACGCCTCGGTCTACAAGGATTTCCGCCACACCGGCGACTTCGCCAAATTCCTGGGCGCCGAAGGATTCAGCGATCCCGACAAGGATCGGTGATGCGCGTCACCCTGAAACTGGCCACCTCGCTGGACGGCCGCATCGCCACCGCGACGGGCGAGTCCCAATGGATCACCGGCGAGGCCGCACGCGAGCAGGGCCACCGCCTGCGGGCCGCCCATGACGCCGTTCTGGTGGGCGTCCAGACGGTGCTGGCCGATGACCCGCAACTGACCGTGCGCCTGCCGGGACGACCGGTGGACCAGCCGCTGCGGGTGGTGCTGGACAGCCGCCTGCGGACGCCGGTCAGCGCGAAACTGGCGGGTGAGGGGACTCTGATCCTGACGACCGCCGAGCCACACCCGGTGGGCGGGGCGTTGGTCGAGCAGGTCGAGGCCGGCGGCGACGGTCGCCCGGCCATCAACGCGGTGCTGAAGGCGCTGAAGCGGCACGGAATCGACTCGGTCCTGATCGAGGGCGGCGGGCAGGTGGCGGCTTCGTTCATCGCGGCCGATGCGGTGGATGCTCTGGAGTGGTTCCGGGCGCCGATCCTGCTGGGCGGGGAGGGGCGGCCGTGCGTGGCGGCGCTGGCCATGGCGCAGCTTTCCGACGCGCCGCGCTTCCGGCGCCTTGCGGTCGAGCCTCTGGGTGACGACCTGTGGGAACGTTACGAGCGGACCTGATAGAATGTTCACTGGAATCGTCACCGACATCGGCCGCGTCAGGAGCGTCCGCCAGACCGAGCGCGACCGGCGCTTCGAGATCGCTACGGCATGGAATCCGTCAACTATTGATTTGGGCGCGTCCGTCAGTCATTCGGGCGTGTGCCTAACGGTGGTGGAGCGGGGCGACGACTGGTTCGCGGTGGAGGTGTCGGGCGAGACCCTGTCGAAGACCACCCTGGGGGCCTGGACCGAAGGGACGGGCGTCAATCTGGAGCGCGCGGCCCGGCTGGGCGACGAGATGGGCGGCCACATCGTCTCGGGCCATGTGGACGGGGTGGGGCGCGTGGTCTCGATCACGCCCGAGGGCGGATCGCACCGGGTGGTGGTCGAGGCGCCCGAGCCGCTGCACCGCTTCATCGCCGCCAAGGGCTCGATCACGGTCGACGGGGTGTCCCTGACCGTCAACGCCGTGGACGGACGGTCTTTCGATCTGAACATCATTCCCCACACCTGGGAGGCGACCACCCTGGGGACGCTGTCGCCGGATTCCCCCGTTAATCTGGAAATCGATATGCTGGCGCGCTACTTGGCCCGCTGGCAGGAGACAGCGTGATGCACCCGGCGGCCAATGTGAACGACAGCCCCATCAGTCCCATCGAGGACATCCTTGAGGACGCCCGTAACGGGCGGCCCTACATCCTGGTGGACGCCGAGGACCGTGAGAACGAGGGCGACGTCATCATCCCGGCCCAGTTCGCCACGCCGGACCAGATCAATTTCATGGCCAAGCATGCGCGCGGGCTGATCTGTCTGGCCATCACAGCGGACCGGGCGCGGACCCTGCGCCTGCCGCCCATGTCGGCCGAGAACCGCGAGAGCATGGGCACCGCCTTCACCGTCTCCATCGAGGCGAAGGAGGGCGTGACCACCGGCATCAGCGCGGCGGACCGCGCCCGCACCGTGCAGGTGGCGGTGGACCCTAACCGGGGGCCGGACGATCTGGTGTCGCCGGGCCATGTGTTTCCGCTGGTGGCGCGAGACGGCGGGGTGCTGGTGCGCACCGGCCATACGGAGGCGGCCGTGGACATCAGCCGCATGGCCGGCCTGACGCCCGCCGGGGTGATCTGCGAGATCATGAACGACGACGGCACCATGGCCCGCATGCCGGATCTGGTGGCCTTCGCCCAGCTGCACGGGCTCAAGATCGGCACCATCGCCGACCTGATCGCCTATCGCCGCCGCACCGAGCGCTTCGTGGAGCGGGTGTTGGAGACGCCGTTCGAAAGCGTGCACGGGGGGCCGTTCCGCCTGATGCTGTATCGCAACGCCATCGAGGGCGTGGAGCATGTGGCGCTGGTCCACGGCCGGATCGACCCGAACAAGCCGACCCTGGTGCGGATGCATCAGGTGGACTTCGCCGCCGACCTGCTGGGCCATGTGGAGGCGCGTCAGAACTATGTGCCCAGCGCCCTGAAGGCCATTAGCGAGCCCCAGCGCTATGGCGCGGCGGCGGGCGTCACCGTGTTTCTGCGCGATCCCGAGCTGAAGGGACTTGCCGAACGCCTGACGGACGGCGACAAGCCCGGCGCGAACGATCGCGCCCTGAAGGCTTACGGCGTGGGCGCCCAGATCCTGCTGGACCTGGGGGTGCGCGACATGATCGTGATGAGTTCGACCCGGCCCAATCCCACGGCCATCGAGGGTTACGGCCTGCGCATCGCGGGCTGGCGTGACATGGATGGAGAACCCCAGTCTTGACCGATGCCCTGCGTATTCTGATCGTCGAGGGACGGTTCTATGACGATCTGTCCGACGCGCTGCTCGAGGGGGCCAAGGAAGCCCTGCGGGCGCGGGGGGCCACGTTTGATGTGGCCACTGTGCCCGGCGCGCTGGAGGTGCCGCTCGGCATCGCCCAGGCCGAGGAGATGGGCCGCAGCCCGCTTGGGGTGCGCTATGACGGTTATGTGGGTCTGGGCGTCGTCATTCGCGGCGAGACCTATCATTTCGAGATCGTGTCGGATCAGTCCGCCGCCGGCATCATGCAGCTGGGCCTGAAGGGCCTGGCCATCGGCAACGGCATCCTGACGGTGGAGGACGAGGAGCAGGCCTGGACCCGCGCCCGGTTCATCGAGGGGGACAAGGGCGGCGGCGCGGCGCGCGCCTGTCTTGAGCTGATCGACCTGCGCCGTCGTCTGAGGGAGGGCCGGCTGTGAGCGAGGCCAACAGCCTGAAATCCGTCATGGCCCAGCTGGCCGAGGCCGAGAAGCAGCGGGCCGAGCCCGAGCTGACCTCGCGTCAGCGCCGGGCCCGCACCGTGGCGCGTCTGGCCGCCGTACAGGCCCTGTACCAGATGGAGCTGGGCGGGCAGGGCGTGGACACCGTGGTGGACGAGTTCAATAACCACCGTTTCGACGCCGACCTGGATGGCGAGCCCCTGGCTGAGGCCGACGAGGCTTGGTTCGCCGAAATCGTGCGCGGCGTGGTGTCCGGGCAGAAGGCCATCGACACGGCCGTGGTGACGCGTCTGGCCTCCGGCTGGCGCATCGAACGGCTGGACGCCACCCTGCGGGCCCTGCTGCGCGCCGGGGCCTGGGAGCTGCGAGAAAAGCCTGACGTGCCGCGCGAGATCGTCATCGACGAATATGTGGAGCTGGCCAAGGCGTTCTTCGACGCGGCGGAGGCCAAATTCGTCAACGCCGCCCTGGACGGGGTCGCCCGCGATGCCCGGGGTTGATGCGGCCGACGAGTTCGAGACCATCGAACGGCTGTTCCGGCCTCTGGCTCATCCCGAATGGGCGCGCGGCCTGATCGACGATGTGGCGGCCCTGCCGTCGCGGCCCGGATACGATCTGATCCTCACCAAGGACGCCATGGTTGAAGGCGTCCATTTCCTGCCGGACGATCCGCTGGACACGGTGGCGAGGAAGCTGCTGCGGGTGAACCTGTCGGATCTGGCGGCCAAGGGCGCAGAGCCGTTCGGCTATTTGCTGGCCTGTTTCTGGCCGGTGGAGTCCGGGTGGCTGGAGCGGGAAGCGTTCGCGGCGGGTCTGGCCGAGGATCAGGCGAAGTTCGGCGTTCATCTGCTGGGCGGCGACACGGTGGTGACGCCGGGGCCGGCCAGCTTCAGCCTGACGGCGTTGGGCTGGGCTCCGAAAGGACGGACCGTGGCGCGTTCGGGGGCTCAGCCGGGCGACCTGATCGTGGTCACCGGCATGATCGGGGAAGGCTTTCTGGGGCTGAAGGCGGCACGGGGCGAGGTCGGGCTGGAGGACGAACGGGTCGCGGCCCTGATCGCCCATTACCGCACGCCCGAACCACGCACCGACTTCGCCCTGGCGGTGCGGGAGCACGCGGCGGCGGCGCTGGATGTATCCGACGGGCTGATCGCCGACATGGGCCATATGGCCAGGGCGAGCGGGGTGGGCATCGTCATCGATCTGGAAAAGCTGCCTCTGTCGCGGGCGGCTACGGCCTGGCTCGAAACCCGGGTCGACCCGCCGGCGGCGCTGACAGACCTGGCCACGGGCGGCGACGATTATGAAATCGTCATGGCCGTGCCGCCGGGCGTCTTCGACAGTCTGAAACGGGAAGCGGACGCCCGGCATCTGCGTCTGACCGTGCTGGGCGAGGCGACCGGGGGCGACGGGGTGACGGTTCGCTACGGCGGCGAGATCATCCCCGTGACGCGAACGGGGTGGCGGCACGGCTGAAACCCTTTCCTAACGCCGGTCGGCTAGGTGAGATTTCATGCGCCGCCGTGACCTCATCGCCGCCGGAACCGTGCTCGTCGCCTCCGCGACGGCCGCCGCCGCTGCGGCGCCGTCCAGCGATGCGCCTCCGGAAGCCGTCACCCTGAATCTGGTTCCGCTGGGCCTGCCCGTGATTACGGAGGGGCGGCTCAGGAATTACGTGTTCGTGAACCTGCGCCTGCTCCTGGCGAGCGGACAGACCGCCGAGGCGGTGCGGCCCCACGACCCCTTCATCCGCGACGCCCTGGTCAAGGCGGCCCACCGGGTGGATTTTTCAGCCGGCGGAGACTGGACCCGACTGAATGAGCGAATGCTGACCGCCGCCACCATGGCGGCTGCGCGCGTGGTCGCCGGAGACGGCGTCGTCACCTCTGTCGAGGTGCAGAACCAGGCCCCCCGCCGCCGCACGGGCATGCGTCCAAACTAAACGCTGTTGCGCGAGTCGGTCGCGTTTGGCACTTTCTCGCCGCAATTCCCGCGTGGCCGCAGCCAGCGGCCGGTGCGCACGGGGGGACCGGAAGGCGGACAAGTCCGAATAATGGACGCCGCGCCAAGGGTCCGCGCGCGATAATGCATAAAGGGTTGAAACGCTTATGACGTCCTATCTGTGGCTGGTCATAGCGGCGGGTGTTCTGGGGGTGCTTTACGGCGCCGTACAGACCGCTTCGCTGCTCAAGGCCGACGCCGGCAACGACAAGATGCGCGAGATCGCCGCGGCGATCCAGGAAGGGGCCTCGGCCTATCTGAAGCGCCAGTACACCACCATCGGCATTGTCGGGATCGTGATCCTGATCGCGGCCTATTTCCTGATCGGGCCGTATGCGGCCGTCGGCTTCCTGATCGGCGCCGTCCTGTCCGGCGCGGCGGGATATGCTGGCATGCTGATCTCGGTGCGGGCCAATGTCCGCACGGCCCAGGCGGCCTCAAAGAGCCTGGCCGGCGGGCTGGATCTGGCCTTCCGCTCGGGCGCGGTGACCGGTCTGTTCGTGGCCGGCGGCGCCCTGATCGGGGTGGCGGGCTACTACGCCTTCCTGACCGAGGGCATGGGTCTGGACCGCGTGGGCCGCGAGGTCATCGACGGTCTGGTGGCCCTGGGCTTCGGCGCCTCGCTGATCTCAATCTTCGCTCGTCTGGGCGGCGGCATCTTCACCAAGGGCGCCGACGTGGGCGGCGACATGGTGGGCAAGGTCGAGGCCGGGATTCCGGAGGACGACCCCCGCAACGCAGCCACCATCGCAGACAATGTGGGCGACAATGTCGGTGACTGCGCCGGCATGGCCGCCGACCTGTTCGAGACCTATGCGGTGACCACCGTGGCGACGATGGTGCTGGCCGCCATCTTCTTCCGCGAGTCCCCGTTGGTGGAAGCGATGATGCTTCTGCCGCTGGCCATCTGCGGCGTGTGCGTGGTCACGTCCATCATCGGCACCTTCTTCGTGCGCCTGGGCAAGTCGAACAACATCATGGGGGCCCTGTACAAGGGCCTGATCGCCACCGGCGTGCTGTCGGTTGCGGCGCTCTGGTTCGTCATCGACGCGGTGGTGACCGAGACGGTGACCACCTCGAACGGCCTGGTCATCGAGCCCATGAGCCTGTTCTGGTCCGGCGTGGTCGGTCTGGCGGTGACGGCGGCCATCGTGGTCATCACCGAGTACTACACCGGCACCAACTATCGCCCGGTGAAGTCGGTGGCCAAGGCCTCCACCTCGGGTCATGGCACCAATGTGATCCAGGGTCTGGCGGTTTCGCTGGAATCCACCGCGCTTCCGGCCCTGACCATCATCGTCGGCATCATCGCCACCTATCAGATGGCGGGCCTGTTCGGCATCGCCATCGCCACCACCACCATGCTGGGCGTGGCGGGCATGATCGTGGCCCTGGACGCTTTCGGGCCGGTCACGGACAACGCCGGCGGCATCGCCGAGATGGCGGGCCTGCCCGCCGACGTGCGGACCTCCACCGACGCTCTGGATGCGGTGGGCAACACTACCAAGGCCGTCACCAAGGGCTACGCCATCGGTTCGGCGGGTCTGGGCGCCCTGGTGCTGTTTGCGGCCTATACCGAGGATCTGCGCTACTTCTCGGCCAATCCGGCGGATTATCCGTTCTTCGCCGACATGGGGCCGGTCGCCTTTGACCTGTCCAACCCCTACGTGGTCGTGGGCCTGCTGTTCGGGGGCCTGCTGCCCTTCCTGTTCGGCGGCATGTCCATGATGGCTGTGGGGCGCGCGGCCGAGGCGGTCGTGACCGAGGTTCGCCGTCAGTTCCGCGAGAACCCGGGCATCATGACCTATGAGGTCAAGCCGGAGTACGGCAAGGCGGTCGATATCCTGACCAAGTCGGCGATCAAGGAGATGATCGTGCCGTCCCTGCTGCCGGTCCTGTCGCCCATCGTGCTGTTCGTGGCCATCATGCTGATCCAGCCGGACAAGGCCAACGCCTTCGCCGCGGTGGGCGCCATGCTGATGGGGGTTATTGTCACCGGCCTGTTCGTCGCGGTCTCCATGACCTCGGGCGGCGGGGCCTGGGACAACGCCAAGAAGGTGATCGAGGAAGGCTACACCGATCCCTCCGGCGTCCTGCACGGCAAGGGGTCCGAAGCGCACAAGGCTTCCGTCACCGGCGACACGGTGGGTGATCCCTACAAGGACACGGCCGGACCGGCGGTGAACCCGATGATCAAGATCACCAACATCGTGGCGCTGCTGCTGCTGGCGGTGCTGGCCAGCGGGAACATCGGCTGACACCGGGATGCCGGGCGGTTCGCCGCCCGGTATCGCCGGCAAATAAAATGGCCCCGGAGAGCGATCTCCGGGGCCATTTTTTGCTGGATACGTCCCTATTCCGAGGGGCGCCGCTGACCGGGAACGTCGTCCTCGGTCCGCGGAAGCTGTCCGCGACCGACATTGCCGAGCAGTTGTTCCAGGACACTCAGTTCACGGCCGCGCGTGGGTGTTTCGCGTTCATTCATGGCGATCTGCCGGCCGTCTTCCAGACCCAGCAGGCGAACGCTCTGCACCTGATCGCTTTCATCGGCGAAGGTGATCTCGGTGATGCTGCGTCCCGCCACCTGGGTCGGGTTGTAGGTGTACCGCTCGGTGGTCTGGCTGATGTAGTACCAGACGCTGTCGCTCTCGAAGGTGGAGCGGGTCGAGGGCGAGCCGAGCTTGGCCAGCACGGTTTCCCGGGTGTCGACGCCGGCTTCGATTTCGTTGGGCGCGACGTCGATCAACTGGAAGCCATGGCGGCCCACCTGGGGCGCGCATGCGCCCGCGCCGGCGGCCAGGGCTGCGGCCATCAGGACGGGGGTGAATCGGGACATGGAGCGCACCTTCAGTGGATCAACGCTTTGACCTAGCGGTCCCGGCGCTCTAGTTCAACGCCGACACCGAACGAGGGCACACAGTTGCTGCGGAATTTGTTCAAATCCAGACCGTCGAAAAAGGCCTCCGAGGCCCTGTACGCGCAGGCGGTGGCCCAGGCGCGTCATCCGGCCTTTTATCTCGAACTGGGTGCGCCGGACCGCATCGACTCGCGATTCGAGCTCTACACCCTGCATGTCATGCTCCTGATCCTGCGGTTACGTGACGAGGGACCTGTGGGCGCCGACGCCGCCCAGGACCTGTTCGACACCTACGCCTCGGCGCTGGACAACACGCTCAGGGAACTCGGCGTGGGCGACGTGTCGGTGGGCAAGAAGATGCGCAAGCTGGGCGAGGCGCTCTACGGCCGCATGCTCGCCTATGAAAAAGCTGTTCGGGCCGATGACGCCGATGCCCTGGCTCAGGCCCTGACGCGCAACATCGTTGAGGCAGAGGCGCCGACGCCCGGCATGCATGCCCTGGCGGATTACGCCTTCCGCACACGCCAGGCTCTGGCGGAGCAGCCTTTTGACGGCGTCATGAGCGCTCCGGCCTGGCCCGAACCGATCCTGGCGTCGGCATGACCCTGCCGCCCCCGCCCTTCAGCGAGCCGCTGCGCCTGAACCAGATCGGCGCAGGAGTCACCCGCGACCTGGAGCCGGATCATGCCGCCCGGGACCGGATCGCCCGGACCCTGGACCTGATTGAACTGCCGCGGTTCAAGGCGTCCCTCGCGGTGACGCCGACGGATGCCGGCTGGACGCTGAGCGGTCAGGTGGTCGCCCATGCGGTTCAGCGTTGCGGCCTCACGCTGGAGCCGTTGCCGGTCGACATCGACGAATCGTTCGCCATTGACCTCATCGAAGCTGATCCGCGCGCGCCTTTGGAGGTCGATGTGGATCCCGAGGACGACGGTCCCGATGTGGTCGAGGACGGGGTGATCGACCTGGGCGTCTATGCGGTGGAGCATCTGGCTTTGGCGCTCGACCCCTTTCCCCGCAAGGACGGCGCCGTCTTCGAACAGCCGGAAGAGCCGGCCGAGGAATCGCCCTTCGCCGTGCTGAAGCAGTTCAGGACGCCGGATTCGTCCGGCGGCGCCTGACGTAGCGTCAGGCGGTTTCCATCATCGAACGGGGTCGCTATCGTGGCGCGCCTCGAAACAGGAAGCGCCGCCGGGCAGGGCGTGCGCACGGAGCGACATCCAACTTGGCGTCATCACTGATCATTTCGCTTGACGGCATGGGCGGCGACCATGGACCGCCCGTCACCGTCGGCGGCGTCCATGAGTACCGGAAACGGCATGGCGGCGAGGGCGTTCGCTTCCTGCTGCATGGCGACGAAAAGGCGCTGGCCGCCGAGGTGAAGAAGGCGGGAGTGGGCGACGTCTGCGACATCCGTCCGGCCGAAAAGGTCATCGCCATGGATGAAAAGCCCGCCCAGGCCATGCGCCGCGGCAAGGGCTCGTCCATGTGGAACGCCGTCGAGTCGGTGAAGGACGGATCGGCGGCGGGGGCCGTGTCGGCGGGCAACACCGGCGCCCTTATGGCCATTTCAAAGCTGGTGCTGCGTATGTCCGCCAAAGGACTGGAGCGCCCGGCCATCGTGGCCAGCTGGCCCACCCTGAACGGCATCACCGCCGTGCTGGACGTGGGGGCGAACATCTCGTCCGACGCCGAACAGCTGGTGGATTTCGCCATCATGGGCGAGGCGTTTCACGCGGCGATCCACGGATCGACGAATCCGTCCATCGGCATACTGAACGTCGGGTCCGAGGACATGAAGGGCCATGAAGAGGTGCGCGAAGCCGCCGCCATCCTGAAGGACAATCCGTTCGGCCTGAACTACCACGGCTTCGTCGAGGGCGACGACATCGCCAAGGGCACGGTGGACGTGGTGGTCACCGACGGCTTCACCGGCAACATCGCGCTGAAGACGGCCGAGGGCACGGCGCGGTTCATTTCCCAGATCATGCGCGACGCCCTGACGTCCAGCCTGCAGGCCAAGGCCGGGGCGCTGCTGGCCCTGCCGGCGCTGAGACAGATGCGCGCCCGGATCGACCCCGGGGCCATCAACGGCGGGCCGCTGCTGGGGCTGAACGGCATCGTCATCAAGAGCCACGGCGGCGCCGACGCCAAGGGTTTCGGCAACGCCATTCGCGTGGCCGTCGACCTGGCCCGCAGCGACTACACCGCCAAGGTGGGCGCCAATCTGAATCGTCTGGACGCCGTGTTGCACAGCGACTCGTCCGGACCGCTGGAGACTGTTTCGTGAGCGTCACTCGAAGCGCCGTGACCGGCGTGGGTTCCTATCTGCCGGAAAACATCGTCACCAATGACGATCTGGCCAAGTTCGTGGACACGTCCGACGAGTGGATCGTCGAGCGCACCGGTATTCGCCAGCGGCACCGGGCCGCAGACGATCAGCCCACCAGCGACCTGGCGGTGCAGGCGGCCTTGCGGGCGTTGGAGGCGGCGGGACGCACGGCGGCCGACATCGACCTGATCGTGGTTGCGACGACGACGCCGGACATGACCTTCCCGTCGGTGGCCTCCATCGTCCAGCGCAAGCTGGGCGCGCCGGTGTGCAACGCCTTCGACGTTCAGGCCGTGTGCTCGGGCTTTGTCTATGCGCTGAGCGTGGCGGACGGCTTTGTGGCGCGGGGCCTGGCGAAATGCGCCCTGGTGATCGGCGCGGAGGAGATGACGCGTCTGATGGACTGGACCGACCGGTCCACCTGCGTGCTGTTCGGGGACGGGGCGGGCGCGGTGGTGCTGGAGCCCGTGGAAGGGCAGGGGACGCCCGTTGACCGGGGCGTGCTGGGCTTCGCCTTGCGGTGCGACGGCAACAAGACGGATCTGCTTTACGTGGACGGCGGCCCGGCCTCCACCGGCACGGTGGGGCACCTGCGCATGGCGGGCAATCAGGTGTTCCGTCACGCCGTGATCAATATCGCCGAGGCTGTCACAGCCGCGTGCAAGGCCGCGAACATTGAGGTCTCCGACGTGGACTGGTTCGTGCCGCACCAGGCCAATCAGCGCATCATCAAGGGCGTCGGCGACCGCCTGGGTCTGGACGAGAACAAGGTGATCTCCACGGTCGCGCTTCACGCCAACACGTCGGCCGCGTCGATTCCATTGGCGCTCGACGTGGCGGTGAAAGACGGCCGCATCAAGCCGGGCGACCTGGTCCTGATGGAGGCCATGGGCGGCGGCCTGACCTGGGGCGCGGTGGCGTTAAGGATGTAAAACAGCCGGTTGCGCTTTGACTCCGACGCATATTGTCGTCAGATGGCGAACCACCCGGAGCTTGATGGAAGGGAGCGACCGATGGCCGAAACTGTGACGCGCGCCGATCTGTGCGAGGCGGTTCACGAGGATGTCGGCCTGTCGCGACAGGAGTGCTCGTCGCTGGTCGAACGGACGCTGGACCTGATTGTCGAGGCGCTCGAGCGGGGCGAAACCGTCAAGCTGTCGGGCTTCGGCGTATTCCAGGTGCGCGAGAAGCGCGCCCGCATGGGCCGCAATCCCAAGACCGGCGAACCGGCCGCCATCACCCCGCGCCGGGTTATCAGTTTCCGCGCCTCGCAGATCATGAAAACCAAGGTGGACGGCGCGGCCGTCGATTGATCATGAGCAAGGGGCCCAACGCCTTCCGCACCATATCGGAAGCGGCCGAGGAGGTCGGGGTTCCCCAGCACGTGCTGCGTTTCTGGGAGACGAAATTCGCCTTCGTCTCTCCCATGAAACGAGGCGGCGGACGACGCTTCTATCGTCCCAATGACATCGCGGTTCTGAAGGGCGTGCGCCGCCTGCTTCATGATCAGGGCCTGACCATCAAGGGCGTCCAGCGCCTGCACAAGGATCAGGGGCTGAAGGCCGTGGCGGGTTTCAGCGATGAGGACGCGGCCTTCACCCCGGCCGCCGATTCCGATGGGGCCGAACCGCTGGTTTCCGGGGCGCCTGACGCCGCGCGTCTTCGCGCCGTTCTGGCCGATCTGGAGGCGGCGCGCGCGCGTCTGGACCAGGTCCTGGGGCGCTGACGGAATTCTTCTCGATTAGGGTTTGCGGGCGCGCGGTCGCCCGTCTATAGGGAGCGCCTTCGGAGCGTGGCGCAGCCTGGTAGCGCACTTGACTGGGGGTCAAGGGGTCGCAGGTTCGAATCCTGTCGCTCCGACCATCTAATCTCCTGATTTTATGGTGTTTTCTAAGGGCCGCCCTAGGCGGCCCTTAGTCAATTTGGCCGTTGGGGCACATATGGGGCACAGCAGCTGATTCGGTCGGTTTGAACGCTTCATCGCTTCTCATCACAGGTCGCGCTTTTTCCCTGGCGAGCCGCAGGTTTTCAAAGTGGCGCTGAAGCCGTCCAAGCGCGCGATCGGACGTTCTTCGCCGGCCAAGCGGCAGACTCGCGCCCAATGAACCTTGGCGATATAGAGAACCCATGACGCGCGCTCCGTTGGCCACTCCGCATCCCTTTGACGTCGAGGTGGGCAAGCGTGTCGTATTTCGCCGACGGGAACTCGGCATGAGTCAGACCGAACTGGGCAAGGGCCTGGGCCTGACTTTCCAGCAGGTGCAGAAATACGAGCGCGGCGCCAACCGCATTTCCGCGTCCAAGCTCTATGAAATGTCCAGTATCCTGGGCGTGTCCTGCGCCTGGCTGATGGGGGAGGACGGTGCGCCGACGGGCCCCGATCTTCCCGACGCCCTGGACGCCAGGGGCCAGAAAATGCTCGCGGCCTGGCGCAGGCTGGATGTGAAGGCCCAGGAGGCCTTGCTGGATTTGGCGAGGCGTCTCGGCGCCCCAGACTAAGCCGCCGGCTGATTAACTATCTGGACGAAGAGGGATTCGGACCCCTAACCTCTCCATTGGGCAAGGAGGGACGATGGGGGATCAGGGACTCACGCGACGGGAGATCCAGTGTGTCCTCCTCGCCGGGGAAGGCCTCACCAATAAAGAGATCGCCAAGCGACTCCGCCCTTCCGGGAGCGGTATGTCCTACCGCACCGTGGGCAATCATCTCTCCAACGCCTACCAGAAGCTGGGGACGGCGAACCGCGAAGAGGCCGCCGCCCTGGTCGCACGGAATTACACAGATCGACCTATACCCATGGGGATTTCGGTCGGGTCGAGCCGTGATCACCCCATCACCGGCTCGTACTCGGTCGCAGCCGGAGACACTCAACCAGTGTCCGGAGGTCTCTATGGTCTCTACAGGAAGCTGGGGGCCTGGCGGACGCCGCCGCGTTGGGGCGGCTCCCGTTCCGGTCTGATCGTCATCTGGGCCTGCATAGGTCTGTTGCTGATCAGCGTGGTCCTCGGCCTGGTGACGGTCTTCGGCTCTGTCCAGCGGGCGGGTGAGCAGATCCATAGCTCAACTCCAGCCATCGAGGCCGCAGCATGAACACCCAAGTCACCGGCGATGATTTCGCCACCGTCATCGCCAATGAACTTCGCAACGTCGAACACAGCCTGGACGGCACACTCGCCTGCTCGGGCCAATTGCTCTCGACCCTGGCCACCGGCCGCATCGCCGCCGGTCTGGGCGCGGGCGTCGGTCAGGAAGGCGCGGCGGCCCTGGCCGAAGCGATCAACGGCATGATGGCGGCGCGCGGGCGCGTCGCCTTCGCCCATGCCGCCCTGGAGAAGGCGGCTGCGCGGCAGGGCCTGCAATGGACCCTGACCGGCACAGGGGAATCCAAGCCCGATGACGGCTCCGTCGTCCGGCCCACCCGGGCGTCCGCCGGCGTCCCCCTCTCGGCCTGAGCGGCGAGCACTGATGATCCTGCTGGCGGCCGGCGCACTCGCCCTGGTTCTGCTGTTCCTGATTGGGGACTGGGGCGAGCGCGCCGCGTCCGTGGTCTATCTCGTCGCCATCATCGTGACGCCTCTGGTGGATGATCTGCATATCCAGAACTGGCGCTACGGGGTGGCGGGGGTCGAGGTCGCGGTTCTGGTCGCCATCTGGATCCTGGCCGAGGTGCGGGAGCGATGGTGGCTGACGGCGGCGGCGGGCTTTCAGCTGATCGCGGTGCTCACCTTCGTGATCCCGTGGATCATGCCGCCGGGTTTCTACTTTGTCTGGACCGAGGTCAGCATCCGCCATGCGGTATGGCTGCTTTTGGTTCTCACCTTTTTCGCCGGGGCCATGGAAGCGTGGGCGGCGCGAAGGTTCGCCAGGGAGGCGAAGGACCATGCCGAATTTGAACTTTGTCGAAGCCGTTCGTCTGCATCCACGTCTGAGTGACGGGACCATCTCGCCGTCAGAATACGACGAACGGCTCCTTGAGGCGTGCGAGGCCGTCATACTGGATCGGGAAATAGAAAGCGCCGAAGACGCGGTGATCGTTCTTCAGCTGGCGGCCGAAGACGTGGAGCTGGGAGGGCGCGCCGACGGCCGGGACGCAAAGGCCATCCGCAGGGTGATCGGATGGCTTGCCCAATCAGTGCTCGAGGAGAAGTCGCCCAAGGCGGCGCGGCGGCTCTGATGTCCGTGCGCATGCTTCCTATGGAGGTCCCGATCAGGCTGGGGGCGGCTGCGGCGCAAGCCGGTCTTTGCGGCGACGCCGCCGCAGCCGCTTCAGAGCTCTGGCTTGAGAACAGGCGCAGCTATCTTGAACGGTACCCGCAGTCGGTAGACGTCCCGGGCGCGATCAACGATCCAGATGCGTTTCGGATGGAGCCTCCCCAGCCGGTCTCGCGCGAAGATCTGGTGCGGCTGCTGAGGGAATATCTCTACCAGGTGGAGCACAGCTCCGCCTGGCCGAGCAGTCCCTCGCGACGGCTGTGCGAGGCCCTGGTCGCCCGGGTTCAGGAAGGCTCGTGACGACAGGACGCAGTGTCTTCCGCCGGCCGGCGCCTTGCTCCGGGAGTTCGATGCGCGAGCGGCCTGCCGCTCCTGACGTGTTGAAGGTCTTGCCCGGGGGCTTTCAGCCGGTACCGGACGGGTGCGTCACACTCAGCTTCCGCTGATCCATCCGCCGGCCTGGGGTGCGAACAGGTCGCGCGGTCTGAGGTTCACCGCCAGGCCGCAGGCGGCCGCGACCACCTCAAGGTTCGCGCCGATAAGGTCGTCCAGATCCTTGGGCGCGAGGGCATGATCCTCCGCAGCCCGGTCGAGCGCCAAGATCATGGGTGCGATTTCCTCGCGAACGAACCTCAAGGCTGCTGCCGGGGACAGTCCAAAGGTGTGCAGCATCATCGCCATGTCGTCAGGCGTGAGGTCCTCCGCCTTGCGGGCGGAACCGATGCGGAAGCCCATCTCGGGATGGAGTGAGCCGTTCAGCCGCGTGGGCAGCAGGTCATAGGCCGGCGCCAGCTGCGGCGACGGCCCGCGGTAGATCAGCGAGTGGTTCTTGGCGTGGTTGTCGGCGTTGCCTACGCAGACGTTGAACAGGGTCAGTTTCAGGAAGGCCCGCACGCTGAGGGCGGGCGCGGCTGTACGGTCCAGAAGGCCGCGGATGGCGGCGGCGTTGAACGCGCGCTCGGCGGCGCCGCGCCTTTCGTATTTGAGGGAGGCGGGCAAGCCCAGGGCCTGGGCGAAGTCCTCCTGATGGAGCCGCCGGACCATGCCATCTGCCACCAGGCGATCGTACCGCGCCATGAGCACCGACGGATCCCCGTCCAGATCAACCAGCTCGGGCACGACCACCGGCAGGCCGCAGACCTCGGCCAGGCGAGCGGCCGCGCGCTCAAGCACGGCGTCCCTAGCTTCGGTCCGCTGCGGCGTCTTGAGGATGTGCGTGGTGGGTGCGCCGGTTCCAGGGCGGGGCAGGGCGAATGTTCCGTCCTCCAGGCGGGTGAGGGCCATCTTCCGCTGGTAGCCCGCGACCGGCGACGGATCCCTGACCTCGTCCGGCAGCGACTGGCCGCGGGCCATGCGCCGGATGAACGCCGCAAGGGTCGCGGGGTCCAGAGGGTCGTAGTCGGTCGCCAGAACGCCCGGATTCTTCACCGGGTCAGCGCCTTGCGGAACGCAGGAAATCGCGCCGGGACAATCGGCGCCCAGGTGAGCCAGAAGGCCGGTGAAGTCGGAACGGTCGATGCCGTGCAGGTCCATGATCCGCCGCATCTGGTCGTTCTCAGGCAGCAGATTTTCGAAGAAGGCGCGCGTGGCGGCGTCTCCGAACGGGTCGGATCCGAGCGGCATGGACAGGGAGAGCGGGACGGCGCCGGGCGTGGCCGCATAGGCCTCGTCGTAGCGGAACAGGGTGTCGCCGTTGTCCAGGGCGACGAGCACGCCCGCCGGGGACCGGCCGTCGCCCAGATAGACATCCAGCAGTCTCATGACGGAATCACCGCGCGGCCACGGACAGGTCAAGGCCCAGCGAGCGGCAGACCTGGAGCGCCTTGCCGAGCTCCACCGTCGCCTTGCCCGCTTCCAGCTCGCTGACGAAGCGGCGCCCCGTTCCGGCGGCGTCGGCCAGGTCCTGCTGGGTCAGGCCCAGAGCCGTCCGGCGCGCGCGAACCATGGAGCCCAGATCTCCCACCGCAGCCACGGAGCGTTGCGCCGGTGAAGCGACGGGAGGATCGGAGGGCAGGGCGTCAAGCACCGCCTGGGCGTTGATCTGCGCGGCGCGCAGAGGCTCCAGATGTGGGAGCGCCGTCTTCAGAGCCTTCAGCACCGGCGGCTGGACAGCCTGGGCTGTGCGGGCGGCTTCCGTGAGGGCGGTCGGGTCTGTCGCCCGAACACTTTCAAGCGCGGGAAGGCTTGCGGCGGCTGCCTCCTTCATGGCCCGGGACGCGGTTTGGGCCTCGGCCATGGAGGGCGGCTGCATCGCGCGGACCTGCGCCAGGGCGTCGGACAGGGCGCCGGTCTCGCGCACCTGTTCCAGGGCGCGAGAAATATCACGGGCGGAATCACTGCGCTTCGTCATGGTGGTGCTCCTGTTCGGGAACATAGGAGGCGTGGAGTGTGCCTGCAAGTGAGTTTGCGCCCGAACGGTAACTTAAACCTAACCAAACGATCCCGAACGGTATCACTCGGCGGGTATGCAGCCTGCTCTCTCCCATGTGTTCCCGAACAGGAGCAAAGTCCGAAGTCAATGACGAGAAGGACTGCCCGCTGAGCCTCCCCCTACGGCGAGGGGCGCCAAACCAATGCCGCAGACTGATCGAAGCGGGGCGTCGTGGCGACCTCGACCCGCTACACTGTACGATAAACGACGTCTTCATGCTCAACCCGCTGGCGGATAGCACCCCGGCGCATGGGGCCTTGCCCGCTGATCGTGAAGTTTCCTGCTGGATCTGACGCGCTCGCTGATCCGGACAATCCGGCAAGGACCGCGGTCGATCGGGCACTGGCGGCGCGGCGCAGGCTCATATGATCAGGGCGCGACGTCGCGGCGCCGTTTGCGCCCGCTCCAGCAACCTGCTCCCTCCAGAGGAAGAGTTTGATGAACCTGAGATCCGTTTCCATCGCCGCGGCAGTGGTGACTCTGATTGCCGGCGCGGCCGGTTCGCCGCCCTCCGCCACAGCCCAGGACCTGCCGACCTATCTCGGTCAGTACGGCTACGTCGGTGTTCCCCTGACCAAGCTTCCAACGGGCCACGAGACAGTATCGGTCACCATCAACGGCGTCGAAGGGCGCTTCGTCCTGGACTCCGGCGCCGGCGGCACCGTGGTGCACAGCGCCAGCCTGGACAAATTCTCCCTGGAGGTTCCGGAGGGCGAGGGGGTGCGCTCGAGCGGGGCGGGCGGAGAGATCACCCTTCACCGGGTCCCGGTCGCGTCCTTCCAGATCGACGACTTGATCCTGGACATCGACGAGATCCACGCCCTGGACCTGAGCGCGGTGGTGGCCCTGCTTTCGGTCGCCGCCGAGTCTGATATCGACGGGGTCATCGGCCAAGACGTCTTGACGCGCTTCGAGGGCGTATTGGACGCCAGGAGCCAGACCTTGTTCCTGCGCCCTTCGGCCGCGGCCGCCGCAGATCCGTCCCCGATCAGGCCCTAGCCGGGGTTGCTGGCAGGCCCGCAGGTCGGCGCGGAACGGTCGCTTCAGGGGATGCTCGCCAGGCCGGGCAAGTCGAGCAGTTCGATGTGCCCGTAGCCCCGGCGCAGGAGGCCCTTCGCCTCCAAGGTCTGGAGGTGGCGGTTCAGCGTCTGCCGGGACAGGCCGGCGGGACCGGAGAGATCATCCTGGCTTATCCTCAGGGACGGCGGCGAGCCCTCGGAGGCCAGCGGACCCGCCATGGCCAGCAGGGTCTGGGCCAGCCGACCCGCGGCGCTCCGCCCCAGGGCGGCGCCGATATAGTCCAGAGCCATACGCTGGTGGCGGCAGGCCAGAAGCGCGATGTCGCGATAGAGCGCCGGATCGGCCTGTCCCAGGCGCTCGATGCGGTTCTGGGGAATGTGGAACAGCAGCACCTGTCCCACCGCGACCGCGTCATGCGGTCGAGCGGCCTGATCGAGCGTGGACAGTTCGCCGAACCATTCAGGGGGCGACACCATGAGGTTGACCAGTTGTCGCCCGGCGACCGGGTAGCTGACCAGACGGATGTGCCCGGCCACCACCCGGTAGAGGCCGTCTGGCGGGTCCCCCGCCCGGTAGGCGGCGGCGCCGGCCTGGACCCTGATCCGACGCCCGGCTTCAAGCAGGGCGGTCCGGCGGGACGGCGCCATGGCGTCAAGCCACGGATCCGCCCCGGGCGGCGGCGGTGATTCCGCAGTTGGGGCGCGCGGCGCCGTCATGGACTTCCCCGGGTTCAGGTCCTGTAGGACGGATCGATGCGGTCCAGTTTGCGCAGCAGGGCGGGCCAGGCGAGCATCTGGGAGATCATGGCCACGCCCGGTCCGGAGGTCTGCTCCTGGACTTTCTCGGGCACGCCCTGGGGCGGGGTGTGAAGCCCATCTCGACCGGCGGCGAGCATGTGCACCTGGGCCTCGCAGGCGCGCTCCAGGAAATACATGCGCACGAAGGCCGCCGCGATGCTCTCCCCGCAGGTGAGCGTGCCGTGGTTGCGCAACAGCATGGCGTTCTTGCCGCCCAGATCCGCCACCAGGCGCTCGCGCTCCTCCAGGTCCGTCGCGATGCCTTCGTACTCGTGATAGGCGATGTCGTGCCGCGCGATCATGGCGGTCTGGGTGTGGGGCAAAAGGCCCTCGCTCATGGCCGAGACCGCCTGTCCGTGCGGGGTGTGCAGATGCAGGACCGCCTGGGCGTCCTCGCGGGCCATGTGAATGGCCGAATGGATGACGAAGCCCGCGGCGTTGACGATGGCCTCCTTGTCGTCCACCGGCTGACCCTCCATGTCGATCTTGACCAGGCTGGATGCGGTCACCTCCTCGAACATCAGCGGGTAGGGGTTGATGAGGAAATGATGCTCGGGGCCGGGCACGCGGGCGGACAGATGGGTGAAGATCAGGTCGTCCCACCCGTAGTGCGCCACCAGCCGGAAGGCCGCGGCCAGATCGACGCGGCGGCTCCATTCCTCTGACGAGACCTTGTCCTGCAGGCTTTCCATGAGTTCCTCCTTGGTGTTTCCGGCAGAATAGGGGCTGGGGCCGGCTCGGACTGTCGCGAGGTTTACAGTTGGCCGACGGGATCCGGAGGCGGGGGGACGGATGCGCCCTGCGGCCGGCAGCGTCCGTCGCCGCCGGCGGGCAGACCGCGCGCAGCGGCCAGGTTCTCGACAGCCCGCACATAGGGCCGGGAGACCGGGGCGGCCAGGTCATTGACCAGCTGCGCCCGGACGGAACGGGCCGAGCGTTCGACGCCCCTGAGCGCGTCAGCCGCGATCCACCAGGAGCGATGCACCCGCAGGCCGGCGCCCGGCTCCAGCTCGGCCAGGGCCTCCGACATCCGCATGAGGAGCAGGGCGGATCCGCGCCGGGTGTGCACCCGCACATAGTGATCCTCCATTTCCAGGCAGAGCACGGGGCCCTGCAAGGACAGGGGCAGGCGGCGGGCCAGAGGCTGCAGGGCCGGGGCGGGTCCGGCCGGTCCGGCGCCGACCGACGGGGCCGTGGCCTCCGCAGGCTCCGGGCGCGGATCCGGCAGACCGGGCGACGGGTGTGGGAGGGAGACGGCGGCCGGACCGGGCGTCTGGACCGGGACGCCGCGCCAGTCGCGGATCACGATGGATGCAGCCCAGCAGAACACCTCGAAGGCCGCCGCCAGCAAGGCCAGATTGAACAGCCGTTCGATCAGGTCAGACGGTTCTGACCAGCCGACGCCCTGGGAAATCTGGTGGTTGAGCACAATGAGGGCCGGGGCGATCAGCGCCAGCCGAAGCGAAAAGACCACGAGCGGTCCGGCGCGATGGAGCGGAGTCCGGCGCAGGGCCACGCCGGTCAGGGTATAGAGAAAGACCCAGACCACCATCATGGTGGTCCAGAACCCTATCCGGTACAGAAACTCGTCTTCCCGGAAGCCGAAGGCCTCCAGCATGGCCAGGAACAGGCCGAAGACCAGGGCCAGTGCGGTGCGGGTCAATAGGCCGAGCCGGCTTCCGGGCGGCGGCGCCCCCGCTGCCACGCCCAGGTCTTTTGACCGTGCGGCGGCGGCGCTCTGGGAGAAGAAGACGGCGCTGGACTGGCTCATGAGCGACCTCGGCAGATGTTTTCAGGTCTCCATATGGATACAGAATTGTGCCAAATTTGGTGCAATGCAGAAAAAAATGCATTCAATCTGCATTTCACGACGGATCAGCAGTTTGCCGAAGACGCAGCGGCCCTCAGGAGCCCGACCGCAAGCGGGCCTTGGTCCTAGATTTGGCCCCAGGCGAGGCGGGCGAGGCGTGTGGCCGGGGTTGCGGCCTTGCCGACCCAGCGGATCGCCGACTTTCGGTAGCGTCTGTTGATCAGGTGGGCGCTCAGGCGCTGACCGAACAGGCGCCGCGCCTGGCCTTTGAGAGGCGTGTCAGGATCGGGGCAGACCGAGGCCACATAGTCGTCGATGGCGCGAAACAGCTGATCCAGCTCGGCGGCGGGCGAGGGCAGGATGATCCTGAGCTGCCGTTCCTCTTCGTTGCCGGTGTCGATGACGATGCACGGCTTGGCCTGTCGGCCGATGCCGAAGGCGCGGGCCAGATTCCGCGCGGCGTCTGTGTCGAAATGCTCCGGCTTGAAGCCGGTGCGTGGCGCGTCCTGGCGGATCGGGATCACAAGGTGCCAGCGCCGGCCGCTTGCGCTGTCGATCACGGCCCAGTTGTCGGCGACCCAGGTCAGGACGTCCCGATCAAAGGCCGATGCGATGAGCACGCAGGCGATTCCGCCGTCTGCTGCGACGGAGGCGTATTCGGGCCCGCCGCCGTCCCTCACCCCGTGGATAGATGGAGAGACACCCCCAGGATCAGGCGGTCCCCAATCTCCGTCTTGCATCTCGTTGCCCCCAACCGGATCCAACACTTTGAAAGCCTCGAACGAAAAGCCGTCCGATGCAACTCTCCCAAAAGCGCCCTCTGCGGCGGCGTTATTCCCCCTGCGCGGCGAAATCCATGTTCAGCCGCAGCGCCAGTCGTCGTGCTGAAGGGCCACTGCACAGACATCCCAGAGGATCCGCTCGGGAGGCGCGGCGCCGTTTGGGGGAAGCCAGAACACAAGGATCAGGGCCAGCAGACGCATGGCGCGAACCTATCCGGCGCGAGCGGATTTGAAAGGGGCCTCTGCCTCGTCCGTCGCTGCAGCCCTCCGCTGCATCACCCCACTCTGAACGGGAAGGCTCCTGTGGCGAGGGATGCGAGGATCATGACGATGGAGGCGAGGACGGCCCATTTGAGGGCGAAGCGCTGGAGTTCTCCGACCTCGACCTTGAGCATGCCGGCGACCAGATAGATGGCGGCGATGAGGGGGCTCATGGCGTGGACCGGCAGGGCGGTGAGGGAGGCGCGGGCGATGGCCTCGGGGGGCACGCCGTAGTGGGCGGCGGTCTCGGCGATGACGGGGAGCATGCCGAAGTAGAAGGCGTCGTTGGACATGAAGAAGGTCAGGGGCATGCTGACCAGGGCGGTGATGGGGGCCAGATAGGGTCCCATGCTGGGGGGAATGGCGGCCACCAGGGCGTTGGCCATGGCCTCGACCATGCCTGTGCCCTGCAGGATGCCGGTGAAGGCGCCGGCGGCGAAGATCAAAAGGACGATGTTGATGACGTTCTCGGCGTGGGCGGCGATGCGGCGGCGCTGGGCCTTCAGGTCGGGATAGTTGACGATCAGGGCGATGGCGAAGGCGCTCATCATCAGCACCGGCAGGGGCAGCAGGCCCAGCAGCAGGCCGGCGATCAGGGCGAGGGTGAGGGCCAGGTTGAACAGGAACAGCTTCGGGCGGCGGGTCTCGGCGTGGGTCTGGGAATCGTCCTCGGCGTTCAGGACGGCCTCGGCAGGCGAGGCGTCCGGCGCGGGCCCTGCTACGGCGTGTGCGGTCATGGGCAGCGGTTGATGGGGAAGTGGCTGCAGGGTCAGGGCGCCCAGGCGCTTGCGCTCCCTCAGGCCCAGCCACCAGGCCACGAGCACGGCGAAGCCCAGGCCGGCCGCCATGGTGGGCATCATGGGCAGAAACAAAAGGGCCGGATCGATCTGCAGGGCGCTGGCGGCGCGCGCGGCCGGTCCGCCCCAGGGGACCAGGTTGGCCACCGCGGTGCAAAGGCCCAGCAGCAGGGCCAGGATCAGGGGGTTGAGGCCCAGGCGGCGGTAGACCGGCAGCATGGCGGTGATGGTGACCAGGGCCGTGGTGGCGCCGTCGCCGTCCAGGGCCACGGTCCCGGCCAGCAGGGCGGTGCCGACGGTGACGCGCACCGGGTCGTCGCCCACGGTGCGCAGGACGAAGCGGACGAGGGGATCGAACAGGCCGGCGTCCATCATCAGGCCGAAGTAGAGGACGGCGAAGGCCAGCATCAGGGCGGTGGGGGTGAGGGCGACGACGCCCTGGATCATCATGTCGCCGATGCCGGCGCCGGCGCCGGCGATGAGGCCGAAGATGACCGGGACCACGATCAGGGCGGTGATGGCCGAGAGCCTCCGGGTCATGATCAGGGTCATGAAGACCACGATCATGGCCATGCCCAGGAAGGCGGGGTCCAGCAGCAGGGATGAGGTCAAGGCGGGCTCTCGCAGCGGGGCGCCCCGGCGGACCGGGACGCAGGGTCGGGAAGGGCAGGCGCCCGGCGGAAGCCGGGCGCGGCGGTCAGAAGCTCCAGTTCAGCGTCACGCCGTAGGCGCGCTCGATGCTCTGAACGGCGATCGGGCTCAGGGGGTGGGTTCCGCATCGGCGGGCCGGGCGAGACCCTCGACCTCGGGCTGATAGAGGCCGGTGGCGAAGCCGAACAGCTTGGACGCGACCCAGCGGGGCGGGTTGCGTCGCGGGCCGTAGGCGGCGCAGGGATCCGGGTCGTCCACGGGGCGCCGCTCTCTCGCCTCTGTCGAGAAGGCCCGCTCCACCGTGCCGCCGGCGGCGCCGGTCAATTGAACCGCGTCGCCGATCCGGGACAGGGACGAACCCTCCCGGCCGATCACCGTGGCGTTTCGGTTCCAGGTGACGGCGGCCAGCTGTGCCCCGTCGGGACCCAGGAGTTCGGACTCGACCGCGAGGCCGCCTGTGGTTCCGGGGATGCGAATGTCCAGCAGCGGCACAGAGGCGAAATGGCCGGCGACGGCGGAGACGGCCGAGGCCACGCGTCCGGTGGGGCGGATCCGGGTGACGGCGGTGCGCACCACCCCCGCATCCTCGGACGGCTCGGGGACCAAGGTGAAGCGCCGACTAAGGGCGAAACACAGGCGGCGATCCACTTCCCGCAGGACAGCGTCCCGCTCACCCTGATCGAGCGCCTCGCCGGCGCCTTCGGTCAGGACCGCGGGCTGCAGATGGACCCGCTCAAGCCGGTCCAGGGCGGATTCGTCTCGGCGCTGGGCCACGGACGCCCTCAGGCTGAAGCCGGGCGCCTCCAGGGCGTCGTAGCTGGCGAGGAACCCGGAGGGCGGAGCAGGGGCGGTCTGGCAGGCGGCGACGGCGAACAGGCCGACGATCGGCAGGATGCGGGTCAGATGCATGGGTCAGGTCTCGGCGTGGATGGAACGCCCGGGGAGGACGGCGAGGCCTCCTTGCCCCGAAACGCCGGACGAAGCCCTTGCTGACTCGTGAGTTCGGGGACGAGTTCGCCAGTTCGCGAACGGGCAGACCCGAGCGATCGGCAGATGAACACTGCCGTGCGGCCACACGGCGACGCAATCCCAGGCCGGTCTTCGCGACCTGCATGTCCGCAGCGCCTGACCGCGGCCTAGATCCCCGGGGCCAGTGCTAGGTTGTCAGCGCAGGTCTCATGCCGACATCGGGACGATCCGCGACGGCTACGGAAAAGGACCAAGAGTTCGAATCTTGTCGGGGGCACCTCCGGGCAGCACTTCCCGGGGCCCCAGTCCGCTTTCCTGGATGCCGGATGCGAAGACCCGGATGCTTAAAGCGTCTGCTAGAGCACTTTGCGACCTGATTGAATCGTAGGGGGATTCCCAAGGGTTCGGGGTTCTGATTCAACATTCATGCTGGAGAGGGAGGCCAGCATGGATGAGCAAAGCGCTGTCAGTAGACCTGCGGGATCGGGTGGTCGCCGCGATTGAGAGCGGGATGTCGTGCCGTCAGGCGGCGGCCCGGTTCGGGGTTAGCGCGTCGAGCGCGATCCGCTGGCGCTCACGGATGCGGACCCGGGGTGACGTACGGCCCGGGCCTCTGGGTGGGGATCGTCGGTCGGGTCTCATAGAGCGCCATGCCGACGTGATCCTGGAGTTGGTCGAGCGCAAGAGCGACATCACCCTAGCTGAGCTCCGCGCGGCCTTGGCCGAGCAGGGCGTGGCGACCAGCCAGTCGAGCCTTTGGCGGTTCTTCGAGCGTCGCCGGATCACGCTCAAAAAAAGTCGGCGCACGCCGACGAACAGAACCGTCCTGACGTCCTGATCCGGCGACAGGCGTGGTTCGAGGGCCAGCTCGACCTCGATCCAGAGCGGCTGGTGTTAATCGACGAGACGGGAGCCTCGACCAAGATGGCCCGTCGCCACGGTCGTGCGCCGCGCGGCCAGCGGCTGAGGTGCAGCGTGCCGCATAGTCACTGGAAGACCACCACCTTCGTCGGGGCCCTGCGGCTAAGCGGCATGACCGCCCCGATGGTCTTGGACGGGCCCATGAACGGGGCTTGGTTCCTGGCCTATGTCCAGCAGGTGCTGGCGCCGACCCTGAAGCCTGGCGACGTCGTGATCATGGACAACCTGAGCGCCCACAAGAGCACGCCGGTCAAAGAGGCCATCGAAGCCGTCGGTGCACGGCTGCTGTTCCTGCCGCCATACAGCCCAGACCTCAACCCGATCGAGAACGCCTTCGCCAAGCTAAAGGCCCTGCTGAGAAAGGCGGCCGCCCGATCGGTCGAGCAACTCTGGGACGCCATCGCCCACATCATCCAGACCTACTCACCCCACGAATGCGCCAACTACTTCGCCGCCGCCGGGTATGATGCAGACTGATCGGAAAATGCTCTAGAGGACCATGCAGCCGCCCCGTCTCATTTTAGAATATCGGCATGACCGTCAGTTGCCTGCACCTTCCTCCAGGCTGTGAGCGCCCTCCCATCGGTT
The DNA here is from genome assembly GCF_047617075.1 of Brevundimonas sp. GTDB lineage: Bacteria > Pseudomonadota > Alphaproteobacteria > Caulobacterales > Caulobacteraceae > Brevundimonas. The sequence continues at coordinate 217,152 of NZ_JBLGCI010000006.1, forward strand.
TGGCGGGACCGTTTAAGGCCGTTCTCGTGCTGGAGCAGGCCATTGCTGACGACTGGCAGGACCGCGTGAGCGAGTGGCTCGTAAGGTCGGGATGGCTCGGCGGAATCTGCGTCATGCGGCGGCTAAGGAGGACATCCCGGACACTGCCATACCGCCTCCGGTCCGAAGACCAATGAGCGGACTCTCTACATCGACGAGGAAAGGCAGACCGCGCTTGATGTGGAGCGGATTACCGAACTCGCTAGTGGCGCCTAATCATCAGCTAAGACTGAGGCAATCCTAGCTTCCAATTCATGAATTCTATCGAAAGCTACAGCATCGCAAAGGATGGCCCTCTCACGCCCATTTTTGAATTTAATATTCATGGCCAAATGCTCTTTATGATACTTGTATGGCATTATATAGACCCCGTCGATATGGTCCACGCGGGCAGAAAAGTAAAGATTGTTGTATACTATTAATCTATTGTTTTTGGTATATACTGCGGGTCGCCCGGGGCTCAAGAGACCCGACGCAAACGTAAATACGCGGATAGATATAAGGTATGCGGCAATTAAAAATGCTGGCAATACCGCAAAAGAAAGATAGTACAGTACAGGGCGGTCATATTTCACATCGTCGCGCATAATCATGATGTATATGCCGCATACAGCGACAAAAAATAACATCGGGAAGTATGTTTTTAGCAGGCGGCCGCTCCCCTTGCGGTCATAAAGGGCGAGCACTTCACCCTGGGCAAACTGTGTCATTAACCCGTTGCTCCACCCAGTCCCCGGCACCTTCGCCAAACACGGCGCCGGCAATGCCGCCCCCTACCGCACCGAGCGCCATCCCCCAAGGCCCCCCAGGGGATAACAATTCCGCGCCCGTCTTAGCGCCAATCACACTCGATGCTAATCGTGTTCCAACACCGCTGGCAGTTGTGGCAGGATGGACCCCGCGCTCATTGTACTCCTGTACACGCCCAGCTTCATTGAGCAAATCAGCGGCACCTCCCACCCGTCCGGCCATCCTTCCAGCACCATCCAAGACATCTGCAGCTCGTGGTACAGCTTCGCTTAACACGCGGTTTCGGCCTTCATATGCGTCCGCTGCTGCGGCTACCGTGTCCGCCGCACGATTGCCGCCTCCCTGCGGTGCCGCGCAAATTGGCGGGCCTCGCAAGGGGGAGAAGGGATTGAAACGTTCTGCAAGATTTTGCCATGCGTTTCCAAGAACAGATGCATCCATGCAGCCACCGGTCCCCCAATTATCTACCACTCTAACCTGGCCAGCTGGACAAGGACCCGTAGCAACGACCCGGCCTGGCTCTACTTCCGTCACCTGCAAACCCCAAGGGTCAATCCAGTTGATCGGATCATTCCCCACGTACCCATACAAGTTCATCCCATCCCCATACCCGATCGGATCGGTCTGCATGAACCGCCCCAGGTGGGCGTTGTAGAAACGGTTGCGGTAGTTCTGGACACCCCAGGTGGACGCGACCGCCAGCTGGCCGGTGTACTGCAGATACTGGGCGTTGCCGGGGCCGGGGCGACCATATTCGTCATAGGTGTTGACCTGAGCTGCAGCGCCTGAGGAGTCCGAATAGGCCACGACTGAGCCCAGGTGATCGGTCAAAGGCCAGCGCCTTGCCGACGTGGTCGTGCCCGTGCCGTGGTAATAGCCCGCCGCCTCGTCCATGGCCGCGCCCGGCACGAAGCGGCGATAGACGTCGCCGGTGGCGGTGGTGAACACCCCCATGCGCTCGCCGCCCACCTCGCCCACCCGGCGCGCCCCGAACTGGTCCAGGGCCCCGGTGGGGCCATAGGTCATGGCGGTGTTGCCGGCGGTGATCAGCCGGTTCGCCGCATCATAAGCGTAGGTCCGCACGCCATCGTCGGTCAGGTTACGATTGGCGTCATAGGTAAGGGCGGTCCCGCCGGCCGAAGTGATCTCGTTGCGGCCGTTGATGACGTAGGTCGTGCTCTGGTTCGCCGGCTCATAGGCGTAGAGGTTGTTGCTGATGGTCCGGCTGGTGACCTGCCCCGCCGGATTATAGCCCATGGTGAACATCACATCCTGGGCCGTGCCGCTCAGGTCGTGCATGATGGTGGTCAGGCGACTGACGTCGTCATAGCCGTAGTCGGTGGAGACCCCGTTGCCCCGGGTGATGCCGGTGCGGCGGCCCAGGTTGTCATAGGCGTACTGCGCCAGCACCCCGACGCCGGACGACGCGCCGTTCTCCCGGACCCTCGTCACCTGACTGTAGAGGTTCCAGTCGTACTGGGCGTAGAAGGCGTCGGGCCAGGTGATGCGGGTCCGGCGGCCGGCCGCGTCGTACTGGAACCCGAACGTCCCCAGCGGGTCTGTCTGGCTGGTCAGCCGGTTCAGGGCGTCCCAGGCGTAGGTGACGGCGTGGCCCGGCTGGCTGATGGAGATCGGACGGCCCAGGTTGTCATAGGCATAGGTGACATCCGGCATCGTTCCTGGCGCATTCAGGAAGATCTGGCGATTGAGCGCGTCGTAGCTGGGGTAGAAGCGCTGGTTGGCCCTGGTGCGGATATTGTTGACGTTGGAGTTGGCGTCGTAACCGTACTCCACATAGTCGCCCGGGTTGCTGGCGCTGCCGCTGGCCGTCGGGAACTGGACCTGGAACACCCGGTCGAACCCGTCATAGATCCATGTGGACAAGTTGCCGTCGCCGTCTCGGGCCGTCAGCAGTTGGCCGTTGTCCGTATAGGTGAAGTTCTGGGTGATGGCGGAGCCGGACGCGTATCCGGAGGTGACGCTGGCGACCCGGCTTGCAGCATCGTAGGTGTAACGCACAATCCGGTCTGGCCCGAACGTGCCGCTCGTCCCCAAGCTGCAGGCGGCGGACGGGTTGGCGAAGGTGTTGGGGTTCATGCGCGTGGTCGCGCACTCCACCCGGCCTCGCGCGTCATAGCTCACCTGGTTGAGCGCGCGCGTGGTCCCGTTGGCGGCCTGGGCGCGGGACTGGATCGGGCGCCCATAGGCGTCGTACTGGGTCGCCTGCTGCTGGAGCGTGTCGAAGGCCGCCCAGTTGGGATCGGTCAGGCCGGTGACCGTGCCCTGCTCGCTCAGGGTCACCTGGCCGCGCGGGTTGTAGGTGTAGCGCTGGCCCCGGCGCAGCAGCGGCCCGGTCCCATCAGGGTCAGGGCCGATCAGCCCGATCAGCTGGCGCGCGGCGTCATAGCGGTAGTAGGTGGTGTCGCCCGCGCCTGACAATGGTCCGTCCACCGAAGCCACGTCGCCGTTCGGCGTATAGGTGAAGCTCGTGCTGGCCGTGACGCTGCTGGTTCCCGAGCGCTGGTTGACGCTGGTGGGAAGCCGGTTCGTGGGCGAGGTGGTCCCGCCCGATCCGTAGAAGATGGTGGTCACCACTTCGTTGGCGGCATTGGTGCAGGAGGTTCCCGTAACGCAGGCGCGAGTCTCGCGCGGTACGGTGACTTGGGTGGGGGCCGATGAGATGGTTCCCGGCGCGGTGTAGTACCAGGCGCGTGTCGTCCAGTACTCGAACCGGGTCTGTGGCCGCGCCGCCCCCGTTGTGGGGGGCGGAGCCGTTATGGTCAGAACGCCGCCGTGGCTGGGGTCATAGGTGAAGTCCGTGGTGTTCCCACGCGGGTCTGTGATGCTGGTGGGCAAATTGCAGACGACGGGATTGGTGCAAGTGGATGGATAAGCCGCCGTCGTGACGATGTTGGCGAGAGTCGAGCCCGGCTTGGCGACCTGGGTCACCGACGTGACATTGCCTCGGCTGTCGTAGGCGTACTGGGTATGATTGCCCTCTGGATGAGTGGCGCGCGCCAATCGCCGCTGGCTGTCATACTCATAGCTGGTGGTCTGGAGCGCCTCGTTGCGGAATGACGTCAACCGACCGGTCGACTGATTGGAAACCGCCACGGTCGACGAAACCGGAGTTCCGGGATTGGTGGTGGTCGTCGTTCGGGTGGAGCCGCTGTCGCTGTAGGTATAGTTCCAGCTGGAGCCGGCGACAGTCACCGAAGCCACGCGGTCGGACGCATAGGATATGGCTATGTCGTCGCTGGAGGAGCCTGGATACCGGATCGCTGCCAGCGCGCCTCCGGTGCCGCCGCCGACGTAGCTGTAAGTGGTGGTCCTCCCGGACTGATCCGTCACGCTTTGGATTCCGCCGTCGAACATGCCGGTTTGATAGGTCGTTCGTGGCCAGTCACCTGCCAGGCTGCAGCTGTTGGCATTGGGATCGCAGTACTCTTCGGCCAGGTTGATGCCGATGGCTTCGACGCGATGCAGCCATGTCATCGGCCCCGGTGGTTCGGGGGGATCGTCAGATGCATAGTTGAACTTGACCATGTAGCCGCGGTTATTGGTCACCGCCTCAACCCGCGTGGCGTTGCGGTACTGGAGGCAATCGCCCTCCAGATCTCTGAAGCTGCAGTAGGTCACACCGTCCCAGTGATAGGTGAGCTCTTCGCCATCTGGCTGCCGGTGCGTCATCAAGACAGCATTGTTGGCGGCGTACGGCGATGTGGCGCCCGACCAGACCGTGGAATAGGTGCCCGAGGCGCCGCTGGCGCTGGTGAAGGTGAACAGCGATCCCGATTGGGTGAGAGTCGCACCCCTGTTTGATGCCGGCGTGAACACGCCGCCGGACAGGGTGAACACTTCGGACTCGGCGCCAAGGCTGACAATGTAGGTGTTGCCTGCAATGGCGATGGTGCCGGACAGTGTGTCGCGCCAGCCCCCGTTTGCGTAGACACGAGAATGGACGAGGCCGCCGTTCCCCGGCTGTCCAATCACCAAATCTGTGGCCACCGTGGTGAAGGTCCCGCGCACCAGATCCACGCCCCGTTCATCGAGCGTGTAGTGGTCTGGCGGGGTCGGCTGCTGAGCCAGGGCCGGGTTGGCGCATATCAGCCCAACCGCCGCCGCCCCGGTCATCAGCAGCGTACGCGAAGTGTTGGTCCAGCCCATGAGCCCCCTCCTGGCCGTCAATCCGATCAGTCGTCTTGTGCGGTCTCGTCTTGCGTCGGTGTCGCCGGCGCTTCCGCGTCTTCGGCCGTGTCCGCGATGTCCGTTTCGATCGCCGCCCCCTCAGCCTCCGGCCCCGCCATCAGCAAGGAGCCGCCGGTGGTGACCTTGGAGGTGCGGCTGTTTCCGCCGTCATAGGAGTAGGTGGTCACCGGCCCCGTGGTGCGGTCCGCCTTCAAGAGGCGCCCGTGGACGTCATAGGTATAGGTGGTTGTTTCCTGGGCCACGGCGACCGCAGCGGCCATGCCCAGAACTACGCTCAGCGTCAGGACGCGCGACATGACTGCCTCCCCAAGACCTGACAGAACGCTGGCGTGCGAAAACTCAACCGTCAAGGGAATTTTCGCACGTTAGGCGTGTTTTGCCTGCATTGCCGGATTCAGCGTCCTGGGCAGGCTGAATCACGCCGCCTCAGCGGTGATCGTTCGGAGAGTTGCAGCGCTCAGCTGAGTAGGGCTAGGCACGCCCGATAGTTCTCGGTTTCATCCGTCGCGGGGCACCTTCCCCGCGATCATCCCATCGAACGAACACAAAGGGCTCACAGGGTTCAGTTCGTAAAGTCCGCTTTGGCTCATGCTCCAAGCCATAGGACATAAGGACTCGGCTTCCCGCTCAACGGCCGCAGGACTGAAAGTACTTCGCTCGTGGGCTGGTGCCGCCCTGCCAGGAGATTTCGCTCCGAACTCGGCTTCACAGATGGGAGGTTGATTGGCGAACCGTTCAGTGGGCGCGGGCGGACCTGTCGAGCCCTCAGTCCAGCGCGCGTATCCAGGCGAGCAGCGCGGCGTCGTCGCTCAGGTCGCCGTCGAACACATGGGCAGGGCGATGGGGCTCGTTGTTGCCGCGTGCGCGCCCTCGATAGACCTTCATCGGGACCCAGGCCCGGGCGAGCCCGCTAGGAAGATCGACCTGACGCAGTTCCATATAGAGGGTGTCGGCGGACGTTTCCCGACCGACTTGGACAGCCCCAAGCGCTTTCCAGAGATCCACTGCGTCCAGACAGGCCGAGGCGCATGCCGCATCGGTCAGCACATAAACCCGTCCCGTGACCGGATTGATCGGATTGACCGGGCGTTCCGGTTCGTCCGCGCTCGCGACATCGAGCCCCACCTCCTCGCGCCAATAGGGGAGGTCGGCGGTTCGCGCGGCGGACATGCCGGCCACGGCCCGTTCGGCCCAGGCGATAAAGTCGGAGTCTCCGCCGTTGGCGGCCAACTGATCTCGGAAAGCGGCGATCTCCGCGATGTTGTCGGCCGACGCCCGCCAATCGACTCCCTCACTGGCGGGGGGGCGGTGAGCGGCGGTCCAGGCGGGCCCCCACAAGGCTTGCGCCACCAGTTCACTCCAGTGGGAGGACCCGCCGCCGTTACCGCGAAGGTCGAGAACCACGAATGGCGCGCCGCGGACGTCATCCTGCGCTTCGGAAAGCTCAGCCAGAAGTTCGCTGAGCCGGGCATGAACCTCCCCTTCGGGATCGCCGTCGAAGGACGGCATCACCACGTGCCATGCGGCATCGTCCAGTCGGGCAAGTCCGAAATCGGGTCGTAGCCGCCGGCTCATGACCTGACGGCGTTCCGCCAGATCGCCGGGGCTGATTTCTCGCCAAGTGAGATCGAAGGTCCGGACCCGGCCTTCAATGTGGAAACGGCATGTGGCGGGTCGCTCGATCCAAGGATTTGACGCGTCGAGGAAGAGCCAATGGCTCCATTGCTCGCGCTGTGCCGCTAGAAACCATCGGCCGCGGAAAACGCCGACACGGCGCTGGGCCAGATCGTCGGCGGCGACGCCGTCACAGTCGGCAAGACGGGCGCCCACAGGCGGAGCCAAAGGATCAGCGCCGTCCCGGCTGGCGACCACATGGAAGCCGTCCCGATACAAGGTGAGGAAGCCCGGCCAGCGGGTGGGCGCTGCCCAGGTCTGGTCGGTCATACCCACCTGGACATGGCCATCGTCGAACCGTGCGACCAACGCCCGAAGCCCCCACCACCATCCTCCGGCGTCCCGGGTCAGCGAGGCGCGTTCCAGCGCTTCGGCCAGCGCGGCGTCGACCTGCTCCGCAAACAGGGGATTGAGCGGATCATGCATGCCTGGGTGGCCGTCGGCGATTGCCGCATGAAACGCCCGCGCATCGGTCTCCAGCGCGGCGGACCAGTCGCGGGGCGCGTCCATGACCGAACCGTCCGTCGCGCCGGAGTTGGGGCGCGCCTGGGCTCCCGACGGGCAGCCTGCGACAACTACGGCCGCCGCGAGCAGAAGCCTTAACATTGCGCCCCCTCCGATCTTTATCGACCGATTATGCCTGCTCTTGAATCAAACGCCAGCGCCACGGCCCGCCGCCGCTTTCGCAGGCGGCGGCCGTGGCTGCCTTGGGCTCGCGTCGGAGCAAGTCGCGCTTCCCACCCCCTTCCTCCACTTCAGCCAGCCGATTCTAACGGTATCGGCGAGCCGCCTTCTGAGGCGCCCCGGGTCCTCTGATGGCTGTCGACCATCGACGGACAGCTTCACGCTCGCCGTAGGCGTCCGGCGGGCAGGGCGGTCTCAGCCCGCTCTCGCCGCTATTCGTCGTCGCGAGGACTTTCTTCGGTGTACAGTTATTTTGAGCACTGGGTTGGGCTTCAGCTCCAGCACGGTGCCGGAGCTCGCATCGACCCGCACCAATCACGCCGCTGAACGACCAGCACAATACCAGCCATGGCCGCGCCGCCTCCGCCGCCGGGCCCGGTAAATCAGAAGGGACTGTCTGCCGCGCCGTGGGCTTCGTGCAGCCGTGATGCCATTCCGCGCCGCCTGCAGGCCTGCTCCAGACGCCACAATGCGTCGAACACATCGGCGTCCGCCTCCGCAAAGAGGGAGCGGTAAGCGCGTTCGATCGTGGCGTCCGCAGCGATCATACGCTCCGCATCCAGGCGCCCGGCCGGCGTCAAGGCGACGATGGATTTGCGCCCGTCCGAAGGATCTTTTGTGGTCGTAACCAGGCCAAGACGCAACAGCTGTCTGATCCAGGTGATGACCAGAGGGTGGGACTGGCGGATTTCCTGCGCAACCAGCATCACGGGCAGTGGGCCCTTTCGGTACAGGACTCGCATGGTCGAGGCCGTGCGGGTCGGCGCGAGGACTCCGTAGCCTGGGTACCACTCCTCGAATCCCGCCACGAGGCCATCCGAGAGCCGGCGCAGGAGATGGGCCAGGAACGGCAGGCCCTCGGCCCTGATGAAGTCTTGGGGCTCATCAATTTTCTGGTTCATGGGCCAACTTAGCGCTTGCCGCAGACAGGTCGATAGGTAAATGTTTACGTAGTTTGGTGAGGGAGCTCGTGATGTTCAGACTGGCGGCGGTGGTTCTGGCTCTGTTGGCGCCTGCCGGGGCAATGGCCCAGCAAACCAGCCCTTCTCAAGGCGAGCCGCCTGTCGAGGTTCTCTTTCTCGGAACCTACCATTTCGCGAACCCCGGCATTGATCAGCATAATCCCGCCTCCGATTCTGTCCTTACTCCGCGGCGGCAGGCGGAACTTGAGCGGGTGGCGGCCGCTCTCGCAGAGTTCCAGCCTACCCATGTCATGGTGGAGATGGTGGCTCCCGCTCCCGACTACCGCATAGCAGCGTACGAACGTTTCGATCCCGCGTCCCTTCTCAGCGAGACCAACGAAATCGACCAGATCGGATTCAGGCTGGCCCATCGCCTTGGACTGGCCCACGTGCACGGCATCGATGTCCAGCCGGCCGAGGGGGAGGAAAGCCACTTCCCCATCGACCGGGTTCGCGCCGCCGCCGAGAGATCGGGACAGACGGACATTCTTGCGGCGCTGAATGAGGATGTGGGCAATTGGGTGGAGGCGTTCGACGCGGCCCAGGCAGACCGGTCCATTGCCGAATCCCTGCTGGCGTTCAACCAGCCGGATTTCCCTGGGGGGCAGGTCTATTACGACCGGATGCTTCCGATCGCCCACGGAGACGATCTTGCGGGAGCCCACCTGAACGCTCGCATCTATGCTCGCAACATCGCCATCTTCGCCAAGCTCACCCGCATCGTGGAGCCGGGAGACCGTGTGGTGGTGGTTTATGGCGCCGGCCACGGCGCCTGGCTTCGCCACTTCGCCCGGTCGATTGACGGTTACCGCGACGTGGACGTCAGGCCGTACCTGGAGCGGGCCCGGTAGCGGGAGTGCAGGTTCAGCCAGTGGCGGAGCCCCGCATGTCGTCAACGGCGCTCGCGCCCTGCGTTGCGCAAACGGGCGCCGGCCTGTGGCCTCGAATTCCTGGACCATGATCATGCTGCGCTTTCTGACAAAGCTGTGTTTCGCCTTCCTGTTGACGGCGCCTGCCGCCGCGCAGGACGACCTGAGCAACCACTACGATCTGACGGCGCGTTTCGATCCCGCTTCCGGGGCGATCGATGTCGAGGGTTCGATGACGATCGTCGCCGACGGGCCGATAGAGCGGATCGAGCTGCTTCTGAACAAGTCGCTGGTCCTCCGTCGTTTCGAGTATGGCGACGGGCTGCGGCCGGAGGTTCAGCGCGATGTGATGATCAGCGGCCAGGCGCTGCCGCGCACCCAGAGGCTCGTTCTGCCATTGGACGCGCCTCTGTCTCGTGGTGATCGCCTGGAGCTGCGGTTCGCCTACAGCGGCAGGATCACCACTCAGGACATCGAAATTGGCCGGGGCGTCGTCTCTCCGGCCTGGACGGAGATGACCCTGGAGGCGCTGTGGTATCCCGTATTTCTGGAAGAACCGCTGGTGCGGTCCCGACTGACGTTGGAGACGCCGGAGGGGTACGAGGTCGTCGGACCAGGCGAGGTCCGGCGCCTGGAAGACGGGCGCTGGCTGCTTGATCCCAGCGTCCCGGTGGCCGGGCGCATCACCTTCGCCATGTCCAATGCCTGGATATCCGCTCGTGAGCCGCTGAACGAGGAGATTTCGGCCGTGCTGTACAGTGTCGAACCGGAGCCTCGTGCCTCAGAGATTCTGGGAGCCGTCGGCGACGCCTTTTCCGCCTACGAGGAGTTGTTCGGACCACCGCGCACGAACAAGCGCGAAATCCGTCTACTTTATCCCAATCGCGACCCGGGCCTGGTCTGGCCCAACCAAGCCTACTCGACCGGCGGCGATCTCATCGTGATGAACATTGCAGACCTTCAGACGCAGCTGGATGTCCTGAACCATGAGGTCGCGCATCTGTGGTGGTCGGTCGGCCGCGCGGGCACGCCGGACGAGTTCCTGTCGGAGTCCATTTCGGAATACCTGGCGACCCGCCATGGTGGCCAGGTCTGGGGGGCGGACTGGCTGGAGCATCGCCGCCAGGCCATGCGGCGCGAGTCCGAGGCGATAGAAGGCAGTCTGCTCGAAATTGACGGCGTGGGTGGAGCAAGACAGCCGCTCCTGTATCAGCGAGGCCCGACCGCGCTTTGGGCCCTCCACGACCGCCTGGGACAGGAGGCCATGGACGCCCTGTTGGTCTCGGCCTACCAGCAGAGGATCGATACGCTGGCTGCGTTTGTGGAGTCGATTCAGGCGCGGGACGGGGAGGCGGCCGAAGCCTTCAGAGACAGTCTCTGACGCTGCTCATCTGCTGAGCTTGGCGAGGTTGGCTCCGAGCAAGCGACTCGAAGGTGCGTGTCGGCCGGTGCGGTCGACGGAATGAACCCCGTCGGTTGGACCGGAAACGCGACCCACCGCATTTCAATTCGTCCAGGCGAGCACGGCTGAATAGTTCTCGGTTTCGTCCGTCGCGGCGCGCCTTCGGCAAGCGCTGTCGGCGCTCAGCGCGACCAGGCGGATGAGGGCGTCGCCGAGGCTGCCTCGGGCCGGAGGTACGCTGACCTCGAGCTCGGCCAGATCCCAGTAGACCAGGGGGAAAGGGCGCCGAACGAAGCGAGAAAGAGGACCGCCCGCGCGACCGAGTCGGCCGCAGGCCATGGAGGCGAACCGCTCCGAATGGGGCGCTCCAGGGTCCCTGCGGCGCTGACGCGCTGGCCTCAGCACCTATCCTCAAGGAGCCGCGACGCCGGAGGTCGGCCGGGTAGGTGAACAGGGGGCTGATGTCAGCAAAAGAGGCGGCGCGCCAGCCAGGTGCAGGCGACGGCCGCCAGGGCGTGGGCGGCCAGCAGGGCGCCGATCCATTGCGCCAGGCCCGGCGGCGGAATGACGACGGCGCCGGCCAGCGACATCATCCCCCAGAACACAAGGGCGGCGATCAGCGAGGTCCGCCACGAAATCCCGCCCCGCCGCCGGTCGCGGATAGCGACCATGAGGCCGACCCCCGCCGCCGAAACCATACCGAAGGCGTAGGCGATGATCGCGGAGATGATCGTGCCGACCACCATGCCGCCGACCAGGAGTCTGGCGAGATCGTCGAAATTGCCTCTGGAGATTTCCACGGTGACGGCCAGCACGGCGAGCAGCGCGTTCAGCCCCAGCGCCCCCATCAGCGGGCCGGGGACGGCGTAGAGCGCGACAATGCCCGCGAAACGCCGCCATGAGCGGGCCAGCGGTCGGCCTTCGTGCGTGACGGCGTTAGTCTGGCTCATGGCGGTCCTCCGTTCCGGAACGTCGGATTCAGATCAGGTCGTCGGGAACCGCCTGGTCGCTGAACAGGGTCCAGCAGCGGCGCAGTTCGGCATGAAGGGCTTCTTCGCCCTGCGCCCGGATCGCCTCCACATCAGCGCGGATGTCGGCGACGCCGCGCGCACGGGCGCCGGCGTCCGCCACCTCGCGTATGCCGCGCATGCTGGCGCCGAAGACCACCGCCTTGAACGCGGTCAGGCGCGCAGAGGGACTGCGGCCCTGCTGCTCCAGGTCGCGAATGACCCCGCGTGCGACATGATCGCAGTGCGCCGCGTTTTCGTAGCGGGTCACGACGTCGTTTGACCGCGCCTTGACCACGCAAGGCGCGGCGAGCGTCAGGGCGGCGGCGAGCAAAAGACAACGGTTCATGGACGTTTCATCCTGTGTATGGGCGCCTAGGATCCGGCCTGGGCGAAATGGCGGGCGGCGGCGGCGCGGGCGGCGGCGAAGTCCTCATGGCGGATGCGCGCGGCGTTGAACCCCGGCTCGCAGGCCGAGCGAATGATGGCGTCCAGGGTGGTGCCCGCCGTGGCCGTTTGCGGGGCCGGCTCACGCACGCCCTGCGAACGGACATGCCGGGGTCCGGCGTAAACCGAATAGGCCAGATCGGTGGCGGTCCGCGCCGCGCAGTCCACGCGAATGGTGGCCATCCGGGCATCGAACCGCAGCGTCGGGCTCTCCGCGTTGCGCCCCTGCAGCGTCTGTTCGGCGCCGTAGAAGTACCACGCGCGGATCGTCACGGGTGACGTCGGGATGCGCGTAGGCGCGGGTCTGTCGTCCGCGCTCATCGTCAGCACGTTTCCAGCGGGGCCGAGTTCGTAGAACGGCCCGCGCGTGTCGAAGCTGTCCTGCGCGGCGGCGGGGGCGGCGACCGCCAGAAGCGCCAGAAGGGCGCAGAGCCTGAAAAGAAACGTCATGGATGTGTGCTCCCTAGGATCTGGTCTGGGCGAAATGCGCGGTGGCGGCGGCCCGCGCGGCGCGATGATCGGCGAAGGTCTGGACCTCCCGGGCCTGGGCGCAGATGGCCTGGATGACGTTGTCAGCCGTGTAGGGGGTCATCTCCGGGGCCGCCCCATGGACGAAGGCGCCGTCCCGATAGAGTTCATACCCCAGGCGCCGGCCCGTCATGGCCCCGCAATCCAGCGACAGCCGCAGGACGAGGGTGTCGTAGGTGACCGTGGACACGGTCTGCGGGTCCCGCAAGAACATCCAGAGCCAGGTCTCCGTCCGTTGGTCCGCCGCCGCCTCGGGCGGGGTCATGGTCATGATCAAACTGGCGCTGGCGCTCAGAAGCGTCAGCGGCCCGCCCGCCTGTTCCGCCTCCTGCGCAGCGGCAGCGGACGCGCCGAGCGCAAGAGCCGCGGTGAAGCCAAGGACGGCGCGCATGGGGGGTCTCCTTATGACGCGTGAGTTTCCAGTCTGCCCGCAACAGGGTGCGACGCCCGCCCTCGACATCTGACGATTTCGGGCTGTGGGAGGCTTTGCACGGCTGGACAAGCGTGAGGGTTTCGCGCCCTCAGCGGCCATCGCAGAGGTCTGTAACCTCTGCTTCATCCTCAGAACGCCACCCGCCAGTGGGCGGCGATCCAGACCGCGGCGCTCTCGCCCCGGGTCGTGCCGTTGCCCATGACGGACAGGGTGGAGCCGCCCAGATCCAGCTCGAAACCGGCGCCTCCGCGCAGCCAGTCCTGCCGATAGCGGGCCTGTCCCAGGTCGAATCCGCCCAGCCCGATCACCTGACCGGTGACGTCGGCGCCGCCGTCTTCGAAGCGGTGCACCCCTTCCACCGTGCTGATCAGCCGAAGCCCGTCGGTGAGGGGAATGGTCATGTCCAGCCCGTATCGGGCTTCGGTCGCCTCATCGCACAGCCTGTCGAAGGCGGCCGGAAAGGCGCCGCCGGTTTCGGCATAGGCGTCCAGACAGGCGCGGGCGAAGGACAGCTCGCCGTAGGGCGACACGCCGGACCCGGCCGGTTCCCATTGAACGCGGGCGCGGACCCCATAGCCCTCCACGTCCGTCAAGGCCCGGGAGCTGTCGATCAGGCCGCCGTTGGCCACATAGTTGCGGTACAGGTCCGCCTCGCCCCACAGTCCGGCGCCGGTGACCGCCAGCCACAGGGCGCCGCTGTCCGTACGGTGAAGCGGCGCCAACGCTTCCAGCTTGACGTATCCGGCGTCGATCCGGGTGCGTCCGTCCAGCAGGGTGTTCTGGTCCAGACGGCTGCGGCCCAGCATGGCGTTCAGTTGCAAGCCGCCGAAATTGTGGCTGAGCCCCAGTTCGCCCAGCTGAATCTCGCCGTCTCGGACCCCATGGTCGTCACGCCCCCAGTCGCCGCTGATCCAGCCCAGGCTGCGGCCGGCCGAGGCGCGCCGATCGAGCGGTCGGCTGCCGGCGCCGTTCAGGAACAGGCCCATCCCGCTGACCGCCAGGCTGTTGCCGGACCCGGCGCTGGTCAGGCTCTGACCCAGGTCGTCGATGGTGATGAGACCGGCGGGCGGCCCGTCATCATCGCCCCCGTCCGGACCGTCGTCATCGCCGTCTCCGTTCGACGACAGGCGGGCGATGAACATCTGATCGTCGTGGGTGTCGCCCACGACGACCGTGCCGTCCGCGTTCACGCCATAGGCGTTGCGCGTCACGTTGGCGGCGATCTCGGCGCCGGCGTCCCGAAGCCAGTCCTCGACGGTCTGCATGCCGGACTCCTCGGTCCAGCGGAAAGCGCGACGGGTGTTGTTCTCCTCGCCGTCGGCAGCCGTGCCCACGATCACCAGCCCATCGTCGGAGACGTCATAGGCCAGCGAGAGATTGCCGCCGCTGAGCATGCCCAGGCTTTCCATCCCGTCGTCCTCGGTCCAGCGGAACGCCGTCTGCAGCTGGGTCGCGCCGTCCGCCGCCCAGCCGACGATGACGCCGCCGTCCCAGGAGGCGGCGCGCGCCTGAGACCGGTCGCTGTTGTTCAGCTTGCCGAGCGCCACCATGCCGGCGGCCTCGGTCCACCGGAAGGCCTCGGTCCAGGGGCCGGAAGTCGCGGAGCTCGACTCCCCGACGATGACATTGCCGTCGCCGGACACGCCAAAGGCGGTGGAGCGGTTGCCGCCGTCCAGGACGCCGAGGCTCTCGACGGCGCCGTCCGCGCTCCAGCGCACGGCGGTCGAGAGGTTTCCGGCGTCCAGCGCGCGGCCGACGATCACCGCGCCCGATCCTGACACGCCCAGGGCGGCGGCGCTGACGCTGCCGTCCAGCAGATCCAGCTCCACCAGACCGTCCGCTTGCGTCCAGCGGAAAGCCCGCGTGGCGTCGCTACCCGTTATGGAGCCGACGATGACCGCGCCGTCGGCCGAGATGGCGGTCGCGGTGGAGTTGACGTCCGCCAGCGGCTCGAAGCCGCCGTCCCAGGTCCAGCGGAAGGCCCGGGGCCCCTCTATGGAGCTGGCCACGCTCTGGCCCACGACGACGGTCCCGTCAGCGGACACGGCGGCGCCGACGGTCTCGAAGGCGCCGTCCGCCAGCAGGATGTCCAGCTCTTGGGCGGCGGCCGGCGAGGCGGCGAGGCCGGTGATGACCGCGGCCACGGCGGTTGTGTGTTTCAGGCGGCGGGATGCGGGTCGGGACATGGTGACGAACCTCCGGTTGGGCGGCGCCAGACTGACCGATGGGGCGGACCGGCTCACTCCCCTGAACAGGGGGTGGCCGCCGGGGCCTTTCAGCCGCAGCGTGCGGGCGCCGAGGGTCCGATGGCCGGGCCATGCACGGAGGGGGAGTCATGATGCGAGGGCTTGTTCAGATGGTCTGCGTCAGCCTGCTGTCGCTGGTGGTATCGACGGCCGCCCAGGCCCAGTCGGCGTCGCGGTCCTATGATCAGGGCATGCGGGCCTATCGCG
This sequence comes from Brevundimonas sp., assembly GCF_047617075.1. GTDB lineage: Bacteria > Pseudomonadota > Alphaproteobacteria > Caulobacterales > Caulobacteraceae > Brevundimonas. Next base: position 232,609 of record NZ_JBLGCI010000006.1, read on the forward strand.
CCCAGGATTACGCCGCCGCCCGGGATCATCTGAGATCGGCCTGCGACCTGGCCCATGGCCAGGCCTGCTTCAACTATGGCGTGATGGCCTACCGCGGCCTCTATGGCGAACCGGATCCGGTGCACGCCCGGTGGCTCTATGGTCGCTCGTGCGAATTCGGCCACATGCCGGGCTGCTACAACCAGGCCAATATGCTGTCGGCGGGCGAGGGGGGCGACACCGATGAGGCGGCCGCCCGC
>NZ_JBLGCI010000007.1:0-149205 GCF_047617075.1 Brevundimonas sp.
AACTCGAAGCCCCAGCGCGTCGCGCGCCGCCGGTCGGCCCAGTCCTGCAGCCGCAGCAGATGCGCCCGCCCCCAGGCCTCGAGCGGAAGACGGCGGGCCTCGCTCACAGGCGTCAGCCCCGGCCGCGATACGTCGGCACGCCCTGGTCGGGCAGCCACAGGCCTTCCGGCGCCGGGCCGGTCTGCCAGAACACGTCGATGGGAATGCCGCCGCGCGGATACCAGTACCCGCCGATCCTCAGCCACTTAGGGCCCAGCAGGTCGGCCAGCCGCCTGCCGATGGCCACAGTGCAGTCCTCATGGAACGCCCCGTGATTACGGAACGAGGTCAGGTACATCTTCAGGCTCTTGGATTCGACCAGCCAGTCCCCCGGCGCATAGTCGATCACCAGATGGGCGAAGTCCGGCTGGGCCGTCACCGGGCACAGGCTGGTGAACTCCGGGGCGGTGAAGCGCGCCAGATACAGGGTGTCGGCGTGCGGATTGGGCACGCGCTCCAGAACGGCCTGCTCGGGGCTATCGAAGCCCCGCACATCGCCGCCGAGCTGGGTGAGGCCGGAAGTGTTCGTGGTCATGAATCCCGCTTTAGCGCCTGAAAGTCAGAGCCGCCAGCTGTTCAGCACCGGCCCCTGCGGCGTCTCCAACCAACGGGCGCCGACGCCGAACACCGCGCGCATGACCTCCGGGGCCAAAGCCTCGCGCGGCGCCCCGTCGGCGGCGATCCGGCCCCCATCCATCACCACCACCCGGTCGGCATGGCGCGCGGCCAGGGACAGGTCGTGCAGGCTGACCAGAACCGCCGCGCCCGCCTCGGCCCGGCGGCGCAGCACATCCATGACCAGCAGTTGCGCGTCGGGGTCCAGACCGGCCGCCGGCTCGTCCGCCAGCAGGATCGGCGCCTCGGTGGCCAGGAACCGCGCGAACAGAACCCGCGCCCGCTCTCCGCCCGACATCTCGGCTACGCCCCGCGCGGCTAGCCGCCCCGCATCGATCTCCATCAGCGCCGCCAGCGCCCGGTCCCGCGCCGCCGCGCCCGACAGGAAAGGCGCTCCCAGGGCGGCCACCTCCACAGCGGGCATGTTCCAGGCGATGCGCCGATCCTGCGGCAGCCAGGCCAGCCGCGCGGCGCGCTCGCGCGGACCGAAGGCCGCCAGGGGCCGCCCTTCGAGACGCGCCTCGCCCCCGGACAGGGGCAGGACGCCGGTCATGGCGCGAATGACGCTGGTCTTGCCCGCGCCGTTGGGCCCGGTCAGGGCGACCACCTCCCCGGGCAGGATCGACAGATCCACCTCCGACAGCACGCCCCGCCCGTCCAGCCGCGCCGTGGCTCCGATCAGGGAAAGGGCGCTCACAGCCGCCACTCCCGCGCCGCGCGCCAGGCGATCAGGGCGAACAGCGGGGCCCCCACCAGCGCCGTGAACACGCCCAGCTTCAGTTCCTGATCCGTCGGCGTTACCCGCGCCGCCAGATCGGCCAGCACCAGAATAAGCCCACCCGCCAGCGCGGCGGGCAGCAGCACCCGTCCCGGATCACCTCGCACCGCCCGGCGCACCAGATGGGGCGCCGCCAGCCCCACGAAGCCGATCACCCCCGCCACCGCCGTGGCTGCGCCAGCCGCCAGCGCCGCCGCGATCAAGGCCGCCGTGCGCACCCGCCCCATGGACAGGCCCGAGGCCGCCGCCGTTTCATCGCCCAGCGTCAGCATGCGCAGGCCCGATGAGGCAAACGCCGCCAGCACGCCCGATATCAGCACCAGCGGCGCGACCCACGCCGCGTCCGCCCAGCTGCGGTTCTGCACCGAACCCAGCAGCCAGTTCATCACCTCGGCCGAGGCGATGGGCGACGGCGACAGGTTGAAGATCAGGGCCGTCACCGCCCCCGCGAAACTGGACAGGGCCACCCCGAACAGGATCAGGGCCTCCGGCGCCCGCACCCGCGCCGCGAAGATCACCAGCGCCGCCCCGGCCAGTCCGGCGCCGATCAGGGCCGCGACAGCCACCGCCCCCGGCACGGCGGCGCCCCCGACCACGATGGCGAAGGCCGCGCCCAGCGCCGCCGCCGCCGAAACGCCAAGCACGCCGGGGTCCGCCAGCGGATTGCGCAGCAATCCCTGCAACACGGCCCCCGAAAGCCCTAGCGCCGCCCCCACCAGCAGGGCGCACACGATGCGCGGGGCCCTGACGTTCCACAGGACCTCCGCCTCTACCGACCCCGCGTCGGAGAACGCCAGCCGGTATTGATCCGCCGTCAGCGCGACCTCGCCGAACGTCAGGGCGAACCCGGCCGCCACGAGCATGGCCAAGCCCAGCAACAGGGACAGACGTACGGTCATCGTTCCGCTCCCTCCACCGCCAGCCGCTCGGCCGCTTCGGCGGCGAACCAGGCGGGGCACCCCATCAGACTTCCCGGCAAGCTCACCGTCTCCCGGCGTTCCATAAGCCGACCCAGCGCCGGATGCCGGCCGGCGCCGCGCCAGTCCGCCCGCACCCGCTCGTAGAAGGCCAGCACAAACCGCGCCGGCGGTTCGAACAGCAGCCGCTCCACGCTGATAGGCGCGAACCAGGGGCTCTCGGCGGCCGACGTGAACCCCGCCGCCCGCATCACCGCCCCCACCAGCGTCTGATCCCCTGCCGTGAACCCGCCCGGCGTCATGTACAGGGCCGACCCCGAGGCGCCTGCGGCGGCGGCGCGCCCAAGCCGCGTGTCCATGTCTTCAAGCAACGCCGCCCCCTCCGCGTCCCGATCCAGCTCCGCCGCGACCTGCCGCACATTCCGGCGCACCCCATCAAAATCCGAAGCGTCCTCGATCGTCGCCACCCTCACGCCTCGCCGCCCCAACGCCGCAAGCAGGCGCGGTTCTCCGCCCCAGTAGCGCACCACCACGTCTGGTCGCGCGATCAGCGCCGCTTCCAGCGTGGGGCGAACCCGGGGGTGCTCCGCCGCCGCCTCGCGCATGTAAGAATCGGAATCGTCGGCGCGGGGCGACAGGAACAGCCTGTCATCCGGCCGCGCCAGCGCCAGGGCGTACTGATCCGCGCACTGATCCAGCGACAGGATTCGCAAGGGCTCGGCCCGCGCCGGTCCCGCCAGCAACAGGACCACGCCGAGAACCAGCGCCGCCCCGCGCGCGCGGGTCATCGCCGGAACAGGCCCTCGAACAGGGCGTCCAACGTCGTGGCCAGAAGCTGCTCGCGGTCGGCCCAGTCGAAATAGGGTTTGGTGATGACCAGCGACACCACCCCGTGCGTCCCGGCCCAGAGGGCCTGGGCCGTCGTGCGGGCGTCGCCTCGAAGAAGACCCTCGGTCTGCGCCTCGTTCACCACGGCCTGAAAGTCCCGGTAGAGCTCGCCCCCCACTTCCCGCGCGGCGGTCTCGGCGCCCATGCGGGCCTCTTCCGGACGGGTCATGTAGATCAGGCGATAGGCGTTGGGATTGTCGAAGGCGAAGGCGGCGTAGCCCTTCAACATCCGGCGCAGGCGCGCTTCAGGCGCCCCGTCCTCGCTGCGCACCTCGGCCGTGGCCGCCGTCAGACGCGCGAAGGCGCTACGGCAGATTTCGGCCAAGATTTCGCTCTTGTCGCGGAAGTGCATGTAAAGCGCGGTGGACGACAGCCCCACCTCGTCCGCGATCTTGCGGATCGTGGCGCCGTCATAGCCTCGCTCAACGAAGATGCGCTCCGCCGCCTCGAGGATTTCAGCCCGGCGCGCGTGGCCTTCGCCCTTGGGCTTTCGGGCGGACCGGCTGGCGGCGGACGTGGATTCTACCAAGATGGGCCTCGCTCGCGGATTCAGCCGGGCCTGAATAGCGGCATTTGACGCGGGGCGCCAACCGGGCCTTCCTGTCATCGACGGGGGACTTCATGCACGACGGATCAGACATGCCGCCGGTTCACGGACCGCCTCTTGCGCTCAGCGCCCGCAGGCGCGGCCTCACGGGCGGCCAGATGCTGGTCGGGGCGCTGATCGCCGGCGGCGCCGCAGCGGCCACCGCCTTCACCCCTGACGCCGCCGCGTCCATCACGATCCACAGCCTGTGGATCCTTTTCCTAGCCTGCGCCCTCTGGCGTCTCATCGCCATCGCCCTCAGCCGCCCGACCGCCACACCCACACCGATCACCGACCTGCCGCCCTATGCCGTCATCGCCGCGCTCAGGCACGAGGCGGCCATGATCCCCCAGATCGTGGGCCGCCTGTCCCGTCTGGACTATCCGACCGACCGCCTGCGCGGCTTTCTGGTCATCGAGGCGGACGACCACGCCACAATCGCCGCCGCCCGGTCCTGTGGCCGCCCGGGTTGGCTGTCGGTGCTGGTCGCGCCGCCCGGCGCACCCATGACCAAGCCCCGCGCGCTGAACATCGCCCTTGGCCGCCTCACTGACGGCCTCGTCACCGTCTATGACGCCGAGGACGCGCCCGGCCCGGATCAGCTGCGCGAGGCCGCCGCCCGCTTCGCCTCCGGCCCCGCCGATCTGGCCTGTCTTCAGGCGCCCTTGCGGATCCGTCCGCCCGCCGATCCCGCCCGTCTCCGCCCGTTTCTGGATCGCCAGTTCGCCGCCGAATACGCCACCCTGTTCGAGGTCATCCTGCCCGCCCTGACCCGGCTCGGCCTGCCGTTTCCGCTGGGCGGCACCAGCAATCATTTCCGCGTCGACGTCCTGAGGCAGGTCGGCGGCTGGGACCCGTGGAACGTCACCGAGGACGCGGATCTGGGTTACCGGCTTTGGCGCCATGGCGGGCGGCTCGGCGTCATGACCACCCCGACATGGGAGACTCCGCCCGGCGACCTCCAGGCCTGGCTTCCCCAGCGCACGCGCTGGCTGAAGGGTTTCATGCAGACCTGGCTGGTGCACATGCGCCGTCCTTTGGGCCTGGGCTGGCGCGGCTTGCTCAGCCTGAATCTGACCCTGGGCGTCGCCCTGGTTTCCGCCGCCGTACACGCCTTCGCCGTCATGATGGTGCTCGCCCTCAGCCTCGGCGCGCTCAGCGCCGGGCTGCGGCCCGCCGCGCCGCCAATGGCTCTGCTGGTTCTGATCGCCGGAGCCGCCTCCAGCTGGCTGTCCGCTTGGGTCGGCGCCCGGCGGGCGGGCGTTCCCTACGACTGGCGCGACATGCTGACCGCGCCGCTCTACTGGTCCATGCTCAGTCTCGCCTTCGTCCACGCCCTGTGGCGGCTGATCCGCCAGCCTTTCGCCTGGGACAAGACTACCCACGTCCCTGATGAGCCCGCCGAGCATCACCGGACTGGACGACAGGCCGCCTGACAGCCTAATCCCGCCCCATGGCCCCCCTTATCGCTCCGACCCCCGAAACCCTGCGCACCACGGGCTGGTCCGACTACGCCCTGATCGACAGCGGCGACGGCCGGAAGCTGGAGCGCTACGGCCGCTTCACTGTCGTCCGCCCCGAGCCCCAGTGCTTCTGGAAGCCCACCCGGCCCGAGCTGTGGGACAAGGCCGACGCCGTGTTCGACCCCGAGGGGGACGACGAGGACGGCCGCTGGAGCTTTCGCGGCAAGGCCGTCGACCTGTTCCCGCTGGGCTGGAACGACGTGCGCTTCAACAGCCGCTTCACCCCCTTCCGCCACCTCGCCTTCTTCCCCGAGCAGGCGGCGAACTGGGAGTGGCTGGACGGGCGGATTCGCCAACTCGACAAACCCAAAATCCTCAACCTCTTCGGCTACACCGGCGTGGCCACCCTCGCCTGTTCGGTGGCGGGCGCAGAGGTCACCCATGTGGACGCCTCCAAGAAATCGGTGAACTGGGCCCGAGAGAACGCCGCCCTGTCCGGCCTCGAGGACCGGCCCATCCGCTGGATCGTCGAGGACGCCCGCAAATATGTGGCCCGCGAGGTGCGGCGTGGCTCGAAATATCACGGCGTCATTCTCGACCCGCCCAAATACGGGCGCGGCCCCACCGGCGAGGTCTGGCGGCTGTTCGAGGATCTGCCCCAGCTGGTCCACGACTGCGCCGCCCTGCTGGCCGACGACGCCGCGTTCCTGCTGCTGAACGCCTACGCCGCGCGCATCTCGGGCCTGTCCCTGGCCCACCTGACCGCCGAGGCCACGGCGGGGCGCGGCGGCGTCATCGACTGGGGCGAACTGGCGCTGGCGGAAGAGAGCGAACGCGGCGCCGAGATCGGCCTCAGCTTCTTCTCCCGGTGGAGCGCCTCGTGAACGAACGGGTCATCACCTCCCTGACCAATCCCACGGTCAAGGCCATCCGCGCCCTGCACGCCCGCAAGGGCCGCGACGAGTCCGGCCTGTTCCTGGCCGAGGGGCTGAAGTTCATCGGCGAGGCGCTGGATTTGGACCGCGCGCCGCGCACCTTGCTCGTGGGCCAGGACGCCCGCCCCCACCCCCTGCTGGACCGCGCCATCAAGGCCACCACGGCGAACGGCGGCGAGATCATCACCGTCAACCGCGCCATCCTCGAGAAGGTCTCCCGCAAGGAAAATCCTCAAACAGTTCTGGGGGTTTTCCAGCAGGTCTTCACCCTGCTCGATAAGCTCAACCCCCGCGCCGCTCCCGCCTGGGTGGCGCTGGAGCAGGTGCGCGATCCCGGCAATCTGGGCACCATCATTCGCACCTGCGACGCGGCGGGCGCCGGCGGCGTCATCCTCATCGACGACTGCTGCGACCCCTATTCGGTGGAGGCGGTGCGCGCCACCATGGGCTCGGTTTTTGCCGTCAGCGTGACGAAGACAACGACCGACGCCTTCCTGGCATGGCGCGCAACCTGGCCCGGCAGCGTCATCGGCACCCGGCTGGACGCGGGCCACGACTATCGCGCCGCCCCGGTCGAGCATCCGGCCCTGATCCTCATGGGCAACGAACAGGCGGGCCTCACCGACCGCCTCGCCGCCGCCTGCGACGTCAATGTGAAGATTCCCATGCGCGGCCGCGCCGACAGCCTGAACCTGGCCATCGCCACGGGGATCATGGTCTACGCCGCCACCGAGGGAACCTGATGTCCAGCCATACCCTGACTGTGCTCTGGGAAAACCGGAACGAGCCCTTCACCGACAACCGCTACAGCCGCGCCCACCGCTGGCTGTTCGACGGCGGGGTCGAGGTGGTCGCCTCCTCCTCCCCCTCCGTGGTGCCGGTCCCCCTGTCGCTGGAAGCGGCCGTGGACCCCGAGGAGGCCTTCATCGCCTCCCTCTCTAGCTGCCACATGCTGTGGTTCCTTGCCCTCGCCGCCAAGGCCGGGTTCAAGGTCCTGCGCTACGAGGACCAGCCCGAAGGCCAGGTCGGAAAAAACGATCAGGGCAAGCTGTCGGTCACCGTCGTCACCCTGCGCCCGGCGGCGACGTTCGAGGGCGACGCCCCCACCACCGAGCAATTGGACGCCCTGCACCACGACGCTCACGAGCACTGCTTCATCGCCCACTCGGTGAAGACTGACGTGCGCTGCGAACCGCGCCCGGCGTAATCACGTCCCGCGCGGCTTCACCCGGTTCGTGGGGTCCGCATTGGCCGGGTCCTCGGGCCAGGGATGCTTCGGATAGCGCCCGCGCATGTCGGCCCGCACATCGGCCCACGACCCTTTCCAGAACCCCGGCAGGTCCTTCGTCACCTGGATCGGCCGCCGCGCCGGCGACAGCAACGCCAGGGTCAACGGCGTGCGGTCGCCCCCCACCACGGGGTGGGTCTTCATGCCGAACAGCTCCTGCACCCGCACCTCGACCCGGGGCCCGCCCTCGGCGGCGTAGTCGATGGCCGCCCCGGTCCCCAGCGGGGTGGTGAACCGTTCCGGCGCCTCGGCCTCGATGCGCCGGTGCAGGTCCCACGGGATCAGCCCGCGCAGGGCGTCATGCAGCGCCCCCGGCTGCACCCCCTTCAACGACGAGACCTGATCCAGCAACGGCGCCAGCCACGCCTCCCGCGCCACCCACAAGGCGTCATCGGACACGTCCGGCCAGCTGTCGTCCCGCGCCCGCAGGAACGCCAGCCGCGACCGCAGCCCCCGCGCCGCCTCGCCCCACGGCAGGGCATCCAGCCCGGCCCGCTCCACCTCGCCCATCAGGGCGGCGGTCAGGGTCGCCCGATCCGGCGCGCCCAGATTAGACTCGGCCACCGTCAGGGCGCCCAGCCGCGTCACCCGGCGCACCTCCCGGCGGCCCGACGGGGCGGCGATCAGCCGATCCTCCACGCTCAGCAGCCGCGCGAAATCCTCCGCGATGGTTTCCCCGTCCAGCGGCGCGGCCAGCCGGATGCGGTCGCGCGCATCGCGTCCCCCGCCCAGCTCGCCCACCGCCAGCCACGCATGCCGCGCCAGCGCATCGGTGGGCTCCACGAACGCCCCGCGCCCGGACACCAGCTGATACTCCCCCGGCTTGCCCCGCGCCTTGGCGATGCGGTCCGGAAACGCCTCGGCCAGCAGGCGTCCCGGCGAAACCTCCCCGCCGCTTCGACCGCCCCCGGCCGCCTTCGCCCAGCGATCGGCCAGCGCCCGCGCATCCTTCGCCCGCGAGGACCCGTCCCGCTCCAGCCGCCGCAGCCGTTCGCCCAGATCCGCGTCGTCCCCGCCCAGCCCCGGTTCGCTGAGCAAGGCCGCCACGCGCACGGCGGTCAGGGCGTCGCCTTCATCGGCCCCGAAGGCTGTCATGTGCGCCAGTCGCGGCGACAGGGGGATGGCCGCGATCCGCTCCCCGTGCGGCGTCAGGCCGCCCGCCTCGTCCAGCGCCCCCAGCCGCGTCAGCACCGCCCGCGCCTCCGCGAACGCCCCCGCCGGCGGCGGGTCCAGCAGCGCCAGATCGTCCACCGACCGCGCCCCCCACCGCGCAAGATCCAGCGCGAACCCGGTCAGGTCCGCCTCCAGAATCTCCGGCCGCTGCTGGGGCATCAGGCCCCGGGTCTGTTCGGCGTCCCACAGGCGGTAGCAGACCCCCGGCTCGGTCCGGCCCGCCCGACCCCGCCTCTGGTCCGCCGAGGACCGGCTCACCGGCACGGTGGCCAGTCGGGTCAAACCGCTGGCCGGATCAAACCGCGGAACCCGCGACAGCCCGGCGTCGATCACCACCCGCACCCCCTGAATGGTCAGGCTGGTCTCGGCGATGGCGGTGGCCAGCACGATCTTGCGCACGCCCTCCGGCGCCGGCTCGATGGCCCGATCCTGATCCCGCCGGTCTAGCGCCCCGTACAGCGACGCCAGAATGAGCCGGTCGTTCTCCAGCGGCGCCAGCCGCTCATGCACGCGCCGGATCTCGCCCTGCCCCGGCAGGAACACCAGCATGGATCCCGTCTCTTCGCTGAGGGCCAGCCGCACCGCGCGCGCGACCGCATCCTCGATCCGCTCGGCCGGATTGCGGCCCGCATAGCGGGTCTCCACCGGAAACATCCGCCCCTGGGATTCAATCACGGGCGCGTCGTCCAGCAGGGCCGCGATCCCCACCTGATCCAGGGTCGCCGACATCACCAGCAACCGCAGATCGTCGCGCAGCAGCCCCTGCGCCTCCCGCGCCAGAGCCAGCCCCAGATCGGCGTCCAGACTGCGCTCGTGGAACTCGTCGAACAGCACCGCCCCGACCCCCTCCAGCCCGGGGTCGGACAGGATCATGCGCGTGAACACGCCCTCGGTGATGACCTCGATGCGGGTGGCGGCGCTGACCTTCGTCTGGGCCCTTGTGCGATAGCCCACGGTCCGGCCCGCCGGCTCGCCCAGCGTCTGGGCCATGCGCTCGGCGGCCGCCCGTGCCGCCAGCCGCCGGGGCTCCAGCACCAGCACCTTGCGCCCCTCCAGCCACGGCTGATCCAGCAGCGCCAGCGGCACCACCGTGGTCTTGCCCGCGCCCGGCGGCGCCGACAGGACCACCGCACTGCGCGCGGCCAGCGCCGCCTTCAGCGGCTCGAGAACCTCATGGATGGGCAGCATGGGCCGTCTCTACACAGTTGGACTCCTTTTCGCATCGGAGTCCGAAGGTGGTTCACCCACCTGACGCCTTGTCATCCCGGAAGCGCCGCAGGCGCTATCCGGGACGGACCGGCGCTTTCGTCACCGGGCCCGGACGGCGCAACGCGACGATCCGGGCCAAGGGTGCAACCCGCCGCCCGTCGCCCGGCTCAGCCTAACGGCTGTCCGAGCGGGGGAATCATCACACCCGTCGGTCCCCGCTCTCCCCCCGGAACAAGTCCGGGGTTCGGCGGGATGACAACAGCGAGACCCCAGGCTCCAGCTGCACTCTTTTTCACGTGCGGAGTCTATCCCCTCAACCAAGCAGTTGGGGGAACATCCCCACGATCAGGATGGCCGTCACCGCCAGCGGGCACAGCCAGGCGATCAGGAACCGCCATGCGCCCAGCACCCCGCCGGTCAGCCCCGTCTCGGCGTTGACCAGCTTGCGGTCCGCCACCCAGCCGATGAACAGGGCGGTGATCAGGCCCGACAGCGGCAGCAGCAGCTTGCTGGTGATCCCGTCGATGGCGTCAAACCAGCCCGCGTTCTCGAACCCGGGAATGAACGGGATCGGCCGTTGCTCGGCCAGCAGGTTGAACGAGAAGGCGGACAGCAGACCCACCAGGAAGACGATGATCCCGAGGATCACCGACGCCTTGACCCGCGACATGCGGAACTTCTCGATCACCCAGGACACGGAGATCTCCAGCAACGACACAGACGACGTCAGGGCGGCGAACAGCACCAGCACAAAGAACAGGAAGCCCACGACGGCGCCCGCCGGCATGGCGTGGAACGCGGCGGGCAGCGTCTGAAACATCAGGGTCGGCCCAGCGTCGGGCTGCAGGCCCACGCTGAACACGATGGGGAAGATGGCCAGACCGGCGATGATAGCCACACCAGTGTCGGCCAGGGCGATGATGCCGCTGGTGGAGCCCATGTTGGTATCGCGCGACGCATAGGCGCCGTAGGCGATCATGGCCCCGCCGCCCAGGCTGAGCGAGAAGAACGCCTGCCCCAGCGCGGAACTCAGCACCCCCGGCTGCAAGGCCCGCTCGAAGTCCGGGGTGAACAGGAAGGTCAGGGCCGCGCCGAAGTCGCCGGTGATGGCCGCATAGATGGTGATGCCGATCAGCAGGAAGAAGAAGGCGGGCATCAGCCACACCGCCGCCGCCTCGATGCCGCCCTTCACGCCGCGCGCCACGATCCACACGGTCAGCACCACGAACACCGCCTGCATAGCCACCAGCAGACCCGGATTGGCGAACAGGTTGGGCATCAGCACGCTGATCTCCTCAACCGTGCTGTCGGCGTACAGGCCCGCGAGGGGCTGGCCCGCCGCCATCGTGCCGAACAGGTCCATGCCCGTGCTGCCGACGAAATAGATCACCCAGCCCGCGACCACGCCGTAGAAGGTCAGGATCAGGGTGTTGGCCACCAGACCGACGATCGCCAGGGCGCTCCACGCCGGGCTGGCGCCGGACTGGCGCGCCAGATAGGCGGCGCTGCCGATGGTCGAGCGCTGGCCATGGCGACCGATCAGGGTCTCCGCCAGCAGAAGCGGCGCCGCGATCAGCGCCACGCACAGGATGTAGAAGAAGACGAAGGCCCCGCCCCCGTTCAGCCCCGCTTCCGTCGGAAAGCGCCACAGATTGCCCAGACCGACGGCGGACCCGGTGGCGGCCAGCACGAAGGCGGCGCGCGATGACCACCGGGCCTGACCCGGAGCCGAAGTTGCGACCATGAATGTGTTCCCATTCCCTATCGGCGCCGCTTCCCCACGAGGGCGCCCTGTTTGGGCGGACCTTACGGAGCGCCCCCCGTGAATCAAGGCTTTCCGAAGCATCGATCGCCTCCGGAGAGAAAAGGAACGGCGTTCGTAAATGACGATTGCGTGAACACGGGACCCGCACTAGCGTCCCCGTCCAGCGCGAACGGCGTCAATCGGGACCGCCCGCGTGGAGCATCACCCTGCATGAGCGCAGCCCCGTCGCCCAGGACCGGCAATCGCCTGTTCCTGAAGAAATCCATCGCCCAGATCCAGAAAGAAGCCGCAAAGAGCGAGCTGAAACGGACTCTGGGTCCCATCAATCTGATGAGCCTGGGCATCGGCGCCATCATCGGGGCCGGCATCTTCGTGCTGACCGGACAGGTGGCCTCGGCCAACGCCGGGCCGGCCATCATGCTGTCCTTCGTCATCGCCGGCATCGCCTGCGCCCTGGCGGGCCTGTGCTACGCCGAACTGGCCTCCACCATGCCGGTGTCCGGCTCCGCCTACACCTACGCCTACGGCACCCTGGGCGAGGTGTTCGCCTGGATAATGGGCTGGTTGCTGGTGCTGGAATACGGCGTAGCCGCCTCCACTGTGGCGGTCGGCTGGTCCGGCTATGTGGTCTCGATCCTGAGCGACTTCGGGATCAGTCAGCAGCTATTCCCGACCATCGCCTATCCCGGCGGCGAGGGGCCCCAGTGGGCCACCCCGCTGGTCCAGATGGTTCAGGACGTGGGCGCCTACAGCTTCCCCATGACGGGCACCTTCAATCTGGTCGCCGCCATCGGCATCGCGGCGGTGTGCGGCCTGCTGGTGCTGGGCGTCAGCGAGTCCGCCAACATCAACAACGCCATCGTGGTCATCAAGATCATCGTGCTGCTGACCTTCATCGGCGTGGGCATCAGCTATGTGAACCCGGACAACTGGATCCCCTTCATCCCCGAGCCGACCGGCGTCGCCGGCCAGTTCGGCGTCGGCGGCATCTTCCGGGGCGCGGCGATCATCTTCTTCGCCTATGTGGGCTTCGAGGCGGTGTCGACCGCCGCGGCGGAGGCCAAGAACCCGTCCCGGGACGTCCCCGTCGGCATTCTCGGCGCCCTGTTCGTCTGCACCCTGATCTACATGGCCGTGGCCGCCGTCATGACCGGCGTGGTGCCCTATCTGGAGCTGGCCTCGCCCGCCCCCATCGCCGTGGCCATCGACCGTATGGCGCTGACCTGGGCCGACATCCCGCTTGCGAGCGCGCCGGGCGGAGAGCTGAACCTGATCAGCTTCCTGATCAAGATCGGCGCGATCACGGGCCTTAGCTCGGTCATGCTGGTGCTGTGCTACGGCCAGACGCGGGTGTTCTACACCATGGCGCGCGACGGCTTGCTTCCCCGCGCATTCGCCCTGATCCACCCCAAGTTCCGCACGCCCTGGATCGGCACCATAGTGCTGGGCGTGTTGATCTCCATCGCTGCAGCGTTCCTGCCCATCTCGATCCTCGGCGATCTGGTTTCGCTGGGCACCGCGACCGCCTTCGCCATCGTTTGCTTCAGCGTCATCATGCTGCGCATCCGACACCCGGAGATGGAGCGTCCGTTCAAGGTCCCCGGCGGCGTGGTGACGGCGTTCCTCGGCATCTGCGCCTGCCTGTTCCTGGCCAGCCAGAACCTGATCCCCATGTTCCAGCACGCAGCCGAGGACAATCCCCTGCCACTGATGCTGCTGGGCGGCTATGCGGCCATCGGCGCGGTGATCTACGCCGCCTACGGCTTTTGGCACTCCAAGCTGGCCAAGGGCATCGATATCACCGAGGAGACCACCATCAGCTCCCCGGCCGGAGCCTTCGGCGAGGGCGTCGACAACATCAAGGAAGACTGATCTTCTTCGCCCGGGGCCTCGTGCTCCGGGCGAACGGCTTTCGAGGGGTGTATGGGACCGTTCAGGGACGGATGGACGAAGGCGGACGTGGAACGGGTCATCGCCGCCGATGACCCTGCCGACCTCGCCTATGCGCCCGTCGTCGTCTCCATGGACCCGCCGGACGCCGCCTGGGCGGCTGACGTTTGCTGTCGTCTTTCGACCCATCCGGACGAATGGGTGCGCGGCAACGCCATTCTCGGATTCGGCCATCTGGCGCGCACGACCGGCGAACTGGACGAGGCTGTCGTGACCCCTATCGTCAAGGCGGCCCTGACCGATCCATCGCCTGTGGTCAGGGGCAAGGCCGAAGACGCCGTCAGCGACCTTCAGCACGTCCTGGGCTGGCGTTTTCCGTCGTGACCATGACGGCGACCCGCCGGGTGTCCAGAACGCCGTCCGGCTCCCACTCCCTGACTTCCTCGAAGGTCAGCCCCTGCTCACCGGTGTCCCGCGCCTCATAGACGAACACCCGCCAATAGGGCCCGCCTGTCCAGCCGCGTTCGGTCTGGTTGGTGTCCGTCGCCCCGGCAGTTTCCGTGACCGGCACGAGACCCGCCGACCGTTCCGCCTCGCGCCAGGAAAAGTTCGATTCGGTCACCACGGCGAAACGCTCCCCAGCCGCCACTGTCAGGTTGTGCCCGGGCTCGTTCAAAGCCACCTGCGCGTCCACGTCTGCCGGGACCGGCGGATCAAGCCGCCGCACCTCCGGCTCGCGCTCGCAGGCTGCGAGCGTCAGCAAACCCAGCGCCATGAGGGCCGCCCGCAACTCAGTAATACCCCGTACCGCGATAACTCATGTCCCGTGGAGTGCACGACCGGCCGTTGATGGGCGAGTCGACGGTCCCGTATCCGTTCAGGCGAACATAGCCACGCCCGTAGTTGGCCTGCGGCGGACAGAAATAGACCCCGGAGTAGCGATCGGTATCGAATCCTTCCCGCCGACGCCCATGGCCGTAACCATCGTCGTTGCGGTAGTGGCGCAGGGCGGCCCGGCGCCGCTCCAGACACACGCTGTCATAGCCACGGAAATCGCCGCCGCGATAGACGGCGCAGCGGTCGTAATCCCCGTCCGACAAGGACTGGGCCGCCGCAGGCGATGCGCCCGCCAGGGCCAGCATCAGCCCGCCCGCGCCCAGTCCGATCCAGTGAAGCGGTCCCATGGTCCGTCCTCCCGCAATCCTTGACAGACCGACGTTACGGCAGGAGCGCCCGAAAGACCAACCACGGAACCTGACAGACCCTATTCCGCGCCCAGCGCCCGGATCAGCACGCCCATGTTGCGGATGTAGACGCCGGTGGAGATGCCCTCCTCGGGGAAGTCGGTGACCCAGGGCGAGGTGTCCCACTTGTCCCCCACCCGGGTCAGGCGGAACTCGCCCGGCTGAACCTCTTCCGGGCCCGGCCCGATGTAGGGATTGCTGGTGGCCGTCAGCGGCGTGGGCCACCATCCGGCCTCGTTCAGACCCTCGACCACGGCGGCCACCTGTTCCGGCGTCGCGGCGTCCACGTCGTAGCCCGCGCTGTTCATGTCCGAGACCTCGATGTCCGACAGGGTGAAATAGCGCGGCAGGCTGGCGCTGCCCGCCGGCGCCAGCAGGGGCGATCCATCCGAGGCCTGTTCCGGCGACAGGGCGGCGGCTTCCTCATAGGCCGCGCGCAGGGCGTCTGTGTCCACCGCCCGGAACGAGCCGTAGTGGATCACCGTGTCATTGGGATTCTCGTCGGCGTAGTAGCAGCCGTTGACGATGTTCGAGCCCCGGCGGTGAATGTACAGCGGCCGCCCGTTGCCCATCTGGATGAAGGTGGGGTGGGTCCGCCCTGCGGGACGGATGTCGGCCGGCGCCGCGACCGACTCCAGCCAGTCGATGGCCTCGGGAATCCGCGCCAGATATTTGCGGTCCCCGGTCAGGCGATAGAAGCCGATCAGGGACTCGATGTTCGCCGCGGTGGTGTGGGTGGCGAAGGCGCGCGGCTCGATGCTGCGGGCCGGCGCCGGGGTCAGATCGTGCGCATAGTGCTGCAGGCCCCACGCCGGCTGCGGCATGGGCTGCTGCGTCTCCAGATAGATGTCCATGCCCCGGCGGATCGGATCCAGCAGGTCCGGCCGGTCCAGGGTCTGGTAGCAGAAGATCAGGAACTCCAGGTTCTCGCCCGCCACCGCGTCATTGAAGGTGATGTGCCGGGTGTAGTCGTCCAGCCCGTCCAGGGCGTCCTCCACGAACGGATAACGCTGGGGCCAGCCGCCGTTGGGATACTGGGCGTCCAGAACGAACTGGATCGCCTTGTCCAGCGGCGCGCGCCAGGTCTCGTCCCGCTTCTCCAGATACAGCCGCAGCAGGAACTGCGAGACCTCGGACGTGCCCGCGTCATCAAAGGTGCCGTTGCCGATATAGTGCTGGAATTCCTCCATGCGCCAGGCGTTGGCGCCATAGGTGGCGTACCACTCTTGCTCGGCCTCGGGACCGGCCGTGTCGTGCACGTAGTTCCACCCGCCCGACGGCAGCTGCGCCCCCACCAGCGCCCGCGCCACGGCCTCGGCGGCCCGGTAATAGAACTCGTCGCCGGTGGCGTGATAGGCGTCCAGGTACAGGTGCCCCATGGTTCCGGTGCCCGGCGGCTGGATCCAGATCATGGTCGGCGACGCCTCCAGCTCGCCCCAGCGCCGCGAGAAGTCCGGCAGATACGACCAGACATAGCCCCCACCGACGGCAGCCTCCTCCACCATGAACCGGGTCGCCCGCTTCATCGCGTCCAGAATGGCCGCGTTCGGCCCGCCCTGGGCCCAGGCGGCGCGTCCCATGCCGGCGACGACAGTGGTTGCGGCGAAGGCCGACATCAAGGCGCGGCGGGAAATGGACATGGTGGAACTCCTCCGGGGTCGGTTCTGGAACGAGGCTCTGCGGCCCCTTCGTGCAATGCTGCTCCGCCAGGGGAGCTTTGGACAACCCCATAGTGTCAACATATGACACCGGTGGCAAACTTTCGCCGCCACCGGTGGACAAGCGGCGCGATTGCGGAAACTATGGCGACAATTCACGAGAGCGCCGACGCTTCAAACGGCTCTCCGCATCATGGGATGAAACCGGGTCGCCTCGAATGATGATCACAGGTTCAGCGACGACGCATCGTGGCGGTCAGGCTCATGGCTTGCCGTCCGTCCGCATGCTCGATCGCTTCCATGCTCCCCTATCCCGCCGCGTATGAACCGATGACCCACAAGCTCAGCCTGCACCCCGACCGCCTGTTCCCCGCCGACGCCGACACCCGCACGGTGGCGCGGCGCCTGTATGCGGAGGTGAAGGATTTGCCGATCATCAGCCCGCACGGGCACACCGATCCCTCGTGGTTCGCCGGCAATGAGTCCTTCTCCAACCCGGCCGAGCTGCTGATCACGCCGGACCACTACGTCTTCCGCATGCTGTTCAGCCAAGGCGTGTCCATGGAGAGCCTGGGCGTGCCGCGCGCCGACGGCGGCCCGGTCGAGACCGATCCCCGCGCCATCTGGCGCCGTTTCGCCGCGCACTATCATCTGTTCCGGGGCACGCCGTCGCGCATCTGGCATGACTGGGTCTATTCCGAAGTGTTCGGCCTGACCGAGCGGCTGACGCCCGAAACCGCCGACCACTACTACGACGTCATGGCCGACAAGCTGGGGCAGGACGACTTCCGCCCCCGCGCCCTGTTCGAGCGGTTCAACATCGAGGTCATCACCACCACCGAAAGCCCGCTGGACGGGCTTGAGCACCACAAGACCATCCGCGAGTCCGGCTGGAAGGGCCGCGTCCTGACCGCCTATCGCCCGGACCCGGTGCTGGACCCCGACTACGAGGATTTCCGCGATAATCTGGTCCAGCTGGGCGCGATCACCGGCGAGGATGCCCTGACCTGGGAGGGCTATCTGGCGGCCCTCAAGAACCGGCGCGAATTCTTCGCCGCCATGGGCGCCACCTCCACCGACCACGGCCACCCCACCGCCTTCACCGCCGACCTGCCCGCCGCCGACGCGAAGGCCCTGTTCGAGAAGATCGTGTCGGGCCATTTCGAGCCCGCCGACGCCGAACTGTTCCGCGGCCAGATGCTCACCGAGATGGCCCGCATGAGCACCGAGGACGGTCTGGTGATGCAGTTGCATCCCGGCTCGTTCCGCAATCACAACGGCTGGGCCTTCGAGCGTTTCGGCCGCGACAAGGGCGCCGACATCCCCACCCGCACCGACTATGTGCGCGCGCTCAAGCCGCTGCTGGACCGCTTCGGCTCCGACCCGAAATTCTCCATGATCGTCTTCACCCTGGACGAGAGCGTCTACGCCCGCGAGCTGGCCCCGCTGGCCGGTCACTATCCGGCGCTGAAGCTGGGTCCGTCATGGTGGTTCCACGACAGCCCCGAGGGCATGCGCCGCTTCCGCGAGCAGACCACCGAGACGGCGGGCTTCTACAACACCGTCGGCTTCAACGACGACACCCGCGCCTTCCTGTCCATCCCGGCCCGCCACGACGTGGCCCGGCGCATGGACTGCGCCTTCCTGGCCCGGCTGGTGGTCGAGCACCGGCTGGAGGAGGACGAGGCCCACGGCGTGGCCCGCGCCCTGACCTATGACCTCGTGAAACAGGCGTACAAGCTTTGACCTTAAACCCCACCCGACGCGCCGCCCTCGCCGCGCCCCTTCTGCTGGGGGCCGCGGCCTGCAGCCAGGAGATCGGCGAGCGTCCCCTGCGCGGCGCCGACACCCACGCCGCCGGCTATCCCACCGTCCAGGCCGTCGACCATTTCGGCGAGCGGCTGTCCGAACGCACCGACGG
The DNA here is from genome assembly GCF_047617075.1 of Brevundimonas sp. GTDB lineage: Bacteria > Pseudomonadota > Alphaproteobacteria > Caulobacterales > Caulobacteraceae > Brevundimonas. The sequence continues at coordinate 18,370 of NZ_JBLGCI010000007.1, forward strand.
CCGCCTGCGCCTGCGCAACTATCCCGGCGGCCAGCTGGGCGGCGAGGGCGACACCCTTGAGATCACCATGTTCGGGGGGCTGGACGTCAATCGGGTCAATCTGGCGCCGCTGAACGTGATCGAGCCCACCACCTTCGTGCCCGCCCTGCCCTTCCTGTTCAGTTCGACGGACCACATGCGCCGCTCGCTGGACGGCGAGCCCGGCCGCGCGATCCTGAACAGCCTGCGTCCCCACGGCCTGATCGGCCTGTGCTTCTACGACTCCGGCCAGCGCTCCTTCTACAACCGCCTGCGCCCGGTGCGGACGCCGCAGGATTTGGCCGGCATGAAGATCCGGGTGCAGCCGTCGGACCTCTATGTGGCCATGGTCCGCGCCCTGGGCGCCAACCCCACGCCCATTCCCTTCGGCGAGGTCTATCAGGCGCTGGTGCAGGGCGTGGTGGACGGGGCCGAGAACAACATGCCGTCCTACGACGACACCCGTCACCACGAGGTGGCGCGCTACTACACCGCCACCGGCCACGTCATGGCGCCGGAAGCGCTGGTCATGTCCCAGCGCACCTGGGACCGCCTGACCCCCGCCGACCGCGATCTGGTCATGGAATGCGCCGACGAGAGCGTGCCCTACATGCGCGAGCTGTGGGATGCGCGCGAGGCGTCGTCCCGCGAAAACGTCATCGCCGCCGGATGCGAGCTGATCGAGGACGTGGACGTGGAGCCCTTCCGCGCCCTGATGGAGCCGGTCTGGGAGCGCTTCATCACCACGCCGCTGCAACAGCGGCTGGTCCGCGACATCCAGGCCATGGAGTAGCCGATGCTGTCTCTTCTCGCCGCCGTTTCCCGATGGATCAGCCGCGTGACGCTGGTGTTCGCGGCTACCGGACTGGTGGTCATGACCGCCGTCATCGGCTGGCAGGTGTTCGCCCGCTATGTGCTGGGCGACTCGCCCGCATGGGCCGAAGCCGCCTCCCTTGCCCTGATGGTCTGGTTCATCCTGCTGGCCGCCGCCGTGGGGGTGCGCGAGCAGTTCCACATCGGCATGACCGCCGCCACCAACGCCATGCCGCCCGCCCTCGCCAGGCTGTCGCGCGCCTTCTCCCTGTTCATGGTGGGCGCTTTCGGCGCGGCCATGGGCGTGTGGGGCGGCGAGCTGGTGATCCGCACCTGGGAGATCGAGATCGCCACCCTGGGGATTTCGCGGGGCTTCAGCTACCTGCCCTTGCCCATCGCCGGCTGGCTCATCGTCTTCTTTTCCGTTGAACATCTGATCGCCGAGGCCCGAGGCGGAAAGGTCGAACCCCTATGGAGCTGACGCTTCTTCTCCTCACCCTGCTGGTCCTGCTGGTCCTGGGCGTGCCGGTGGCGTTCGCTCTGGGCATCGCCTCGCTGGTGACCTTCATCTACATGGACATCGCGCCGCTGGTGGCGTTCCAGCGCATCGCGTCGGGGGTGAACGTCTTCGCCCTGATGGCCATTCCCTTCTTCATCTTCGCCGGCGACCTGATGCAACAGGCGGGCATCGCCGAGCGATTGGTCCGGGTGGCCAACGCCGCCGTCGGGCGCATCCGCGGCGGTCTGGGGCCGGTGAACGTGGGCGCCTCCATGATGTTCGGCGGCGTGTCCGGCTCGGCCATCGCCAGCGCCTCGGCCCTGGGCTCTACGCTCATCCCCATGATGAAGAAGCGCGGCTATGACGCCGACTACTCGGTCAATGTCACCACCACGGCGGCCGTCACCGGCCTGCTGATCCCGCCGTCGCACAACATGATCATCTATGCGGCGGCTGCGGGCGTCTCCATCTCGGTGGCCGACCTGTTCATGGCGGGCGTGGTGCCCGGTCTGGTCACCGGCCTGATCCTGATGGTCGTGGCCTGGCTGGTGGCGCTCAAGCGCGGCTATCCGCGCGGCGAGTTCCCTGGCTGGGGCGCCTTCGCCCGCGCCTTCGCCGGCGCCATTCCGGGTCTGCTGACCGCTGTGATCATCTTCGGCGGCATTCTGGGCGGGGTCTTCACTCCGACCGAGAGCTCGGCCGTCGCGGTGATCTACACCATGGTGGTGGGCTTCCTCGTCTATCGCACCCTGACCCTGCGCGGCTTCGTCACCGCCGCCATGAACGCGGTGAAGACCACGGCCATGGTCATGCTGATCATCGGCTCGGCGGCCGCCTTCGGCTGGCTCCTGGCCCTGAACGAGGCGCCTGACCAGTTGGCCAGCCTGATGCGCATGGTGTCGGATAATCCCATCATCATGCTGCTGATGATCAACGTCATCCTGCTGGTGCTGGGCACCTTCATGGACATGGCGCCCCTGATCGTCATCACCTCGCCCATCTTCCTGCCGGTGGCCATGGAGGCGGGCATGGATCCGGTGCAGTTCGGCATGGTGCTGATGCTGAACCTGGGCATCGGACTGGTGACCCCGCCGGTGGGGTCGGTCCTGTTCGTGGGCTGCGCCGTGGGCAAGATCCGGGTCGAGGACGCGGTCAAGACCATGTGGCCGTTCTATCTGGCCCTGATCGTCTCGCTGATGCTGATCACCTATGTGCCGGCCTTCTCCCTGACCTTGCTCAACCTGATGCGATGACCCAGAGACTGTCCGAGGCGTCCCTCGGCGCCCTGCCTCCGGCCGTGGCGCGGCCGGCCTACGACCGCGCGGCGGTGAAGACCGGCGTGGTGCATCTGGGCGTCGGGGCCTTTCACCGGGCCCACCAGGCGGTGGTGTTAGATGACGCCCTGGCGGCGGGCGACCTGCGCTGGGGCGTGCTGGGCGCCTCCCTGCGCTCGCCCGGGGTGCGGGATCAGCTGAACCCGCAGGACGGCCTGTACAGCGTCGTGGTCCGTGACGGCGACCGGCGCGACGTGCGCATCATCGGCGCGATCCAGTCGGTGCTGGTGGCGCCCGAAGACCCCGCCGCCCTGGTGGCCGCCATGGCCCAGCCGGACGTGCATATGGTCACCCTGACCGTCACGGAGAAAGGCTACCGCCTCGACCCGGCCTCCGGCGCCCTGATGACCGGTGACCCGGATGTGGCGGCGGACCTGTCCGACCTGTCAGCGCCCCGCACCGCCCCCGGCTTAGTCACCGCCGCCCTGGCCGCGCGCAAGGCCGCGGGCCTGCCGCCCTTCACCGTGGTCTCGTGCGACAACGTCCCCCACAACGGCGCCCGCATCCGTCAGGCGGTGCTGGACATGGCCGGCCGCATCGACCCGGACCTGCGCGACTGGATCGAGACCCGGGGCGCCTTCCCCCAGACCATGGTGGACCGCATCGTGCCCGCCACCACGCCCGCCGACGTGGCCGCCAACGAGGCCCTGCTGGGCGTCGCCGATCAGGGCATGGTCAAGACCGAGCCCTTCACCCAGTGGGTGATCGAGGACCGCTTCGCCGGCCCGCGCCCGGATTTCGAATCCCTCGGCGTCCAGATCACCGCCGACGTGGCGCCGTGGGAAGACGCCAAGCTGCGCCTTCTCAACGGCGCCCATTCGGCCATCGCCTATCTGGGCGGTCTGGCGGGCCTGCAATACGTGGATCAGGTGGTGGCCATCCCCGCCTACGCCCGCTTTGTCGAAGCCCTCTGGGACGAGGCTGAAAGCACCCTGTCCCCGCCGCCGGGGCTGGACGTGGCCGCCTATCGCGGCGAGCTGATGCGCCGCTTCACCAACAGCGCGCTTCAGCACCGCACGGTCCAGATCGCCATGGACGGCAGCCAGAAGCTGCCCCAGCGCCTGCTGGCCGCCTGCGCCGCGCGTCTGGACAAGGACCAGCCCATCGACGCCCTGGCCTTGGCCGTGGCGGGCTGGATGCGCTGGCAGGACGGCGTGGACGACGCCGGCAACGCCTTCGCCGTGGACGACCCGCTGGCCGCCCAAACGGCGCGTCTGGTGGCCGGCGGCGGCGATTCCCGCGCCCGCGTGGCCGCCCTGCTGACCCTGTCCGCCGTCTTCCCGCCCGCCCTCGCTGGCGACGCGCGGTTTGCGAAGGCGGTCACGGACGCCCATCTCAGTCTTGTCGAGCGTGGCGCACAGGGCGCCGTGGAAGCCTTCGTGGAAAGCCTGCCAAAGTCATGAGCCGCGTCCTGATCCTGAACCCCGCCGACGACGTGGCCGTGGCGCTCGAGGATCTGGCGGCCGGTTCGAACCCGAGCGGGCTCACCACGCCTGTGCGCGATGACGTCGCAGCGGGCCACAAGGTCGCCCGCCACGATATCGCCGAGGGCGCCATCGTGCGCAAATACGGTCAGGTCATCGGCCGGGCCCGCGCCGCCATCCCGGCCGGATCGCACGTCCACACCCACAATCTGGTCATGGCCGACGACAGCCGCGACGCCGAGATCGGCGTGGACGCCCGCCCCGTCACGGTCCAGCCCGGCGCCACGTTCCAAGGCTATGTGCGCGCCGACGGCCGCGTCGGCACTCGCAACTACATCGGCGTCCTGACCAGCGTGAACTGCTCGGCCACCGTGGCCCGGCGCATCGCCGACAGCTTCCGGCCGGAGGACCATCCCGGCGTCGACGGCGTGGTGGCCTTCACCCATCAGGGCGGCTGCGGCGGCGCGTCCATGAGCCCGGACGTCACCCTGCTCCAGCGCACCCTGGCGGGCTATGCGCGCCATCCCAATTTCGCGGGCATTCTGGTGGTGGGGCTGGGCTGCGAGGCCAACCAGATTCCCGACTTCATGGCCCGCGAGGGGCTTCAGGCCGGGCCTGCCCTGCGCGCCATGACCATTCAGGAGGCGGGCGGCACGTCCCGCGCCATCGAACAGGGCCAGGCCATCGTCCGCGAGATGATCGCCGAGGCCGCCAAGGCGACACGCCAGACCGTCTCCGCCGAACACCTGACCGTAGGCCTGCAGTGCGGCGGCTCCGACGGCTGGTCCGGCGTCACCGCCAATCCGGCGCTGGGCGCGGCGGTGGATCGTCTGGTGGCCAATGGCGGCTCGGCCATGCTGTCGGAAACGCCCGAGATATGGGGCGCCGAGCACCTGCTGCTGCGCCGGGCGGCGTCGCAGGAGGTGGCCGACCGTCTGAACGCCCGGCTGGACTGGTGGCGCGAGTACGCCGAGCGGCACCAGATGGAGCTGAACAACAACCCCTCACCCGGCAATCTCAAGGGCGGCCTGACCACCATTCTGGAGAAGTCTCTGGGCGCCGTGGCCAAGTCCGGCTCCACGCCCCTGAACGACGTCATCGGCTATGCCGAGCCCCTGACGACCAAGGGCCTCAGCTTCATGGACAGCCCCGGCTACGACCCCTGCTCGGCCACAGGCCAGATCGCCTCGGGCGCCAATCTGATCGTCTTCACCACCGGGCGCGGCTCGGTGTTCGGCGCCAAGCCCGCCCCGTCCATCAAGGTCGCCTCCAACGCCAAACTGGCCTCGTGGATGGATGAGGACATGGACATCGACGCCTCGCCGGTGCTGACCGGCGCGTCCCTGACCGAGATGGGCGATCTCATCTTCGCCCGCATCCTCGCCGTCGCCTCGGGCGAACCCAGCAAGTCCGAGGCCCTGGGCGTCGGCGACAACGAGTTCGTCCCCTGGCAGGCAGGCGCCTACCTCTAGGTCACGTCATCAGGATTGACGCAGGGATACTGCCGAACAGCAGACGCCCCGAGCCGCCGCAACGGGTGGAAAGCGGACGTTAGCTTTGCACTCTCCCAACCCATTTTTTACTTGTGAGCCAGACCAGAGCCGCGAAAGTCAAATACTCCGGGAAGATCAGTGCCAGTAAGAGCTTCGAACCTTCTAACTTCATTGGGAACACGAAGAATATCAGCACCGTCAAGTGCGCTATGATCCAAAGCGCGACCAGCGGAGAAAACCACGGCTTCGCCCGAAAGTCCCAGAAGGCTGCTAGGCAAAATATCAAAGCCGCTGCCATGACCCCTGCGATTAATGCCGTGCCTTCTGTAGCGAGTTGCCCAACGAGAACGGCGACGGGCACCCCCACTGCAAACGCGATGATCGGCCACCATCCGGATAGTCGCCTTTCACTTGCCTCTTTTTCCACGTTGCGGCTCCGCCTAGGTTGGTCGCCCTGAATTTAGCCGATCTCCATATGCCCATAGCGGGTCGATTTGCGAAGTTGGCGTCCTACCTGCGCGCGAACCCCGCATCGTCGATTCCATGGGTCTACGCCTTGGGCCGCGATCAGGCTTCGGGGCCCCGATGCGGAAAAGCGCCGCTAATTAATCCCGCTCGTTTCGCATGCCTTATAATGCCCCCTCGATCAGAAAACGGGAGGGCCATTTCATACCATTGATACGATTCAGACCCTGTTTTTTCCGGCGCCGGAGTATGAAATCAGGGGGCGGATTTCAGACGTTTTCAGACTCTGTTTCGAACGGGATTTCGACATTTCGGACAATTCAGACCCTGTTTTTTTGCGGGCCTGAGTCCGAAATCGATCAGAGGTGGATCATCCGCCCGTACGCGTCCAGCGCGGCCTCGTGCATGGCCTCGGACATGGTGGGGTGCGGATAGACCGTGCCCTGCATCTCCTCCTCCGTCGCCTCCATGGTGATGGCGGTGACATAGCCCTGGATCATCTCGGTCACTTCATGGCCGATCATGTGGGCCCCGATCAGGGCGCCGGTCTTCGCATCGAAGATCACCTTGACGAAGCCCTCAGTCTCGCCCGCCGCGATGGCCTTGCCGTTCACCTTGAAGGGGAAGCGGCCGATCTTGACCTCGCGCTTGGCCTCCCGCGCGCCCTGCTCGGTGATCCCCACTGAGGCCACCTGCGGCTGGGCGTAGGTGCAGCCGGCGATGGGCGAATGCACGTTGGGGGTCTTGAACCCGGCGATGTGCTCGGCGGCGTGGATGCCCTCGTGCGACGCCTTGTGCGCCAGCCAGGGCGCGCCGGCGCAATCGCCGATGGCGTACAGGCCCTTGACGTTGGTCTGGCAGTGGCTGTCGGTCTTGATGTGGCCCCGGTCCAGCTCGACGCCCAGCGCCTCCAGCCCGATGCCGTCGGTGTTGGCGGTGATCCCCACCGCCGAGATGCAGACCTCGGCCTCCAGCGTCTCGGCCTTGCCGCCCGCCTCGATGGCCACCTTCACGCCGGACTTGTCCTTGGTCACCTTCGTCACCTTGGCGCCCACGCGGAACTTCATGCCGCGCTTCTCGAAGGCCTTCTGGGCGGCCTTGGAGACCTCTTCGTCCTCCACCGGCATGATGCGGTCCACCGCCTCGACCACCGTCACCTCGCAGCCCAGAGCGCTGTAGAAGCTGCCGAACTCGATGCCGATGGCGCCCGAGCCGATCACCACGATGGACTTGGGCATGGCCTTCGGCGCCATGGCCTCGCGGTAAGCCCAGATGCGCTCGCCGTCCGCCTCCAGACCGATCTGCGGCAGGGCGCGGGCGCGGGCGCCGACGGCCAGCATGACCGCCTTGGCCTGCACCGCGCGCGACTTGCCGTCCTTCAGGGCGATGACGACCTTCGGGGCGCCCTGCCCTTTCTCAAGCTTGGCGTCGCCCTCGATGACCTCGATCTTGTTCTTCTTCATCAGGAAGCCGACGCCCTGATTCAGCTGCTTGGCCACGCCGCGCGAGCGGGCGATGATGGCCTCGAAGTCGAACCCCACCTTGTCGGCGCTCAGGCCATAGTCCTTCAGGTGGCTCAGGCTCTCGTACTTCTCGCCGGACTTCAGCAGCGCCTTGGTGGGGATGCAGCCCCAGTTCAGGCAGATGCCGCCGAGGTTCTCGCGCTCGACGATGGCGACCTTCTGGCCCAGCTGGCTGGCCCGGATCGCGGCCACATAGCCGCCCGGTCCCGATCCGATGACGATGAGATCGAAGTCGGCCATCCAGAAGTCTCCAACACCTTGAATCTTGACGCCCGGTCATATCCGCCCCCGCCCCCCGTGGCCACACCTGAGACCGGGCGGAAACGAAAGTTCAGGCGGCGATGAAGGCGGCCAGCGCCTGCAGGTCCAGCGCCGAGATCGCCACCACGATCCCTGCGGGCGCCAGCACAAGCAGCAGGTACAGCGCCGCATGCGCCACTGACCGCCACGCTGCGGATCCCATGGACATGCCGTAGTACCGCGACGCCGCCCGCGTGAAGTAGATCAGGTACGGAATGGCCAGCGGCCAGGCGGGCAGGTTCGCCCCGAACCGGTTCGCCAGCGCCAGCAGCATCAGCAGGGTGAACGCCGTGACATGCGCCCACATGGCGAAAACCAGATGCTCCATGAACAACCGCCGCCGCCCGAACAACGGCGCCAGCAGAAGCGCAAACAGCGGCGTGAGCAGCCAGATCGCATTGGGCAGCCAAGCGCTGAGCCGTTCGGTGATGATCTCCTGCTCGATGTCAGACTGGATTTCGTAGAGTAAATTTTGGCGATCGGCCTCTGTGTCGGCGCGCGCCGCTGCGTCCTGCATGGCTTGATGGATGCGGGGATCGATGGGCACGTCTACGCGACGCTGCATCCACCGCGTCTGTTCGCTGGCGCCGGTGACATGCACCGTCACGCCGTCAGGATTGGATCGCGCCGTGACCTGGGCGCCCGGCTCAACCTGACGCACATACTGATAGATGACCACGTCGCTGAAGTTCAGCACCGCCAGGAACAGCGCCGTCACCACCACGAAGATCTTGACCGGGCTGGCGTAGAGGCTGCCCGCACCCTCGCGATAGGCGATCAGGATGCGGCTGGGCCGGGTCACCAGGGCCACAAGTGTGCGCACCCCCTGCCCATCGATCAGGCTGGTTTCAGAGAACGCCTCAAGCGCCATATCCCGCAAGGGACGCGGCCGCGCCTCGGTGTCCTGACCACAGGCGTGGCAGTATCGACCGTTCAGAGTCACCCCGCAGGCGGCGCACGCGCCGCCCGGCTGTTCCGCCGCTGTCATGATCGCCCCTCCCGCGCCGAAGCATAGGAGATTTCAGGACGATCAGGCCAGCATCGTCACAGGGTTCTCGATCATCGGCTTGAAGGCCTGCAGGAACTTCGCCCCCACGGCCCCGTCCACGACGCGGTGGTCGCAGGTCAGGGTCACCGTCATGACCGTGGCGATCTCGACACGATCGCCCCGCACCACCGGCCGCTTCTCGCCGGCGCCCACGCTCAGGATCGCGCCTTGCGGCTCGTTGATGATCGAGGCGAAGGACTTGATGCCGAACATGCCCAGGTTCGAGACGCTGAACGTGCCGCCCTGGAACTCGTCGGGCTTCAGCTTGCGGTCGCGGGCGCGCTTGGCCAGATCCTTGGCCTCCGTGGCGATCTCGGCCAGGGACTTGGTTTCCGCCTTGCGGATGATCGGGGTGATCAAACCGCCGTCGATGGCGACCGCCATGGCCACGTCGGCGTGGTGGTGCATGGCGATGCCTTCGGGCGTGTAGCTGGCGTTGGCCTCCGGCACGGCCTTCAGGGCCATGGCCACGGCCTTCATGACGAAGTCATTGACCGAGACCTTGATCCCCTGCGGCTCCAGCATCGCATTGACCTGCGCCCGGGCGGCCAGCAGTCCGTCGATCTCGCAGTCGATGACCAGCGGGAAGTGCGGCACGTCGCGGAAGCTGTCGGTCAGGCGGCGCGCGATGGCCTTGCGCATGCCGTCCAGCGGAATGAGGTCATAGCTGCCCGGCGCGATGCCCTGCTGTTCCAGCGACAGCACCTTGCGCGGCTCGCCAGATGCGGCGGCTGCGGCGCCCTTGGCGGCGCCGCCCTTACCGGCGGCTTCCACGTCCGCCTTGACGATGCGGCCGTGCGGGCCTGTGCCCTTGATGCTCTTCAGGTCCAGCCCGGCGTCCTTCGCCAGACGGCGGGCCAGCGGCGAGGCGAAGATGCGCTCACCATCCTTGGCGGGCGCCGGCGCGGCCTTGGGAGCCTCCGCCTTTTCCGCCTTGGCTTCAGACTTCGGCTCGGATTTCTCTTCCGCCTTGGCGTCCGCCTTCGGCGCGTCCTTCTTGGGCGCAGGCGCGGCGTCGTCGCCGGCCAGACGGGCGATGGGCGTATTGACCTTCACCCCTTCGGCGCCTTCCTCGACGAGGATTTCCAGCACCTCGCCCTCGTCCACCGCCTCGACCTCCATGGTCGCCTTGTCGGTCTCGATCTCGGCGATCACATCGCCGGCCGACACGGTGTCGCCGACCTTGATGTGCCACTTGGCCAGAACGCCCTCTTCCATGGTGGGCGACAGGGCGGGCATCAGGATGTCGGTCATTGGACGCTTCCGGGTTTGGTGTCTTCGACCACGGTCTGGGCGTTGTCAGCCTTGATGATGTCACTCATGCCCTTGAGGATGCGGTGATAGGCCTCACGCTCGTCCTGACCGTGGCGGACCGCGTATCCGTGGGCCATGTGCCGCGCGGCGATGGCCAGCATGCGGCCATACTCCGCCGGGTCCTTGAAGGCCGGCTTGATGGACATGACCGGCTCGCCTTTCGACCACCACATGCGCGTGAATTCCACCGCTTCCGGATCCGCGGCGACGCTGTCCGGCGTGTTCAGCTTGAAGTCCTCAGGCTGGCTCATGCCGTCACCGCCTTCACGGCCTTGATGATCTTTTCCACGCCCGGCAGCGACAGGGCTTCCAGGTTCGCGGCGTAGGGCAGCGGCACGTCTTCCTGGTGCACCCGCAGCGGCGGGGCGTCCAGATAGTCGAAGGCGTGCTCGATCACCCGGGCCACCACCTCGGCGCCGACCCCCATGGGGCCCCAGCCTTCCTCGGCCGAGACCAGGCGGTTGGTCTTCTTCACGCTTTCCACGATGGTCTCGTGGTCCAGCGGGCGCAGGGTCCGCAGGTCGATGACCTCGGCCTCGATGCCCTCTTCCGCCAGCTTCTCGGCTGCGGCGAGCGCAAAGCCCACCATGCGGCTGTGGGCCGTGATGGTCACGTCCGAGCCTTCGCGGCGCACCTTGGCCTTGCCGATGGGCAGGACATAGTCGTCCACCTCCGGCACATCGAACTCCAGCCCGTACATCATCTCGTGCTCGAGGAAGACGACGGGGTTGGGGTCGCGGATCGCGGCCTTCAGCAGGCCCTTGGCGTCCGCCGCGTCATAGGGCGCGATGACCTTCAGGCCCGGCACCTGGGCGTACCAGGCGGAATAGTCCTGGCTGTGCTGGGCCGCCACGCGGCTGGCGGCGCCGTTGGGGCCGCGGAACACGATGGGGGCCTTGATCTGGCCGCCCGACATATAAAGCGTCTTGGCCGCCGAATTGATGATGTGGTCGATGGCCTGCATGGCGAAGTTGAACGTCATGAACTCGACGATGGGCTTCAGCCCCGCCATGGCGGCGCCGACACCCAGCCCGGCGAAGCCGTGCTCGGTGATGGGCGTGTCCACCACGCGCTGGTCGCCGAACTCCTGCAGCAGCTCGCGGCTGACCTTGTAGGCGCCCTGGTACTGGGCCACTTCCTCGCCGATCAGGAACACCTTGTCGTCCCGGCGCATCTCTTCGGCCATGGCGTCACGCAGGGCGTCGCGGATGGTGGTCTTGACCAGCTTGGCCCCTTCCGGGATTTCCGGGTCCTTCAGCTCCACCTTCGGCGTCACGGGCGCGGCGCCCTCGCCTTCGGACTGAGGCTCGGCCGCTTCGAGGGCTTTCTTCTCGGGGTCGCCGGCCTTTTCAGCCTTGGGCTCGTCCTTGTCGCCATCGGCCTTCTTCGGCGCAGGCGCGGCGTCGTCGCCGGACAGGCGCGCGATGGGCGTATTGACCTTCACACCCTCGGAGCCCTCGGCAACCAGGATTTCGAGCACTTCGCCCTCGTCGACGGCCTCGACCTCCATGGTCGCCTTGTCGGTCTCAATCTCGGCGATCACGTCACCGGCGGAGACGGTGTCCCCCGCCTTGATGTGCCACTTGGACAGCGTGCCCTCTTCCATCGTGGGGGACAGCGCCGGCATCAGAATGTCGGTCACGGATCAGGCCTCCACGTAGACGTCGGTATAGAGCTCGGAGGGGTCCGGCTCGGGGCTCTCTTGAGCGAACTGCACCGCCTCGGCGACGATGGCCTTGATCTCGGCGTCGATGGCCTTGATCTCATCCTCGGTGGCCTTGGCGTCGGCCAGCAGCTTCTTGATGTGCTCGATGGGGTCGCGGGTCTTCTTGACCTCGTCCACCTCTTCCTTGGCCCGGTACTTGGCCGGGTCGGACATGGAGTGGCCGCGATAGCGGTAGGTCTTCACTTCCAGAATGTAGGGGCCTTCGCCGGACCGGGCGCGTTCCACGGCGCGCTTCACCGCGTCGCGCACGGCCAGCACGTCCATGCCGTCAACCTGCTCGCCGGGGATGCCGAAGCTGGCGCCCCGCTGGCTCAGGTCGGTGGTGGACGACGAGCGCTCGATGCTCGTGCCCATGGCGTACTGGTTGTTCTCGATGATGTAGATGGCCGGCAGCTTCCACAGCTGGGCCATGTTGAAGCTCTCGTACACCTGCCCCTGGTTGGCCGCGCCGTCGCCGAAATAGACGAAGCTGACCGAGTCATCGCCCCGGTACTTGCCCGCGAAGGCCAGACCGGTGCCCAGCGCCACTTGGGCGCCGACGATGCCGTGACCGCCATAGAAGCCGGTGGGCACGTCGAACATGTGCATCGAGCCGCCCTTGCCCTTGGACGAGCCGCCGATGCGACCGGTCAGCTCGGCCATGACCTCATTGGGGTCCATGCCCGCGGCCAGCATGTGGCCGTGGTCGCGGTAGCCGGTGATGATCTTGTCGTGGCCCTGCTTGACGCTGGCCTGCACGCCCACCGCCACGGCCTCCTGGCCGATGTACAGGTGGCAGAAGCCGCCGATCAGGCCCATGCCGTATAGCTGGCCCGCGCGCTCCTCGAAGCGGCGGATCAGGACCATCTGCCGATAGTAGTCGAGCAGTTCGTCCTTGGTCGCCTGCGGCGTGTTTGGAATCTTCGCCGGGGACGTGCCCTTGGCGGTGGTCGATTTTTGAGCGGCGGCTTTCGCCATCCGGCGCCCTCCAGCTGAACTCTGAACGAACGGGTTCTTATCGTTACGGAAAGGGGGCTTTAGCAGCCTTCGTTCCCGAAAGGCAAAGCCGTGGCTCGCCTGTAACGAAAGTTCAGGACGCGGTGGCGGCTGGCCGGGGCGCGGGGATCAGATAATCCTCGGGCCGGGCGAAGCCCAGCACCACGCGCGCGCGCTCTTCCAGCATGTCGCGCGACAGGTTGTCGGTGCGCATGTAGCGGACGCGGATCTCAAGGTCCTGACGCTGCTCTTCCAGCCGGGCCAGCTCCACCTGACGGCGCTCCAGCATTTCGGCCCGCTCGCCATGGCTCAGCAGCCCGCGCTCGCCCGTCAGCGCCTGTACGCCGAAGTACAGGATCAGCAGGAAGATGACGCCTGTGGGCGCATAGGGACGCATGCGATCAAACACCGACGAACGCCCTTTCTGAGCGCGGAACTACGGAATCACCCCTGACGGAAAAGGCTTAATTTTTGGTAGCTTCCTCGCGCCTCAGGCGGGAGATCCCCAAGATCAGGCCCATTGGGCAACCGAATTCCAGCTTGGCCGTTGTTTCGAAAGAACAAGAGGGAGACCACAATGCGTATGATGATCGTCGCCGCGAGCGCCGCGGTTCTGGGCCTCGCGGCCTGCAATCAGGAAGAAGAAGCCCCGGCCATGGACGAAACCGTCGCGGCCGAGGACGTGGCCGTCGACACCGCAGCCACCGAGCCGGCCCCCGAAGGCGCCCCGGTCGTGGATTCAGCCATGCAGGAGAGCGCCGTTCCGGCCACGGACATGAACAGCGGCCCCGGCCCCGTCACCGATGACGTCCGGGCGGACGCCCAGACCGAGGCGGAATCCACCAACCTGCGCCCGCGCACCGAATAGGCGCGAGCGTTCCATCAAAGAAAAAGGGCGGGTCTCGCATGAGGCCCGCCCTTTTGATTCTCAGGGGTCAGTCCGCAATCAGGCGGCGCCGTCCTGCTGCTTCTTGGGCTTTTCGGCGTAGATCAGCAGCGGCTGGGCGCGGCCCTCGACCACCTCGGCGTTGACCACCACTTCCTCGACGCCCTCGTAGGTGGGCAGTTCGAACATGGTTTCGAGCAGGATGCCCTCCATGATCGAGCGCAGGCCACGGGCGCCGGTCTTGCGCGTGATCGCCTTCTTGGCGATGGCCGAAAGGGCGTCGTCGGTGAAGGTCAGGCCCACGTTCTCCATCTCGAACAGACGACCGTACTGCTTGACCAGGGCGTTCTTGGGCTCGGTCAGGATGGTGATCAGGGCCGCCTCGTCCAGGTCCTCCAGCGTCGCCAGAACCGGCAGACGGCCGATGAACTCGGGGATCAGGCCGAAGCGCATCAGATCGTCGGGCTCGACCTCCTTGAGGATGTCGCCCATGCGGCGCTCGTCGATTTCCTTGACCTTGGCGCCGAAGCCGATGGAGGCCCCCACGCCGCGCGCCGAGATCACCTTTTCCAGACCGGCGAAAGCGCCGCCGACGATGAACAGGATGTTGGCCGTGTCGACCTGCAGGAATTCCTGCTGCGGGTGCTTGCGGCCGCCCTGGGGCGGCACGGAGGCCACGGTGCCTTCCATGATCTTCAGCAGAGCCTGCTGCACGCCCTCCCCGCTCACGTCGCGGGTGATGGAGGGGTTGTCGGACTTGCGGCTGATCTTGTCGATTTCATCGATGTAGACGATGCCGCGCTGGGCCCGCTCGACATTGTAGTCGGACGCCTGCAGCAGCTTGAGGATGATGTTCTCCACGTCCTCGCCCACATAACCGGCTTCGGTCAGGGTGGTGGCGTCGGCCATGGTGAAGGGCACGTCGATGATGCGCGCGAGCGTCTGGGCCAGCAGCGTCTTGCCCGAGCCGGTGGGCCCGATCAGCATGATGTTGGACTTGGCCAGTTCCACGTCGTTGTTCTTGGTGGCGTGGTTCAGGCGCTTGTAGTGGTTGTGGACGGCGACGCTCAGCACCTTCTTGGCGTGGCTCTGGCCGATCACATAATCGTCAAGGACTTCGCGGATTTCCTTGGGCGTGGGCACGCCGTCCTTGGACTTCACGAAGGCGATCTTGTGCTCTTCGCGGATGATATCCATGCAGAGCTCGACGCATTCATCACAGATGAACACGGTCGGTCCGGCGATGAGTTTGCGCACCTCATGCTGGCTCTTCCCGCAGAAGGAGCAGTACAGGGTGCTCTTGGCGTCGCCACTGGCGGCTTTGGTCATCGGCCTTCTCACTCTCGCGTCCCGGAACGATCCGGGGGCGCTTCCTTCCGTCACGATTCGCAAACTCTGCGCCGGAAGGTCTTCAAAAAATGACAATCACCCATCCGAAGGTCCATCACAACCCCGACGAGGCGAACTCTCGCCGGGTTTTCGCGGGATGGACGAGGCGGGGGAAAGGTCGTTACGGTCATCCCAGATGGGAAATCTCGCGCCACTCCGCCAGCCCCAGGTTCTGGGCCCCGCACCGGGCCAGCCTCTTGTCGCCTTCGATTTCGACGGGACTTTGACCGTCAGGGACAGTTTCACCGACTTCCTGCGTTGGCGTGTGGGCGCCGTGGGCTATCTGTTCGGCATGGCGCGCCTGACGCCGGCCGCCCTCTCCTACCTGCGCACGAAGGATCGGGGCGCCATAAAGGCTGCGGCGGTGGCGGAATTCCTCGACGGCGTGGACCGCAAGACGTTGAAGGGTCTTGCCGAAACCTACGCCGAACAGGCGTGGAGCCGGCTGATGCGCCCGGACGCCCTGGCCTGCTGGAACGACTGGGGCGCGAAGGGCGCGCACCGGGTCATCGTCACCGCCTCGCCCGAGATCACCGTTGCCCCCTTCGCCCGACGGCTGGGCGCAGAGGCCCTCCTGGGCACCCGGCTGGTGTTCGACCACGACGACCGCATCACCGGCGCCTTCGCGGGCGAAAACTGCCGGGGATGTGAGAAGGTCACGCGGCTGAAAGCCGCCTACGGCGATGACGTCCGCCTCACCGCCGCCTATGGCGACACCTCGGGCGACACCGAGATGCTGGCCATCGCGGACCGGCCCGGATTTCAGGTGTTCACGGGACGTCCGGGCTGAGCCGCACCGGACTGGAATCTCACGCCATGACCACAGCGGGCAACCCAGATGTCTCGGTCGACCACGACGACCATTTTCTGCACATGCATCCTGGTTCGGATACGCTGGTGGTCTATTTCTCAGCGCTAAATGTGGAGAAGCGCAAATTCAACTTCATGAACCTTGGCCGGGCTCTGCCCACGCACGCTCTGTTCGTGAACGACCTGACACAGCGTTGGTACCAGCATGGCGTCGCGGGTCTCGGCGCCTCGCTGGACGAAACATGCGCCTCGATCCAGGGCATGGCCGAACGGCTCGGCGCAACACAGATCAGAGCCGTCGGCTCCAGCATGGGCGCATTCGGCGCGCTGCTCGCCACAAGAATTCCCGGTTGCGCGGCGTTGGCCTTCAGTCCTGAGTGTCGCCTGGGGCTCCCCCGAAGTCGCAGCAGGAAGAGCTATTGCGGCGACATCGTCCCCGGAACCGCCGATCTGCGCACCGTGCTCACACAGGATGATATCGCAGCGACCATCGTCTTCGGAGAGTCGGAGCCGATGGATCTCTCGGCCGCTGCGCAGTTCGCCGGGATCGGCGCTCTCGAGCTCATCGGTCTGCGCGGAGTCGATCACTACGCCTCATCCCATCTGAACCGCGCCGGCGTGCTGGAGGCGGCTCTGCAGCGCTTCTTCGACAAACGCGCTCTGGGAGACCTGGAAAGCCTGCCTCGCGCGCCTCTCGAGCATGGCCAATGGCGGCCTCTGGCCGGAGTCGGCGGCGCACTCGGGGCGGGCGCCTATCCTCGGACCCTGCTTGAGGCCCACCTGGCCGAGATCAGGGCGGAATGGCCGGAGATGCTGGAAAGGGCTGAAAAGGCCGTGGCGCTGTATCCCCAAGGCGATATGGGCTGGCGCATGCTCGGTCGAGCCCGCCTGATGCATGGCCGGATCGCCGACTCCATCGGCCCGCTCGGCGCGGCGCTCGCCCTGGCGGAACGTGACCCCCTCACCCGCTATTACCTCGCCAACGCCATGCGGAAGCTCGGGATGGCGGCAGAAGCCCGGCGGCACCTGAGAATTCTCATCCGGCGCTGGCCGGATTTCGGGCGTGCCTATTACGAGCTGTCGCTGCTCGCCCAGGCCGACGGCGACATGCAGGACGCCGTCGGTCTCCTTGAGCAGGGGGTTCAGGCGGAGCCGCGCCGCACCGTCCTTCGGGACCGACTGGCGGATTTGCAGCGCCGAATCGGAGCCGCCACCCCTGCGGAACCGGGTGCCTCGACCTAGCTCTTGGGTTTTTCCTCGCCCGCCGCTTCCTCGCGGCGCTCATAGACGTGGTCCACCAGACCCCAGTCCTTGGCTTCCTGGGCGCTCATGAAGTGGTCACGGTCCAGGGTGCGCTCGACTTCCTCATAGGTCCGGCCGGTATGCTGGACGTAGATTTCGTTCAGGCGGCGCTTGGTCTTCACGATGTCCTCGGCGTGGCGTTCGATGTCCGAGGCCTGGCCGCGGAACCCGCCCGAGGGCTGGTGCACCATGATGCGGGCGTTGGGCAGCGACACCCGCTGGCCCGCCGTGCCCGCCGTCAGGATCAGCGAGCCGGCCGAGGCGGCCATGCCCATGCACACGGTCGAAACCGGCGACTTGATGTACTGCATGGTGTCGTAGATCGCGAGCGCCGACGTGACCACGCCGCCGGGGCTGTTGATGTACATGGAGATTTCCTTCTTGGGGTTCTCGGACTCCAGGAAGAGAAGCTGGGCGCAGATCAGGCTGGCCATGCCGTCCTCGAACGGACCGGTCAGGAAGATGATCCGCTCGCGCAGCAGGCGCGAGAAGATATCGAAGGCCCGCTCGCCCCGGCTGGACTGCTCCACCACCATGGGGACGAGGTTGCTCTGGATGTAGTCGATGGGATCGCGCATGAAAGCCTTCTCGAAGCTGCGTGAGCGCGCGACTCGAGCGCCGCGCATCGTTGCTTCCTGATATCGCGTTCCCCGCGCCGCCTTGCAAGGCGCGGCTGACGGGTTTCGGTTGCGCGGGTCAGTGCAGGGCGGCCGCGTCCCACGCCGCGTCCACCAGCGTACGGAATGGCGCCCGGTCGATCTCGGCCCGGACGCCCGAGGCCGTCGCTTGCTCCCGTGTCAGGCGCGCGGCCAAGACGACCGCCTCACGCAACGGCGGGAGAGCTTCCCGCGGGCGCCCCGCCTCCACATAGGTTCGGCCCAGGTTTCCCTTCACGTCCACCACGGTCGAGGGCCAGCGAGCCCCCTGGGCGTCGGCGATGCGTTCGGTTCGGGTCAGGATCTCCAGCGTCTCCTGATATCGACCGTCCATGTAGAGGGCGTAGGACAGCAACTGCAGCGCATTGATCAAGTCCCGCCCGTCTGGACCAGAGCGGCGTTCCGCCAGGCGGACGGCCCCCCGGAGCAGGTCGATGGCGTCGCCGTACCGGCCCTGGCGCGCGACGACGAACCCCAGTTGGGCCGATAGCTCCTGCGCCAGCCGGGCATCGCCGCCTTCCTGCTGCACCGCGAGCTCCAGCGCCGGAACCAGAGCCGCTTCGGCCTCCTCGTATCGCCCCAGATCGGTCAGGACCCCGGCGATGCGCAACGCCGTGGTCATCCGCTGACTGTCGTCCGGCGACAGGTGGGCCGCCTCGATCGCCTGCACCTGCAACAGCATGTCCAGGGCCCGGGCCTTGCGACCGGTGACGTCCAGATGGTTGGCCAGATTGCGTAGGGCAACCGCCGTGTCCAGACTGTCCGAGCCGTAACGCGCCGTCGTGTAATCCACCACCTCACGAAGGGCCGCCTCGGCTTCCTCAACCCGTCCCATGAACCGCCAGAGCTCGCCCAGGTCGGTGTTGATGAAAGACGCCGCCTCGGCGTCCTCCTCCACCAGGTCCCGAGCCTCCAGATACAGGGCTTCCGACTCCGGGAACCGGTTCTGATCCGTGCGCAGATCGGCGAGGTGGCTCAGGGCGAAGGACAGGGGGCCCGCCTCGCCAGCCGCCCGGCGCCGCGCCACGACAGCTTCCAGTAGCGGCGCCGCCTCCTCCAGCCTGCCCATGCGCCGCGCCGCCACGCCGAAGTGAAGCATGACGTAGAGGCGCTCGTCCTCCGTAATGTCATCCACCTGGCCCAGCAGGGTCAGGGCTTCGCCGAGGTGCTGGTATCCCGCCTCCGTCTCGCCCACCTCGCCCAGGACGTGGCCGTAATAGGCCATCGCCATGACCAGCGAGGCCGGATCATCAACCTGTCTCTGATACTCGAGGGAAAGCCGGCGCTGCTCGACCATGACAGGCCAGTCCCTCTGTCGCGCGGCGGCCTGGGCGATGCGCATGTGGGTGTCCGCCAGCAGTCTCGCGTCCCCGCCGCCCGGACCTGCCAGCCAGTCAGCCAGTGCGGTCAGTTCGCTTCGCGCCTCGTCAGTTCGTCCAGCGTCCAGCAGGGCCTCGGTCTTCGCCAGCGCCAGCGACCACCAGGAACTGATCGCCGCCGGATCCTGAACGCTTTGGGGACTGACAGCCCGCTGCACGGCCTCGGCCCGTGACACCGCTTCGTCGGCGCGATTCAGAGCTGTCAGGGTGTAGGCGAGGTTCGTCGTGACGGCCATGACGCCCTGTCCGCCGGGACCCTGCGACGCCGCATAGGCGGCTTGCGCCTGCTCGAACAGCGGCAAGGCCTCCGCGTTGCGCTGTTCCCCATCCCGCAGCCACAGACCCAGTCGATTGGCGGCATAGGCCGTCGCGGCATGGTCGGCGCCCCAGGCCTCTGTGGACGCATCCAGAGCGGTACGGAGGAGCGCCTCGTCGGCGCCCGGTCCGCCATCCGCTGTCCGCAGCCGGATCAGGTGCTCCGCGCCGTTGCTGCGCCGGCCGGCGGACAGGTTCGGGTCGGCCAACGCCCGTTCAAGCCACGGCTCCGCCTCCGCCGACCGCTCCAGAGCGATCAGCGCCTCCGCAGTATCCAGACAGGCCTCGCCCGGCCAGCCCATCTGCGTCTCGCTGGGAAGGCTCCACTGTTCGCAGGCGAGACCCAGAAACGGAACCGCGTCCTCATGGCGCGTCTGCTCCGCAAGGATGAATCCGTATTCGTGCGCCACCAGCGGCGCCCAGATCGAGCCTCGGTGAAGCGGGTCGGACAGGGTCCGCGCGGCGGACGCCAGAACCGTGAGCGCCGCCTCCGGCCGCTCCAGCCGATAATAGCTGCGGCCCAGATTATAGGCGGCGCTGATGTATCGATCCTCGGCCGGCTCCAGCTGTGCGGCCATGACGGCGTGCGCGGGCTCCAGCACCGCCAGCGCCTCGGCGTGGCGCTCGCCCGCCACCAGCAAGGCCCCCAGCGCCCGCTGCGTCTCGGCCAGCGCCAGCGCATCACCCGCCCGTTCGCGGATCGGCAACTCCAGCCGCCGCAGCGCCTCGGCCCGCGCCAGATCTCCGCCCCGCTCAGCCAGATCGGCGCGGAAGGCATGGGTGTTGGCCACCAGCGGATGGTCGGGGCCATAGACCCGCAACTCCAGCGTCAGCAGCTGGTCCAGCAAGGCGTCAGCGCCCGCCGCATCGCCCGCATCGACCAGCGCAAGCGCCTCCGTCTCCAGGCGCATCAGCTCCGTGCGATCCGTTTCGGACGCCGCCGCGAGCGCGGGATGCAGGTCATCCTGACGGGCCTGCGTGGGCGCGCCGCCCAGCGAGGCCGCCAGAATCGCAATCAGAAGATGTCGTGCGCGCAAAAGAAAACCCCCGGCGATGGGTTCGCCGGGGGCACTCTAGAATCAGGGTTCGCCCAAAGGCGACTGATTGAGCCTGACGACGACTATTCCTCGTCGTCGTCCTTCAGCAGGTCTTCCTTGCTGATCGGCTCTTCCTTCACCTCGGCCTGATCGAAGATCAGGTCGCAGACCTTCTCCTCATAGATCGGGGCGCGCATGCCCGCCGCGGCGTTGGGGTTCTGGCGATAGAAATTCAGCACCGCCTGTTCCTGGCCCGGATAGTTGCGGGCCTCGGCGATGATGGCGTTGTTCAGTTCCTGGTCCGTCACGGTGACGTTGTTCTCGCGGCCGATCTCGGCCAGCACCAGACCCAGACGCACGCGGCGCTCGGCGATCTTGCGGTACTCTTCCTTGAGCTTCTTGTCCGACTTCTTGGCGTCGGCCTCGGGCAGACGACCGGCTTCCTTGTCGGCCTCCACCTGTTGCCAGATGCCGTCGAACTCGGCCTCGACCATCTTGGGCGGCAGGTCGAAGGAATGCTTCTCGTCCAGCTGGTCCAGCAGGGCGCGCTTCAGCTTGAAGCGCGAGGCGCCCTTGTATTGCTGGTTCAGGTTGTCGCGCAGAAGCTCCTTGAGCTTGTCCAGCGATTCCAGGCCCAGACGCTTGGCGAATTCGTCGTCGATCTCGCTATCCTTGGGGGCTTTCAGGGCCTTGACCTTCACGTCGAAGGTGGCGGCCTTACCGGCCAGATGGGCGGCCTGATACTGCTCGGGGAAGGTCACCTCGATGGTCTTCTCGTCGCCGACCTTGGCGCCCTTCAGCTGCTCCTCGAAGCCAGGGATGAAACGGTTCGAACCGATGATCAGGTCCGCGTCCTCGGCCGCGCCGCCCTCGAAGGGCTCGCCGTCGATCTTGCCAAGGAAGTCGATGGTCAGCTGGTCGCCGTCCGCGGCCTTAGGGGCCTTGCCGCCCTTGTCCTCATAGGTCTTGGCCTGACCGGCCAGTTCCTTCAGCGCCTCGTCCAGATCGGCGTCGGACGCCTCATAGACCGGGCGGGTCAGCTTCAGGGACTTGGGGTCCACCGGCTTGAAGTCGGGCATGACTTCCAGCGCCATCTCGTAGGTCAGGTCTTCCTGGCCCGCGACCACCTTGTCCATGTCGGACACCAGCTTCATCTCGGCCGGGGCGGCCGGGCGCAGCTTGGCGTCGTCCAGGGCCTTCTGGCTGGACTGGTTCAGGGCGTCATTAACGATCTCGCCCATCAGGTCGCGGCCATAGGTCTTGCGCACGTGCGACACCGGCACCTTGCCGGGGCGGAAGCCCTTCAGCTTCATCTGCGGGGCGACTTCGGCCGCCTTCGCGTCCAGCTTGGCGTTCAGCTCGGAGGCGGGGATGGTCACCGCGATCACGCGGCTGAGACCTTCGGCGGACTTTTCGACGACTTGCATGGACGTGTCTGACGCTCTGTGGCGGCGCTATGGGGCAGCGCTCGCGGGTGGAAAATGCGAAAAGGGCCGCCCCGTGCGGGAGCGGCTCCTCGAAGCCCGCCCTTATGTCGGCAAGGGCGGTTCAGGTCAACGACCGGGTTTCGTTTGGCGCCGCCCGTGGCTATCTGGACGGCATGACCCAGCACGCTTCCCCCATCGGCGTCTTCATCGCCCCCGTCACCCCGCTGCAGCAGAACTGCACCGTCGTCTGGTGCACGGCCACCAGCAAGGCCGCGGTGATCGATCCCGGCGGCGGCGTGGACATGATCCTTGCCGAGGTGAAGCGGCGCGGCCTGACCCTGGACCAGATCTGGATCACCCACGGCCACATCGACCACGCCGGCGGGGCCGCCGAGATGAAGGAGAAGTCCGGCGTCCGCATCGAGGGGCCCCATCCCGAGGACCAATTCCTCATCGCCGGTCTGGCCGCCCAGGGCCAGATGTACGGTATGCCCGAGGCGCGATCCTTCGAGACGGACCGCTGGCTGGACGAAGGCGACGTGATGACGCTGGGCGAAACCACATGGGAGGTGCGGCACTGTCCCGGCCACACGCCGGGCCATGTGATCTTCTTCAACCGGGCGGCGAAGTTCGCGCAGGTCGGCGATGTCCTGTTCAAGGGCTCCATCGGCCGTACGGACTTTCCGCGCGGCGATCATCAGGCCCTGCTGAATTCGGTGGTGACCAAGCTCTGGCCGCTGGGGGACGACGTCACCTTCGCCCCCGGCCACGGGCCGGTCTCGACGCTGGGCGAAGAACGCCGGACCAATCCCTTCGTCTCGGATACGGCGCTGAAGCGGGCCTGACCCTCTCGTTTCGGCCAAAGTCGCAGCGTGGCCGATATGAAGACCTCCGACCGCCTTCACCCGCCGTCGCCGAAGCACTAGGTAGAGGCCATGACTCACTTCATCGCTGACCAATGGACCGCCGGCGAAGGCGCCGCCTTCACCTCCACCGACCCGGCCACGGGCGAGATCGTCTGGACCGGGGCCGAGGCCTCTCCCGCCCAGGCTGCCGCGGCCGTGGACGCCGCCCGCGCCGCCTTCCCCGACTGGGCCGACCGCCCCCGTCAGGACCGCATCGATGCGGTGAAGCGCTATCAGGCCGTGCTGAAGGACCGCGCCAGCGACATGGCCGAGGCCATCAGCCGCGAGACGGGCAAGGCTCTGTGGGAGACCAAGGCCGAGCTGGGCTCCATGGCCGGCAAGGTGGACATCTCCATCCGCGCCTATGAGGAGCGCACCGGCGAGCGCGAGGCCGAGACCGGCTTCGGCCGCGCCGTGCTGCGTCATCGTCCCCACGGCGTGGCGGCGGTGCTGGGCCCGTACAACTTCCCCGGCCACCTGCCCAACGGCCACATCGTCCCGGCCCTGTTGGCGGGCGACACGGTGGTGTTCAAGCCGTCCGAAGAGACGCCCCACACCGGCCAGCTGATGGCCGAGGCGCTGCAGGCCGCAGACCTGCCTGCGGGCGTGTTCAACCTGATCCAGGGCGGCCGCGACACCGGCGCCGCCCTGCTGGACCAGAAGATCGACGCCCTGATGTTCACCGGCTCGGGCGCGGCCGGCGCTCACTTCCGCAAGAAGTTCGCCGACAATCCCCACGTGATCCTGGCGCTGGAGCTGGGCGGCAACAATCCGCTGGTGGTGTGGGACGCCAATGACGCCGAAGCCGTGGCGGGCATCGTCATCCAGTCCGCCTTCATCACCACCGGCCAGCGCTGCTCCTGCGCCCGACGCCTGATCGTGCCCGAGGGCGCCGCTGGCGATGCGGTGATCGAGGCCGTTCGCGCCCTCGCCGACCGCCTCACCTTCGCCCCCTGGGACAGCGAGGGCGAAGTCTACGGCGGCCCCCTGATCTCGGCCCGCGCCGCCGACGGCGCGCTGAAGGCCGTGGACGCCCTGATCGCAAACGGCGCCCGCGTCATCCGCCCCTTCGGCCGCATCGAGGGCCTGTCCGACGCCTTCGTCACCCCCGGCATCCTCGACATGGCCGAGGCCCGCGACATCCCCGACGAGGAGATCTTCGCGCCCGTCCTGCAAGTCTACCGCGCCGCCGATTTCGGCGCCGCCATGGCCCGCGCCAACGACACCCGCTACGGCCTGTCCGCCGGTCTGGTCAGCGACGATCCCGCCAACTGGGAGCGCTTCCAGCGCCGCATCCGCGCGGGCGTGGTCAATTTCAACCGGCCCACCACGGGCGCTGCGGGCGACATGCCCTTCGGCGGCCTCGGCGCCAGCGGCAACCACCGCCCCAGCGCCTACTACGCCGCCGATTACTGCGCCTATCCCATGGCCAGCTTCGAGGCCGACGCCGTCTCGGACATCACGTCTGAAATCAAGGGACTGAAGGCATGACCTCAGCGGTCGAAGCCAACGCCGACGGCCTGATCGGCCCCACCCACAGCTATGCCGGCCTGTCGCCCGGCAATCTGGCCAGCGCGCTCAACAAGGGCGAGGCGTCCAACCCCCGCGCCGCCGTGCTGCAGGGCCTGCAGAAGATGAAACTGCTGGCCGATCTGGGCGTGCCCCAGTTCGTCCTGCCGCCCCATGAGCGCCCCCACATCCCGTTCCTGCGCGGCCTCGGCTTCTCCGGTTCGGACAAGGCGGTGCTGGAGCAGGCTTGGCGCGCCGCGCCGTCCTTCGCCGCCGCCGCCTGTTCGGCCAGTTCCATGTGGGCCGCCAACGCCGCCACGGTGACGCCCAGCGCCGACACCGAGGACCGCCGCGTCCACTTCACCCCGGCCAATCTGGTCACCAACCTGCACCGGGGTCTTGAGGCCGAGCAGACCACACGCGCCCTGCGCGCCCTGTTTCCCGACCGGGACATCTTCAAGGTCCACGACGCCCTGCCCGCCGCCCCGCACCTGTCCGACGAGGGCGCGGCCAATCACGTGCGCCTGTGCGCCGACCACGGCGAGCCGGGCGTCAACCTGCTGGTCTGGGGCCGCGAGGCCTGGGAGGCCTGGGACGGCGCCTTCCCCGCCCGCCAGACCCGCGAGGCCAGCGAAGCCATCGTCCGCCGCCACACCGCCGGCCGCCCCGTCATGGCCCGCCAGAGCCGCGCCGCCATCGCCGGCGGAACGTTCCACAATGACGTGGTCTGCGTCGGCACGCGCGAGGCCCTGCTGTTCCACCAGCTGGCCTTCGAGGACACGGCGGGCACGAAGGACGCCATCCGCCGCATGGCCGACGGCCTGTTCGAGCCGGTGTTCATCGAGATCAGCGACCGCGATCTGCCCCTGGCCGACGCCATCTCCAGCTATCTGTTCAACTCCATGCTGGTGACCCTGCCGGGCCGGGACCGCCTGACCCTGATCTGCCCCACCGAAACCCGCGACAATGACCGCTCGCGCGCCGTGGCCGAGACGCTTGTGTCCGGCAACGGCCCCATCGGCGCGGTGGAGTATGTGGACGTGCGCCAGTCCATGCGAAACGGCGGCGGCCCCGCCTGCCTGCGTCTGCGCGTGGTCCTGACCGAGGAGGAGCTGGACGCCGCCAACCCGGCCCAGCGTCTGAACGACGAGCTCTACGCCCGCCTCTCCATCTGGGCCGCCACCTGGTACCGCGACACGCTGACCCCCGCCGACCTGGCCGACCCGGCCCTGCTGGACGAGTCCCGCGGCGCCCTGGACGAACTCACCGAGATCCTCGACCTGGGCGGCGATTTCTATCCATTCCAGCAGAGCTGACCCTTCTCCCTCCCCGTCCCGGGGAGGGTGGTCGCGCAGCGACCGGGTGGGGAGGGCTCAGCAACTCATGCGCGCTGCCTTGCCTGAGCGCCCCCGCCCCGTCATCGCTCCGCGCTGACGGCCCTCCCCCTAGGGGGAGGGAAAGACCTGATCACATCACCAACCCCCACAACTCCCGGCCCGCCAGCACGCAGAACAGCACCGCCGCCGCCGCCAGCATGCTGTTCGACAGCCAGCCGCTGCGCCATTCCTTCGGCGTTCGCTCGCTGTTCAGCAGCCAGATCAGCGTCAGGGCCAGGAACGGCATGAACAGCGCCCCCAGCACCCCGTAGGCCACGATCAGCCCGAACGGTCGATCCATGAACAGCAGCGCCATGGGCGGGAAGGTCAGCCAGAACAGATAGCCCCGGAACGCCGGGCTCTTCTCCCCGCGCACCGCCTCGTCCCCCGCCCGCTTGGTCACATGGGCGAAGAAGTCCGCGAACATCAGGCTGACTCCGTGCCAGACCCCGATCAGGGACGAAAACGTGGTGGCGAAGAACCCCACAAGGAACAGCGTCCCCACCACATCGCCGAACCGCTCGCGCAGAACCTCATCCAGATCCAGCAGGCCCCGGTCGCCGCCCGCCAGCGCGATGCCCGCCGCATACATCAGCTCGGCGCCCACGATCATCATGGCGATGACGAACACGCCGGTGACGATGTAGCCGACCCGGTTGTCCAGCCGCATGACCCGCATCCACCCCGGGCCCTTCCAGCCCTTGGCCATGATCCAGTAGCCGTAGGCCGCCATGGTGATTGTGCCCCCCACCCCGCCGATCAGGCCCAGGGTGTAATAGGCCGCCCCCTCCGGCAGCATGGGGATCAGTCCGCGCAGCATGGCCGGAATGTCCGGCGTCACGATCACCGCCAGCCCCACCACGGTGACGAACATCACCGCCACCAGCGCCGTCATGATCTTCTCGAACACCGGGTATGAGTTGAACCAGACCATCCCCAGCCCGACCAGACCGGCCATGATCGCCCAGACCTTCAGGTCCAGAACGGGAAACAGCGCCGCCAGCGGCAGGGCCGTGGCCGTCATCGCCGTGGCCCCGTACACGAAGCCCCAGATCACCACGTAAATTCCGAAATAGATGCTGGCCCAGTTGAAGCCGCGCGGGCCCAGGCTGGCCCAGCCGTCAAAGATGGTGCGGCCCGTCGACAGGCTCCAGCGCCCGACCCCCTCGGCAAGGGCGATCTTCAGCACCGTGCCGATCACCGCCGCCCACAACAGGGCGTAGCCGAACCGCGACCCCGCGATCAGGGTCGCCACCAGATCGCCGGCCCCCACCCCCGTGGCCGCCACCACGATGCCGGGCCCCAGCAGCTTCCAGCGGTTCTTGGGCGTCACATCGGTCATGGGCGGTCTCCTCGCCCCACCCTGCCCCGCTTCGGCGGCCGTGCGCAATCAGGCGCCGGTGTTGTCCTCCGCCTCCGGCGTCTCGGCGGCGGACGGCTGCATCAGATCCTCGGCCGCATCGTTCTCGCTGGCCGCGCTCGCCGCCTTCTTCCTCGGTTTGCGGGGCGGCGTTTTCGGGCGCGGCGCCTTGCCGGTGGTCATCACTTCCAGCGCGTCGTCGCCCTCGCGTCCGAACAGGCTGCGGATACGCAGGTCGGTCTGCGGGAACGGAATCTCGATGCCTGCCTGATCCAGCGCCTCGGCGATGGCCCAGGTATAGGCCGCATGCATGGACGCGGGCCGCTTCACCGCCTCCTGCGTCGGCCACACCAGCAGCTCGAAATCCAGCCCGCTCTCGCCGAAATTGACCAGCCAGACTTGGCATTTTCGGGTCTCCGTCTCCGGCAGGGTGAACGGCGAGGATCGCGCCGCCGCCAGCACCACGTCGCGCACCAGACCGCGATCCGCACCGTAAGCCACGGAAAATGGAATATGGATGCGCCGGGTGTCGCCCTTCAGGGTCCAGTTGGTCAGGGGCTGCTCGATCAGCTGCGAGTTCGGCACCAGAATGTTGATGTTGTCATTGGTGCGGATGCGGGTGGCCCGGGGCCCGATCTCCATGATCGCGCCGCGCGCCCCGCCCTCGATCTCCACATAGTCGCCCACGCTGACCATCCGGTCGAAGATCAGGAAAATGCCGGAGACGAACTCCTTCACCACCCCCTGCAGGCCCAGTCCCACGCCGATGCCCAGCGCCCCGGCGAACACCGCCAGCGAGGACAGGTTCAGGCCCGTGGCCGACAGGGCCAGCATGCCCCCCGCCACGATCAGGCCGTAGCCCACCAGCTTCTCCAGCAGGTACAGCGCGCCGCCGCTGCGGCTGGACCGTGCGCGCAACCGCTTGATGCCCCGCGTGGCCAGCCACGCCAGCACCAACGCCACCGTCAGGATGATAGCCGCGGAAATCAGCCCCCCCGCCGTGATGGATGTGCCCGCCAGGCGCAGCACCGGCGCATTCTCGATCTTCTCCAGCGCCTGGAGGCTTCCAAGTTCGGTCATGCGGCTCCAGCGCGCGAATACGGCCAAGGTTCCGCCAGTTTACACGCCCTTGACCCCGTCGCCACCACATGGCCATTGCGCCGCCCATGCTGACCGCCGACTTCGATTTCCACCTGCCCGAGGACCGCATCGCCCTGCGGCCCGTCAGCCCGCGCGATTCCGCCCGGCTGATGGTGGTGAAGGACGGCCGGATCGAGGACCGCATCGTGCGGGACCTGGCCGACCTGCTGGAGCCCGGCGACGCCCTTGTCTTCAACGACACCCGCGTGATCCCGGCGCGCCTCGACGGCGTGCGCGATCGCGACGGCCTGACCGTGGCCGTGGAGGCCACCCTGCACCAGCGCACGGCGCCGGACCGCTGGACCGCCTTCATGAAGCCCGGCAAGCGGCTCAAGCCCGACGACCGGGTCATGTTCGGCAAGACCGCCGACGGCGCCTGTCTCGCCGGGCGGCTGGACGCCCGCGTGGTGGACAAGGGCGAGGATGGCCTCATCACCCTGGCCTTCGACCTGGCCGGTCCAGCGCTGGACGACGCCATCCGCGAGGCGGGCGTCATGCCCCTGCCCCCCTACATCGCCGCCAAGCGCCCCGAGGACGACCGCGACCGCCTCGACTACCAGACCCTGTTCGCCCGCCACGACGGCTCGGTCGCCGCCCCCACGGCGGGCCTGCACTTCACGCCCCAGCTGATGGCGGCGCTGGCGGCGCGCGGCGTCTCCACCCACGCCGTCACCCTGCACGTGGGCGCGGGCACCTTCCTGCCGGTCAAGGTGGACAACGTCGCCGACCATCGCATGCACGCCGAGACCGGCGAGGTCTCGCCCGAAACAGCCGCCGCCCTCAACGCCGTGCGCGCCGCGGGCGGCCGCATCGTCTGCGTCGGCACCACCTCCCTGCGCCTGCTGGAGAGCGCGTCGGACGAGCACGGCGTCATCCGCCCCTTCAGCGCCGCCACCGCCATCTTCATCACCCCCGGCTACCGCTTCCGCGCCGCCGACGTGCTGATGACCAATTTCCACCTGCCCCGCTCGACCCTGTTCATGCTGGTCAGCGCCTTCGCCGGAACCGAAACCATGAAGGCCGCCTACGCCCACGCGGTGGACACCGGCTACCGCTTCTATTCCTACGGCGACGGCAGCCTGCTGTTCCGGGAGGGGGTATGACCCAGAACCCCGCTCATCCCGGCGAAGGCCGGGATCCAGATCGTATGGCGCGGTGTCGCAAGGTTTGCATCGCCGATCCTGGCCGTGGGACTCTGTTTGTGATTTTGCATCTGGATCCCGGCCTTCGCCGGGATGAGCGGGTCTAGAATGTTCCCCTTCCATATCAACGCCACCGAAGGCGCCGCCCGCACCGGGGTGCTGAAGACCCCGCGCGGGGACATCCGCACGCCCGCCTTCATGCCCGTGGGCACCGCCGCCACGGTCAAGGCGCTCAGCGTCGACCAGGTGGCCGCCACCGGCGCCGACATCATCCTGGGCAACACCTATCACCTGATGCTGCGCCCGGGCGCCGAGCGGATGCAGCGGCTGGGCGGCCTGCACCGCTTCATGCGCTGGGACAAACCCATCCTCACCGACTCCGGCGGCTTCCAGGTCATGAGCCTGTCCGGCATCTCCAAGGTCACCGAGGACGCCGTCACCTTCGCCAGCCACATCGACGGCTCGAAGCACGTCCTGTCGCCGGAACGCTCCATCGAGATCCAGGCCGACCGCATCGGCTCGGACATCGTCATGCAGCTGGACGAATGCGTCTCCTGGCCCGCCGAGGAGGACCGCGCCCGCAAGGCCATGGAGCTGTCCGCCCGCTGGGGCGCCCGGTCCAAGGCGGCCTTCGGCGACCGCGACGCCCAGGCCCTATTCGGCATCCAGCAGGGCTCAACCTATGAGCACCTGCGCCGGGAATCCTCCGAGCGCCTGATCGAGACCGGCTTCGACGGCTACGCCATCGGCGGCCTCGCCGTGGGCGAAGGCCATCAAGCCATGTGCGAGACCCTGGACCACTGCGTCGCTCATCTGCCTGCGGACCGGCCCCGCTATCTGATGGGCGTGGGCAAGCCCATCGATCTGGTGGAGGCGGTGGCGCGCGGCGTCGACATGTTCGACTGCGTCCTGCCCACCCGATCGGGCCGCCACGGCCAAGCGTGGACCTGGGAGGGCCCCGTCAACCTGAAGAACGCCCGCTTCGCCGAGGAACAGGACCCTCTGTCCCCCGACGTGGATTGCCCGGCCAGCAACGCCTATTCAAAGGCTTACTTGCATCATCTTGTCAGATCGGACGAGATTCTGGGCCAGGTGCTGCTCAGCTGGCACAACATCGCCTTCTTCCAGGCCCTGACCGCCGCCATGCGCGCCGCCATCGCCGAAAACCGTTTCGACGCGTTCCGCCGGGATTTCCACGCGAAGCAAGGCCGTTAGGGTCCTTCGGCGCCTGCCGAAGGACCCTGTCGACGACCTTTCAGATTAACGACGCAGAAGCATACCCAGCACCACGCCGACGCCGACGGCGCCGAGGCTGCTGCGCAGCGGATGGGCGCGGATGACTTCGCCGGCGCGCTGGGTGCGGTCCTCGGCCCAGGTGCGGCCTTCGCGCAGGCGACGTTCGACACGGGCGGTCATGGGCGCGCGGTCATCGGCCGTGGCCGGCTGGGCCGCCAGATCGGGGCGCGGCGACAGGACGGGGTCATAGGCGGTGTTGGTTGTGTCGGTCTGGCTGAGCGTGTCGGTCATGGCGGTATCTCCTGATTGTCGGGGTGGGACGCCCCATCAACCCTGCCCTGCCATCCCGGTTCCAGCTTGGCTGTGAACATGCGCGGTCGCGGCGCGTTGCCTCTGTGAACAGGAGATCAACCATGACCTATATCGAACCCACCCCTCCCGGCGGCCCGTCGCCCGAGATCGAACCTGGCAATACCCCCGGCCCCGAAATCGATCCGGGGGACACGCCCACGGAGATGCCGCCTCTCGAGCCCGGCGGCGGTGACGACGGAGACTCCCGTCCCCACGACTGACGACCCGCGAATTACAATCCGCAAGCGGAACCATGGCGGGGGCCCGGGGTTCAGTTTTCAACCGCACAGCACACCCATTAGGCGAACCGAAAGGACCCTCGACATGGCTGAAGGACAGACCCCGCGCGCATCCGGCGTATCCAAGCGCGGTTTCGCGTCCATGGACCCGGAACGTCAGCGCGAAATCGCCCGCAAGGGCGGCGCCAGCGTGCCCAGCGAGAAGCGCAGCTTCTCACAGGACCGCAGCCTGGCCGCCCAGGCCGGCCGCAAGGGCGGCGAAGCGTCTCACGGCGCCCGCAAGCCCGAGAAGAACGGCGAGAGCTGACGCCAGGGCTGGGCTTTGCGATCAGGCCCCGAGCAGCACCAGCGCCACGCTGGGCTCGGGGCCGACGTGCAGGTCGCGCACCCGCCAGCCCGCCGATTCGGCCAGGGCCTTCACCCGCTCCGGCGTGAACTTGCGCGAATTCTCGGTGTGAATGGTCTCGCCTTCGCGGAACCGGAACCGCCGCCCCGATACATCCACAATCTGATCCCGACGTGCCCGCAGGTGCATCTCGATGCGCGCCTCGTCTTCGTTCCACAGCGCCTGATGTTCGAACGCTGACAGGTCGAAGTCCGCGTCCGCCTCGGCGTTCGCGCGCTCCAGCAGATTGAGGTTGAAGGCCGCCGTGACCCCGGCTGAGTCGTCGTAGGCGGCGATCAGCACGGCGGGGTTCTTGACCAGATCCACCCCCAGGATGAACAGGGCGCCCTCGCCAAGCATGGCCCGCGCGTCCTTCAGGAAAGCCCGCGCCTCCTCCGGGGCCAGATTGCCGATGGTGGAGCCCGGGAAGAACCCGACGCGGCGTCCGCCTGGCAGACCCTCAGGCAGGGCGGCCGGGTGCAGGAAGTCCCCCGCCATCGGCCGCACGTCGAGCCTGGGATAGCGCCCACGGATGCGTTCGGCCGCTTCCTCCAGCGCCGTCTCGCTGATGTCGATGGGCACATAGGCGGCGACGCCGGGCGACGCATCCAGCAGCACCTCGGTCTTCTCGCTGGCGCCGCTGCCGAACTCCACCAGCACCGCGTCCTCGCCCATGGCCTCGGCCAGACGGGGCGAAACCTCGGCCAGCAGCGCCGCCTCCTGCCGGGTCGGATAGTATTCCGGCAGGCGCGTGATGTCCTCGAACAGGCGCGAGCCCGCCGCATCATAGAACCATTTGGGCGACATGGCTTTCGGACTGGCGGACAGCCCCTCAATCAGCGCCTCGGCGAACGGCTCCAGATCGTCGGTCCCTTGCGAACGCCGCGCGGGCGCGTCCTCGGCCAGTCTCAGTCCCATGAATTGCCACCTCTGATGCGGATAGAAAAAGTTGCGATAGGTCAGGCGCGAATGCCCCGGCCCCGTGGCCCAGGAGGCGCCCCGGGCCACCATCTGGTTGGCCATGAACTTGCCGTTGTACTCGGCCGCCGTGCCCGTGGTGGCGCGAAAGCCCGGATAGGGCAGGTAGGCGCTGCCGGTCCATTGCCAGACCTGACCGAAGGCGTCGTCCAGAGCGCCCTGCCCTGCAGCATGCTCCCACTCGAACTCGGTGGGCAGGCGCTTGCCGGACCAGCGCGCAAAGGCGTCGGCCTCGTAGAAGCTGACGTGGCGCACCGGCGCGTGGGGATCGATCGGTTGCGGGCCAGCCAGGGTGAAGACGCGCCAGTCGCTCCCCTCCCCGCGCCAGTAGTCAGGCGCGCACCAGCCGTGCTCCTGAACAGCCGCCCAGCCGTCGGACAGCCACAACTCGGGCCGCCGATAACCACCGTCGTCCATGAAGGCCAGCCAGTCGCCATTGGTCACCAGCGAGCGCGCGATGCGGAACGGCGCCAGCATCACCGGATGCGCCGGACCCTCGTTGTCAAAGGCGAAACCCGCGCCGTCATGACCGACGCTGACGAGCCCGCCGTCGAAATCGGTCCATCCCCGATCCGCCGAGGCCGCGTCCGGCCCGTCCGGTTCGGCCTCATAGGCCGCCGGCTCCAGCGGCGAACAGGACATCAGGTGCAGCAGGTCGGTCAGGAACAGTTCCTGATGCTGCTGATCGTGGTTCAGGCCCAGATCGAACAGGTAGCGCTCGTGCGGATCGTCCAGCCCCTCGCCCAGAAAGGCGATCATGCGGCGGTCGATCTCGCGGCGATAGGCCAGCACCTCGTCCAGCGACGGGCGGGTCATCAGACCCCGGCTCGGCCGCGCCACCCGCGCGCCCAACGCTTCATAATAGGAATTGAAGAGACGCCCCAGTCTCTCGTCCACCGGCTCATAGCCGGGCCGGCGCGCCAGCAGCATGACCTCGAAGAACCAGCTGGTGTGCGCCAGGTGCCATTTGCCCGGACTGGCGTCGGCCATGGACTGGGCGCCGAGATCCTCGGCGGACAGCCCGGCGGCCAGGTCGGTCATCCGCGCCCGAACGGCCCGGTAGCGATCGATGTCCTGACGCGCGGCGCCGTCGATCCTGCTGGCGATGTTCATGGCGAGACGCCCCCATGTCTGAACGTCGATACGCCCTTCCACAAAGCCTAACACGCGCGCGCCCCACCCGTTCCGGCCCCAGGCCAATTGATCGGAACACTCTGTTTCCGCTCGCGTTCTCACCATGGGTCGCCGTTGGGCGATCGTCATCCCGTTCGCAAGGTTCATCCATGCCCGCTCGCGAGCAAGTCGCCGATTCGCGTGACGCCGTCCGGTCTGACGCCGGCATCGTCGAGCCCGCCGCCTGGCGCGAACAGGTCATCGCCCTGATCCCGTCCCTGCGCGCCTTCGCCTGGTCACTCTCGCGCGACCCGTCCGACGCCGACGATCTGGTTCAGGAAACCCTGACCAAGGCCTGGACCCATCGCGACAAGTTCCAGCCGGGCACCAACCTGCGCGCCTGGCTTTTCACCATCTTGCGCAACAGCTGGTACACCGCCGTCTCAAAGCATCGCCGTGAGACGCCGGACGAGGACGGCAAGATGGCCGCGACCCTCACCAGCCCGGCCTCCCAGGACTGGTCCGTCGAACTGCATCAGCTACAGGCCGCCCTGAACCGCCTGCCCCCCGAACATCGCGAGGCTCTGGTCATGGTGGGCGCCGCGGGCCTGTCCTACGAGGAGGCCGCCGAGATTTCCGGCTGCGCCCTGGGCACCATCAAGAGCCGCGTGAACCGCGCCCGCAACCGGCTGGCCCAGATCATGGGCATGGACGACGAAGCGCCCATCAACGACGCGGCCTAGTTACGCTTGTCGCCCTTGGGCGGCGCACCGCTGATCCGCCGGGCGTGATCGTCCAATGGCGCAGGCACCCCTTCGGACTCGATCTTTCGGACAGCGGCCTTCAGCACGTCGTCCGCGCGCATGGACGCGGCTTTCCCGCGCTTTTCAGAATCTCTGGCCAAGCCGCCCTCGACGCGTTGCAATGGTCAAGCTTGCCACGATCCGCGTGCTCTGTCGCGGACAAGATGAGCGACAGGCGGAGGGCTTATTTCACCGCGTGCTTCGCGTATTCCAGCCGCGCGATGGTGCGGTTGTGGACCTCGTCCGGGCCGTCCGCGATGCGCAGGGTGCGGACCATGGCGTACATGGCGGCCAGATCGGTGTCGCCCGATACGCCCGCCCCGCCGAACGCCTGGATGGCGTCGTCGATGACCTTCAACGCCATGCGCGGCGCGGCCACCTTGATCTGGGCGATCTCGGAGCGAGCGTTCTTGACCCCCACCTCGTCCATCATCCATGCGGCCTTGAGCACCAGCAGGCGGCACATCTCGATGTTGGTGCGCGCCTCGGCCACCCGTTGCTCCCACACCGAGTGCTCGGCGATGGTTTTGCGGAAAGCGGTGCGCGTCAGCAGGCGGCTGACCATCAGCTCCAGCGCCGCCTCCGCACAACCGATGGTGCGCATGCAGTGGTGGATGCGGCCCGGCCCCAGGCGACCCTGGGCGATCTCGAAGCCCCGGCCCTCGCCCGCGATCAGATTCTCGGCCGGAACACGAACGTTCTCAAGCACCACCTCGGCGTGGCCAATGGGCCGCTCGTCATAGCCGAACACGGTCAGCATCCGGTCCACGCGGAAGCCGGGCGTGTCCGCCGGCACGATGACCATGGACTGCTGGGCGTGGGTGGAGGCGTCCGGGTCCGTCTTGCCCATGACGATGGTCACGGCCAGATTCGGGTGCGCCATGTTGGTGGACCACCACTTGCGCCCGTTGATCACATAGTGGTCGCCGTCCCGCTCGATGCGGGTCTGGATGTTGGTGGCGTCCGACGAGGCCACCTCCGGCTCCGTCATCAGGAAGGCCGAGCGGATCTCGCCCGCCATCAGAGGCTTGAGCCAGCGATCCTGCTGGGCTGCGTCCCCGAACATGTGCAGCACTTCCATGTTGCCGGTGTCGGGGGCGTTGCAGTTGAACACCTCCGCCGACCACAGCGCCCGGCCCATGATCTCGGCCAGGGGCGCATATTCCATATTGGTCAGGCCCGCCCCGTCCTCGCCGGGCAGAAACAGGTTCCACAGCCCCGCCTCGCGCGCCTCGGCCTTGAGCCGCTCCATGGTGGGCGGCTGGGTCTTCGCATCGGCCCGCACCTCAGCCCAGTAATCAGCCGCGGAGGGCAGGACGCGCGTGTCCATGAAGCGCTTCAGGCGATCCTGCCATTCAAGCGCGCGGTCGGAATGCTGGAAATCCATGGGTCGAGCTCCGGTCTCTCCCTCCCCGTCCCGGGGAGGCTGGTCGCGAAGCGACCGGGTGGGGAGGGCTCGGCAAGGCAGCCTCGCTGTCTCGCTCAAGGCGCCCCCACCCCGTCATCGCTACGCGCTGACGGCCCTCCCCCTTGGGGGGGGGGGGGGGAGGGAGAAATATAGCGTGCTGTCTTACCGCTTCAGCAGCGGGGCCAGCTTCTGGGCGATCATCATGTCGCCGGCGACCTTCAGCTTGCCCTGCATGAAGGCCATCATGGGGTCGAGGCGGCCTTCGGACAGGGCCATGAAGTCGTCCCAGCTGATGGTCACCACGGCGTCGGCGGGCTTGTCCTCATTGGTCACGGTGTTCGGAACCGAGGCGCCGTCGATGTAGATCTGGCCGGTGTCGCCCAGGTCGATCTTGACGGTCTTGCCGAGGCCGGAGTTTTCGCCGACGGCGTTGCGGATGTGTTCGGTAACGGAAGCCAGATCGGCCATGGTCGTCTCCCTTGATCGACATTTGATGTGATGGGTAGCCCCCGGCGCGGCGAGCCACAAGATCACCTAGGGTCAAGACCGCGACAGTTTCGTGAGAGCCTCCGGCTTGTGGGCCGCCCGGGCGCCGGTCTTCTCGCTTTCCACCAGAAACTGCGGCTCGTCCTGCGACGCCTTCACGGGGTGGTCCTGCACGTGGGTGTCGCTGGTCAGGCGCTTCACCACCTTGCCGTGGGTGCGGCCCTGAGCGGTGTTCCAGCTGACCCGATCGCCGACCTCGATGTCTTCCGCCATTGCCTGTCTCCTGCATAGTGTCAGAGCGATACGCGCAAGGCCCCTGACGGTTCACGCCGCAAGTCGGCGGGCAAGTCGCAGATCGCCCACGAACTCGGCCCAGGCCCTCTCCTTCGTCGCTGCGTCAGGCACGCGAAGCAGATAGGAGGGGTGATACGTTATGACCCCGCGCCGGTTCTCGAAGCTCGTTTCGCCCCGGCATTTCGTGATCGGCATGGGTTTGCCCGCCAGGGCCAGCGCCGCCGTGGCGCCCAGGGCCACGATCACCCGCGGCCGCACCAGCTCCAGCTCCTTGTCCAGCCACCAGCGGTAGTGCTTCACCTCCCCCGCCGTGGGCGACTTGTGCAGCCGCCGCTTGCCCTGCTGCACGAACTTGAAATGCTTCACCGCATTGGTGACGTACAGGTCCGCGCGGTCCAGCCCGGCCTCGGCCAGCGCCCGGTCCAGCAGCTGACCCGCCGGTCCCACGAAGGGCCGCCCCTGAACATCCTCCTGATCACCCGGCTGTTCGCCTATCAGCGCGATGGTGGGGGTCAACGGCCCCTCCCCCAGCACCGCCCGCGTCCCGCCGCTGACGAAGGGATCGGCCGCCGCGATGATGCGGTTCAGCTCATCCAGCGTCGTCGGCGTCTGGTCCGCCATGGCGGCGACCGCCTTTTCAGGATTGCGCTTCATGGGCGTGGACGCCTCCCGCTCGATCATCTCGCGGACCCGCGCCGGCGCGCCCCGGATCATGTCCGGAATGCACTGCGCCTCCGGCAGGTTGCGCCAGTAGCGGCGCGGCATTTCCGAGGCCATCATGCGCGGATTGACCCGCGCCGGGTTGAAGGTGCTCTCGTAATAGGCGCGCCAGCCGTCCTCGAACGGGTCGCCCTCCGGGGCATCCTCCCGCCGTCCGGGCGGGCCGAAGCCCAGCGTCGTCCCGTCCCAGAAAACCGATCCCAGCGGCGTCAGGATCGACCAGTGCATGGAGCGAAACCGGTCCACGAAGAACGGCGCTGCGGACTCCAGCACGAAATGCTCCGGCTCGAACCAGGCGACGAACCGTTCGTCCCCCTCCCCCTCCACGCGGCGAAACCGGACGAAGGC
The DNA here is from genome assembly GCF_047617075.1 of Brevundimonas sp. GTDB lineage: Bacteria > Pseudomonadota > Alphaproteobacteria > Caulobacterales > Caulobacteraceae > Brevundimonas. Next base: position 56,296 of record NZ_JBLGCI010000007.1, read on the forward strand.
GTGCATCTTGTGAATCTCGCGCCGCACCGCCTTGTCCATCTGCTCCAGCCTGTGGACCAGCGGATCGCTGGCGATCTCGGCCAGGGCCCGCTCGCCCCGATGGATGCGCCAGACCAGCTGGTACAAGAGGGCGAACCGCTCCGGGTCCACGTGCCGCACGCATGACTGGATCAGCGCTCCGGCCCGGCGCGGCAGGGCCAGCGGCGGCCCGTTCGGCGGCGCCTGGCCGAACAGACCCTGCCCGCTCCAGTCCACCGCCCCGGGCGCCGCATCCGCCGCAATCAACCCCCGCGCCGCCCGGCGAAATCCGTCCAGATCAGCCCCCGGCGCCAGGGCGACCGCCCAGTCCATCAGAACAGGCTCAGCTGCCGCGCCGGCGGCGTCAGCATCTGGCGCAGGTCCGCCCGGTCGGTCAGCTTCAGCGGGCTGTGATCCGAGGCGATCAGGAACGGCCGCGCCCGTTTCAACGCCGGCGACAAGCGCGCCAGATCCGCCATGCCCAGCCGCGTGTGCCGCCGCGCCTTCAGAATGCGATCCACCGCCCGCACGCCCAGCCCGGGCACGCGCAGCAGCAGTTCCCGGTCCGCCGTATTCACATCGGCGGGAAACCGGTCCCGGTTCTTCAACGCCCAGGCCAGCTTGGGATCGATCTCCAGGTCCAGCATGCCGCCGTCGCCGCCTTCCGCCACCTCCAGCGGCGTGAAGCCATAGAAACGCAGCAGCCAGTCCGCCTGATACAGCCGGTTCTCACGCTGCAATGGCGGCGCCTTGATGGGCAGGGAGGCGCTGGCCTCCGGAATGGGGCTGAAGGCCGAATAATAGACCCGCTTGAGCCCGTAATCCCCGTACATGCGCGCCGAGGATGTCAGCACGTCCGCATCCGTCGCCGCGTCAGCGCCCACGATCACCTGGGTGCTCTGCCCCGCTGGCGAAAAACGCCGCTTCTCTTCCTTCGCCTCGAAAATCCGCTCGCGCATCTGGCCCATGGCCCGGCGGATGGTCCCGCTGTCCTTCTCCGGCGCGAAGGCCTTCAGCCCCGCATCAGTGGGCAACTCCACATTGATGGACAGCCGGTCCGCCCACAGCCCCGCCTGTTCGATCAGCCAGGGACTGGCCTCGGGAATGGTCTTGAGGTGGATGTATCCGGCAAATCCGTGGTCCTGGCGCAGCGACTTCGCCACGCGCACCAGCTCCTCCATGGTGTGGTCCGGCGAGCGGATGATGCCCGACGACAGGAACAGGCCCTCGATGTAGTTCCGGCGATAGAACTCCACCGTCAGCCGGACCACCTCCTCCACCGTGAACCGCGCCCGGGGCGTGTTGGAGGATCGCCGATTGATGCAATAGGCGCAGTCGAACAGGCAGTAGTTGGTCAGCAGCACCTTGAGCAGCGAGACGCACCGTCCGTCCGGCGTATAGGCGTGGCAGATCCCCGCCCCCGTCGTTGACCCCAGCCCGCCCGGCGGCGCCTTGCGTTTCTTCGCGCCCGACGAGGCGCAGGAGGCGTCGTACTTGGCGGCATCCGCCAGAATCCTGAGTTTTTTCGAGAGCTTCTCGTCCATGTCGGGACAATGGCACGTGTTCTGTTTTTGTTCCAGTCATCGTATAGACCGTCTTGCGTTCGGGCGCTCACATCTGCTTCATGACCGCATCGAATGCGTTCGGGGGCCGTCGTCCTTGCTGACGTCGGTGCATTCGTGGAGGCGGGGCGACAGCCAGGGGGCTGTGGCGCGCCGCCCGTTCCTCACCATGGTTTTTCAAGGCTCAGGACCACTGCATGACTCTGGACAGCGACTCCGCCGAAGACCGCCCGCGCGGCGTTCTGCACCGCTACTGGTTCGGGGTTGTGCTGTGGAAGCGCATCCTGCTGGCGCTGGTCCTGGGCGTGATCGTCGGTCTGATCTGGGGCGAAGGCGCCGGACAGATTCGCTGGCTGGGCGACCTGTTCGTGCGCCTGATCCAGATGGTGGTGGCGCCGCTGGTGTTCGTCACCATCGTGTCCGGCGTGATCAGCCTCAGCGACCCCAAACGTCTGGGCTCTATCGGGGTCAAGGCTGTGTTTCTCTATGTGCTGACCAGCCTGACCGCCGTCGGTCTCGGCCTGGCTCTGGCCCTTCTGATCCAGCCCGGCGCGGGCGTGGACTTCTCCGGCGCGACACCCCGTGAGGGTCTGGAGGCGGCCCAGCCGTTCGCCGGCCTGATCGAAATGATCGTGCCCACCAATCCCATCGCCGCCCTGGCCTCGGGCCAGATTCTGGCGGTGATCTTCTTCGCCCTGCTTCTGGGCGCGGCCATCCTGATGTCCGGCGAGGCGGGCAAGCCCATGGCCGATGTGTTCAACTCCGCGTCCGAAGCCATGCTCAAGCTGGTGGGCTTCATCATGGAGGTGGCGCCCTTCGGCGTGTTCGCCCTGATCGCATGGGTCATGGGCACCACCGGCCTGTCCGCCTTCGTCAATGTGGCCCTGCTGGCCCTGTGCGTGGTGGTCGGCTGCGTCTTGCAGATCCTCATATTCCAGGGCGGCATCATCAAGCTGTTCGCTCGTCTGCCCGTCTGGCCCTTCTTCCGCGATGTGACCGATGCGGGGCTGGTGGCCTTCTCCACCTCCTCGTCCTCGGCGACCCTGCCGGTGACCATGGCGGTGGCCGAGAAGAATCTCGGCATCAAGAAGCCGGTCTTCTCCACCGTCTTGCCGCTGGGCATGACCGTGTCCATGGACGGCACCGCCCTTTACATCGGCATCCTGGCCGTCTTCGCCGCCCAGGCCTTCGGCATCAGCCTCAGCCCGTCCGACTACGCCCTGATCGTGGTCACCACCCTGCTGGTGTCCATCGGCACCGCCCCGGTGCCCTCCGCCTCGCTGTTCATGCTGGCGGCGGTGCTTCAGGGCATCGGCGTTGATCCGATGCAGACCGCCCTGCTGGTGGGCTTCGTGCTGCCGTTCGACCGCATCCTCGACATGACCCGCACCGTGACCAACGTCATCAGCGACCTGGCCGTGGCCACCGTCGTGGGCAAGTGGGAAAAGGAAATCGACCTGGAGGCCTATATCGCCCCGCCGGTGAAGTAGGCGCGCCTACTCTCCCCGCCTGCCGCGCACCGCCAGCGCCACGGTGGCCAAGCCGGCGGTGACGATCAGCGCGTCCTCGATCAGCCCGCTGCGGGTCTGCCCGATGCGCCGCATGCCGGCCTTGCGCCCGTTAAGAGTGGCGTAGGCCAGCGGTACGGCGGTCCCCACCGCCAGCCCGGCGCCCAGCCGCTCATGCCCGCGCGGCGCCAAGGCGGCGCCGGCGATGCCCGCGCTCATCACCCGCGCCAGCAGGCCGAGGAAAACAGTGCGGTCCGGCGCCGACTTCATCTTGTCGCCCACCAGTTCGCCCACCCCCATGAACAGGGCGCCCGCCTTGAACAACGGATGATCCAGCAAAAACAGCCGCCCGGGCGTCTCGCGATGGGCCAGCCGCACGCCGGCGATGGCCGCCATGGGCGTCATGGAGCGCGCGCTGGCGACCGCGCCGATGAGAACGGAGGGGAGAAGGTTGAGAATGGTCATGCCGCTTCAACTGCGGCGAGCCCGGGAGGTTCACTTTCCTCCTGCCATGTTCACCAGAAGCGTTTTCGGCCAAGGCTTCGGGGAACACGCCTGCGCATGAGATCGCCTTCGCACGGCAAACCACTTGGTGGCCTGCCGCCCGAAGCCGAAGGCGTGAGGTGGCGGAGACGGAGGGATTCGAACCCTCGGTACCCCTTACAGGGTACGACGATTTAGCAAACCGTTGCCTTCAGCCACTCGGCCACGTCTCCGGTCCGGCTCCGATAGCGGCTCGCGCGCGCTGACGCAATCCGGGTTTGCGACGTTAACGCGAAATCCACGGCGGAATGGTTGGATGGCGGTCAGACCAGAATGGCCGCCATGATCTCGATCCAGACCAGACCCGATGACGCGTCCGCCGAGGACGCGCCCGCGACCCTCGACGCCGCCGGGCTTCAGGCCCTGGCCTCGGGCGCTGTGGCGCGTGGGGCGACCAGGGCGGACGGCCGCGCCCGGCGCGGTCCCTTCCGGCCCGAGGTCTGGCTGAACGCGCGCCAGCGTCACGCCTCGCGCCTCGCCGCCCACTGGTTCCACGCCATCGACGCCCTGGTGGTGATCGCCCTGACCCTGCTGTGCGCCGCCGCCGCCAGCCCGTCTGGCCTGCTGGGTGCGCCCTTGGCCGCCATCCTGCCGTTCGCGGTCGGCGCGGTGGTCCTGCTGGCTGCCCTGAAGGCGTCCGGCGCTTATGGCTTCTCCCGCGACCGGCGGCTGGCGGTTCACATGGGTCTGGTCAGCGCCTCGGTGGTCGGCGCCGGCGTGATCGCTGTCCTGCTGGCCATGCTGTCCCCCGCCCCCCTGATCGGCCCGGTGCTGGTGTGGAGCGGTCTGAACCTGATCGTGCTGTACGCTCTGCACATGGCCTGGAGCGACCGGGTCCGCCGCTGGCGCGCCGACGGAACCCTGACCCCAAATGTGGTGGTGGTGGGCGCCACGAAACACGCCGAAAAGCTGATCCGCGAGGCCCTGAAACGCCGCGACCTGAACGTGCTGGGCGTGTTCGACGACCGCCTGGCCCGCGCGCCGGACAGCGTCGAGGGGGTGCCGGTGTTGGGTGACACCGAGGCCCTGCTGACCCACCGCATGACGCCGTATGTGGATCACATCGTTCTGGCCGTGGACCCCACTGCGCGCGAGCGGGTTCGCGACCTGATGCGCCGCCTCGGCGGCCTGCCCAATGAAGTCACCCTGCTGGTGGACCCCCGGGCCGAGGAAGATCGCAACGCCGCACTGGAGAAGCTGGCCCGCGCGCCGCTGGCCTCCCTCAACAACCCGGATCCCGACCGCGCCGCCTTCAACAAGCGGCTGCAGGACCTGATCATCGGCGGGCTGATGCTGGTCGGCCTGATGCCCGTGTTCGCCGTCGTCGCCCTTATGGTGCGTCTGGACAGCCCCGGCCCGATCCTGTTCCGCCAGCGCCGCCACGGCTTCAACAATGAAGAGATCGTGGTGTGGAAATTCCGCTCCATGCGCCACGAGGCCGCCGACGCCACCGCCTCGCGCCAGGTCACCGCCGACGACGACCGCATCACCCGCGTGGGCCGCTTTCTGCGCGCCACCAGCCTCGATGAGCTGCCTCAGCTGATCAATGTGCTGAGGGGCGAGATGTCGCTGGTCGGCCCCCGCCCCCACGCCATCGGCATGAAGACCGGCCAGATCGAGTCCGCCCGTCTGGTGGCCGAATACGCCCACCGCCACCGCATCAAGCCGGGCATGACCGGCTGGGCCGCCATCAAGGGGTCGCGCGGCCCCCTGCACACCGCCGCCGAGGTGCGCCGCCGGGTGCAGCTGGACGTGGACTATGTGGAGCGCCAGTCGTTCTGGCTGGACCTGTGGATCATGGCTGTCACAGTGCCCGTGCTGCTGGGCGACCGGGTCGCGGTGCGCTGATGTTCTGGCGCGGCGTCTGGGGCTATCTGCCCGCCAACATCGTGCAGGGCGTGGTGGGCTTTCTGGCCATCGTGGTCTTCACCCGCCTGCTCAGCCCCGAGGATTTCGGCCGCTACGCCCTGGCCTATTCGGTGTTCACCCTGGCCCATGTGGCGGTGTTCACCTGGCTGGAGGCGGCCATGGCCCGCTACTGGGCCGCCGAGACGCCCGAAACCGGCCTCGCCGACCATTTCGCCAGCCTGTACCGCGCCGCCTTCTGGCTGTCCGCCGCCTTCATCCCGCTGGTGATCCTCGGCGTCATGCTTTGGCCGGTGGAGCCCGCCTTCCGCCTGGCCCTGGGCGTCGCCCTGATCGGCGTGCCGGTGCGCAGCCTCGCCAAGCTGGCGCAGGAGCGGTTCCGCGCCTCGGGCGAAGTGGCAAAGGCCGCCGGACTCGACATGGCCACCGTCATCGGCGGCTTCATCATCGGCGTGGTCTTCGCCCTCGCCGGCCTCGGCGGCGCGGCGCCCCTGCTCGGCTTGCTGATCGCCCCTCTGTTCGCCCTGCCCTTCATCCTGCCGGGAGAGCTGAAGCACGCCCGCGGCGGACGGCCCGACCCGGCCCGGCTGAAGCGATACGCGAGCTTCGGCTATCCCATCGCCGCGTCCCTGATCCTGTCGCTGGTGCTGGCCTCCACCGACCGCTTCCTGCTGGCGGTGTTCATGGATGAAGCGGCGGTGGGCGCCTATCACGCCGGCTATTCCATCGCCAACCGCACCCTGGACGTCATGTTCATCTGGCTGGGCGCCGCCGGGGCGCCCGCCATGGTCATGGCGCTGGAGCGCGGCGGCCGCGCCGCCCTTCAGGACGCCGCCCGGGAACAGGCGGGCCTGTTCGTCCTCGTCGGCCTGCCCGCCGCCGTGGGCGTCATTCTGGTGGCCCGCCCGCTGGCCGAGGTGCTGATCGGTCAGGACCTGCGCTCCGCCGCCGCCCTCATCACCCCCTGGATCGCCCTGGGCGCGGCCCTGTCGGGCGTCACGGTCTATTATTTCAACCAGGTCTTCACCCTCGGCCACCGCACCGACCGCATGCTGCTGACCATGGCGGTCCCGGCCGTCGCCAATGTGGTCCTGAACCTGGTCCTGATCCCACGCTTCGGCGTGCTGGGCGCGGCCTGGGCCACGGCGGCCAGCTTCGCCCTGGGCCTCGCCGCCTCCATCTTGATCGGCCGCACCGTCATGCGCCTGCCCATTCCCTGGGAGGCCCTGATCCGCTGCGGCGTCGCCTGCGCCGTCATGGCGGGCGTGGTGTCCCTGATCCCCGCCGTGGGCGGCCCCGTGGAGCTGATCGCCAAGGCGGCCATCGGCGGCGCGGTCTATGCCGCCGTCGCCCTGACCGTGAACGCCGCCGGGGTGCGCGACACCGGCCGCCGCCTCATCAACGATTACAGAGCCCGCGGAGCCGAAGCATGAGCCGCACCGTCGCCAACACCCGCTGGCGGGGCAAGCGCCCGGCTCTGTCGGTGCTGATCCCCTTCTACCGGGACGACCCCTGCGACCTTCTGCGCAACCTCAATGACGAGGCCGGTCAGGTGGGCCGCTCGGTGGAGGTCATCGTCCTGTCCGACGGTGGCGGCGACGCCGATCTGGTGGCCCGCGTCGAGGCGGTCATCAAGACCATGGCCCTGCCCGCCCGCCTGATCGACCTGAAGAAGAACGAGGGCCGCTCAAAGGGCCGCAACCGTCTGGCTGCCGCCGCCCGGGGCGGCAGTTTCCTGTTTCTGGACAGCGACATGCGGCCGGATCATCGCCGGTTTCTTCAGGCCTGGACGGATCTGGTCGCGCAGGAAGATCCCGCCGTCGCGTTCGGCGGTTTCTCCCTCTTGCAGGCCCCGGACGAGCCGCGCTTCGCCGTCCACCGCGCCCTGGCCACCCGCTCCGAGTGCGTCCCCTATCAAGAACGCGCCCGCCAGCCGGAGAAATACGTCTACACCTCCAACCTGCTCGTTCGCCGCGACGTGTTCGCCGCCGAGGCCTTCGACAGCGCCTTCACCGGCTGGGGCTGGGAGGACGTGGAATGGGCCATGCGCGTCTCACGCCGGTTCCGCGTGGTCCATCTGGACAATCCGGCCACCCACATGGGTCTGGACACCACCGGGGCGCTGGCGGCCAAGTACGAACAGTCCGCGCCCAATTTCGCCCGCGTGGTGGCCCGCCACCCCGACATCGTCTCCACCTACCCCAGCTACAAGGCCGCCCGCCTGCTCAAGCGCGCGCCGGGCATGGGTTTGGCCCGGCCCTTGCTGAAGACCGTGGCGATGACCGACTGGCTGCCCGCCGGGCCGCGCGCCTTCTCGCTGCGGCTCTACCGGGCCGCCCTCTATGCGGAGGCCGTCTGATGCAGGAAAACCAGGCCCAGCCTTACAACGCGGACTCCAGCCTGCTGGGCAAGGTGCGCCGCCGCGTGGTGCGCCTCATGCATCGCCGCCCCGCCCGCCTGTCCCATAACGGCCCGGTGGTCAGCTTCACCTTCGACGACGTGCCGATCTCGGGCGCCGAGGCGGGCGCCGCCATTCTCCAAAAGGCCGGGGCGCGCGGCACATACTATGTCTGCGCCGGCCTGTTCGATCAGCCGGGCGACATGGGCCGCTACGCCAACGCCGCCGAGATCGGACGGCTGTCCGAAGCGGGCCATGAGATCGCCTGTCACACCCATTCCCATCTGGACTGCGGCCTGGCCGATGAAGGCGCCATCGGCGCCGACGCCGACCGCAACGCCCTGGCCCTCACCGCCTTCGGCGCCCGCCCGGCCCATTTCGCCTATCCATACGGCGAGGTCTCGCCCCAGGCCAAGAAGGCGCTCAAGGGCCGCTACGGCTCCCTGCGCGCCGTGCATTCAGGCATCGTGACAGACGGCTCGGACCTGAACCAGCTGCCCGCCGTGGGCATCGAGGGGCCGGACGGCGAGGCCGAGGCCATGCGCTGGATCGACCGGGCAGTGGAGCGCGGCGCCTGGGTCATCCTCTACACCCACGACGTGCGCGACAATCCCTCGAAATACGGCTGCACCCCCGCCGCGCTGGCGCGCATCGTCGCCCACGCACAGGCGCGCGGCGCGGCCATCCGGACGGTGGGCGAGGTGCTGGCATGACCCACGACCTCGCCGTCATCGTTCCCACTTTGCGTCGCCCGGACAGTCTGGAGCGCGCCCTGCGGTCCCTGTTCGCCCAGGAGCGGGTGGCCGACCGGGTGTGCGAGATCGTCATCGCTGACAACGACCCCGAGGGCTCGGCCCGCGACCGGGTCGAGGCCCTGCGCGCCCACAGTCCCTGGCCGCTGGTCTACATCCACGTGCCCACGCCCGGCGTGGCCACGGCGCGCAACGCCGCCCTCGCCGCCACCGACGCCTCCCTGATCGCCTTCCTGGACGATGACGAGGCCGCCGCCCCCGACTGGTTGGCGCGCATCCTCGCGGCCCACGAAGCCAGCGGCGCCGACGTGACCTTCAGCCCTATCCACGGCCGGGCCGAGGGCGCGCCGGTCTGGCTCAAACCCTATCTGGAACGATTCTTCGGCCGCGAGGGCCCGGCCAAAAGCGGCCTGATCGATCACGCATACGGCTGCGGCGCCTCGCTGATGAAACGGGCGACCGCCCTGCCCGGCGCTGCGCCCTTTGACACATCGGCGGATCAATCCGGCGGCGAGGACGACGCCCTGTTCGCGAGTCTGGCCGCGCGCGCCGGCCGCTTCGGCTGGGCCGCCGACGCCTGGGTCGAGGAGTTCGCCCCGCCCCACCGCGCCACCCTGCGCTACGCCCTGACCCGCGCCTTCGCCTATGGCCAGGGCCCGTCCCAGACGGCGGCGAAGGAGAAGAACTGGCCAGCGCTCGCCCGCTGGATGATCGTCGGCGCCGGTCAGGCCGCCGTGTTCGGCGCCGCCGCCGTGCTCATGACCCTCATCGGCCACTCCCGCCGCGCCTTCTGGATGGACCGCGCCGTCCGCGGCCTCGGCAAGCTCGCCTGGATGCCCGGCCTCGAACCGCAGTTCTACGGCGCTAGCGAGCTCAAGCGGCTGGAACGGGGGTGAGTCCCGCGTTTCCCGTCACCAATTCCTTGCGCCACAAGGGAACGGCGCTCCAGCGCCCCCGATTTCATCCCCCTGCCCTGAGCGCCCTTAGGATGCCTCCCCATCGGCCTTGGGCCGCGAAACGGAAGGGAGGCGCCTCATTAGACTCGAACTTCAACGGCCACTGTTTCGCTGAACAATCTCGCTTGAGTTAGACTCCACTTGGACTGTTTTTTCACCCAAGAGTCTAATCACCAGCCCCCGCCAACGGCCCACCTTGTCATCCCGGAAGCGCCGCAGGCGCTATCCGGGACGAGACGGCAAATCTCTCTTGAGGTGGCCCGGACGGCGCAGGGCGACGATCCGGGCCAAGGGCTGAAAAGCCCCCGCCAGTCGCCCGGCTCAGCCTGACGGCTGTCCGGGCGGATCGTGCAACGCACCGCGTCCCGGCTCTCCGCTTCGCTTCGGCCGGGATGACAAGGTGCAAGCCCACTACTGTTTTCGCTTAACAATTCGCGGCAGTTAGACTCCCGTTAGACTGTTTTTCGTCCAACAGCCTAACCCAGCACCTTCTTCAGGAAGCCCGGCGGCTGGTAGGTCGAGCGGTTCATGACGACCCCGGCGATGCGGCCGCCCACGGCCTCGATCTCGTCGCGCAGAGCGATGGGTTCGGAGGCGCGGGTGGTCTCGGCGGCGACCACCAGCACGGTGGCGTCCACATAGGGGGCCAGGTTGACGGCCATGTCCGAGCGGTCGGAAGACGGCGCGTCCACCACCACCGTCTCGGCGTGCTTGCGCATGGCGTCCCAATAGCGGGCGTCGTGCAGGGCCTCGACCCGCTGGCCGGACTTCAGCACCTCGCCCCGGAACCGGGTGACCCACAGCCGTCCCCCGAGACACGGCTGGGCGATCAGCAGCCGGGCCGGCGCCACCGGGCGTCCGTCGCTGGACGTCAGGCGCGGCGATACGGTGAAGAAGCACGATCCGTCGGGCGATGCGTAGGCGGTCTTGCCCAGCTTGCCGAAGCGGTCCGGCTGGGCGCCGACGGCCTCAAGCTGCTGCTGGGCGGTCAGGTCGGCGTCCACCAGCCAGACCGGACGGCGGGCTCGCACGGCGGCCAGACGGGCGAACTCGCGCGCCACAGTGGATGTCCCCTCCCCGTGGTTGGCGGAGACAAACTGGATCACGCGCCCACGATGGCCCGACGCCGGACCCAGCGCCGCCCAAAGTCCCGCCATTTCCGCAGTGAGGTCGACCATCGAATCGTTACGCGCACCTGTTTGGCCGAAGCTATCACAACCCCCGACCGAAATCGGCTTGGTTGGACGCAGTCCAACTAGGCTCAGATTTCGGTCCAGTTTAAACTGGGAGCCTGATTCACGGCATCGGCGGAATCGCGAAGCGATTCCACCTCAACCGATCAGGCTCTCAGGGGAACGGATGAGTTCAGCGGGCCTTCATGGGCGCCACCGCCAGCACCGGCAACTCCAGCGTCCGCCCCGCCGATCCCGGCGTGGTGAAGCCGGGTCGCAGGAAGATGCGGATCAGCCCCACGCACAGGGCCGTGAACCCGGCGAACAGGATCACCAGCAGCATGCTGGGCATGCGTAGGCTGGAGCCCCGCGTGGGCGGCGAGGCGCGCTCCACGATGCGGATGTTGTCCGCCCCGCTCTGCGCCAGCGAGGTGGCCGCGCGGCTCTGGCTTTCGCGCAGGGCGAACTCGCGGATATTGCTGGTCAGCACCTCCCGGTCCGCCGACAGGGTGGCGTTGCGAGATTCCAGCTCTGTCAGACGCGCCTGCCGGTCCCGCAGGTCGTTCAGCTGCGCCTCCAGCACCGAACGCCGCGCGATCAGGGAATCCCGCTCGGCGGTCAGCTGGATGCGCTCGGTGTCCAACGACACCCAGATGGGGTTCGGCCCGGTCTGCACCTCGCGCGGCCCCACGGCCGTGCCCGTGTTCACAAAGGTCTGCAACTGGGCGATCCGCTCCTCGATGTCCCGCACCGGCTGGGCGTCGGGCTGATAGCGGGCCAGCAGGTTCTCCCGCTCGGTGCGCAGTTGCAGGATCTGGTCCTGGGCCGCCACGTTCAGCTGCTGGTTCAGCACGATCTCGGCCGGCACGGCCCCCAGCTCGACCCGCAGCCGCGCCAGCCGGTTCGAAACCTGGGCCAGCTGGGCGTCCACCCCCAGCCGCTCGGCGAAGACGGTCTGATAGGACGCGCCCAGGCTCTCGCGGGCCGTGTTGAAGTCGCCGATGTCATTGGTGCGCAGGAAGGCCTCATAGGCGTTATCCGCGTCCATCAGCTCGTCCTCGAACACCTCGCGCTGTTCCTGCAGGGCCGGCGTCATGCGGTCCTGAAACACCTCGCGGCGATAGATCAGATACTGGTCCAGCAGGCCGTTCAGCACCGCCGCCGCCGTCTCCGCGTCCCGCGCCTCATAGCTCAACTGGATCACACCGCTGAGGGGCGCCGTGGAGACCTCCAGATCGCGGATCATGGTGCGCAGGGCGCTGCGCTCCGCCGCCTCGGCGCTGACCGCTCGCTCCGCAGCCCGTTCGCCCAGCACCGTCTCCACGCCGACGGCCTGAACCACCCGGCGCTTCAGTTCGCTGCTGTTCAGGATCGCCGCCTCGGCCTGGGCGATCTCGTTGACCTGGGGCACATTGGTGCTGTTGCGCTCAGGACCGACCGTGGGCTGATAGACGTACTCCTGCCCCACCGTAGCGACGATCCCGGCCCGCGCCGTATAGGTCTTGCTGACCGTGGTCAGGATGAGGATCAGGCCCAGGATGCAGATGGCCAGAAACACCGCCACCATCACCCACAGCTCGCGGAACAGCAGGGCCGCCAGGTCCAGCAACCCGTAACGCGGGCGGGACGACATGTAGGCGGTCGTGCGCATGAACGGCGAATCCCGGCAAACAGGGTTAACAGGTCCACACTTCGCCCCTGCGCGTTAACCATCGGTTACGATTGCAGGGCCAGCCTGACGCCGAAGCCGCCGAACGAGTCGTTGATGTCCATGGATCGCCGCCATCTGCTGTTCGCCCTGGCCTCCGCCGGCGCCCTGACGGCCTGTTCCGGCGGCGCGGGTCTGGGCCGGTCGGCGCAGACCCCAGACTTTCCAGATATCGCCTTCGCCGACTGGACCGACGCCGAGCCGGAGTATCTGATTTATCCCGGCGACGAACTGGACATCCAGACGCCGACGGCGCCCGAACTGAACCGCGCGGTGCGCGTGGGGCCGGACGGGCGAATCTCCATGCCGCTGGTTGGACAGGTCATGGCGGCGGACCGCTCCCTGCCCGAGTTGGAGGCGTCGCTGGCCACGGCCTACGCCAGCCAGCTGCGCCATCCGATGGTGGAGGTCACCCTGACCCAGGCCGGGCCATTGAAGGTCTGGGTGGACGGCGAGGTGCGGACCCCCGGCGTCTATGACATGCCCGGCGACATCGAGGCCTGGCAGGCTGTCATCATGGCCGGCGGCTTCCTGCCTACGGCGCGGCGCTCTCAGGTGGCGCTGATCCGGCGGGGACCGGGCAATGTGCGCATGATGCGGGTGGTGGATCTCAGTGGACCGCGCACTGCGGCGGTGGCCCTGCGACGGTCGGACATCATCTATGTGCCCCGCACCACCCTGGCGGAGCTGGCGGTGTTCTTCACCCAGGTTCGCGAAAGCCTGCCGGTCAGTTTCAGCTATTCGATCAACGACCGCGCCTACACGCAGTTCTGACCAGCGCAGGTATCAGGCGGCCAGATTGACCACGCCCTGATCGATCCAGCGACGGGCCGCGCGCTGGGCCTCGGCCAGATCCTCACGCTCCATTTCGGACGAGAGTTCCTTGCGGTAGATGCGGGCTTCTTCGGAGCCCTTCATGGCCGCCAGGTTGAAGATCATGTGGGCGCTGACCAGATCGACGGGAGCGCCGCCCTGGCCGGTCGAATACATCACGCCCAGCCGGAACAGGGCGTCGCCGTCCATGTCCGGAGTCGGCAGCGGCAGGCCGCCGTCCTGTTGGGGCTCACAGTCGTGCGCCAGTTCTTGCGCGATCATCACCGTATCTCCTTGCGAAGGCCGTTCTGGCCTCGTCGTGTGAGGTGATGAAATACCCGCGCTATTGAAGTTAAAGTTAACGCCGCGCCGGCCGCAAAATCTTTTCAGTAAAGGAGTTCTGAATACTGAGAGCGTGATTCAGAACTCCTCAATCTGGTTGAAAGGTCTCGTTTACCGGGCGCGCTGGCCGAACAGCATCTTTCGGGCCTGTTCAGCCTGTTTTCCGGCGGCGCCCAGATCGCCGCGCAGCTCATTTCCGACCGCCCTGCCCGCCTGAACCGCCGGGCGCGCGCCGACCCGCTCCATCCAGGCCTTCAGATGCGGGAACGTCACCAGGTCCTGCCCCTGCGGTCCGGGCAGAATCCACGGCCAGATGGCCATGTCGGCGATGGAGTAGTCGCCCGCCACATAATCCCGATCCGCCAGCCGCTTGTTCAGCACGCCATACAGCCGGTTGGTCTCGTCGGTGTAGCGGCGCACCCCGTAGGCGATCTGGCGCTGGTCCTTGATCAGGGCGGGGGCGTACTGGCGGAAGTGGTGGGTCTGACCCGCCATGGGCCCGAGGCCGCCCACCTGCCAGAACAGCCACTGATCCACCTCGGCCCGCGCCCGGATATCCGTGGGATAGAACTGGCCGCTCTTGTTCCCCAGATACTGCAGGATCGCGCCGGACTCGAAGATCGACAGCGGCTTGCCCTCCGGCCCCTCGGGATCGACTAGCGCCGGCATGCGGTTGTTGGGGCTGATGGCCAGGAACTCGGGCGTGAACTGTTCGCCCGCGCCGATGTTCACCGGCTTCACCTCATAGGGCAGCCCCATCTCTTCCAGGGCGATGGAGACCTTCCAGCCGTTGGGCGTGGGCCAGTACCAGAGTTCCAGGGGCTTGCTCATGATCATCCTTTCCAGCGTCACGGTTCGATCTGGGAAGGACGAGGCGCCCTCGCAACAGGCGCGCGGAATTAACCTGAACCGTCCGTTCAGGGTGAATTCATGTGGATGGCGAGACTTTGGCCACACAGTTCAACGGCCGCTCACGCGAAATCCGTCGCGGCCCCTTCGAGAGGATCGCCATGAAAACCCTCGTCAAGGCCGCCGCCGTCGCCATCGGCCTGATCACCGTCTCCACGCCGCTGGCCGCCGAGGCCCAGTCCCGCCAAGACCGCCGCGAATGGCGCGAAGACCGCCGCGAGTCGCGTCAGGATCGGCGCGACTACCGTCGTGACAACCGTCAGGACCGCCGGGAATGGCGGCGGGACCGCCGCGAGGACCGTCGCGACTGGCGCCGGGAAAACCGTCACGACCGCCGGGACTTCCGTCACGACCGCCGCGCCGATCGCTGGGATCGCAACAACCGCGACTGGTGGCGCGGCCGGGCCGACTTCCGCGACTATCGCGGGGCGCGCCGCGGCTACTACTACGCCCCCAGCTACGGCTACTACCGGGTCGAGCCGCGCTATTACGGCTATCGCTGGCAGCGGGGTCACACCCTGCCCTACGCCTATCGCAGCTATTATGTGCGTGATCCCTATTTCTATGGCCTGAGGCCCGCGCCGCGGGGACATCGTTGGGTGCACGCAAACAACGACATCGTCCTGGTCGCCCTGGCGACCGGCCTGATCGCGGACATTGTCCTGAACGTCTATTGATCACGCAAAATCCCGAGAAAACCCCGTCGCCAGCGGGGGGGGGTTTTTCTTTGATTACAAGGGGCACGCCCATTCCTGACGTCCACGTTCAGTCAAGGTTCATGCTGGACGCAACACACTGATATCCATGTCGCCGCGAAAGGCGGACCGAGGAAACAAGAAATGAAACGCTCCATCATCGTGGCCACGGCGATCGCGTCGCTCGTCGTGCCGATCCTGGCCCCGGCGGGTCAGGCCCTGGCGCAAGAGCGCCCGAACCGGCAGGCGGAAATGAGCAGGGAACAGGCGCGTCGTCCTGACCCCTCCGGCTCGATGCGGCCCGCGCCCCAGAGACGCGAAGCACGTCAGGAGCGCCGCCAGGAGCGACGACAGGAGCGGCGCGAACGTCGGGACGATCGACGGGCGGAACGCCCCAACCGGCCGACGCCCGACACACGCCCGGACCGCCCCAACCGTCCGGCTCCCGACACACGCCCGAACCGCCCCAATCGACCGACCCCTGACAGGCGGACGGATCGTCCCAACCGACCGTCGCCCGATACGCGAGCGGATCGCCGGGAGGATCGCCAGGATCGCCGCACGGACCGGCGCGAAGACCGACGCGACCGCAGGGAGGATCGACGGGAGGACCGGCGCGACTGGACGCCGGACCGTCGCCAGGATTGGCGCGACCGTCGCGATGACCGGCGAGACGACCGGCGCGAAGACCGCCGCGACAGGCGTGAAGATCGCCGGGATTGGCGCGAGGACCGTCGTGATGACCGGCGCGAAGCCCGCCGGGATCGCCGCGAATATCGCGAGTTCCGCCAGCGTTGGAACCGCGACCACTGGCGCCGGGACTGGAACCGTCGTTATCGCGCCGACTGGTGGCGGAGCAACAGCTGGTTCCGGGGCTATTCAGGCCTGCGGGTGGGGTTCTACTACGCCCCCAGCTACGGCTACTATCAGGTCCCCCGCCAGTACTGGGGCCGCCGCTGGTCCGAGGGCGACTATCTGCCCAGCGTGTTCTGGCGCTATCAGGTGAACGACTACCGGTTCTATGGCCTGGGTTATCCGCCGGCCGGAACCATGTGGGTGCACGTGGACAACCACATCTATCTGATCGACCAGACCGACGGCTACATCATCGAGGTGATCTACGACGCCTGGAACTGGTAGATCCGTTCAGACGAAAAAAGGCCCCGGCGGAGCGATCCGCCGGGGCCTTTTCACATCTGCGCTCAAGCAGCGAGGCGCCGCGCGCCGAGTGATAGCGCGCTAAAAATCAAACCCCCAGCTTGGCCTTCAGGATCTCGTTGACCGCCGCCGGGTTGGCCTTGCCGCCGGTAGCCTTCATGACCTGGCCGACGAACCAGCCCAGGGCCTGGGGCTTGTCCTTCACCGCTTCGGCCTTGTCGGGATTGGCGGCGATGATCTCGTCGATGGCTTTCTCAATGGCGCCGGTGTCGGTGACCTGCTTCAGGCCATGCTTGTCCACCACTTCGGACGGCGAGCCCTCGCCGTTCCAGACGTGGTCGAAGACCTCCTTGGCGATCTTTGACGAGATGGTCCCGTTTTCGATCAACTCCACCAGCTCGGCCACATGGGCGGCCGGGACCGGGCTCTGGTCGAAGTCCAGATGGTCGGCGGCCAGCCGGGCGGACAGCTCGTTGGTCACCCAGTTGGCGACCAGCTTGGCGTCGCGCCCCTTCGCCGCCGCCTCGAAATAGTCCGCCTTGGCCTGTTCCGAGATCAGCACCACGGCGTCGTACTGCGACAGGCCGTACTGGCTCATCAGCCGCTTGCGCTTCTCGTCGGGCAGTTCCGGCAGGGACGCCTTGATCTCGTCGATCCAGGCCTGCTCGATCTCAAGCGGCAGCAGATCCGGGTCGGGGAAGTAGCGGTAATCGTGCGCCTCTTCCTTGGAGCGCATGGACCGCGTCTCGCCCTTCACCGGGTCGAACAGACGGGTTTCCTGAACGATGGATCCGCCGTCCTCGAGGATCTCGATCTGGCGGCGCGCCTCGTACTGGATGGCCTGGGAGATGAAGCGGAACGAGTTGACGTTCTTGATCTCGCAGCGGGTGCCCAGGTGGCTGAAATCGCCCGTAGCCTTGAACTTTTCATAGTTCCCGGCGCGACAGACCGAGACGTTCACGTCGGCCCGCAGGTTGCCCTTCTCCATGTCCCCGTCGCAGGTGCCCAGATAGATCAGGATGGTCCGGATCTTCTTGACGTAGGCCACCGCCTCCTCAGGGCTGCGCAGGTCCGGGCGGGAGACGATCTCCATCAGGGCCGTGCCCGAGCGGTTCAGGTCCACATAGGATTCCGTCGGCGACAGGTCGTGGATCAGCTTGCCGGCGTCCTGCTCCAGGTGCAGGCGCTCGATACCCACATTGAAGAAACCGCCGTCCTCGGCCTCAACCTCCACCACGCCCTCGCCCACGATGGGGTGATACAGCTGGCTGATCTGATAGCCGGTGGGCAGGTCGGGATAGAAATAGTTCTTCCGGTCGAACTGGCTGAAGGTGTTGATCCGGGCATTGAGCCCCAGCCCCGTGCGCACCGCCTGCTCCACGCAGAACTTGTTCAGGGTCGGCAGCATGCCGGGGAAGCCGGCGTCCACCAGCGACACCTGCTCGTTCGGCCCCGCCCCGAAGCCCACGGCCGCGCCGGAAAACAGCTTGGCCTTCGACGCCACCTGGGCGTGGATCTCCAGCCCCATGACGATTTCCCAAGGGCCGGTGCGACCCTCAATCAGCTTCGAGTTCGGTTTGGTGTCGGTCATGGACATAGCTCTACCCCTCTCCCGTCGGGAGAGGGAGGGGCCCGATCAACGAAGTTGAGCGGGAGGGTGAGGGGTTACGGCGCCGGCCAGCCTGGCCTGAGCCCGGACCGCGTCCATAACCCTGGAAAGCGAGGCCGTCACCTCGTCGTTGCGAAAGCGGATGACCGACCAACCGAGGGCTTCGATTTCCGCCTGCCGGTGATGGTCATACAGCATCTGGTCATCGTCATCATGGACCTCGCCGTCCAACTCGATCACGAGCCGCAGATCCTCACAGGCGAAGTCCGCGAAGTAGCGACCAATGGGCTGCTGGCGACGAAACTTCAGGCCATCGAGGCGGCGGCTCCGCAGCGCGGTCCACAGTATCGCTTCGGCGCGGGTCTCGCGCTGACGAAGGGTGCGGGCGCGTTCGGTGCGGGCTTCGCTATCCACGAGCGTAACCCCTCACCCTCCCGCCCGCTGCGCGGTCGGGCCCCTCCCTCTCCCGATGGGAGAGGGTTGAGATCACCACCACTTGTCCGGCCGCGCCACAAACCCGGCGGCCTGTTCCAGAGTGTCGGCCACCTGAAACACCGTCGCCTCGTCCAGCGCCTTGCCTATGACCTGGAGGCCCAGCGGCAGGCCGCCCTTGTCCAGGCCGGCGGGGACCGAGATGCCCGGCAGGCCGGCCAGATTGGCGGTCACCGTGAACACGTCGTTCAGGTACATGGTCACCGGGTCGATCTGCTTGTCGCCGATGGCGAAGGCGGCCGAGGGCGTGGACGGCGTCAGGATGGCGTCGACCTTGCCCCAGACATCGTCGAAGTCCTGGGCGATGCGGCGGCGCACCTTCAGGGCCCGGACGTAATAGGCGTCATAGAATCCGGCCGACAGCACATAGGCGCCAATGGTCAGGCGGCGCTGAACTTCCTTGCCGAAGCCCTCGGCGCGGCTCGTCTCGTACAGGTCCGTCAGGGATTTGGCCTCGGTCGCCCGGTGGCCGAAGCGCATGCCGTCATAGCGGGCCAGGTTCGAAGACGCCTCGGCCGGGGCGATGATGTAATAGGCTGGCAGGGCGTATTTGGTGTGCGGCAGGCTGATCTCGACCATCTCGGCGCCGGCGTCCTTCAGCCAGGCCTTGCCCTTCTCCCACAGCTCCAGCTGTTCGGCGGGCATGCCGTCGACTACGTATTCCTTCGGAATTCCGATGCGCAGGCCCTTCACGCCCTTGCCGAGGTTGGCGGTCCAGTCCGGCGTCTCCACGTCCAGGCTCGTGGAATCCTTCGTGTCGAACGAGCACATGGACCGCAGCAGGATGGCCGCATCCTCCACCGTCTTCGTGATCGGCCCGGCCTGATCCAGCGACGAGGCGAAGGCCACCATGCCGAAGCGGCTGGCGCGGCCATAGGTGGGCTTGATGCCCACCGTGCCGGTGAAGGCCGCGGGCTGGCGGATCGAGCCGCCAGTGTCCGACGCCGTGGCCGCCAGACACAGATCAGCCGCCACCGCCGAGGCCGAGCCGCCCGAAGACCCGCCCGGCGTCAGTTCCGCATTGGAGCCGCTGGATTTCCAGGGGTTCACCACCGGACCGAAGGCGCTGGTCTCATTGGACGAGCCCATGGCGAACTCGTCCATGTTCAGCTTGCCCAGCATCACCGCCCCGTCCCGCCACAGATTGGCGGTGACGGTGGACTCATACGGCGGCACGAAGCCCTTGAGCATGTTGGAGCCGGCCGTGGTCTGGACCCCGTCGGTGCAGAACAGGTCCTTGATCCCCAGCGGCGCGCCTTCCAGCGCACTGCCCTCGCCCTTGGCCAGCTTCGCGTCGGACGCCCGCGCCATCTCCAGCGCCTTGTCGCCCGTGATCTGGACATAGGCGTTCAGGGCCGGGTTGGCGGCCTCGATGGTCTTGAGGAAGGCGCCGGTAATCTCCTCGGAGGAGAAGTCGCGGGCCTTAAGGCCGTCCACCGCGGCCTTGAGGGTCAGTTTGGTCAGGTCGGTCATGGCTTACTCGACCACCTTGGGCACGACAAAGAAGCCGTCGGCGGATTTGGGGGCGTTGGACAGCACCATATCCACCTTGCCGCCGTCGGTGACCACGTCCTCGCGCAAGCGCAGGGGCTGGTGCACGTTGGAGGTCATGGGCTCCACGCCGTCCACATCCACCTCGTTCAACTGCTCGATCCAACCGAGGATGCCGTTCAGCTCCTGGGCCAGCGGCTCAAGCCGATCTTCCGGCGTCTTGATGCGGGCGAGGTGGGCGACGCGCCTCACCGTCGCGGCGTCGATGGCCATGCGGCCCTCCAAATCACGAGAAAAGTGAATGTCACGTCGGGATTAGCCGCCCCTTCGCGGTTGCACAAGCGGCGCGCGTCCAGCCGTTCAGGTCATCGCGACGGCTGTATTCCCGAGCGGGCCGGACTAGGCTGCGCCAACGCCTGACCATGAGGAAACCGCCATGCCCATCACCGGCCCCCAGGCCCTCGCCGCCCGCGTCCTTGTGGAATGGCCCCGCGATCACGTGGCCCGGCTGTCCGGCGTAGACTTAAACACTCTGGCGGCCTTCGAGCGCGGCAAGATCGACCCCGGCGACACGACGCGCACGGCGATAAAGGCTGCGCTGGAAAGCGGCGGCGCGGTCTTCATTCCCGAGGATAGCCGACAGGGCGCCGGCGTGCGGCTGAAGTTCACGAAGAAGGACGCCAAACAGATCAACCGTCTGGAAAGCGAGGGCGGTCCCGTCGGCGACGACGACGTCTGACGGAACCGGTCAGCGCGCCGGCGTGACGGTCACACGGTCGGACTCGCCGTCCTCGCCCATGCGGAACTCCACGATCAGGCGGCGGTCTTCGGTGACGATGTCGTCCTCTTCACCCATGCGGCTTTCACGGGCGTCCAGCACCACGCGGCGGCGGCCCTCCTCGGACACAGTCCATTCCTCGAAGTCGCCGATCCGGTAAACGCGCCAGCCCTCGGCCGGGCCCGCGAACAGGCCCAGATAGGTGACCAGACCGTTGATGGCCGGATCGCCGCCGGACACCGCGAACAGCTTGGCGTTCTGGTTTTCCATGGGATGAATCTGCATGACCGAGGCGGCCCACTGCAGGTCTTCGTCTTCGGCGATCTCGATGGTCTCCGGCTCGCCGGCCGGCTCAGCCCGCGTGTCCGCCGGCTCGGGCGTGGGCACGGTTGAGGCGGTCGCCGGTTCGCGCGCGCGGTCCACCGCGTGTTCTTCCTCGGGCAAGGCGTCACAGGCCGAAATCATCAGGCCCAGGGCCGCCGCAATCGCCAGATTTCTGCTCATCATCAGTCCCTCCGTCAGCCAGTGGAAATCAGTTTCGCCTTTGACACGGCCTTACGCCAGTCCTACCGCCCGTTTCGTGCCTGTTTTTGACCTTTCCGACCTGCCCGCCGCCTGCCCGCCCGACACTCCGTGGCTGGGGCTGGACTTGGGCGAGAAGACCATCGGCGTGGCCGCGTCCGACGCCACCCGCATGATCGCCAGCCCGCTGGAGCTGATCCGCAAGACGAAGTTCACCGCCGACGCGGCGCATCTGTTCAAGATCATGGACCACCGCAAGGTGTCCGCCCTGATCATCGGCCTGCCGGTGAACATGGACGGGACCGAGGGGCCGCGCGTCCAGTCGGTCCGCGCCTTCGCCCGTAATCTGGAGCGCATCCGGCCGGTCAATGTGGCCTTCTGGGACGAGCGGCTGTCCACCTCGGCGGTGGAGCGGTTCCTGATCGAGGATCTGGACCTGAACCGGAAACGGCGCGCCGGGGTGATCGACCGCACGGCCGCCGCTTGGATCCTGCAAGGGGCGCTGGACCGGCTGAGGCCCGCATGAACGCCTTGCTGTCCGGCTTCCTGCCGGTCTTCTCGCTGATCGCCCTGGGGTGGGGCCTGAAGGTGGCCCGCTTCCTGCCCGAGGACGGCTGGCGGCCGGTGGAGCGGCTGACCTATTTCGTCTTCTATCCGGCCTTTCTGATCCCCGGCATCTGGAACGCAGACTTCACTGGCGGCGGCGCGGGGGTGGTGGCGCTGGCGACCCTGGCCGGCGCCATGCTGATGGCCCTGATCACCTTCCTGGCCAAGCCGCTGATCAGGGTGTCCGACGCCGCCTACACCAGCGTGTTCCAGGGCGTGATCCGCTGGAACGGTTTCGTCTTCCTGCCGGTGGCCGCGTCCATCTTCGGTCAGGAGTCCGTCGGGCTGGCGGCCGTGGCGCTGGGGGCGCTGATCCCGTCCATCAACATCGTCTGCGTGCTGGTGCTGGCCAAGTGGGGCGTGGGTCAGGGCGGCGGCTGGCGCATGGTGGGACGCTCGCTGTGGGTCAATCCGATCATCTGGTCCTGCGTCATCGGCACGGCCCTGAACCTGACCGGCCTGCGTCTGCCGGACATCCTTATGACGCCCTTCGACATGCTGGGCGGCGCGGCCATCGTGCTGGGGCTGATGGTGGCCGGCGCGGGGCTAAGCTTCCGCGATGCGGCGGGACGGCCGGTGGTGGTGGGACTGGTGACGGCGGCCAAGCTGCTGGTCCTGCCCCTGATCATGGCCGGTTTCGCCATCCTGCTGGGCGCTGACCGCACGGCGCTGGGCATCGTGTTGCTGGCCGGATCGGCGCCGGGCGCTGCGGCCTCATACGTGCTGGCGCGCCAGATGGGCGGCGACGCGCCCCTGATGGCGGCGGTGGTGGCCTTCACCACCCTGGGCGCCCTGTTCACCATGCCGCTGATGCTGTTCCTGTTCGGATTCCTGTGACCTGCGCGTCGCAGCGCTGGCGTTCGGCGGGACTCAGCCCTATAGCGAGGCCTCGATGACCCAGGCTGTCACCGATCTTGTCCGTTCACGGCTGACGCCGTTTCCCCGGGCCCACTTCAATTCCGCCGGCGATCTGAATCCCGTGACGCTGACCGCGCTGCTGGATCTGGCCGACGCCTGCGTGGATGTGAACCGTCAGGGGGCCAAGGCGCTGGACCTGATGCGCGGGCGCACGGTGGTCAATCTGTTCTTCGAGAACTCCACCCGCACCTCGGCCTCGTTCGAGATCGCGGCCCGGCGGCTGGGCGCCGACGTGGTCAGCATGAACCCGCGCACCTCGTCGGTGGCCAAGGGCGAGACCCTGATCGACACGGCCATGACCCTGAACGCCATGAAGCCGGACATTCTGGTGGTGCGCCACTCGGCGTCGGGCGCGGCGGAACTGCTGTCCCAGAAGGTGGGCTGCGCCGTGGTCAACGCGGGCGACGGCCGTCACGAGCATCCGACCCAGGCCCTGCTGGACATGCTTTCCCTGCGCCGGGCCTTCGGCGAGGTGGGCGGGCTGACGGTGGCCATCTGCGGCGACGTGGCCCACAGCCGTGTGGCGCGCTCCAATGTGGCCTTGCTGTCCATGATGGGGGTGCGAGTGCGCCTGATCGGCCCGCCGACGCTGGTGCCCGGCGACGCCGACCGCTGGGGCTGCGAGGTGTTTCACGACATGCGTGAGGGGCTGAAGGGCTGCGACGTGGTCATGATGCTGCGCCTGCAGCTGGAGCGCATGGACGGCGCCCTGGCCCCCTCGACCCGCGAATACTACCGCTTCTGGGGGCTGGACGCCGAGAAGCTGGCCTGGGCCGCGCCCGGCGCCAAGGTCATGCACCCCGGCCCCATGAACCGGGGCGTCGAGATAGACTCCGGCGTGGCCGACGACCCGGCCGTCTCCCTGATCCAGGATCAGGTGGAGATGGGCGTGGCTGTCCGCATGGCGGTGCTGGCCTCGCTGTCCGCACGGCAGGAGGCGGAGCGATGAGCGGCCTCGCTATCATCAACGCCCGGCTAGTCGACCCGGCGGGCGACTATGACGGCCCCGGCGCGGTGCTGATCCAGGACGGCCGCATCGTCGAGGTCATCCACGGCGCCGCCACCCGGACGCCGGAGGGGGTCGAGGTCATCGACGCGGGCGGCATGGTTCTGGCCCCCGGCCTGATCGACATTCGGGTCAAGACCGGCGAGCCGGGCGCAGAGCCAAAGGAGACGCTGAAGTCGGCCAGCCTGTCGGCGGCGGCGGGCGGCGTGACCACCATCGTCATTCAGCCGGACACCGATCCGGCGGTGGACGACCCGGCCATGATCGACTTCATCCAGCGGCGGGGCGCGGCCCTCAACCTGGTCAATGTGCGCGCGGCCGGCGCCGCCACGCGCGGGCTGGACGGCGAGCGCATGGCCGAGATCGGCCTGATGGCCGAAGCCGGCGCCCTGTATTTCACCGACGGCGACCGGGTCATCGCCAACAGCCGCACCCTGCAGCGGGTGATGAGCTACGCCTCGGCCTTCAACGCCCTGATCGCGCACCGCCCGGCGGACCCATGGCTGTCGGAAGGCGCCTGCGCCACGTCGGGCGAGTTAGCCACGCGGCTTGGCCTGTCGGGCGCGCCCGCCATCGCCGAACGCATCCAGTTGGAGCGCGACCTGGCCCTGGTCGAACAGACCGGCGCCCGGTTCCTGGCCGACCAGATCTCCACCGAGGCGGCGCTGGATTGCCTCGCCCGCGCCCGCGCCCGGGGACTGGAAGTCGCCGCCAGCGTGTCGATCAATCACCTGTGCTTCAACGAGGTGGACATCGGCGACTACCGCACCTTCTACCGGCTGGACCCGCCCCTGCGGGCGGAAAGCGACCGGCAGGCCATGATCGAGGCGGTGCGCGAGGGGCTGATCGACGTCATCACCTCGGCCCACACGCCCGCCCCGGCCGAGGACAAGCGGCGTCCGTTCAGCGAAGCGGCGCCCGGCGCCGTGGGGCTTGAGACCCTGCTGCCCGCCGCGCTCAGCCTGCACCACGAGGCGGGGCTGGACCTGATCGACATCCTGCGGCCCCTGACCAGCGGCCCGGCCGCCCTGCTGGGGCTGGACGCGGGCGGGCTGGAGGCGGACGCCCCGGCTGATCTGGTGCTGTTCGACCCCGGCGCGCCGGTGGTGGTCGACGCCGACAAGCTCCGCTCCAAGTCCAAAAATTCGCCGTTCGACGGGCGCGTCTTGCAGGGCAAGGTCTTGCTCACCGTCGTCGGCGGGCGCATCGTGCACGACGCACGTTAAAGGGGCATTCGGGTGCAGGATCTGGTCGGACCGGCGATGCTGACGCTGGGGCTCACGGCCCTTGGCGGATATCTGCTGGGCTCCATTCCGTTTGGTGTGATCATCACCCGTGCGGCGGGCGCCGGAGACGTGCGCAATATCGGCTCGGGCAACATTGGCGCGACCAATGTGCTGCGCACCGGCCGCAAGGATCTGGCCTTGGCCACCCTGCTGCTGGACGCGGGCAAGGGCGCGGCAGCGCTGCTGATCGCGCGCTGGCTGTTCGACAATGATGTGGCGGCGGTCATCGCGGGCGGCGCGGCGTTTCTGGGCCACCTGTTCCCCATCTGGCTCGGCTTCAAGGGCGGAAAGGGCGTCGCCACCTTCTTCGGCCTGATCATCGCCGCCGCCTGGCCGCTGGGGCTGATGGCGGGTGCCACCTGGCTGATCGTGGCCTTCGCCCTGAGATATTCGTCACTGGCGGCCCTGATCGCCTCGGCCGCCACGCCGCTCTATGCCCTGTTGCCACTCGCGCTTTTGGGTCTGCCGGCCCCGGCGCCTGTGCTGTTCCTGAGCGTGTTCACCGCCGTGCTGATCTGGATCCGGCACCACGAGAACATCGGCCGCCTGCTGAAGGGGACGGAGTCCCGCATCGGGTCGAAGTCCAAGTGATCCCGGCGGCGGACGAGGCCGAACGCTTCGCCCGCCTGCGTCTGGCCCGCGCCGACCGCGTCGGCCCGGTCGCCTTCTCCCAGTTGATGCAGCGATACGGCACGGCCCGCGAGGCGCTGGAGGCCCTGCCGGATCTGGCGCGGCGCGGCGGCGGCGGACACGTCTTGCCCGACGAGGGCGTCATCCACGCCGAACTTGAAGCGGGCGAAGCGGCAGGCGCGCGACTGCTCCTGCTCGGTGATCCGGACTATCCGCCGCAACTGGCCGCGCTGGATCCGCCGCCGCCGTTGCTGTGGACGCGGGGGGACCCCGCCCTGCTCAACCGCGACAGCCTGGCCATCGTCGGTGCGCGCATCGCCTCGGCGGGCGGTCAACGGATCGCGCGCGGACTGGCGGCCGGTCTGGGACAGGCAGGGTTCGTCGTCGCGTCCGGCATGGCGCGGGGCATCGACGGCGCCGCGCACGAAGGCGCCCTACCCACCGGAACCATCGCCGTTCTGGGCGGCGGGGTGGACGACATCTATCCGGCGGAGCACGCCAGCCTCTATGAGCGCCTGATCGATCAGGGCTGCGTCGTCTCGGAAAGCCCCATGGGCGCCCGAGCGCAGGCCCGCGATTTTCCTCGCCGCAACCGCATTATTTCCGGTCTGGCCAAGGGCGTGATCGTGGTGGAAGCCGAACTGCGGTCCGGCTCGCTGATCACCGCACGGCTGGCGGGCGAACAGGGCCGCGACGTGTTCGCCGTCCCCGGCTCGCCGCTCGATCCCCGTTCAAAGGGCCCGAACGAACTGCTGCGCCAGGGCGCCATTCTGTGCGAGGGCGTCGAGGACGTGCTGAACGCGCTCGGCGGACTGCGGACCCTGTTCGAACCCGAGGTTCCCGCCTGGGAGCCGGGCGCCGTGGACGCGGATCTGGACCTGATCGAGCGCCTGGCCGCCCTGCTCTCGCCCGTTCCGGCGCCTCGGGATGAACTGGCCCGGGCCGCCGGGGCCTCCATCGGCGAGGCGAATGCGGCGCTGCTGGAACTAAGTCTTGCTGGACGGGCCGCCCTGCTTCCCGGCGGCATGGTCGCCTCAGGGTGATCTATTTTCCAGGAACGCGGCTGGCTGCTTCCGCCGCCGCATCCAGCAATTCGCCAAGATGCTCGTCGCCGTCCCAACGGGCCATCTGGGCCAGTTCGGCGGCCATCGCCCCCACATACTCCCGGACCGGAAAGTCAGCGGTGCTGCGGTCGTGTCGCCTTGGATTCGCGCGTTCGCCGACTCCGACTTGCCCCTGATGGTTTTGCATCGGCCCCTCCCATGACACTCGTTTAAGTAGTCAAAATTAGGATAATGCACCATTAACGCGATTGACAACGATTTGTTCTGGGCCCGGCGGCCGCTGCGGCTTGGCGATTGACACCGGACCCGGACCCCACCACGTTCGCGCTCCCCTCCTCCCAGACTGCGACTTCATGAACCTCGTCATCGTCGAAAGCCCGGCCAAGGCCAAAACCATCAACAAATACCTGGGGCCGGACTTCCATGTGCTGGCCTCCTACGGCCATGTGCGCGACCTGCCGTCCAAGGACGGATCGGTGAAGCCGGACGAGGACTTCGCCATGTCGTGGGAGGTGGACGCCAAGGCGTCCAAGCGTCTGAGCGAGATCGCCGAGGCCGCCAAGTCCTCCGACCGCATCATCCTGGCCACCGACCCCGACCGCGAGGGCGAGGCCATCAGCTGGCACGTGCTGGAGATCCTTCAGAAGAAGAAGGCCGTGAAGGACGCCGTCGTCCAGCGCGTCACCTTCAACGCCATCACCAAGTCCGCAGTGCTCGAGGCCATGGCCCAGCCGCGCGACATCGACATGGAGCTGGTCGAGGCCTATCTGGCCCGCCGCGCCCTGGACTATCTGGTGGGCTTCACCCTGTCGCCGGTTCTATGGCGCAAGCTGCCGGGCGCGCGCTCGGCCGGCCGGGTGCAGTCCGTGGCGCTGCGCATCGTCGTGGACCGCGAGATGGAGATCGAGCGGTTCAAGGCGCAGGAATACTGGTCAGTCGAGGCGGATCTGGTCGCCGACAGCCCGCCGTTCACCGCCCGTCTGGTGAAGCATGCCGGAAAGCGGGTGCAGCGTCTGGACATCACCGACGAGGCCACGGCCCAGGCCGCCCGCGCCGCCATCGAAACCGGCGCCTTCACTATCAGCTCGATCGAGAAGAAGCCGGTCAAGCGCAACCCGTCGCCGCCGTTCACCACCTCGACCCTGCAACAGGAAGCCTCGCGCAAGCTGGGCTTCACCGCCCAGCGCACCATGCAGGCGGCCCAGAAGCTGTACGAAGGCGTGGACGATCAGGGCGGCCTGATCACCTATATGCGGACCGACGGCGTCTATGTGACCCCCGAGGGCATCGCCCAGGCGCGCGAGGTCATCGGCGAACGCTTCGGCCCCGCCTATGTCCCGTCCGAGCCGCGCTACTACAAGACCAAGGCCAAGAACGCCCAGGAAGCGCACGAGGCCATTCGCCCCACCAACATCGCCCGCGCGCCGGAGACCCTGCGTCTGGATGGCGATCTGCAGCGGCTGTACGAACTGATCTGGAAGCGCATGGTCGCCAGCCAGATGGAGCAGGCGCGGCTGGACCGCACCACGGTGGATATCGAGACGCCCGACGGCCTGACCGGCCTGCGCGCCACCGGTCAGGTGGTGGCCTTCGACGGCTTCATCGCCGTCTATGAGGAAGGCCGCGACGAGCGGGTCAAGGGCGCCGAGGACGAGGACGACGACGGCGGTCGCCTGCCCGCGCTGAAGGAAGGCGCCGCGGCCAAACCCGAAGCCATCCGCACGGAACAGCATTTCACCGAGCCGCCGCCGCGCTATTCCGAGGCCACCCTGGTCAAGAAGCTGGAGGAGCTGGGCATCGGGCGCCCGTCCACCTACGCCTCGATCCTGACCACCCTGCGCGACCGCGAATATGTCCGCATGGACAAGAACCGGTTCTATCCCGAGGACAAGGGACGGCTGGTCACAGCGTTCCTTGAGCAGTTCTTCGCACGCTGGGTGGAGTACGACTTCACCGCCGCGCTGGAGACCCAGCTGGACGAGGTGTCCGCCGGTGAACTGAACTGGAAGCTGCTGCTGCGCCGGTTCTGGGATGACTTCCACGCCGCCACCCAGGCGGCCGGTGAACTGCGCACCACCGCCATTCTGGATCATCTGAACGACGCCCTGGGGCCGCACATCTTCCCGGACAAGGGCGACGGGACCGACCCGCGCGCCTGCCCGTCCTGCGCCGACGGCCGCCTGAGCCTGAAGACCAGCCGGTTCGGCGCCTTCATCGGCTGCTCGAACTATCCGGATTGCCGCTACACCCGCCCCGTCGCCTCCCCCGACGCGGGCGAGAACGGCGAGGCCGGCGGCGACCGCGAACTGGGTCTCGATCCCGAGACCGGCCAGCCGGTGCACCTGAAGATCGGGCGCTTCGGTCCCTATGTGGAGACCACGCCGCCGGAGGCCGAGAAGCCCAAGCGCTCGTCCCTGCCCAAGGGATGGTCGCCCGCCTCCGTCGATCTGGAGAAGGCCTTGCGCCTGCTGCGCCTGCCGCGCGAGGTCGGGGCGCACCCGGAAGACGGCAAGCTGATCACGGCTGGTCTGGGCCGCTACGGGCCCTTCGTGGCGCACGACGGCACCTATGCGAACCTGTCGGACATTGAGGAGGTGTTCGACGTGGGTCTAAACCGCGCCGTCGCCCTTTTGGCCGAGAAGCGCGCCAGCCGGGGCGCAGGACGCGGCGGGGCCATGGCGCCGCTGAAGGATCTGGGCGCGCACCCTGAGACGGGCGATCCAATCCATGTCATGGCGGGCCGCTACGGCCCCTATGTGAAGTCGGGCAAGATCAATGCGACCCTGCCCAAGGGAACCGCGCCCGAGGACCTGACGCTGGAGGCCGCCCTGCCTCTGCTGGCCGCCAAGGCGGCAAGCGCGCCGGCCAAGAAGAAGGCGGCCCCTAAAAAGACTGCGGCGAAGAAGGCTCCGGCCAAGAAAACGGCGGCTAAAAAGCCCGCGGCGAAGAAGAAGGCCGGCGGCGACTGACGCTTCGCCTTGCAGCCGTCACACCGACTTGCCACAACCAGCGGCATGAGTGACGCCTCTCCCATCGCCGACCGCACCACCGGCCAGGAGGTCCCCTCCTCCCACGCTCGCCCGCTTGAGCTGGATGAGGCGCTGCTGGCTTCGCCCGAGCGGTTCTTCAACCGCGAACTGTCATGGCTGGCATTCAACGCCCGGGTTCTGGAGGAAGCGGCAAACCCCGCTCACCCCCTGCTGGAGCGGGTGCGGTTCCTGTCCATCTCGGCCAACAACCTGGACGAGTTCTACATGGTCCGGGTGGCGGGTCTGAAGGGTCAGGTGCGGCAGCGACTGCGCGTGGTCTCCGCCGACGGCCTGACCCCTGCCGAGACGCTGGAGCGCATCAACACCGCCGCCGGAGCCCTGATGGCCGAACAGCAGGCCCAGTGGCGCGCGCTGTGGCGGGAGTTGAAAGACGCCGGCATCGAGCTGGTCGATCCGTCGAAGATCACCAAGACCGAACGCGAGCGGCTGGAGCCCGAGTTCCTGAACCAGTTGTTCGCAGTCCTGACGCCCTTGGCCATCGACCCGGCGCATCCCTTCCCCTTCCTGCCCAACCTGGGATTCTCGTTGGCGCTAAAGCTGCGTCGGGAACGGGACAACCGCATCCTCTACGCCCTCGTCCCGGTGCCGACGCAGGTGCGGCGGTTCTGGGAACTGGCCACCGACGGACGGTCAGTGAAAGGGCGGCGGCGCTTCGTGACGCTGGAAGCGCTGCTTCTGCTGTTCATCGATCACCTGTTCCCTGGCTGCGAAGTCCTTGAAAAAGGCGTGCTGCGCCTCATCCGCGACTCCGACATCGAGATCGAGGAAGAGGCCGAGGATCTGGTGCTGGAATTCGAGGAGGCGCTGAAGCAGCGCCGTCTGGGCTCGGTGGTGCGGGTCAAGATCGAGGCGTCCATGCCGGAGGACCTCAAGAACTTCATCATCCGCGAACTGGACGCCGCGCCGCAGGACGTGGTGATGGTGGACGGCATGCTGGGTCTGGCCCAGCTGTCGGAACTGATCCCCAGCGACCGGCCCGAGCTGAAATTCCCGCCGTTCGAGCCGCGCTATCCCGAGCGGGTCCGGGATCAGGGCGGCGACGTTTTCGCGGCCATCCGCGAAAAGGACATCCTGATCCACCACCCCTTCGAGAGCTTCGATGTGGTGGTCCAGTTCCTGCGTCAGGCCGCCCGCGACCCCAACGTCATCGCCATCAAGCAGACCCTGTACCGCACCTCCAAGGACAGCCCCATCGTGGCGGCCCTGATCGAGGCGGCGGAGAACGGCAAGAACGTCACCGCCCTGGTGGAGATCAAGGCGCGCTTCGATGAGGAAGCCAACCTTCGCTGGGCTCGCGCCATGGAACGGGCGGGCGTCCACGTGGTCTTCGGCTTCGTGGAGTACAAGACCCACGCCAAGCTGAGCGTGGTGGTGCGGCGCGAGGCCGACGGGCTGAAGACCTACGTCCATGCGGGCACGGGCAATTATCACCCGGTGACGGCCAAGGTTTACACGGACCTGTCCCTGTTCTCGACCGACCCGGGCATCGGGCGCGATGCGGTCAAGGTATTCAACTACATCACCGGCTATGCCCAGCCCGGCGAGATGGAGCGCCTGATCGTCTCGCCGCTGCGGATGAAGCCGTCGCTGATCCGCATGATCGAGCAGGAGGTCGAGGCAGCCGGCGCCGGCAAACCCGCCGCCATCTGGGTCAAGATGAACTCGCTGGTCGATCCCCAGATCATCGACGCTCTCTATCGCGCCAGCCAGGCCGGGGTCAGCATCGACATGGTCATCCGGGGCATCTGCTGCCTGCGCCCCGGCGTGCCGGGCCTGTCGGAGAACATCCGGGTCAAGTCGATCATCGGCCGGTTCCTGGAACACAGCCGCATCGTGGCCTTCGCCAACGGCCACGCCCTGCCCAGCGACAAGGCCCGGGTCTATATCTCGTCGGCCGATTGGATGACCCGCAATCTGGATCGCCGGGTCGAGGTGATGGCCCCCGTGACCAACGCAACGGTGCACGATCAGGTGCTGGACCAGATCATGGTCGCCAATCTGAAGGACGACGCCCAGAGCTGGGTGCTGGACGCCGATGGGAACTATCACCGGGTGAAACCCGCTGACCCGGAACGGCCCTTCTCGGCCCACGACTATTTCATCAAGAATCCCAGCCTGTCGGGCCGGGGACGCAAGGTGAAGGTGCTGCCCAAGGTGATCACGTTTGACCGTCCCTATCGATAGGCCCCCGCCGGGCAAGGTGGACGGGCGCGACGGCCGCGACGACGTGGCCGTCATCGACGTGGGCTCCAACTCGGTGCGCCTGGTCATGTACCGGCTGGAGGGCCGGGCAATCTGGACGGTCTATAACGAGAAGGTTCTGGCGGGCCTCGGCCGCGACATCGCCGCCACCGGCCGCCTGTCGCCGGAAGGCGTCAAGATGGCCCTGCCCGCGCTGCGCCGCTTCGCGGCGATCGTGGAGGGCGTTCGTCCCGCCGCCGTCCTCACCGCCGCCACCGCCGCCGTCCGCGACGCCGAGGACGGCGAGGAGTTCCGCCAGCGGGTGGCTGCCGAAACCAGCCTGCAGGTACGCGTGCTGACGGGCGAGGAGGAAGCCCGCTACGCCGCCCTCGGCGTTCTGGCGGGCGCGCCTGATTCCGAAGGGATCGCCGCGGACCTTGGCGGAGCAAGCCTTGAGCTGTGCCGGGTGGGTGACGGCAAGGTCGAAGGCGGCGTCACATTGCCCCTGGGCCCGTTCTCGCTGTCCACGCCCGACGGCTTTGACGCCGATCACGCCCGGGCCCTGATCGCCGAGCGCCTGAAGCCCATGGCGAAGGAGTATTCCGGCGCCGTGCTGCATGCGGTTGGCGGCGG
Source organism: Brevundimonas sp. (assembly GCF_047617075.1). Classification (GTDB taxonomy): domain Bacteria; phylum Pseudomonadota; class Alphaproteobacteria; order Caulobacterales; family Caulobacteraceae; genus Brevundimonas. Next base: position 88,962 of record NZ_JBLGCI010000007.1, read on the forward strand.
CTGGCGCAGCCTGGCCCAGATCCACATGGCCATGGTCGATCACCCCCTGCGGATCGTTCATCAGTACGCCATGACCGCCCAGCAGGCCCGCGACACCGCGCATCTGGTGGCGCACCAGTCGCCGGCCTCGCTGGCGCGCACGCCGGGCGTGTCCAAGCGGCGGGTGGAAACCCTGCCCTACGCCGCTCTGGTGCTGGAGGGCCTGCTGGAACATTGCGGTTTCGAGCGGGTCGAGTTCTCCGCCTGGGGCCTGCGCGAAGGCCTGTTGTTCGAAAGCCTGGCGCCGTCGCTGGTGTCGGCGGATCCCCTGCTGGCCAGTTGCGAGGCCATCGGCCTGCGTCAAGGGGTGTCCCCGGGCCTGCCTGGCGCTCTGGAGGGCTGGCTGACAGGCGTCATGGCCGCCCTGCCCGCCGCCTTCGGAGAGGAGCGCGACGGCGTAATCACCGCCGCGGCCTGTCGGCTGGCCGACGTGGGCGCCCGACTGCATCCCGACCACAGGGTCGAGCTGGCGTTCGATCAGGTGCTGCGGGCGCCGGCGCCGGGCCAGACCCACGCGGAGCGAGCCTTCCTGGCCTGCGCCATCAACGCCCGATACGGCGGCTCGAACGAGACCCCGGCGCCGCATGTCATGGATCGTCTGCTGAATGACGACCAGCGCCTGCGGGCCCGCGCGCTCGGCCTGGCGATGCGGCTGGGCAGCGACATGTCGGTGCGATCACCCCAGATTCTGGCCAGTACAGTCGTCAGCCTGAAGGGCGGCGTCTTGAAATTGAAAGCATCAACCGATCACGCCGACGCCCTGCTGGGTGAGCAGACAAGAAGGCGCGCCAAGGCGCTGGCTGAATTGCTGAACGCGACGCTCGAAATCGGCTGACGAAGGAAAGATCATGGCGGTGACGGGCATAGGCGGCGTGTTCTTCCGGTCGAAGGATCCGAAGGCGCTGGCCGACTGGTATGTGAAACATCTGGGCGTGGGCCCGACCGCAGACAATCCGTGGATCTGGCCGCAACAGGCCGGACCGACGGTGTTCGCGCCCTTCAAGGCCGACAGCGACTATTTCCCCGCCGACCGCCAGTGGATGATCAATTTCCGGGTCGACGACCTGGACGGCCTGATCGCCTCGCTGAAGTCGGCCGGCATCGAGGTGCTGACGAAGGCGGAGTGGGACGCGCCGGAGGTGGGGCGATTCGCCCGCATCCACGATCCGGAAGGCAATCCGATCGAGCTGTGGGAGCCGGCGGCCGAATAGAGGGTGTCAGCCCTCGATCTCGACCACCTCGACCTTGGCGCCGTTCAGCACCAGGGCGATCTCGCCGCGCTTGAGCTTGAGCGCGTCCTCGCCGAACAACTGGCGCCGCCAGCCCTTCAGCGCATCCACGTCGGCGTCGTCGCTGAGCGCGATCTTCTCCAGATCCGAGACGTTGGCCAGCAGCTTGGTGGCCACATTGGCCTGTTCCGACTTGGCCTTGAGCAGCACCTTCAGCAGTTCCACCACCGAAGCCGGGGCCGGTTCGCGGCCGGCGGGCTTCTGGATGTCGGGCGCGTGCTCCTCAGGGTTCTTCAAAACCTCCCGCAGCACTTCGATCAGGTCCTGACCCAGCCGCGACCCGCCGAATCCCTTGGGCGGCGCTCGCAGGCGGTTGAAGGCGTCCGCATCGGTCGGCGCCTGGGTGGCGATCTCGTCGATGGCGTCGTCCTTGAGGATGCGACCGCGCGGCTGGTCCCGTTCCTGCGCCGCGCGCTCGCGCCAGGCGGCGGTCGCCTGGAACGCCGCGAGGTATTTGGCGGAGAAGCGCTTTGGCTTCAGTCGTTTCCACGCATTATCCGGATTGGTGTCGTAAAGCGCCGGATCGGTCAGCGCCTCCATTTCCTGCGACACCCAGTCCAGCCGGCCCTCACGCGCCAGACGGTCGCGCAGACGCGGATAAAGCGCCGCCAGATGGGTCACGTCGCCCAGCGCATAGGTCAGCTGCGAGTCCGACAGCGGACGGCGCGCCCAGTCGGTGAAGCGGCTGCCCTTGTCCACGTCCTTCTTGAGCATCTGCCGGACCAGCGAATCATAAGCCACCTGATCGCCGAAGCCCGCCGCCATGCCCGCCACCTGGGTGTCGAACAGCGGCCTGGGCATGGCGCCCAGCTTGTTGAAGATTTCCACGTCCTGCCGCGCCGCGTGGAAAACCTTGATGATCTTCGGGTCGCGCAGCAGGTCCAGGAACGGCGTCAGGTCCAGACCCTCCGCCATCGGATCGATGATGCCGGCCACGGTGGGCGTCGCCGCCTGGATCAGGCAGAGCCTGGGCCAATAGGTCGTTTCCCGCATGAACTCGGTGTCGACCGTGATGAATTCGGAACCGGACAGCTGGTCGCAGAACTCGGCCAGCGCCTCATTTGTGGTGATTGGCGTCATGGGGATGCTATAGCCCGGCGCTAGCCGGTCGTGGCAAGAGCGCGACCCACATTCCGACACGAATTCGAAGGCCCGCGTGACATGAGCGCATCGAACGACACCCGCCCCAACGGCCTGACCTATGCGGAGGCGGGGGTGGACATCGACGCGGGCGAGCGTCTGGTCCAGGCCATCAAGCCGCTGGCCAAATCCACGGCGCGGCCGGGCGCGGAGCCCTCGCTGGGCGGCTTCGGGGCGCTGTTCGACCTGAAGGCGGCCGGATTCGTTGATCCGTTGATCGTTTCGACCACGGACGGAGTCGGGACCAAGCTGAAAATCGCCATCGAAACCGGGCTGCACGGCGGCGTGGGCGTCGATCTGGTGGCCATGTGCGTCAACGACCTGTTGGCCCAGGGCGCGGAGCCACTGCTGTTCCTGGACTATTTCGCCACCGGCAAGCTGGACGTGGACGCCGCGACCCAGGTGGTGGCGGGCATAGCCGAGGGCTGTCGTCAGGCCGGATGCGCCCTCGTGGGCGGCGAGACGGCCGAGATGCCAGGCATGTACGGCGACGGCGACTATGATCTGGCGGGATTCTCCATGGGCGCGGTGGAGCGGGGACAGGTGCTGCCGCGGCTTGATCTACAGAACACCGGCGATGTGATCATCGCCCTAGGCTCGTCCGGTCCGCACTCCAACGGCTATTCGCTGGTCCGCAAGGTGGTGGAGAAGTCGGGTCTGAAGTGGAGCGACGACGCCCCCTTCTCGCCAGGCCATACCCTGGCCGAGGCCCTGATGGCGCCCACGCGCATCTATGTGAAGTCCATCGTGCCGCTGATGAAGGCCGGGCTGATCAAGGGCGGCGCCCACATCACCGGCGGCGGGCTGATCGAGAACCCGCCCCGCTGCATCGCCGAAGGTCTGAAGGCCGCGTTCGACTGGGACGCCTGGCCCCTGCCCCACGTGTTCCAGTGGCTGGCCGAGACCGGCGGCATCAGCGACCACGAGATGCGCCGCACCTTCAACTGCGGCGTGGGCTTCATCCTGATCGTCAGCCCCGAAAACGCCGAGCCCGTTCTCGCGTCGCTGCTGAACGCAGGCGAGACCGCTTTCATCTGCGGCCAGCTGGAAGCGGCCTGACCCTGGCATGTCCGGCGGTGACCATGTTCATCCGGCTGCCACGCGGCAGGGCAAGGCGCGGGTCGGCATCCTGATTTCGGGCGCCGGCTCCAACATGGCTGCGATCATCGAGGCGGCAAAGGCGACGGACTATCCGGCTGATGTCGCCTTGGTCATCTCCAACAATCCGGAAGCGCCCGGTCTGGCGCTGGCCCGGGCGGCGGCTGTCGAGGCGCTGGCCATCGACCACCGGCCGTTCGGCAAGGACCGCCACGCCCACGAGCTGGCCATCGACTCGGCCCTGCGCACGCACGGCGTCGAGGTGGTGGTTCTGGCCGGTTATATGCGCATCCTGACCGCCCATCTGGTTCGCGCCTGGGAAGGGCGGATGCTGAACATCCACCCCAGCCTGCTTCCAAAATACCCCGGCCTGGACACCCATGCCCGAGCCATCGCGGCAGGGGATGCGGAAGCGGGCTGCACCGTGCATCTGGTGACCGAGGGCGTGGATGAAGGTCCGGTTCTGGGTCAGGCCCGCGTCCCGGTGGAAGCCGGGGACACGCCGGAAACCCTGTCGGCGCGGGTCCGCGTTGCGGAGCATCGCCTTTATCCCGAAGCCCTGGCCGCCTTCATCCGGCAAAGAAAAACGGCGCCGGTCTGAAACCGGCGCCGCTTCCCTTCTGAAGGTTTGTCCGACGCTTAGTCGGGACGGGCCGCGCCCGCCGCACCGCCGATGACGGCGCCGGCCACGGTGGCCTCAGTATCGCCGCCGATGGCCTGACCAGCCGCAGCGCCCGCGATGGCGCCGGTAGCGGCGCGCTGTTCCATCGTCGCGCCGCAGGCGGCCAGAAGCGCCACGGCGCCCGCGACGGGGATGAACTTGATGATCGTCTTCATGGCGTAGTCCTCCGTGAGAGAGGCCACAAAAACGATCCTCCGCCGCGACGGTTCCTCGAAAACCGGCGATCAGCCGACGATGTCGGCGTCCGTGAAGAACTGCGCGATCTCGAGCTTGGCGTTCTCCTGGCTGTCCGAACCGTGCACAGAGTTCTCGCCGACGCTCTCGGCGTACAGGGCGCGGATGGTGCCGGGCGCGGCGTCCTTGGGGTTGGTGGCGCCCATGATTTCGCGGTAGCGGGCCACGGCGTTCTCGCCTTCCAGAACCTGCACCACCACCGGGGCGGAGGTCATGAATTCCACCAGTTCGCCGTAGAACGGCCGCTCGGCGTGGACTTCATAGAATTTCTTGGCTTGGTCTTCGGTCATCTGGATGCGGCGCTGGGCGACGATGCGCAGGCCGGCGTCCTCGATCACGGCGTTGACCTTGCCGGTCAGATTGCGGCGGGTGGCGTCCGGCTTGATGATCGAGAAGGTGCGTTCGGTCATGGGAGTGACTTCTTGGGTTTGGTGGTTTGAGGGTCGCGGGCTTATAGACGCGCCGCCGCCGGTTTCCAACTGGCGCGTTTTTCCATTTTTCTGCCCTGACGCTCGGCGCGCTGCGCCTCGCTGCTTGAGGGCGTTTCGCGTGACTGACCCAGCCAATGCTCCAGATCAACGACCTGACCTTCAACGCCTGGGGCCGTTCCTTTCTGGAGCACGCCTCGGTCAGCCTGCCGCCCGGCGCCAAGGTGGGGCTGGTGGGCCGCAACGGCATCGGAAAATCGACCCTGTTCAAGCTGATCCTGGGTGAGCTGGCGGGCAACGGCGACGAAATCACCCTGCCGAAACAGGCCCGCATCGGTTCGGTGGATCAGGAGCATCCGGCCACGCCTGTCAGCGTGCTGGAAACCATCCTGGAAGCCGACACCGAGCGCCACGACCTGATGACGCGCCTCGAAACCGCCGATCCGGAGGAGATGGGCGAAATCTGGGCCCGTCTTATCGACATCGACGCCGAGAGCGCGCCGGCGCGGGCGTCGGAAATCCTGGTCGGCCTCGGGTTCAGCCAGGACGACATCCAGCGCCCCATGTCCCACTTCTCGGGCGGCTGGCGCATGCGCGTGGCCCTGGCCGCGGCCCTGTTCGCCGAGCCGGACATGCTGCTGCTGGACGAACCCACCAACTATCTGGATCTGGAAGGCGCCCTGTGGCTTGAGGCGCGGCTGAAGAAATACCCGGCCACCGCCCTCATCATCTCCCACGACCGCGAGATGCTGAACGAGGTCTGCACCCACATCCTGCACCTGTCGAACCGCAAGCTGGAGCTGTACACCGGCAACTACGACACCTTCGAAAAGACCCGCGCCGAGAAGCTGCGCCTGATGGAGGCCAACAAGGCCAAGCAGGATACGGAGCGCGCCCACCTGCAGAAGTTCATCGACCGCTTCAAGGCCAAGGCCTCCAAGGCCACCCAGGCCCAGTCCCGGGTCAAGAAGCTGGAGAAGATGCAGCGCATCGATCTTCCGCCCGAAGAGCGCGTGGCCCCCTTCACCCTGGTGTCTCCCGACCGCCCCCTCCCCCCGCCCCTGATCCGGTTGGAGAAGGCCAATGTGGGCTATGAGCCGGGCAAGCCGGTGCTGCGAAACCTGAACCTGCGCATGGATCTGGACGATCGCATTGGTCTGCTGGGCGTCAACGGCGCGGGCAAATCCACCTTCGCCAAGCTGATCGCCAAGGCCCTGAAAATTGAGACCGGCGAGTTTCACCGCGACGGCAAGATGCGTGTGGGCTGGTTCCACCAGCACCAGATCGAGGCCATGGACCCCGACGACACCCCGCTGGAGATCATCCGGCGCGAGATGCCCGACGCGTCGGAATCCAGCCGCCGTTCGCGACTGGCTCAGTTCGGCCTGCCGTTCGAGAAACAGGAAACCAAGGTGGCCGCTCTTTCCGGCGGCGAGCGGGCGCGCCTGCTGCTGAATCTGGTGGCCATGGATGCGCCGCACATCCTGATCCTGGACGAACCAACCAACCACCTGGACATCGACAGCCGCCGCGCCTTGCTGGACGCCTTGAACGAATACACCGGCGCCGTGATCCTGATCACCCACGACCGCTCGCTGATGGAGCTGGTCGCCGACCGTCTCTGGCTGGCCGCAGACGGTACGGTGAAGCCCTTCGAGGGCGACATGGACGACTACGCCGCCTTCGTGCTGGAGCGAGCGAAACAGGGCGCCAAACCGGCCCAGAAGCGCGATGAACCCGAGCCTGAGCCTACCCCTCAAGCAGCGAGCGCTCCCGGCGCGAGTGGCAAGGGCCAGAAAAAGGGCGGCCCCTCCCCTTCCACCCTGCGTCACGCGGCGAAGAAGGCCGAGGAGCGTATGGCCGCCCTGACCGAGCAACTGGCGCGCATCGACGACGATCTGGCCAATGCGGCGGTCAGCGAGCCGGCCCGGCTGGAGGGCCTGACCCGCGCCCGCGCCAAAGCTCAGTCCGATCTGGACGCCGCCGAGGCCGAATGGCTGCGGACCGAAGAAGCGCTGGTTGAGGCGTCGGCATGAAACCCGTGGAGCTTTCGCGAGAAGCGCGAGCGGCCGCGACCGCCCGTCTGAGGACCTGGCTCAGCGATGAGCTGGACCAGGACATCGGCGGACTCCAGGCCGAAACCCTGCTGGATGCGCTGTCGGCGGAGATCGGCCCGCTCTTCTACAATCGGGGTGTGGCTGACGCTCGCGCCGTCGTCGCAGCGCGGGCGGAAGACCTGGACGAAGCCTTGTACGGTCTCGAGCGTGAGACTGGCCTGCGTTAGCCGCAGCTGACCCGTTCGATGATCCCTGTCTCCTGATCGAAGAAGAGGTTCAGGCGGTTCTCCTGATAGTCCTGGGTCACCGCACAGGTGGTGCAGGCGATACGAACATTGGAGTTCTGCGGGAAGGTCACCGCCCCGACGTGCGATCCGATCAGCGAGCGCGCGTCTTCGGCGTCACAGCGCCACGCGGGCGGGTCGCCCTCCGGCGCCGAGACGGGAGCCTCAGGCGCCGTGGCCGGTTGCTGGGCGCAGGCCGTCATGACAGCCAGGGCGCCGCCGATGATCGCCGAGCGGATCAGCCGCATTTCACATCCTCCACCACGCCCGTGTCCTGATCAAAGAGAATGTTCAGGCGGTCGGGTCGGTGATCCATGGTGACGGGGCAGCGGGTGCAGGTCACACGCCAGGTCGCGCCGGCGGGCGCTTCGGGAATCGCGCTGCGGTTCTGTCCGACCAGGTTCTGATACTCGCTGGCGCGGCACTGGTCCTCGGTCGAGGGCGGCAGGCCCGAACCGCCCTCATGCTCGGGCAGTGCGGAGCAGGCGGCGAATACGGCGGAGCCGGCGACGATCAGCGCGGCGACGAAGGCGGTTCTCATGGCGTCCCTTTCAGGTTCAGCCGCACCGGACCTCTTCCACGATGCCGGTGTCCTGGTCGTAGAAGATGTTGAGGCGGTAAGGCGAATAATCCTCGGTGATCGGGCATGTGGTGCAGGTCACTCGCCGATTGATCACATCCACAGGAACGGGAATCTCGGTCCGGGGTTGCCCGACCAGGGTCTGAAGTTCGGCCGCGTGGCAGAGGTCCCCATCGATCTGGGGCATGCGGGTGCCGATCGGCTGGGTCGCCGCGGCGTAGTCGACCACCTCGCTAGCCGGGGGCGAGGCCACGGGGGTCTGAACAGGCGCGTCGGGGGTCGGAGCTGATGAGCAGGACGCCAGCACCATAATCGCGCCGATGACCATTCCTAGGCCGCCTTTTCCCATCGTCCCTGCTCCGTCTGTTTCCAGTAGGCCAAGTTCGCCCCGGCCTCCTTCAAGGTTTTCCAACGCCCCCGAGCATGCTGGAGCGATTCCTCGTCCCGGCCGTCGAAGATGATGAAACACCGCTCGAACGGTTCGGATGCATCCATGTCTGAGCGATCGACGATGAACAGGGCCTGAGCACCGTTGCCGTTGGCGGCGTCCGAGGTCAGCAGGATGGGCTGACGATCCGCATGGGACTGGTCCGCGCGGCCGTGGGCGAGGAAGGCGTCTTCCCGCCACGCCCACAGCCGTTCGTCCAGATTCTCCATAAGGCCCGGATCGCCGACGCGCACCAGCGCCCGCCAGCCCCGTTGCAGGGTCCGGTCCAGCAACTCCGGCAGCACCTGATCGAGCGTGGACCGCTCCAGATGATAGAACCAGATTTCGCCGGACCCCGCCTCGCTCACGTCAGCCTTCGTAGGAATCCGCGACCATGCGGTCCAGCAGGCGCACGCCGAAGCCGACGCCGCCGTCCGGCACCACCGGGTTCTTCGAATCCTTCACCCAGGCGGTGGGCGCGATGTCGATGTGGGCCCACGGCGTCTTGTTCACGTGACGCTGCAGATACAGGGCCGCCGTGATCGAGCCGCCGGCGCGGCCGTTGCCGACATTGCGCATGTCGGCGATCTGGCTGTCCACGTGGCGGTCGTAACGGTCCGGCAGCGGCATACGCCACACCGGCTCGTCCACCTTGGGACCGGCGGCCAGAATGGCGTCGGCCACCGCGTCGTCATTGGCGAAGACGCCCGCATATTCATGGCCCAGGGCGACGATCATGGCCCCCGTCAGGGTGGCCAGATCGATCATGAACTTCGGCTTGAACTGCTCCTGCACGTACCAGAGGCAGTCGCCCAGCACGAGGCGACCCTCGGCGTCGGTGTTGATCACCTCCACCGTCTGGCCCGACAGGGACTTCACCACGTCGCCGGGGCGCTGGGCCTTGCCGTCGGGCATGTTCTCGACCAGGCCGATGACCCCGATGGCGTTCACCTTGGCCTTGCGTCCGGCCAAGGCGTGCATGAGGCCCGAGACGGCGGCGGCGCCGCCCATGTCCCACTTCATCTCTTCCATGCCGTCGGCGGGCTTGAGCGAGATGCCGCCGGTGTCAAAGCAGACGCCCTTGCCGATGAAGGCCAGGGGCTGGTCGCCGGACTTGCCGCCGTTCCACTTCATGATGGCGACCTGGCTTTCCCGCTCGCTGCCATGGCCCACGGCCAGCAGGGTGCGCATGCCGATCTTCTCAAGCTCGGCCTCGCCAAGGATCTCGACTTCGAGGCCCAGCTTTTCCAGTTCCTTGACCCGGCGCGCGAACTCGGCGGGATAAAGGACGTTGGCCGGCTCGCTGACCAGATCGCGGGCGAACATCACCGCGTCGGCGACCGCGGACATGGGCTCGAACGCGGTCTCGGCGGCCTTGGGATCGGCCGCGACGACGCGCACCGTCTTGATGGACGGGATCTTCTCGGGCTTCAGGGTCGTGCGGTACTTGTCGAATCGGTAGGCGCCCAGCACCGCGCCGAAGGCGGCGCGGGCGGCCTGTTCGGCCGACAGGTGCTTCAGGTCCAGGGTCAGGGCCTCGGCGCCGGACATCTTGACGGCGGAATAGGCCTGGGCCGCCGCCTTCTCGATGGCCTGGTCGTCCAGCTTGGCCTCGTCGCCTGCGCCGACCAGCAGCACCTGACCGGCATCCACGCCCGCCGGGGCCGCGACGGCCAGATGGCTGAGCGCACCGCCGGTGAAACGGCTGGCTTTCATGGCCTTGGTCAGGGCGCCCGATGACGCCGTGTCGTATCCGGCGGTGTCGCCCGAGAACACGCGGCCCTCATGGACGAGAAGCGCGACGATCTCGGCGGCGCCGGTGTCGGCGACGAACTCTACTTTCATGGAAACGAACTCCTGGCCGGGTTCCAGTCCCGGTCTTGGGATAAGCGAACACGCACCGGCTGAGCTTCCCGGCGCGCAAGGATGCTGTATTACATGCCCCCCAAACCGCCGGGCCGCAACCGGCGCTGATCCTGCAAATGAACCTTATCAGCCGTTACCTCTTCCGCCAGATCGCCCTGCCCGTTGCGGCGGCGTGCGCGGCCCTGTGCGGCATAGGCATCCTGAGCCAGAGCCTGAATCAGCTCGAGGTGATCGTCGAGCGCGGTCAAAGCGCCTGGGTCATGATGAAACTGACCCTGCTGGCGACGCCTCAGCTGCTGGGCGTGGTTCTGCCCATCGGCGTACTCGTGGGCGGGCTGATGGCGCTGACCCGTCTTCAGCGGGAACAGGAGCTGACCGCGTGTTTCGCCGGCGGACTTTCGCGGTGGCGAGTGATCGCGCCGGCCATGCGATTGGCGGTGATGGTGGCTGTGTTCAGCCTGTTCGTGTCGCTCTACATCCAGCCCGCCGCCCAACGTGAAGCGCGAGAAACGGCCTTCGCCATCCGCACCGACCTGGCGTCCCTGCTCGTTCAGGAAGGTCAGTTCGTCCAGGCGGGAGGCGGTCTGACGGTCTATGTTCAGCAGATCGAGCAAAGCGGCCTCATTCGAAACCTGTTCGTGCACATCAAGGATGGCGACGAGGTCACGACCTGGGACGCCACCACCGCGAGATTCACCCGCATCGACGGCGCGCCCGCCCTTCTGATGGGGCCCGGCTCGATGCAGCAGTTCTCGAACCGGGATGTGCTCAATTTCCTGTCCTTCGATGAGTACGCCTTCGACCTGACCCCCTTCACCGGCTCCGAGGAGGTTCTGGCCTTCAGGGAATCGGACCTGTGGTTGTCGGAGCTGCTTCGGCCCAGCGCCGACATGCTGGAGCGCACCGGCAGTGGTCCGGAATTGCTGGCCGAGGCGCACGCGCGCATCGCATCACCGCTTTACGCGCTGACGGCCATGGCCTTGGCCCTGGCGGCCGTTCTGGGGGGGCAGTTCCGCCGCACCGGCTACGGCGGCCGGGTCGCGAGCGCCGCTGCCGCCTTTCTTGTGGCGCGCGTGGCAGGCTATGGCGTGGTGGCCGCCTCGGCCTGGAACGTCTGGCTGGCCCCCTTGCAGTATCTGATCCCCCTGGGCGTGACGGTCCTGGCGCTGCGCATGGTGTTTCGCCAGTCGAGCCCCATCGCTCGTGTCAAGCGCGCGGTCACCGCCCTGCCCCGCCCGCGCATGGTCGGAAGCGGCTCATGATCGGCGCATTCCGGATAACGCGCATCGAGCGGTACGTACTGTTTCAGACGCTGAAGTCGCTCGGCATGTCGCTGGCCGTCATCGCCAGCCTCGTTCTGCTCATCGATTTCGTCGAGGTGTCCCGCTCGGTCAGCGGCCATGCTGATCTCGGCGCCATGCGTCTGGTCGGCCTGACCGCGATGAAGTCTCCAGCCGTGATCCTCCAGCTGCTGCCTTTCGTGTTCCTGTTCGGAACGCTCGCCTCGTTCGTCGGCTTAAATCGACGCAGCGAGCTGGTGGCCATGCGCGCGGCCGGGGTGTCGGCCTGGCGGTTCGTGTTTCCCGCCGCGGGGGCAGCTCTGTTGATCGGTGTGATCAGCGTCACGCTTCTGCACCCGATCGCCGCCTCGCTGGACGGCGCCTATGAGCGGGAAAGGGCCAGAATCAGGGGCGGAACGCCGGATGCTGAGCAATCCGTCGTCTGGCTGCGGGAAGGCGATGACAATCGCCAGATCGTGATCAGGGCGGAAGGTCGCGATCGCGCAACCGGGCGACTGAACGACGTGTCGTTCTTCATCTACACCGTGGGCGAGGACGGCAGTCGACGTTTCTCCGAGCGGATCGATGCCGACATGGCGACGCTCTCTTCGGGAAGCTGGCGGTTGGATGACGCGCGCGGCGCGTCCGTGGGGCAGCGCGCGCGCGCCTACGCATCGCTCGATCTTCCCTCCAGCATCGCGGATGATGACGCGTTCAACCAGTTCGCCGATCCGGACTCCACACCCTTCTGGTCGCTGCCGGCTCAGGTTTCGCGAATCGAGTCGGCCGGATTCTCGGCGACGGCCCATCGACTCAAGTTTCAGCAACTGCTGGCCACGCCCCTCATGTTCGCGGCCATGTCGATCCTGGCGGCGGCTTTCTCCCTCAGGCTCATGAGGCTCGGCGATCTCGCCCGCATGAGCGTCGCGGCGGTGGTCCTCGGTTTCGCCTTCTTCTTCATCAATCAGTTCACTGCGGCCCTGGGCGCGGCCGAGGCGATTCCGGCCTTCTTCGCCGCCTGGTTGCCGCCGATCCTGACGGCGCTGTCCGCCTTTACCTTGCTCTTCTATACCGAAGACGGGTAACCGGACGACGGAACGAAAGCGTCTTCGATTGGTCTGGAGCGAGACTTGGTGAGCATGCCACAGGCCTGGGGTTTGAACAGCGGATCCACGCGCTTGCGTTTGCTTGCCGGCGCCGCGGTCCTTCTTTTCAGCCCGGCGGTCTGCCTTGCCCAGGACTCGGCCTCGGGCGGCGTCCCCCCGCGCGCTCTTTACATCGAAGCCGAAGATGTCGTTCGCGACGAAAGCGGACAGATTTCAGCGCGTGGCGATGAAGAAAGAGTGCTTGCGCGTTTCGAGGGCCGCAACCTGCGGGGCCGCGAAGTCACCTATAATCTCAACACCGGCGTCGCGACCGCCTCCGGCGATGTGGAGCTGGTCGATCCGGACGGCACGGTCGTGAACGCCGACCTGCTGGAGCTGGATGAGAACCTCCAGACCGGGGTGGCGGTGAACCTGGCGTTGCGCGGGGCAGACGGCAGTCATCTGATGGCCGCCACCGCTGTCCGGCGCTCGGCGACCGTGAACGAGTTGAACTACGCCTTGTTCACGCCCTGCCCCATCTGTGATGACGATGGCCAGCGCAAGGAACCCACCTGGTCCATCCAGGCCCAGAAGGTCGTTCAGGACGAGAATCTTCGCGCCATTCTGTACCAGAACGCCCTGTTCCGCGTGGGCGGCGTGCCGGTGCTGTGGCTGCCCTTCTTCGCGCACCCTGATCCCACGGTGGAGCGGGCTTCGGGCTTTCTGGTCCCGCGCATCGAATATGACGAAGCCCGCGGCCTGTCTTATGAGCAGCCTTATCTGATCGTGGTTTCGCCGTCCGAGGATTGGGTCGTCAGCCCCCAGATAAACACCGAGGTGAACCCGTTCCTCAACGTGCAATGGCGCCGCCATTTCGGCGTGGGGGTCGTCGAGGCGAGAGCCGGTTACGGCTATGACGATATCCCGGGCGTCGAGGACGAGGATCACCGCGCCTATCTGCTGGCCCACGGCGTCTTTGATCCCGCCGGCCCGTGGCGCTGGGGTTTCACGGCCGAGCGCGCTTCAGACAAGACCCTGTTTGATCGCTATGGCACGGACGATCCCTATCAGGACAACGGTCTGTATTACGGCGATCGCCGACGCCTGATTTCCCAGCTTTACGCCGAACACCAGACGGAACGATCCTATGTGTCGGCGGCCGCCTTCACGATCCAGAGCCTGCGGGTGCTGCAGGTTGATCGGGCCAATCCCGCCAACAACCTGTTTGAACGCGATGGGGTCACGCCGGTCGCGGCGCCGGTCATAGAGGCCATGTGGGAGCCCCGGCAGGATATCCTGAACGGTCGCCTCCGTCTGAACGCAAACGCCGCTGTCTTGATCAGGGAAAACTATGTGGGCGCGCCGGTCCTGGCGCCGGATCAACGCCCACCCGCCGATCCCACGGACCCCGATTTCTCCGGGTACCCGGGCGTGGACAGCGCACGCATTGTGGTGACGGCGGACTGGCGACGCGTGATGACCTCGCCCATCGGCTTGAGGTGGGAGCCCTTCGTCAATCTGCGCGCCGACGCCTATGCGGTGGAGGATCTGCCCTCTGCCGATGACGATGCAGTCACTACGACAAGGGTCCGGGCCACCGCTGGCGTCGATGTCAGCTATCCGCTGATCCGGCGCTTCGAGAACGGCGCCGATCTCGTGCTGGAGCCTCTGGCCCAGGTGTCGATCTCCAATCGCGCCGATCTTGATCCTCGCCTTCCCAATGAGGACAGCCAGGTGACCGACCTGGACGAGACCTCCCTGTTCGCCATCGACCGTTTCACCGGTGGTGACCTTTATGAGGGCGGCCTGCGCCTCGTGGCGGGCGGCAGGGCCAGCTTGCGGTGGGGCAACGACCGTACCGCCAGCCTGTTTCTGGGCCGGAGCTGGCGTGACGAACGCGAGGACCGCTATCTCGTCCCGGCCGACGACGACGCGCAAAGCCTGTTTGATCCGACCGGCCTGGCGGATCGGGCTTCCGACTGGGTCGTCTCGGCGACCTTCTCTCCGGGACGGCAGATTCGGGGATGGGCTCACGCCCAGATCGACGACGACGGGGACGTCCGGCGTGCGGAGATCATGATGGATGGGGCCTGGGGCGAGCGAAATCTGGCGACGGTCAGCTATATCATCGACCGCTCCAATCCCCTGGACCCGGACCCATCGTCCGCCGCCGGCCGCAGCTACCGCAACTATGAATTCGTCCAGTTCAGCGGTCAGCAATTCGTCGCCGGAAACTGGGGCGTCGCGGGACGCGGCATCATGGATCTGCGTGAAGATCGATTCACGCGGGCGGAGGTCGGCCTGCTGTTCGAGGACGACTGCATTCGTTTCGAGATCGGCTATCGCCGCGACAACACGCGCGTGGACCCGTCGGGCCCCAGCACGGGGGCCTATGTGCGCCTAACCCTCGCCACATTGGGCGGTACAGGCTATCAAGGCGATGACATGTGGTGATCGGATCAACTTCCGAACCATGATATGGGCGCCATTCATCGCTACGCTCGGCCAAATGAGCATCGAGCGGATCCAGGGATAAAGACGAGACATGCCTTTCAAGCGTTACACGGCGGGGGTCGCGGTCGCGGCCATTCTGGTTTCGGCGGCGCCGGTTCAACAGGCTTCGGCGCAGACCGCGCCGGATACGCCCGTTGCGGGCCAGGTCAACCCGTCCTCCGAACAGTCGCCGCAAAGACCCGCCGCGGCGCCGGATTTCGATCTGGCGGAGGGCCTGGTGGTCCTTGTCAACGACGATCCGATCACCAGCTTCGAACTGCGCCAGCGCATGCTGTTGCTCATCGCCATGACGCAGGTTGAGCCCACGGCGGAGAACCTGCCGGCCATTCAGCAGCAGGCGCTGAACAACCTCATCGACGAAAAGCTGCAGCGGCAGGAACTGGCCCGCTATGAGGTCGAGATTCCCGACGCGGATGTGGACTCCGAACTGGCGCTCGTCGCCCAGTCGGTCGGCATCACCCCCGACGCCTATCTCGGCTATCTCTCGGAGGCCGGCGTTCGCCCCGAAACAGTCCGCGAACAGATTCGCGTCGAGACCGGCTGGCAGGCGCTGGTCAGCGGCCGCTTCGGCCCCCGCGCCCGTGTCGGCCGCAATCAGGTCGAACAGACCATTCAACGGATTTCCGCCGCCGCCAGTCGCCCGCAGTATCTCGTGGGCGAGATTTTCATCGACGCATCGCGTGTGGGTGGGCAGCAGGAGGCCATGAACGGCGCCAACCAACTGGTGCAGCAGATCATCCAGGGCGCGCCCTTCATGGCGGTGGCCCGCCAGTTCTCGGCCGCCCCGTCGGCCGCCAGCGGCGGCGACGCCGGCTGGCTGATCGAAGGCGAGGTTCCCCAGGGCTTGCAGACCGCCTTGAACAACATGGAGCCCGGCCAGCTCTCGCGACCCATACCGGTGGAAGGCGGGGTGTACATCATCTACCTGCGGGACAAGCGGGACGGTTCCTCGACCAGTCTCGTCAACCTTCGGCAGGTCATGATCGAGGCCGACGCAGACGCCTCCGATGAGGCCGTCGCCGCCGCGACCGAGCGCCTCAACGCCCTTCGCTCCGAACTGACCTGCGACAACATCATCGAACGCTCGCGGCAGGAAGACGGCCTGCTGGGCGCTGATCTCGGTGAGTCGGACGTGGACGATCTGGCGCCCCAGTTCCAGCAGGTGGCGCGCTCGGCGGAGGTCAACACGATCAGTGCTCCGGTCAGGACGCCGCTCGGCGTGCATCTTCTCGCGGTTTGCGGTCGCCGCGCCGGTGGGACCGAGACGCCCAACTTCAACGAGATCCAGAACCGCCTGCGCGGACAGCAACTCTCCATGCTGGCGCGTCGCTATATCCGCGATCTCCGGGAAGACGCGCATATCGATTTCAAGAGCTGAGTCATGAGCGGAGGGCCCGCCACGACGGTGCGCCCGCCGCTGGCCCTGACCCTCGGTGAACCGGCGGGCGTCGGCCCCGAGATCATCGCCAGGGCGTGGGACAGCCTTCGCGGACAGCACGACATGACCTTCGCGGTCATCGGAGACGCACAACTGCTCGGCGCCCATGCCCCGGTGGAGGTGATCGCTTCACCGGAAAGCGCCGCGAAGGTTTTTGAAACCCGGATCCCGGTGATCGATCACCCCCTGCCCGTAAAGGTGCGCCCCGGCGTCCCGGATGCGGCCAACGCCGGCGCCGTGGCCGACTGGATCGAACAGGCGGTCAATCTGGCGCTGGCCGGGGACGTCTCCGGACTGGTGACCGCCCCCGTCGCCAAGGCGCCGCTGTACGCCGCCGGATTCCGGTTTCCGGGCCATACCGAGTTCATCGCCGAACTGACCGCAGACAGTCCCTACAAGGGCACACGCGGTCCGGTCATGATGCTGACGGCCAGGGACCTGCGTGCCTGCCTGGTCACGATCCACGTGTCGCTGGACGAGGTTCCGGAACTGGTGACCGCCGCTCGCATCCGCCGCACGGCGACGGTGGTGCATGAGTGCCTGAAGCGGGACTTCGGCATTGCACGGCCCCGCCTGGCCATGGCGGCCCTGAACCCGCACGCGGGTGAAAGCGGCGCCCTGGGTCTGCAGGAAGTCGAAATCCTGAAACCTGCGGCGGAGGCCC
Source organism: Brevundimonas sp. (assembly GCF_047617075.1). Classification (GTDB taxonomy): domain Bacteria; phylum Pseudomonadota; class Alphaproteobacteria; order Caulobacterales; family Caulobacteraceae; genus Brevundimonas. Next base: position 106,067 of record NZ_JBLGCI010000007.1, read on the forward strand.
TGCGCGCCGAAGGGATTCACATCACCGACCCCCTGCCCGCCGACACCCTGTTCCATGATGAGGCGCGGCGCGGCTATGACGCGGCCATCTGTATGTATCACGATCAAGCCCTGATCCCGGTGAAGACGCTGGACTTCTGGGGCGGGGTGAACGCCACCCTGGGCCTGCCGATCATCCGCACCTCGCCGGACCACGGCACGGGCTTCGATATCGCGGGCAAGGGCGTCGCCCGGCCCGACAGCCTGATCGCCGCCATTCGGTTGGCGGCTCAAATGGCCGACGCCCGCCGCACCGCGTCATGACCAACCTTCCTTCCCTGCGCGAAACGCTGGACGCCCACGGGCTTTCGGCCAAGAAGAGCTTCGGCCAGCATTTCCTGCTGGACCTGAACGTCACGCGGAAGATCGTGCGTCTGGCCGGGCCGTTCGAGGGTCGCACGGTGATCGAGGTCGGCCCCGGCCCCGGCGGCCTGACCCGCGCCCTGCTTGAGAGCGATGCGGGCAAGGTGGTTCTGGTCGAGAAGGATCCGCGCTTCGTCCCGCTGCTGACCGAGCTGGACGACGGATCGGGCAGGCTGCAGATCATCCAGGCCGACGCCCTGAAGGTGAGGGAGACCGAACTGGTCGATGGTCCGGCGCATCTGGTCTCGAACCTGCCCTACAATGTGGGCACGCCCCTGCTGATCAAGTGGCTGACGGGCCCGTGGACGCCCCACGCCCTGACCCTGATGTTCCAGAAGGAGGTGGCCGAGCGGGTCGCCGCCGACGCGGGCGACGACGCCTATGGCCGTCTGGCGGTGATCAGCCAGGCGGTGTGCGAGGCGCGCGTGGTCATGGATCTGCCGGCCCGCGCCTTCACCCCGCCGCCCCGCGTGGATTCGGCTGTGGTCCATCTGACGCCGCGCGCCGATCGGCCCGAGCCGGCAGTGCTGAAACGCCTGGAACAGGTCACCGCCGCCGCCTTCGGCCAGCGCCGCAAGATGCTGAGATCCAGCCTGAAATCCCTTGGCGGCGCAACTCTGTGCGAAGCCGCGGGGATCGAGCCTGACGCGCGGGCCGAGACCGTGGATGTGGCCGGCTTCCTGCGTCTGGCCCGGGCCGAAATCTAGCCGTCGATGCGCGCCAGGGATGGGAGCTGGTCCGCCATGCTGGCCGCCGTCGCCTCCGCCGCCCGCATGACACGCAGCACGTTCTCGCCCGCCAGCTTGCGGATGTCCGCCTCCGACCACCCGCGCCGCATCAGTTCCGCCAGCAGGGCGGGATAGGTCTCCACACCGGTCAGGCCCTCGGGCAGCGAGCCGACCCCGTCGAAATCACCGCCCAGGCCCACATGATCCACGCCCGCCATCTGGCGAATATGGTCGATGTGATCCGCCACGTCGGAAATGGTGGCGACCGGCGCCGGGTTCGCATCTCGCCACGCCTCCAGACCCGCCGTCACGGCATCCGGGTCGCCGGGGTTGAGCGACTGCAGCCGCGCGCGCTCCGCCGTCATGGCCGCCCCGTGGGCGCGCACGTCCTCGTTCACGAAGCTGGGCACGAAGGTCACCATCACCACCCCGCCGTCCTCGGGCATCAGGCGCAGCACGCTGTCGGGCACATTACGCGGATGATCGGTCACGGCGCGGGCCGAGGAATGGGAAAAGATCACCGGCGCCGCGGATGCGCGCATGGCGTCCATCATGGTGGCCTCGGACACATGGCTCAGGTCCACCAGCATGCCCAGCCGGTTCATCTCGCGAACCACCTCTTCGCCGAAGGGCGTCAGGCCGTCATGCTGCGGCGCGTCGGTGGCCGAGTCGGCCCAGCTGATCGTCGCCGAATGAGTGAGGGTCATGTAGCGCACGCCCGCCTCGAAGAACTGGCGCAGCAGGCCCATGGACTCCGCGATGGAATATCCGCCCTCGATGCCGATCATCGACGCGATACGGCCCTCACGATGGATGCGCTCAACATCGTCAGCGGTGGCGGCGAATTCGAAGGCGTCCGGATGCGCGGCCAGCATGCGGTTGACCACGTCGATCTGTTCGAAGGTGGCGCGCGCGGCCTCCAGCGGCTCCATGCTTGCGGGCACATAAACGGACCAGAACTGGGCCCCCACCCCGCCGGATCGCAGGCGGGGGATGTCCGTATGCAGCGGCGGCGTCAGTCCCGACTGATCCTGCGTCAGATCAACCGCGTGAACATTCGAGCCGAACCGCTGGCGCAGGGCCCAGGGCAGGTCGTTATGGCCGTCGATCAGCGGCGTGGTCGCAAGGATCGCGCGCGCCTGTTCAGGCGTCTGGGATGCGGCGGGTACAGCCATCATGAGGCTGAGAACGGCGGCGGCGGCGAAACGGTTCATGACGCGACTCCCTGTTCGGACGGCGCCAGAGTGTCCGCCTCGTCCCTGCGACACAAGCGCCCGCGAACGCTGGGTCTGTTGCGCGCACCTCAACCGTGGTTTCAATCGGCCCATGACCGACACCACCGATCCCGTCATGGAAGACCGCAAGTCCCGCGCCCGCGCCTGGTTCGAAGAGCTGCGCGATCGCATCTGCGCCGCCTTCGAGGCGCTGGAGGACGAAGCCCCCGCCGACCTCTATCCGGGCGAACCGGGCCGGTTCGTCCGCACCCCGTGGACGCGCGAGGCGGGCGGCGGCGGCGTCATGGGCATGATGCACGGCCGCCTGTTCGAAAAGGTGGGCGTGCATGTCTCCACCGTCCACGGCGAGTTCCCCGCCGACTACGCGAAACAGGTGCCGGGCGCGGCGGACGATCCCCGCTTCTTCGCCACGGGAATCAGCCTGATCGCCCATATGCGCAATCCGCGCGTGCCCGCCGTGCACATGAACACCCGCTTCATCGCCACGACCAAAAGCTGGTTCGGCGGCGGCGCCGACCTGACCCCGCTGCTGGCGTATCAGCGACAACAAGACTTCCCCGACGCGGCGGATTTCCATGCCGCCATGCAGGCCGCCTGCGACGCCCACGACCCGGACTGGCACGCCAAGTACAAGGCCTGGTGTGAGGAGTATTTCTTCCTGCCCCACCGCAACGAACAACGTGGCATCGGCGGCATTTTCTACGACCACCACGACAGCGGCGACTGGGATCGGGATTTCGCCTTCACCCGCGACGTGGGCCTGGCGTTTCTGGACGTCTATCCCCGCCTGGTGCGCGGGCGGATGGGCGAACCCTGGACGGAGGCCGAACGCGAGGAGCAGTTGGTAAGGCGTGGACGATATGTGGAATTCAACTTGCTCTACGACCGGGGCACCACTTTCGGCCTCAAGACCGGGGGCAATGTGGACTCCATCCTCAGCTCCATGCCGCCCGAGGTGAAGTGGCCCTGACCGGCCTGCGGTGATGACCAGCGCGGACTTGCAGTCTAACCTGCCGCCACTGGCCCGCGTGGATGGAAGCCTGACGTGTCGACCCTGAAGAAACGCTCCGTCCTGCTCGCCGGCCACGCCACCTCTGTGGCGCTGGAGCCGGAGTTCTGGGCGGTGCTGGACGAGATCGCGGCCCATGACGGCCTCACCGCCGCAGGGCTGGTGGCGCGCATCGATACGCAGCGGGGGCGGCGGCCGCTGGCCTCAGCCTGTCGGCTGACGGCGCTGGACTGGCGCGGGCGTCATCCGATCGCGCCATAGAAAAACGCCCCGGCCGCTGGGGCCGGGGCGTCATCTTCATATCAGACTTACTCTGCCGGGGCGGGGGCCGGTTCCGGGGCCGGGGCGTCCGGCAGCGGGTTGGCCGGGGGCTCGGGCATGTCGGGCAGATCGGGCGCCTCGATGCTGATGTCCACGTCGCGGTCCTCCGGCGTCGGGGTCATGGCGCCGCCGGACCAGAACACCCAGGCCAGGATCGCCACCAGCACAACCAGGCCGCCGACGATGAAGATCAGCCAGCCGCTGCTCCCACCCGACTTCTGGGGCGGGGGCGCGTTGTTGTGGATGGTGGTCTGGGACCGGGGCTCTTCCGGCGGCGGGGCCGAGGTCGGGGGCAGATTGGGGTCGGTCATGAAGCGTATTCCTTATTCGCCGCCGGGCGCGGCGGGCGCCTCTGGCATGCTGACATCGATATCCACGTCCTTTTCGCCGCCCGGCATGCCGCCGCCCGCGAACAGGAACCAGGCGATGACAATCACCACCACGACCAGTCCGCCGACGATGAACGCCAGGCCGGAGTTACCGCCTCCCTTGCCGTCTTCCGCCATGATTGAGTCCTCCCATTGATTTCCGATGGAGCCGAAACGGAATCGAAGCCTTGCGGTTCCCTGCGGTCGCGCTGGCGCGTCGGCGCGTGCTACTTATGTTCTCCCCTTTCGAATCCGCATCAGGCAGCCCTTCGTTTCGTGACCGATCTTCCGTCTCCCCGCATTTCCGACCTGGCCCGCGCCCGTCCGCCCGAGGGCGCCCCGCAAGGCGCCGGCGACTACATGGCCGGGCTCAATCCCGAACAGCGACTGGCGGTCGAGACCACCGAGGGGCCGGTGCTTGTTCTGGCAGGCGCGGGCACCGGCAAGACGCGGGTTCTGACCACGCGGCTGGCGCACATCCTGGCGACAGGAAAAGCGCGGCCGTGGGAACTGTTGGTGGTCACCTTCACCAACAAGGCGGCGCGCGAGATGCGCGAGCGGATCACCCATCTGATCGGTCCGTCGGCCGAGGGCCTGCGATGGCTGGGCACCTTCCACAGCGTCGCCGCCCAGATCCTGCGCCGCCATGCGGAGCTGGTGGGCCTGAAGTCCAGCTTCACCATCCTGGACATGGACGATCAGGAGCGGGTGCTGAAGCAGCTGCTGGAAGCGGCCAACATCGACACCAAGCGCTGGACGCCCCGGTCCCTGTCCGGGATGATCGACCACTGGAAGAACCGGGGCTGGACGCCTGACACCCTGCCGTCCGGCGAGGACTTCGCCAACGGCAAGGGCAAGGGCCTGTACGCCGCCTATCAGGCGCGGCTGGTCTCGCTGAACGCCTGCGATTTCGGCGACCTGCTGCTGCACAATCTGACCATTCTGGGCAAAAACCCGGATCTGGCCGAGGAGTACCGGCGGCGTTTCAAATACATTCTGGTGGACGAGTATCAGGACACCAACGTGGCCCAGTACCTGTGGCTGCGGCTGCTGTCGTCCTCCACCGGCAACGTCTGCTGCGTGGGCGACGACGACCAGTCCATCTATGGCTGGCGCGGCGCCGAGGTGGACAACATCCTGCGCTTCGAACGGGATTTCCCGGGCGCGAAGGTGATCCGGCTGGAGCGGAACTATCGCTCCACCTCGCACATCCTGGGCGCCGCCTCGGGCCTGATCGAGGCCAACAAGGGGCGTCTGGGCAAGACCCTGTGGACCGAGGCCGACGGCGGCGAGAAGGTGCGGGTGCAGGGCGTCTGGGACGGCGAGGCCGAAAGCCGCCTGATCGCCGACGAGATCGAGACCCAGCGCCGCGCGGGCCGCAAATACAGCGACATCGCCATTCTGGTGCGCGCCTCGTTCCAGATGCGGGCGTTCGAGGAGCGCTTCGTCCTGCTGGCCATTCCCTACACCGTGGTGGGCGGGCCGCGCTTCTTTGAACGGGCCGAGATTCGCGACGCCCACGCCTATCTGCGGCTGATCCAGTCCGAGGACGACGATCTGGCGTTCGAGCGCATCGTCAACACGCCCAAGCGCGGCATCGGCGACACCTCGGTGCAGAAGATTCTGGCCATCGCGCGCCAGCACAACCTGTCCGCCCTGACCGCCGTGCGCGGCCTGATCAACACCGATGAGCTTCAGGCCCGCACCCGCACGGCCCTGTCCAATTTCGTGCGCGATGTGGACCGCTGGCGCGCCATGGCGGCGACCGTGCCTTACTGGGAGCTGACCGAGACCATCCTTGAGGAAAGCGGCTACACCGACATGCAGCGCGCCGACCGGGCCAGCGGGCAGACGCGGCTGGACAACCTCAAGGAGCTGACCCAGTCCATGCAGGCGTTCGACAGCCTGCAGGCCTATCTGGAGCACGTCTCTCTGGTCATGGATCTGGACCGGGGCGCAGGCGAGGATGCGGTGCAGATCATGACCCTGCACGCCGCCAAGGGGCTGGAGTTCCCGCTGGTGTTCCTGCCCGGCTGGGAGGAAGGGGTGTTCCCGTCCCAGCGCAGTATCGACGAGAAGGGCGAGAAGGGTCTGGAGGAGGAACGGCGGCTGGCCTATGTGGGCGTCACCCGGGCCCGCGAGGACGCGCGCATCAGCTTCGCCGCCAACCGTCTCGTTTACGGTCGCTGGACCAGCCAGCTGCCCAGCCGCTTCGTGGACGAACTGCCCATCGACCATGTGCAGGCCGAGAGCGACACCGGCTACTACGGCGCCGGGCCGGGCCTGAAAGAGGCGAAATCCCGCTGGGACGACACGCCGGTGTTCGGCGCCGGATACTCCAGTCCCGGCTGGAAGCGCGCCCAGAGCTTCACCGCCTCGACCACACCCCGTGACCGCATGGCCCGCAACGCCGTCATCGAGGGCAAGGGCCGCCTGATCGCCACCGCCGATCCCAAGGCCTCGTCCGACTGGTCACGAGGCGAGCGCGTGTTCCACCAGAAATTCGGCTACGGCGCCATCCGCGCCATCGAGGGCAACAAGCTGGTGGTGGACTTCGAAAAGGCCGGCGAGAAGAAGGTGATCGATACGTTCGTGGAGAAGACCTGATCAGGCCGGGCGCAAGGTGGCCAGCAAATCGGGATGCTTGTCGAGATACCGCAAGGCATCCCGGCGCAGCGACGCGATCTCCGGCTTCAGGTACGGCTCGATGCCGCCATCGTCGCCGCGCAGCCGCGCGAACACAGCCAGGGCGAAGGCCCAGCTTCGTGGTGAGAGATAGCCCGAAGATTGCGAGGACCATCCCTGACTGAAGGCGTCACCGTGCTGGCCGAAGCTGAACGCCGCATTGGCCCCGAACAGACCCAGGCCGGCATAGGCGACCGCAAGGTCGGTCATAAGCTCGTGGGTCTCGTCCTCGACAAGTTCCTCGTGGCTGGCGAGCAGGTAGTGAGCCAGTTCATGAGCCAGGGTCGCAACCAGATCACCGGGCCGATCAACGAGCTCCGGTGAGTAGGTGATCACCACCCGTCCGTCCGCCTCGATACGGAATGTTCCCGCCGGCGCGTCAACCGCCTCCGTAGACGCGAACTCGGCGATCCGCTCGCCTCCCCGTCGTTCCGTCTGGGATTCAAGTGAAACCGGCCACGCCTCCATGCCCATGACGGATTTCACACAGGCGAACACGTGCTCGGCGCGGGCATGGCCGGTTGCTTCAGTCGGCGGAAAGTACTCGCGCGTGGGCAGGGCGACGGGCGTTTCCGCCAGAGAAACCTGCGCACCGAGCCGTTGGAGCAAAAGCCCCCACGTCTGGAGGTGCCAGTCCTCCACGTCAGGGTCGAGAAACGTGCCCTTGCCAAACAGCCGCTTCAGCATGAAGCCCCTCCCCTCCTGAACCTGTGAAGAGTTGCACAGGTGGCTACCGCCGACCAGCGGCCACGCTTTCCCGGTAAGCCAATCCTTAACGCCCCGCGCGCAACCTCCACCGCGTGACTCACGCACCCGCCCAGCCCCCGCACAGGACGCCGCCGCCCGGCTATCGGGAGCCGGCCATGTGGGAGCGCGTGGCGTCGATCATCCTGCTGATCATGCTGTCGGGCGCCATTCTGGGGCCGGTGTTCGCGCCGTCCAGCGGCGGGGGCGCGGATTCGGCGATCCTGAGGCTGGCCTGGCTGCCGGCCTATGCGGCGATCCTGGGCCTGATGGCCAGCCGATACGAAGCCATGGCGCGGCTGTGGTTTCCGCTGTTGCTGCTGCTTCTGCTGGCCCTGCTGGCCTATGCGTCGCGCTACTGGTCGCTGGCGCCGGACATCACCATCCGGCGGGTGATCGCCTTGGTGATGAGCACCTTTTTCGCGGTCTATCTGGCCGCCGCCTGGCCGGGTCGGCGCTTGCCGATCCTGCTGACCCAGACGGCGTTGATCCTGGCGGTGCTGAGCCTGATCTTCGTCGTCGCCCTGCCCTCCATCGGCATTCACCAGGACGTCAACGCCGGCCTGTGGCGCGGGGTCTGGTACGAGAAGAACACCATGGGCTGGGTCATGGTGGCCGGGGCCGTGGCGGCCGCTGCCGTGCTGGCCTCGCCGGGACCGCACCGCCTGCTGGCCATGATCGCCTTTCCGTTCTGCGTGCTGATGATCCTGGGCACCCAGTCCAAGACCGCCCTGCTTTGCCTGATGGCCGCATGCGCGGTGATCGGCGGGCTGTGGGTGCTGCGAAAGATCGGACCGGCCCTGGCCGTCGCCGGGGTCTGGACCGGCGTGGTGGCGGTGGCGGCGCTGGTGGGCGTGCTGTTCGCCGCGCCGGAGTTCATTCTCGAAGCGCTCGGCAAGGACCCTTCCCTGACCGGGCGGACCGAAATCTGGGAGGCCATCGGCCGGTTCAGCGAGCAGCGGCCCATGACCGGCTATGGCTACGCCGCCTTCTGGGGCCTGCATTCGGACCCGGCCAACTATATCCGCGTGCAGAACCAGTGGGACGTGCCCTCGGCGCACCAGGGCTGGCTGGAGGTGCTGATCCAGCTGGGCTGGATCGGGGTGTGGTCGGTGGGGGCCGTGGTGGTGGTCGGGGTCATGGGCAGCTTCCTGCGCCTGCCGGTGGCGGGCCGTCAGGAAGGCTTCTGGGCGGCGGGCTACCTGGCGGCGTTCCTGCTGCTGAGCCTGTCGGAAAGCGTGCTGCTGCGGCACCAGGACCTGCCGTGGGTGCTGTTCATGGCGGTGCTGGCGCGGGCCTTTGCGCCGTTGACGCCGCCGGAAGTCATCGACGAGCCAAGGCGTCGAGCACCCGCACGACGGCCTACGGCGAGGCCCCTGCCCGCCCATGCCCGTATGCTGAACCGCTGACGCTTGCTACGGGCGGCGTCGAGGCTTAGCTGATCGCTCCCCGAATCGCGGCAAGACTGGCGCATGGCTTCTTCTGCTTCCCTGTTTGACGATCTCCCCGAGCCCGCCCCCAAGGCGGACACGCCCGAACTGAAGGTGCAGGCCCCCGCCGCGCCCGAGGCTGTGGCCGCGCCGGTGGAGACGCATCCGGCCCCGACAGGCGGGGCGGCCAACGCCTATTCCGCCTCGTCCATCGAGGTGCTGGAAGGGCTGGAGCCAGTGCGCAAGCGGCCCGGCATGTACATCGGCGGCACCGACGAACGGGCCCTGCACCACCTGTTCGCCGAGGTGCTGGACAACGCCATGGACGAGGCGGTGGCCCGCCACGCCAAGCTGATCACCGTGGATCTGGACGCCGAGGGCTTCCTGTCGGTGCGCGACGACGGCCGGGGCATTCCGGTGGACCCGCACCCCAAGCATCCGGGCAAGTCGGCGCTGGAAGTGGTCATGACCGTGCTGCACTCGGGCGGCAAGTTTTCCGGCAAGGCCTATGAAACCTCCGGCGGACTGCACGGCGTGGGCGTGTCGGTGGTCAACGCCCTGTCGGAACGGCTGGATGTCACCGTCTGGCGCGACGGGCACGAATGGCGTCAGTCTTTCAGCCGGGGGCACCCGCTGGGGCCCATCGAACAGATCGGGACCAGCCGCAAGAAGGGCACCCTGATCCGCTTTCGGCCGGACGAGGAAATCTTCGGCCACGGGGCGGCGTTCAAGCCCGCGCGCCTGTACCGCATGGCCCGGTCCAAGGCCTATCTGTTCCGGGGCGTGGAGATCAAATGGACCTGCGCGCCGGAGCGGATCACTGACGCCACGCCCGCCGAGGCGACCCTGCACTTCCCCGGCGGTCTGGCCGACGCCCTGGCCGAGCGCATCGGCGAGATCGACACCGTCACCCCCGCCTTCGCGGGCCGGGTAGAGAAGAAGGGTGAGGCCGGGGCCGTGGAATGGGCCGTGACCTGGTCGCCCATCGGCTTCGGCGACGCCGACAGCTTCGTCTCGTCCTACTGCAACACGGTACCGACGCCGGACGGCGGGACGCACGAGGCGGGCTTCCGCGCCGCCCTGGTCAAGGGCCTGAAGGCCTACGGCGAGATGTCGGGCGAGAAGCGCGCGAACCTGATCACCGCCGAGGATGTGATCGCCAACGCTGGGGCCATGGTTTCGGTGTTTATCCGCAATCCAGAGTTCCAGGGCCAGACCAAGGACCGTCTGTCCTCGCCCGAGGGCCAGCGCCTGACCGAACAGCTGGTGCGCGATCCGTTCGACCACTGGCTGACCGAAAGCCCCAAACAGGCCTCGACCCTGCTGGGATTCGTCATCGACCGGGCCGAGGATCGCCTGCGCCGCCGCAAGGACAAGGAAGTCCAGCGCGCCGCCGCCACCCGCAAGCTGCGCCTACCCGGCAAGCTGTCGGACTGTTCCCGCCAGGCGGCGGCCGGCACCGAGCTGTTCATTGTCGAGGGCGACTCGGCCGGCGGCTCGGCCAAGCAGGCGCGGGACCGCACCACCCAGGCCATCCTGCCCCTGCGCGGCAAGATCCTGAACGTCGCCTCGGCCACCGCCGACAAGCTGCGCCAGAACGTGGAGCTGACCGACCTGATGCTGGCGCTCGGGGTGCAGGCGGGCAGCCGGTTCAGCGTCGATGATCTGCGCTACGAGCGCATCGTCATCATGACCGACGCCGACGTGGACGGGGCCCACATCGCCGCCCTGCTGATCACCTTCTTCTACCGCTCCATGCCGGACCTGATCCGCCAGGGGCGCCTGTTCATGGCCCTGCCGCCGCTTTACCGGATCAGCGCCGGGCCGCTCAGCGACTACGCCCGCGACGACGCGCACCGGGACGAGCTGCTGGCCACCACCTTCAAGGGCAAGAAGGTCGAGATCGGGCGCTTCAAGGGCCTGGGCGAGATGATGGCCGCCCAGCTCAAGGAGACCACCATGGACCCGAAGAAGCGCACCCTGGCCCGCGTCACCCTGCCCGAGAGCGAGGACGAAATCATGGACCTGGTCGAGCGCCTGATGGGCCGCAAGGCCGAAGCCCGCTTCGACTTCATCCAGCAGAACGCCCGCTTCGCCGTGGCGGAGCTTGACGTATAGCGTGTAAGGATTATCCTTACATCATGATCACGAGCCGTCTCACCAGCAAGGCCCAGACAACCATTCCACAGGCCGTTCGCAACGCTCTGGGTCTGAAGGAGGGCGATGAACTGGCCTATGAGATCACCGATGGGCGCGTCACCCTGATCAAGGCGCGAGCGCCGGTTCAAGACGATCCCTTCGCCACTTTTGATGAGTGGGACAGCGACGCTGACCGGCGAGCCTATGCCGACCTATAGAGCTGGCGACATCGTCAGGGTTCCGTTTCCCTATACTGACCGTGATGTTCGCCAATACCGGCCAGCTTTGATCATTTCGAACGGTCCAATGGGCGACGGTGAGCGGTTCCTATGGGCGCTGATGATTACCAGCGCCGAGCACCGCAGGTGGCCCGGAGATATTGATATGGACGGCAGGCATCAAGAAGCCGGTCTGCCATCCCCTTCGCTTGTGCGTACGGCCAAGATCGCCACTGTCGAAACGAACAAGGTGTCGCCCATAGGCCGTTTGCCGGGTGATCTGCTCGTCGCAGTCAGGACGGAAATGGAAAAGGCGCTGAGAGCTTCAGCGCCTTGACCCTCCCCTACTCCTCCAGCGGCTCGGTCAGGTCGAAGGCGACGCGCAGCAGGCGGTTCTCGCGGGCCAGTTCGTAGACATAGGTATCGCCGGGGTTCACCTCGACGGCCCAGACGTTGGTGGTCGAGACGGCCGCGTCATTGGCGTTGAACAGGTCGATGGAGAACTGATCCACCGGGAACGCCTGCCGGGTGGCCGTGCCCTCGGTCTCGGTGTCGCCGCCGTACCAGTGCAAAGTGTGCTCCGTGCCGTCGGGGTCGCGGTGGTCGTGCTTCAGGGTCAGGCCGCCGTCGTCGTTGCGGGTGATGACCCAGGTGCGGCTGTGGTCCTCGCCCACCCAGAACGGGATGCGGATCTCCGTGTCCGAACAGTCGCGCACGTGCATCAGCAGGCGCTGGGCGCGGAAATCGTCGTCCACGGGGTCGTCCGTGACCACCTCGCCCTCGAACCGCTGGCCGCACAGCTCGGTCAGATTGGCGAAGAAGGCGTCCTGGGCGTCGGCGGTTTCGGTTTCCGTCGCCGGGGCCGCGTCATTGGCGGGCTGCGAGCACGCGGCGAGGGCCAGGGCGGACAGGATGGCGACGGGGGCGCTGAACGCCTTCAGGGTGTTTTCCATACCGGACAGCGTAGCGGCCAAGCTGGCCGGCACAAGGAAAACCGATCGCGGCCGCCTGCGGCCGACTATTCGCCGCCCGTCCACCGACAGCCGTCGCCTAACCTCCGAGCCTCGTCGCATGGGACCACGCCCTGCACCGCCCTCTGCGCATCGACGCGGACGGCGTAGCCATCGCCGGACCGACACAGCGCTTCGTAGAATGCGCCGCGAGCATTGGCGCCCATGTAACGCGCGCGGTCCACCTGACAGCCCTGTTCCGGAGGTAGCCAGGCCTGGACGGTCGCCACGTTTTCGGCCTCGCTGGTGAACAGGCACTCCTGGCCCTCGGTGTTGATCCTCATGCAGCCCTTCACGCTCCATCGAGATCGGGACCGCTCCAGCCAGTAACCTTCCTCCCCCTCACACCCGACTTCGTACAGCATGGAGCCCGTGAACGTCCGGCCGATGACGGCGCCTTCGTCCATGGCGCACATGATCCCGGCCTTTCGCGCAAGGCCGATCACATAGGGCGCGGGGTTCTGGTTGCCCGACAGCCCGCAGGCGGGTGCGCCCCGGTTGGGATTGCGCATACGGGAACCGGCCAGAGCGAAGCAGTCGAGAGCGCGCGGCGGGCTCTCGTCGATCAACAGATAGCCGGGGGCGCCGTTGCACGAGACCTCATACTGGCCCACGCCACGATGATCTCGCCCCCGAAACTCGGCCCCGGAGATATCGCAGGCCATGCCCGTCTCCTCGAGAATGCGTCCGGCGTCCAGGCGGGCGAAGGCGTCTCCCGTCGCTCCCCGACTTGTGCGATGCTCCCACTGGGCGTTGGCCGGTCCAGCAGCGATGACCAGCACAAGCCACCCGAAAGTCGCTGTCAGCCAGGTGCATATCCCGATGTGTCGAGAGCGCATTCAAGAGCCTCCTTTCTCCTTGGATGACGGTTCGGCTTCGCGCCGTTGACTTTGGCGCGCGCCTGAGTATGTTCCGCCGCTCCGATTTCCGCGGCCGGGACCGATCCGTTCCGGCCGTTTGCACTAAGGTAGTCCTCCGATGGCCAAACCGGCATCCATCAAGATCCGCCTGAACTCCACGGCGGACACCGGCTTCTTCTACGTCACCAAGAAGAACGCCCGCACCATGACCGAGAAGATGGTCGTTCGTAAGTACGATCCGGTCGCGAAAAAGCACGTGGAATTCAAGGAAGGCAAGATCAAGTAATCCCTTGATCTGCTGACGAATTGAAAGCGCCCGGTCGCCCGACCGGGCGTTTTTCTATGCCTGGCCCAGCGCCAGCGACACGATCAGGGCGATGAGCAGGACCAGGCTGACCCCCTGCCAGAAGCGCACCGGGTCCCGCTCCAGCAGCGACATCTCGCGCGGCGGCTCAACCGCCAGCGCCCCGCCGCTCTCCAGCGCCTGCACCAGATCCTGCACGTCGGCCCAGCGGTGGGCAGGGTCCGGCGCGATGGCCCGCATGATGGCCGCCTCCAGCCAGGCCGGCGCGTCCGGCCGGCGCCGCGTCAGGGGCGTGGGCCGCTCGTAGGGCGGGCGACTGTCCGGGTCCACCTGGCCCCACGGCGCCTCGTCCGCGAACAGCCGGTACAGCGTCACCCCCAGGGCGAACTGGTCGGTCTTCTCGTCCCCGTCGCTGTCGCCCGCGAACATCTCCGGCGCCACGAAGCCCGGCGTGCCGGGCGCCCGCGCACCGGTCTCCTCCACCCGCTCCACCTTCGCCACGCCCAGATCGATCAGCTTGACCCCGCCGTCGACCGTCAGGATCACATTGTCCGGCTTGATGTCCCGGTGGATCACCCCCTGCCGGTGCAGGGCCATGACCGCCCGCGCGATGCAGGCGGCGATCCCCACACCCTCGGCCATGGGGATCGGCTCGCCCCGCGACAGGCGCCCGTGCAGGGTGCCGCCCTCATAGAACGGCTGGACGTTGTACAGCCGGCTCTGGCGCGCCGGGTCCACCGGCAACGTCCGCCCCAGATGGGGGCTGTCCACATGCTGGCCGATGAAGGCCTCGCGCAGCAGGATGGCCCGCAGGTCCGCCTCGGGCAGTTTTCCGGGCTTGGGAAACTTCAGCACCACGGGGTCGCCTCCCTGCCCCGCGTCGCGGGCCAGAAACAGCCGCGTGTGCCGCCCGTCCGCCAGCTGCCGCTCCAGCCGCCAGTCGTCCACGATCTCGCCGGCCCTGGGCGGCGGCGGCATGGGCAGGGCCTCGCTCTGCGCCCCCAGCGACGCCCAGTCGAGCGCCCCCGTTCGGATCACGTCGATGACGATGGCGGTGGTGTTGTCCTGCCCGTCGGCGTCCAGCGCCGCCTGCACGATAGCCTGGGCGTCGGCGTCGGGCGAGGCGCGGCGGGCCAGGATGCGGCCGATCTCCCCCTCGTTCAGCGCCCGGTGCGCCCCGTCGGTGGTCAGCAGCAGCCGGTCGTGCGGCTCCAGCGCCTGCACCCGCACGTCCAGTTTCACGTCGGCCTCGATGCCCACGGCCCGGAACAGCATGTGGTCCTGCCCCGGCCGGTTCAGCACATGGTCGTCGGTCAGCCGGGTCAGAACCCCGTCGCGCCAGTGCCACGCCCGACTGTCGCCCACATGGACCACCGTGGCCTCGCGCCCGCGCAGGATCATGGCCGTGAAGGTGGCCGCCGCGCCCTCCATCTTCGGATCGCTGCGCCCGGTGGAATGGAGCCAGCGGTTGAACCCGCGCAGGGCCGCCGTCGCCGACGCCGCCACCCCCGACAGGGGCTTCTGGTCCAGATAGCCGTCGATGAAGCTGCGCACCGCCAGCTCGGCCGCCACGCGCCCGCCCCGGGCCCCGCCGACCCCGTCGGCGATGGCCGCGATCACCCCATGCAGGCGCTGCTCCTCGGGCGAACCCAGATGCACCCCGCCGAAGTCCTGATTATCCGCCCGCGGCCCCCGCTCCGTAGCGAACCCTGCCGCGACCTCCAGCCTGTCGTCCGGCATATCCCCTCGCTGGCCCCCTCGCTGGAGAAGTCAGGGGAGCGAGCATGGATTGTGCAGTGCGGGATGGCAATGGGGGCCATTGCGCGGTCGGCGCCAAGCTACCCCCTTGTCATCCCGGAAGCGCCGCAAGGCGCTATCCGGGACGGGACGCCGCGCGCCACTAGGGCAGGGTAAAGATCCACCCACTGCGGATTCCCCGCCTCCACCAGCGCGAACTTCCACGGCCGCCGCCACCGCTTGATTCGCTTCTCCCTCAGGATCGCCTGATCGACGTACTGGTGCGCCTCGTACCAGACCAGCCCGTCGATGCCCTTCTCCCGCGTATAGCCATCGACCTGCCCGCGCCTATGCTCCTCCACCCGCCGCACCAGATCATTGGTCATCCCCACATACAGCCACCCGCACGGCCCGCTCGCGAGGATGTAAACCCAGTAGCCGTGCGCCCGCATGTCCGCCTCCCGTGTCGCAGGAACATACAAAGAACATTGTTGGATGAAAAGCCCGTCGTGCAACGCGACGGCGGCGCAGAACCACCCCTTGTCATCCCGGAAGCGCCGAAGGCGCTATCCGGGACGGGACAGCACGCACTCCTCGTCAGGAGGCCCGGACGGCGCCACGCGCCGATCCGGGCCAACGCCGGCAGCCCGCACCTGTCGCCCGGCTCAGCCTCCCGGCTGTCCGGGCGGAGGGCTCAGCGCCCCACCCGTCCCGGCTCTCCGCTTCGCTTCGGCCGGGATGACAAGGAGGGCCCTTGGTCAAACGCCGTGATCCCTGCCAATCGAAGCACCTTGTCATCCCGGAAGCGCCGCCAGGCGCTATCCGGGACGGCGCTGGAGCTTCGCGCGGTGGGCGCGCTCCATCACGAAGATAATGTCGGCCCATTCCACCTTGTCATCCCGGACTTGATCCGGGACCGGCAGAGGCGGTCTCCACGCCGGGCCGGTTCGCGAACACCTGCTCGGCCGTGGGCGAGCGCAGACGGTTGCGGGAACAGAGGAAGAGGAGGTTGGTCAGTTTGGCTCGACGGGAGGAATGGAAAATAGTGGAAGCTTCATCTCGTCGATTGGCACCGCTTCTGGGACCTCGATCCCCTCACCCTGAAGACGTTCTACGCCGAAGTACGCGATCACAAACCCGATCATGTAACCCGAGCCGAAATCACTCAGATAGCCGACTCCTTCACCAATCTCCGTGATCGCCTGCGCCAGTGCACTTTCATAGTCCAGCTCATTGGGCTGCTGCCCCAACAACGCCGACAGTGCTGTCAAATGTAGGCTCTCAGCTGCTCCAAATATTGAGTTTCCGCTAGTCGGAGCGATATGGTCAACGAAATCAACCTGATCGGGAAGATGGTCGTAGGCCTCGGCAATCAACCGTGCCTCCGCATGAAAAGCGGCTCGGTTCCGAATGGGTTCAATCAGCTGGGATTGATCGATGAGTTGGGCCAGCCGAGCCCGCCCTTGAACGGCATCGGCATAATCCTTCTGGAACATCGGGTTTTTCTGAACTGCAACAGCAGTCACTTCGCGGAATGCCGCTGCAACCTCTCGACTGTTTATAAAAAGCCTTCCTTCGTGCAGACGCCCTGCCAACATTCTGGTGGCGAACAAGGCCGTTGCGTTGGCCATGTCTTTCACATGCAAGGCGGGGGTGCCCTCAAGGCAGTTGATCGCGCTAATCGCCGTTCGGAGCAGGATCGCGGTTTCATTCGCTAGCTGACCCAAACCAAAGTAGGCGAGCCGATGCTCAGCTGGCACCAAATCCAGTTCTGCCTTGTCGAAATGGAGGGGCGTGAGCTTCAGCATCCACTCACAACGGAATATTATCGTGCTTCTTCCACGGGTTCTCCTGACGCTTGTTGGCCAGCGTCCCCAGCGCCCGGATCAGCCGTCTCCGCGTCCCGTGCGGCATGATCACGTCGTCGATATAGCCCCGTGACGCCGCGACAAACGGGTTGGCGAAGCGCTCCTTGTACTCGGCCTCGCGCGCGGCCAGCGCCTCCGGGTCGCCGGCCTCCTTGCGGAAGATGATCTCCACCGCCCCCTTGGCGCCCATGACCGCGATCTCGGCGGTGGGCCAGGCGTAGTTGACGTCGCCGCGCAGGTGCTTGCTGCTCATGACGTCATAGGCGCCGCCGTAGGCCTTGCGGGTGATCACGGTCAGCTTGGGCACCGTGGCCTCGGCATAGGCGAACAGCAGCTTGGCGCCGTGCTTGATCAGGCCGCCGTATTCCTGGCGCGTGCCGGGCATGAAACCGGGCACATCCACGAAGGTCAGCAGCGGAATGCCGAACGCGTCGCAGAACCGCACGAAGCGCGCGGCCTTGCGCGACGCATCGATGTCCAGCACCCCCGCCAGCACCTGAGGCTGGTTCGCCACCACGCCCACGGTCTGGCCGTCCAGCCGGCCGAAGCCGGTGATGATGTTGCGGGCGAAGCCTTCGGAGATCTCGAAGAACTCCGCCTCGTCCACCACCTTCAGGATCAGCTCCTTCATGTCATAGGGCTGGTTCGGATTGGCGGGCACCAGGGTGTCCAGGCTGGGCTCGTCGCGCTGGGGCTCGTCATAGCTGTCGCGCACCGGCGGCTTCTCGCGGTTCGACAGGGGCAGGAAGCCCACCAGACGGCGCACTTCCGACAGCGCCTCCAGATCGTTCTCGAACGCCCCGTCCGCCACGCCGGACTTGCTGGCGTGGACCCGGGCCCCGCCCAGATCCTCGTGGCTGACCACCTCATTGGTCACCGTCTTCACCACGTCGGGGCCGGTGACGTACATGTAGGAGGTGTCCTTCACCATGAAGATGAAGTCGGTGATGGCGGGCGAATAGACGTCGCCCCCCGCGCACGGGCCCATGATGACGCTGACCTGGGGAATGACGCCGCTGGCAAGCGTGTTCTGCAGGAAGATGTCCGCATAGCCCGCCAGACTCTCGACACCCTCCTGAATGCGCGCCCCGCCGGCGTCGAAGATGCCGATGATGGGCGCCCCGTTGGTCAGGGCCATGGTCTGCAGCTTGACGATCTTGGCCGCGTGGGCGCCCGACAGGCTGCCGCCGAACACCGTGAAGTCCTTGGAGAACACATAGACCAGCCGCCCGCCGATGGTGCCGCGCCCCGTCACCACCCCGTCGCCGGGGATGCGCTGATCCTGCATGCCGAAGTCGTGGGAGCGGTGCTCCACGAACATGTCGGTCTCCTCGAACGAGCCCTCGTCCAGCAGCACGTCGATGCGCTCGCGCGCCGTCAGCTTGCCCTTGGCGTGCTGGGCCGCGATCCGCTTTTCACCACCACCGAGCTTGGCGGCTTCGCGGCGCTTTTCCAGCTGTTCGAGGATGTCTTGCATGGGCGGGCTCCTGAGCGTTTTCCTTGCGGGAAGGCTTAGGAGCCGACGCGGGCGGTGGCAAGCAATCCTCCCCATCGGGGGAGGGGGACCGCGAAGCGGTGGAGGGGGTGTTTCCGCCGCGCAGTACTGGCTTGCTTGCTGTTGAGGTTTCAGAGGGGCGAAGCGGACAGACCCCCTCCACCATGCTGCGCATGGTCCCCCTCCCCCGGCGGGGGAGGATTACGCCATCCCCGCCAGCCGGGTCAGTTCCGCCACATGGGCGGCGAAGGCCTTGCGGCCGGCAGGCGTCAGCGACAGCCAGGTGCGCTGGCGCCCGTCCACCGCCGCCTTGCGGGGCTTCAGATAGCCGGCCTCCTCCAGCTGCTTCAGATGCTTGGACAGCACCGAGTCCGACACCTTGATGGCGTCGCGGATCATGGCGAACTCGGCCTCGTCGATGCGGGACAGGATGGCGCAGATCTGCAGTCGCCCCGGCGCGTGGATCACCGGATCGAAGACGGGAACGGCGGTCATCCCGCCGCCTCCGCCAATTCCCGCTTCCACACCGCCATCCAGATGCGCCCGCCGACGATGGCGGCGACGAAGCCCGCCGCCCCGGTGGCCAGCGGCGTCCAGGCGATCCCGGCCGCCTTGCCCCAGATGGACAGGCCCATCAGCCCGATCAGCACCACGGCCAGCCCGATGGCGATCCATCGGGCGCGCTTCGGCGAATAGCCGCTGACCCACCAGCCGAACTTCTGCTTCCACCAGTTGATCATCAGCACCAGCCCCAGCATGGACACGACCAGCACCAGGGCCGACCAGGGCTGAGGCATCCCCTGCCCCGCCACCAGCAGACCGCACACCGTCCCGTACATCAGGTCATAGCCGACAGGGTATTTCATCTCGCCGGGCACGGCCTGGCGGGCGCTTGCGATGGCGTCCAGCGCCTCTCGCGGGTCCGGTTGGTTGGTCATGGCGAACTCCTCACTTTCCAGATCGGAAAATGAGCGTGACTTTCCACATCGTCAAGTCATTATTTTCCAGATTGGAAAATCAGCGCAGCGCCGCGAACCACCGCTCCAGCATCACCGCCTCGGCGCGCAGGCCCTCGGCGCGCTCGGCCGCCTCGGCGTCCACACCCCAGCGCTCCTCGGTGAAGGCCTCGTCCAGCCGCGACAGGTCGTACGCCTCCGCCCCGGACAGCGCGCCCCGCTGCACCGCAAAGGCCAGCACCGCCGATCCGAACAGCGGCGTGGCCATGGCCAGGCCGGTCAGGGCGTAGTCGTCCAGCTTCAGCGCCGCCTCGCGCACCGCCGTCAGGGCGTCATCCGCCTGTGGCCGATGGACGATCCCCGCCACCGGAACCAGCACACAGCCCAGCTCCCGCTCGGCCCAGTCCCGCCACGGCGTCCAGTCCCGCGCCTGCCGCTGCACCAGGGTGTCCGGGGTTTCGGCCAGATAGCAGATCACGTCCGAGCCGGCGTAGGCGGCGATCTCGTCGGCCACCGCGCGGCGCGCCTCGCGAACCCGGTCGATGGCGGTGAAGGCCAGCCGCGTGGCCGGCATGGTGGCGGGGATCAGGGCCTCGCCCTGCCCGGCCCATTCCTCAGCCACCAGCTGCGCGGCGGCCCGGGTCGGCAGCACCAGGCTGTGGCCCGCCGGGGACTTGGGCATCTTGCCGTCCAGCCTGACGGCCCAGCCCTGGCCGTCGGGCTCTACGCTGACGGTCTTCCAGAACCGGCGCACCTGGTCCGGGGCGAAATCCACGAAGCCCGTGGGGCGCTTTGACGGCGTATCGGCCATCGGCCAGTCCAATCGAAAAGGATGATCTCGCTTCGGTAACGCGCGCCCTGAAAAATCGGCGCCGTGGGAATGGTGAGCCCCCTCGGGTTCGAACCGAGGACCCTCTGATTAAAAGTCAGATGCTCTAACCAACTGAGCTAGGGGCTCCCACACCTTGAAGCGGCGCGGACCATACGGATGTCGCCTCGCCGGGGCAAGACGGTCCGCGCGCTCTTTTTTCACACCGGATCAGGCCGCGGCCTCAGGCAAAGAGATAGTCCTCGATCGGTGGATCGAACAGAGTGAACTGCGCCTCCTCCATGGGATTCAGCGGCAGGAGAAACTTGATGCCGTCGGACCGCTGGCCGATGTCGAACACGGGATTCGCGGCCACCTCCTGCGGCGGCGCGATATGCATGTCCGGTCCAAGGACGAAGTCGTCACCGGACACGAACGCCAGTTGATCCACTGTACCCATGTCGCCATCACCCGCGTCGTTCCCCTTGCCGAAGGGTTTGAAGAAGTCCGCTATGGATTGCGCCAGATCACCGACAAAGCCGCCGACCACGTCGCCCAGGTACCCCACAAAATCCCAGGCCGCATTGGCCATGTCGCCCGTCCAGTCCCAAGCGGCCTCCGCTGCGTCCATGGTCAATTCAGCGACCTCGCCAAAGAATCCGAGCACCTCCCCGATCCCGTCCATGATCCCGGCGAATCCGTTCATCTCAAGCCAATCGGTAATCTGAGCATAGAAATTAACCGGCGCACTCAGCCATTGCATCATGTGAGAAATCTGATTTCCCAACCCAGCGACGTTGAATATGTCCCGAACAAAATCCACGCAGTTGCGCCCCAGAAGACCATAAGAGTTGCCAGAATCGTTCATGATCCCGGTAACCCAATCATATATGGCCGTCATCTGCTCGTAAGTGACATCATAACTCGTACTGTGAATATCACTTCTCTCTGCATTATCCTCTTCTCTTACCCCCCCCAAATTCCATCACTTGTATTATTCCCGACTGTAATACTCCAACCGTCAGGGCCAGTGAGCGTCACATTGACATGCCCAGTCCATGATCCATCAAATACATTTACTGTAACTGTGTATTCGCCCACACTAACTTTCCATCTCAAAATTCACACGAAGAACCGCATCGTTGTTGTCGAAAACAATAGATCGACCAACCACGCCCGTTCCATTGCATTGAAAAATTCGCCAGTTCTCACTGGCTGACATGCCGAAGCGGGCTGGAGCATTCCAATGCGTAACTTCGCTCGGTCGCGTCAAAAAATCGCATGGACGCCGCAATGCGGCCTCCACAACGCTGCGAATAGCAGGATCGGCGAACAGCTCCCGATTGTAGTGAAAACTCGCGCAGGCGTCGGCGTTGGCGCAGTCTGGCGCTGGAGGACCCCCGATCAAGCGGCACGCCCGCTCCTTGCGGACCAAATAGGCTTCAAGCGCCCGCCGATCACAAACGCCGCCCCTGATCAGGGTGTATGCCGCATCCCCCATGTGTTCGTAGTAGCCAAGCCCGGTCATAGACCGAACCAGGGCTTCTTCTGCGGCAGCGCGAAACGCCATGGAATAAAGTGACGGATGATGCCCATACCAATCAAGCCGTTCCGGGAACGGCCTGGCACATCCGCTGAGCAGCAATACAGCTGCGGCTATTCCTATGAGCGTCTTCACTTGATCCGTCTCCGGGCCGCAAAATCTTTCATTTACGGGATTAGTTTGGCGGACCTGCTCATACACGGTCAAGTCGTGTTGAGTGCTTTAGAAGTCGACGCTGTAACGGCACAGGAAAGCGCTGCGCTCTGCGGTTGAAGATTCTGTTCTCAGG
This sequence comes from Brevundimonas sp., assembly GCF_047617075.1. Lineage (GTDB taxonomy): Bacteria > Pseudomonadota > Alphaproteobacteria > Caulobacterales > Caulobacteraceae > Brevundimonas. Next base: position 128,215 of record NZ_JBLGCI010000007.1, read on the forward strand.
CCGCCGCGTGAGCCTTCTCCTGCCCGCCAGGGCTCCGCTCCGTGCAGGCCTCGCCCAGGGTGCGGGCCAGAAGCGGCGCATCGATGGGCTTGGTGAGAAAGGCGTGGACGCCCGCTGTGTCCCAGGCGGCCTTGTGCACGTCCATGGCGTTGGCGGTCAGGGCGATGATCGGCGTGTCGGCGTTGGGGCCCGCCCCGGTGCGAATGCGCCGCGTGGCCTCCAGCCCGTCCATGACCGGCATCTGCATGTCCATCAGGATGGCGTCGAAAGTCTCCGCCCCCGCCGCCTCAACCGCCTCGGCGCCGTTCTCCACCAGGGTCAGGCGACAGCCGTGCGGCTCCAGCAACAGCGCCAGGATTCGCCGGTTCACCTCGTGATCGTCCACCGCCAGAATGCTGCGACCCTGCAATGTCACCGCCGCCGCCCGGGCGGCAGGCGCCGCCTCGACAACGGCGTCCTCGACCGCCTCGACCCGCACCGTCAGGGTGAAGGTTGACCCCTCGCCCGGCGCGCTGGTCACGGTCAGGTCGCCGCCCATGGCCTGGGCCAGGCGACGGCTGATGGCCAGGCCCAGGCCCGTGCCGCCGTATCGCCGCGTGTCCCCCGCCGACACCTGTTCGAAACTGTCGAAGATGCTGTCGATCTGGTCCGCCGGGATACCGCATCCCGTGTCGTGAACCTCTGCGGTCAGTGTGGATGTCGCCTCGTCCCAGCAAACGTCCACGCGAATGGCCCCGTCTTTCGTGAACTTCACCGCATTGGACAGCAGATTGAACAGGATCTGCTGGAACCGCAGGGGATCGGTCAGCACCGTTTCGGGCACGGCCTCATGCACCCCCACGCTCAGGCGAACGCCGCGCGACGCCGCCTTGGGCTCCCACAGGCGGCGCAGGGCCCCCAGCTTGTTGCGCACATTCATCTCGGCGGATTCCAGCCGCATCTTGCCGGCTTCGATCTTGGAGAAGTCCAGCACGTCGTTCAGCAGACCCAGCAGCATGTCCCCGCCATCCAGCAGCATGGACACATGTTCGCGCTGCTGCGTGTCCAGGCGGGTCCGACGCAGCATGTTCGCAGCGGAAATCACCGCGTTCATGGGCGTCCTGATCTCGTGGCTGATGACGGCCAGAAACTCGGACTTGGCCGCGCTGGCGTTCTCCGCGCGTTTTCTCAGCGTCACGGCTTCCAGTTCGGCCTCGCGCAGCTCGCGGGTCGTTGTCATGGACTGACGCACCGCCACCACCAGATGGATCACGTAAAGGAGCGCCGCCAGAACCACCGCCAGGACCGCCGGATTGCGCGTCACCACCAGAGTCAGGATCGGCAAACCCAGAAAATAGGCAGCATGGGGGATGACCGAGGCGAACAGCAGGCCTCGCACATGATGCATGTGCAGACTGACATGAAGCAGGCCTCCGGCCACCTGCACCAGGGCGAACAGCGGCCCGAACTCGCCGCCCCGCGTCCAGAGGTAAACCGAGATCGCCGAATAGATGGCGGTGTTCAGCGCGGCCGACGTGATGCACAGGCCGCGAACCCATCCGGCGGCCCTTTTCGGCGCCAGTCTCAGGGGCCGGAACGCCAACCAGTCGAAGGCCTGGCCCGCCAGAACAGCGCAGAACCAGATCACCGGCCATGCCGACGGCGCCATCAGCATGGCGGCGGCGCCGATGAACAGCGCCAGACCGATCCGCGTCGGCAATTCCCTGTGACGCACGGCGGCGACCGCAGCGTACCCGGACGTGACCATGGTCCATCCGCCTCCCTTTGCGTGGAAGACTAGCTGGACTGTGCAAACGAATGGTTTCCGCAGCTTGACGCGGGCGCGGCCCTGCCAGATGGAACGAGCCTGCATATCAAGCGTTGGCATATCAAGCGTTGCTGGCCTGAAGAAAGCCAGCGTGGGTTGGGGACTCTAAGATGAACAAATTCAAGCTGATCGCGATCGTGGGGGCTTTGGCGGCTGTGGCCGCCTGTGACGATGAGGCCTATCGCGAGCCCGTGGACGCGGACATGCCGCCGCCGCCGGCGATGGAAACCGCCCCGGCAGCCGAGGACTCGGGCGAGGACGCCGCCGCCACGAGCCCGGATACGCCGCCGACCGACTACTCGCAGCTGCCCCCGCCGCCGGAAAGCTCGGAAGAGACCGTGCAGCCCGAAAGCGAGACGCTGTTCTATTGATGCGCGCGGCCTCGAAGCCGCCACACGGCGGTGGTTGAGGCTGTTCGCGAACACCTGACCCCGCGTGGCGGATCGGAGTAATGTGCGCTTGAGACGCCCGCTGGCCTTGATGACTGCCGCCGTTTCGGCCTTGGCGGCGACGGCCGTTCACGCTGAACCGCGCGCCCTGGTTCGCGGCGAAATGGAAGGCGGTCTGCGCGAGGCCATCGAAACCGCTGTGGGCGAAACCGACGCTCCCATCGAGAACCGCTTCCACGCCCGCCGCCGCGCCGCCGCAGCCGCCGAGCACGCCGAGGCCCTGCTCCGCTCCGAAGGCTATTATCAGTCCGTAATCGAGGAAGTGGTGGAGGGCGAAAGCCCGCCCAGCGCCGTCATCGTGGTGACGCCCGGCCCCCGCTTCGTGCTCAGCGAGCCCCGCGTCGACTGGCTGGACAATCCGCCCGACGAAGACACCCTCCGCGACGTCCAGACGGACCTTCAGGTCAAGCCCGACGCCCCCGGCCGCGCAACCGACGTCATCGCCATGGAAGGGCGCATCGTCTCGGACCTCAACCGCCGGGGCTACGCCGACGCGGCCACAGAGCCCCGCCGCGTGGTGGTCGACCACGCCGTGCTGCAGGTCCAGCCCACCTACCGCATCAACGCCGGCGAACTAGTGCGCCTGGACGGCGTCCGCGTACGAACGCGCGGACCGACCCGGGCCGAGTGGGTCGCCGGCCTCTCGCCATGGCCCCAGGGCGATGTCTACGACCCCGATGACGTCGCCGAGCTGGAACGTCGGCTTCTGGAGACCGGGGTCTATGACGGCGTCGGTGTCGCCCTGGCCCCGACCGAACAGACGGACGAGCAGGGCCTGCGCCCCGTCATCGTCACCCTGACCGACCGCCCCCGCCGAATTCTGGAAGCGGGCGTCAGCTATTCCACCACCGAGGGCCCGGGCGTCGACGGCATCTGGACCTGGCACAACCGCTTCGGCCGGGCCGACACCCTGCGTTTCCTGGCCCGCGCCGCGCGCATCGACAGCCGCATCGGCGCCGACCTGTCCCTGCCGCACTGGCGCCGGGCCGGTCAGACGCTCAGCCTCGGCGGAGCGGCCCTCTACGAAGACACCGACGCCTACGAGCGAACCGCCATCACCCTGAACGCCGACCTGCGTCAGCGTTTCGACCGCACCTCCTGGTACAGCTACGGCGTCGCCCTGGACGGCGGCCTGTACAACGAGACCCGCTTCGATCCGGTCACCCGGGGCCCGCTGGATGTGGAGCGCGATCTGGTGATCCTGACCGGCCGCAGCGGGGTCTATCTGGACCGCTCCAACGACCCGCTGGACCCACGCCGGGGCTGGCGCCTGTCCGGATCGGCCCAGCCCACGGCCGTGACCGGCGACGAAGACGTCTATTTTCTGCGCGCTGACGTGACAGGCACAGGCTATCTGCCGCTTCAGGACGAAGGCCGCACGGTGCTGGCGGGCCGCGTTCGCATCGGCTCGATCATCGGCGCCGAGGAATTCCTCGTTCCGTCAGACCGGCTGTTCTATTCCGGCGGCGGCGGCTCTGTGCGCGGCTATTCCTATCAGGGCGTCGGCCCGCGCCTCACAGACAACACCCCGCGCGGCGGCCTGTCCCTGTTCGAAACCTCCATCGAGGTGCGCCGCGACATTGGCGAGAATTTCGGCGCAGTGGTCTTCGTTGACGGCGGCGCGGTGGGCTTCGAGGAGACCCCGGACCTCAGCAACATGCGCTACGGCGCCGGCTTCGGCGTGCGCTATCGCCTGCCCTTCGGCCCCATCCGCGCCGACGTGGCCTTCCCCCTGAACAAGCGCGACGGCGACGCCGACTTCCAGCTCTACATCAGCATCGGACAGGCGTTTTGACCGACACGCCCCCGGAATCAGAAACCCCGAAAGAGGCGAAGGCCCGCCGCACGCGCCGCCAGTGGGCCGCCCTGATCGCGGGCATGGTCGCCGGTTGCCTGATCGCGGTGGTTCTGCTGGTGCTGGTGGGCGGACGCCTGTTCGTGCTGTCGCCCGCAGGACGCGATCTGGTGGTGGGCTTCGTCTCGGGCAAGCAGCTGGGCGACTACGGCGCCATCAATGTGGAGGGGCTGTCCGGCGACCTGTGGGATGACTTCACCATCGCCCGCGTCACCGTCACCGACGCGGAAGGCGTCTGGCTGGAAGCCACGAACGTGCGGGTCGACTGGACCTACTGGCCCCTGATCACCCGTCGTTTTCACGCCAGCGAGATCGAGGCCGAACGGATCCGCCTGATCCGTCGTCCTCTGGTCGAGGCGTCGGACGACGCGCCCGGCGGCGGCCTGCCCCTGACCATCGACATCGACCGTTTCGCGGCCAACATCGATCTGGAGGAAGGTTTCAGCCAGGAATACGGCCGCTGGACCCTGGCCGGTCAGACCCACATCGGGCGCATCGGCCTGAAGTCGGCCGAGGTGACGGCCTTCAGCCTCTCGCGCCGGGGCGATTTCCTCTATGGCGACGTGCGATGGGGCGACCGCATCGACGAACTGCGCGTCAACGCCCTGGCCCAGGAAGCCGGCGGCGGACCGCTGGCCGGCGCGCTGGGCTATTCGCCTGACGAACCTTTCCGCCTGCGCGCCCGCATCGACGGCGAGGGCGTCGACGCCATGGTCCGCACCGGCGATTTCACCCCCCTGACCATTGATGGCCGCTTCCGCCAGGGCGGCGGCACGCGAATCTCCGGTTATGCCGACTTCTCCGGCTCGGACCTGCTGGAGCCGTTCGTGCGCCGTATAGGCCGCACCGCCCGCTTCGGCCTGGCCACCGTCGCTGATCCGACCCGGCCCGACTTCGAGGCCATGGCCTGGGACCTGCGGGCCGAGAACTTCACCTCCACCGCCCGCGGCTTCGTCCGCTCCACCGACCGCGCGGTGCCGGACGGCATCCGCCTCAGCGTCGCCACCCCCTCCCTCACCCGGCTGACCGGAACCAGTCTGGCCGGACCGGCCGCCTATGTGGGCGTGTTCCAGGGCGACGGCGGCGCCTGGTCGCTGGAGGGCGCGGTCAGCGTCCGCAACCTCTCGGCCGCCAGTTACAGCGCAGCCCGTCTCGCCGGCCCGCTGAATGTACAGGTGCGGGGCGGTCATATGGCGCTGGACGGCGATCTGGCTGTGCAGGGCGGATCACGCTCGGGCGTCATCGGCGGCCTGCTGGGCGCCCAACCCCGTCTGGCGTTCGAGAGCGCCCGCACCCCAGACGGCGCCTTCCTGCTTCAGGACATCGACCTGCGCGGACAGGGTCTGATCGTCGAGGGCTCCGGCGCGCGCGGCATGAACGGCTCGCTGCGCTTCTCCGGCCGTGCCGAAGTCACCAACGCCGGTCTCGTCCGCCCCGGCGCCCGCGGCGCCTTCGGCGGCCCCATCCGCGCCAGTCAGGCCGAGCCGGGTCAGCCGTGGCGCGTCACCTTCGACGGTCGCGGCCGACGCCTCGCCACCGGCATGGCCGAGCTGGACCGCCTGCTGGGCGCCAGCCCCCGCCTCGCCGTCACCGCCGCCTATGACGAGGGCCGGATCGCCATCGACCGCGCGAACCTGACCGGCGCAGCCGGCCGCGCCAACGCCCGGGGCCTGATCGGCGGCGACGGCGGCCTGCGCCTCGCTCTGGACTGGAACGCCGAGGGTCCCTTCGGCGTCGGCCCCGTGGCCATCGACGGCGCCATGACCGGCGACGGCGCCCTCACCGGGACCCTCTCGCGCCCCCGCGCCGACCTCACGGCCCAGTTCGCCGAGGTGGCCGCCGGTCCCCTCTCCCTGACCGACGCCGATCTGGTGCTGAGCTTCCGGCGCGGGGCCAACGCGTCCGACGGCCGCGTCGCTGTGACCGCCGACAGCAACTATGGCCCTGCCCGCGCCTCGGGCGATTTCTTCCTGGCTGACGGCGGCGTGCGCCTGTCCGGCGTGGACGTGAACGCCGGCGGTGTAGAAGCACAAGGCGACATCGCCCTGGTCGGCGGCGCCCCCGCCAGCGCGGACCTGACCTTCACCGCTCGCCAGGGCGCCTTCCTCGCCTCGGGCGAGGCGGACGGCCGGGTGCGCCTCACCGAGGGCGCGGGCGCCGACACGGCCATCCTCGACGTCACAGGCCGCAACGTCCGTTTCGCCGGTTCCGGCTATCTGATCCGCACCCTGGACCTGAACGGCCGGGGCACGCTGAACCGCCTGCCCTTCACCCTCACCGCCGACGTGGCGGGCGACACGCCGGTGGAGTTCGACGGCTCGGGCGTCTATGCGCGCACCGACGACGCCCAGACCGTCACCCTGTCCGGCGACGGCCGCGTGCGCGAGATCGCCTTCAACACCCGCAGTCCCGCCGTGATCGCCCTCGCCGGCGACGGCCGCGTGGCCCGGGTGGATCTGGGCGTCGGCGGCGGCGTTCTCGTCGGCGAACTGCGTCAGGACAGCAACGCCGCCCTGATCGAGGCCAATCTGACCAGTGTGAACCTGGGCTCCCTGTCCCCCGACCTGCGCGGCCGCGTCACGGGCCGCGTGTCCCTGCGCGGCGCGGGCGACGACCTCACCGGCTCCGCCAACATGACCCTGGCCGACCTGCGCAGCGTCGATGCGGCCGAAGGCCTGGCCGTGGACGGAACCCTCGACGCGCGCCTCATGGACAACACCCTGCAACTGACCGCCCGCGCCGTGGATGCGGATACGGTTCAGGCGACCGCCGAACTGACCTTGCCGGTCGAGGCGTCCGCCGCGCCCCTGCGGCTGGCGATAAACCGCACCCGCCCCATGTCCGGCGACGTCTCACTCAGCGGCCAGATCCAGCCCATCTGGGACCTCTTCCTGGGCGGCGAACAGCGCCTGGCCGGGCAGGTCGAGGGCCGCGCGGACATCGCCGGCTCCATCAACGAGCCGCAGATCCGGGGCACGTTGGATGTGCGCCAGGGGTCTTTCCGCGACACGGTCACCGGGGTCCGGTTGAATGACCTGACCCTGGCCGCACGCTTCGACGGCGAATCCGCCGCCGTGGAGACCTTCACCGCCAACGACGGCTCCGGCGGCACGGTGTCCGGGTCCGGCCGCATGAACCTGCAGCAGGGCTCGGCCTCCAGCTTCACCCTGGATCTGTCCAGCTTCCGCCTGATCGACAACGAGATCGCCACCGCCGACGCCTCGGGGCCCATCACCGTCACCCGCGGCGAGGACGGCAATATCGAGCTGCGCGGCCGCCTGAACATCGACGAGGCCGAGATCGCGGCCAATCCGGTCGGCGGCAACGGCATCGTGCGCATGGACGTGATCGAGGTGAACCGCCCCGGCGGCGATCCCGACACGGATGAGGAAGACACCGACGCCGAACGTCGCGGCCCCTCCATCGGCCTGGACATCAACCTGCGCTCGCCAAACGGCCAGGTCTGGGTGCGCGGGCGCGGCCTGAACGTGGAGATGAACGTCAACGCCCGGGTTCGCGGAACCCTGTCCGATCCCCAGCTGACCGGCACGGCCCGGGTGGTGCGCGGCGACTACGACTTCGCGGGCAAGCGTTTCGTGTTCGACGAGCGCGGCACGGTCACCCTGTCCACCGACATCGACCGCATCCGTCTGGACCTGCGCGCCGTGCGCGACGACCCGGCCCTGACCGCCGAGGTGCGCGTCACCGGAACCGCCGCCTCGCCCGAGATCGAGCTGACCTCCACGCCCCAGCTGCCCCAGGACGAAATCCTGTCCCAGGTCCTGTTCGGCCGCTCGGCGTCCCAGCTGTCGGCCTTCGAGGCGGCCCAGCTGGCGTCCGGCGTGGCGTCGCTGGCCGGTGGCGGCGGCTTCGACGTGCTGGGCAACCTGCGCGAGTTCGCGGGGCTGGACCGTCTGTCCTTCGGCGGCGACGCCTCGGCCCTCACCGTGGCCGGGGGGCGCTACCTCACCGACAACGTCTATTTCGAGGTCATCGGCGGCGGCGAGGCGGGCGGCGCCGTCCAGTTGGAGTGGCAGGTCCGCCGCAATATCGCCGTCACTTCCCGCGTGGAGGGCGACGGCGACGCGCGACTGGCCATCCGCTGGCGGAACCAGACCCGCCAGCCCGGCGCCGGACGGCGTGATCGTCGCCCGAACCGGGACGAGTAGACGCGAACGGCGCACGAATATTGCCCGACTTGGCTTTTGTCCCGCCGGGCGCGTAGGGTCCGCGCGCATGAAGATTCACCCCCACGATCAGGTCGTTCTGGATCGCGTCGCCGAGGCCGGCGACCGCATCCTCTCGCGCGCGGTGGCCTGGAGCGAGATCAACTCCGGCAGTCGCAATGACGCCGGCCTGGCGCGCATGCTGGACGTGCTGGAGGCCGAGGCCCGGACCCTGCCCGCCGCCGTCGAGCGTATTCCCACGTCCCCCTCCTCCATCGTCGGCGACGACGGCCGGGTGATCGAACAGGCTCACGCCGACTGCCTGAAGATCACCGCCCGCCCCGAGGCTCCGATCCAGGTGGTCCTGACCGGTCACTACGACACCGTCTTTCCCGCCGAGACCGCTTTCCAGACCGTGACCAAACGCGCCGACGGCGCCCTGAACGGCCCCGGCCTGGCCGACATGAAGGGCGGCATCTCCGTCCTGCTGGGCGCGCTGGAGGCGTTCGAGGCGCACCCGGACAAGGACCGCGTCGGCTGGACCGTCCTGCTGTCCCCGGACGAGGAGATCGGCTCGCCCGCCTCCGCGCCCCTGCTGGCCGAGATGGGCGCGCGCGGGCATCTGGGTCTGACCTATGAACCGGCGCTGGCCGACGGCACCCTCGCCGGCGCCCGCAAGGGCAGCGGCAACTGGCACCTGATCGTCACCGGCAAGGCCGCCCACGCGGGCCGCGCCTTCGACGAGGGCCGCAACGCCGTGGCCGGCGCCGCCATCCTCGCCGCCGCCCTGCACGGCCTGAACGGCCAGCGCGAGGGCGTCAGCGTCAATGTGGCCAAGATCTCCGGCGGCGGGGCGCTCAACGTCGTCGCCGACAACGCCGTGGTCCGCTTCAACGTCCGCGTGCCCGACGCCCAGTCCGCCGCCTGGCTCGAACACGCGGTCACCGAAATCGCCTCGGCCCCGCCGTTCGAGGGCCTGACCCTGCATCTGCACGGCGGCTTCACCCGCCCGCCCAAGCCCATGGACGCGGCCCAGACCGAACTGTTCGAGGCCGTGCGCCAGACCGGCGCCCTCTTGGGCCAGACCATCGCCTGGAAGTCATCAGGCGGCGTCTGCGAAGGCAACAACCTGCACGCGGCGGGCCTGCCCAATATCGACACCCTGGGCGTGCTGGGCGGCGACATCCATTCCGAGGACGAGTTCGCCTGGCCCGACAGCTTCGTCGAGCGCGCCCAGCTGTCCGCCCTGATCCTGTGCAAGACCGCCTCGGGCGAGATCGACGCCCACCGCCTCAAATCCCTTCGACTGGAGACCCTGTAACCGCATGCTCGTCGTCCGCCCCGCCGGGCCCTCCGACCTGGACTCCCTGCTCGAACTGGCCATCCTCTCCGGCCCCGGCTTCACCAGCCTGCCCGAGGACGCCGACGTCCTGTCCGAACGGCTGGACATCAGCCGCGACAGCTTCACCGGCAAGCTCGAGCCGCAAGAGCGCTGGTACACCCTGATGCTGGAGGACACGTCCACCGGCGACGTGGACGGCGTCGGCAGCGTCAAGGCGGCGGTGGGGCTGAAACGGCCCTTCTTCTCCCTGCGCATCGTCAACCACACCCAGTCCTCGCCCTCGCTGAACCTGCGGCTGGATCACCAGACCCTGGTGCTGGTCAATGAATGCACCGGCTGGACCGAGGTGGGCTCTCTGTTTCTCAAGGCCGACCGGCGCAAGGGCGGTGCGGGCCGCCTGCTGTCCCAGTCCCGCTACATGCTGATCGGCGCCGACCCCGAGCTGTTCGCCGACAATGTGCTGGCCGAGCTGCGCGGCGTCTTCACCCCCGACGGCGCCTGCCCGTTCTGGGATCATGTGGCGCACAAATTCTTCCCCATGGAGTTCGACGACGCCGACCGCATGACCGGCTCCACCGACAAGCAGTTCATCGTCGATCTGGCCCCGCGCCACCCCATCTATGTGAACCTGCTGCCCGAGCCAGCCCGCGCCGTGATCGGCAAGGTGCACCCCCAGGGCGTGCCCGCCATGGCCCTGCTGGAGTCCGAGGGCTTCCGCCCCAATGGGCTGGTGGACATCTTCGACGGCGGCCCCACGGTGGCCTGCCAGCGAGACAACATCCGCACCGTCCGCGACGCCCGTACCCTGACCCTGTCCGTCGCCGACGAGGTTGACGCCGAGCTGGTCTCCCTCGCCTCCACCGACAGCGTCACCGCCTTCCGCGCCGTGCGCACCAAGGTGGCCATCGACGGGGATACGGCCCACATGAGCAAGGAAGCCGCCGACGCCCTGAAACTCAAACCGGGCGCTGTCGTTCGGGTCAAAAGCTGATTCCTCGGACGCCCGGGTGGCGCGGCGTTAAGGCGGTCGACGCCGTTACCCAAACCGCAACAGAATCCCGTTAGTCTCGCGGATCATGAACACCCCCCGCGACGCCAGTCTGGAAGCGGCCCTGGCCCATATCTTCGCCGCCGAGGGCGAGACGCGGGCAAGCTGGTTCGCCCTGACCGGGGGTGAGCGCCTGTTCACCGCCGGCCAGCCCGCCGACACCCTCTATCTGGTCCGCTCCGGCCGCCTCGGCGTCTTCCGCCATCAGGAGGGCGAGACCGAGAGCCAGTTTCTCGGCGTCATTCGTCCCGGCGAACCGGCCGGCGAGATGTCCCTGATCGCCGGCACGCCCCACACCGCCACCGCCGTCGCCCTGCGCGACAGCGAGATCCTGGCCCTGCCACGCGAAGCCTTCCTCGACGCCGCCCGCGCCCATCCCGACGTGATGGTCGAACTGGCCAGTCTGATGGTGCGGCGCTCACGCGAGACCTCGCCCCGCGCCGCAGACCCCAGCGTGTTCGGCTTCGTCTCGGCCCGGGAACAGCCCATCCGCGCGTTCGTCGAGCGGGTGCGCGACCAGATCGGCCGCCTGGGCTTCACCGCCCGTGTCATCGATTCCTCGGCCCTGAACTCCGCCGCCGAATGGCTGTCCCTGATCGAACAGACCCACGATTTCGTCCTGTATTGCGCCGAGCAGGACGAGGCCGCCTGGGCCGGACTGTGCGCCCGCCAGGTGGACCGTCTGTTCGTGGTCGGCGACATGGGCGGCCCGGCCCGCATGCCCCCGGTCCAGCGCAGCGGCTCGCTGGAGGAGCACCAGCTCACCGACCTGATCCTGCTGCGCCCCGCCGACGGTCCGCCGCCCCGCGATACCGCCCGCTGGCTCAAGGCCGTCGACCCGGCCCGCTGGTTCCACATCCGCGAGGGCCTGGCCGATGACGAGGCCCGCGTCGCCCGCGTCCTGACCGCCACCTGCGTCGGCCTGGTCCTGTCCGGCGGCGGCGCCCGCGCCTACGCCCATCTGGGCGCCATCGCGGCCCTGCGCGAAGCAGGCGTGCCCTTCGACTTCGTGGGCGGCTCGTCCATGGGCGCGGTGATCGGCGCCGGCGTCGCCCTGGGCTGGACTCAGGAGCAGCTGGAGGACCGCATCCGCAAGGCCTTCGTTGAACACAGCCCCCTGTCCGACATCGCCTTCCCCATCGTCGCCATGACCCACGGGCGTAAGGTTAATCAACTGTTGATTGACGCCTATGGCGACATCGACATCGCTGACCTGCCCCTGCCCTTCTTCTGCGGCTCGTCGAACCTCACGGCCAACAGCTATGTGGTCCACCGGCGCGGCATGCTGAGGCAGGCCCTGCGCGCTTCCATCTCCTTGCCCGGCGTCCTGCCGCCCGCCGTGATCGACGGTCAGGTGCTGGTGGACGGCGCGGTGATGCGAAACCTGCCCGCCGACACCATGCGCGCCTGGCAGCCCGGCCCCGTGGTCGCCGTGGACGTCTCGCGCACCCACACCGTGGACCCCAGCGTGGTGGAGAATCCCAAGACCTGGTGGCGCTGGATCATCTCCGGCGACTGGAAACAGGGCCCGCCCATCGTCTCCATCCTGATGCGCTCGGCCACCATCACCAGCGCCGCAGACCTGGCCGAATCCCGCGCCGCCACGGATATGCTGGTCATGCCCGAACTTGGCGGCGTCGAGATCCGCGACTGGAAGGCCTTCGAGCCCGCCATCAAGGCCGGCTGGACCGCCGCCACGACCGCCCTGGCGGACCTTGAGGGCCCCGTCACCCACCTGCGCCTGCGCCGCGCCCGCAAGGCCGCCCTCAGCGCCGCGCGATCACGAACAGCCTCGGAAACGGCATCAGGGTCGTCCCGTCCGCCCGCCTCGGGAAAGCGTCCGAAAGCCGCCCCGAAAGCGCCGAAAGAAAAGCGTCCCGCATCTCGCCGGAAAGCGCCGTCAGATACGGCCTGAGCGCCGTGCCCTTCATCCACTCCAGCACCGCATCCTCCCCGCCCAGCACCTGCAGATAGGTGGTCGACCAGATGTCGATGTCGGAGCAAACGCCCGCCAGTGCGTCATAATAGCCCTCGGGCGTCAGCAGCGGCGCGATCGTGTCTATCCCCTCGAGCGCCCCGGCCCACGGCCCCGCGGCCGCCGCCTCGCGCATGATGGTGTGATGCCGCGTCTCGAACGCCATGGGCATTTGGCACGCCAACACCCCGCCGGGCGCCAGTTGTTCCGCGATCCGCCCGAACAGCGCCTCATGGTCCGGCAGCCACTGCAGCGACGCATTGGCCAGGATCAGATCCGCCGGCCGCTCCGGCGCCCACGCCCCCGCGTCGCCCTCTATCCAGTCCACCTCATCGGGCAAGGCCCGCGCCCGCGCCAGCATCTCGCCGCTGGAATCCAGTCCGTGCACCGCCGCCTCCGGCCAGCGCCGCTTCAACATGGCCGCGTGCTCGCCCGTGCCGCAGCCCAAATCCCAGATCTCGCCCGGCGCCATCTCCGGCAACCGGCTCAGCAGATCCAGCGCCGCCCGGTCCCGCTGGGCGCGAAACCGCTGATACTGGTCGGGGTCCCAGACGGGCGCGTCGATCACGAAACAGTCACCATGCGGAAGAAGGCCTTGCGAAGTCGCCGTTGCCTTCTAACCTCGTGAGTCCCTGTTAAACAGCTGAAAGGAGGTGATCCGGTGTCTCATTGTCACTCGACGCTAGCGGAGATCGGAACCCGGACCTCTAGAGAGGCCCGCGCCTGACCTTTCAGGCAAGGCTCTGATCGGCCGCGATGCGGTCCGACAATGCGAGGCCGCCGGAGCGATCCGGCGGCCTCAATTGTTTCGGAACAGGGTTTCAGAACAGCCGCCCGGCCCAGTCGCCGACCGCCTCGACGGCGGCCGTCACCGCCGCCCACACCAGAAACAGATAGATCACGCAGGCCACGGCCCCCAGGGCGCCCAGCAGGATCGCCACCCCGTCCCGCTGCATCACGCCCAGCCCCAGCACGATCAGGGTCACCCCCGGCAACAGATCGCCGAACGGCACCGGCAAGGCCATCATCACCGCCAGGAACACACAGGTCAGGCCCGTGACCACGTCGGCGACCTCGCCGGTCAGCCACGGCATGCGCGGGCGCGACAGCCGCTCCACGAACCGGATCGGCTTCCTCACCCGGGCCAACGCCTGGGCGAAGGTCTCGCGCGGCAGACCCCGGCTCAGCGTCCAGCTGGGCAGCCACACCCGATCCCGCTGAAGCGCCAGCTCCAGCGACAGCAGGATGATGGGCACGCTCAGGATCGCCTTGGACCCCGGCGGCCAGGGAAACAAACTGATGAGCGCGACGATCAGGATCAGCGCCCCGAACCCCCGCTCCCCGAACGCCTCGACGATCTCGCGCAGGGTCAGCTTCGCCCCGTCCCCACGCGCCAGATCCTCCAGAACCTCCGAAAAGGTCCGGCGATGTTCGGGCGGAGCGGTCAGGGCCGTCGACGTCATCACGCGTCCATCATGTGCGGGAGGCGCCGGGCCGATCCCGCCGCCGATTCACAGATGGGGCGCCCGCGCGGGCCGTCAACTGTCGCTCTTGTGCTCGGGTTTGTCCTTGCGCGACGTGCCGGCCATCTTCTCCAGCTCCGTCTCGCTCATGGACTCGACCATCGACTTCGACGCGCCCTTCAACTCGGACTTCGGCGTGTCCCCACGCTTGGCCGACAGGGCGGCCCCGGCGGCTTTCTGTTGGGCTGCGGATTTGGCGGGCATGGGCGGGCTCCTCTTTTGAGGAGCAATCCTGAAAACAGTGGTGAGGTTCCCTAACGCCATTTACGTTGCCGTTTGCGGAACGCGTAGCCGTCATCAGTGGATCGGGAGCGCCCTCCGGCAACCAAGCACACCGTCGCTCCGACAGTCGCGGCCACGGCGAGCCAGTGGCCGAGATGGCTGCAAGGAGCAGTCAGCATGGAGTTCGGCAAGGCGTAGACAATCAGTCCAACCCAAATTACCACAACATAGAGCGAAACGACCGCATTCACGCGCGACGGAGATATCGGTAATGGGCCGAGCAAGTCCGCAAACCGGTATAGAGCCCTCGCATCGGTAACCGTCTTGTGGAGCGGGCCGGTGACGCCGTCTTCAAGCATATCCACGTGATTTTCCCAGTTGCGCTGCCATGCTGCGCTTCCGCGGTTTACGAGGTACCAGGCGAGGCTGAAAATCAGGCCGATCATCCCGATCAGGAATGCGAGCGGCTTTGCGCCGCTGTTAGACTGTGCGGCCACGAAGCCAGCAAAAGCCACGCCGATGGTCGCCCAGAAGTAGGTCGCGCGTTTCCAGTAGAGCTCGATCTCGAAATTGCGAGTGAGCCACGCCCGATCGAGCGCGTCCTTCGCTGTCCTGGAGAAGGCCCGACGGTACTCGCGTTCTTCCACTAGCCCAGCAACTCCCGCCCGATCAGGAAGCGCCGGATCTCGTTCGTGCCCGCGCCGATGTCGTACAGCTTGGCGTCGCGCACCAGCCGCTCCACCGGCCATTCCTTGGTATAGCCGGCGCCGCCCAGCGCCTGCACGGCCTCCAGCGACACCTTCACCGCGTTCTCGCTGGCCAGCAGGATGGCGCCCGCCGCGTCGTATCGCGTGGTCTGGCCCGCGTCACACGCCCGCGCCACCGAATAGACGTAGGTCCGCGCCGAGTTCAGCGCCACGTACATGTCGGCCACCTTGGCCTGCATCAGCTGGAAGCTGCCGATGGCCTTTCCGAACTGCTTGCGCTCGCGCACATACGGCAGCACCACGTCCAGCGCCGCCTGCATGATGCCCAGCGGCCCCGCCGCCAGCACCGCGCGCTCATAGTCCAGGCCGCTCATCAGCACCGCCGCGCCGCGTCCCTCGCCGCCCATGATGTTCTCTTCCGGCACCTCGCAGTCCTCGAACACCAGCTCCGCCGTGTCCGAGCCGCGCATGCCCATCTTGTCCAGCTTCTTCGAAACGCTGAAGCCCTTCATGCCCTTCTCGATCAGGAAGGCCGTGACCCCGCCGTTGCCGTCGCCGGTGCGGGCATAGACCACCAGGGTCTCGGCGTGCGGCGCATTGGTGATCCAGAACTTCGTGCCGTTCAGGACGTAGCGGTCGCCCTTCTTCTCGGCCCGCGTCTTCATGGACATGACGTCCGAGCCCGAGCCCGCCTCCGACATGGCCAGCGAGCCCACATGCTCGCCGCTGATCAGGCCGGGCAGGTATTTGCGCTTCTGCTCTTCGGTGCCCCAGCGGCGGATCTGGTTCACGCACAGGTTCGAGTGGGCCCCGTAGGACAGGCCGATGGAGGCCGAGGCGCGCGACACCTCCTCCATGGCCACCACATGCTCAAGGTAGCCCAGGCCCAGCCCACCGTGTTCTTCCTCGACGGTGATGCCGTGCAGGCCCAGCTCGCCCATCTCGGGCCACAGGTCGCGAGCAAAGGTGTTGGTCTCGTCGATCTCGGCGGCGCGCGGCGCCAGCCGGTCGGCGGCCCATCTGGCGGTGGTCTCGCGGATCATGTCCGCGTTCTCGCCGAGGCCGAAGTTCATGGATTGGGGGGCGTTGGGAATGCTCATGCCAGCGGGTTAGCACCGCCCGGCCCGTTCGCAAAGCCGCGCTCAGTCCTCGCCGCGCCGGGCCCAGTGCAGATACAGATTATAGGCCGAAATCCCCACGCACAGCGCGCCGATCAGCGCCAGCACGCCGGACGCGACTGCGGTCTGGTCCACGCCGTAATGCACCGGCCGATCCGCCGCCATGGTGAAACCCACGACCGCCGCCCCGAACGCGGTCAGGCCCACCGCCCCCATCCCCAGAAAGGCGCCCGTCTCGCTCCAGTCCAGCCGCCCGCGCCGTTCCGGCTCGAACGACTCCGGCATGAACACCGGCTGGCCGCCCGCGCGCACGATGGGGTCCTCGATGAACAGCGGCTCCTCCTCCACCGCAGGACCGGGCCGCTCGGCCTCGGGCCAGACCTCACGCGTTGGCGGTTCCGGCTCCACCTCCGGCGGCGGCGTCAGGACCAGGACCCCCGCACCCGGCGCCTCGGTCTGCGTCCCCGTCTGCCCCAGGGGCTGGAACACCGCGCCGCCGGGCACTACGTAGGGCGTGTACCGCTGCAGGGCCATCACCATGGCCGCAGACGGTTTCGGCGCGGGCACGGCGGCCTCTGGAACCGGCTCGGGCCCAAGCTGGACCTGAGGGTCAGGGTCGGACTCGGGCGCGTCCTGGCCGTTCTCGTTGGCGGCCACCACCGCCGGTTCA
Source organism: Brevundimonas sp. (assembly GCF_047617075.1). GTDB lineage: Bacteria > Pseudomonadota > Alphaproteobacteria > Caulobacterales > Caulobacteraceae > Brevundimonas. The sequence goes on from NZ_JBLGCI010000007.1 coordinate 145,097, forward strand.
GGCCCGTCAGGTTCCACCGCAGGCTCTACCGGCGCCGCGAATACGGGCGTCACCACAGGCTCTTCAGAATGTTCAGGCTCGGGGTCAGGCTGGGGCTCGACCACCACGTCCTGCTCGGCCTCGGCCGCAGGCTCGGCCGGACGGTCTTCGGGCGCATCATCCGCCGCTTCGCCCAGCAGGTGGGCCACGGCCATGGCGCGGGCGTCGCCGCTCTCTTCAGCGGCCACGACCGGGGTCTCCACAGCCGCTTCCGTCGACGGCGGCGCAGTAGCCGGCGCACTTAGCAGCGCCGCCAGATTCGCCTCCTGTTCCGGATCATGCCGGAACAGCGCGCTCTCGGCCGCCCTGCGGCGCGCGACCGCATCCGGCGCTGGCGTCAGCGGTTCGGCGTCGCAGGTCCCCAGCGCCCGCGCCGCATCCTCCGGCTCCCCCGCATTGACCCAGACCAACACGTCAGACGCCAGGAAACGCTCCAGCCCCACCGCCTGACCGAAACTGGCCAGGGCGTCCACCTGATGCTGGTTCAGCGGCAGGCTGACCCGCTCGGAAATCGCGTTCAGAATGGGCAGCAGATCGTATTGCAGCAGCAGTTCGGCGTCCGTCGCCGACACCTCGGCGCCCTCGCGGGCCGACAGCGTATGTCCATGGCCCACCACCCAACGTCCGTCCGCCAGACGCTCGGCGCGCGACCGGAAGCCCTCGAAGCTCTTGATGAGCTCCAGGCCCCCGCGGGACACCTTCAGCTTCGGCTTGTCGATCTGCGGCAACGGTCCTGACCCAGAATGAGACGGGCGGGTTCGCCCTGAGCGGGAACCAGCAAGCTCCGGGCCGCTCTCCTAGAGCAGGATCACCGCCGCCAGTCCCAGGAAGGTGAAGAACCCCACCGTATCGGTGATCCATGTCACGAATACGGGCGAGGCCACCGCCGGGTCCCGATCCAGCCGGTCCAGGATCATGGGGATCAGCGCCCCCGCCAGCGCCGCCGCCACCAGATTGATGGTCACCGCCAACCCGATCACCAAGCTCAGCATGGGCATGCCGAACCACACCGCCGCGATGGCCGCCAGCAGGACCGCGATGGTCGCCCCGTTCATGAAGCCTACCAGCGCCTCGCGCCGCACGATGCGCACGGCGTTCGCCGCCGACAGCTCGCGCGCCGCCAGCGAGCGCACCGCCACCGTCATGGCCTGCACCCCGGCGTTGCCGCCGATGGAGGCCACGATAGGCATCAGGATGGCCAGCGCCACCAGCGCCTCGATCTGTTCCGAGAACACACCGATCACCAGCGAGGCGGCCACCGCCGTGCCCAGATTGATGATCAGCCAGGGAATGCGCGATCGCACCACGCCCATGACGCTGGCGTCGCGGCCCTCGTCCGACACGCCGGCCAGCCGCAGGATGTCCTCGCGGTTCTCTTCCTGAATGATGTTGACGATGTCATCGACGGTGATCTGGCCCACCAGCCGCCCGCCGAAATCCACCACCGGCGCCGAGATCAGGTGGTACTTCTCGAAGATGTAGGCCACCTCTTCCTGGTCCTGATGCACCTCTATCTCGTTGATGGGCTCCATCAGGGCGGCCAGCTTCACGTCCCGGGCCGAGCGCAGCAGGCGGCTCACCGCCACCCCGCCCACGGGCCGGTACTGCGGGTCCACCACGTAGATGTCGAAGAACAGCTCCGGCAGGTCCTCGCCCTGGGCCCGCAGGTGGTCGATGGTGTCGCCCACGCTCCAGAACTCGGGCGCCGCCATCACCTCGCGCTGCATCAGGCGCCCGGCGGAGTCCTCCTCATAGCCCAGCGAGCTCTCGATGGCGGCCCGGTCCTGTTCGGGCATGGCGGCCAGCACCGCGCGGCGCTGGTCGTCCTCCATTTCCTCCACCACCGCGGCGGCGTCGTCGGAGTCCAGTTCCTGCAGCGCCTCGGCCAGGGCGCCCGAGGGCAGCCGCTCCAGCACCTGCTCGCGGATGCTGTCGTCCAGCTCCGGCAGCACCTCAGCCAGCACGTCGGGCGCCAGCCACAGCACCAGCACCGAGCGGTGCTCGGACGTCAGGAAGCCCATCAGGTCGGCGATATCGGCGGGGTGTAGGTCTTCCAGCAGATCGTGCAGCCGCTCGCCGTCGCCGGCGTCGGCCGCGTCAACCACCTTCTCCACAAAGGCGGCCGTCAGGGCGTAGTCCTCGCCCAGGTGTTCGTCTTCGTCGTGTTCCGGGTCAGGACCGGCCGGGGCGTCGCGCACGTCGTCAATGGTCACGAGCGTCCTCCCCTTCGCCTCTGGCGTCCTGTTTCGGCTTCCGGGCAAAACCTGCAAGCTCTGGTTTACCGATACGAACCCTCACCCTACCCGTCATCGCCGGGCTTGTCCCGGCGATCCATACGCGCCGACGCTGCCGGGCGAACCCGGACTGCTCCGTGATCATGGATTCCCGGCACAGGGCCGGGCATGACGAATACGGGAACAAGGGGCGATCACTCGTCCCTCAAGGTGATGGTGCGGTCGAGAAGACTCGAACTTCCACGGGTTGCCCCACAGCGACCTCAACGCTGCGCGTCTACCAATTCCGCCACGACCGCTCGCATCGGAGCGGGGGCAATAGCCGAGGATGACCCGAAAGGAAAGGGGCAGTTACAGGGTAAGACCCTTGTTCCGCTTTTCTCCCGGCCGGAGAAGGAAAACCCGCGCACGAAAGCGCGAAGCGGCGTCGTTCTATGCGGGTCGTGTTTTGCCGGGACGTGCTCCGACCCTCACCCTGCGGGAGAGAGACACTTGAGCCCGCAAAGCAAAACCCCCGCCGGATTGCTCCAGCGGGGGTCTGCATTTCATTTGGTCAGAAGACCGAGCTTGTTACTCGGTGATCTTCGCGACGACACCGGCGCCGCCTCCGTGTGCGGTTTCCGCGCACGGCGCTCGTCGCGCAGATTACTCCGTAATCTTCGCGACGACACCTGCTCCAACCGTGCGGCCGCCTTCGCGGATAGCGAAGCGCAGCTTCTCTTCCATGGCGATCGGGGTGATCAGCTCGACGTTCAGCTCGGCGTTGTCGCCGGGCATGATCATCTCGACACCTTCCTTCAGGTGCACGATGCCGGTCACGTCCGTGGTGCGGAAGTAGAACTGCGGACGGTAGTTCGTGAAGAACGGCGTGTGACGGCCGCCCTCTTCCTTGGTCAGGATGTAGGCCTCGGCCACGAACTTGGTGTGCGGGGTGATCGAGCCCGGCTTGCACAGCACCTGGCCGCGCTCCACGTCCTCACGCTTGGTGCCGCGCAGCAGCACGCCCACGTTGTCGCCCGCCTCGCCCTGGTCCAGCAGCTTGCGGAACATTTCCACGCCCGTGCAGGTGGTCTTCTGAACGGGACGGATGCCCACGATCTCGACTTCTTCACCCACCTTGACGATGCCGCGTTCCACACGACCGGTCACCACGGTGCCGCGGCCCGAGATGGAGAACACGTCTTCCACCGGCATCAGGAACGGCAGGTCCACCGGACGCTCCGGCTGCGGGATGTAGGCGTCCACCTGGGCCATCAGCTCAAGGATACGCTCCTCGCCGATCTGCGGGTCACGGCCTTCCACCGCCGCCAGGGCCGAACCCTTGACCACCGGGATGTCGTCCCCGGGGAACTGGTACGACGAAAGCAGCTCGCGCACTTCCATCTCCACCAGCTCCAGCAGCTCCTCGTCGTCGACCATGTCGACCTTGTTCAGGAACACCACCAGCGCCGGCACGCCGACCTGACGGGCCAGCAGGATGTGCTCGCGGGTCTGGGGCATCGGGCCGTCGGCGGCCGAGCACACCAGGATCGCGCCGTCCATCTGCGCCGCGCCCGTGATCATGTTCTTCACGTAGTCGGCGTGGCCCGGGCAATCCACGTGCGCGTAGTGACGGTTGGCCGTCTCATATTCCACGTGCGCCGTGTTGATCGTGATGCCGCGCGCCTTCTCTTCCGGCGCAGCGTCGATGTCCGCATAGTTCATCGCCTTGGCGCCGCCGGCCTTCGCCAGCGTCATCGTGATCGCCGCCGTCAGGGTCGTCTTGCCGTGGTCAACGTGGCCGATCGTGCCGATGTTGCAGTGCGGCTTGGTGCGTTCAAACTTTTCCTTGGCCAT
>NZ_JBLGCI010000008.1:0-143069 GCF_047617075.1 Brevundimonas sp.
CGGGGAAGATGCGTCCGCCGATGGAGGAGTATTCTCCCTCGGTGTTCTCCCGCACCACATAGAAGTCGATGTCCCCGGGCGCGCGCCCGGCCAGGGGGCTGGGCACGCCGGGCATCAGCTTGACCGGACGCAGGTTGACGTACTGGTCGAACTCGCGCCGGAACTGGATCAGGGAGCCCCAGAGCGACACATGGTCCGGCACCGTCTCCGGCCAGCCCACGGCGCCGAAGAAGATGGCGTCATGGCCCCCGATCAGGGTCTTCCAGTCGTCCGGCATCATCTGCCCGTGCTGGAGGTAGTAGTCGCAGCAAGCGAATTCGAAGGTGTCGAAGGCGAAGGCGCAGCCGAAGCGCTGCGAGACCGCCTCCAGGACCCTGAGGCCTTCGGGAACGACCTCCTTGCCGATGCCGTCGCCGGGGATCACGGCGATGCGGTGGGGGGCGGAACGGGTCATGGGCGGGCTCCTTTGGGCGGTGCGGCGTCGTCGATGAGAATGGCGCGGAAATCATTGACGTTGGTGGGGGTCGGGCCCGTGGTCACGGTCTGGCCCAAGGCCTCGAAGAAGCCGTGGCTGTCGTTGCGGTCCAGGAAAGCCCGGGGGTCCAGACCAAGGGCGCGGGCGCGCGGCAGGGTCTCGGGATCGATCCAGGCGCCGGCGTGCGGCGGGGCGCCGTCGACGCCGTCTGTGTCGGCGGCCAGGGCCTGGACCCCGGCCATCCCGTCCAGGGCCAGGGCCAGGGCGAGCAGGAACTCGGTGTTGCGTCCGCCCCGGCCGTCGCCGCGCACGGTGACCGTGGTTTCTCCGCCGGACAGCAGGACCAGAGGTCGAGGCCGGCCTTCGCCGAGGCGGCGGCGGACCGCGTCGGCGTGGCGGGCGGCGACGGCGCGGGCCTCGCCCTGCAGGTGGGCGCCCAGGATCACGGGCGCCAGTCCCATGCGCCGGGCGGTCCCCGCCGCGGCCTGGAGGGCCCGGCTCGCATCGGCGACGATGGTCAGGATGCGCCGGGGGTCAGGAGGGCCGGGCTTGGGGGTTTCGCTGTCCGGGTTCAGGAGCCAGGCGCGGACGGCGGGGGGGATGTCATCGGGCGTCCAGGCTTCGAGGACGGCGAGCGCCTCAGCGCGGGTGGTGGGGTCGGGCACGGTGGGGCCGGAGGCGATCACCGAGGGATCGTCGTCGGGGGCGTCGGAAATGGCCAGGGTCACGAGGCGGGCGGGTCCGGCCTGAACCGCCAGGCGGCCGCCCTTGATGGCCGACAGATGCTTGCGCACGCAGTTGATGTCGGCGATGGGCGCGCCGCTGCGCAGCAGCGCCCGAACCACCGCCTGTTTGTCGGCGAGGGTGACGCCGGGGGCCGGGGCCGCCATCAGCGAAGAGCCGCCGCCGGAGATCAGGGCGAGGACCAGGTCGTCCGCGGTCAGGCCGTCCAGGCGGCCGAGGATGCTCTGGCCTGCGGTCTCGCTGGCCCGGTCGCTGACCGGGTGGGCCGCCGTGATGACGTCGATCCGGCGGCAGGGCGCGTCATGGCCATGGGGAACCACCACCACCCCCGACAGATCGCCGGACCAGCCGCGCTCCACCGCCAGGGCCATTTCGGCGGCCGCCTTGCCGGCGCCGACCACCACGGTGCGGCCCGCAGGCGGATCGGGAAGGCACGGCGGCACGACGACCAGCGGCGAGGCGGCGGCTGTGGCCGCTTCGTAGAGCTCGAGCAACGGGGCGATGGGTTCGCCGGGCGGGGTCGGCGACATGGATCAGGCTCCTCGGGGCGGCCGGGCTGTGGCGACAGACCGTCTTAGAGAAGTCGGGCGCAGGTGGTCATGCAGCGCGTGCATGAATTCATGCGCGGGGCGACGTGGCGCGCGGGGCGGGGAGGGGCTTGAACCCGGCGGAAGCGAAAGGAGGCCGCCATGGTCCAGACGTCCGCCCGCAGGGTCGTGGTCACCCAGCGTTTCTTCGACGAAGCGACCGTCGCCTGGCTGGAGGCGAACGGATGCCAGGTCGAGATCGCCGCCCTGCCGCCCGGCAAGGCCGACGGGGACCTGACCCCAGAGGAGATCATCGCGCTTCTGGAGGGGGCCCAGGGCTGGATCGTGGGGCACGCCCGGGTCACCCGCGCGGTCATGGAAGCCCTGCCGCAGCTGCAGGTGATCTCCAGGCGGGGCGTGGGCTACGAACGGGTCGATGTGGACGCCGCCCGTGAGCTGGGACGGGTGGTGGCCATCGCGGCGGGGGGCAATGACGCCTCGGTGGCGGACCATGTGATCGGCCTGATGATCGCCGTGGGGCGGCGCTTTCGCGAGCATCAAGCCAACATGGAAGGCGGCGACTGGCGCATCCTCACCGGCTCGGATCTCTATCGCAAGACCGTGGGCGTGATCGGTCTGGGCCGCATCGGCCGCAGCGTGGTCCGCCGGCTGGAAGGGTTCGAGGCCAGGGTGCTGGTGCATAGTCCCTCCGCCCCGACCGAGGCGGCGCGGGCGCTGGGCGCCGAGCCCGCCGGGCTGGAGGCGCTGCTGGAGCAGAGCGACTATGTGACGGTCCACGCGCCCCTGACGCCGCAGACCCGGTTCATGATCGATGCGACGGCCATGGGCCGGATGAAGCCCGGCGCGGTCCTGATCAACACCGCCCGCGGCGGGCTGGTGCAGGACGCTCATCTTTTGGCGGCGCTGAAGAGCGGTCATCTGGGCGGCGCGGGGCTGGATGTGTGGGTCAGCGAGAGCGACCCCGAGTTCCGCCCTGTCTCCGAGGCCCTGCTGGCGATGCCCAATGTGATCGGCACGCCCCATTCCGCCGCGTCCTCAAAGGAGGGACTGGACCGAACCAACCGGGTGGCGGCCGAGGCGGTGGTCGCCGTGCTTGACGGTCGGGACCCGGCCCCCGAATGTGTGGTGGCCGACGGCCGTTCCGGCCGTTGATGATGCGGGGACCTTCTGGATGGAGTTCGGCTGGCTGGAGGATTTTCTGGCCCTGGCCGAGCACGGGAGCTTCAGCCGGGCCGCCGAGCACCGCCGCGTGTCCCAGTCTGCCTTCAGTCGGCGCATTCGCATGCTGGAGGCCTGGATCGGGGTCACCCTGGTCAACCGGGACACCCACCGGGTCGCCCTGACGCCGGCCGGCGAAGAGTGGAAAAGCGTCTGCGAGGAGCTTCTGCGCAGCCTGGCCCAGGGGCGGGATCGCACCCGTGAGATGGCGGACGGCGCCGCGTCCACGATCCGCTTCGCCTCCACCCACGCCCTGTCCATGACGCTCTTCCCCGGATGGTTCGACGGCATCGAACCGGCGCTCCCGGACCGATCCAGCATCAGCCTGGTCACCGACAACATGGTGGGCTGCGAACGCCTCATGCTCCTGGGCCAGGCTCATCTGCTGCTCTGTCATCACCATCCGTCCAGCGCCACCGCCCTGTCAGAGAGACAGTTCACCAGTCTGGACATCGGCGAGGATCGGTTGACGCCGGTGTCGGCGCCGGACGGCGCCGGCCAGGCGCTTTATCGTCTCCCGGGGTCGAGGAGCCGCCCGGTTTCCTATCTGGCCTACAGCGATCGCTCCGGGATGGGGCGTATTCTCGAGGCGACTGGCGACAACGACCGCCCGGCGGCCTGGCTGGCGCCGGTGTTCACCGCCCATGTGGCGACGGTGCTCGCCAGCATGGCTCGCTCCGGCCGCGGCCTGGCCTGGCTGCCGGCAAGCCTGATCGCCGGGGATCTTGAAGCGGGGCGGCTGGTCCGCGCCGGCGAGGCCGAATGGGATACGTCCATGACCGTGCGCCTGTACCGTCCCAGAGCCCGCCAGAATCCATCGGTGGAGGCCCTGTGGGAGGCGGCGAGAGGGCTCAATGCGAAACGGGGACCTTAGGTCGCTGCGCACCGCCAGGACGCCAGGCGTCAGGGGCGGACGGCCAGGCTGACGTGGATGGGACGATAGGTCCGGACCCGGGAGTGCTCACTCTGGGCTGTCACTCTCAGCGCCAAGTCCGCGGCCGGGCGCTGCGTCAGCGCCGTATCCGCCGCACGCTTTTCGGCCTTGGATGCTTTTCCTTGCAGGCTTCTCGGCGTCTGGGCGGCCTGATGGGCGGCCTGGTGTCATCGACCGGTTTGGAAGGCGGTGAGTTGGCCAAGTTTAACTTGGCGAGCCGGCTAAAAGTCAAACTGGACAGAGGTTTGAAAATCTATATATATGCTAAGTATGGCTAAGCGAAATGATGGGAAATTAAACCATCTCATGTCCCAGCTTCCTGAGGGCTTGCTGGTCGACGCGGCGTGGATGAGCGCCCACGGCTACTCCACCGGGCTTCGCAGCCAATACGTCTCCGCAGGCTGGCTGGAACAGCCCGCCCGCCGCGTCTATCGCCGGCCACGGGGCAAGCTCAGTTGGGAGCAAGTGGTGATTTCCCTGCAGACCCTTCTGGAGCAGGCGTGTCTTGTGGGCGGGCGCACGGCCCTGGAGCTGCAAGGGTTCAGCCACTACCTCTCAGCCAACATAGGAGAGGTCCATCTCTACGGACCGAAGCCCTTGCCTGGCTGGGTAGAGCATCTGAACGTCGGCGTCCGGTTCCAATATCACAACAGCGAAAGGCTATTTCAAAACGACCCGATCACGTTCGGGCTGACGAGCCTCGCATCAGACGTCGCGACCAACATGCGCAGCAGCAACGATGCGATACACGGCAGCTCCAGGCCACTGCCGGTGGGCCACTTCGAATGGCCCCTGACGGTCTCCACGCCGGAGCGCGCTATCCTCGAAATGCTGGATCAGCTCCCAAGGAAGGAGAGCTTCCATCAGGTCGACAAGATGATGGAGAGTTTGACGACGCTCAGCCCACGACGCCTGTCGAAGCTCCTGCGCGACTGCAAGAGCGTGAAGGTGAAGCGTCTCTTTTTCTTCTTCGCCTTCCGCCACAATCACCGCTGGCTGTCACATCTGGACCCGAAAGCGTTCGATCTCGGGTCCGGCAAACGGATGCTCGTTGAAGGCGGAAAGCTGGATTCGCGCTTTTTGATCACGGTCCCAGAGGATCTCGATGCCCAGCCGTGAGACCTACGAACAGCAGGTCGCGCTGTTGGTGCGGATCCTGCCGATCCTGGCGACGGAGAGGGTGTTTGCCCTCAAGGGCGGCACGGCCATCAATCTGTTCGTTCGGGACCTTCCGCGCCTCTCGGTGGATCTCGATCTAACCTACATTCCCGTTCAGTCGTGGGACGAGTCGGTCAAGGGCATCGACGCGGGGCTGAACACCATCATCAACGGCGTCAGGAATACGATCGCCGGCGCCCAGGTGAACGTCCAGCGCTCGGCCCAGGGACACATCGAACGACTTCATGTTCAGGCTGGTGTCGCTATCAAGATCGAGGTCACGCCCGTCCTGCGCGGCGTGGTTTACGAGCCGAAAATGATGACCGTGACCGATGCCGTCGAGCAAAAGTACGGCTTTGCTGAGACCTGGGTGGTTTCGCAGGCCGACCTCTACGCCGGCAAGATCGTCGCGGCGCTGGATCGCCAGCATCCGCGCGATCTTTACGACGTGAAACTGCTTTTCGAGAACGAAGGCGTCAGCGACGCGCTTCGATGCGCCTTCATCGCCTATCTCCTCGGCAGCACCAAGGCCCTGAACGCCATCCTGAATCCTCAGCGCCGGGATCTCTCGCAGAAGTACGAGCAGGAGTTCGCCGGAATGGCGGCCGAGGGTCCGCCGCTGGAGACGCTGCTCGACATTCGCGAGAAGCTCATCGACACCATGGTCGCGGACATGCCGGACGCCCATCGTCGCTTTCTGCTCTCGTTCAAGCGGGGCGAACCGGACTGGGGCCTGTTTGGATTGCCCCATGTCGCCGACCTGCCGGCGGTAAGGTTCCGGGCTCAGAAGCTGCAGGGACTCAGTGTCCAACGCCGGGAAGAGGAGCTCCAGAAGCTCATCGAAGCGCTTTATCCGATCGGCGACAAGGAGCCGGAATAGCGGGTGGGGGCGGGCCCGGGAACCGCCCTGTCATCCGCCGCTCCCGGTTCCGCTGCGGGTCTGCTTTCGACGATGAACGGCCACCGCGAAAGTGGTTCGGATTTGGTTGCCGCTGACCTGGATCAGGCCAGTTCTTCCATGAGCAGGGACCGAAAGAGGGCTTGGCCGGCGGTCATGCCGTCCGACGCGGCGTAGGTGATGTTGGAGGCGGCGCGGGCCAGGTCGCCTGCGGCGAAGACGCCGGGCTGGGTGGTTTGCTGCATGGGATCCACCTTGACCAGAGGGCCCACCGGGGTGTCCGCCAGCTCGCAGCCCAGGCTTGCTGCGAAGCCATTGGACAGACGCACGCGGGAGCCCACGAAGATCGCCTTCAGGGGAATGAGGCGTCCATCAGTCAGGCGGGCGCCATCGAGTTGCGGCGCGGCGCCTTCAAGGGCGGCGATGGGGGTCCGTTCGAGGGTCACGCCGCGCCGATCGAGCATCCGTCGCTCTTCGGCGGACAGCTGGACGTCGGCGTCTAGGAACAGGGTCGGGGCGCCCCATTCCGCCACCATGAGGGCGTAGTGGGCGGTGTGCTCGCCCTGGCTGAGCACGCCGATGGGCCCCTGACCGATTTCATAGCCGTGGCACCAGGGACAGTGGATGGCGGTCTGGCCCCAGCGCTCCTTGACGCCGGGTATGGCCGGGGGCGTGTCCTCGACGCCGTGGGCAAGCAGCAGCCGGCGCGCCTCCACGACCGCACCATCGGCCATGGCGATGGAGAAGCCCTGGTCCGTGCGCTGAACCGAAACCACTTCGCCCTGGCGAAGCTGGGCGGTGGGATAGGCTGTGATCTGACGCCTGGCGTCACCTGTGATGTCGCCCCCGGGGCGCCCGTCATTGGACAGCATCCCGTGGGCGTGGGAGGCGAACCGGTTTCTCGGTCGGCCGTCGTCGATCACCACGACCTGTCGACGGGCCCGCGCCAGCTGCAGGCCCGCCGACAGGCCGGCGTAGGAGCCGCCGATGATCACGGCGTCATGTTGATGAGCGTTGTCTTGCATAGGCATGGATCAGGTCCCGGTTCGGATGTTCGGCCAGCCGCCGCGCGAAGTCCTTCGCGAGATCGGCCAGGGTGATGTCATGGAGCCGCTCCAGCAGCAGGGCGCGGGCGGCGGCGTAGGTGTTGGTCAGGGCGTCGTTGACGGCGGCCTCGACCAGGCAGCCGTCGGCCTCCACCGGCGGCGCGTCGGGCAGAAGACCGGTTCCGCCCAGGGCGTCATGGACCTGGCCCAGGGTGACCGAGTCGAGCGAACGGGCGAGACGCCAGCCGCCGCCGTGGCCCTTTTCCGAGGTGACGAGGCCCTGTTCGCGCAGGCCCGCCATGGTGCGGCGGACAACCACCGGATGGGTTGAAAGACAGGCCGCCAGCTGGTCGGACGTCATGGGCGAGCCGGTCCGGTCCTCCTGCTCGGCCATGTGGAGCAGGGCGTGCAGGACATTGGAAAGGCGGCTGTCGCGTTTCATGAAACATCAATTGTTACGTGATGGCGTCCAAGTCAAGGGTGCAGGCCGGGAAAAGGCCCGGGCGGCGTCCGCCTGGCTCGGTCTGTCAGTGCGCCGCCGGGCGCTGGCCGATCTCATCCGGTTGCAGGGTCAGCACCCGAACCCCGTCGGCGGTGACGGCCACGGTGTGCTCGAACTGGGCGGAGAGCCGGTTGTCGGCGGTGACCACGGTCCAGCCGTCGTCCAGGGTCCGCACGGAGCGAACCCCCTGGTTGAGCATGGGCTCGATGGTGAAGGTCATGCCTTCCTTCAGCGTCAGGCCCGTGGCGGGCCTGCCGAAATGCAGCACCTGGGGCGCCTCGTGCATTTCCCGGCCGATGCCGTGGCCGCAGAAGTCTCGAACCACCGAATAGCCGGACCGTTTGGCATGGCGCTCGATGGCGTGGCCGATATCGCCCAGCCGGGCGCCGGGACGCACGGCGCGGATGCCTTTCCACAGGGCTTCATGGGTGGTGCGGACCAGTTTTCTGGCCGCCGGGCTCACGGCGCCGATCATGTAGGTCTTGGAGGCGTCGGCGATGAAGCCGTTCTTCTCCAGGGTGATGTCCAGATTGACGATGTCACCCTCCGTGAGGATCTCGTCGGCGGAGGGCACGCCGTGGCAGACCACGGCGTTGGGCGAACTGTTCAGAACGAAGCCGTAGCCGTACTGCCCCTTGCTGGCGGGACGGGCGTTCAGCTGACCGGTGATGAAGGCCTCGACCCGGTCGTTGATGTCCAGGGTGCTCATGCCCGCGAGGGTCAGGCCGTCCAGATGGGTGAAAACGGAAGCGAGCAGACGGCCGGATTCCGCCATCAACTCCACCTCGGCCGGGCTCTTGATCATGCGGCGGCGGTCAGGTCGGGGGCGTCGACGCCCGCCGCCTTGAGCTCGCGCGCCACGATCTCGCGGAAGGTGAGCTCGGGGCTCAGTTCGCACAGCATGCCGATCCTGATCCAGAACGCGGCCTGACCATTGATCGATCGGCACGACGCGCGGCTGGCCCGACGCAGCTGTTCGTGCAGCTCATCCTCAATGTTGACGATGCCCATGGGGACTCCCGAAACATATATGCGACGTATATGATATGTATGACGCGGGACGCTGCGGCGCAAGGCCGGATCACCAGACGGCGGGCGCGCAGGTCCGGGCGGGAGTTTTCGTCAGGCCTTGCGCGCCGCCGCCTCCCTCTGGGCGAACAGGCGCGTGACCTCGGCCATGTTCTCGGTCCCCCACGTGCACAGGGGCACGAGAGACCGGGCGAGGCTGTAGCCCAGGGGCGTGAGGGCGTAGTCCACCCGCGGGGGGACTTCCTGATAGTCCGTCCGCTTCACCAGGTCGTCAGCCTCCAGCTCCTTGAGCTGCTGGATCAGCACCTTGTCGCTCACATCCCGTATGGCGCGTCGAAGCTCGCCGTAGCGGGTGGGGCCGCCCTGGGCGAGGAAGTAGAGGATCAGCGGCTTCCACTTGCCGGAGATGAGCTTGAGGGTGGCGTCCAGGCCGCAGGTGAAGCCGGGCAGGGGCCCGCCCGGCGCTTCGGCCTTGCTCGGCGCGGCGTCGTTCCTTGGTGTCAACGATCGTGGGGACATTTTTTACACTTACCAAATGGTGCATACTTGTCAAGAAGTGAGCGCAGCGCCAGCTCCGGGCTCCTCAACCAAGGAGCACTTCAATGGACAGACTCAAGGGCAAGACCGCCGTGATCACCGGCGGCGGCAGCGGCATCGGTTTCGGGGCCGCGCAAAGGTTCGTGGAGGAAGGCGCGTTCGTCTATCTGTTCGGGCGGCGACAGGAGCCGCTGGACGCCGCGGTCGCCCGGCTGGGCGGGGCCGCCCGCGCCGTCAGCGGTTCGGTGACGGATCCGGCCGATCTGGACCGGCTGTTCGCCGCGGTGAAGGCCGAACGGGGCGGACTGGACATCCTGTTCGCCAACGCCGGAACCGGCGCCTTCGCGGCGCTGGGCGAGATCACCCCGGAGCACTACGATCAGATCTTCGACGTCAATGTGAAGGGCACGGTGTTCACGGTGCAGAAGGCCCTGCCGCTGATGCCGTCCGGATCGTCCATCATTCTCACCGGCTCCAGCGCCGGGGTGATGGGCACGCCCGCCTTCAGCATCTACAGCGCCACCAAGGCCGCCATCCGCAACCTGGCGCGCAGCTGGGCCCTGGACCTGAAGGGCGCGGGCGTCCGGGTCAATGTGCTGTCGCCCGGCCCCATCACCACCGAACTCGCGACCGAGGTCCTGGGGGAGGAGGCCATCGAGGCCCTGGGCGCCTCCACGGTCGTGGGCCGCATGGGCGATCCGGCGGAGACCGGCGCGGTGGCGGCCTTCCTGGCGTCCGCGGACAGCCGCTTCATGACCGGGGGCGAGGTGTTCGTGGACGGCGGCCTGGCCCAGGTCTGACGCGGCCCGGGCGCGCCGCTGGTTGCGACCGCCGCGCTGCGCGAGCCGCGGCGCGGCGGTCCCTGCGCCCGATTGCCCGGCGCGGGTGAATCCGCCTAGACCGGCGATCGTCATCCAATCCAGGGAAGATCCCATGAACACCAGCGACCTCATCGATCACGTGGCCGGCGAAGCCGGTCTCACCAAGGCCCAGGCCAAAACCATCGTGGACGGCGTGCTGAGCCAGATCGCCGGCGCCGCCTCGCGGGGCGAGGAGGTCAATCTGCCGGGCTTCGGCAAGTTCAAGGTCCAGGATCGTCCCGCCCGTCAGGGCCGCAATCCGTCCACCGGCGAGACGATCCAGATCGCCGCCACGAAAAAGGTGAGCTTCCAGCCCGCCAAGGCGCTCAAGGACGCCGTCGCCGGCTGACCAGGCCCAGGCGCCCATCCGCGCGGCTCGCGCGCGGCTGGGCGCGCCGCCGCAGGCGGCCGCGGCGTGACGGGGCCGGCCTGACGCGCAGCGATGGCGCAGGGCCCATGCTTGTGATCGATGGCGCGGCGACCTAGCTGTTCATGCGATGGATTTGCACGGCATTGATCTCAATCTTCTGGTGGCGTTCGACGCCCTGAACGCCGAGCGCAACGTCACGCGCGCCGGCAAACGGGTGGGTCGCACCCAGCCGGCCATGAGCGCGGCCCTGTCGCGGCTGAGGGTGCTGCTGCGCGACGACCTGTTCATCAATGGTCCGGGCGGGCTGCAGCCCACCCCGCGCGCCCTGGAGCTGGCGGAACCCATTTCCCTGGCGCTCGGCGACATCCAGCGCACCCTGGCGTTCACCCGGGACTTCGACCCGTCCGCCGCCGCCATGACCTTTACGCTGGGTCTGTCGGGGCACGCCGAATCCGTGGTGCTTCCCAGACTGGTCTCCATCGTCTCGCGCCGGGCGCCGGGCGTGAACCTCAAGGTCGTCGGCTACGCCGACCGGGAAGACGCCGTGCGGTTGCTGGACGCCGGGGATGTGGACATGACCGTGGGCGCGCCGCCGCCCCAGACCGGCCGCATCCTCAGCGCCCGCCTGTTCCAGGAGCCGCTCGTGTGCATCCTGCGCAAGGACCACCCGGCCGCGGCCGGGCCGCTGGACGCCGAAACCTTCCTGTCCCTGGCCCATGTGGTGGCCTCCCCGCACAATGAAGGCATCGACGTGGCGGACGCGGCCCTGGCCTCCAAGGGATGGACCCGCCGCGTCGCGGTCACCGTTCCCAATATGGCCGCGGCGCCGCAACTGGTGGCCGGGTCCGACATGATCGCCACGGTGATGCGCAGCGTGGCCGCCGGCTCGGCCCAGGCGGACCGGCTGGCCTTCCTCGACTTTCCCCTGCCGCTGAATCCCGTGCCCTTCCTGCTGTCCTGGCACCGGCGCAACGACGCCCATCCGGCGCAGCGCTGGTTGAGACGCTGCCTTCGGGGCGCCTATCCCCATGTTTGGATCGCCCCCCAGCAGGTGTGCGCGGACCTGCGCGAGCAATACTACTGATCTGGGGCGGAACCGCAGTGACCCGGCCTGCCTTGGTCTTCTCCGCAGGAATGGTCCACACGCGCGCTCCGAAATCGAGCTCGGGCACGCGCATCATGGCGATCTCTCCCCGGCGCTGAAGTGTGAGCATGGCCAACTGGATGGCGATGCGGACGGGCCGGCTGACCATCACCGGCTCGTCGCGGCCGCCGGGCAGGGGGCGTCGCAGCCCCGAGGGATCGATGAGCGCGTTCCACAGCGCCCGGGTCTCCTCATCAGTGAGGATTCGGGTGCGGGGGATCTCCTCGGCGAGGTCGGCAAGCTCTCCGGCCGGATTGCGGGTCACCCGGCCTTCCAGCGTGCCCCAGGCATAGATCTGGCGCAGCAGGCCCCTTACCCGGTTGGACGTGACGCCGCGGCCCGCCGCCAGCAGCTCGCGCAACGGCTTCCTCACGGCATCCCGAGTCAGAGCCTCAACCCTGATGGACCCCAGGGACGCCAGATACTTCTTGTAGAGATAGCGCTCAGCCTTGATGGTCTGGGGACGCTTGCGCCGCCGACTGGGGCGATACTCGCCGGTCTCGCAGACGGCGAAATAGGCTTCTGCCAGGTCATCGACCGTGCGGATGGCTTCCGCCTTGGCCTCCGCCCTGGCAAGCTGTCGGCGCGTGGCCGGATCACCGCCGTCGTCGACCTCGGTCTGGATCTTGCGGGCGCGGGCCCTGGCGCCCGCCACCGTGAGCGCCGAGGTGTCGCCGGTCGCATGTTCTGGCGGCACGTAGTGGCCGAGGCGGACGCGCGGTTGACTTCCGTCCGCCCGGCGGTACCTGTATCCCCAGATCTTGGTGTTTTCGGACACCCGCAGATAGAGTCCCTTGAGGGCTGTATCCCAAAGCTCCAGGCGGCCGCCTTCGACGGCCTTGGCCGACGAGACAGTCCGGTCGGTGAGCTTCAAGGTCGGCATTCAGATCTCCGATGAGCCCTTCTGCTGGGGCACATATGGGGCACAGATTGCAGCAACTCGAAGAATAGCGGTGAAATGCGGTGGCGTCAAAAACGCTAATAGGAACAATGCACTAGCACTGTCCTGAATAGTGATGAAAAGCGCCGAAAACAACCTAGGATAGCGCTGGGGGTCAAGGGGTCGCAGGTTCGAATCCTGTCGCTCCGACCATTTCCTGAAAATGAAATGGATCGATCCGGGGCCGCATTCGTGCGGCCCCGCGATTGCCTATCCTCGCTCGGCCCACCTCAGCAGCGGGATCAGGGGCACGCCCCAGGCGATGCCGACGACGGGGTAGAAGATCAGGTCGATCCAGAAGCTGTCGGGCAGCACGTCGGCGATGACCGTGACCAGCCAGATGTAGAAGGCCAGGAACGCCACGGTTCCGATGGCGGCGATGAAGCGGCGGGTGCGCGCAGTCATGCCGCTCACCGCTTGTTGCGGGTCAGGAAATAGACCAGCAGCACCACGACTGATCCGGCCATGGCCCAGACGACCCAGCCCAGGTCGTCCATGGTATGGGCGCCGAAGACCCTCACCGCCAGGAACCAGCCGCACACTGAGCCGGTCAGGGACGCCAGCAGCGTGCGCGCGATTCCGCGACCGCCGGTCAGCATGTCGGCGACCCAGCCCAGGGCCAGGGCGCCGCCGACGGCCAGAATGATGTCCAGATGCTGCACGCCTCGCTCCGTGATTGCGGCGATCGGCAGAAGCGACCGCATGTCGCTGCGCCGATTTGCGACTGGTCCTTACGACATTCCGTAGGCATAGGGGAAACGTCGGGTTTCCGAACCCGGCCTCTGGCTCCTTTAGTGAACGACGGGCGTCGAATGAACCGTTTTTCCGCATGGGATCGCTCGCGCGCCGTGGCGATCTGGCTTTTCTGCGTGGCCGCCCTGGTGTTCGCCATGGTGGTGGTGGGCGGGATCACGCGCCTGACCGGCTCGGGCCTGTCGATCACCGAGTGGAAGCCCATCATGGGCGCGATCCCGCCCATGAACGAGGCGGACTGGAACGAGGCTTTCGCGCTGTATCGGGAAATCCCGCAGTACAGCCAGGTCAACGCCGGCATGACCCTGGGCGAGTTCAAGGGCATCTTCTGGTGGGAGTGGATCCACCGGCAACTGGGCCGTCTGATCGGCGTGGCCTTCGCCGTGCCGTTCCTGGTGTTCCTGGCCCTGCGCATGATCCCGCGACGGCTGGTGCTGCGGTGCGTGGTGCTGCTGGGACTGGGCGGGCTGCAGGGGCTGATCGGCTGGTGGATGGTGTCGTCCGGGCTGAGCGAGCGGGTGGATGTGGCGCCCGAGCGCCTGACGGTTCACCTGGGCCTGGCCTTCGTCATCTTCATGGGGCTGATCTGGACCGGGCTGGAGGCGTGGTTCGGCGAGGACCGCACGCGCTCGCCCGCGGGGTGGAGCCGGTTCGCCGCCGCCGTGCTGGGCGTGGTGTTCATCCAGAGCCTGCTGGGCGGGCTGGTGGCCGGGTCCAAGGCGGGCATGGTCTATACGGACTGGCCGCTGATGAACGGCATGGTCATCGCGCCGGTGAACTGGGGGCAGGGGGCGCTGGCGTTCCTGCACGATCAGGCGCTGGTCCAGTTCAATCACCGGATGATGGCCTATGCCCTGTTGGCGCTGACCACGGTCTATGGGGTGCAGGTCATCCGCGCCAAGCTGGCGCAGGGCGCCGGGGCCTCGGCCTGGGTGCTGCTGGCGCTGGTGTGGGCCCAGGCGCTGCTGGGCATCGCCACCCTGATGCACGCGGTGCCATTAACGCTGGGCGTGCTGCACCAGGCGGGGGCGGCCGTGGTGCTGGGCGCTGCGACGGTGAATTTGTGGCTGGTGCGGCGCTCCCAGCCGCGAATGTTCGGCTGAGCGGGTGGGTATTTTAATACCGTATTTGAAAACGCGTGTGATTTCATCGTTCTAGGTCGATTTGACGCCGAATAACGGCGTTGACGAACGCGGTCGGCCCCTCTATTGACCCCGCTTCCGCGCGGCGTCGGTCCTGTGATCTGCGTCCGCGACCCGATTTCGCCTCAGGACACCTGATCATGTTGAAGACCACCACGGCTTCCCTGAAGCCGGCCGAGGTCGAGAAGAAGTGGATCCATATCGACGCCGAGGGCGTCGTTGTGGGCCGTCTCGCGACCTTCATCGCCAACCGCCTGCGCGGCAAGCACCGCCCGGACTACACCCCGCACGTCGACTGCGGCGACTATGTCGTCGTGACCAACGTGGACAAGGTGGTGTTCACCGGCAAGAAGGCGACCGACAAGGTCTATTACCGCCACACCGGTCACCCGGGCGGCGTGAAGTCCACGACCCCGGAAAAGGTCCTGGGCGGACGCTTCCCCGAGCGCGTGCTTGAAAAGGCCGTCGAGCGGATGCTGCCCAAGGAAAGCCCCCTGGCCCGCAAGCAGATGACGCACCTGCGCCTGTTCGCCGGCGCCGAGCACACCCATCAGGCCCAGTCCCCCGAGACCATCGACTTCAAGTCGGCCTCGCCCAAGAACGCCCGGAGCCAGTAATGACCGACGTGACCAACGAAACGCCGGCCGCCACCGGCTTCGACGCCCTCAAGGGCATGGGAACCGCCGAGGCGGAAACCATCGTCCGCGAGCCCCAGATCGACGCCCAGGGCCGCGCCTATGCGACCGGCAAGCGCAAGAACGCCATCGCCCGCGTGTGGATCAAGCCCGGCTCGGGCAAGATCACCATCAACGGCCGGGACCAGGAAGTGTACTTCGCCCGCCCCGTGCTGCGCATGATGATCGCCCAGCCCATGCAGCTGAGCGACCGTGAAGGCCAGTTCGACGTGGTCGCCACGGTCGAGGGCTCTGGCCTGTCCGGCCAGGCCGGCGCCATCCGCCACGGCATCTCCAAGGCTCTGACCAACTACGAGCCGGACCTGCGCAAGGTGCTGAAGCCCCACGGCCTGCTGACCCGCGACAGCCGCGTGGTCGAGCGCAAGAAGTACGGCCGCGCCAAGGCCCGCCGCAGCTTCCAGTTCTCGAAGCGCTAACTCGCGACCCGCGAGTGGGAATACGAGGGCGCTTCGGGAAACCGGAGCGCCCTTTTTCTTTGTCCAGGCAAGCCATTATCGGGGGTGCGAATGACCGATTGGACGTCGCTTTTCGTGAAGATAGGCACTCCGCTGGTGGCGCTTGTCTTGGTGAGGAGCGTCTGGTGTTCGCTTCTCAAGGGCGAGACAGCGCTTGGCGGTGTACGATTCAACCGCAGTCGTAATCCGATAGGCTTTTGGTTGGTTGTTTCTTTCCAGGTTTTGGTGATCGGATTTTTCGTCATGCTCATATCGGATGTGTTCTTCGGACTGGATTTGCGATTCTGGCTATGATCCACACTATCTTCATCGACGGCGAGGCTGGGACCACGGGGCTGGAAATCCGGGAGCGGCTGGAGGCGCGCTCTGATCTGGAGCTGCTGCTGCTGGGCGACCGGCGGCGGGACGTGGACGCGCGGCGCGAGGCGCTGAACGGGGCCGATGCGGTGATCCTGTGCCTGCCGGACGACGCGGCGAGGGACGCCGTGGCCATGATCGAGAACCCGGCGGTGAGGGTGATCGACGCCTCCACGGCGCACCGGGTGGCGCCCGGCTGGACCTATGGCTTTCCGGAGATGGACGGGGATCAGCGGGCGGCGGTGGCGGGATCGACGCGTGTGTCGAACCCGGGCTGCTATCCCACCGGCTTCATCGCCCTGATGCGGCCGCTGGTGAAGGCGGGGCTGGTCCCGGCGGATCATCCGGTGAGCGTCAATGCGGTCAGCGGCTATTCCGGCGGCGGCAAGGCGATGATCGCCGAGTTCGAGGCCGAGGGCGCCTCGACCGCGCACCGGGCCTACGGCCTGACGCTGCAGCACAAGCATGTGCCGGAGATGACCCGGCACGCGGGGCTGTCCCGGCCGGTGCTGTTCGCGCCGGCGGTGGGGAACTATCGCCAGGGCATGCTGGTGGAGGTTCCTCTGCACCTGTCGGCCCTGCCGGAGACCCCGTCCATCGAGCGCATCCACGGGGCGCTGGTGGAGGCCTATGCGGGCGCGCGGTTCGTTGAGGTGGCGGACCTGGAAACCACCGAGGCCATGACCGGCATCGAGCCGGAGGGGCTGAACGGCACCAACCGCCTGCGGCTCCACGTGTTCGGAGATCGGGGCGGAGAGCAAGCGCGGCTGGTCGCCCTGCTGGACAATCTGGGCAAGGGCGCGTCCGGGGCGGCGGTTCAGAACCTGAACCTGATGCTGGGGCTGGACGAGGCGGCGGGCCTGATCTGACCCCTGCAACCGGCGCGGCGCCCCGGCCGTATCTGGGGCATGAGCACGATCCTTCATCGCCGCACGCTGCTGACCGGGGCCGGCGCTCTGGCGCTCAGCGCCTGCTCGGGACCGGCCGAGGCCGATCCGTCCGAGGCGCGCTTCGCGGACTTGCCGTTCCGCGATCTGAGCGAGGCCCAGTGGCGGCGACGCCTGCCCGCCGCGGCCTATCGGGTGCTGCGTCAGGAGGGCACGGAGCAGCCCTACAGCAGCCCGCTGGACGACGAGCGACGCCGGGGGATCTACGCCTGCCGGGGCTGTGAGCTGCCCCTGTTCCGGTCGCGGTGGAAGTACGATTCGCGCACTGGCTGGCCCAGCTTCTGGGACGTCATGCGGGAGAATGTCGGCTTGAAGACCGACTACCTGATCGGCGTGCCGAGGATCGAATATCACTGCGCCCGCTGCCTGGGGCACCAGGGCCATGTGTTCAACGACGGGCCCCGGCCGACGGGCAAGCGCTACTGCAACAACGGCGTGGCCTTGATCTTCCAGCCGGCCTGATCCGATCCCGGGTGGTGGAGAGGGCGGTCCGGGCGGTATGGGTGGACGATGAAATCGGCTGAAATTGAGTCGCCCCCTCCGTCACGGACGCCGGGCGGCGCCCGCGCCACCTCCCCATCGTTTCGATGGGGAGGAGAAAGGCGGGGCTGACCCATGGAATTCCAGGACGACGCCTTTGTGCTGTCGGCCCGCGCGCACGGGGACACCGGCGTGGTGGTCGAGCTGCTGACCGAGTTGCACGGGCGCCATGCCGCCTATGTGGCGGGCGGGGCGTCGCGGCGGATGAAGCCGTTCCTGCAGCCCGGCGCCCGGGTGGTCGCCGACTACCGAGCGCGGACCACCGAGCATCTGGGGTCGGCGAAGCTGGAGCCGGTGGGCGAGGGGCCGGCGGCCCTGTTTGACGACCCGCTGGCCCTGACCGGGCTGAACGCAGCGGCGGCGGTGGCGCAGGGGGCGCTGCCCGAGCGCGAGCCCCATCCGGGCGCCTTCCTGGCCTTCGAGGCCCTGATGGCGTCGTTCGCCTTTCCCGACATCTGGCCCGCCGTGTTCGTGCGCTTCGAGGCCGGGCTGCTGGAGGAGCTGGGCTTCGGCCTGGATCTGTCCAAATGCGCCGCCACCGGCACGGCGGATGATCTGGTGTGGGTCAGCCCGCGCACGGGCCGGGCGGTCAGCCGGGGGGCGGGGGCTCCCTATGCGGACAAGCTGCTGGCCCTGCCGCCCTTCATGCTGGGGGCGCAGGCGGGGCTGGGCCCGGGGGACGTGAAGGCGGGTCTGGACCTGACCGGCCACTTTCTGGAGACCTTCGTCTTCCACCCCTTCAACAAGCCGCTGCCGCCCGCCCGGGTCTGGATGCTGGACAAGCTGGCCGAGGCGGGGCGGCTGTAGAGCGCCCACGGGGCGGGTTTGATGACACAGGGTTCATGACCTCGATTTAAAATGACTTCGCGGGGCCTTTGTGGCGAATTCCTGTCCACACGACAGGGAGAACCACGCCATGAAACCCGCCTATCTGGTCGCCGCCGCCACCGCCGCCCTCGCTTTCGCCGGGGCCGCACACGCCGCCGAAGTGGAGATCCGCGACGCGGTGGCCCGCGTGGTGGTGATCCCCGAGGATCGCTCCGACATCGCCGTGGAGATCGAGCACGGATCATCCACTCTGGATCGGCTGACGGTGACGCGCCGGGGCTCGGACATCATCATCGACGGCGGACTGTCGGGCAGCGCGGTGCGCGAGTGCACCTCTGGCCCTGCCGACGCGAGCCAGCCGGGGCAGGGCGCCCGGGTCGAGGTGCGCGGCCACGGCACCATCAATGTCAGCGATGCGCCGCTGGTGGTGGTGCGCACGCCGCGCGACGTGGACGTGGACGCCGGCCGTTCGGGCGGTCGCAGCCGCCTGCTGGGCATCGTCCGGGGCGGCTCCGGCGGCGCGGTCTACGGCTCCATCGGCCGGGGCGCGAGCAGCATCGCACTGAGCAATCGCGGCTGCGGCGACTGGACCGTGGCCAATACCGATGGCGACCTGGATATCAGTAACGCCGGCTCGGGAACCATCCGCACGGGTTCGTCGCGCTCTCTTGATCTTTCAGTGGCCGGATCGGGCGGCGTAAGCGCCGGTGCGACCGGCGAAGCGGACATCTCCGTCGCGGGGTCCGGCGATATAACCCTGGCGGCTGTAGCGTCCGCGGACGTGGCGGTCGCCGGGTCGGGCGACGTGCGCATCGGACGCCTCGAGGGACCGACGCTGGACGTCTCGATCGCCGGGTCGGGCGATGTGCGCGTGAATGGGGGCCGGGTCGATACCCTGGATGTGTCCATCGCCGGTTCGGGGAATGTAGTGTTCGACGGCCGAGCTGGTGACGTGAGTGCGTCGGTCATGGGCTCAGGTGATGTGCGGGTGGCCGAGGCCACCGGCAGCGTGAACCGCAGCATCATGGGCTCCGGCGACATCCGCATCGGCGAGTAGGCGAGAGCATACGCCGGGGCCTCGCGGCCGGTCCGCGGGGCCCTTTCATCTTTCCGGCTTTTCCGGCTGGAGTTCGCTTGACGAAAGCGGAATCAACCGTCATAAGCCCCAACTCTTGTTGGACCGGCTGTGCATCTCCGGATGCAGACGCGGCCCGCAGGAACGACCTGAGACCCTGTTCTTTACAGTGCCCAGGATTTCACCGGCCTTCGCGGTTCTCCGCGTGGGCCGATCGTTTTTGCGGACGTGCGTACCCTGAGGGTCGTCAGACCCAAAGGCTCCGGTCTTTGAAATGGTTCACAGGGACGCGGTCCACCGACCGCTGTAGGAAAAACAACCGATATGGATCAAAGCATCCGCATCAGGCTGAAGGCCTTCGATCATCGCGTCCTGGACCATTCCACGCGCGAAATCGTCAACACGGCCAAGCGTACCGGCGCGACTGTTCGCGGCCCGATTCCGCTGCCGACTCTGATCGAGAAATTCACCGTCAACCGCTCGCCGCACGTCGACAAGAAGTCGCGCGAGCAGTTTGAAATCCGCACGCACAAGCGCGTGCTCGACATCGTCGACCCCACCCCGCAGACCGTGGACGCGCTCATGAAGCTCGACCTGTCCGCCGGCGTGGACGTCGAAATCAAGATTTAAGAGAGAAGAGGCGGGATCCGACATGCGTACGGGCGTGATCGCCAAGAAGCTGGGAATGACGCGCGTCTTCGCTGAAGACGGCGCGCACATTCCGGTCACCGTCCTGCAGCTTGATGGCTGTCAGGTCGTTGGCCAGCGCACCCAGGAGCGTGACGGTTACGTCGCGCTTCAACTGGGCGCCGGCTCCAGGAAGGCGAAGAGAACCAACCAGGCTCAACGAGCTGTCTTCGCCAAGGCCGAAGTCGAGCCGAAGCGGTATGTGACCGAGTTCCGCGTGTCGGAAGACGCGCTGATCGACGTGGGCGCCGAATTCACGGCCGACCACTTCGTCGTCGGTCAGAAGGTGGACATCCAGGGTCTGACCATCGGTAAAGGCTTCGCCGGCGCCATGAAGCGCTGGAACTTCGGCGGTCTGCGGGCCACACACGGCGTGTCCGTGTCGCACCGTTCGCACGGTTCGACCGGCAACCGTCAGGACCCCGGCCGTACGTTCCCCGGCAAGAAGATGGCCGGTCACCTGGGTCAGGAAACCGTGACTCAGCAGAACCTGACCATCGTGCGCGTCGACGCCGAGCGCGGCCTGATCCTGGTCAAGGGCGCGGTCCCCGGCCACGACGGCTCGTACCTGAAGGTGCGCGACGCCATCAAGAAGGCCCAGGCCGACCTGCCGTTCCCCGGCGCGTTCAAGAAGGCCGGCGCCGAAGCCGCTTCGCAGCCTGCTGAAAAGCCGGCCGAGGAAGCCGTGGCGGCCGAGGCCTCCGAAGGCGGTGAAGAGCAATGAAACTCGCTGTAACCAATCTCGACGGCAAGAAGGCCGGCGACATCGAGCTGAACGACGCTGTGTTCGGCATCGAGGATATCCGCGGGGACCTGCTGGCCCGTGTGGTCAACTGGCAGCTGGCCAAGCGCCGCGCCGGCACCCACAAGGTCCAGACCCGCAACGAGAACAGCCGTACCGGCAAGAAGATGTACAAGCAGAAGGGAACCGGCGGCGCTCGTCACGGTTCGCGTCGTGCGCCCCAGTTCGTGGGTGGTTCGCGCGCCTTCGGCCCGATCGTCCGCGATCACGGCTTCTCGCTGCCCAAGAAGGTCCGCGCCCTGGCCCTGCGTCACGCGCTGAGCTCCAAGGCCAAGGCCGGCGAGCTGGTGGTGGTGTCGGATCTGTCGGTCAAGGAAGCCAAGACCTCGGCCCTGCGCGCCACCTTCGGCAAGCTGGGCTGGGACAAGGCCCTGATCATCGCGGGTCCGGAAGTGGACGCCGGCTTCGGTCTGGCCGCCCGCAACATTCCGCACATCGACGTGCTGCCGAACGCCGGCCTGAACGTCTATGACATCCTGCGCGCGAACAAGCTGGTGCTGACCAAGGCCGCCGTCGAGGCGATCGAGGCCCGCTTCTCCGAGAAGGAGGCCGCATAATGGCTGCCGCTCAACCCACCGTCCGTCACTACGACACGATCCTGGCGCCGCTGATCACCGAGAAGTCGACCCTGCTGTCCGAGCAGAACAAGGTCGTGTTCAAGGTCGCGGACACCGCCACCAAGGACGAGATCGCCGCGGCGGTCGAGAGCCTGTTCAAGGTCAACGTCGTCAAGGTCAACACCCTGGTCCAAAAGGGTAAGACCAAGCGGTTCCGCGGCATCAAGGGCCGTCGGAACGACATCAAGAAAGCGATCGTGACGCTGGCCGAAGGCCAGTCGATCGACGTCACCACGGGGCTCTGAACCGATGGCTCTGAAGACATTCAATCCGACGTCGCCGGGCCGCCGCGCCCTGGTGCTGGTCGACCGCTCCGAGCTGCACAAGGGCCGCCCGGAAAAGTCCCTGACCGAAGGCCTGACCAAGTCCGGCGGCCGCGGGCAGGGTGGTCGCATCGCCGTCCGCTTCCGCGGCGGCGGCGCCAAGAAGCTGTACCGCAAGATCGACTTCAAGCGTCGCAAGTTCGACGTGGTCGGCACGGTCGAGCGTCTTGAGTACGACCCGAACCGCACCGCCTTCATCGCCCTGATCAACTACGCTGACGGCGAGAAGACCTACATTATCGCGCCGCAGCGCCTGAAGGCCGGCGACCAGATCGTCGCCGGCGACAAGGTCGATGTGAAGCCGGGCAACGCCGCCCCGCTGCGCGCGATCCCGGTCGGCACCATCATCCACAATGTGGAGATGAAGCCGGGCAAGGGCGCCCAGCTGGCCCGTTCGGCCGGCGCCTACGCCCAGCTGGTGGGCCGCGATCAGGGTTACGCCCAGATCCGTCTCGGCTCGGGCGAGCTGCGCATGGTGCTGGACGGCTGCATGGCCACCATCGGCGCCGTGTCCAACCCGGACCACATGAACCAGAACCTGGGCAAGGCCGGTCGCAAGCGTCACATGGGCTGGCGTCCGCACGTTCGCGGCGTCGCCATGAACCCGATCGACCACCCGCACGGTGGTGGTGAGGGTCGCACCTCGGGCGGCCGTAACCCGGTCACGCCGTGGGGCAAGGACACCAAGGGCGCCCGCACCCGCAAGAACAAGGCCACGGACAAGTTCATCATCCGTAGCCGCCACGTGAAGAAGGCTCGCTGATATGGCCCGCTCGTCCTGGAAAGGCCCGTTTGTCGACGGGTATCTCCTCAAGAAAGCCGAAACGGTCCAGACCTCGGGCCGCAAGGACGTGATCAAGACCTGGTCGCGCCGCTCCACCATCCTGCCGCAGTTCGTCGGTCTGACCTTTGGTGTCCACAACGGCCACAAGCACATCCCCGTGCACGTGTCCGAGGACATGGTCGGCATGAAGTTCGGCGAGTTCGCCCCGACCCGGAGCTTCCCGGGTCACGCGGCGGACAAGAAGGCCAAGAGGAAGTAAGCCATGGGCAAGTCCTCCAATCCGCGCCGTGTCGGCGCCGCCGAAGCCCGCGCCAAGCTGGTCAACGTGCGCATCAGCCCTCAGAAGCTGAACCTTGTCGCGCAGTCGATCCGCGGCCTGCCGGTCCAGAAGGCGCTGAACGAGCTGGAATTCAGCCGCAAGCGCATCTCGACCGACGTGCGCAAGGCGCTGTACTCGGCCGTGTCCAACGCCGAGAACAACCACAACCTCGACATCGACAACCTGGTCGTCGCCGAGGCTTTCGTGGGCAAGAACATGGTGATGAAGCGTTTCGCGAGCCGCGCTCGTGGTCGTTCGTCGCGCATCCTGAAACCGTTCAGCGAGATCACCATCGTGGTCCGTGAAGCCGGCGAGGCCGCCTGATGGGACAGAAAATCAATCCGGTCGGCTTCCGACTGGGCATCAACCGCACCTGGGACAGCCGCTGGTTCGCCGGCGACAAGGACTATGCGCGCCTGCTGCACCAGGATCTGAAGCTGCGTGAATACCTGAAAGGCCGCCTGTCGGGCGCCGGGGTCTCGCGCATCATCATCGAGCGTCCGCACAAGAAGTGCCGCGTGACGATCTACGCCGCCCGTCCGGGCGTCGTGATCGGCAAGAAGGGCGCCGACATCGAGAAGCTGCGCAAGGACATCGCGGCGATGACCGAGGGCGAAGTTCATCTGAACATCGTCGAGGTCCGCAAGCCTGAGACCGACGCCCAGCTGATCGCCGAGAACATCGCCCAGCAGCTGGAGCGCCGGATCGCGTTCCGTCGCGCCATGAAGCGCGCGCTGCAGTCGGCCATGCGTCTGGGCGCCAAGGGTGTCCGGATCAATGTGTCGGGTCGTCTGGGCGGCGCTGAAATCGCCCGTATGGAATGGTACCGCGAAGGCCGCGTGCCGCTGCACACCCTGCGTGCGGACATCGATTTCGGCTTCGTCGAGGCCAAGACGACCTACGGCATCATCGGTGTGAAGGTCTGGGTCTTCAAGGGTGAGGTGCTGGAGCACGACCCGATGGCCCAGGACAAGCGCTGGGCCCAGGAAGCGTCGGGTCCGTCGTCGAATGAAGGCCGCGAGCGTGGCCCCCGCGGTGATCGCGGTCCGCGCCGTGACCGGGGACGTGAGAGCTAAGTCATGTTGCAACCCAAGAAGACCAAATACCGCAAGGCGTTCAAGGGCCGCATCCATGGCGCGTCCAAGGGCGGCTTCGCGCTGAACTTCGGCTCCTACGGCCTGAAGGCCATGGAACCCGAGCGCATCACGGCGCGTCAGATCGAGGCGGCCCGCCGCGCGATCACCCGCCAGATGAAGCGTCAGGGCCGGGTCTGGATCCGCATCTTCCCGGACGTGCCGGTCTCCGGCAAGCCGGCCGAAGTCCGCATGGGCAAGGGCAAGGGCGCGGTGGACCACTGGGCCGCTCGCGTCGCTCCGGGCCGCATCATGTTTGAAATCGACGGCGTGCCGGACGATGTGGCCCGCGAGGCGCTGCGCCTCGGCGCGGCCAAGCTGCCGATCCGCGTGAAGGTGGTCACCCGCCTCGACGCCGGCGTCGCCCACTCGGAGGCCGCGTAATGACCAAGATCGCCGATCTGCGGGGACAGACCCCGGACCAGCTGTCCGACGAGCTGATCAAGCTCAAGAAGGAACAGTTCAACCTGCGCTTCCAGGCGGCCACCGGCCAGCTTGAGAAGACGCACCGCGTCAATGAAGTCCGCAAGGACATCGCCCGCGTCTCGTCGCTTCTGCGCGAGAAGCAGGCGGCCTCGTAAGGAAACGAAGATGCCCAAGCGTATTCTCGAAGGCGTGGTCGTGTCCGACAAGGGCGACAAGACCGTGGTGGTCCGCGTCAACCGCACCATTCTGCACCCGCTTCTGAAGAAGACGGTGCGCCTGTCCAAGAAGTACCACGCTCACGACGAAGCGAACGTCGCCAAGGAAGGCGAAACCGTCCGCATCGCCGAGTGCGCCCCGAAGTCCAAGCTGAAGCGCTGGGAAGTCGTCTCCGACTCCCAGGCCTCGGCCTCGTAAGAAGAAGGATCGGATCCCATGATCCAGATGCAAACTAACCTGGAGGTGGCCGACAACTCGGGCGCTCGCCGGGTCATGTGCATCAAGGTGCTGGGCGGCTCGAAGCGCCGCTACGCCTCGGTGGGCGACACGATCGTCGCCTCCGTGAAGGAAGCCATTCCTCGCGGACGCGTGAAGAAGGGGGACGTGGTTCGCGCCATCGTCGTCCGCACCGCCAAGGACATCCAGCGCAAGGACGGCTCCGTCATCCGCTTTGACAAGTCCGCCGCCGTGATCGTCAACAAGCAGAACGAGCCGGTCGGCACGCGGATCTTCGGCCCGGTTCCTCGCGAACTGCGCGCCAAGAACCACATGAAGATCATCTCGCTGGCTCCGGAGGTCCTGTAACATGGCCGCCAAGATCAAGAAGGGCGACAACGTGATCGTCCTGACCGGCAAGGACAAGGGCCGCACCGGCCAGGTGGTCAAGGTGCTGCCGTCCGAAAACCGCGTCGTCGTCCAGGGCGTCAACATGGTCCAGCGCCACATGCGCCCGACCCAGGCTGACCCGAACGGCGGCATCAAGCACAAGGAAGCCTCGCTTCACCTGTCGAACGTCGCGATCGCCGACGCCAACGGCAAGGCGACCCGCGTGGGCTTCAAGGTCGACGGCGACAAGAAGGTTCGCTTCGCCAAGACCACGGGAGACGTCATCTGATGGCCGACGCCAAGTATCAGCCGCGCCTCAAGGGCGAGTACGAGTCCCGCATCCGCAAGGTGATGAAGGACAAGTTCGGCTACACGAACGAAATGCAGGTGCCCAAGCTGGACAAGATCGTCCTGAACATGGGCGTCGGTGAAGCCGTGGCCGACTCCAAGAAGGCCAACGCGGCCCTCAAGGATCTGACCGCCATCGCCGGCCAGAAGGCGGTGCCGACCAAGGCCCGCAACTCCATCGCCGGCTTCAAGCTGCGCGAGGGCATGGTCATCGGCGGCAAGGTCACCCTGCGCGGCGACCGCATGTACGAGTTCCTGGACCGCTTCATCACCGTGGCCCTGCCGCGGGTGAAGGACTTCCGGGGCCTGAAGGGCACCTCGTTCGATGGTCGCGGCAACTACGCCACCGGTCTGAAGGAGCACATCGTGTTCCCCGAGATCAACTACGACCAGATCGACCAGATGTGGGGCATGGACATTGTCGTCTGCACCACGGCCAAGACCGATGAGGAAGCCAAGGCTCTCCTCACCGAGTTCAAGTTCCCGTTCGTGACGAACTGAGCGGGAAGGGAAAAGAACCGATATGGCTAAGAAGTCCGCAGTCAACCGCAACGAACGCGTCAAGAAGCTCGTCGCGCAATACGCCGAAAAGCGCCAGGCGCTTAAGGATATCGCCAACGACGAGAGCAAGCCGCTGGAAGAGCGTTTCGAGGCTCGCCTCAAGCTCGCCAAGCTGCCGCGCAACTCGGCCGCCGTTCGCATCCGCAACCGCTGTGAGGTCACGGGCCGTCCGCGCGCCTATTACCGCAAGCTCAAGATGAGCCGCATCGCGCTGCGCGAACTCGCTTCGCTGGGTCAGATCCCCGGCATGACCAAGTCCAGCTGGTAAGGGGAGGGTACAGACATGATGATCAACGATCCCCTGAGCGACATGATCGCTCGCATCAAGAACGCCGCGACCCGCAAGCGTTCCAAGGTGCTCACCCCGGCCTCCCGCCTGCGCCAGCGCGTCCTGGACGTGCTGCAGGACGAGGGCTACATCCGCGGCTATTCGCTGGTTCAAAACCCCGGCGAGTTCCCGCAGTTCGAGATCGAGCTCAAGTATTTCGACGACCAGCCGGTCATCGCCGAGATCAGCCGCGTGTCCAAGCCGGGCCGTCGGGTGTACTCCGCGATTAATGACCTGAAGCCGGTCAAGAACGGCTTGGGCATCTCGATCCTGTCCACCTCCAAGGGCGTCATGTCCGACACCGCGGCCCGCGAGGCCAACGTGGGCGGCGAAGTCCTCTGCAAGGTGTATTGATATGTCCCGCATCGGCAAGAAAACCATCTCCGTGCCCAAGGGCGTGACCCTGAACCTGAACGGCCAGACCGTTTCGGTGAAGGGACCCAAGGGCGAAGCGTCCTGGACCGTGGCCGAAGAGATCGAGGTCAAGCAGGACGGCGACGAGCTGTCCCTGACCCCGCGTTCGGACACCCAGCGCGCCCGCGCCATGTGGGGCCTGTCCCGCACCCTGGTCGCCAACATGGTGACCGGTGTGACCGAGGGCTTCGAGGAAACCCTGGAACTGGTCGGCGTGGGCTACCGCGCCGCCATGAAGGGGCAGTCGCTGTCGCTGCAGCTGGGCCTGAGCCACGACGTGGACATCGCCCCGCCCGCCGGCATCACCTTCGCCACGCCCAAGCAGACCGAGATCAAGATCTCGGGCTCCGACAAGCAGTCGGTGGGTCAGATCGCGGCGGTTATCCGCAAGCTCCGTCCGCCCGAGCCCTACAAGGGCAAGGGCATCCGTTACGCCGGCGAAAAGGTCCGTCGTAAGGAAGGCAAGAAGAAGTAAGTCATGGCTCTCTCTTCTATCCAAACCGCAAAGCGCCGCACCGAGCGCACCCGTCGCCGCCTCAAGGCGGTGGCCAACGGTCGTCTGCGCCTGTCGGTCCATCGTTCGGACAAGAACATCTCGGCCCAGATCATCGACGACGCCAAGGGCGTCACGGTGGCTTCGGCCTCCTCGCTGGAAGGCGAGAAGGGCAAGAAGAACAAGGGCTCGGACGTGGACGCCGCGACGCGCATCGGCAAGCTGATCGCCGAACGCGCTATCGAGAAGGGCGTCAAGGACGTGGTCTTCGACCGCGGCGGCTATATCTATCACGGTCGGGTGAAGGCGCTGGCGGAAGCCGCGCGTGAAGCCGGCCTGAACTTCTAAGGAACCGCAGCATGGCGCACCAACCCCAACGCGGCGGCGGCGGCAACGATCGCAATCGTCGTGACAACCGCAACGCTCCCCAGGCCGACGGCCCGGACAGCGACATCGTTGAAAAGCTGGTCCACATCAACCGTGTGGCCGCGACTGTCAAAGGCGGCCGTCGTTTCTCGTTCGCCGCCCTGATGGTGGTGGGCGACGGCAAGGGCCGGGTCGGATTCGGTCATGGCAAGGCGCGTGAAGTGCCGGAAGCCATCCGCAAGGCGACGGAAGAAGCCAAGAAGACGATGATCCGCGTTCCGCTTCGCGAGAACCGCACCCTGCACCACGACGGCAACGGCCGTTGGGGCGCCGGCAAGATCATGGTCCGCGCGGCGCCTCCCGGCACCGGCATCATCGCGGGCGGCCCGATGCGCGCCGTTCTCGAGACCCTGGGCGTGCAGGACGTGGTGGGCAAGTCCACCGGTTCGTCCAACCCCTACAACATGATCCGTGCGACGTTCGAAGCGCTTAAGGTCCAGTCGTCCCCCCGTCAGGTCGCGTCCAAGCGCGGCAAGAAGGTTTCGGATCTGCTGGGTCGCCGCAACGACGGCGCCTCGTCGCCCGAAGCCGTGGAGGGCTGATAGATGGCCGCCAAGGACAAGAACACCGTCACCGTGCGTCAGATCGGAAGCCCGATCCGCCGCAAGAACGACCAGCGCGCCACTCTGGCGGGCCTGGGCCTGAACCGCATGGGCCGCGAGTCCACGCTGGAGGACACCCCTTCGGTGCGCGGCATGATCGCCACGGTCGCCCACATGGTGGAAGTGGTCGAGAAGTAAGTGTGCATTCTCCCTCCCCCTCGGGGGAGGGCGATCGCCCTGAGGCGATCGGGTGGGGGCGGCTCGGCGAGCGGCCCTCGTTTGCATTCCGGGGCCGTATTGCTTAAAGCGCCCCCACCCGGTCGCTGACGCGGCCTGCCCTCCCCGGACGGGGAGGGAGAGACATCAAGATCAACGCCGAGTCTGGCTTCGCCAGGCGCGAGAACCCGAAAGGATCAGGCACATGAAACTGAACGAAATCCGCGACAACGAAGGCGCCCACAAGAAGCGCATGCGCGTCGGCCGCGGCCCCGGCTCCGGCAAGGGCAAGACCGCCGGACGCGGCGTCAAGGGCCAGAAGTCCCGTTCGGGCGTCGCCATCGGCGGCTTCGAAGGCGGGCAGATGCCGCTGTACATGCGTATGCCCAAGCGCGGCTTCAACAATCCCAACGCCCTGAAGCTGGCCGAAGTGAACCTGTGGCGCCTGCAGGACGCCGTGGACGCCGGCAAGCTGGACGCCAAGAAGGAAATCAACGGCGAGGCCCTGGTGGCCGCCGGCGTGCTGCGCCGCGCCAAGGACGGCGTGCGCGTGCTGGGCACCGGCGAACTGAAGGCCAAGCTGAACCTGGTGGTCTGGTCGGCCTCGTCCGGCGCCAAGAAGGCCATCGAGGCCGCTGGCGGTTCGGTCGTCGAACAGCGCATCGCCGCCGAGGAAGCCGCCAAGGCGCGGGTCGACAAGCGCAACGCCGCGCGCGGCAAGCCCAAGGCCTGAATGACCGGTCGTCATCGCGGCATGACGCCGCGCGCGGACCTGCGATGACGATTAGACAAAGGCGGCCCTCGCATGGGGGCCGCTTTTCACCTATCTGACGTCGAACCGTCAGCGTCCTCGGGGGACACCATATGGCTTCGGCCGCCGAACAACTCGCAGCGAACATGAACATCGGCTCCTTCGCCCGCGCGAAGGAACTGCACAAGCGCCTCCTGTTCACCCTGATGGCGCTGATCGTGTACCGCATCGGCACCTACATCCCGATCCCGGGCATCAACTCGCAGGCGTTCCTGGATTTCTTCGGAAACCCGGATCAGCAGCGCGGCATCCTGGACATGTTCAACATGTTCTCGGGCGGCGCGGTCGAGCGGATGGCTGTCTTCGCCCTGAATGTGATGCCCTACATCTCGGCGTCCATCATCGTTCAGCTCATGGGCGCCGTTTACGGCCCCTGGGAGAAGCTGAAGAAGGAAGGCGGGGAGGCGGGCCGCAAGCAGCTGAACCAGTACACTCGCTATCTGACCGTCGTGCTGGCCATCGCCCAGTCGTTCGGCATCGCCGTGGGCCTGCAGAACTCGCAGGGCATGGTGGACCAGCCGGGCATGTTCTTCGTCCTGACCACGGTCGTCACCCTGACCGGGGGCACCATGTTCCTGATGTGGCTGGGTGAGCAGGTCACGGCGCGCGGCGTCGGCAACGGTATTTCCCTGATCATCTTCGCGGGCATCGTGGCGGTCCTGCCGGGCACCATCGGTCGCCTGCTGGGCCTGGCGCGCGAGGGCCAGATCTCGGCCTTCGCCCTGCTGTTCATCACCGTGCTGGCCATCGCGGTGATCGTGTTCATCGTCTTCATGGAGCGCGCCCAGCGGCGTCTGCTGATCCAGTATCCCAAGCGCCAGCAGGGCAACCGCATGGTGGGCGGCGAGAACTCGTTCCTGCCCCTGAAGGTCAACACCGCCGGCGTCATCCCGGCGATCTTCGCCTCGTCGCTGCTGATGCTGCCGACCACCGTGGCGGCCATGGCGCCCAGCGCCAACATGGCCCCGTGGCTGCAGTGGCTGGTGGGGCAGATGCAGCACGGCCAGCCCGTGTTCATGGTGTTCTATGGCGCGCTGATCATCTTCTTCTGCTTCTTCTACACCTCGATCACCTTCAATCCCGAGGACACGGCCGAGAACCTGCGCAAGTACGGCGGCTTCCTGCCGGGCATTCGTCCGGGCAAACGCACGGCCGAGTATCTGGACTATGTGCTGACTCGCCTGACCACCATCGGCGCGGCCTACATCACCCTGGTCTGTCTGCTGCCCGAGTTCATGATCACCCGGTTCGCCAGCCTGGGCTATTTCGGCGGCACCTCGCTGCTGATCGTGGTGTCCGTGACCATGGACACCGTGGCGCAGATCCAGTCGCACCTGCTGGCGCACCAGTACGAAGGCCTGATCAAGAAGGCCAAGCTGCGCGGACGTGGGGCCTTGGCGCCCGGCCGCAAATAAACCGGCCGGGGAGGGCTGCGACTTGAACATCATCCTGTTTGGACCGCCGGCGGCGGGCAAGGGCACACAGGCCAAGCGCCTGGTCGAGCAACGGGGGATGGTCCAGCTGTCCACCGGCGACATGCTGCGCGCGGCCATCGCCTCGGGCTCCGAGCTGGGCCAGACCGTCAAGGACGTGCTGGCGCGCGGCGATCTGGTCACCGACGAGATCGTCATCGCCCTGATCAAGGAGCGCCTGCCCGAGGCCGAGGCCGCCGGCGGCGCCATCTTCGACGGCTTCCCCCGCACCGTGGCCCAGGCCGAGGCGCTGGACGCCATGCTCGCCGAGCGGGGCAGCGGCATCGACAAGGTGATCCGCCTCAAGGTGGACGACGCCGCCCTGACCGACCGCATCGCAAAGCGTTTCGCCGAGCAAGGCCGGGCCGACGACAATCCCGACACCTTCAAGGACCGGCTGGCCGTCTATAACCGCCAGACCGCGCCGCTGCTCCCCTACTACGAAGGTCAGGGCAAGCTGGTGGAGATCGACGGCATGGGCGGCATCGACGAGGTCGCCACCGCCCTGGACGCCGCGCTCGACGCGTAAGGCGCGTCAGTTCTCCAGAACGAACGCCGCCACCGCATCCGCCAGCCCTTCGGCCAGCGGCGCGTCGGGATCGGCATAGACGGCGATGTTGCCCGCCCGGTCCGCTGGCGCGGCCTTCAGCACGTGATTGACGCCCTCGAGATCAAGCCGCCGTGCATTCGGCTGAGCCGTGGACAGCGCATCTGCGTCCGCCGCCCCCACCTGAATGTCATGCGTCGCATGCACGATCATCATGGGCCGCTCATAGGCCGCCGCCAGCGCGCCCGGATCGTGCCGGAACCACGAGATCAGATAGGGTTGCACCGAGGGGCGGAACAGCGCCTCCAGCCCGGGCACAGGCTCCACCGTCCGCCCCGCCTCCAGTTCCGACAAGGCGTGCATGGCCTGATCGTGCGTGGGCTGGGGCAGGGCGGCCAGTTGCTCGCGCACCACATCCGCCGCCGGGCGCCCCGCTGACGCCAGCAGAACGACGCCGCAGACCTGCGGATTGTCCGCCGCCGCGACCTGGGCCACCAATCCGCCTTCGCTATGGCCCATGAGCCAGACGCAACCCTGGCCGGTGCGCTCCGCCAGATCGGCGGCCCAGTCGCGGGCGTCCTCCGCCATGTGGTCGAACCGCAGCCTGTCTTCGGAGAACGCCGCCGCCGCGCTGGCTCCCACGCCGCGCTTGTCGATGCGCACGGTGGCGATGCCGTCTTCGGCCAGAGCCTCGGCCAGCAGTCGCAAGGTGGCGGCCTGAACGGCGGGCAGCTGATTGCCGTTGCGGTCCGTCGGCCCTGAACCGGGGATCAGAACCGCCGCCGCGCGCGTGTCAGTGGGCGTCAGCACCGTGCCGTGCAGGGGCGCGGGCTCCGACCGGATGAAGATGTCCTGCGAAACCGGCGCGGACTGGATCATGGCGGCGAGGGCGATGGCGCTGAGCATGGGGGTCTCCGGTTCAGAAGGGTTGGCGGTCAGGGTCGGCGCGCCAGACGCGCCAGCTTTCAAACACGGACCACAGGGCCGCGATGATCACCCCGGCGATCAGGACGCTCGTCCCGATGGGCTGGGGCGCGAAAGGCGTGGCGATCAGTCCGGCCAGCCCCAGCAGGAAGAACAATCGACCCGCCAGCCGGTTGGACCGCTCCCAGGCCAGCTTGCTCTTGAAGCTCCACGGCGTGCGCACCCCGACCGCCACGTTCGGCCCCACACGCCCGAGAAAGGCGCCGATGGCCAGAAAGAGCAGTGACAGTCCGCCCATCTGGGCCGCTGGAGAGGGCAGGTCTCCGCCCAGAGTCAGACCAATGATCAGGGCCGTGCTGCCCACCACGGTGATCAGGCTGACCAACTGGCCGGCGATCAGGCCCCGGCGCCGAGCCGCATCCTCGCTGCGACGGGCGTATATCGCACAGCCGCCCCCGACGACGGCCAGGGTCACGGCCATGAAGCCGATCAAAAGGCCCGCCTCGGTGCGATCGCCCCAGCGATCCGGCTCTCCGCGCCAGTTGAAATGCATGGGGATGGGGTCGGTCGGGCCGTAGAACAGAACCCAGACGGCGGCGGCGCCCAGCGCCAGCACGGCGACGATGGTGGCCAGATCCAGCAGATTCAGTCGCCTCATCACGCGTCCTCCCCCTTGTCGTCACGAGCGCCGGTCAGGTCCATCAGGAACGCCAGCGCTTCTTCCACCGCCGAGATGTCCAGCCGGTAGCGGATGGACGACCCATCCCGCTCGGCGCTGACCAGTCCGGCGTCCTTCAGCGCGGTCAGGTGTCCGGTCACCGTGGGCCAGGCCATGTCGAAGGCCGCCGCGATGTCGCCGGACGCCATGGGCCCGGTCCTCAGCATGGCGATGATCCGTCGCCGCGCCGGGTGGGACAGAGCCTTGAACACGCTGTTCATAGGAGGGAGGCTAATTAGGAAAAACCCTAAATTCAAGCCGTGATGATTTTCCCTCCTCCGCTCACTCCGGCGAAGGCCGGGGCCCAGATCATAAGGCTCGATGGCTGGAAAGCTGGACCGACGTCAGTGTGGAAACAGAACGCCCGCCATCTGGATCCCGGCCTTCGCCGGGATGAGCGGGAGCTTAAATGGAGAAGCTGACGCCGCAACCGCAGCTTGACGCCGCATTGGGGTTGCGGACCACGAACTGGGCGCCGGCCAGTTCGTCCACGAAGGCGATCTCCGAGCCCTTCAGGAAGGGGATGGAAACCGGATCGATGACCACGGCCTGGCCGTCCCGCTCAACCCGCAGGTCGTCGTCCTCGGCGGACTCGACCAGTTCGAAGCGGTACTGGAAGCCGGAACAGCCGCCCCCGTCCACCGCCACGCGCAGCATGACGGCGCGGCCTTCGTCGGCCGACAGCTCGGCCAGACGGCGGGCGCCGCTTTCGGCCAGCGTGATGCCCTCGGGCGCGCGCGGGGCGATGCTGAGGGTCAGGCCGGCTGGGATCATGGGTTGGACGGTGCTCACGTCCCTCTATATGAGGCGCGTGCGGGCGTTCGCAAAGGCCCGCGATCAGACAAAGACGCCATAAGTGACCTTGTCCGCCCAACGCGCCCCCTATGCCGAGACTCCCGACCGCTCGCGGGGCCGCCTGTTTCCCGAGACCGTCAGCCGCACCCGCAACGCTTTTGCGCGGGATCGGGACCGCATCATCCACTGCACCGCCTTCCGCCGCCTCAAGGAAAAGACCCAGGTGTTTGTGGCGCACGAGGGCGACCACTACCGCACCCGCCTGACCCACAGCCTGGAGGTGGCCCAGATCGCGCGGTCCATCGCCCATGCGCTGAGGCTGGATCAGGATCTAGCCGAGACGGTGGCTCTTGCCCACGACCTGGGCCATCCGCCCTTCGGCCACGCGGGCGAGGACGAGCTGGAACTGTGCATGACCGCGCACGGCGGCTTCGACCACAACGTCCAGACCTTCCGCGTGGTGACCAAGCTGGAGGAGCGCTATCCCGCCTTCGACGGCCTCAACCTGAGCTGGGAGACCATCGAGGGGGTGGTCAAGCACAACGGGCCGGTGACGGACCAGCTGCACAAGCCGTCCTGGCGCGCCATCGCCGACTACGGGGCCGAATGGGACCTGCGGCTGGACAGCTTCGCCTCGCTGGAGGCCCAGGCCGCCGCCATCGCCGACGACATCGCCTACAACAACCACGACGTGGACGACGGGGTGCAGGCGGGGCTGTTCCGCCTCGACGATCTGAACGACGTGCCCCTGATCGGCCCAATCCTGCACGGCACGCGCAAGGACTGGCCCGATCTGGACAACCGCATGATCCGGCTGGAGGCCGTGCGGCGCATGATCGGGGCGATGATCGACGATGTTCTCGCTGAAACCGAGCGCCGCATCGCCGAGGACGGGATCGCCACGCCCGAGGATGTGCGCACGGCCGGCCGCACGCTGGTTCAGTTCTCCGGGCCCATGATGGAGGACCTTGGGCGGCTGCGGGCGTTCCTGTACGAGCGCATGTACCGCCACTATCGGGTCAACCGCACACGCAGCCAGGCGAAGCGCATCCTGTCGGAGATGTTCGCCCTGTTCATGCGCGAGCCCGACGTCCTGCCCCCGGAATGGAGCGGCAAGGCGGCCTCCGACGACGTGGACCGGCGCGCGCGGGCGGTCTGTGACTACATCGCGGGCATGACCGATCGCTACGCCATAGAGGAACACAGGAAGCTGTTCAGCCTCGACCTGCAGCTCGATCTGTGATTCGACTTAAACCGGAGGCCGGGCGGGGCGTAAGATAGCGGTTCGACCCCGCGATTCGCGGGCGGCCTGACCTGGAAGCGCGCCATGTCCTACGACGACAACAATCGCAACGACCCCGACCGCGGCGCCTATACGCCCCCGGACGACGACGACCTGCCGTTCCGCCGGGGCGGTTTCGACGCCCGGGGCGGCGCGCCAAAGAAACCCATTCCCATGATGCTGATCATCAGCGTGGTGGTGCTGCTGGGGCTGCTGGCGGCCATCGGGCTGATCTACGGCCTGGGCGGGGTGCGCGGTCCGAATGATGCGCCGCCGGTGGTGGGCGACTCCGTCGGCGACCTGACCGGTCCCGCGCCCGTGGACGCCCAGCCCGTGGATCCGGAAGGCGACATCACGGCCTATGACGCGGCGCCCGAAGACGTGACGCCAGAGTTCGCGCCGCCGCCGGAAGAGGTTCAGCCGCGCCCCGAGCCGCGCGAACAGGCCGAGGCCGAGCCTCTGCCGCCCGCCCGTGTGGCTGAAGCACCGAACCCCGCGCCCGCCGAGAAAGCGACGCCCGCGCCGCGCCCGGAACCCTCGCCTCCGGCTGCGGGCGGAAACGCTTCGGTGCAGATCGGCGCCTTCTCGTCCCGCGAAGTCGCCGACCGTGAATACGCCGCCGTCGCCGCCGCCTTCCCCGAATACGCCCGGGGCCGCACCAAGGGCGTGGAGCAGGTGACCAGCTCGTCCGGCTCGACACTGTACCGCACCACCTTCAACGGCTTCTCGCGTGAGCAGGCGACGGCGTTCTGCGGCGCGCTGAGGAACGCCGGGCGCGACTGTCTGGTCCGCTAGTGATCTCGGCGGCGATCTACGGATGTGAAGGCCCGGTGCTGGGCGAGGAGGAGCGGCGCTTCTTCCGCGACGTCCGGCCCTGGGGCTTCATCCTGTTCCGCCGCAATGTGGAGACGCCCGATCAGGTCCGGGCCCTGACGGCCGCCCTGCGCGAAAGCGTGGGGCGGGCCGACGCGCCCATCCTGATCGATCAGGAGGGCGGCCGGGTTCAGCGCCTGCGTCCGCCCCACTGGCCCGCCTATCCGCCGGGCGCGGCCTATCTGAAAGCGACCAACGATCCGCTGGAGGCCCGAGAGCTGGCGCGTCTGGGCGCGCGGCTGATCGCCCATGATCTGCTGGCCTTGGGCATCACGGCTGACTGCCTGCCGGTGCTGGACACGCCCACGCCGGGCGCCCACGACATCATCGGGGACCGGGCCTACGCCCACGATCCCGCCACGGTGGCCCAGCTGGGCCGCGCGGCGGCCGAGGGCCTGCTGGCCGGGGGCGTCCTGCCGGTCATCAAGCACATGCCCGGCCACGGCCGCGCCACGGCGGACAGCCATCACGCCCTGCCGGTGGTGTCCGATCCCCTGAAGACCCTGGACGCCTGGGACTTCGCGCCGTTCCGGGCCCTGTCGGACATGCCCCTGGCCATGACCGCCCACGTGGTGTTCGAGGCCATCGACAGGAAGCGCCCGGCCACCACCTCGCGCAAGGCGATCCGGCTGATGCGCGAGAACGTGGTAAAGGGCGGTCTGGGCTTCGGGGGCCTCATCATCACCGATGACCTCTCCATGAACGCGCTCAGTGGCTCGCTGCGGGAGCGGGCCGAGGCCTCGCTCACGGCCGGGTGCGACGTGGTCCTTCACTGCAACGGCAATCTGAACGAGATGCGCGCCGTGGCCGAGGGCGTCGGGCGGCTGAAGGGCATGGCGACGAAGCGCGCCGAGGCGGCGCTGGCCCGCGTCCCGGCCGTGCCCGAGCCGCTGGACGAGGCCCACGCCCGCGCCCGGTTCGAGGCGCGGCTTGCCGGGCGCATGACGGCGGCGGCCGGACCGGCGGCGGGTGAGGCATGAGCGAGGAATTCCAGACCGATCTGGGCTTCGAGGCCGTGGACGCGGCGCCCGACGACCAGACCTTCGTGGTGGACATCGACGGCTATGAGGGGCCGCTGCACGTGCTGCTGGCCCTGGCCCGAACCCAGAAGGTCGATTTGCTGAAGCTGTCCATCACGAAGCTGGCGGAACAGTACCTGGCCTTCGTGCATGAGGCGCGCAGCCGCAATTTCTCGCTGGCGGCGGACTACCTGGTGATGGCGTCGTGGCTGGCGTATCTGAAATCGCGCCTTCTGCTGCCTCGCAATGAGCAGAAGGCGAAGGATGAGCCGCCCGCCGAACTGATGGCCGCCGCCCTGGCCTTCCGCCTCAAGAAGCTGGAGGCGATGCGCACGGCGGTGGAGGCGATCACGGCCCGGCCGCAGCTGAAGCGCGACGTGTTCACGCGCGGTGACCCCGAGGCCACGGTCATCATCCCGTCGGACCGGGTGGACGTCAGCCTGTATGATCTGATGGTGGCCTATGTGGTCCAGCGTCGTCGCGAGGAGCACCGCCGCTATACGCCGACACAGCGGGTGGAGGCCTTCGCGCTGGAGGAGGCCCGCGACTGGCTGCGCGAGGTGATGCCGAAGCTGGCCGACTGGACCCCGCTGGACAAGGTGGCGCCGTCGGCTGACTACCGGCGCGCCGGCCCGACCCAGGCCTCCTATGTGGCCTCGACCCTGTCCGCCAGTCTGGAGCTGGTCAAGGAAGGGGCCATGGACGTGAAACAGACCAAGGCGTTCGATGATCTCTATCTGCGCCGCCGCGACATCGGCCAGCCGCTGGAGCTGATGCCGTGATCGTTGAGCCCGATGACCTGGAGCGCCGCATCGAGGCGTTGCTGTTCGCCGCCGCCGCGCCTCTGTCGGTCGAGGAGATCGCGCGCCGTCTGCCCGAAGGCGCCGACGTGGGCGGAACGCTCACCGCCCTGATCGAACGCTACAAGGGCAGGGGGGTGGAGCTCGAATGCGTGGCCGGCCGCTGGCGCTTCCGCACGGCGCCGGACCTCTCGTTCCTGATGACCGAGGAGCGGGAGGAGCCGCGCCGCCTGTCCAAGGCCGCGCTGGAGACCCTGGCCATCATCGCCTACCACCAGCCCGTCACCCGCGCCGAGATCGAGAGCGTGCGCGGCGTCAGCATTTCCAAGGGCACCCTGGATCTGTTGCTGGAGATGGGCTTCGTGCGGCTGAAGGGGCGGCGGCGCACGCCGGGGCGGCCGGTCACCTACGCCACGGCGGACCGCTTCATGGAGCATTTCGGCCTGGCCAGCCTGTACGACCTGCCGGGCGTGCAGGAGATGAAGGCAGCGGGCCTGCTGGACCTGTCCCTGCCCGCCGGATTCGAGGTGCCCGACCCCTCGCGCGGGGAGGGCGAGGAGGAAGACCCGATCGAGGACGGCGATACGCCCGAGTTCGTTCAGGACTTCGTGGAGGGCGACGAGAAGGAATAGCC
This sequence comes from Brevundimonas sp., assembly GCF_047617075.1. GTDB lineage: Bacteria > Pseudomonadota > Alphaproteobacteria > Caulobacterales > Caulobacteraceae > Brevundimonas. Next base: position 38,312 of record NZ_JBLGCI010000008.1, read on the forward strand.
TTTCATCCCATCCATGGGAGAGGGCGAGGCGTTCACTTGACCGGCATGCGTCTGATGATCTGCTTCATGGTCTCGACCTTCGTCGGGAGGTCGGCGGCCAGGCGGGTCGCGATTTCGCGGGCGCCCACCGGATAGGCGTCGCCGCCCTCGGCGATTTCCTTTGAGAGGGCGGAGGCCTCCAGCAGCAGTTTTTCCAGCGTCTCGACCTGTTCGACGGCCAGGGCGCGCGCCTCCATCTGCAGGCGCCGGACCCGCTCGCCCGTGGTCTCCGGCTTGCGCATCAGGTCGTAGATTTCCGACTCCGTGCTCACCACGCGCAGGGTCGGTTCGCTCTTGCCTTTGCCGGCCATGATGATCGCTCCTTTGCGACGATGCTGGCCTAGAATCGCCAGCAAACGAAGCATGGCCGCAGGCGGATGAACGTGGCTTGAGCGAATTGAGGCGGGACTGTGGCGGGTCTGCATCAGGCCCTGTTCCGCCTTGGCACAGGTCAAGGTTTACGGGGCCCCTTTCCCCGGAGGGCGCCGCCGTTTATGCCTGCCTCATGCCCAAGCTGACCTCGGCCATCGACGCCAATTCCCCCGCCTTCAAGAGTCTTGACGCCCATAATCGGCGCCTGCGCGACGAGCTTCGCGACAAGGTGGCCAGGGCCGCCCTGGGCGGGTCCGAGAAGTCCCGCGAGCGCCACGTCTCGCGCGGCAAGTTGTTGCCGCGGGATCGGGTGGAGCGCCTGCTGGACCCCGGCTCACCGTTTCTGGAGGTGGGCCAGCTGGCGGCCAACGGCATGTACGGCGACGAGGCGCCCGGCGCGGGCATGATCTGCGGCGTCGGCCGGGTTTCGGGCCGCGAGGTCATGATCGTGGCCAACGACCCCACCGTGAAGGGCGGGGCCTACTTTCCCATGACGGTGAAGAAGCACCTGCGCGCCCAGGAGATCGCCGAACAGAACAATCTGCCGTGCGTCTATCTGGTGGATTCCGGCGGCGCGAACCTGCCGCACCAGGCCGAGGTGTTCCCCGACCGCGACCACTTCGGCCGCATCTTCTTCAACCAGGCGCGCATGTCCGCCCGGGCCATCCCCCAGATCGCCTGCGTCATGGGCTCCTGCACCGCCGGCGGCGCCTATGTGCCCGCCATGTCGGACGAGACCATCATTGTGCGTAATCAGGGCACCATCTTCCTTGCCGGCCCGCCGCTGGTGAAGGCCGCCACCGGCGAGGTCATCTCGGCCGAGGAGCTGGGCGGCGCCGAGACCCACGGCCGCCTGTCGGGCGTGGTGGATCATGTGGCCGAGAACGACGAACACGCCCTGCAGATCGTGCGCGACATCGTCGCCAATCTGAACACCGTGAAGCGGGTCGATCTGGACATGGCCGAGCCGGTGGAGCCCGCCTTCGACCCGGAAGAGCTGTACGGCATCATCCCCGACGACGTGCGCGCCCCCTATGACGTGCGCGAGGTCATCGCCCGCGTCGTGGACGGTTCGCAGTTCGACGAGTTCAAGGCGCTGTACGGCACGTCGCTGGTCTGCGGTTTCGCCCGCATCTGGGGCCAGCCGGTGGCCATTCTGGCCAACAACGGGGTGCTGTTCAGCGAAAGCGCGCAGAAGGGCGCCCACTTCATCGAACTGGCCTGCAAGCGGAAGATCCCGCTGGTGTTCCTGCAGAACATCTCGGGCTTCATGGTGGGCGGAAAGTACGAGGCCGAGGGCATCGCCAAGCACGGCGCCAAGCTGGTGACGGCGGTGGCCTCAGCCGAGGTTCCCAAGTTCACCGTCTTGATCGGCGGTAGCTTCGGGGCGGGAAACTACGGCATGTGCGGCCGGGCCTATTCCCCCCGCTTTCTGTTCACCTGGCCCAACAGCCGGATTTCCGTGATGGGCGGCGAGCAGGCCGCCAGCGTTCTGGCCACGGTCCACCGCGACGCCGACACCTGGTCAGAGGACGAGGCCGAAGCCTTCAAGGCTCCGATCCGCCAGAAATACGAAGACGAGGGCAATCCCTATTACGCCACCGCGCGCCTGTGGGACGACGGCGTCATCGACCCGGCCCAGACCCGCGACGTCCTGGGCCTGGCCATCAGCGCGTCACTGAATGCGCCGATACCGGAGACGGCGTTCGGCGTGTTCAGGATGTAGGGCAGGCTTGTCCGGTCGGACGGCGCTCTAGGTGTTGAACAGGAAGTGCAGGACGTCGCCGTCCTTGACCACGTATGTCTTGCCTTCTGCGCGGAGCTTGCCGGCCTCGCGGGCCTTCGCCTCGCCCTTCAGCGCCACATAGTCGTCGTAGGCGATGGTTTCGGCGCGGATGAAGCCCTTTTCGAAATCGGTGTGGATCTCGCCCGCCGCCTGGGGGGCGGTGGCGCCGACGGGGATGGTCCAGGCGCGGGCTTCCTTGGGGCCGACGGTGAAGTAGGTCTGCAGGCCCAAGAGGCTGTAGGCCTCGCGGATCAGGCGATTGAGGCCGGGCTCTTCCAGACCGAGGGTTTCGAGGAACTCCTTGCGCTCCTCGGGCTCCAGCATGGCGATCTCGGACTCGATGCGGGCCGAGATGACCACCGAGTTGGCGTTGTCGGCCTTGGCGCGCGCGGCCACGGCGTCGGACAGGGCGTTGCCCTTGTCGGCGGAGTCTTCCTCAACGTTGCAGACGTAGAGGGCGGGCAGGGCGGTGAGAAGCTGGAGCATGTGCCAGGCCTTCTCGTCTTCCTTTGAAATCTCGGCGGTGCGGGCGGGCTTGCCGTCGCGCAGCTTGTCCAGCGCCAGGTTCATCAGCTTGAGGGTGGCCTGGGACTCCTTGTCGCCGCCCTTGGCGCGCTTCTCCACCTGGATCACGCGGCGCTCGAGGCTTTCCAGATCGGCCAGCATAAGCTCGGTCTCGATGATCTCCAGATCGCTGAGGGGATCAATGCGGCCCTCCACGTGGGTGATGTCGTCGTCCTCGAAGCAGCGGGCGACGAAGGCCACGGCGTCACAATCGCGGATGTTGGCCAGGAACTGGTTGCCCAGACCCTCGCCCTTGGACGCGCCGCGCACCAGGCCGGCGATGTCCACGAAGGTGATGCGCGAGGGGATGATCTCCTTGGACCCCGCGATGGCCGCCAGCACGTCCAGACGCGGCTCGGGCACCGCCACGTCGCCGGTGTTCGGCTCGATGGTGCAGAACGGATAGTTGGCCGCCTGGGCCGCCGCCGTCTGGGTCAGGGCGTTGAACAGGGTGGACTTGCCGACGTTGGGCAGGCCGACGATCGCGACTTTCAGGGACATGCTTTACCTCGTGAGGCGCGAGGCTTTAGCCGGTTCCGGCGCGTTTGTCAGGGGCGTCGTCCGCCGCAGGGTTATTGATGCTCGCCGTGATCGGCTTCGGCGCCGTCGGGCTGGCGGACCTGGGCTTCGACGGTGACCTCGGCGGCGTCCTCGAAGGTGAGGGTCAGGGGCACGGTTTCGCCCTCGGCCAAGGGGGCGGACAGGGTCATCAGCATCAGATGCTCGGCGCCGGGGCGCATCTGGACCGTTTCGCCAGCGGGCAGGGGCAGGCCGTCCTCCAGCTGGCCCATGCGCATCATGTCGTCCTCCATGCGCATCTCGTGGATCTCGACCACCTGGGACAGGGGCGAGGCGACGGAGACGAGGCGATCGTCGCGGCTGGAGACAAAGGTCACGTAGCAGCCGCCCACCAGCACGCCGTTGGGGGTGGGGCGGCACCAGGCGTCCTCGGCCTGGACCACGGCGGGACCTTCGGGCTGGGGCTGGCCGCAGGCGGCGAGGGCGAGGGTGATCAGCGGCAGGACCGCTAGGCGTTTCATCTCGATGGCTTCCTTCGTGTCTTCTTGTTCGCGGATCGCCGCGTCAGGCCGGAGCGAGACGACGGCGGATCAGACGGCCCAGACGGTCGAGCGCCAGGGCGACGATGAGACTGGCCCCCGTCATGGGATAAAATATGGCGAGAGGCAAAACGACGCCCAGGACGGCGGCGCGGACGCGGGGACCGGGCGGGGCGGTCGGGGCGCCGAGGCGGCCCCAGAGACGCCCATTGGGTCTGCGTTTCCACCACATGGTGACGCCGCTGATGGCGAGCAGCCAGACGGCGATGCAGCCGCCCAGCATGAGGTAGCGGTTGATCCAGCCGTACTGCGTGCCCTGATGGACCGCGACGCCCCACTCGAACGCCTTGGCGCCGACGCCGAACTGGTCGTAGCGAATGTCGGCGCGCACCGCGCCGTCGCTGTCAATGTAGAGCGAGCGGGCGTCCTGAACCTGTTTGTTCTCTCGGGCGACGGTGTACGCGAGTGTCGGGTCGGTCGGGATGGTCACGGTGTAGGGACGGGCCATGGCTTCGGCCTCGGCGGTTTCCAGCACGCGGGTCAGGGCGCCGGGGCCGGCATGATGACCGCCGTGCAGGGCCGCGCCTTCCATCGTCCAGCCGACGCCGGCGGGGTGGTCGTCGTGCTCGGCGTGCAGCCAGGGGCTGGCGGCGGCGGGAGCGGGCGGGCGCCCGGCGCCGGTCTCGCGGATCAGGCCCAGGAAGCGGTCGCCCCAGACTGCGGACCAAGGCATGCCGGTGACCACCAGAAAGGCGATGACGGCGCCCGCATACAGACCGGTCACAGCATGGACGTCGCGCCAGAACGGGCGGGCGGACGGGGGCGTGGCCCTTACGGTCAGGACGCCCGCGTCGCGCTTGCGCGGCCACCACAGGAACACGCCGGTGGCCACGAGGATGAGGGCCCAGCCGGCGACGATCTCCACCAGCAGATTGGCCCAGGGGCCGATGATGGACAGGCTGTGGGTCTGTTTGACGATCTCGGTCACGCCGCCGTAGCGGACCGCGCCCAGATACTGGGAGTCGTAGGGGTTCACGAAGGCGGTGCGCTGTTCGCCGTCCGGGCGGCGGACGGTGAGGCGCACGGCGCGGTCGGGGCGATCCGGAACCCGCACATTGACCACCCGGCCGCCGGCGCCGACGGATGCGGCGGCGGTCCAGCGGTCGGGCGAGGCCCATTGCTGTCCGGCCTCGATCCGCTCGTACGGGCGATAGACGGCGGCGTCGATCTCGTCCTTGAACAGATAAAGCCCGCCGGTCAGGGCCATCAGGCACAGCACCGGCAGGACCAGCAGACCGGCGTAGAAATGCCAGCGCCAGACCGCCCGGTAGGCGCCAGAAAGGATGTGGGGTTTCGGATCGCCCATGAGCCCTAGAACCTCGCGCTGACGCCGACGAAGGCCGAGCGGCCCTCGCCCGGCATGAACACGGCGGTGGAGGCCGTGCGGGCGTCGGTGACGGCGCTGATCTCGCTGATGTAGCGTTCATCGGTGAGGTTGCGCGCGTCAAGGAAGACGGTGACGCCGTTCGCGAAATCGAAGCCCGCGTTCAGGCCCCAGACGGCGAAGGACGGCGCCTTGAGGGTATTGGCGTAGTCGACCCAGACGTCGTCGATGCGCCACTCCACCGTGGGGGTCAGGAACAGGCCCGACGGATGCCGCCACGCCAGCTCGGCCCGGTACTGGTGCTCGGGCGCGACGGGCAGGCGATTACCCTCCCACAGCAGGTCGCGGTCGAAGTAGAAGTCATTGTAATTGTACGTCTGGCGCAGGACCGGGACGCCGCCCGCCAGGTCCACGGGCAGGGTCCATTCCAGACCCGCCTCAAGGCCCTGATGGATGGTGCGGTCGGCGTTGAAGGTGGCGGCCGGGATGCCGGGACCCACAGTGTAGTTCAGAATCTCGCCGTCGATCTGGCTGCGATAGACGGTGACGTCCCAGCTTAGGGCGCCGCGACGACCGCGCGTGCCCAGTTCGGCGGTCCAGGCGTCTTGGATGTCCACCGGGGTGAAGCCGGTCAGGGGCGCCTGAACGAGCGCGCCGTAGGTCGGCGGTTCCACCGAGCGGGTGATGTTGGCGTAGACTTGGGCGCCGTCGTCGCTTTCCCAGAGCAGGCCGAGCCGGGGCGAGAACCATTCATAGGTGACGGCGTCGTCATTGGCGGGGTTCAACTGGTCGCGGTAGTCGCGGGTGGCGCGGCCGAAGGAGCCGCCGCCCACCACGGCCAGGTTGCCGGTGACGAACAGGCGGCCCTCAGCGAAGACGTCGAGGCCCGAGGCATCCTGCACGCCGTCCGCCGCGATGGCGCCGGGCTGGCCGGCGGTGTTGATGTAGCGCTGCACATCCACCTGACCGTCGCGGTAGCTGAGGCCGTAGAACAGGTCGGTGCGCATGCCGCCCAGCTGGCCGGTCCAGTCGAAGCGGCCGAACAGGCCGGTGGTGTGGCTGTCGGACTGGAGCACCTGAAAGATCGGGTGCCACAAGTCCTTTTGCCAGCCCCAGACCGCGCCCTCGAAGACGGTGGAGTCGTTCAGTCGCCAACGGGTCTGGAGCGTCAGGCGCTTCACGTCCAGATCGCGGGCCTGATCCAGGGCGACGGCGCCGGGGTTGGCCATTTCGGGCGTGTTGAGCGCCTGATCCAGCGTCAGGGCGCCGGGGATGTCCTGACGGATGTCGGCGGCCTGATAGATCAGGCGCACCTCGCGATCCTCGCCGAAGGAGCGGCCGGCGTTCAGGGTGACGCGGGCCTGCTGCTGTTCGCTGTGGTCGCGATAGCCGTCCGACTGCATGCCGGAGACGGCGACGAACAGGTCCAAGTCGCCCCATTCACGGGCAACGGCGCCGTAAGCGCGGACGCTGTCGTAGGAGCCGCCCTCAATCCGAATCTGGTTGTCGAAATCGGCGGTGATCCCGGTGGGGGTGACCAGATTGACCGCCCCGCCCAGCTGGGCGCCGCCGAAGCGCAGGGTGTTGGCGCCCTTGTAAACCTCGATGTAGCGGGCGCTCATGGCGTCGATGGCCTGAAAGTCCGAGAAGCCGTCGGCGTCGGCGAACGGCACGCCGTCCTGTGCGAACAGCACGCCGCGCTGGTGAAATCCCTGGGCGATGCCGGAGCCGCGAATGGAGAGGCGGGCTTCCTCGCCGTAGCGCTTTTGCGCCAGCACGCCGGGGACGTTTCTCAGGGTGTCGTAAAAGCCTTGCGCGAAGCGGTCCTCATAGGTCTCGGCCGCGACCACGGACACAGCGCCGGGGGTGCGGGACAGACGGGCCCGGGCCTCGGCCACCACAGGCGGATCGTCGGGATTGCGCTGGGCCGTGACGATGACGGAGTCCACGGTGGTGGGCTGGTCGTCGGAGGCGAGGGCGGGGCAGGCGAGAGCGCCCGCCAGTGGCAGGGCCATGAGCAGCGCGCGGGGCGCCGCGAAGGTCGTGAAGGTCATGAAGTCTGGAATCCTGAACGGAAGGCGTCAGGGCGCGCGCTGATGCGATCAGGTGCGCGCCGGCGGTGAGGCGTTCTTCAGGCCAGAGGTGGAGCGGTGGAGTGCGGTCGTGGGGACGCGCGGGCCGGGGGCGGCGCGGCCTGGGCGGCGGCGGTCCAGGCGACGGTGGTCGCGGGGCGGATGACCGGAAGCGGCTGGGGCGGAGACGGCGGGGGCAGGGCGGGCGTTTGGGCCGCGATGCAGAAGGCGCAGGCGGCGTCGGCCAGGCCGCTGGTCTGGTCCCCGTCGCCGCCGACGCGGATGGTGCGCGGGCCCTCGGCCGAGCACATGACGATAGGACGTCCGTCGCGGGAGCCCGCCAGGGCGGCCGACGGCAGCAGGGCCCCGAGCACCACAGCGAAGACCGCGGCCAGGAAGGCCAGCGATCGCCACAGCGTCCAGGTGTCCGCGCGAGTCGTCATGGGAGCGGGATAGCGCAGCCGTATGGCGAAGCCCAGCGACAGGGCGTCGCGGCGCCGATCAGGCGGCGGCCAGTTCCCGCTGCTTGGCGCGCTTGGCCTCGATACGGGCCCAGATGCGGTCGTGAACGGTGAAGAAGACCGTCTGCACGATCGGTTCGATGAAGCCGATGGCCAGGGCCAGCCGCCAATTGAAACCGGTCAGCACATAGGCCACCGCCACAGCTACGGCGAAGTGCATGAGGCTGTAGGTGAAGGTCTTCATGGCGATCTGCCGCAACGAGGTCGGCAGAGCGTGGCTGTGGCCCTGATGGTCGCCGCCGTGACCGTGAGCGCGGCTTTGTTCGCGCGCGTTCATGAGGTCCAGACGGGCGGTGACGGCCTCGGCGGTCTCTTCCACACCCGAGCGCATCTTGCGCCGCTCGATACGGTGCCAGACGCGGTCATGGACTGAATAGGCGATGGTCTGGAAGAAGGGCTCGATCAGGCCCACGGCCAGGGCGATGCGCCAGTCGCGGGTGATGGCGTAGGCCACGATGATGGCCACGATCAGGTGCATGACGCCGTAGGTGGCGACCTTGAGCGCAAGCGCTTTCACGGATCGGACGATGGCGCGGACCATTTTCAACAAATGGCCCCGAGGCGACGGAGTTGCAACGACAATTCCTTTTATCGCCGTCACAGGCCGCGCCGGGCTTCCGTTTCGCGCCGCAGCAAGCTATACGCGCCCCGCAAAACGGAGACTCCCCATGGAGATACGCGAAGGGCTTACCTTCGATGATGTTTTGCTCGAACCCGGCCCGTCCGAGTTCATGCCGGCCGAGGTCGATGTGTCGACCCGGCTGACCCGAGACATCAAGCTGAACATACCCCTGCTGTCGTCCGCCATGGACACGGTGACCGAGATGCGGCTGGCCATCGCCATGGCCCAGGCCGGCGGTCTGGGGGTGCTGCACCGGAACATGACCATCGAGGAGCAGGCCGATCAGGTCCGCGCCGTGAAGCGCTATGAAAGCGGCATGGTGGTGAACCCGGTGACGGTGACGCCCGACACCACGCTGGGCGAGGTGCGCGAGATCGTGGCCCGCAAGAAGATCAGCGGCTTCCCCGTGGTCGATCCGAAGACCGGCAAGCTGGTGGGCATGCTGACCAACCGCGACATGCGGTTCGAGAACGATCCAAACGTCAAGGCAGCGAGCCTGATGACCACCGGCGAGCTGGTCACCGTGCGTGAAGGCGCCGGGCGTCAGGAAGCGCAGGACCTGCTGCGCACCCGCAAGATCGAGCGGGTCATCGTGGTGGACGAGGATTACCGGGCCGTCGGCCTGATCACCATGAAGGACATCGAGAAGGCCCAGGCCTTCCCCCACGCGGCCAAGGACGATCAGGGCCGCCTGCTGGTGGGCGCGGCCTCGACGGTGGGCGACGCGGGCTATGAGCGGGCCATGGCGCTGGCGGAAGCGGGCGCCGACGTGGTAGTGATCGACACCGCCCACGGGCACTCGGCCTCGGTGGCGGCGGTGGTGGAGCGCATCAAGCGCGAGTCCAACCGCATCCAGATCATCGCGGGCAATGTGGCCACCTATGACGCCACGCGGGCCCTGATCGACGCGGGCGCCGACGCGGTGAAGGTGGGCATCGGGCCGGGCAGCATCTGCACCACCCGCATCGTGGCGGGGGTGGGCGTGCCCCAGCTGACCGCCGTGATGGAGTCCGCCCGGGCGGCGCGGGAGTCCGGCGCGCCGGTCATCGCCGACGGCGGCATCAAATACTCGGGCGATCTGGCCAAGGCCATCGCAGCGGGCGCCAGCGTGGCTATGATGGGCTCCATGTTCGCCGGCACAGACGAGAGCCCCGGCGAGGTGTTCCTGTATCAGGGCCGGTCCTACAAATCCTATCGCGGCATGGGCTCGGTGGGCGCCATGGCGCGGGGCTCGGCCGATCGGTATTTCCAGAAGGAAGTGTCGTCCGAGAAGCTGGTGCCCGAGGGCATCGAGGGCCAGACCCCTTACAAGGGGCCGATCTCGCCGGTGCTGCACCAGATGGTGGGTGGGCTGCGCGCGGCCATGGGCTATGTGGGCGGGGCCTCGATCCCCGAGTTCCAGTCCCGGGCGAAGTTTGTGCGGATCACCAATGCCGGGCTGCGTGAAAGCCATGTGCACGACGTGATGATTACGCGTGAGGCGCCGAACTATCGGCAGGGATGATGCGGTTGGACCCTCTCTCATCCGTCACCCTCGGGCTTGTCCCGAGGGCCCAAGGTTCAGCCGCGCGGGCCATGATACTTGCGGCGCGGGCGGCGGCGGCGGATGAATGGGTCCTCGGGACAAGCCCGAGGATGACGGGGGATGTGGAATGACCATTGAACTGACCTATCTGGCGGCGACCCTGATCCTGGCGCTGGTGCAGATCATGCTTCCGGCGGCGGGGCGGACGGCGAAGTACGGGCTGAAGTGGAACGCCGGGCCGCGCGACGCCGACGTGCCGCCGCCGGGCCGGGTGACCGGACGGCTCGAGCGGGCGCAGGCGAACCTCTACGAGACCCTGCCGCTTTTCATCGGAGCGGTGCTGATCGCCTATCTGGCCGGGCGCACCGGGGCGATAACGGCCTGGGGCGCGGCGCTCTATTTCTGGGCGCGGCTGATCTACATCCCGCTGTACGCCTTCGGCGTGCCCTTCGTGCGGTCGCTGGTCTGGCTGGTCTCGCTGGCCGGTCTGATCATGATCCTCGCCGCCCTGTTCATCTGAAAGACCTGAGTGACCCCAGCCGCCCGCCTGTCCGCCGCCGCCTCGATCCTCGACTCCCTCGCCCAGGGCCGTCAGCCGGCCGAGGTCGTGCTGAAGGAATGGGGCCGCGCGAACCGCTATGCGGGGTCCGGGGATCGGCGCGCCATCGCCGACCGGGTGTACCGGGTGATCCGCGCGCGGGCGCGGCTGGTCTGGGCCATGGGTGGACGCGAGGACGGGCGGGCGCTGGTGATCGGGTCGCTGGCCCTGATCGACGGCATGCCGCTGGACCAGATCGAGGCCCTGCACTCGGGCGAGGGCTACGGGCCCAAGCCCCTGTCGAAGCAGGAGCGGGCGCGGATCACGGCGCCGGAGGGCCAGCCGCCGGGCTGGATCGCCTCGGGCCTGCCGGAATTCGTGGTGTACGATTTCAAGGCCACTTTCGGCGACCGCTGGGCGGAGGAAGCCGAGGCGCTGATGAGCCCGCGCGCGCCCATCGACCTGCGGGTGAACGGGGGGAAGACGAGCGTGGAGGCGGCGGAGGCCGAGCTGCGCGAGGCGGGGCTGTCGCCGGAGCGCACGCCGTGGTCGGGGTGGGGCCTGCGGCTGGCGGCCGAGCCGCCGCCGAACGTGCAGGCGCTGGATGGCTTCAAGGCCGGGCGATTCGAGATTCAGGACGAGGGCAGCCAGCTGGTCTGCTGGCTGTCTGGCGGCGGGCTGGACCTGTCGGGCATGACGGTCGTGGACTATTGCGCCGGCGGGGGCGGCAAGACCCTGGGGCTGGCGCAGCAGGGGGTCGGCACGCTGATCGCCGCCGACATCAGCATGAAGCGTCTGGACGCCATCCGGCCGCGGCTGGAGCGGGCTGGGGTCAGCGCTGACCTGCGGCTGCTGGGCGGCGACGGCGAGGGGGTCGAGGATCTGGTCGGGGCCGCCGATCTGGTGCTGGTGGACGCGCCGTGCTCGGGCTCGGGCACCTGGCGGCGGCGGCCCGAGGATGCGTGGCGTCTGAAGGCGGACGAGGTCGAGCGGCTGCACAAGTTGCAGCTGGCGATCCTCGGACGGGCTGCGGCGCTGGTGAAGCCGGGCGGGCGGCTGGTCTATGTGACCTGTTCGATGCTGACCGGTGAGAACGAAAAGACGGCGGACGCCTTCGAGGCGGCGCACGGGGAGTTCCGACCCGTGGCTGTGGCCGAGGCGCTGTCGAACCCGGCGTTCACGGATGCGGCGCGCGAGCGTCTTGCCGGGTTGGCCAGAGGCCATCGGCTGCGGCTCAGCCCGGCCACCAGCGGCACCGACGGCTTCTTCGCCGCGCTTTACGAGCGCGCCGGATGAGCGGGCGGGTCGCGCGCTGGGGCGGGCTGGCGGTGCTGCCGGTGATGGCGGCGCCGGCGGAGTACGGCGTGCACCTGCAGGCGCGTATCCAGCCGTTGATGACCGGCGTCGGCCCGGTGGAGGCGGCGGTGGCCCTGACCGCCGCGCTGGGGCGGATGGCGGCGGACGGGGCCTTGCCGGACCTGATCGTTTCGCTGGGCTCGTGCGGCTCGCGGACGCTGGAGCATGCGGCGGTCTATCAGGCGTCGTCGGTCAGTTATCGCGACATGGACGCCAGCCCGCTGGGGTTTGCGAAGGGCGTGACGCCGCTGTCGAACCTGCCCGCCGTCCTGCCCCTGCCGTGCCCGATCCCCGGGGCGCCGTGCGCCGAGCTCTCCACCGGCGGCGACGTGATTTCCGGCGCGGCCTATGACGCCATCGAGGCGGACATGGTGGACATGGAGACATGGGCCCTGTTGCGTGCGGCGCAGACCTTCGGCGTGCCCCTGGTCGCCCTTCGCGGCGTGTCCGACGGGCGGGCCGAGTTGAAGGCGCTGGAGGACTGGACCTCGACCCTGCATCACGTGGATGAAAATCTGGCCGCCGCGCTGGACGCGCTGATCGCGCGGCTGGAGGCCGACGGTCTCGCCGCCCTTGAAATTTCGGCTGGCTCCAGCCTAGACCCCGCCCATTCCCTCGCCCCGGATTCGACCGCATGACCACCCAACACCAGAAAGTCCTCATCGTCGATTTCGGCAGCCAGGTGACGCAGCTGATCGCGCGGCGGCTGCGCGAAGCGGGGGTTTATTGCGAGATCCATCCGTTCCAGAAGGCGGGCGAGGCGCTGGCCGCCATGCAGCCCCAGGCGATCATCCTGTCCGGCGGCCCGGCCTCCACCACCGAGGCGGACAGCCCGCGGGTGGACAAGGCGGTGTTCGACTATGGCGCGCCGATCCTGGGCATCTGCTACGGCGAGCAGCTGATCTGTCATGAGCTGGGCGGCAAGGTGGAGAGCGGCCACCATCGCGAGTTCGGACGGGCCGAGATCGTCATCCAGAAGGACAGCCCCCTGTTCGCCGGGATCGGCGCGGTGGACCACCGCGAGCCGGTGTGGATGAGCCACGGGGACCGGGTCACCGCCATCCCGCCGGGCTTCGAGGTCATCGCCACGTCCGAGGGCGCGCCCTTCGCCGCCATCGCCGACGAGACGCGGAAAATCTATGGCGTGCAGTTCCACCCGGAGGTGATGCACACCCCGCGCGGGGCGGCCCTGCTGAAGAACTTCACCCACGGGGTGGCGGGTCTGACCGGCGACTGGACCATGGCCGCCTATCGCGACGAGCAGATCGACAAGATTAGGGCGCAGGTGGGCGACGCCAAGGTCATCTGCGGCCTGTCGGGCGGGGTGGATTCGTCGGTGGCGGCGGTGCTGATCCACGAGGCCATCGGCGACCAGCTGACCTGCGTGTTCGTGGACACCGGCCTGCTGCGCAAGGACGAGGCGACCCAGGTCACGACCCTGTTCCGGGAGCACTACAACATTCCGCTGATCCATGTTGATGCGTCAGAGGAATTCCTGGGCCAGCTGGCCGGGGTTTCCGACCCCGAGACCAAGCGCAAGACCATCGGCCGGGTCTTCATCGAGGTGTTCGACCGGGAGGCCGGCAAGATCGAGGGCGCGCAATTCCTGGCCCAGGGAACGCTGTACCCCGACGTGATCGAGAGCGTTTCGGCCTCGGGCGGACCCAGCGCCGTGATCAAGAGCCACCACAATGTGGGCGGCCTGCCGGACTTCATGAAGCTGAAGCTGGTGGAGCCCCTGCGCGAACTGTTCAAGGACGAGGTGCGGGCGCTGGGCCGTGAGCTGGGCCTGACCGACGCCTTCGTGGGCCGCCACCCGTTCCCCGGACCGGGGCTGGCCATCCGCATCCCCGGCGAGATCACGCCGGACGCGGTGAAGACCCTGCAGGACGCCGACGCCATCTATCTGGACGAAATCCGCAAGGCGGGCCTGTACGATGAGATCTGGCAGGCCTTCGCCGTGCTGTTGCCGGTCAAGACCGTCGGCGTGATGGGCGATGCGCGCACCTACGAGAAGGTGCTGGCCCTGCGCGCAGTGACCTCCACCGACGGCATGACGGCGGACTTCTACCAGTTCCCCTGGGACGTTCTGGCCAAGACGGCCACCCGCATCATCAACGAGGTGCGCGGCGTGAACCGGGTGGTCTATGACGTGACGTCGAAGCCGCCGGGCACGATCGAGTGGGAGTGAGGGGCGAGGTCCGCTGGATGGGCCTTGTCTGAGGAGATCAAGGGCGTCGAGTTCCGTGGCCTGGACTCACCCGATCAGGCCGAGCGCGCCGGCGCTGCGGTAAAGCATGTAGAGGGCGACGACGAAGATCAGCCCGGCGAAAACGGTGTTCAGCACGCCCTTCCGTCCTGACAGGGCTTTGGCCAGGCGGGCCCCGATGAGGCCGCCGAGAACGCCGCCGCCGATGAAGACGGCCGCCAGGGGCCAGTCCACCCAGCCGTCCAGCGCATAGTTGAACGCCGTGGTCAGGCCGAAGGCGGTGACGCCGACGAGGGACGAGCCGACGGCGTAGTAGATCGGCATGCGGGTCGAAAACATCAGGCTGGGCACGATCAGGAACCCGCCGCCGATGCCGAAGAAACCCGACATGACGCCGGTCAAGGCGCCGGTTCCGACCAGCTTCGGCGCATTGCCTCGCGTCAGGACCACGTCGGGGTCTCCGGAGGCCGACCGGCCTCGCAGCATCAGCACCCCGACCACCAGCATCAGCACCGCGAACAGGGCCAGCAGTTTCTGGCCGTCCACCGCCTTGCCCAGGGTGGAGCCCAGGAACGCGCCGAAGACTCCCGCCACGGCGAACAGGCCGGCGATCTTCCATTTCACCGTGCCGTGGCGGGCGTGGTTCAACAGGTTGGCGAAGGCGTTGGCGGCGACGGCGAAGGCGCTGGTGCCGATCGCCAGATGGGGATCCTTGACGCCCACCAGATAGACGATCAGCGGCACGGCCAGGATGGACCCCCCGCCGCCGACCAGCCCGAGCGAGAAGCCGACAAGGGAGCCGGCGCCGGCGCCCAGCACATACTGAAGCAGGGACAGGTCCACGATCGGCTCAGGCGCTGACCGGCTGCGGTCGGCTGGCGGTATCGGCGTGTTGGGGCGCCGCCATCCATTCCCGCCCCTTCAGCATGGCTGACCAGTAGATCTCCGGCAGCGCCTCGGACTTGAGCAGCCAGGCCAGGCGTGTCGGCCTGGTCCCGTCCAGCAGCCATTTGGGGAAGCTGGGCAGCAGCTTTCCGCCGTAGCCGAACTCGGCCAGCACGATCTTGCCGCGCTCGACCGTGAGCGGACACGAGCCGTAGCCGTCATAAACCGCACGCATCGGCTGGCCATCCAGCAGTGAAAGCACGTTCTCGGCCACGACGGGCGCCTGTTTGCGGGCGGCCGCAGCGGTCTTGGCGTTGGGCGCCGAGCAGGCGTCGCCGAGGCCGAAGACGTTCTCGAACCGCTTGTGGCGCAAGGTGGCGTCGTCCACCTCGATCCAGCCGCTCTCGGCGGCCAGCGGGCTTTCGCGGATGAAGTCCGGCGCGGTCTGCGGCGGGCAGACGTGCAGGAAGTCGAACTCGCGCCGCGTCTGGCGAACCTCGCCGTCCGCGCCCGTCACGGCGAAGGTCGCGACCTGCGCCGGGCCGTCCACGGCGACGAGCTTCGACCCGAAATTCAGGTCGATGTCATATTTTCGGACATACTCCATCAGCGCCGGGACATAGTCCTTGACCCCGAACAGCACCGGGCCGGCGTTGTGGAACTCGATCTCGATGTCGTTGCGGCCGTGATCGCGCCAGTGGTCGGCCGACAGGTACATGGCCTTCTGCGGCGCGCCGGCGCATTTGATGGGCATGGGGGGCTGAGTGAAGATCGCCCGGCCGCTACGCATCGCCTGGACCAGCTTCCAGGTGTAGGGCGCGGTCTCGTATCCGTAGTTGGAGGTGACGTTGTTGCGCCCCAGGGTTTCCGCCAGGCCGGGGATGGCCCCCCAGTCCAGCTTCAGCCCCGGCGCCGCCACCAGCATCCGATAGCCGATCCAGCGGCCGTCGGTCAGTTCAACGCGGTCCTGCGCGGGGTCGAAAGCCGCGACAGCACCCCGCACCCACTGGGCGCCCCGGGGGATCAGGTCCTCGGTGCGGCGCTGGGTCCGCTCGGGCGTGAAGACGCCGGCGCCGACCATGGTCCAGCCGGGTTGATAATAGTGGTGCTCGGACGGCTCGACGATGCGAACGTCGAGGCCCGGACGACGTCGCAGGAGGCTGGCGGCTGTGGCGATCCCGGCGGATCCGCCGCCGACGATCAGGACGTCGCAGGAGCCCAGGGGGGCGTATTGGGCGCTCATGACGCGGCTCCTTGAAGACGGGGACGCAGGGCGCCGAGGTCGTAGCCGGCGCTTCTGGCGCGGGCGATCAGATGATCGGGGCTTTCGGTGGCGGCGTTCGCCAGCGCCCAGAGTGTGGCCGTGCGCGTGCCGGTGCGGCAGAAACCGAACACGGGCTTTGGCAGGTCGGCCAGAGCCCTGTTGAAGTCCGCCAGGTCCTGATCAGAGATGGCGCCGCCGACCACGGGCACATGAGCGAAGGCGAGGCCGGCGGCCTCGGCGGCCTGGCGCAGGGTCTCGGCGCTGGGCTGGCCGGGCTCCTCGCCGTCGGGTCGGTTGGAGATCACCGACCTGAAGCCCTGGGCCGCGATGGCGGGCATATCCTCAGGGGCGATCTGGGGCGAGGCGGAAAGGGCCTCGTCCAGCGGACGGATATCCATGGCGTTGTCTCCCTATGGGCTTCTTCTGGTTCAGGCTTTTCGGTCGAGGGTCAGGCGGAACAGGGCCATGCCGGCAACGAGGGCGCCGACGAACACGAAGGCTTGCCATTCGCCGGTGGTCAGGGCCGCCAGCGCCGGGCCGGGGCACAGGCCGACCAGACCCCAGCCCAGGCCGAACAGGGCGGCGCCGCCGACCAGAGGCATGTCGATGGTTCGGCTCTCGGGCACATGAAAGGTCTCGGTCGCGACCGGCGCATCCATGCGCCGGCGGATCAGGTAAGCGACGGCGGACGGGATCAGCGCCCCGCCCATGACGAAGGCCAGGGAGGGGTCCCAGGCCCCTGTCACATCCAGGAAGGCCAGGACGCGGGCCGGGTTGATCATGTCGGACACCACCATCCCGGCGCCGAACAGCAGGCCGCACAGGACGGCGACGATCAGCCGGTTCATGCCAGGCCTCCCAACAGATGGCGGGTGACGAAGACGGTCAGGGCCGCGACCGCCATGAAGACGCCGGTGGCGACGATGGAGCGGGGCGACAGGCGCGCCAGGCCGCAGACGCCGTGGCCGCTCGTGCAGCCCGAGCCCCAGCGCGTGCCGAAGCCGACGATCAGGCCCCCGAGCACCAGAAGCCAGACCTCCGAGGTTATCTGCACCTCGGGCCTGCGGATCAGCGCCGAGGCCAGCGCCGCACCGCCCAGCAGACCGGCGAGAAAGCCCAGGCCGAGGGTGCGCGGCGCGCCCTTCGACAAGCCGGTCGCGGCGGCGGTCAGGCCGGAGATCCCGGCCACGCGCCCGTTTAGCAACAGATAGAGACCGGCGGACAGGCCGACCAGCAGGCCGCCGGCCAGCGGCCAGACGAAGGGAAGGGTTTCAAGGGGCGGGGGCTCAAACATGGGATCCTTGCCTTACAGCGTGTTCAGCGGGACCTTGAGGTAACGCACCCCATTGTCCTCGGGCTCGGGCGGGCGACCGCCGTTCATGTTCACCTGCACCGACGGCAGGATCAGCTTGGGCATGGGCAGGGTGGCGTCGCGCTGGGTGCGCATGGCCACGAACTCGTCCTCGCTGACGCCGTCGCGGATGTGGATGTTGCCGGTGCGCTGGGCCCCGATGGTGGTTTCCCAGGCGAACTCGGTACGGCCCGGAGGCGCCTTGTAGTCGTGGCACAGGAACACCCGCGCCTCGTCCGGCAGGGAGGTCAGGCGATGGATCGACCGATACAGGGTTCGGGCGTCGCCGCCGGGAAAGTCGCAGCGCGCCGTGCCGTAATCAGGCATGAACATGGTGTCGCCCGGAAAGACGGCGTCTCCGATGACGTAGGCCAGACAGGCCGGGGTGTGGCCCGGCACGTGCAGCACCGTGGCCTTCAGCCCGCCGATCTCGAACCGGTCGCCGTCGTTGAACAGCTGGTCGAACTGGCTGCCGTCGCGGCGGAACTCGGTTCCCTCGTTGAAGATCTTGCCGAAGACCTCCTGCACCGTGAGGATTTCGTGACCGATGGCCAGCTGGCCCCCGAGCTGTTCCTGAAGGTACGGCGCTGCCGACAGGTGATCGGCGTGGGCGTGGGTCTCGAGCAGCCACTGGACCGTGAGACCTTCGGATTTCACGTAATCAATGAGGGCGTCAGCCGAGGCGTGCGAGGTGCGGCCGGACGCCGGATCATAGTCCAGCACACTGTCGATGATGGCGCAGATTTCAGAGCCGGGATCCCGCACGACGTGACTGACGGTGAAGGTGGCTTCGTCGAAGAACGATTTGACCACAGGGCGTTGGCGGGGGTCGGCCAGCGCGGCGCGCACGATGTCGGCGGCGTGGTCGCGGGCGGGATCCAGGGTGTTCGAGGACATGGGGTGTCTCCCTTTGGGTGAGTCCATAGATATACTTATTCATAGTTTGTGCAAGTATGTATTTTAATGTGGCGAAAACGGAGGGAAGCGCCTAGCTTGCGACCATGGAAACCACCGACACCGCGCCGACCCTCTACCCCGCCGTGATGCGCCCCCTGCGCATCAACGACCCGGCCCCGGACTTCACCGCGCGCACAACCCAGGGCGAAAGGCGCCTCAGCGACTATCGCGGTCGTTGGCTGGTGCTGTTCTCGCACCCGGCGGACTTCACGCCGGTCTGCACCAGCGAGTTCGTGGCTCTGGCCCGCCAGGCCGACGCCTTCGCGGCGATCGACTGTGATCTGATGGCCCTGTCGGTGGACAGTCTGTATTCCCACCTGGCGTGGCTGAAGGACATCTATCGCCGCTTCGGCGTGAAGGTGTCGTTCCCGATCATCGAGGATCCCTCCATGGCCATCGGCCACGCCTTCGGCATGGTCGACGCCGGCTCGAGCGACAGCGCCACGGTGCGCGCCACCTTCGTCATCGACCCCGAAGGCGTCGTGCGCGCCATCAGCTGGTACCCGATGAACATCGGCCGCTCGGTCGAGGAGCTGCTGCGTCTCGTCACCGCCCTGCAGACCTCTGACCGTGAGGCGGCCTCCACGCCGGCGGGCTGGGCGCCCGGGGACGCCCTGCTGGAGCCTGCCGCCACCACCCTGGACGACGCCATCGCCGAGGGCGACGGCGATGCGCCCTGGTACTATCGCGAGCGTCGCAAATGACCGACGACCAGGCCGCCGCCATGGAGCGGTTGAAGACAAAGGCGCCCGAGGCCGCCGAGCTGCTGCGCCAGCTGGCCAACGCAAACCGGCTGCTGATTTTGTGCCACATCGCCGAAGAGGAGCGTTCGGTCGGTCAGCTCGAGGCGGACCTGGGCATCAAGCAGCCGGCTCTGTCCCAGCAACTGGCTGAACTGCGCCAGTACGGCCTGGTCAAGACCCGCCGTCAGTCGCGCTCGATCTTCTATTCGATCGCCGACGAGCGGGCACAGGCGGTCATGGGCATGCTCTACGAAATCTTCTGCGGCGATGCGAAGGCGGTCGGTGCGCGCGCAGCTTCGCAACCACGGTCTCCGGCCCCTGCGCGTGGCGACACAGCGCAGTTCGCGCGCGTAACGCCTAGCGCCGGCGGCCTCGGGCGCTAGGCGGCCGCAGCGCCGAGCCATGAGGCGGAAGGGCTAGTGCTCTCCGGCCCGCCAGCCCCAACGCGCGAAGATGGCGGCCCCCTCGTCGGACTGCAGAAAGTCGAGGAACGGCTGGGCGTCGGCGTCCTGTCGGCCGGTCTCGGTCACCACGGCGCCGGCGTCGCGGTAGATGCGATAGGGCGCTCGCTAGGGGTTCGGCGGCCATATGCTTCGGGTGAAGGCAAGCGCGCCACGGGACATGCCCTTGAATTTCGGGGCGCCCGCCAGAGGCGCGACCAGAAATGCGGTACCCGGCGGCAGCTGGCGCTTGATGCGGTGATAGAGGCGCGATCGGCTCAGGGCGCTGACCACCAGATAGAGGCCGTCTGTCAGATCACAGACCTGTTGCGCCGGGAAGGTGATGTCGGCTTCGTGGTCGATGTGCACGAGGTAGGCCTGACGGTCCTCGGCGAGATCGTCGTCGGCGATCATTCGTCGATGACGCTGATATCGCCGTTACGCTCCAGCGAGGCGGAACGGACGCGCTCGAGATCGTTGTGGCCGGCCGCCCTCAGGGCCATGCGCAGGTCACCCTGACCGATGCCCGCGCGGCGCATGGCCGGCTCGTCCATTTTTCCGTCGCGCACCAGCGGGATCGACGCGCCCTTGGTGATGGTGCTGAGCCAGGACCATCGCGCCGCCGCCATGGCCAGCAGACCGTGCAGAACGACAAGAAGGATGGTGGCGATCACGGTGGGCAGGAACGGCGCGCTGCCGGTCAGGGCGCGGCTGAGGTTCGAGCCGACGATGACGGCCAGGATGATGTCCAGGGGGCTCCACTTGCCGAAGGCCCGGGTGGCGGCGAAGCGGACGATCAGCACGCCCAGAACGAAAATCAGCACCGCCCGCAGCGACATCTGCAACCAGCCGATGTCCTGCCCCTCGGTCCCGATGAAGGCGTGAAGCGTCTCCATCAGGATGCCCGCGTCACGGCGAGAGAGCCGTCAGTCTCGAGGAAGACCGCGTCCGCATCCTCGACGCCGCGGCCGCCAGACTGGCGGATAGCGGCCTCGATCTCGTCGCTGGTGATGCGCTGGCGTCGCATGGTCCGGGGCAGCAGCTCGCCCTTGCGGACCAGAAGGGTGGCCTCTGCCTTGACGGCGCGATTGAACCAGGGCCAGCGCACCGAGGCGCTGGTGACCAGGAACTGCATGCCCACCAGCAGCGCCAGGGCGACGATTCCGTCCACCAGCGAGAGCGTGCTGCTGGTGATGACCGAGGCGAGAGTCGAGCCGATGGCGATGGTGACGACGAAGTCGAACGCGTTCAGTTTCGCCAGGGTGCGCTTGCCGGACATCCGCAGAATCAGGACCAGCGCGACATAGGCGGCCGGCGCGATCAGCAGAATGCGCAGCACGCCCTCCCAGCCGTTGAAAATTGCGTCGGGCATTGCTCCTCCTGGGATGCGAACGATCACGGCGCAGGTTGGGTTTCCAAAGTTCTGGTGAAGACCGCAATGCAACATTCACACGCGCGAGAGTGAATGTTGACAGTGAAGCGGAACCGTGTCCCACTCCCTTTCCGAGAGCGCCGACAATCACGAGCGGCGCCGAGGGAGGAAAACAGATGAGGGCGATACTTCTCGCGTCGGCTTGCGCCGTCGCAGTCGCGGGGGCGTGGACGCCGGTGCTGGCCCAGACCGCGCCGAACCAGAATGAAGAGCAGGAGCAGGAGGTCACATCCGTCGGGGAGGTGATCGTAACCGCTACCCGTCGCTCCGAGCGTATTCAGGACGTGCCCCTGAGCATCACGACCCTGTCGCAGGAGGAGCTGACCGAAAAGGGCATCGTCGGCTACGAAGGCCTGGCCACCGAGACGCCGGGCGTGGTGCTCAACCGGGCCAGCGCCAATTTCAACAATTTCACCGCACGGGGCATCGCCACAAACGGTTACAACGCCAACCTTCAGAGCACGGTGGCGATCTACATCGATGAGCTGCCGATCTCGTCGAACGGCAACTCCACCATCCTGGATCCCAGCCTGTATGACGTGGAGCGGATCGAGTTCCTGCGCGGGCCGCAGGGGACGCTGTTCGGCTCCGGCTCGCTGGCCGGCGCCCTGCGCATCCTGACCCATGCGCCTGACCCCAACGCTTTCGAGGCGTCGTTTCTTGGCGACATCGGCGTAACGGGGGATGACTCCCTGCGTCAGCGTTACAACGGCATGGTCAATGTGCCGCTGGTCGAGGACAAGCTGGCCCTGCGCGTCGTCGGCTTCCTGCGCGACGAGGAAGGCTACATCGACAATATCGGCACGGGGATCGAGAACTCGAACGCCCTGGAAAGCTGGGGCGGCCGCGCCACCCTGCTGTGGGAGCCGACCGACCGTCTGGCGGTGCAACTGCGTTACTCTCACGAGGAAAGCGATCCGCAGGACTCCTCGCTGGTCAATCCGACGCTGGGCGAGGACACGCGCCGGTCGGACCGTCCGGACCGGTTCTCGGGCGAGATGACCAACTACAATCTGACGGTCGATTATCAGTTCGACGGCGCGAACCTGACCAGCTCGTCGACGTGGTCGGAGTATGACGCCCTGTTCTACGTGGACCTGGCCGGAACCTTCGCCCAGGCCATCGCCTTCGCCCTGGACGCCGACGCCTCGGACGAAACCTTCGTGCAGGAAATGCGGTTGGTTTCAGACCCCGGAGGGCGGTTCGACTGGGTGCTGGGCGGCTTCTATTTTGAACGCCGCCGGGATGTGGCGTTCAACTACCGTTCCAGCCCGGAATTCCTGGCGGCGCGCGGGATCACCGGCCTGCCGGACGAGTACTATCAACGGTTCAACAGCTACTCCATTTCGCACGAGCAGGCGCTGTTCGGTCAGCTGACCTACCGCTTCAACGATGATCTGTGGGTCACCGGCGGGCTGCGTTACGGCAGCACGGATATCCAGGGTTTCACCGAGGCCGGCGGCTACAACAGCAACTATCTGACGAATGCTCTGTTCGGTATTCCCGGTCCTTTGACGATCACCCCGATCGCCGCCGCCGAAGGCGTCAAGGCGGAAGAAACAGGTCCGTCCTATCGCGCCAGCGTGTCCTGGCGGCCGACGCCGTCGCTGACGACCTACGCCACGGTGGCGACCGGCTTCCGCGGTCCGATCGTCAACGCTCAGGGTGGCTCTGTCAGCGTGCTGGATCCGACCGATCTGGTTATTCCTCTGGGCGCCGATTCCGACGAACTGATCAGCTATGAGGTCGGTCTGAAGGGCACATGGATGGACGGTCGCCTGGCCGCCAATCTGGCGCTCTATTACATCGACTGGAACGACATCCAGGTGCAGGCCAACCGCACCTCCGACCAGATTCAGTTCGCCACCAACATCGGCGGCGCCTACAGCCGGGGCATTGAGTTCGAGGTCCGGGCCATTCCGGCCGACGGCTGGACGGTGGCCCTGAACGGCGCGCTCAACGAGGCCGAGGTGGATGATCTGTCGGCGGAAGAGGCCGCCATCTCCGGCGCTGTTCTGGGCGCTCGTCTGGCTGGGCCGCAGTTCAGCGGCTCCATGACGGTCAACTACAACTTCGACATCTTCCAGACCGCCGAGGCCAACGCGTCCATGTCGGTGATCCATGTGGGCGATTTCCCGGGCTCGTTCCCGAACACCCCGGGCCAGCCCGGCGTGATCAGCCCAACCTATGACTGGACCGAGGAGTACACGGTGGTGAACGGCGCCTTCGCTGTCGCCTTCGATCAGGTCACGGTCGCGGCCTATGTGGAGAACCTGTTCGACGATCGGTCCATCAACTACGTCCACCCGGAAGCCTTCGTTGACGGCAAGTACGGCGTGAACCGGCCCCGTACGGTGGGCGTCCGTCTGGGGTACACGTTCTGATGGCTGACGCGTCCTCTTCCTCCCTCGCCCCGGGCGCGCCAGCCGCGCGCCCGGGGCTGCGGGCCTGGGTCGTGCTGGCGATCCTGTGTTTCGTCTATGTGCTCAACTTCCTGGACCGGCAATTGCTGGGGATCCTGGCCAAGCCGATCCAGGACGATCTGGGCGTCACCGACGGTCAGCTGGGGCTGCTGACCGGTTTCTATTTCGCCCTGTTCTACTGCTTCCTTGCGATCCCGGTGGGCTGGCTGGCGGACCGGACAAACCGGACCAAGGTTCTAGCTATCGCCTGTGGTTTGTGGAGCGCGGCGACGGCCGCCTGCGGCATGGCGACCAGTTATCCGCAGCTGGCGTTGGCGCGCATGGCCGTCGGCGTCGGCGAGGCCGGCGGGGTGCCGCCGTCCTATGCGATCATCTCCGACTATTTCCCGCCGGGCTCGCGCGGCACGGCGCTCAGCCTGTTCAACATGGGCCCGCCCATCGGCATGGCCCTGGGCGTCGCCTTCGGCGCCTCCATCGCCTCGACCTATTCCTGGCGCTTCGCCTTCATCTGGGTCGGCGTCATCGGCGTGCTCACCGCCGTGATCATCTGGTTCTTCGTGCGCGAGCCGAAGAAGGGTGGTCTGGACATTGCTCCCGCCGAGCCGGCGGTCCCTCAGGCTGAACCGGCCGCGGCGCAGGCCAGCCCGGGTTTCTGGGCCACCTGCAAGATGTTCTTCACCGATCCGGTGCTGCTGCGCTGCGCCCTGGCCTGCGCCGCGACCCAGTTCATCACCTACGCCCTGCTCGGGTTCGCGGTGCTGTTCCTGATGCGCGAAAAGGGCATGACGCTGGAGGACGTGGCCGTCTGGTACGCCCTTGTGGTGCTGTTCGGCGCCAGTGCGGGCATGCTGGTCTCGGGCCGTCTCGTCGATCTGTTCGCCCGGCGCTGGAAGTCGGCCTACGGCTATGTTCCGGCCATCGGTCTGGCCCTGGCGGCGCCGCTGTTCATTGGCTTCATCTGGGCCCCGAGCTGGCAGCTGGCGCTGATCTTCCTGCTGCTGCCGATGGGGCTGAACTACTTCTACCTGTCTCCGGCGGTGACCCTCGTCCAGGAGGAGGTGCGCCCCGATCAGCGCGTTCTGGCCGGCGCCCTGCTGCTGCTGGTGATGAACATGGTGGGCTTGGGCTTCGGCCCCACCTATCTCGGCTTCGCCAGCGACTTCTTCGCCCGCACCAATCCGGAGAATTCGCTGCAACTGGCGTTCTACACCCTGACGCCGTTCTACCTTCTGGCCATCGGCCTGTTCCTGTGGCTGGCCCGGGCGCTGAGGCAGCAATCCCAATCCAAGGAGGTCGCGGCATGATCCGGTCCACCCTGAGCATGATGGCAGGGCTGGCGGCCCTGTTGACGGCGGCGCCCGCGTCGGCCAGTGACGCGCCGGTGGTCGAGGCGCCCGCCGGGTCCGTGAGGGGGGAGGCGCTGGACGGCGTCGCCGCCTTCCGGGGCATTCCCTATGCCGAGGCGCCGACGGGCCGGATGCGTTGGCGCGCGCCGGTAGCGGCGGCGGGCTGGGACGGCGTGCGTGACGCCACCGCGTTCGGCCCCGCCTGTCACCAGCCGCCGTCGCGGCCGGGCAGCATCTATGCGCCCGCCGAGACCCCGGCGATGAGCGAAGACTGCCTGTCGCTGAACGTCTGGACGCCGCAGAACGCGGAAAATGCGCCGGTGTTCGTGTGGATCCACGGCGGCTCACTGACCGGAGGTTCGGGCAGCGAGACCATGTACGACGGCGCGCGCATGGCCGCCGAGGGCGTCGTGGTGGTGACCATCAACTATCGTCTGGGCGTGCTGGGCTATCTGGCGCATCCGGACCTGAGTGAAGAGTCGCCGGACGGGGTGTCGGGCAACTACGGCCTGCTGGACCAGATCGAGGCCCTGCGCTGGGTCAATCGCAACATCGCCGCCTTCGGGGGCGACCCGGACAATGTCACCATCGCGGGCGAGTCCGCCGGCGCCCTGTCGGTCATGTATCTGATGGCCGCGCCGTCCGCGCACGGGCTGTTCCACAAGGCGGTGGCCCAGAGCGCCTACATGATCTCCACGCCCGCACTCAGCGAGACGGTGCACGGGACGCCGTCGGCGGAGGACGCGGGCGTCGCCCTTAGCCGCCAGCTTGAGGTGAGGGGGCTCGCCCGGCTGCGGGCCATGGACCCGCAAGCCCTGACCATCGGCGCGGCCATGTCCGGCTTCCTGCCGCTGGGCAATGTGGACGGCCATGTGCTGCCTGCCCAGCCGGTGGAGGCCTTCGAGCGGGGCGAGGCGGCGTCCGTGCCGATCCTGGCCGGGTTCAACGAGGGCGAGATACGCTCGCTGCGGTTCCTGTTGCCCCCCGAACCCGCGAGCGCGGAGGCCTATGAGGCAGCCATCCGGGTGGCCTATGGCGACCTGGCGGACGACATGCTGGCGCGTTACCCGTCCGGGAATCTGGACGAGGCCATGCTGGCGACCACTCGGGACGCCATGTACGGCTGGACCGCCGAGCGGCTGGTGCGCAACCAGACGGCGCAGGGCCAGCCGTCGTTCCTGTACTTCTTCAATCACAGCTATCCGGCCGCCGACGAGGCCGGGCTGCACGCCTTCCACGCCAGCGAGATTCCTTATGTCTTCGGCGGCGGAGACCGGACGCCGCCCCATTGGCCGGAGATTCCGGAAACGGACGTGGAATCCGCGCTGTCTGACGCCATGCTGGGTTATTGGGTCAGCTTCGCGCGCGACGGGGTTCCTGCCGCCGAAGGTCAGCCGCAGTGGCGGGCTTACGGCGAGGAGAGGGCCTATATGGCCTTCGACCAGACGCCGGCGCCCGGCGAGCACCTGATGCCGGGCATGTTCGAGCTGGTGGAGGAGGTTGTCTGCCGCCGCCGCGCCCAGGGCGATCTGCCCTGGCACTGGAACGTGGGCGTCGCGTCGCCGCCGCTTCCTCCAGCAGCGGATTGCCGATGAACGACGGGGAGATGCAGTCCTTCCCGTTGACCCTCGACCGGTTCCTGGATCATGCCGCCAAATGGCATCCGGGCGTCGAGGTGGTCACGGCGCGTGGCGACGGTTCAAGCGAGCGTATCGGCTATGCGGCCCTGAGGGCGCGCAGCCGAAGACTCTCCAGCGTGCTCGGAGGGCTGGGCGTGAAGCCGGGCGATCGCGTGGCGACACTCGCCTGGAACACCCAGGCCCATGTGGAAGCTTGGTACGCGGTCATGGGCATGGGGGCGGTGTGTCATACGCTGAACCCCCGCCTGACCGAGGCGCAACTGGCCGACATGGCGACCCAGTCCCAGGCCCGCATCCTGATCGCGGGAGCGGACCTGGCGCCGCTGGCCCGGCGCATCGCCGCGCGGGCGCCGCTGGTGGAGCGTGTGCTGGTGATCGACGCCGGGGCGGCGGACGACCAGACCGACTTTCTGGAGCCGATGATCGAAACGGCCGAGGGTGAGGTAGTCTGGGGGGCGTTCGAGGAGACCGCGCCCAGCGGCCTGTGCTTCACCTCGGGCACCACGGGGGCGCCCAAGGGGGTGACCTATACGCACCGGTCCAGCTTCCTGCATACGCTGCGGGTGCTGCAGGCGGACGTGATGGCGTTCACGGCCGACGACGGCATCCTGATGGCGGTGCCCATGTTCCACGCCAACGCCTGGGGCCTGCCGTTCGCGGCGCCCGCGGTGGGTGCGCGGCTGATCCTGCCCGGCCGCTATCTGGATGGCGCGAGCCTGGCCGCCCTGATCAACGCCGAGAAGGCGACCGTCGGGGTGGGCGTGGCCACGGTCTGGCTGGCGCTGCTGGAGCATCTGGAGGCGACGGGGGCTCAGACCCCCTCGCTGAAGCGGATCGTGGTCGGCGGGGCGCCGCTGGCGCCGGCGTTGATGGAGCGCATCGAGCGGGGGCTGGGCGTGGTCGTCCAGACCAGCTGGGGCATGACCGAGATGTCGCCGTCGGGCACGGTGGCGCGGCCGGCCGATCCGGATCGCGCGGCCCACAAGTCCGGCCGCACCGCCATCGGCGTCGACCTGCTGCTGACCGACGCCGACGGGAAGGCCCTTCCGGAACAGCGGGGCGTGGAAGGTCATCTGAAGGTGCGCGGCGCCGCGGTGATCCAGCGCTATTTCGGGGAGGAGGATAGCGCCACCGATCCGGACGGCTGGTTCGCCACGGGCGACCTGGCGCGGATCAGCCCCGACGGCGATCT
Source organism: Brevundimonas sp. (assembly GCF_047617075.1). Classification (GTDB taxonomy): domain Bacteria; phylum Pseudomonadota; class Alphaproteobacteria; order Caulobacterales; family Caulobacteraceae; genus Brevundimonas. The sequence goes on from NZ_JBLGCI010000008.1 coordinate 66,031, forward strand.
GATCATCACCGGCCGGGCCAAGGATCTGATCAAGTCCGGCGGCGAATGGATCAATCCGGCCGAGATCGAGGCCGTGGTCAGCGAGCACCCCGAGGTGTCCCTGGCCGCCGTGATCGCACGCCCCGACCCCAAATGGGGCGAACGGCCCATTCTTCTGGTCCAGACCCGGGAATCGGACACCATAAGCGACGAAGCCCTGCTTGCCCCGTTGCGTGACAGGGTCGCCCCGTGGTGGATTCCCGACGCGGTCATCCGACTGGACCAGATGCCGCTGGCCCCCACGGGCAAGATCGACAAGATGCGTTTGCGAGCAGACTATGGTGGCTGAGCCGAAAACGAAGACCAAACCTGCGGCGGTCGCGGAGGCCAAGCCCCGTGAGGTGGTCGCGCGCCCGGCGCACAAGCCGCGCAAGCGCCCGGTCAAGGAGCAGCAGCGCGCCGACAAGATGGAGCAGATCCTCGACGCGGCCGAGTATCTGTTCTCGGTGCACGGTCTGTACGGGGTGACGCTGAAGGACGTGGCCCAGAAGGTCGGCGTCCACCACACCCTGCTGAACTACTATTTCACCGACAAGAAGACCCTGTTCGACGCCGTCATCGGACGGCGCGCGGGGGTGACCAGCGGCCTGCGCATGAAGGCGCTGGAAGAATACGATGCGGCGACCGGCGGCAAGCCGACCGTTGAGGGCGCCCTGCGGGCGTTTCTGGATACGGATCTGGATTTGTACAGCCAGGGTGGCGAGAGCTGGAAGAACTACGGCGCCCTGGGGGCGCTGGTGTCCAACACCACCTATGGGGCCGAACTGATGGACCTGCATTTCGATCCGGTGGTTTTGCGCCTGATCGACCTTCTCAAGAAGGCACTGCCGGACTGCGCCGAGGAAGACATCTTCTGGGGCTATCACTTCGTCACCGGCGCTCTGATGCTGACGCTGGCCCGCACAGGCCGGATCGACCGGCTGTCCGGCGGGCGTTGCAACTCGGACGACTTCGAGGCGGTGAAGGACCGCATGGCCAGCTTCATGGCCGCAGGGTTCATGTCGATATGCAAGCCCGGCAAGGGTGCGGCCGGCTAAGATCCCGCCGATAAATCAAAATGATGACAGGAGATATGAGCATGGCGCTTCAAGGGCGTGTGGCGATCGTGACGGGTTCGGGCGGGGGACTGGGCCGCGAACATGCGCTGTATCTGGCGCGCAAGGGCGCGAAGGTGGTGGTCAATGACCTGTCCCAGGATGCGGCGGATTCCGTGGCGGAGGAGATCCGCGCTGCGGGCGGCGAGGCCCTGGCCGTGGCCGCCTCGGTCACCGACGAGGCCGCCGTGGCCGCCATGGTCAGTCAGACCGTGGAGACCTGGGGCCGCATCGACATCCTGATCAACAACGCCGGCATCCTGCGCGACAAGAGCTTCGCCAAGATGGACATGGCCGATTTCCGTCTGGTGATGGACGTGCACCTGATGGGCGCGGCTATCTGCACCAAGGCGGTGTGGGAACAGATGCGCCAGCAGCAGTTCGGCCGTATCGTCATGACCACCTCGTCGTCGGGTCTGTACGGCAATTTCGGCCAGGCGAACTACGGCGCCGCCAAGATGGCGCTGGTGGGCTTCATGCAGACGCTGTCCATCGAGGGCGAGAAATACGGCATCCGCGTCAACTGCCTGGCGCCGACGGCCGCGACCCAGATGACGGCGGACATCCTGCCCGAGGCGGCGCTGAAGGCGCTGGACCCGGCGCTGGTCAGCCCGGCGCTGCTGCCGCTGGTGGTGGATGGCGCGCCGACGCGGACGGTGATCTGCGCGGGAGCCGGCCACTTCGCCACGGCCACGGTGACCCTCAGCCAGGGCAAATACATCGGCGGCGGCGACGACGCGGGCGAGCGCCTGATCGCTGTGTGGGACGCGGTGTCGGATCAGGCCGACGCCCTGATTCCGAACTACGGCTTCACCCAGGCCGAGCGCGAGGTTCAGAGCGTCGTGGCCGCGTCCGGGAACTGACCCCGGCCAAGGACAGGAGGTCGCCATGATCGACCGTCGCACCTTGATGATCTCGGGCGCCGCCCTGGCGGGGCTCGCGGCCGGTCCCGTTCGGGCTTCGGATGCGCTTGATCCGGTCGTGGCGCAGTTGCGCCGCTTCGTAGAGCATGGCGACCTGCCGTTTGCGTCGCTGCGGGTGGCGCAGCGTGGGCGGGTGCTGACCGAGGCGCACATCGCCGGGTCCGAGACCATCGGACCGGACTCGATCTATCGCATCTACTCCATGACCAAACCGGTGGTGGCGGCGGGCGCGGTGCTGCTGATCGAGGACGGCGAACTGACGCTGGACAGGCCGGTGGCCGACATCGTGCCGGAGTTCGCGGACCTTCAGGTTCTGGGCGAGAGCGAGGCGCGCGTTCCGGCCCGCGTCATGACGGTGGGGCATCTGCTGACCCACACCTGCGGCCTGGCCAACAGTTGGGGCGATGCGCGCGTGGCGCCGCTGTATCGACAGTCCGGCCTGACCGCCGCCGCCTGGATGTACGACCCCGAGATCGGCGGGCTGGACGGGTTCGCGCGGCGACTGGGCCAGCTGCCGCTGGAGCATCAGCCGGGGACGGACTGGCTGTACGGCTATGGGCTCGACATCGCGGGACTGGTGATCGAGCGGATCAGCGGCGAGCGGCTGGGGGATTTCCTGAAGCGCCGCATCTTTGACCCGCTAGGCATGGTCGACACCGGCTTCTTCGTGCCCGAGGACAAGGCCGTGCGGCTGGCGGGCCTCTATACGGCGGGCGAGGGCGGATTGAACCGTGCCCGGCCCGGCGCCGAGCTGACCCCCCTGCGGCGGCCACTGGCGGATTCCGGCAGCGGGGCGCTGGTCTCGACCCTGGGCGACTACGGCCGTTTCGCCGACATGCTGGCGAACGGCGGCGCCGTGGACGGGGCGCGGATCATGAGCACGGACTCGGCGCGCCTGATGATGAGCCCGTGGGGGCCGCAAGACCACATCGAGCCGCGGCTGGCCCAGTTCTACGGCGGGCGGCTTGGGGGGCGGATGGGGCAGGCGCTGGGCGGGGTGACCCGTCTGGACGACGCCTCGGGTCCGGGGTCGACGGGCGAGTACTCTTGGGGCGGGGCGGCGGGAACCGGCTTTTGGGCCACGCCCGGTCTCGGTCTGTCGGTGACGGTGATGACCCAGGTCATGCCCGCCGGCGCCGCGCCCCCGCGCGACGCCCTGAGGCTATTGATCTATCGGGCGCTGGCCGGGGCCTGACCCGACCAGCGCGTCCGAAGCCTAGTAGATTTCGAACAGGCCAGCCGCTCCCATGCCGCCGCCCACGCACATGGTCACGACGCCGTATTTGGCGCCGCGACGCTTGCCCTCGATCAGCACATGACCGGTCATGCGGGCGCCGGACATGCCGTAGGGGTGGCCGATGGAGATGGCGCCGCCGGAAACGTTCAGGCGGTCATTGGGAATGCCCAGCTTGTCACGGCAGTACAGGACCTGCACGGCGAAGGCCTCGTTCAGCTCCCAGATGCCGATGTCGTCCACGGTCAGGCCGTGCTGCTTCAGCAGCTTCGGTACGGCGAAGACGGGGCCGATGCCCATCTCGTCCGGCTCGCAGCCGGCCACGGCCATGCCGCGGTAGGCGCCCAGCGGGGTCAGGCCGCGCTTCTCCGCGTCCTTCGCCTCCATGATCACCGAGGCCGACGCGCCGTCCGACAGCTGGGAGGCGTTGCCCGCGGTGATGAAGCGGCCCTGTTCGATCTTCTCGCCGCCGCCGAACACGGGCTTGAGCGAAGACAGTCCTTCAAGCGTGGTTTCGGGGCGGTTGCCCTCGTCCTTCGACAGAGTGACTTCCTTGGCGGACACCTGTCCGGTGGCTTTGTCCTGCACCTGCATGGTGGTGGTCATGGGGACCACCTCGGCGTCCAGATGACCGGCCGCCTGGGCCGCCGCCGTGCGCTGCTGCGACTGCAGGGCGTATTCGTCCTGGGCCTCGCGGCTGATGCCGTAGCGGTCGGCCACCACCTCGGCGGTCTCCAGCATGGACATGTAGATGTGGGGCGACAGCTTCAGCAGCGCCTCGTCCTTCATGCGGTACAGGTTCATGTGCTGGTTCTGGACCAGCGAGATGGACTCAAGTCCGCCGCCGACGGCCACCTGTTGGCCATCGACCATGACCTGCTTCGCCGCCGTGGCGATGGCCATGAGGCCCGAGGCGCACTGGCGGTCCAGGCTCATGCCGGCGACACTGGCGGGGAGGCCGGCGGCCAGCGCCACCTGGCGGGCGATGTTGGGCGAGGTGGATCCCTGCTGCAGGGCCGCGCCCATGATCACGTCCTCGATCTCGGCCGGATCGACGCCCGCCCGTTCGACCGCATGGCGCACCGCGTGGGCGCCCAGCTGCTGCGGCTGGGTGTCGTTGAAGGCGCCGCGATAGGCCCGGCCGATGGGCGTGCGGGCGGTGGAGACGATGACGGCTTCGCGGGACATGAAACACCTCTGATTGGTTCGGGGAGTGTAACAGGAGTTGAACACGGCGAGAGCTGCCGGGACAACGGAAAACCCGTTTCGGCATGGCGGCTGAGTCCGTTTTCCAGACCTTTCCGGACTGGCGCCCGGTTTGCCCGATCACCTATGACTCTCCGAACCCGACAAGAGCTTCCTGACGGAGATTTCGATGACGCCCACGCTCTATGGCATTCCCAACTGCGACACGGTCAAGAAGGCGCGGACGTGGCTGGACGAGCGCGGTGTCGAGTTCCGCTTTCACGACTACAAGAAGGCCGGGATCGACCGGGCGTCGCTGGAACGATGGTGCGACGAGCATGGCTGGCAGGTTGTGCTGAACCGCGCCGGGACCACCTTCCGCAAGCTGCCGGAGGCGGACCGGACTGATCTGGATCAGCACAGGGCCGTCGCCCTGATGCTGGCTCAGCCGTCCATGATCAAGCGCCCTGTGCTGGACCTGGGCGACCGCCGGATCGTGGGCTTCAAACCCGAGATCTATGAGGCGGCCTTCGTCTAGCGAACGAGGCGGAATTGGCTGTGCGGTCCGCTCTGGGCGTTCGGGGCCAGCCAGAGGTCGAACCAGCCCGGCTCCACCGTCGGCGTCATGTCGCGGCCGACGAACAGCAGGTCCTGCCGCGTCAGGGTGAAGGCGGCCTCGACCGTTTCGCCCGGTGCGACGGTGACGCGCTGGAAGGCCTTCAGCAGGCGCTCGGGCTGGGTCAGGCTGGCGACGCGGTCGCGCACATAGAGCTGAACCACCTCGTCCACCGGACGGTCGCCGGTATTGGTGACACGGACCGAGGCGGTCAGTTCGCCGTCCCACGACAGGGTCTCTGACCCCAGTACGATGTTGCCGTAGCGCACTGGCGCATACCCGATCCCATGCCCGAACGGATAGAGCGCGGTGTTGGAGGTCTCGCGGAAACGGGCCTTGTACTCGGACTCGTCGGGCAGTTCGGGCCGCCCGGTGGCCTTGCGGCTGTAATAGTACGGCTGCTGGCCTGACAGGTGCGCGAAGCTGATGGGCAGGCGGCCGATGGGGGCGTGGTCGCCGAAGATCACATCGGCGGCGGCGTTGCCTTCCTCGGAGCCCAGGAACCAGGTGACCATGATGGCCGCCGCGTCCTTCACCGCGCCGGACAGCTCCAGCGCGCGGCCGGTCTTGAGCAGGACCACCACGGGCTTGCCGGTAGCGGCGACAGCTTCGGCCAGGGCCTGCTGGGGGGCGGGGACGACGATGTTCACCCGCGACTGGGCCTCGGCGGACATGTTGTGGGACTCGCCGATGGCCAGCACCACCACGTCGGCGCCCTGGGCTGCAGCGACAGCGGCTTCGATGCCGCCGTCCAGCGGCGTCTCCACGTCCGAGCCCTTGACCACGGTCAGCAGGGACGGGTCGGTCAGGGCGGCGCGGAAGCCTTCTTCGAAGGTCACGCCCATCTCGCGGTCCGCGAAGATGGACCACGGCCCGAAGACGTTGGAGCGATCGTCAACGAACGGGCCGATCAGGGCGATGCGCTTGCCCGACTTCGGCAGGGGCAGGAGGTTGTTGTCGTTCTTCAGCAGCACCACCGACTTGCGGCCGGCCTCGCGGGCCAGGTCGCGGTGGGCCTGCGAGCGCACCACGCGGCGCTCCACCTCGGGGTCGGTCCCGCGATAGGGATCGTCGAACAGGCCCAGCGCCGCCTTGGTCATGAGCACCCGGCGCACGGCGCGGTCCACGACCTCCATGGACACGTCGCCGCTGTCGACCAGATCGGGGATGTGGGCCAGATAGATGCCGCTCTGCATGGACATGTCCACGCCGGCGGTCAGGGCGATGCGGGCGGCGTCGCGGTCGTCCTCGGCGAAGCCGTGGGCGATCAGCTCCCGTTCCGAAGTGTAGTCGGACACCACGAAGCCGGTGAAGCCCCACTCGTCGCGCAGGATTTCGGTCAGCAGCCAGTGATTGCCCGAGGTGGGCACGCCGTTCAGGTCGTTGAAGGCGCTCATGGTGCACAGGGCGCCGGCCTCGAAGGCGGCCTGGAACGGCGGCAGGTGAACGCCCCGCAGGGTCTGCTCGCTCATGTCGGTGGTGTTGTAGTCCAGCCCCGCCTCAGCCGCGCCATAGGCGGCGAAATGCTTGGGGGTGGCCAGTAGGCTGAGCGGATCGGACAGGTCGTCGCCTTGGAAGCCGCGCGTGCGGGCCGCGGCGAACAGATTGTTCAGCAGCACGTCTTCGCCCGCGCCCTCGACCACGCGGCCCCAGCGCTGGTCCCGCGCCACATCGACCATGGGGGCGTAGGTCTGGTGGATGCCCGAGGCGCCGCCCTCGGCCGCCGCCGCCCGCGCGGTGCGCTCGGCCAGGTCCAGGTCCCAGCTGGCCGCCTCGCCCAGCGGGACGGGGAAGGTGGTGCGCAGGCCGTGGATGATGTCGGCGGCGAACAGCATGGGAATGCCCAGACGGCTTTCCTCCAGCGCCAGACGCTGCGCGTAGCGGGCCTGTTCGGCGCCGACGCCGTTGAACAGGGCGCCCACATGGCCGTCGCGGATCTGCTGGGCGGTCTTTTCCTGATCGGTGTCGAAGTCGCCCGGGTTCACATTGCCGGGACGCCAGCGGAACGGGTCGTTGAACAGGGTGAGCTGGCCCGCCTTCTCCTGAATCGTCATGCGGGCGATCAGATCGTCGATGCGCGCCCGGTGGCTGTCGGCGCGGCGCGCGAGGGCGCGGGGCGCCGCCACCAGAGCAAGGCCCATCGCTCCGGCGGCCATCAGGGTGCGTCTTGTCACGGCGGTCTCACTCATCTCACCAGGATCCGATCGTATCGGGGAAGGCGCGCAGCCCTAGCGCCCCGGCTCCCGGACCGAAAGGCGGGGCATATCACAAAGCATTGCCGGGATCAGGCCCGGGATTTCCACCACAGCCATCCGCCCAGACCCAGCAGGATCAGGGCGGGGACCAGAAGCCGCGCCTCGTCGGCCAGCGGTGCGCCCGCGATCAGCATGACCGCCGCATTCGTGGCGCCCGACAGGCCAAGGATGACGGCGAACAGACCGAAGCCGCGATACATCAGGCGGCGGCGTTCAGCGCGGTCCATGGACGCCCTTCGGAAAAATCTGCTGCGTTTGCATCCATCCAGCATATCGGCGGCGACTACGGGGGGAAAGCAGGCGATGATCGCCGCGCGCATCGGAGGGATAAGACATGGAAGACCTGTTCCGCAGCTACTGGTGGCTGCTGTTTCCGCTGGCCTGGTTCATCGGTTCCGGCTGGACCAGCTGGCTGAACTATCGCCGCCAGCGCGAGACGCTGGACATCGTCCGCCGCTATGCGGACAGCGGCAAGGAGGTTCCGCCGGAACTCATGAAGGTGCTGGACAAACCCATTGATTCCGAAGCGGAGTTTTGGGGCAACGCTTCCTCTGGTTCGGACAGCCCGACGAATTACTGGTCCCTGTTCGGCCTGTTCGCGGTGATCGGAGCGGGCTTTGGCGTGGCGGCCTACATGCCGCAGGTGTTCGGCGCCGACATGGGGGTTCGTTTCCCGTTCACAGTGGTCGCCCTGACCATGGCGGCGGTCGCGGTCTGGGCTCTGATTTCAGCCCTGACCACGCGGCGACGCGGCTCCTGACGGTCGCTGCGGCGCGGGGGCGAGCGGGTGTTCGACAGCGACACCGAATTGGTGGCGGCGGCCCGCGCGGGGTCGGACGCCGCCTTCGCGCGCCTCGTCGCGAAGCATCAGGGGGTGGTGCGTGGGTTCCTTCGCCGCGTCCTGGGCGGCGATTGGGCCGAGGCGGATGATGTGGCGCAGGAAGTGTTTCTGACCGCGTGGACGTCGTTGCGATCACTGAACGATGCGGCCGGGGTTCGTCCCTGGCTGTGCGGGATCGCGTGGCGCAAGGCGCGGGACGGGATGCGGGGCCGCCGGCGGGCCGCAGAGCGCGATACGGCGTGGATGGAGGCGAGCGCGCCGCCGCCCGGTGTCTCGACCGAGGACCGCATGGCCATGGAGGCCGCCATGGCCGCCCTGGCCCCTGACGAACGGGCCTGCGTGGCGCTGTGTCTCGCTGAGGGCTGGTCCCACGGCGAGGCGTCGATGGCCCTGGGCTTGCCCCTGGGCACGGTGAAGTCTCATGTTGGGCGTGGGCGCGCGAAGCTGCTTCAGGCGCTCGGAGGTTCGAATGGCTGAGTTGACCCCTGACCAGAAACTGGCCGCCCTCTTGGCGCAGCAGACGCCGCCTGCGCGCGATCTCGTGTTCTGCGCCGAGGTCATGCAGCGGGTGGCGCGTCGGCGGGCCTGGGCGCGGGTGGGCGCGGCGGCGCCGTGGGCCATGGTGGCCGGGCTGCTGGCCTGGGCGCTCCAGCCCGTGCTGGGGCCGGGGATGCCGGCCCTGGCGGACAGCCTTGTTCTTCCCGCCGCCATTCTCGGCGGTACGGCGATCCTGGTGCTCACCAGCCTGATGGCGGCTCGGCGGCTGGCCCGTTAGCGAAGACGCAGGCGCGTTACGACCGCCACATGGTCTGATGGCCAGATTCCGGACACGGCGCGATCTGCGGCCAGGCCCGCCGACAAGATGTCGAATCGATCCGTTTCCACGAAGATATGGTCGATCCGTTCCGAGCGGTGGCCGTGGTCGGTGACCAGGGTGGAGCGCGCAGCGGCGGGCGGGTTGGCGGTTCCCAGAGCGTCGACGAACGCTTGCCGCACGGGCGAAAACTCGGCCGCGTCGGCCGCGGCGTTGAAGTCACCCAGCAGGATCACCGGCGCATCCGTGCCCGTGTCGACAGCGCCCAGCGCATCGCTGATCTGGCTGGCCCGCATGGCCCCGCCTTCCGGCGTGTGATGCAGGTGAGTGGCGGCGATCACGACCGGACGGCCGCCCACGGAGATGCGCGCCGTGGCGAGGGTGCGGGAATCCTCCAGCGGACGGAGCCGCAGGTCGCCCGTCTCCAGCACGGGCAGGCGGGTCAGGATGGCGTTGCCGTAGCGGCGCGCCTGTTCCGGCGGATCAACCGAGACGAAATGGACGGAATAGCCGCCCAGCGCCCGGGCGATGTCTTCCGCCTGATTCGGCAGGCCTTCGTCCTGCAACACTTCCTGCAGGGCGATGACGTCGGCGTTCGTGGCGCGCAGGGCCTCGATCACCAGCGGCCGACGCGCAGGCCAGTCGCCCATATCGTGCCAGATGTTGAAGGTGACCACGGTCAGCTCGGTCGAGCGTTGCGCCGGGGTGGTGGCGCAGGCCGCGAGGGCCATGGCGGCGGCGAGACCCAGCAGGCGGCGACGGTTGGGCATGACGGACTCCTTCACTCACTCGGGAGGAACGCGTGGGGGTGACTGCGTAACTCATGATAGAAGTTGTGGTGGCGCCTTACGAATATTTCACGTCGGTTCGCGCATCCGTTCGCGCCGACAGCCGCCTCATATGGTCAGAAGGGCGCGGCACGACGCCGCCCCGTTGGAGGTCTCAATATGGAACTGCTTATCCCCCTCGCGCCGTTCATCATGGTCGTCGCCATCGTCGCCATCGTGTTCGTCTCCAAGAACCGCGATCGCCGCGAAATCCAGCAAACCATCCGCACAGCCCTCGAGAGGGGACAGCCGCTTCCGGCCGAGATGGTCGAAGCCATGAGCCAGGACACGCGCAAGCCGGTCCCCTCGGCGGCGCGCGATATGCGAATCGGGGTCATTTGGCTGGCCGTCGCTCTGGGACTGACCGTGATGGGCTGGTCGCTGGGCTTCGTCGATGGCGACAATGAAATCTTCTACGTCATGAGCGGCATCGCCTCTATCCCGGGCTTCATCGGGCTGGCGTTCATCGTCCTGAGCTTCTTCAACAAGAACAAGGACTGAACCGGCGTCTGAAGACAGGGGAACGCCATGTCCAATCCTATCGACCTTCACGATGTGGAGCTGGCCGCCCTGGCGGCGGCCGGCGGACGTCGGGAGTTCGGCGAGCTGGTGCGCAGGCACGGCTCGGCGGTCCGGGCGCTTCTGCGCCGCATGGGCGCCGATTCGGCCACGGCCGACGACATCGCCCAGGACGCCTTCATCCAGGCGTTCGAGAAATGCGCGGAGTTCCGGGGCGAGGGCGCCTTTGGGGCCTGGGTCAAGCGGATCGCCGCGCGGCTCTATATCAAGCGCAAGGTGAAGGAGGCGCGCTATGTCTCTGAAACCGAAGCGCCTGTAGAAGAGCCGGTCCACGCCGATCAAACGGGCCGCATGGATCTGGACGAGGCGCTGAAAGGCCTCACCGACATCGAGAGGCTATGCGTCTCGATGTGTCACGGCGCCGGTCTGTCCCACGCGGAGATCGCCGCCGCCTTGAATACGCCACTCGGGACTGTGAAATCTCATGTCAAACGTGGTCTGGATAAACTCCGCGCCCGGCTTTCGCCGGAACCGGACAACCTCGGGAGGGCGGCCGATGTCCGCGCCTGACGAATTCGACCCTTTCATCGAGCGGCTGTTCCGCGAGACGCCGCCCATGCCCGACGCCGCGGAATTCGCCCGGGGCGTGGAGAAGCGCCTGGCCGCCGGTTCGCGCATGCGCACCGTGGTCATCGGCGCGGCTGGTCTGATCGGCGGCGTGGTGGCTGTGCGGGAAACGCTCGGCTCGAACCTGAATTTCAGCGCCGGCGATGAAATCACGGCGACGGGACTTTCGGCTTCTGCCGCCGCCCTCCCTGAAAACGCGGGGTTGATGGACGCCGGCGTCGGCGCCCTGACCGCTCAGGCCCAGGCGGCCCAGAGCGGGCTGAGCAATCTCGGCGTGGATTTCGATTTCGCCGCCCTTGGGGGTATGCAGATGTTCTGGGCCGTGGCGGCGGTGCTGATCGCAGCGGCGGTCATGGCGGGCATGAAACTGGCGAACGAGGTCTGATGTCTTCTCAAAAGCAGGAACCGGTCAAGCGGCTGCACGCCCCCGACATCCTTGCGCGCAAGGGCGGCGAGCCCATCGTCTGTCTGACGGCTTATGACGCGCCCATGGCCGAGATGCTGGACGAGCACTGCGATGTTCTGCTGGTGGGTGACAGCGTGGGCATGGTGGTTCACGGCCTGCCCAACACCGTGGGCGTGACCCTGGACATGATGATCCTGCATGGCGAGGCGGTCATGCGAGGCGCGCGCAAGGCCATGGTGGTCGTCGACATGCCGTTCGGCAGCTATGAGGGCGGCAAGGAGCAGGCCTACGCCAATTGCGCCCGCGTGATGAAGGAGACGGGCGCCCAGGGGGTGAAGCTGGAAAGCGGCCCCACCGTGCCCCAGACCATCGAATATCTGGCCCAGCGGGGCATTCCGGTCATGGGCCATGTGGGCCTTCGGCCCCAGGCGGTGCTGAACGAGGGCGGCTTCAAGGCCAAGGGCAAGACCGAGGACGAACGCGTCCGGGTCATGAGCGAAGCCGAGGCCACCGCCGACGCCGGCGCCTTCGCGGTGGTTATCGAGGGGGTGGCCGAGGGGCTGGCCGCCGAGATTACACAGGCCATCGACAAGCCCACCATCGGCATCGGCGCCTCCGCCGCCTGCGACGGTCAGATCCTGGTGGTCAACGACATGCTGGGCATGTTCGACTGGTCGCCGAAGTTCGTGCGGCGCTACGCCGATCTGCGCGGAGAAATCACCCGCGCGGCGAAAAGCTATGCCGAAGATGTCAGGGCGCGCCGTTTTCCCGCCCAAGTCGAGACCTACTTCTCCAAAAAGCCGGTCTGAACCCGGTTCGTCCGCGTTGCGGGCGGCGCGCCAAGCCTCTAGGGTCGCGCCGAAATTGTCAGCGGCCGTGCTTTACACACGAACGCACAGCCAGCGTGTCCGGGGAGCCTGTCTTTAAGTGGTCGATGTCTTCGAAGAGGTCGAGGAGGAGCTTCGCTCCGAACGATACCGCCGCCTGTTTCGGACCTGGGGTCCGTGGGTCGCCGGGGCTTTGGTGCTGGCGCTGGTCGCGGCCCTGGCTTGGTGGGGCTGGCAGTCGTGGCAGACCAGCCGCGCGGAAACCGCCGCCGCGCACTATGATCGCGGCATGCAGGCCCTGAGCGAAGGAAACACCGACGCCGCCGACGCCGCCTTCGTGGAGGCGGTCGATACCGGTTCCAGCGGCTACAAGGCGCTGGCGCTGCAGCAGCGCGCCGGTATCGCGCTGAACGCCGGTGACACCGAGCAGGCCGTGGCGCTGTTCGATGAAGCCGCGGACTCCTCGGGCCAGACGGTGATCGCGGACCTGGCGCGCCTCAAGGCCGTCTACCTGCTGATGGACACCGCGCCGCTGGAAGAGATCGAGACGCGCCTGGCGCCCCTGGCCGAGGACGACCGTCCGTTCAGCGCGTACGCCCGTGAGGCCCAGGGTCTGGCCCGCATTCAACATGGTCAGGTGGCCGAAGCCCGCCCGATTTTCGCGCTTCTGGAACTCGGTCAGGACGTGCCGGACGTGGTGCGTCAGCGCGCGCAACTGGTTAAGGACGCCATCGATACCGGCGTCGCCGCGTCCATGGCGGAAATTGTCCGGGCCCAGGCCGAACTTCCGCAACCCGGCGTCGGTCAGAATCAGACCCAGGCTCCGGCGCAAGGCCAAGGCCCTGATCAGGGCGCTCCCGCACAGCCGGCCGTCCAGCCGTAATCCCAGGATCGAAAGCCAGCATGCGCTCCATGTCCAAACCCCTGAAAATCGCGCTGATCTGCGGCCTGGCCGTAACGGCGACCGCCTGTTCGACCGTGCAACGCGTCTGGCCGTTCGGAGGCGACGGCGAAGCGCCGGAGTCCGTGGCGTCCGCCGGCGAGCGAATCTCCATTCTGGAGTTTGAACAGAACCTCTCGCCCAGCGCTGAACTGGCGGGTCGCGACTTCTTCGTACCCGGACCCCAGGCGATCACGGCCTGGCCCGTGCCTGGCGGCAATGTGGAGCAATCGCTCGAGCACGTGATCGCCGCGCCTGACTTCACTGTGGCCTGGCGCCGCAACATCGGCGACGGCGGCTCGCGCATGACTCAGGTCACCGCGACGCCGGTGGCCGCTGACGGCCGCATCTTCGTCATGGACGGCGAGGCCCGCGTCAGCGCAGTCGACGCGAACAGCGGCGACATCATCTGGCAGACCAGCGTCCGCCCTGACGGCCGCGACCGGGCCTTTGGCGGCGGTGTTGCGGTATCGGGAGATCGGGTTTTCGTCACCTCGGGCTATCGCCTTGTGACCGCCCTGGACGCCCGCAGCGGCGCGGTGCTGTGGACCACGCCCTTCGATGCGCCGATCCACGGCGCCCCGACCGTGTCCGGCGGTCGCGTCTTCGCGGTGGATGTGGACAATCAGGTCATCGCCCTGGACGCCGAAAGCGGCAGCCTGACCTGGTCCTATCAGGCCATCTCCGAGCCCGCTCGCCTGATGCGCGCCTCCAGTCCCGCCGTGACCGGCGACACGGTGATCGCGCCGTTCTCATCCGGCGAAGTGTCGGCCATCCGGGCCGCCAACGGTCAGGAACTGTGGACACAGGTTCTGTCCCGCACCAGCCGAACCAACGCCCTGTCCGAAATTCGTGACATCGCGGGACGTCCGGCGATCAGCCGCGGTGTCGTGTACGCCGTCAGCCACTCCGGCCTTCTCAGCGCGATGGACTTGCGGACCGGCCAACCCGCGTGGCAGGCGCCGCTCGCCGGCGTCAATGCGCCCTGGGTCGCCGGAGATGTCGTCTACGCGGTGTCCAAGGCCGGCGAGTTGATTGTGCTGAACCGTCAGAACGGCGAGGTGTACTGGATTCGCAACGTCAACGAAGGCCGCACCCGCACCGAGGGTGGCTGGTTCTTCGGTGTCGGCAAGCGCACGGTCCGCCCGGTGTGGAGCGGGCCGATCCTGGCGTCCAACCGCCTGGTCCTGGTCAACTCCGACGGCCAGGCCGTGGCCTATGACCACAAGACGGGCGAGGAAGTGGCCAGCCTGGACCTTGGCGCGCCCGCCTTCATCGCGCCCATCGCCTACAACGGCGCTCTCTATGTCGTGACCGACAATGGTCAGCTGGTCAGCATCCGCTGAGCTGACAAAAGGGCTATAAGCGTCTCATGGCCCTCAAGGTCGCCATCGTCGGTCGCCCCAATGTGGGCAAGTCCACCCTGTTCAACAGGCTGGTGGGCAAAAGGCTTGCGCTCGTCGACGACCGCCCGGGCGTGACCCGCGACCGTCGCTATGCGGACGGCAATATCGGCGACATCGACCTGACCCTGATCGACACGGCGGGATACGAGGACGTCAGCGACGACAGTCTGGAATCGCGCATGCGCGAACAGACCGAGGCCGCCCTGGACGACGCCCAGCTGATCCTGTTCATGATGGACGCGCGCGAGGGCGTGACCTCGCTGGACCGCATCTTCGCGGATCATCTGAGGCGCCATGAGACGCCCGTGATCCTGCTGGCCAACAAGTCCGAGAGCCGCGAGAGCGGCGGCGGCGTTGGCGAGGCCCACGGGCTGGGCTTCGGCGAGCCAGTCGCCATCTCTGCCGAGCATGGCGAGGGAATGGCTGATCTATACGCAGCGATCGTCAAGGCCAGCCATGACATCGAGGTGGCCGAGCAGGAAGAGGCCGACAAGCCCATCCGCGTGGCCATCATCGGCCGCCCCAACGCGGGCAAATCCACCCTGATCAACCGCCTTCTGGGCGAGGATCGGCTGCTGACCGGCCCCGAAGCGGGGATCACGCGCGACTCCATCTCGGTGGACTGGACCTACGAGGGGCGCAACATCCGCCTGGTGGACACCGCCGGCATGCGGCGCAAGGCGCGGGTGCAGGAAAAGCTCGAGAAGCTGTCCGTCGCCGACACCATCCGCGCCATCACCTTCGCCGAGGTGGTGGTGCTGGTCATGGATCGGGACAACGCCTTCGACACCCAGGACCTGCAGTTGGCCGATCTGGTCGAGCGCGAGGGCCGGGCGCTGATCTATGTGATCTCCAAATGGGATCTGGAGGAAGAGCCCCAGTCCCGCATGGCGTCGCTGAAGGAAACCGCCGACCGCATGCTGCCGCAGCTGAAGGGCGCCCCGTTCGTCGCCCTGTCGGCGCACAACGGGCGCGGCGTGGAGCGGCTGATGCCCGCCATCCTGAAGGCGCACGACACCTGGTCGGTGAAGGTCAAGACACGCGACCTGAACGACTGGCTGGCCATGGCTGTGCAGCGCCACCCGCCGCCCGCCGTGGACGGCCGCCGCATCAAGCCGAAATATATCGCCCAGACCAAGGCGCGCCCGCCCACCTTCGTGATGTTCGCCAACCGCGCGTCACAGATGCCGGAGCAATACAGGCGTTATCTGATCAACAGTCTGCGCGAGAGTTTCGACCTGCCCGGCACCCCCATGCGGCTGACCGCCAAATCGGGCGCCAATCCGTTCGTGGACGGCTCTGGCGGGCCGAGCCGACCCAAGGGCGACGCCAAGACGGCGCCGCGCCGCGTGACCAAGGCGCAGAAGGCCGAGGAGGCGAAGGAAACCGCCAAGGGCCTGCCCGGCAAGGCGCCGGCCAAGAAGGCGGCGGCGCCCAAGCCCACCGTGGTCAAGGCCAAGCTGCGCGCCGCCTCCAAGGCCAAGGCCGCCTCCATCCCCGGCAAGAAAGCCAGGGGCGGGGCCCGTCAGGTTTCCCGCTCGGGCCGCATCCGCACCGGCGGGCCGTCCAAGCCGAAACGCTAGACCAAAATCGGCTCAGTTGGACGCAGTCCAACTGAGCTCGGATTTCGGTCCAGTTGAATGCGAGAGCCTGATTCACGGCATCGTCGGAATCGCGAAGCGATTCCATCTTAACCGATCAGGCTCAAACCAGCGCCGACACCGGCGGCCCGTCCTTCCACTCACGGAACGACACGATCCCCTTTGGAGGCTCGCGGTCGGGGCGGCACAGGTCGACCATCAGAGGCGCGATCTCGGACGGGTGGGGGAGGGTCGAGGGATCCTCGCCCGGATAGGCCTGGGCGCGCAGCCGGGTCTGCATCCTGCCGGGATCCAGCACGGCCACGCGGATCTTCGTGGACTCGATCTCATCGGCCCAGCATTGAACCAGGTTCTGCCCCCCCGCCTTGGTGGCCGCATAGGCGCCCCAGAAGGCGCGCGGCTTCCACGCCAGCGACGAGGTCAGATAGACGGCCCGGCCCGCGTCCGACGCACGCAGCAGCGGCTCCAGCGAGCGGATCAGGCGATAGACGGCGGTGAAGTTCACCTTCTCGATCTTGGCGAACTGCCGCGGGTCGGCATGGCTGACGGGCACCAGCCCTTCGGGCCCCATGGTGGCGGCGGCGTGGACCCAGATGTCCAGCTTGCCGAAGCGCTCGAACAGGGCCCCGCCCATGCGGTCGATGGCGCCGCCGTCGACCAGATCGAAGGGGATCAGGGTGGCGTGCTTGCCGGTGGCGGCGAAGACGGCGTCGTCCAGTTCCTCCAGCCCGCCTTCGGTGCGTGCAGTGGCGACCACATGGGCGCCCGCCTTCGCCAGCGCGATGGCGCTTTCGTATCCGATGCCGCGTGAGGCGCCGACCACAAGGGCGACGCGGTCCTTCAGGGGAAGCTGTTCCGTCATGGCGCTTGCTTACGCGGGGGCGGGCCATGGTGAAAGAGGTCTCGAGCCCCCCGCGCTCCGCCAGCCGGTTAAACCGACGGGTTCAGGAAAGGTCGGACCAAGGTCGGCGTCTTGCCGGTGATCTCTCCGTCGAGGCAAAGATCGACGATCCGATCCTGATACTGCTCGTAGATGACGCGCAAATGCTCGGGCCGCCACATGGCTGAGGTCCAGATCCGACCTGCGGTCGCCTGAGTATGTCCCTGTGGGCTGTCGAGGCTCAGGGCGTTGGTCAGAACCGTGGGCAGTTCATCGACGTAGGCCTTCACCGTTGCGCAGGCCAGGTCGTGCAGGCCATCCCCGCGATTGAGAGGCGCGCCGGTCTGGTGGAAGACGGCGCCCCCGTCGATGGCGGAGGTGGTCTCGTGCAGGGTGACGCCGGTCATCTGCGGCTCGAGCAGATAGGAGGGCCAGAAGTGGGTGGCCACGCCCCGGTACCACGGCGACAGGCCCCCGTGGGT
The DNA here is from genome assembly GCF_047617075.1 of Brevundimonas sp. GTDB lineage: Bacteria > Pseudomonadota > Alphaproteobacteria > Caulobacterales > Caulobacteraceae > Brevundimonas. The sequence goes on from NZ_JBLGCI010000008.1 coordinate 83,547, forward strand.
GTTCCAGAAACGCGCCGGCGTGGCGTTCAGCGTGGCGTCGTCCAGCTTATGGCAGCCGTAGGACAACACAATGCGTGGCGCGCGTTCCGCCAGAAATGCGTGGACGGCGGGGCCGTTCAGGTCGCTGACCTCGATCGACATCTGCTCGACGTTCACGTCTTTCGGCTGCAACGCGCCGAAGGCCCGGTGTTCCGCGTCTTCGCGCCGTGCGAAATGCAGATTGAAAAGTTCATGCAGACCAGCGGGAACATCGTCCCCCGGCTTGGCGACGAAAGGCTTGCGACGCTCCACGATCCAGCCGGACAGCAGGCCTGCCTCCGCCAGACGCCTGGCCAGGAAGCAATGGCGCGGATGGTCGCCGGTGATGGCCACGATGGTCATTGGGGAGCCAGCTCCAGTAGTTTTTCTTCCTCAAGGCGCTCGATGATCGGCTCGAGATCGACCAGATCACACTCGAGCCGTCGGGCGATATCCAGCATCCGGTGTTCGCCGTCCGAATAGTTCAGGACGGTGAGAATCCGGTTCAGGGCCGTTCGGTTGTCGAGAACTGAGTCCGAGGATTTCGTGCGGTTCAACGGGCTGTTGACGCTGGGGTAGAGGTTGCGACGGCCCAGTTGCGGCTCGCCGTAAGGCGCGAGGTTTTTGAAGCGCCCGGAGATTTCGTGCAGCTTCAGAACGGCCTCGATGCGGTCCACGGCATCGACGATGCGGTCGATCCCCATCAGATCCTTGTCATCGCCCGAGGTGTGGTACTCCACATACTGCCCGTAAACAGTGCGCGCCATCTGGCCGACGGGGAGATTGAATCCGGCGGAGCAATACTGTCGCTCGTCCGATCCCGAGGTCGGCGTGAAGGGGCGAATGGCGAAGCCTCCATCCGCGCCCAGGCTTTTCACCAGATCGTCCAGGTCGGTGTTTTCCCGTCTGCTGGTCTTGTAGTTCAGCAGGGTGTTCGGGCCGCCCAGACAGGTCAGGACCAGGCCGCCCACAAGGCGTTCCTTGAGGGTGTCGCCGTGCTTCCACAAATAGCACAGGCTTCCGATCGTTTCCGGAAGAAGGACGAAGCGATAGGTCAGGCGCCGGCGTTTCCATCTGGAAATGCGATCGTAGAGGCCGAGCAGGACAAGCGGACCGGACAGTTCATTGTTCGCCATGCTGGGGTGGCAAAGGTATGAACTCAGTAGAAATTCCTGTTCGCTTTCGCCTTTCAGGACGCTGTCCGCGAAACTGACTTCGCCCGGATACTTTTTCGTGGCGATGGAAACCTTGTAATTTCCCGGCTTCAACTGCGAACGGACGTTGTCCGACAGGCAGAAACCCCAGCGGTCGTGATAGTACGACGTGACATACGGGATGAGGTGAGGGTGCGCGGGGATCGAATGCAGATAGGGCTGCAGATCTTCGAGGCTGAGCTCGGCCTCGATCGGCACCGAATAGTTGACGACGTGCAGATTGGACCGGTCCGTGTCGGCGATCACTTCGCCGTCCGGGCCGATCAGCGTCGCGCGGTCCAGCGCCCATTCCGGCGGTGTCGTCCAATCGAAGACCTGGGTTCCGCTGGCGACACCGTCCATGCGCAGCGGCATCTGCTCGCCGAAGATCGCCAGGCTCTCGCGCAAGCCGGGTCCGGTGATGCTGCGCGTAATCGGGAAAAGGCGGTCGAAAAGCTGGGAATAGAAGGCATGATCGTAAGTTGTGTCTGTGGTCACGCCGGTCCCGCCTCCTCGTTCGTCGTGGGGACGCTCATACTAGGACGGCGCTGTCAGGTCCACCGCACTGCACCCTTGCCGGTTCAGAAACCCTCTGCGGGTTGCCACAGGCCGAAGCTGACGCCCTGGTCGTCTCGCGCGGTCACCGATTTGCCCGATCGGCTGGCGGCTGGCACGGCGCACTTGCCGCCCAGTTCGGCCACGCGGACGCAAACGGCGTCGATGTCGTCAACCTTGAAGTAGAGATGGGAAAAATCCCGGTGCTCGCCCTTCACGAAGCCGAACGGAACGCCGGCGTCGACCACATGGGCGTAGGTTTCGTGTGAGGACGCTTCGTCGAAGGCCCAGCCGAACAGGGCGCCGTAGAAGGCGCGCGCCTTGGCGATGTCCGGCGTGTCGATTGTGAAGTAGCCCAGTTCCGTGCTCATGCGCCCTTAAGCGCTGACGAGCAGGGAAAGTTGCCTCGTCGAAACGTCCCGCCCGTTTTCCTCGATCTCGCGGTCCAGCAGGCGGGTGGGATAGTCACCGGTGAAATAGTGGTCCGTGAACTGCGGGTTCTCGGGGTCGCGGGGGCCGGCGCCCATGGCCTGATAAAGGCCGTCGACAGAGAGGAAGCCCAGACTGTCCACCTCCAGACGCGCGCGCATCTCCTCCAGCGACAGGTTGGCGGCCATCAGCTGCGACCGCTCCGGCATGTCGATGCCGTAGAAGTCGGGCCACATGATCGGCGGGCTGGCGGAGCGCAGGTGCACTTCCTTCGCCCCGGCCGCGCGCACGGCCCGGACCAGTTTCACCGAGGTGGTGCCTCGCACGATGGAATCGTCGATCAGTACGACCCGCTTGCCGGCCAGAACCCCCCGGTTGGGGCTGTGCTTCATGCGCACGCCCAGTTCACGCACGCCCTGGCTGGGCTGGATGAAGGTGCGGCCCAGATAGTGGCTGCGGATGATGCCCATCTCGAAGGGTATGCCGCTTTCCTGCGCATAGCCCAGGGCCGCCGGCACGCCGGAGTCCGGCACCGGCACCACCACGTCGGCCTCGACACCGTGCTCGCGCGACAGCTGGGCGCCCATTTCCTTGCGCACCGCATAGACGGCCTTGCCGTTCACCACGCTGTCGGGCCTCGAGAAATAGACGTATTCGAACAGGCAGGGGCGGGCGGCCTTGTCCGGGAACGGCTTGATGGAACGCAGGCCGTCCTCGTCTATGACCACCACCTCGCCGTTCTCTACGTCGCGCACGAAGGTGGCGCCGATCATGTCCAGGGCGCAGGTTTCCGACGCCAGCACCCAGGCGTCGCCCAGCTGCCCTAGCACCAGAGGCCGGATGCCCAGCGGGTCGCGGGCGCCGATCATCTTCTTCTTGGTCTGGGCCACCAGGGCGTAGCCGCCCTCGATCTGCATCATGGCGTCTATGAAGCGGTCCACGATGCGCGATTTCCGCGACCGGGCGATCAGGTGAAGGATGACCTCGGAATCCGAGGTGGACTGGAAGATCGAGCCCTGGTCCACAAGCTCGTTCCTCAGCGCCAGGAAGTTGGTCAGATTGCCGTTGTGGGCGATGGCGATGCCGCCGGAATCCAGATCCGCGAACATGGGCTGGATGTTGCGCAGGAAGCTGCCGCCCGCGGTGGAGTAGCGGGTGTGGCCCACCGCCGCCCGGCCCGGCATGCGCTCCACCAGATCAGCGCCGGAGAAGGCGTCGCCGACCAGGCCCATATGCCGTTCGGTGTGAAAGCGGGTCTTGCTTACCGAGGCGATGCCGCAGGCTTCCTGACCCCGGTGCTGCAGGGCGTGCAGCCCCAGCGCCACGACCGCCGAGGCGTCCTGCACCCCCCAGACGCCGCAGACGCCGCACTCCAGACGGGGGCGGTCGTCGTCGACGTCCCGCCAGTGCTCGCGGTGGACGACGACGTCGTTGATCTGATGGGGGCTCATCGTGGGGGCTCCGATGACGGCGGGAAGCTTACTTAGGGTGAGTCCGGCGCCGCGCTAGCGCTGGATTGGGGCGTGGCTGTGTCATCATCGGAAAAACCGTCGCGCACGGACGATCCGATGACGGGTGAAAGGGCGTCCGCGCCGCGCCCGACGGTGGGCAGAATAGTCTGGATCGCGCGGGCCGAGGCATGGCTGACCGGAAAGAGGGCGGCGTCTCGAAGCCAACCGGGCGGCGGATTCGGAGCGGTCGCCGCGAACGCCACCAGATGAATGGCGCCCAGCAGCACCAGAGCGCGAGCTGCGCCGACGCCAATGCCGAAGAGCCGATCCACGCCGCTCAGTTGCTTGTGATCGCGCAGACGGCGGCTGAGGACCGTGCCTGTGATGCGGATGCCGAAATAGACGATCAGGAAGACCACGATCGCCGCCGCGATGGACCCGGCCCAATCCGGGTCGACCAGGGCGCGGCCCACGGGGCCGGACAGGGGCAGGGCCAGCAGTGAGATGATCGCCGCCACTGCGAAGGCGGCCAGGGTCACCAGCTCGCGCAGGCCCCCGCGGATCCAGCCGGCTGCAGCCGAGGCCAGAATGACGACGATGGCGAACAGGTCATAGCCAGTCACGGTCGGCGAGGGTCCCTGAGCGTGGGCGAGGTCAGACGGCGCCCTGCGAGATACGCTCGACCGCCTCGGCGAGTCGAGATAGCCCCATGACCTTAACATTCTTTCCGCCGTTCGCCGCGCTTTCCGGGGCGATGGCCTGATCGAAGCCCAGCTTGGCCGCCTCGCGCAGGCGGACCTCGGCCCGGCCCACGGCGCGCACCTCGCCCGACAGGCTGATCTCGCCGAACACCACGGCGCGCTGGGGCAGGGGCACGTCCACGGCGGAGGAGATCAGCGCCGCCGCCGCCGCCAGATCCGCCGCCGGTTCCGACACCCGCAGACCGCCCGCGACGTTCAGATAGACGTCCCGGTCCCCGAACCCGATGCCGCAGCGCGCCTCCAGCACCGCCAGCAGCATGGCCAGCCGCCCGGAGTCCCAGCCCACGACGGCCCGGCGCGGGGTGCCGTAGGCGCTGGGCGCCACCAGAGCCTGAAACTCCACCAGGACAGGACGCGAGCCCTCGATGCCGGCGAACACCGCCGCGCCCGCCGCCCGCTCGCCGCCTTCGCCCAGGAACAAGGCGGAGGGATTGGAAACCTCGGACAGGCCCGCGTCGGTCATCTCGAACACGCCGATCTCGTCGGTGGCGCCGAAGCGGTTCTTGCCCGCGCGCAGGATGCGGAACGGATAGCCGCGCTCGCCCTCGAAGGAGAGGACTGCGTCCACCATGTGCTCCACGACCCGGGGGCCGGCGATCTGGCCGTCCTTGGTCACATGGCCCACCAGCACCACGGCCATGCCCGACGCCTTGGCCAGTCGCACCAGTTCGCCCGCACAGGCGCGCACCTGGGTGACCGAGCCCGGCCCCGCCTCATGGGCGTCGGACCACAGGGTCTGGATGGAATCGATGACGACGATGTCGAACTTGTCCCGCTTGAGCGTCGAGACGATCTCGCGCAGCGCGGTGGCGGAGGCCAGGTTCACCGGGGCGCCGGCGAAGCCCATGCGTTTGGCGCGGGCGCGGATCTGCTCCACCGCCTCCTCGCCCGAGATATAGGCCACCCGCGCGCCGCCCAGCGCCGCCTTGGCCGTGACTTCAAGCAACAGGGTGGACTTGCCCACGCCGGGGTCGCCGCCCAGCAGGATGGCCGAGCCCGGCACCACGCCGCCGCCGCACACCCGGTCGAACTCGCCCACGCCGGTGGTGATGCGGGGCGGCTCGGGGGTGTCGGACTGTAAGGTCTCGAACACCACGCCGCGCCCACGCGCCGTGGAGGCGGGCTTCAGGGCGCCGGGCGGGGCGGACTGGCTTTCCTCCACGATGCAGTTCCACTGACCACAGGCGCCGCACTGGCCGGACCACTTGCCGTGGACCGCCCCGCACGACTGACAAACATAGATCGCACCGTCCCTGGCCATGGGCCGGGTCTAGCAGGAATCGGTGAAGGCGGAAGGGCGGGTGATCGGGTGTGCGTCCGATGCTGACGCAGGCCTTCCGTGAGAGCCAACCCTTATTCGTCATTCCCGGCCTTGTGCCGGGAATCCATGATCACCGAACATTCAGGGCTGGCCATGCATCGACCGCGCGTATGGATCGCCGGGACAAGCCCGGCGATGACGGGGGCTCAGTCGCCGATGTACACCCTCGGCACGCGTGGGGTGATGGACGTCAGCAGTTCATAGGCGATGGCGCCCGCCGCCGTGGCCTGATCGTCGATGTTGCGATTGGGGCCGTAGATTTCGCAAAGGTCGCCCACCGCGACATCCGCCTCCGTCACGTCCACGGCGATCACGTCCATGGACACCCGCCCAACGATGGACCTCAGGGCGCCGGCCAGCCAGACCTTGCCCCGTGGCGAATAGGACCGCAGCACGCCGTCGGCATAGCCCGCCGCGACGATGGCGATGGTGCTGTCGCGCGGGGCGGTCCAGCCGGCGGAATAGCCGACGGTCTCTCCCCTGGGCACGGGGCGCACCTGAATCACCTCGGCGCTGAGGGTGGCCACGGCCTTGATGCGATCGTCCGGCCGACCCTCGGGGCCGCCGCCGTACAGGCAGATGCCGGGCCGCACGGCGTCGAAGGCGAAGTCCGGGCCCATGAAGCAGCCGCCGGAGTTGGCGAATGAACGGATCGCGCCGGGGTATTTTGCGCTGACGGCGGCGAAGGCGTCGCGCTGACGTCGGTTCATGGAGTCGGCGGGCGCGTCGGCGCAGGCCAGATGGCTCATGACCAGATCCAGCTCCTCGAACGGCTCCGGCGCGTCCTCGGGACGGAAACCCAGACGGCTCATGCCCGTGTCGATCTGCAGGCCGCACGCGCCGCCGCCCGCCGCCCGCCACGCCTCAAGCTGGGCGGGCTGGTTCAGGATGGGGCGCAGGTCGGCGGCCTTGATCTCGGCCGCCCCGTCTCCGTGACAGCCGTCCAGCACGTAGATGACGGGGTCCGGTCCCAGCGCCGCGCGCAGGGCCACGCCCTCCGCCGCCCGGGCCACGAAAAAGGTGCGCGCGCCCTCGGCCATCAGCCGCCGGGCGACGGGCGTGGCGCCCAGCCCGTAGCTGTCGGCTTTTACCACGGGATGGACAGGCACGCCGGAGATGGCCTCCAGCGCATGAAAATTGTGCGCGAGGGTGTTCAGGTCGACGTTCAGGGTGGCGGGGGAGGGCATCCGCCCCTTATGACGCAAGAATCCTGCGTTTGAAGGGATAGTCTGCTGTTTCCGCCGATTTTCTTTTCACGTCCCGCCCTAATTCGGCTCGTAGCGGCCCTGCTGGGCCAAGTTGCCGAAGCGGGTGGTGTCCTCGTCGAAGGACAGTTTGACGATGCCGATGGGGCCGTGACGCTGCTTGCCGATGACCACCTCGGCCTGGTGGCGCAGGCGATCCATGTCCTCCTGCCACTTCAGGTGCTCTTCGGTGCCTTCGCGGGGCTCGGTGCGGCCCAGGTAGTAGCTTTCCCGGTAAACGAACATGACGGCGTCGGCGTCCTGCTCGATGGAGCCGGACTCGCGCAGGTCGGACAGCTGGGGCCGCTTGTCCTCGCGGGACTCCACCTGGCGGGACAGCTGGGACAGGGCGAGGATCGGCACCGACAGCTCCTTGGCCAGGGCCTTCAGCCCGCCGGTGATCTCGGAGACTTCCTGCACGCGGTTCTTCTGGCCGTTGCCCTCGCCCACGGTGACCAGCTGCAGATAGTCGACGACGATCAGGTCGAGGCCGTGCTCCATGCGCTTCAGACGCCGCGCGCGGGCCGCCAGCTTCGACAGGGACAGACCGCCGGTGGCGTCGATGTACAGGGGCGCCTCGCCGATCTCGGCGGCGGCGTCGCGGATGCGGCCGAAGTCCGAGGCGTCGATCTCACCCTTTCTCAGCCGGTCGGAGGACACGCCCGAGGCGTCGGCCAGGATACGCATGGCCAACTGCTCGGCGCTCATTTCCAGAGAGTAGAAGGCGACCACGCCGCCGGCCACGGTCTTTCGGCCTTCGGGCGTCGGCTCCCAGCGGTAGTTGCGCGCCACGTTGAAGGCGATGTTGGTGGCCAGCGCGGTCTTGCCCATGGAGGGGCGACCCGCGAGGATCAGCAGGTCGGACGGGTGCAGCCCGCCCAGCTTCTGGTCCAGATCGTCCAGATAGGTGGCCAGACCCGCCAGCTTGCCGTCGCGCTGATAGGCCTCGCTGGCCATCTCAACCGCCCCGGCCAGGGCGTGGCCGAAGCTGACGAAGCCCGACGACGGCTGACCCGTCTCGGCCAGGTTGTAGAGCGACTGCTCGGCCTGCTCGATCTGTTCGAGGGCCGCCGTCTCGGGGTCCGGCGCCTCCTTGATGATGTCGCCGCCGATGCGGATCAGGTCGCGGCGCAGGGCCAGGTCGTAGACCAGCCGGGCATAGTCGGGGGCGTTGGCTCCGGGCGGCGCCCGGTCCACCAGATCGGCCAGATAGCGCAGGCCGCCGAACTCCTGAAACGCGGGGTCCGCCTTGAACCGCTCCATGAGGATGGTGGGCTCGGCCAGCAGCCCCTGGCGAACATGATCCTCGATGGCGTCGAACAGGCGCTGGTGGAACGGCTCGTAGAAATGGCTGCCGCGCAGCCGGTCCGACAGGCGTTCGAACACCGCATTGTCGAACATCAGCGAGCCCAGCAGCGCCTGTTCCGCCTCCAGATTGTGGGGCAGGGCGGCCACGGGCCGGGCGTCGGTGGGGATGGGGCTGAGCGCATTCATGGACTGACGGGTCTAGCCCTCGCACGTCCCTGCGTCAGGGTCGGACGTCCAGAAGACCGGGGATGAGTCCGGCCCGCCTGTGGACGGCCCGGAATTCGTCTTTTGCGTTCAGCCGGAGCACGGATGCTCTTCGGCCATCCACTCTCGCACGGCCTGGGTTACGGTGATGTTGCGGCGGCCGGCGGGGATGGCGTTGAAACGGGCGAGCAGGCCGTCAGCGTCCATGCTGACCTGCTCGGGCATGCAGGTGCGCGGCGTGCGTCCGGCGGCCTGGGCGGCGTCCTGTTCGGCGCGAACCGTACGCGTGGCGGTCCTGACCTCGGACAGCAGGCGGCGGGTGTCGGCGCGGAGCATGGCCGTGGGATTGCGCGGGATATCTTCGGCTGTGTCCAGGAACGTCGCCACGGTCATGCGGCCGTCCTGAGCCGAAGCGGGAACGGCGGCGAGGCTGACGGCGAAAGCGGCTGCGACGGCGAGGATGGTGCGGTTCATGACCAGCTCCGTGAATGGCGACGCTTGAGCATAGGCCACGAAAAACGGCGCGGAGATGGCTCTCCGCGCCGTCGTTTCGATATCCGTTCGAGAAGGATCAGACCTCTTCGACGTAGGAGACCTCGTGCTGGCCGGCGCCGCCGTCCAGCAGATCCTTGGCCTGCTCGCTGGCGGCTTGACGCTCGTCATCGAACTGGCTGGCGATCACGTCCTCGCCCTTGGCCTGACGCTCGGCTTCGTCGGCCGAGCGGGCCACGTTGATCTTGACCGTGGCGCGGACCTCGGCGTGCAGGCGGACCAGCACTTCGTGGACGCCCAGGGTCTTGATCGGGATGTGCAGGACAACCTGAGACTTCTCGATCTTCGAACCGGCAGCCTGGACCGTTTCGGCCACGTCGCGACCGGCGACCGAACCGTACAGCTGGCCCGTCTCACCCGCCTGGCGGATCATGACGTAGGTCTGACCGTCGATCTTGTCGGCGATCTTCTGGGCCTCGGCCTTGTTCTTGTCGTTGCGGGCCTCGATGGCGGCGCGTTCGACCTCGAAGGCCTTCAGATTGGCTTCCGTCGCCCGGCGAGCTTTGTCGCGGGGCAGCAGGAAATTACGGGCGAAGCCGTCCTTGACGGTGACGACGTCGCCGATGGCGCCGAGGTTCTCGACGCGTTCAAGCAGAACGACCTTCATCTTACTTCACCACGTAGGGCAGGAGGGCCAGATAGCGCGCGCGCTTGATGGCCTTGGCCAGTTCGCGCTGCTTCTTTTGCGAGACGGCGGTGATGCGCGAGGGCACGATCTTGCCGCGTTCGGAGACGTAACGCTGCAGCAGCTTCACGTCCTTGTAGTCAATCTTCGGCGCGTTATCGCCCGAGAACGGGCAGACCTTGCGGCGACGATGGAAGGGGCGACGGGCCGGGCCGGAGCCTGCCGGAGCGCCCGGGGTGGGAGCAGTCGTATCGGTCATGATCCGGTTCCTTATTCGGCCGCAGCGGCGTTGTCGTCGGAGCGGGGCGCCGAGCGCTCACGCTCGCGCTCGCGGCGGGCCAGCAGGGGCGACAGCTCCAGGTCCAGCTCTTCCACGCGGACGGTCAGCCAGCGCAGCACGTCCTCGTTGATGGACAGCTGGCGCTCGACCTCGGCCATGGCGGCCGGGGGCGCGTCGACGGCGAGCAGCGAATAGTGCGCCTTGCGGTTCTTCTTGACCCGGTAGGTCAGGTTGCGCAGACCCCAGTACTCGATCTTGGCGACGGAGCCGCCGTTTTCCTCGATCAGAGCCTTGATGGTGTCGTTGAGTTGTTCGGCCTGTTGCGCGCTGATGTCCTGGCGCGACATGACCGTGTGCTCGTAAAGAGCCATGCAGTCGTCTCCCTTGGTGGGCGTCGGCGCGGGCGGACCGGGTTAAAGTCCAATCCCACGATGGATCCTGACGCGGCGGCCGGGATGACTTCCCGAACCCTTTGGAACTCCACGCCAGGACCGAAGCCCTGGAAAGCGGCGGCCTATAGGGGAAAAGGGGGGCGGTGGCAAGCGGATCGGCCTTGATCGGCCGCCGCGTTTCGCTTATTCGGGCGCCCAGCGGACCGGGCCCCTCTGGCGTCTGATGGCAGACGTGATGTCGGGCCGCATCGAGCGAGCTCGGTGCGCGGCGGCCTTTCCGGTCGATCCCCTTTTTGCGCGCTGCGGGTCGCTCCCTGAAATAGGGGAGTCCTGATGGACCTTATGACTTTCTTCGCCGCCGAATGGCTGGGCAAGCCCGCCTGGATGTGGCTGGCCTTCATGGGCGTGGTTCTGGCGCTGCTGGTGCTGGACCTGGGCGTACTGCACCGCGATCAGCATGAAATCGGCGTGCGCGAGAGCCTTCTGCTGTCCAGCATGTACATCGCCGTGGCCCTCATCTTCGGCGGCTGGGTCTGGTGGGAGCTGGGGCCGCAGTCCGGCATGGAGTATCTGACCGGTTTCGCGGTCGAGAAGAGCCTGGCGATGGACAACGTCTTCGTCATCGCCATGATCTTCGGCTATTTCGCCATTCCGCGCGCGCTTCAGCACAGGGTGCTGTTCTGGGGCATTCTGGGGGTGATCATCCTGCGCGCGCTGATGATCGGCGCCGGCGCGGCCCTGGTCAGCCAGTACGGCTGGGTGCTCTATATCTTCGCCGCCTTCCTGATTGTGACCGGCATCAAGATGTTCTTCGCCGGGGAGTCTCACGGCGACCTTGGCCAGAACCGGATGGTGCGGTGGATGCGAGGACGCCTGCGGGTCACGGATCAACTGCACGGTCAGAAGTTCTTCGTTCGCCAGCCCAATGACAGGGGCCGCATGGTCCTGTGGGCCACGCCCATGTTCCTGGCCCTGGTGATGATCGAGATCGCCGATGTGATCTTCGCGGTGGATTCGGTGCCGGCCATCTTCGCCATCACGACCGATCCCTACATCGTCTACACCTCGAACATCTTCGCCATTCTGGGCTTGCGGGCGCTGTATTTCGCCCTCGCGGCGGTGATCCACCGCTTCGCCTATCTGAAGCAGGCCCTGGCCGTGCTGCTGGTGTTCATCGGCGGCAAGGTGTTCGCGGCGGACCTGCTGGGTCTGGGCAAGATCCCGCCCGAATGGTCGCTCGCCATCACGGGTCTGATCCTGGCCGCGGGCGTGGTCTGGTCCTTGTGGAAGACGCGCGACTCCGCTCCGGCGGCGTCGACCTGATCGTCAGGACGTTGGAAGGGTGAAGCCGTCGTCGCCCTTCACCCTTCTGGCGCCACGCGCCAGACCACGTTGGCCATGTCGTCAGCGATGAACAGGGCGCGGGTGCGGGGATCGAACAGCACGCCCACAGGGCGGCCCCGCGCTTCGCCATCATCGTTCAAGAAGCCGGTGACCAGGTCCACGGGGTCGCCCGCCGGACGTCCGTCGGCGAACGGGATCCACACCACCTTGTAGCCGGACAGGTCCTGGCGGTTCCAGCTGCCATGCATGCCCACGAAGGCGCCGACGCCGAACTGGCCGCCCCAGCCCCCGTCCACGGCGAAGTCCAGGCCCAGGGCGGCCACGTGGGCGCCGAGGGCGTAGTCGGGTGCGATGGCGGTGGCCACCAGATCGGGGTCTTGCGGACGCACGCGCGGGTCCAGGTTCTGGCCCCAGAAGCTGTAAGGCCAGCCGTAGAACGCGCCGTCCCGCACCTGTGTCAGATAGTCGGGAACCAGCTGGGGACCGATCTCGTCCCGCTCGTTGACCACGGACCACAGCTGGCCGGACGTCGGCTCGATGGCCAGGGCGGTGGGGTTGCGGATGCCGCGCGCGATGGTGCGGTGGGCGCCGGTCTCGCGGTCGATCTCCCAGACGACGGCGCGCTCTTCCTCCACGGCCATGCCGCGCTCACCAACATTGCTGTTCGAACCGATGCCCACATACAGGAACTGGCCGTCAGCGCTGGCCGTCATGGCCTTGGTCCAGTGGTGATTAAGTTCCGCGGGCAGGGGGGTCAGCGCCTCGCCGGGCGCCGTGATCTCGGTCTGCCCCTCCTCATAGGGGAAGCGCATGACCGCGTCCTGATTGGCCACGTAGAGAAAGCCGTCCACATAAGCCATGCCGTAGGGCGCGTTGAGGTCGTCGAGCAGGACGGTCTGCAGCTCGGGCTGACCGTTTCCGTCGATGTCACGGATCAGGGTGATGCGGTCGCCCCCTTCCACGGAGGAGCGCCCCTGAGACTTGATGATGCCGGCCAGAACGTCCTTGGGTCGGAGCGCGGGAGCGCCGCCGCCGGAACCCTCGGCGATCAGCAGGTCCCCGTTGGGAAGCATCAGCATCTGCCGGGGGATGCGCAGATCATCGGCCACCACGCTGATGGTGAAACCCTCCGGCACGCTGGGCAGCTCATCGCCCCATGCCGCGGGGGTGGCGATATTCATGGACGGAACCAAGGACTCGCTCACCTGCGGCAGGTCAGGGCGCGGGCCGGTTTCGTTCAGGTCGGGATCGCTGTCCACGCTGCAGGCCGCCACAGCAAGCGACAGGGCGGCCAGACTGATCATGCGCATTTTCATTGGCCCGCCTCCCGGGTGAAGCTTCGTGAGTGGAGCAGCCAGCCTGCGATCAAGGCCAGCACGGCGCAGACGATGGACATGATCAGGCCGCCGGGGCCGACCGAGCTCCAGGCGTCCTGGCTGTGCCTGAAGATGTTGAACAGGCCGACCACGAACATGACCGCCACAACGGCCAGATAGATCAGCGCCCGGATCAGACCCGCAGAGCGACGGCCCAGCACCGCCTCTACCCCTGCCCAGGCCAGCACCAGGCCGGTGAAGAACAGGGCGGCGGTGATCGACCAGGCCGAGAAGTTCGTCCACTGCATCTGGGCCGTGTTCAGATAGGCGATGTCGGTGACGACCGCGAAACTGAACAGGGCGATGGGAAAGGCCAGCAGAATGGCGTGAAGCGGGTGCAGCATCCTGCACAGGCGGTTGTGATCGGTCATGGCCCTCTCCCTGTCCCTTGTCCCCGGTGCAATCCCTCACGGGCGTATCGGTTTCATTTCGGGGTGTGACGCGGGCGCTATTGCCAATCCGGGGGGACCGCTTCAGGTTCCGCGCCCCCATCGCTGAGCCTTCCCATGACCGCCGTCCTCCGCCCCGAAACACGCGCCGATCTGCGCGAGCTGCTGACCCTGGCCTGGCCTGTAGTGCTGGCGCGCGTGGGCATCATGACCATGGGGCTGACCGACGCCATCGTGGTGGGCCAGTACGCGGCGCGCGAACTGGCGTTGCACTCTCTGGCGTGGGCCCCGTCGTCGGTGTTCGTCACCACGGCCGTGGGTCTGCTGATGGGGACGCAGGTCATGACCGCGCGCCTGATCGGGCAGGGGCGGCGGGAGGAGGCCGGCGCGGTGTTCCGGCGCGGCCTGGTCTATTCGGTTCAGTTAGGGATCATCTCGGCGCTGGCGTTGATCCTTGCGGGGCCCTGGGCGCTGGTGCGCGTGGGGCTGGAGGACGGGCTGGGGCAGGACGCGGCGGCGCCCCTGATCGTGCTGGCCCTGTCGCTGCCGTTCTATCTGATCTCGGTGGCGGCCCAGCTGTTTCTGGAGGCCCTGTCGCGCCCCCGGCCCGGCATGTGGGCCATGTGGATCGCCAACGGTCTGAACCTGCTGATGAACCTGTGGCTGGTGCCGGGGACCTCGGGCCTGCCGGTGGACGGCGCGGTGGCGGCCTGCTGGGCCACCTTCGCTGCGCGCCTGATGCTGGTGGTGTTCCTGCTGGTCTATATCGTGCGCATGCCGGACGCCCGGGCGCTGGGGATTTTCCGCAAGCCGCGCCGCGATCGCGTGATCGAGCGCGAACAGTACAAGGTGGGCGTCGGCGCCGGGGCCTCCTACTTCATCGAGGTCAGCGCCTTCGCCGCCATGAGCATCGTCGCCGGCTGGCTGGGCGGGCTGGAGGTTGCGGCCTGGGCCATCGTGCTGAACCTGTCCGCTATCGTGTTCATGAACCCCATGGGCCTGTCGGCGGCGACCGGCGTGCTGGTCAGCCGTGCTTATGGCGCCAACGACCGGGCCGGACTGATCCGCGCCGGGGTGCTGGGGCTGGGCGTGACGGCGCTGCTGGCGCTGGCGATCGCCCTGGTGGTGTGGCCGGGGGCTGAGGCGATCATCGGCGTCTACACCAACGACCCGGCTCTGGTCGCCATCGCCGTCCCGGCCCTGATCCTGGCGACCCTGTTCTTCGTGGCCGACGGCATCCAGGTGGTGGCGGCCCAGGCCCTGCGCTCGGCCGCCGACGTGTGGTGGCCCACGGCCATGCATGTGTTCAGCTATGGGGCCGTGATGATGCCGCTGGCGTGGCTGTTCGCCCACCCCATGGGCATGGGCGTGGACGGCATCGTCTGGGGCGTGATCGTGGCCAGTCTGGTGTCGGCGGCCTTGCTGACTGGCCGCTTCGTGCGGGTCGCCAGACGGATGCCCGGCTGAGGCCAGATTCTATTTCACAGCATCGGGGCCAATCGGGAAGCGATTCCACCTCAGCTGATCAGGCTCTGAGCGGGCCTCATACTCCCACAACCGTCATTCCCGGGCTTGTCCCGGGAATCCATACTCACGGCGCCTTCTGGGCTGGCCTTGCTCTGTCAGAGCGTATGGATCGCCGGGACAAGCCCGGCGATGACGGTGACATGTGAGTCGGTAAGAAGAATCAGCAGCTTATCGGTTCACGCTCAGCGAACGCCGAGGATCCAGCCTTCTTCAGTCTCGACCTGACGGATCAGGTCGTCGGACGCGCCCTTGGGCGGGGCGAAGGCGGCGGCCAGTTCATTCTTTTCGTCCATGCGGGCGAAGGTTTCAGCGGCCACGCGGACTTCCGCCTGGGTCTTGAACTCGCCGGGCTCGGGCTTCGCGCCGAACATGGCGGGCCAGACCTCGACCACCAGCGCCGACAGGGGCGCCACGTCTTCGGGCGTCAGCGCGCGCCAGCCCGTGCCGAACGGCCACACGGCGGCCGCCGAACCCAGTCGCTCCACCAGACGGCGAACGGTGGGGATGCCGATCAGGGCGTGGCCGCCGACGGCGCCCGCGCCGTGCATCTGCCACACGGTCTTGGGCTGCAGCTTGCCCTGTTTGGCCGCGACCTCGGTGGCGCGCAGTTCGGGGATGTCGCCATAGCCGCCCTCGGGCTTGGTGGTGGTCAGCCAGCGCTGGGCCTGGCTGGCCGGGGCGCCCCAGAACGGCCGCGCCTCATCGGTCATCAGCCGGTTCATCTTGGCCGCCACCTGATAGCGATTGTTGGTGTTGTCCGGCTTGTCCCGAACATTGTCGGCGAGGAAGGCCCACAGGCCGGACCAGCTCTGATCCTTCAGATTCAGCCGCGCGGCCGTGCCGACAGGGAATCCCAGCGGCGCGTCCAGACCGATCAGGGCCCGGTCGCCGCGCTTGTTCAGGTCGGACAGGATGTCGGCCAGCAGCTTTTCACCGTCGGCGCGGGTGGCGGTGTTGTGAGTCTCGACCTTCAGCCGCATGCGCACGTCGCGCTTGGCCACGGCGATCCACAGCGACTGTTCGCCCAGCTTTTTGCCTTCGGCGGCGGTCCAGTTGGCGATGACATAGGCGTCGAACAGGCGGGGCACGGGAAAACTCGCGGGTGAGGGGAAGTTCCGGTGCTTCTAGCCCTTTGACCGCAAAGTCGGAAGGCCGGTCCGCGCCTATTTCATCAGGGCTTCCACATGGGACAGCCAGCGGCGCCCCAGCCGGAGCGCTTCCGGCGGCGACCCGGTCGAGGCGCCCGTCGCGGCGTTCCAGAGGTCCAGCTCGAACTCGGGATGGCGCGGATCGGCGAACATCAGGCGCAGCACCACCTGACCGGCGTCCGGGGCCATGACGTCCAGCGCCCGGCGCGCCTCGCCCCGGCGCACGCGGGCCAGCACATGGCCGTCCACGATCATCTCGGCGCCGTCGATCTCGTCGAATTCATAGACCAGACCGTTGGCTCCGCGATCCCACAACACCGCCGCCTGACCGCTGTCAAAATCCAGGGCGCAGGCGCGGCCTTCAGCGGGGGAGACGGCCTCCACCTCGCACGAACCGCCCAGGGTCTTGTCCAGGGCCCGACGCAGACGCCGGTGCGGCTCCATCCACCAGGCCAGAGTCAGGCCAGCCGTGGTCAGGGCGGCGGCGGCCAGGGCCACCAGCAGGATGATCCTCAGCGCATCGACCACGCGGGCGGCTCCGGATCCAGATCGACGACGACGGGCACGTGATCGCTGGGCTTTTCCATGTCGCGGGCGTCGCGGTGGGTCTCGATGCCCCGGAAGCGGTCCGCCGCCATGGCCGACAGCAGGGCGAAATCGATGCGAATGCCGTGATCCCGCCGCCAGGCCCCAGCCTGATAGTCCCAGAAGGTGAAGGTCCCGGCCGGCTCGCCGCCCAGCTCGTGGCTGTCGGCGAAGCCCAGCCATTTCAGCGCGCGGAAGGCTTCCCGACTCTCGGGCTGGAACAGTGCGTCGGTGGTCCAGGCTTCGGGGTTCTTCGCGTCCTCGGGCGTGGGAATGACGTTGTAGTCGCCGCACAGGGCGACGGCTTCTTCATTGGTCAGCAGGTCCGACGCGTGCAGCCGCAGGCGCTCGAACCAGGCCAGTTTGTAGTCGAATTTCTCGGTGCCCAGCGGATTGCCGTTGGGCAGGTAGATGGAGGCCACCCGAACCGGCGCCGGCGCCTCGACAAGCGCCTCGATGTAGCGCGCCTGTTCGTCCGTATCGTCGCCCGGCAAACCGCGCCGCACGTCCGACAGCGGGAATTTAGAGAGCAGGGCCACGCCGTTGTAGCTCTTCTGGCCGTGGGTCTCGACGTTGTAACCAAGGTCCTCGAACGCCTCGCGCGGAAACTTCTCGTCCACGCACTTGATCTCCTGCAGGCAGGCCACGTCCGGCTGGGCCTGGCCGAACCAGTCCAGCACGGTGGGCAGGCGGGCGTTGACGGAGTTCACGTTCCAGGTGGCGATGCGCATCAGGGACTCAGCGGTTCAGGACGGCGCCACGCTAACGCACCGGGACGCGGCGCAAAAGAAAAAGCCCGCCGCAGATGCGACGGGCTTTTCCAGCGGCTTTCACCGTGAGCTTACAGCACGCACTCATCGCCTTGACGGGCGGCGGCGGCGCAGGGCAGCAGCTGACCGGCGGCCTGGCGGTCGTCCGGGAACTCGCCGAACCATCCGCGGCCGTCGTCGCACTTGATCTCGGCCACGTCGCCGTCGAGGCTGGCCATGCGGGCGACCACGCGATAGTCGACCACATTGCAGTTCCGCTCGCTGGCCGTGACCATGGCGGTCAGGGCGGTGCTGATCTCGTCACGCGTGACGAACTGGCACTCCAGACCACGGGCGTCCATGCTGAAGCAGTCAAAGGCTTCAACCTCTCCGGAGCCGCCTTCCACCGGGAAGAAGCCCATCAGACCAAGCGGCTGGTCGGCGCAGTCGAACTCATAGATTTCGCGTCCCGGCGAACCGTCCGGCGGGCTCTCCACCGCGATGATGCGCTCTTCATTGACGGAACATGTGCGGCCGATTCCGGCCAGGGCGGTAACACGCTGCTCGGCGGCGTCGGCCATGGCTGCGGCGCTGTCGGTCAGGGTGCATCCGCCGGGGACGATCTGCGGACGGCTGCAGTCACGAGCGTCCATCGCTTCGCCCGCCGGATCGGTCTGGGCGATGAAACCGAAGCCTTCAGAGCACTTCACCTCGTAGAACCGGAATTGTTCGTTGGCGCCCACGAAGCGACCGTCCTCGGCGGTGCAGGCCTGCGGCGCCACCGAAGCGAAACGGGCCTGAAGCCCGGCCAGCTGCTCGTCACGGGTGGTGAAGCGGCATTCACCGCCGGCCGCAGTCACCTCGATACATTCCAGCCGATCCTGATAGGCGCCCTCGGAGTCCACGCGAACCCAGTAGCCGTCGACGCCCGCGCAACCGACCTCATAGCGTTCCTCGCCCGACGACGTGCGTCCGACCCAGCGGGTGTCCTCCACCTGACAGGTGATTCCCGCCGACTGGATATAGCCCTGCAGGATCTCATCGGCCCCGGCGTTTTCAGGCAGCGAACAGGTCACCTGGGCCGGAGCGTCGGGATTCTCCCGCGCGTACTCCTCGGCCTGCTGGGCGACGATGATGCAGTTTCGGGCGGCGGGCTGCTCGCCATCGGTGAGGATGTGCCCCAGACCGCTGGCGCAGGCCACTTCGTAGATATTGATCTCGCCGTTCGTGCCGGGGCTGACGGCATTGACGATGTCGCAGTTGGTGTTGGTGGCGGTCACAACGGCCTGGGCCTCGGCCAACACCTCCGGGCCAGTCCGGGGCTCGGAGGTCGCCGCCTCGGCGTTGCGATTCTGGCGTGTACGGGATTGCATGGCCGCCGCCGCGACGGTGGTCGCCGAAGCGGCCGTCAGCGTGGATTCCGCCGCTGCCGTCGCGGGCAGGGGGGTGAAACCGACAACGGTCAGCACGACGGCGGACCGGGCGAGCAGGGAATTACGCAGCTTCAAAGGGCTATCCTCACCTAGCTTTCAGGTTGGCGGAGGCTTCGCCCGCGCCGGATTAAGGGTCAAGTCCTAACGGCGTGATGTGTTCCGCTTGTGGCGTTCAGATGGCCTTTGACCTGCGGCCAAGCGGCGGGCACAGTGGCAATGAGTTTTCAATGGAGACGCGCTTGCCCGACGGTCAAGCCATTGCAAAGGGAGCCGGCCGCAACGCCGGCGGGCCCGATTACCTGCCCCTGGATATCCCGGCGCCGGGCCAGGCGGTTCAGGTGGCTGAGGGCGTCCTGTGGCTGCGTTTTTCCCTGCCCATGGCGCTGGACCATGTGAACGTCTGGGCGATCCGGGACGGCGAAGGCTGGGTCGTCATAGACACGGGCCTGGGCCTGCCCGACACGGTCGAGGCCTGGGATACCGCCCTGGCGGGACCGCTCGAAGGCCGGCCGCTCACCCGTCTGATCTGCACCCACATGCATCCGGACCACATCGGTCTGGCGGGCTGGTTGTGCGAGCGGTCGGGCGCGCCCCTGTTTATGTCCCGGCTGGAATATGTCACCGCGCGCATGCTGCTGGCCGACACCGGTCCCGCGCCGGAAGCGGGCGTCGCCTTCTATCGCGCCGCAGGCTGGTCGGCCGAACAGCTTGAGGGCTATCGCGCCCGATACGGCCTGTTTGGCAAGGCGGTGCGCCCCATGCCGCCGGAGTTCACCCGGTTGAGCGACGGAGACCGGATCGACATCGGCGGCGACGCCTGGCACATCATCGTCGGCTCGGGCCATTCGCCAGAGCATGTCTGTCTGCTGCGCGAGCACGACGACCTGTTCATCGCGGGCGATCAGTTGCTACCGCGCATTTCGTCCAACATCTCGGTCTGGCCGACCGAGCCGTTGTCCGATCCGCTGAAGGACTGGCTGGAGTCGCTTGCGGCGCTGAAGGGCCGCATTCCTGACGGCGCCCTGGTTCTGCCCTCGCACGGCGAGCCGTTCCGGGGCGCCCATGCGCGGCTGGACGCCCTGCTGCGCGGCCATGACGTGGCCCTGCGGCGGCTGGAGCGCACGCTGGCGGAGCCGAAACGGGCGGTTGACGTGTTCCCGTCCTTGTTCGGTCGATCAGTGGGGGAGGGCGTGCTTGGCATGGCCACGGGCGAAGCCATCGCCCACCTGAACCATCTGGAGGCCCAGGGCCGCATCGGCCGCAAACGCGACGCGGACGGCGTGGACTGGTGGAGCAGAATCGAAACTGGAGATCCCGCATGAGCGAGCATGTTCACGTGGCGCTGAACGGGGGCGTGCTCAGCGTGACCCTGGCCCGCCCCGACAAGAAGAACGCCATCACCCAGGCCATGTACGCCGTGCTGGCCGAGGCCACCGAGCGGGCGAAGACCGACCCGGATGTGCGCGTGATCCTGTTCCGCGCCGAGGGCGACAGCTTCTGCGCGGGCAACGACATCGCCGACTTCATCGCCATCGGTTCGGGAACCAGCCAACCCACCGACATGGCCGTGTTCCGCTTCCTGAAGGCTCTGGCCGAGCTGGATCGCCCCGCGGTGGCGGCGGTGAAAGGCCGGGCGGTGGGCATCGGTCTGACGCTGCTGCTCCACTGCGACATGGTGGTGGTGGCGGAGGACGCTTTGCTGTCGGTTCCGTTCGTCAACCTGGCGCTGGCGCCGGAAGCGGCCTCGACCTTGCTGCTGCCCGCCGTCATCGGCCATCAGCGCGCCTTCGAGCTGTTCGCCCTGGGCGAGCCTATCACGGGGCGTCAGGCGCTGGACTGGGGCCTGGCCAACCGGGCGGTCCCGGCCGATCAGGTCGATGACGAGGCGCTGCGTCTGGCGACCCTGCTGGCGTCGCGGGCGCCCAATTCCATTCGCTCGACCAAGCGCCTGATGCGCGACGCCGAGGCGATCTGGGCCCTGATGCTGGCCGAGGGCGAGGCGTTCGGCGCCCAGATGAAGAGCCCCGAGGCCATGGAGGCCTTCATGGCCTTCAGCCAGAAGCGGGCGCCGGACTTCTCCAAAGCCGGCTGATTCTCCTTGACGGGCGTGGGCGGGGGCCGCAGATGCGCGGTCCCCTCGAATCGACGCGCGCCATGACCCTCGCTCCTTCGCCCCAGCCTGCGCTGATCCAGACCGAAACCGTGTTCGACGCGGCGGCGGTGGCGCGCGTGGTCGAGGCCGCCTTTGGTCCCGGCCGCCTGGCCAAGACCGCTGAGCGTCTCCGCGAAGGCCGCGATCCAGCGGTGGGCTTCGTGGCCCGCCACGATGGCCGGATCATCGGTTCGGTGCGGCTGTGGACTGTCACCATCGGCGGCGTCCCGGCCCTCTTTCTGGGCCCCATCGCCGTTGAGCGAACCGAGCGCAATGCCGGGATCGGTGCGGAGTTGGTGGCCACGTGCGTGGACTGGGCTCGTGAGGCCCAGGCGTCCGGCGTTCTACTGGTTGGCGACCCGCCCTATTTCGAGCGCTTCGGCTTCCAGCGCATCGACGGGGCCGTGATGCCCGGTCCAGTGGATCCGGCGCGTCTCTTGTGGCTGGCGCTGGAGGCGGTCTCGGCGCCCAGCGGGCTCGTTCGCGCCGACTGACCCTTTCGGGTGCGCCCCTTTCCGGCGGCCCCCCTTTCCGATGGGGCCTGCGGCGCCTACCATCAGAGCATGACCCCAGACACGCTCAGCCTCATCCAGTCGGTCGCCGGACACGGGGAGGATGGTCGCGGCCCGGCGCCGGTGCATCTGTGGAATCCCGAGAACTGTGGCGAGATGGATCTTGTCATCCGGGCCGACGGCGTCTGGATGCACGAGGGCTCGCCCATCGGTCGCCCCCAGTTGGTGCGTCTGCTGGCCACCGTCCTGCGCAAGGATCCTGACGCGTACTATCTGGTCACGCCGGTCGAGAAGCTGAAGATCACCGTGGAGGACGTGCCCTTCCGCGCCGTGCGGGTGGACCGGGAGGGCGACGACCTGGTCTTCACCACCGACATGGGCGAGCGCGTCACGGCAGGCGCCGACCATCCCTTGCGGGTCGAGACGGACCCCGCCACGGGCGAGCCGACGCCCTATGTGCATGTGCGCGGCGACCTGGAAGCCCGCATCGAACGGTCGGTCTTCTATGAACTGGTCGAGATGGCGGCTCTGGCGGACGGCCGGATGACCGTGCGGTCGGGCGGGGTCGATTTCGCCCTGGGCGCTGTTAAATGAGCGATTTGCGTCAACAGTTGATTTCGGCGCTGGATCCTCTGGATGGGGCGCCGCGTCGTGCGCGGTTTTCCGATTTCGATCTGAACCCGGATGCGCCGCGTCTGGACCGTCCGCTTCGCCCGGCCGCCGTGCTGATCCCGATCGTGGATCATGCAGACGGCCCGACGTTGCTGCTCACCCGGCGGTCGGATTCCCTGGCCAGCCACACCGGCCAGATCGCCTTTCCCGGCGGGCGGCTCGATCCCGGCGAGACGGTGGTTCAGGCGGCCCTTCGCGAGGCGGTGGAGGAAGTGGGGCTGTCGCCCGATCATGTGGAGCCGCTGGGCCTGTCTGACGCCTATGAGACGGTGACCGGGTTTCTGGTCACCCCGGTGGTGGCCTGGGTTCGGCCCGGCTTCACCCTGACCACCGATCCGCGCGAGGTGGCGGACGCCTTTGAAACGCCATGGGACTTCCTGATGGACGAGGCCAATCACCGGCGCGAGTTCTATGACGCGCCGGACGGCACTCGGCGCTGGTTCTGGGCCATGCCGTGGGGCGAGCGTTACATCTGGGGCGCCACCGCAGGCATGCTGCGCTCCCTTTGGGGTCGTCTGCATAATCCGGCGCGGGAAGAGGTGGCGTGACGCGTCTGGACGATCAGCCCTGGCTGACGGCGCCGCAGACGCGGGCGGTCATCGCGGCGCTGGAGGCGGCGGGCGGGCCCGGATGCGCGCGCTTCGTCGGCGGCTGCGTGCGCAACGCCCTGATCGGCCGGCCGGTGGACGACATCGACATCGCTACCACCCTGGCGCCAGAGGCGGTGATGGCCGCTGTGAAGTCCGCCGGACTGAAGGCCGTTCCCACGGGGCTGGATCATGGAACGGTCACGGCGGTATCGGGCGGCCAGCCCCACGAGGTCACCACCCTGCGCCGGGACGTATCCACCGACGGGCGCAACGCCACGGTCGCCTTCACAGACGACTGGGCCGAGGACGCAGCGCGACGCGACTTTCGTCTGAACGCTCTCTATGCCGCGCCCAACGGCAAGGTGTTCGATCCGACGGGGCAGGGGGTCGACGACGCCCTGGCCGGGCGCATCGTCTTCGTGGGCGAGCCGGAGACCCGCATCCGTGAGGACTACCTGCGCATACTGCGCTTTTTCCGTTTTCACGCCTGGTACGGGCGTGGCCCGGCCGACGAGGCTGGGCTGAAGGCGTGCGCAGACTTGAAGGACGGCATGACCCGCCTGTCCGCCGAGCGGGTGTCGAAGGAATTGCTCAAGCTGCTGGCCGCACCGGACCCGGCCCCGGCCCTGCGCTTGATGGCGGATGCCGGCGTGCTGGAGCGGGTGCTGCCCGAACACGCCGGTCTCGCCCTGTTCGAGTCCATGGTCCGGGTATCTCCCGATCCGCTGCTGCGGCTGTCGGCCCTGCTGCCCGCCGATGCGGACCGGGTGCGGGTCGCCGCGCGTGCGTTGCGCCTGTCCAACGCCCAGAAGGACCGGCTGGTGCTGGCCCTGCTTGCCGAGCCCGTTGTCAGCCTAGCCATGGATGAGCGGGCCGGACGTGCGGCGCTTTACCGTCTCGGCCGCCGTCGGTTCGAGGATCAACTCATGCGCGCTTGGGCCGCGGCGCCGGAACAGGAAGAAGCCGCGCGGCGCCTGCTGGATCAGGCCGCCGCCTGGCCCATCCCCCGCCTGCCGGTGGACGGCCACGACGCCGCGCGGGCCGGGGCGTCCGGCCCGGCGGTAGGCCAGACATTGCAGGCGTTCGAGGACTGGTGGGTGGATCAGGACTTCCCGGGCGGCGATCACGCCGCCATGCTGGGCCGCTTCCTGCCCCGGAGCGACCCATGACCCGCATCGCCATTCTTGAGACCGGCGTCCCGCCCGAGGCGCTGCGCGACGACTACGACGACTATCCCGCGCGCTTCCGGGCGCTGCTGGGCGACGGCGTGCCGACCACGCGATTCAATGTGCAGGAAGGACGCCTGCCCGACGATCCTTCGACGTTTGAGGGCGTGGTGGTCACCGGATCGGCGGCGGGGGTCTATGAGAACCACGTCTGGATCCCGCCGTTGCTGGACTGGCTGCGCGCCGCGCGGGGCCGTACCCGCATGCTGGGCATCTGTTTCGGCCATCAGGCCATGGCCCAGGCCTTCGGCGGGCGTGTGGAGAAATCGGACAAGGGCTGGGGCGTCGGTCTGCACCGTTACGACATCCTTCGCCACGAGCCCTGGATGTTCCCCAAGGCCGACAGCGTGGCGATTCCGGTGTCCCATCAAGATCAGGTGGTGGCTGTCTCGCCGGACGCCCGGATTATAGCCGCCAGCGAGTTCACCCCGCACGCTGGCCTGGCCTGGGGTGAGGACGCCGCGTCGTTCCAGTGCCACCCGGAGTTCCAGCCCGACTACGCCGCCGCCCTGGTGGAACTGCGCCGGGACCGCATACCGGGCGCGTTGGCTGATCAGGCGCTCGAAACCCTGCGCCACCCAAACGATCGCGCCCTCATGACCGCCTGGATACGCGCCTTCCTGCTAGGCACGCCGCCCCCGACCGAGGCGGGCGGCAGCGGCATCTGATCTCGCCGGCAAGTCGTCAGGGAACCGCCACCATCATGATGTCCACGCTCATGGGCGCGCCGCCGGTTATGACGGAATGTCGGGTATCGGTGGTGAAGCGCAGGCGGCCGTCGGGATCGCGGATTTCCGCCCGGACCGCGTAACTGTGGTTGTCCCGGATATTGGCGGGATCATAGACCAGGTTGAAGGCATAGGGCGGCCCGCGCCCCTCCAGCGGCGTGACCTGTTCGGCCAGCGTCCGCGACGGCGCATCGGCCAGGCTGACATCCTCCAGCCGAACCGTCAGCACATGGCCGGGCGGCAGCAGGATGCGTTCGCGATAGGCGGCGGCGCCGGTCACCTCGGCCTGATCGGCGGGGACGGTGGCGCAGGCGCCCAGGGCCAGAACGATTCCGGCGGGGGCGAGCATCAGGGGGTTCAGGCGCATGGTCAGTTCTCCTGCAAATCAGTCTAGCGGCAATCGGACGCCGGATACATTCCGGTTCAGCTTGTGATGGGACGCGGCCGGGCGGGGGTGTTATCGGGGCGTCCCTCTCAACCTTGAACGCTCGAGATCGTCCTTCGTGTCCCGTCCCGTCGCCCTCGCTTGCGTCCTGATCTGCGCCCTGATCTGGGGCACGACCTGGTACGCCATCACCTTGCAGCTGGGCACGGTCGATCCGGTGGCCTCGGTCACCTATCGCTTCGGTCTCGCGGCGGCGGTGATCTTCGCTGGATGCCTGATCACCGGTCGCTCCGTGAAGATGACCCGCGGCCAGCATCTGGCCCTGATGGGGCAGGGGCTGTTCGTCTTCACCATCGGCTACGCCTTCGTCTATTGGGCCGAGGAGCGCGTGGCCTCGGCGGTGGTGGCGGTGATATTCGCCGCCCTGGCGTTCCTCAATCTGGTGCTGTTCCGCGTCGTTGCGCGCCAGAAGGCCGCGCCGCTGGCTTGGGCGGGCGCCGGGCTGGGCATTTTGGGCGTCGGGGTGCTGTTCGCGTCGGAGTTGCTGCGCGCCGGCATGGACCAGCGCGCCATGATCGGCCTGACCTTCGCCCTGATCGCTGTCAGCGCTTCCGCCGTAGGCAATGTCTTCGCCTGGAAGGTCCAGACCGCCGCCGCCCCGGTCATCCCCGCCACCGCCTGGGCCATGGCCTATGGCACGGCGTTCCTGGCCCTTTTCGGCTTGGCTATCGGGGTGGAGTGGGCGTTCGAATTCACGCCGCGATACATGCTGTCCCTGCTGCATCTGTCGATGCTGGGCTCGGTGGTGGCGTTCCTGCTGTATTTCACCCTGGCCCGGGCGCGCGGCTATGCGCTGGCGTCCTACATCTCGGCCCTGACGCCGCCGGTGGCCATGCTGGTGTCGGTGATGTTCGAGGGCGCGAGCTTCGGCATCGCCGCCTTCGCCGGACTGGCTCTGGTGCTGGCCGGTCAGATGCTGCTGATCAAGGCGCCGCGCGTGTCCGCCGCCTAGTCATCCTCGCGCTTGGCCCCGTCCAGATCACGATTCAGCCGCTCCGCTTCGATCCCCGCTGCATCCTTCTGGCCTTTGGTGCGCCCGAACGCGGCCCGGTTGGCGGCGGCCTTCGCCTTCGCTTCCGCCCGTGCCCGATCCTTGCGCGCCTTGTTCAGATTGATGATCTCGCCCGCCATCGTCTTCAGAACCCCGTGAACAGCCGGTCCAGCGCCCGGCGAATGTCGAACTCATGGTCGAGAAGGCTGCCGACGACAGGCCCGAGGTCGCGCATCTCGATGTTCGCCATCAGCGCCAGGTCGAGCGCGTAGTCTTTTCCGTCGACCGAAACTGGAACCGCCACTTGGCTTTCGGTCGCAATCAGCGTCGTTCGCAGCAGCGGCGCGACGATCACCGTGTCCATGCCCGCGAGGTAATGGGACTGAATCACGCAGACGTAGGGTGCGTCGGTCTCTGTCGATTGACCGGGATAGCGGCAGACATCGAACTGCCGCGTCACCAGCGACGCCACTCCGCGCCGAACGCGCCGTGCTTGCGGACGAACTCGTTGTGCACCCGGATCGCCTCGGCGTTCTCGTCGGCCCATCGCCGGGCGCGTTCTTCGGCGCCGGCGGGGTCCACCTTCTGCAGGTGCAGCCGCAACGTCCGCTCGTCCATGCCGCCGACGTCGATCCCCAGCCGCTCGGCCTGGGCCAGCAGTTCGGGATCGATGCCGATGTTCAGGTCCACCTTGCCCATGGGCCCAGACTATGTCGAAATGCTGTGGCCCGCTACAACCGCCGTCAGCCCGGCGCGATCATCTTCTCGGGCCGCACCCACGCGTCGAATTCCTCGTTGGTCAGATAGCCGCCGCCGACGGCCTCCTCACGCAGGGTGGTGCCGTTCTTGTGGGCTGTCTTGGCGATCTTGGCGCAGGCGTCGTAGCCGAGCTTGGCGTTGAGCGCCGTGACCAGCATCAGGCTGTTCTCCACGCCCTTCTGGATGTTGTCCCGGCGCGGCTCGATGCCCACCACGCAGTTGTCGGTGAAGCTGACCGCCGCGTCGGCCATCAGGCGCACCGACTGCAGGAAATTGTAGGCCATCACCGGGTTAAACACGTTCAGCTCGAAATGCCCCTGCGACCCGGCGAAGGTGATCGCCGCGTGGTTGCCGAACACCTGTACGCACACCTGGGTCAGGGCCTCGCACTGGGTCGGATTGACCTTGCCCGGCATGATGGAGCTGCCCGGCTCGTTTTCCGGCAGGGCCAGTTCGCCCAGACCCGCCCGGGGGCCGGAGCCGAGGAAGCGGATGTCGTTGGCGATCTTGAACAGGGACGCGGCCACCGTGTTGATGGCGCCGTGGGTCATGACCATGGCGTCGTGGGCGGCCAAAGCCTCGAACTTGTTGGGGGCGGTGGTGAAGGGCAGGCCGGTGATCTGGGCGATCTTGTCCGCCACGCCTTCCGCGAAGCCGACCGGCGCGTTCAGGCCGGTGCCGACGGCGGTGCCGCCCTGGGCCAGCTGCATCAGGTCGGGCAGGGTTTGCTCAATCCGTTCAATGCCCTTGGTGATCTGCTGGACATAGCCGCTGAACTCCTGGCCCAGGGTCAGGGGGGTGGCGTCCTGGGTGTGGGTGCGGCCGATCTTGATGATGTCCTTCCACGCTTCGGCCTTGTCGTTCAGGGCGTTGCGCAGGGTCTGCAGCGCGGGAACCAGCCGGTGCACCACCTCTTCGGCGCAGGCCACGTGCATCGCCGTGGGATAGGTGTCGTTGGACGACTGGCTCATGTTGACGTGATCGTTGGGGTGGACCGGCTTTTTCGAGCCCATCTCGCCGCCCAGAATCTCGATGGCGCGGTTCGAGATCACCTCATTGGCGTTCATGTTGGACTGGGTGCCCGAGCCGGTCTGCCACACCACCAGGGGGAAGTGGTCGTTCAGCTTGCCCTCGATCACTTCGTCGGCGGCCTGGACGATGGCCTTGCCCAGGTCCTTGTCCAGCCGGCCCAGCGCCATGTTGGTCTCGGCTGCGCCGCGCTTGACGATGCCCAGCGCCCGCACGATCGGCAGGGGTTGCTTCTCCCAGCCGATCTTGAAGTTGCCGAGGCTGCGCTGCGCCTGGGCCCCCCAGTAGCGGTCCGCCTGAACCTCGATGGGGCCGAAGGTGTCGGATTCTGTCCGTGTCTTGGTCATGATGCGCTCGCGTTCAGGCATGGCGGGAAGGTGCGCGGCGGTGTAGCACGCAGACCGCAGGGGGCAAGCCGAGGGCGTGATGGATCAGGACTGGATCGGAACCGGCAAGGTGCGCGCCCGCGAGCGCGGCGACATGGTCGAGATCATGATCGACGGCCTGACCACCCAGGCCAAATACTACAAGCCGCTGGTCTATGAGTTCATGCGCAAGGAATGGTCCTCGCGTCCGTCATGGGGCGATTTCGCCGTGGATATCCGCATGGAGCATGTGGGCGAGCCGCCGCACATCGATCTGGACAATCTGGCCAAGGCCCTGCTGGACGCCATCAAGGGCTATCTGTTCCACGACGACGCCCAGGTGGCCCGCCTGCTGGTGGAGCGGCACGAGGGCGAGCGCGAACGCATCACCATCGCCGTGCGTCGCCGCTGATCGGCGTCAGCTCTCCGGCGGCCCCGGATAGCGTTCGAAGCTGGGCAGGTCGTCCAGATGTCCCATCCAGCCAATCCGCTCCGCCGTCTGGATCTGGCCGCCGAGTGGGATCGCATCGGGATCATCCAGGGTCGCACTCTGTACGTCGATCATGCCCGGAAAGATCACCTCATTGGTGTAGAACAGGCTGGTCCCGCACACGCCGCAGAACATCCGTCGGCCATGCTCCGACGAGGCGTAGGTGACGGGCTCGCCCGTGATGGTCACCTGATCCGCCGCCGCCATGGCCCAGGCCACGGCCGGCGCGCCGCTGGCCTTGCGGCAGTCCGTGCAGTGGCACAGGGCATGGTGCGCCACATCCGCCGTCATCTCGTATCGAACCGCGCCGCAATGGCATCCGCCGGTTGGCATGGCTTCCTCCCGCCTTGTCAGTGTTCCTGTTATGTTCTCACACGCCGCGCGACCGCACCAGCGGAAATCGCATCATCGGGGCGCTTGATCGAACCGCAATGTGGGCAAAAGCAGTTGCATCGCCCCGCCGATGACCACCTGGGGCTCTGACGGCGGCGACAGGCCTTCGGCCTGCTCGCGCGCCGCGACGCAGCCGCGCGCCTCGTGGGCCAGGGCGATGAAGTCCGTCGCCGTTTCCAGCGCCTGCAACACGCAATCGTCGAAATAGGGGTAGGTGATCCCGCCGCCACAGCCGAACGAACTGCGATCCATCCGTGCTGCGGTGATGATCATTCGGTTCGGCTCCGCCAGCGCCGGAATGAACCCGCCCGAGAAGCACGCCGAGATCACGATGACTGTGGGCCGCTGGCCACAGGCCACATCCGCCGCAGTCCGCAACTGCGCCGGCTCCAGCTGGTTGTTCGGCCCGAAGACGATGCTGCCGGGCCGGCTCCCGCGCGCTGGCGAGCCGTGAGACGTGAGATAGATCAGACACCCGGCCGTTCCCCGCGTCGCCGCGCTCTGGAATCCTTGCAGCGCTTCGCCTGGGGCGACGGAATCCGGGCGTTCCGGGTTCAGGGTGTAGTCGGCCATCAGTGCGCGCTCGAAACCGGCGCGCTCAAACGCTGTGGCCAGGTCCCGCCGGGCGTTATCGAACGCCTCGATGGTCTCGCCCTCGCTGTCCGTCCAGTCGCCGGCGACGATGAAAGACGCCCAGCCCCTGAAATCGCCCGCCCGGGCATCTGCGCCATGCGGCGAGGCCGCGACCACCACCGCCAGAAACAGGAGCAGCCGCAGTGTCTTCATCACGCCGCGCCGCAGGCGGACGGATCGGGCCGCTCCCTGGGGCTCAGCACCGCCCGCACCGGTTGGTGATCAGAATGTCGGAAACCCAGGTCCGCACCGGTCACCGACATCACCTCCACGTCCGGCGATACGATGAAACCGTCGATCACCGCCGTATAGTTCTCGCCGGCCACATACGGGCGCTCGTTGGTCCGCACGGTGGGCGTCGCCGGGTCGGCCACGACGCGCCATCCCTCGGGCAGAACGTCGGTCGGCAGGTCATGGACCCAGAACAGATGCTCCTCCAGCGTCGTATGGGCGAAATCCGTCTGCACCAGCCGCATGTTGAAGTCGCCCCCGATCACCACGCGGCTGCCCGAGGCGTGAACCGCGGCGGCTCGTTCCAGGATCGCCGCCAGCTGCCGCCGCCGCAGGGCGCCGCCCTCGTCGAAGGCCGAGGTGTGCAGATTGACGAAGGTCCAGCAGCCGCCCGGGCCGTCCATGGTCGTCGCCAGGGCGCCGTAACGTCGCCGCAGCGGCCCGTCGTAGGGATCCCCGTCGCTGGGCATGGGCCAGATCTCGCTGCCGGTCAGGCCGTGGCGCACATAGCTGGCCATGCCGTTGCTGATGCGCAGGGGCGGCGGCAGATAGCGGGTCTGGAAGTCAGGGTGAAAGACGCGCTGATGGTCGGGCAGGGCGCGATCGACGCGTCCTTTCAGATCCGTCCAGAAATTGATCACGCTGGGTCGGGCGTTCTCCTGGGTCAGGACCACGTCGGCGTCGCTGGCTCCCAGCCAAGCGGCGATGGCCTCCGCCGATTTTCGAGGGGCGCCGGGGCCGGGCGGCAGATAGGCCTGCCCACCATCGGCGAAGAAGTCCGATCCCTCACCCAGGCCGCCGTAGCCGAGATTCCAGGTGACGACGGTGATGGATGTCATGCTGCCGGGCCAGGTGGAAGAGAATGAGGGCGAGGGATTATCGGGCGTGCTGGAGCAGGCGTAGGCCACCACCGCGGCGCCCGCCAGCACGATCGCGGTCGTCAGAAAACGCCTACGCCGCATTGGGACGGTACCGAGGCCCGGGCATCAGAAGGGGCCTGGCGTCTTCCTCGCGTTTTTCTGCGATTTTCTCCAGGGCGAACTGGAGGCCCGCCGCAAGGATGGCGAACCCGCCGCCTTCGCCGCCGATGATGCGGCCGAAGCCGAAGATGTTTCGCAGATTGGAAATCTCGACCACCATTTCGGCGTGCCTCTGGGCGATCTCCCAGTCGCCGATTCCTGTGGGCGGAGTAAAGGCGCGCAGGTCCGCGATGGCGCTTTCCAGCATCGACTCATAAGGCCCCAGATAGGCCATCAGGGCGAACAGGCCGATGATCACCAGCGGCCCATAGGTGAACACCGCTGTCATCACCACCGCCTCGCCCATGAACATGTGCTTCAGCGGCGTGAAGTTGATCAGCATGTTGATGCCGATCAGCAGGCCCGCGAAAATGAACAGGGGATTGAACTGCACCTGCAGCATCTTGCCGGCCAGGCCGATGCCGCCGTAGCCGGACTCCGCATAGGCCAGCGCTTCCACGTAGTTGTCCCGCAGGGTGGCGTCCGCCGCCGGCGGCCCGTTGGCGACCTGACGGGCTTCGGCGAAGGCGGTGGTGATCCGCTCGGCTTCGGCGCTGAACGCAGCGGAGTCGTGCAGGAACTGCCCGGCCAGCATGAACAGGATCATCGCGCCCATGCCGAACAGGCAGACGCTGTAGAAATTATAGGTGGAATAGGCGGCGCGCAGGCGGCGGCAGTACACCGGCTTGCGCCCCGCGCGCGCGGCCGCGCCCACGATCTTCCAGGAATAGTAGTGGATCACCGCCGCCACGAAGAGCGTCATCAAAAGCGATTGCCACCACCATCGCCGCAGGATCGCGGCCAGCGAGACATCCGGCGTAAAGTACAGGATCACCAGGGTGACCCCAGCGGCGAGGGTCAGGATCACGGCCTCGCCCAGATAGCCCGACACCCAGGTTCGCCCTTTCGACCGTCCCGGTCCCGGCAGCACGATGCAGTGCCGCAGCACCCAGACCCGGCCGCTGCGCTTGTAGGACGCGAACAGCAGGGCGAAGGCCGCCATATAGACACCCATGATGATCAGGGCGTCGGCGAGAAAGGAAGACATGTCACCCCCGTCGGACTCTCGGTTCGGCGAGTGACGATATACGGGAACTACTTCTTGCGGAACTGGTCCAGTGAAACGACCTTGGGCCCGTCGTCCACCGGGGGCGCCGGTTCGTCCGGCTCATCCTCCGGCTCGGGCTCGGTGGGGATCTCCGGCGCCTCGAACTGCAGCAGGAACTGCACGCTGGGATCATAGAACCGCACCACGGCCGTCCACGGCGTCACCAGCTTCTTGGGCTGGCCGCCGAACTTCAGCAGAACCGAGAAGCCCTCGTCGTCGATGGTCAGGTCCCAGTACTGGTGCTGCATCACCACCGTGATCTCGTCGGGATACTTCTCGGACACGTCCGGGGGCACGGACACGCCCTTCGCCCGGGTTTTGAAGGTGATGTAGAAATGGTGCTCCCCGGGCAGCCCCTCGGGCATGGCGGCCCGTTCCAGCGCCGCGCGCACGACGCCTCTCAGGGCGTTCTGGGCCATGGCTTCGTAGCCCATTTCGTCACGCACAGGCGCTTCAGCCATATCGTCTCCGCAAGCCCTATGGGTCGTCCGCTCGACCCGTGGGCGGAGTGATAGCGGCGCGGGCGGCGCGGCGAAAGTTCAAATGACGGTTAAGTGGGAGGCTTCTGTTGCCAGGCGCCTCCCGGGCCCCGCCTGAGGATCTGAACCCTCAGGACTTAGGTCGGAAATACCGGAACCGCATTACGCGGCGACGGCGTATTCCTCAGCGAAGTTATCGTTCGCAGGTAGTTTAAAGGCCCGATGCGCTGGGCCAACACGAGCGAAAGCAATCTTCTTTACACGTCCGTCGATGCTAGTCGGCCCCATGCTGCCTCCGCCGATAACGCGGGGAAGAAGGTGGTGGAGCCGCCGGGAATCGCACCCGGGTCCGGTCCGCTTATTACAAGCGCGTTTATCGCCATAGTCCGGGCGAACCCGGACCCCTCCAATATAGGGAATTGAAGGGTGAAATCCAAGGCCTACGGCGCAGGCGCCACCCGTGGCCAATCGGGCGTCTGGTTCCTGAACCATGTCAGCTGGCGCTTGGCGTAGTTGCGGGTGGCCTGGCGCATGATGTCCAGGGCGTCATCCAGCCCGGTGTCGCCCCCCAGGTACCCGCTCAGTTCGCGCACGCCCACCGCCTTCATGATGGGCAGGCCGTGGGGCAGGTCCCGGGCCATCAGGGCGCGCACTTCCTCCAGCGCCCCATTGGCCATCATCACCGACACCCGCGTGTCGCAGGCGGCGTAGAGCGCGGCCCGGTCCGGCTCCACCACCATGGCCTCATAGCTGCCGGGCGCAAGGATCGGTCGGGTGTCGGCGCGCAGGGCCGACAGGGGCCGCCCGGCCACCTGGGCCACCGCCATGGCCCGCACCAGCCGCTGCCGGTCGCCCGGCGCGATGGCCGCTTCGACGGGCGCGTCCACCTGGGCCAGCGCACGCCGGAACGCCGCTTCGCCCTCGGCGGCGAAGCGCGCATCCACCTCGGCCCGGACCTCCGGCGGCACGGGCGGGATGTCGGCCAGTCCCCGCGTCAGGGCGTTGAAGTACAGCCCCGTACCGCCCACAAAGACAAGTGGTCGCCGAGCGGGGCCGTACTCGTTCAGCAGCGCCTCCGCCGCCCGCAGCCACTTGCCCACCGACCAGGCGTCGGTGGCGTCGGCCACGCCATAGAGGCGATGCTCGGCCTGCGCCTCCTCGTCCGGCCCCGGCCGGGCGGTCAGCACGCGCAGGTCGGCGTACAGCTGCTGGCTGTCGGCGTTGATGATCACCGCGCCGCTCTCCCGCGCCAGATCAAGGGCGAGGCGGGACTTGCCCGAGGCGGTGGCGCCCCCGATCAGGGTGACGGGGGCGATCGGCGCTTGGTTATGAGCCATGACACCCGATATGACGGCGCACGCCCCGTAAGCAACCCGCCGGAGAGACTCCTTGCCCGACCGCGCCGCCGTCATCGCCGCCCTGGACGCCGTGATCGACCCCAAAAGCGGGCAGGGGCTGATGACCGCCGGGCTGGTGCAGGGGCTGCTGGTGGCCGACGACCGCGCCGGCTTCGCGCTGGAGGTCCCGGCCGGCGACACGGCGCTCTACGCCCCCATCCGCGACGCGGCCGAGGCGGCGCTGAAAGCCATCCCCGGCATGGCCCGCGTGTCCGTGGTCCTGACCGCCGAGGCCGTTGCGACTCCGCCGCGCCGCCGCACGGCCAGCTTGTCGCCCCAGGCCGTCGATCAGGGACGCGCCAAGGCGCCGGTCCCCACCGAGCGCCCCGCCCATGTGCGCCGGGTGCTGGCGGTGGCCAGCGGCAAGGGCGGGGTGGGCAAATCCACCGTGGCCGTGAACCTGGCCTGCGCCCTGGCCGCGCGCGGGCTGCGCACGGGCCTGCTGGACGCCGACGTCTATGGGCCTTCCGCTCCCACCATGCTGGGGATCTCCGGCAAGCCCGCCTATGAGGACGGCGCCATGGTCCCGCACGAGGCGTGGGGCCTGAAGGCCATGTCCGTGGGCCTGCTGATGGCGGCGGACGACGCCATGATCTGGCGCGGCCCCATGGCCAGCCAGGCCATCACCCAGATGCTGACCCAGACCCGCTGGGGCACAGAGGAACAGCCGCTGGACGTGCTGGTGGTCGATCTGCCCCCCGGCACCGGCGACGTTCAGCTGACCCTGATCCAGAAGACCCCCCTGGACGGCGCCGTCATCGTCTCCACGCCGCAGGAAGTGGCTCTTGCCGACGCCCGCCGGGCCAAGACCCTGTTCGACCGGGTCAATGTGCCCACCCTGGGCCTGATCGAGAACATGTCCGGCGACGTCTTCGGCAAGGGCGGCGCCGAGGCCGAGGCCGCTCGTTTGGGCGTGGACTTCCTGGGCGACATTCCTCTGGACGCGGCCCTGCGTCAGTCCGGCGACGCCGGCCGGCCTCTGATGATCGGAGCTCCTGAAAGCCCGGCGGCGCGCCGCTTCGCCGAGGTGGCCGAACGCGTCGCGGGGGCGCTGGCTCTCGAAACCTGACCGCCTCTTGCACGGGCATGTCGCCGCTCTAGTTTCCCGCCATGTTGAACGCCACCCGCCGCCTCGTCGCCGAACCCGGTCTGCGCCATCCCGAGCGCGACGCCCTGCTGGACGTCATCGCCGTCCTGGGAACGCCCGAGGACGCCGAGGCCCTGCTG
This sequence comes from Brevundimonas sp., assembly GCF_047617075.1. Classification (GTDB taxonomy): domain Bacteria; phylum Pseudomonadota; class Alphaproteobacteria; order Caulobacterales; family Caulobacteraceae; genus Brevundimonas. The sequence continues at coordinate 118,877 of NZ_JBLGCI010000008.1, forward strand.
CCCGTGTTCATGGCCGCGCCGGACGACCGCTACGACCTCGTCGATCCGCTCGTCCGTCTGGGCGATCTGCCCTTGGCGGAGCGGCTGCACGCCGCCTTCGTCGCGGACGGCGCGCTGAAGCCCGACGCACCTCATGATCTACTGTGGGCGTTCGGCTGGGCCGGCATGGCCCGGACCCGCGACATGCTGTTCCGCTACGCCGTCGGGCGCGAGTGGCACGAGGCCACCTCAGCCGTCGTCGGACTGCTGCACCTGCCTCTGGACGGGCTCGAGGACGACATCCGGCAGGCCGCCGCCGAGTGTTTCGGCAAGTCGCTGTTTCAGGAATATCTGCCCGCCCTTGTGGGCCGCATCGGCGACGTGGACCTCATGCACCGCCTGATCGCCGACGCGCGCGAACACGCCTCCACCGACTGTTTCGCCGGGATCCTCCTCGGCGCCGCCCTTCTGGGGCCGCCCGGCCGGGACGTGTTCGAGGACATGGTCTGGGATCTGTCGCTGGAGTCCGGCCTGCATCAGGCCCAGGCCACCGCCATGGGCATGGGCCTTCTGGGCATGACCGTCACGGACCTGACCAACTGGCTGCGGGCCCGCATCGCCGAGGCGCCCGAAACGCTCGAACACCGGCACTTCTCGACCCTGCGCAAGATCGCCCTTTGCTATGTCAGCAGCCCGCCGTCCTCCAGCACCCTTCGCTTCATGCCGCCCCGCCGGGAGCGGATGATCGATGTCTGGCGCGCGCTGGCCGGCGAGGACATCCTCGGCAAGGACAGCCTCACGGAGATCGCGCACCGCATGTTCAGCGAAGACGCCTCGTGGATGCGGGACGAGTTCGTCGCGCTGGAGGCTCGCATCGAAAGCCGCATGTACGACGAGGCCCTTCTGGCCGATCTTCCGCGCGCGTGACGCCGGACTCACAGCTTGCCGAAGGCCACGCCCTTCCAGCCCCAGCCGGCCTCGGCCGCCGCCTTGCACAGCGGCCCCTTGAGCTCTCCAGTGTTGAATTTATAGCTGTAGACCTCGCCCCACGATCCGTCCTCGCGGAAGGCGTAGACGCTCTCGAAGCTCACCTCCCACGACTGGCCCCGGAACGCCGAGCCTGCCAGGGTCAGTTCGGGCGTCCCCGCCCGCCATTCCACCGACCATGCCTGATCCCCTGAGCGCACGACGCCGTTCGCCTCGTCGAACGTCATCAGCACCTTGAAGACGCGCTGAAGGCCGGCCTTGGCGAAAACCTCGTACCATTCCGCGTCGACGATCTTCCATTCGGCGACCAGGTCGACCCCCTCGCGTTCGCCGTCGCGGATCACGATCGGCGAGGTGTCCCGGTTCAGCCCCAGCAGCCGCTCGCGCAAGGCCGCCGCCGGCTCGCGCGCCACACCCGCCGGCGCCGTCCGGCTGCCGGTCAGCCAGCTGAAAACGCCCATGTCGGATCCCCCGGAGTTCCGCCCCATCCCCCGGGCGTCCTCGACAGTGGCACGAAGCCCCGCCCCGGGGAAACGGGCGCCGGGCTCGATCCGCCCGGAATGTGGAGAAACTCGCCCTCGAGGGTTTCCAAACGCAACTCTAATCGCCACCTTGACGGTTCCAGTCACTCAGCTCGAGCCGCCCATGTCCTTCGACGCCCTGTTCCGCCCCTTCCAGGTCAAGTCCCTGAAGATGCCCAACCGCATCGTCATGGCGCCGATGACGCGGTCCTTCTCGCCGGGCGGGATTCCGACCAGCGACGTGGCCGGCTACTACCGCCGCCGGGCCGAGGGCGGCGTGGGGCTGATCATCACCGAGGGCACGGTGGTCGAGCGCTCCGCCGCGCGCAACGACCCCAAGGTCCCCGTCTTCCACGGCGAAGCCCTGCCCGAATGGAAGAAGGTGGTCGAGGACGTCCACGCCGCCGGCGGCCTGATCGCGCCCCAGCTGTGGCACGTGGGCTCGGCCCGCGGCCAGGGCGAGGACTGGACCCCCCTCGGCCAGGTCGACAGCCCCTCGGGCATGACCAGCCCCGGCAAACGCAAGCTGGAGCCGATGACCGATGAGGACATCGCCGACACCATCGCGGCCTTCGGCCGCTCGGCCCGCGCCACCCGCGACCTCGGCTTCGACGCTGTCGAGATCCACGGCGCCCACGGCTATCTGATCGACCAGTTCTTCTGGAGCGCCCTCAACGACCGCGACGACCGCTGGGGCGGCGGGACCATCGGCGACCGCGCCCGCTTCGGGGCCGAGGTGGTCCGGGCCGTGCGCGAGGGCGTGGGCCCTGACATGGCCCTGATCCTGCGTCTGTCGCAGTGGAAGTCACAGGACTTCACGGCGAAGAACGCCCACGATCCGGCCGAGCTGGAACAGTGGCTGACGCCCCTGATCGAGGCCGGCGTCGACGTCTTCCACTGCTCGCAGCGTCGCTTCTGGGAGCCGGAGTTCGAGGGCTCCGATCTCAACTTCGCCGGCTGGACGAAGAAGATCACAGGCCTGCCGACCATCACCGTCGGCTCGGTCGGTCTGGACGGCGAGTTCATCGCAGCCTTCGGCGGCGCCGGCTCAAAACCCGCCTCGCTGGACGGCCTGATCAAACGGCTCGAGGCCGACGAGTTCGACCTCGTCGCCGTCGGTCGCGCCCTGCTGGCCGATCCGCACTGGGTCGAGAAGATCCGCGAGGGCCGGCTGGACGAGCTGAAGGATTTCGAACGCTCGGCCATGATGACGCTGACCTAGGGCTGGTCGGCAGGGATAAAGCCGGGCCGGAAGGAAACCGTTGGCCGACATTTCGGCACATTACCGGACCGTAAGCCTCTGGCCTTTCTTCCGCCGCTTCCTATCTGGATTCAGGCGTCGTCAGGTTTCGTTCATCGATCGTTGTTCGTTCGTGAGCGATGCTGGCATTCAGGAGGGGCGAACATGGACCCGAGATTGATCGAAAACCTGGCGAACCGGCCCCGTGTCGGCGTGCTGGCTCTGTTTCTGTGGCGTGCGACCTGGATCGTCGGGGTGCTCGGCACCATCGGCCTGCTGGGCGCGGCCGTGGCGCTGGGCGTGTTCGGCGTGGGCGGTCACGACATGGGCGGGCGGGTCGCCATCGGCGCCATGCTGGCCTTCATGGGCCTGATGATGTTCGCCATCGGCTCTCTGGCGCGTCTGATGGCGGCGCAGCTCAAGGCGGCCCTGATCGCGCGCCGGGGCGAGATGTCCGAGCCTTGCCGCCGCTGGGCGCCCTGCCGCTAGGCCCGTTTTTCCAGCACCCGGAAGGTGAAGGCGTGATCGTCCTTCTCGCCCGGCTCATGGCGCTCTGACGCCGCCTCGACCCACGCGGCCTCGTCAAACGCGGGGAACAGCACCTCGCCCTCGGGCTCCGCGTCCACCTCGGTGATGTACAGCCGCTTGGCCCGGGGCAGGGCCATCTCGAACAGCGCCGCGCCGCCGATGACGCAGATTTCCTGCGCGCCTTCCTCCTCGGCCTGTTCGGCGGCGATCTCGATCGCCTCGAAAAAGCTCTCGCACACCACCGCCCCCGTGGCCTCGAACGAAGAATCCCGCGTCAGCACCAGATTCAGCCGGCCGGGCAGGGGCCGCAGCGGCAGGCTGTCCCACGTCTTGCGCCCCATGATGCACGGCTTGCCCAGGGTGATCTGCTTGAAGCGCTGCAGATCGGACCGCAGCCGCCACGGCAGGTCGCCGTCACGCCCGATCACGCCGTTTCGCGCACGCGCCACCACGAGGGACAGGGGAATCATCTCAGGCCGCGTCCTGTTCCAGCCATTTCAGCCACTTGCGCCGCATGGCGTCCTCGATGTCGATGCCCGCCTTGTCGCAATAGATCAGCAGCATGCCCAGCACGTCCGCCGCCTCGTCGGCCAGGGCCGCCGGGTCGCCCACGCCCCGCGCCCGCGACGACAGCCGCAGGTGCTCGGCGGTCAGCTCCCCCAACTCCTCCTGCATCTTCAGCAGCGCCCAGTCCCGGTCCCGCTCGATGCCGTGTTCACGGGCGTAGATGTCGGAGATGCGCAGGACCGAGGCGGACAGCTCGGACAGGATCATACCGCCACCGCCGCCTTGATGTGCGGCCACGGGTCATAGCCCTCAAGCACGAAGTCCTCCCGCCCGAAAGCGAACAGGTCGTCCCGGGGCGCGATGGTCATGGTGGGCAGGGGGCGCGGCTCGCGGGTCAGCTGCAGCTTCGCCTGATCCAGATGGTTCAGATACAGGTGCGCGTCGCCGAAGGTGTGCACGAACTCGCCGGGCTTCAGCCCCGTCACCTGCGCCATCATCAGGGTCATCAGGGCGTAGGAGGCGATGTTGAACGGCACGCCCAGAAACACGTCGGCCGACCGCTGGTACAGCTGACAGCTCAGCTTGCCGTGGGCCACGAAGAACTGGAACAGACAGTGACAGGGCGGCAGGGCCATGTCGTCCACGTCCGCCGGGTTCCAGGCGGTGACGATGTGGCGCCGGCTGTTGGGATTGGTCTTCAGGCTCTCGACCACGCGGGTGATCTGGTCGATGACCCGCCCGTCCGGCGCGGACCACGAGCGCCATTGCTTGCCATAGACCGGGCCCAGCTCTCCTTCAGCGTCCGCCCATTCGTCCCAGATGCTGACCCCGTTGTCCTTCAGCCAAGCGATGTTGGTCTCGCCGCGCAGGAACCACAAAAGCTCCACCATGATCGAACGCAGGTGCAGCTTCTTGGTGGTCAGAAGGGGAAAGCCCTTGGACAGGTCGAACCGCATTTGACGACCGAAGACGCCCAGCGTCCCGGTGCCGGTGCGGTCGCCGCGCTCGACGCCGTTTTGCAGAATGTCCTGCAACAGGCCAAGATACTGGAACTCGGGATGGTCGGCGGGCGCCGGCGTCGCGCCGGTGCGGGCCTCAAGGTCTGCGATGGCGGCTAGGGCGTTCATGCGGTCAGGTTGCCGGTTGGGGACCGATTCGCGAAGCTGGGTGTTATCTGCCCTGACCCTTGCCCACAGTTATGACGGAGGCGCTTGTGGACGCTTTGGAAACCCTGGCGGCGAACATCAATCTGGTGTCGATCGTCGCCCTGACGGCCATGTTCCTGATCGGCTACCTCATGGGCCGGTCCCACACCCGCAAGGATCCCCAGCGCATCGGCAACCGCCGACGCCGCAACATCCGCGCCGACAACACCGTCGACCGCGCCCGCCGCTATGAGCGCGGCGGCGTCGACGCGGACGAGGCCGATCTGCCCGGCGCCGCCAAACACCACCTTCGCCAGGGCGCCCGCAACGAGGCCGCCGACGCCGTGCGCGCCGCCAATCCGGGCATGAGCCTGTTCGCCGCCCGACGCGCCGTGGACCGCTACGCCAACGAAAACGGCCTCTGAATCGCTTCAGAGGCCGCCTTCGGTTCGCATTCGTCGGACGATCAGGTTCCCGGCGCCAGCCGGTCGTTCTGGACCCAGCCGATGTTGTCGTTGTCGTCCATGATCTCCCACCACATGCCCTCGCGATTGCCGGTGGGATAGACGCGCAGGCCCTCGGGCAGAGCCCGCACCACCGAGCCGGTCTCGGGCGCCGACCGCATGGTGGTCGCCTGCTGCACCACAAAGGTCTGGATCGGCGCGGCCTCGGCGGCGTCGGCGCTCATGCCGCCCATCTGGGTCACCATGTCCGCATAGGCCTGGATGAAGGCCTGGGCCACCATACGGCCGATCTCGGTGTTCTCGTAGCCGCCGCCGACCGCGCCGCCGAAGCCGGAGCCGCCCGCCGCCGCGCCGCCGGCGCCCCAGCTGATGTCGCTGCGCGAGGCGTATCCCTCGGTGACCATCACCGTCTCGGACGTGCGTACGTCGGTCAGGGACAGAACGGTGTTGGCCTCCGACCGCCGGGTGCTGATGCCCCCGACCACGGCGCCCAGGGTGGCGTTGCGCCGGCCCAGCAGTCCGCCCGCGATGCCCGCCAGGGCGTTGCCGCCCGAGTTGGAGTTCTGGCTGGCCACTTCGCCCACCAGCACATAATCCGCCGCGCGCACCTGACCGCCGCCCACGTTGGAGCCCCGCTGCAGGTCGCCGCCCGCCGCCAGCTCGCGCTCGCGCTGGGCCAGACTCATGCCTGCGCCCCGGTCCAGCAGGGTGAAGCAGCCCGAGCGCTGGATGACGGCGCGAAGCAGGCTCTGCGGCGGCGACAGCTGCAGTTCGCGGAACACGTCCGCCTGGCCGTCGGCGATGGCGACGGTGCCCAGATTGCGGGCGCAGCGCGGAATGGACGCCATCATGTCGTCCTGGGTGCGCTGGGCCCCGGAACGCCGGTTCTGGGCCTCGGCGGGCAGGGCCGCCGAAAGGGCGATCGCGCCCGCCGCCACGGCGCAAAGGGCTGAATTGATGGTGGTCCGGCTCATTATGTTTCCCCCAAAGGTTGAGTCGGCAAAGCTTAGCTGAGCGATTCAAAAATCGGGAGTCGGGGAACGGGGTTGTCAGACTTTGTCAGTTCATGGCGTGACAGGGCAGGTCAGTTCAGAGTCCAATCTCCCGGACCCGCCCCATGGCACACCTTGTCATCCCGGAAGCGCCGCAGACGCTATCCGGGACGGGTCGGACAGCCCGTGAGAGGGCCCGGACGGCGCGCCGCGACGATCCGGGCCAAAGGGCCCGTCGCCCGGTCGCCCGGCTCAGCCTCGCGGCTGTCCGGGCGGTGTCGTCGAGGACGTCCCGTCCCGGCTCTCCGCTTCGCGTCGGCCGGGATGACAAGGAGGGCGCTCGGAGAAGAGTTGTAGTCCGGTTAGACTGTTTTTCGCGCGCTGAGGCTAGCTCACCCGCCGAATCCACCCTCATCCAGAAAGGCTTGCTCTCCAGGTGTGGTAATGCGGCCAAGTTCAGGATTTCGATGGGGAAACCGTCCGAACTTCACGATGATGTCCCGGTGAACCTTGCCCCATTTCTCAGCCTCCGCGTCCCCGTCGGTCAGGCTCATGTACCGGTCCTGATCCTCCAGCCGCTCCGAGTGCTGGAACGGCAGCAGGAGGAAGTTGCGAAGGGGGAAATCGAACGCCTTGTGATGCCCGCGTTCAACGGCCTGCTCGGCGAACGTCAGGGCCAAGGGATCGGTGGCGAAGGCGTGGCCCGTGCCCCGGAAACTGTTCCGCGGGAACTGGTCCAGCAGGATCAACAGGGCCAGGGCGCCCTCGGGCGTCTCCATCCAGTCGTCCAGTTCGCGCCGGGCGGCGGCCACATGGGCGTCATGGAACCGGCGACGGAATTCGGCGTCGAAGGCGTCGTTCTTGGCGAACCACTTTTCGGGACCGGCCTCTTTCCAGAAGGCGACGACGGCGGAAGGGGTTATGTCTGTGCTCATGACTGAACACCTAAGCACGCCTCTGCCCGTTTTCCATGACCGCGACTGCGACCTGTCCATTATCCGCGCCCGCAAGGTTGCGGTGATCGGCTACGGCAGCCAGGGCCGCACCCATGCCCTGAACCTGCGCGACTCCGGCGTTGCCGACATCCGCGTGGCGCTCAAGCCCGGCTCCGCCACCCGGGCCAAGGCCGAGGCTGACGGCTTTCAGGTGGTCACGGCGTCCGAGGCTGCGACCTGGGCCGAGGTGCTGGCCATCATGGTCTCGGACGAGGCCCATCGGGACCTGTGGGCCGACGAACTGGCGCCCCACGTGCGGCCCGGAACGGCTCTGGTGTTCGCCCACGGCCTGTCGGTGCGATTCGGTCTGATCCAGCCGCCGCCGGACGTGGACGTGATCCTGGCCTCGCCCAAGGGCATCGGGCCGCGCATCCGCGAGATCTACGAACAGGGCGACGGCGTCTTCTGCCTGTTCGCCGTGCATCAGGACGCCACCGGGCAGGCGAGGGGGCTGGGCCTGTCCTATGCTGCGGCGCTGGGCTGCGGCCGCAAGGGCATCCTCGAGACCACCATGAAGGATGAGTGCGAAAGCGACCTGTTCGGCGAACAGGTGGTCCTGTGCGGCGGCGTGGGCGAACTGATTGATCAGGCCTTCATGAAGCTGGTGGACGCCGGCTATCCGCCCGAGGTGGCGTGGTTCGAGTGCTTCTACGAGGTCAAGCTGGTTACCGACCTGATGTTCGAGCGCGGCATCGCCGGCGCTTTCGCCCGCATCTCCAACACCGCCGAATACGGCGCCTATCTGACCGGCCCGCGCGTCATCAACGACGCCTCGCGCAAGGCCATGGACGCGGTGCTGGCCGAGGTCCGGGACGGCGCCTTCGTCCGCCGCCTCATGGCCGACCACGACGCCGGATCGCCCGAGCTTCTGGCCCGCCGCAAGGCGCTGGGCCGGCGCCCCATCGAGGCGGTGGGCGCCCATCTGAACGCGGTGGCCGGCAAAGCGAAGGAATAGCGGGAATACCTGCCCTCAAGCAGCGAGGCGCCGCGCGCCGAGCGATAGGGCGGGAATAGTGGTCGGAGTGGCAGGATTCGAACCTGCGACCCCCGCGTCCCGAACGCGGTGCTCTACCAGACTGAGCCACACTCCGACTTCAAGGACGCGGCTTATAACCACGCGTCCCGACGCCCGCAAGCGCAGTTCTTCGCCAACGCAAAAAACCAGCAAAAAGCGGTGTTGCATCCGAAAACGCCTTGGCGTATTCGACCGCCTCCCCGGCGTTCGCCGCCGGGCTGCGCCGATCCTGCTGGGGAATGGTGTAATGGTAACACTACGGTTTTTGGTACCGTCATTCTAGGTTCGAGTCCTAGTTCCCCAGCCAATCCTCTCCTTCAATGAAAATCCCTTGAACCCGGCAGCATGCGCAGGTCGCGGGGGTGCTGGGGGTGGATGAACTCGTCGGCGCCTGACAGCTGCAGCACCGGCTCGTGGTCCGGCGACAGGCGGTTGAGGTCCGCCGAACGGTCGTGGAGGCGATCGGCCATCAGGTGGACCACGCCCTCAACGCTCTTCTCCACCACGCCCTCCACGCCCAGCAGGCGCGCGCCCATGACCACGCGGCGGTAGGTCTCGAAGGTGCGCACCCACAGGACCAGATTGGTGACGCCGGTCTCGTCCTCCAGGGTGATGAAGATGGCCTTGCCGTTCCCGGGTCTTTGACGCACCAGCACGATGCCGGCGGTGCGCACCCGCGAGCCGGATCGCTTCGCCTCCACCTGCGCACAGGTAAGGAACCCCTCGGCTGCGAACACCGGGCGCAGGATGCCCATGGGATGGGCCTTCAGCGACAGGCGCGTGGTCTGGTAGTCGGCGGCCACATGTTCGCTGAGCGCCATGGCGGGCAGGGCGGCGTCCGGCTCCTCGCCCAACTCCCTCGCGCCGGCGGCGGCGAACAGGGGCAGGGCGTCGTCGTCGGGCAGGCGCCGCACGGCCCACAGGGCCTCGCGCCGGTCCAGACCGATTGAGCGGAAAGCGTCGGCGTCGGCCAGCTTGCGCAACGCCGCCACGGGCAGCCGGGCGCGGCGCATCAGGCCCTCGACGCCGTCGAACGGGCGAGCGCGGGCGGCGGCCATGGCTTCTGCCCACTCCTGCCGGAACCCGTCGATCTGGCGCAGGCCCAGCCGCAGGGCCAGGGCACCGGCCGGGCCCTCAAGGGTGTTGTCCCAGAGGGAATGGTTCACATCGATCACCCGCACCTCGACCCCGTGTTCGCGGGCGTCGCGCACGATCTGGGCCGGGGCGTAGAAGCCCATGGGCTGGCTGTTCAGCAGTGCGGCGGCGAAGGCGGCGGGGTGCCGGCATTTGATGTAGCTGGACACATAGACCAGCCGGGCGAAGCTGGCCGCGTGGCTTTCCGGGAATCCATATGAGCCGAAGCCCTTGATCTGTTCGAAACAGCGCCGGGCGAATTCGGGGTCATAGCCGCGCGCGATCATCCGCCCGACCATGCGGTCCTCATAGGTGTGCAGGGTGCCGTCGCCCCGGAAGGTGCCCATGGCCTTGCGCAGCCCGTTGGCCTCGCGGTCGCTGAACTCGGCGGCGACCATGGCCACCTTCATGGCCTGCTCCTGAAACAGGGGCACGCCCAGGGTCCGGTGCAGGATGGTCTTCAGCTCGTCCGGGTCATGGGGCGGCGCCGGGCTGGCGTAGACGACGTCCTCCTGACCCTTGCGACGGCGCAGATAGGGATGGACCATGTCCCCCTGAATGGGGCCCGGCCGCACGATGGCCACCTGGATCACCAGATCATAAAATTCTCGCGGCCTCAGGCGCGGCAGCATGTTGATCTGGGCCCGGCTCTCCACCTGGAACACCCCGATGGAGTCGCCCCGACACAGCATGTCGTATACGTCCGGTTGTTCGGCCGGGACTGAGGCCAGGTCGTGGTCCACGCCCTCATGGACCTTCATCAGGTCCAGCGCCTTCCTGATGCAGGTCAGCATGCCCAGCGCCAGCACGTCGACCTTCATCAGGCCCAGCTCGTCGATGTCGTCCTTGTCCCATTCGATGAAGGTGCGACCCGTCATGGCCGCATTGCCGATGGGGACCAGCTCGTCCAGCCGCCCGCGCGTCAGGATGAAGCCGCCCACGTGCTGGCTGAGATGGCGCGGGAAGCCCAGGATGCGCCCGGCCATGTCCACGGCGCGCCGGATCATGGGATTGGCCGGGTCCATGCCCGCCTGTTCGATCCGGGCGTCGGGAATGGACGACCCCCAGCTTCCCCACTGGGTGGAGGCCAGGCGCGCGGTCACGTCCTCGGTGAGGCCCAGCGCCTTGCCCACCTCGCGGATGGCGCTGCGGGGGCGATAGCGGATGACGGTGGCGGCGATGCCCGCCCGCTCCCGGCCATAGGTCTCATAGATGTGCTGGATGATCTCCTCGCGCCGCTCGTGCTCGAAATCCACGTCGATGTCGGGCGGCTCGTTGCGGTCCGCAGACATGAAGCGCTCGAACAACAGATCATGGTGGACCGGATCGACGCTGGTGATTCCCAGCACATAGCAGACCGCCGAATTGGCCGCCGAGCCGCGCCCCTGACACAGGATGCCCTTGTCCTCGGCCACCCGTACGATGTCGTGGATGGTCAGGAAATAGGGCGCCAGATCGCGCGCGGCGATATAGGCCAGTTCCTTGTGGATCAGGGCCATGACCTTGTCCGGCGCGCCGTCCGGATAGCGCACCGGCAGGCGGCGGTTCACCAGGGTTTCCAGCCAGCCCTGCGGCGTCTTCCCCGGCGGGATGGGCTCTTCGGGATATTCGTAGCGAAGCTGGTCCAGATCGAAGGCGGAGCGGGCCAGCAGGGTCTGGGTCTCCGCCAAGGCGCCCGGCGCGTCGGCGAACAGGCGGGCCATTTCCTCGGGAGGCTTCAGATGGCGCTCGGCATTGGCCAGCAGCCGCCGCCCCGCCTGATCGATGGTCACGCCCTCGCGGATGCAGGTCAGCACGTCCTGAAGATCGCGCGACTCCGGCGCGTGATAGAGCACGTCGTTCATGGCCAGCAGGGGCGTGTTCGCGCCCTCGGCCAGCGCCACCAGCCGCGCCAGCCGCCGCCGGTCGTCGCCCCGCCGGTGCATGGCCGCCCCAAGCCAGACCGCCCCGGGTCGCGCCGCGTTCAGGCGGGCCAGAAGGTCGGGGAGGGCGTCCAGTTGCTTGTCGGGAACGGCGATGAGCAGCAGCCCGTCCGGGTCCGCCAGCAGGTCGTTCAGATGCAGCAGGCAGTCGCCCTTTTTCGCCCGGCGCGAACCCAGCGTCAGTAGCCGCGTCAGCCGTCCCCATCCGGCCCGGTCCTCGGGATAGGCGACGATGTCGGGCGTCCCGTCGGCGAACACCAGCCGCGCGCCGGTGAGCAGGCGAAAGCCCTGCGCCCGTTCCCGGATGACCGCCGCAAGATCGGGCCCGCCGGTCGCATCCTCCACGAAGATCACCTCGCCGGGCGAGCCGCCGGTGCGGACCTTTTCGGGCGCTCCGCCGTGTTCCTTGAGCTGTTTCAACGCGCTCCACGCCCGCACCACCCCCGCCACGGTGTTGCGGTCCGCCAGCCCCATGCCGGTGTGACCGCGCAGTACGGCGGTCAGCACCAGATCCTTGGGGTGGGAGGCGCCGCGCAGGAATGAGAAATTGCTGGCCGCGACCAGTTCGGCATAGGTGGGGATGGGGGTGCTCATGCGAACAGCCCGTGCACGTACCAGCGCGGCGGCGGATCGTCGCCATAGCCGCCGGCGCGGAACAGCCAGAAGCGGCGGCCCTCCTCGTCCTCCACCCGGTAGTAGTCCCGCACCCGGTGGCGGGGGGCGCGCCACCATTCGGCCTCGATACGCTCGGGGCCCTCGGCGCGGATGACCCGGTGGACGGCGCGCCGCCACTGAAAGCGGGCAGGGGGGCTGTCGGGCGCCAGGGCCACGGCCTCCACCGGCTGGGGTGGATCGAACAGGTGCAGCGGCCGCAGCGGCGGTGAGTCCGGGTCGGGCGCGGGCCACTCATCGCCGCTTGGCGCGGCTTGGGCGGACGCCAGCCGGCTGGATCGCTCCGGCAGATGCGAGGCTACGGGCGTGACGCGCAGCACCGCCTCGGGCCCCAATCGGGCGCTCAACTGGTCGATCAGGGCGTCCAGGGCCTCGCCGCCGTGGGGGCGCTGGTCGAAGGCGATCTGCCGGGCCGCGACGGCGCGCAGCTGCTCGGCGCCCAGACGCAGGTGGTCGAAGCCGAATCCGGGATCCACCGGCCGGGCCAGCGCCGTCAGCCGCTCGCGGAACAGGCGCATGACTGCGCCCGCCTCCCGCACAGGACGGGCGGTCTGCAGGGCGATGCGGCGGACGTGGCCGTCCAGGCGGTACAGGCTAAGAACGAACCGGCGCGCGCCTTGGCCCCGGGTTTCGAGCTGCTGTTCGGCGTCCCTCAGCAGGTCGGCGATGACGGCGTGGACCGCGTCCAGATCGGTGATCGGTTCGGCCAGCACCCGGTCGGCGGTGACCGGCGCCGGCGGCCGGTGGGGCGTGATGCGCACATCCACCCGCCCCATCACCCGGTCCAGCCGGTCGGGGAAGTCGGCGCCGAACCGGGCGGCCAGCGGCGCGCGGGGGCGGTCGTCCAGATCGCCGAGTGTCTTGAGCCCCGCCCGCCTGATCGCCTGATGATCGCGCGGGGCCAGCTCCATGGCCGCCACGGGCAGGCGCTGCGCAAGGGTCACGTCCTGCCCCTCCGGCGCGACGCCGCCGGGGCCGAAGCGGGCCAGGGCGCGTGCGGTCTGGGGCGTTCGAGCGAGCGCCAGCCGGACCTGCAGTCCGAGGCGCTCGGCCCGGGCCCTGACCCGCTCGATCATCCGCTCTTCACCGCCGAACAGGTGGGCGCAGCCAGTCACGTCCAGCATCAGGCCGTGGGGCGCGTCCAGAGCGGCCATGGGGGTGAAACGGTCGAAATCCTCCAGCACCGCGCGGAGCAGCCGGGCGTCGGCCTCGCCGTCGTGGGGAAGGGCCTCCGCATCCGGAACCCGCGCCCGGGCGTCGGCCAGGGTCATGCCGGGCGACAGCCCCAGCGACAGGGCGGCCGGGTTCGCCGCCGTCAGACGCAGCGCGCCCCGGTCCTTGTCCACCAGAACGACGGGGTGTTCAGGCGGCGCGGGATCGGCCTGCGTCCGCCGCAGCCGGTCGGTCGGCAGGAACGGAAACCACACCGCCAGATGCCGACGGCGCGGTGAAGCGGCGCGTCTCACGATCCCACTCCATGATCCATTCGCCCGGCGGCGCGCCGGACCGGCTGCGGAGCAGCCGCGCGCGAAAAGCGGGTCGCCCCGGTGCATTGGCGGACAGGGGCGCAGACGGGGCCGAGGCGATGGACCAGCGGGTCTCCGCCGCGCTGGGCGCCGGCTCGGCGTTGGCCCGCACCAGCAGGCCCAGGGTCGAGCCGCTGCGCGCCGCCATCATCAATCTTCGACTGGCGGTCAGACCATGGACCTTCGCCTCGCCCCAGCCGCTCATGATCACCGCGCCCGCCGCCCCGCTGCGCAGCGCCTCCTCGCCCGCCGCCAGCAGGGACGCGGCGCCCTGCACCCGCACCATGACCAGTTTGGCGGGGTCCAGGCCCCAGGCCGACAGCCCGGGGCCAAAGGGCTCCCCCACTTCGGATCGTCCCGATGTCTGGAGGATCCATACGGTGGCGCCCGAAACCCTGGAGGCCAGCCCCAGGGCGAACCCGTGAGCGCCGACCGCCTGACGGGGCGCTTCGGGTAGAATTTCGTGAATTGCATCAACCCGCACAGAGCCAAGACGCGCATCCACAGTCTCCATCCCCAGCCGAAAGGGCCGCAGGGGCGCGCACGACCTGGGCTCCAGGGTCGCGAGCTGGCGGCGAAGATGGTGAAGCGGCGACGGGGGCATTAAATGTTCCTGATATGTTCTTATATGCCCCTCCTTCAGCCGTCAGAGTCAAGCTCCCGCTGTTCTGAACTTTAGCTTCTCTCTCGCAGCCCTCGAAGGCAGAGTAGGGTTTCGACTTCCCCCTGTATGGATGCGTGCGTGACCAGAGTTCTGCTTTCCAGCCTTTTCCTGCTGTCCTTGTCCCTTTCGGCGTGTGAGCGGCAGGGGCAAGTGGATGAGGCGGAGGCGGCGGTTCCGGCGGCGCCTGTGCGGGCCGAGCCGGTGGTGGTGGATCAGCTGCCGCAGCTGTCGGCGAAGATCGACGCCCTGCCGGTGACCGGCGGGTTCAGCGGGGCGGTGCTGGTCGCGCGGGGGGACGAGGTGCTGTTCCGCCGGGTGTACGGGACCGCCAACCATGAGCGGGACCAGCCCATGGCGCTGGACACCAAATTCCGCATCGCCTCGGTGTCGAAACAGTTCACGGCGGCGGCGATCCTGCGGCTGCAGGACGAGGGGGTGCTGAGCGTGGACGATCCGGTGTGCCGGTGGATCCAGCCGTGCCCGGAGGCCTGGGCGCCGGTGCGCATCCACCATCTTTTGAGCCACACCTCGGGCATTCCGGACCTGATGCAGCGGCCGGGCTGGGGCGAGATGCGCACGACGTATCAGACCCCCGCACAGCTGACGGCGGCGTCGGCGGAGTTTGGCCTCAGCTTCGAGCCGGGGACGCGCATCCGCTATTCCAACGCGGGCTACAACCTGGCGGGCGCGATCATCGAGGCGGCGACGGGACGGGGGTATCACGACTGGCTGCGCACGGAGTTCTTCGACCCGCTGGGCATGGCGGACACCGGGTTCGACGACGGCTCCGTAGAGACGGCCATGGGCTATGCGTGGCTGGCGGGCGGGCGGACGCCGCAGCCGGAGTCCAATGCCTCCATCGTCTATGCGTCGGGCGGCCTGTATTCGACGGCGGATGATCTGCTGGCGTGGAACCGGGCGCTGCACGGGGGGAGCCTGCTGTCGGCGGAGAGCTATCGCCAGATGACCAGCCCGCACAATCCGCCGGGGGACGAGGGCCCGCCGGGACGGCCGCCGCGGGGCTGGGGCTATGGGCTGTTCATGGCGGACCTGGGATCGCGCATGGAGCCGGGGTTCCTGGCCGGGCAGATCTATCACACCGGCAGCTGGGCCGGGTTCCGGGCGCTGGTGACCTATCACCCGGCGCAGGATGTGACGGTGGTGGCGCTGTCGAACTACTACCACCAGAGGGATGCGCTGTTTCTGGCGACCCAGTGGGCCGTGGCCGAGGTGATCGGGGCGCCGCTGCCGGAGCGGATCGCGGACAGTTGAGGGAACGGGCCGGCCGCCTTTCCTACACACCGCTCATCCCCGCGAACGCGGGGACCCAGTCCTGTCCAGCTTGACGCCGGCGCCTCAGGACTGGCGAGTGGAGTGTGTCCTTGTCCGCTGCAACACCCAAAGCACTGGGTCCCCGCGTTCGCGGGGATGAGCGGAAAATCGAGAGGAACGGTCGGCGGCGGGCGGGGTTGATGTGGGGTCCCTGAAAGGAGATCCCATGCGCGCCCTGATCCTGAACTGCACCCTCAAGCCCTCGCCGAAATCGTCCAGCACGGAGGCGTTCGCGAAGGCTCTGGAAGGGCAGCTGAAGACCGAGGGGTGTTCGGTGGAGATGGTCCGGCTGGTGGACCTGAACATCAAGCCGGGGGTGACCACGGACGAGGGCGAGGGCGACGACTGGCCAGGCGTGCACGACAAGATCATGTCCGCCGACATCGTGGTCATGGCCACGCCCACCTGGATGGGGCAGGCGTCCAGCGTTTGCCAGCGGGCGCTGGAGCGCATGGACGGCATGCTGTCGGAGACGGACGACACGGGCCGGCCCGCCGCCTTCGGCAAGGTGGGCGGGGTGATCATCACCGGCAATGAGGACGGGGCGCACCACATCGTGGGCACCACGTGCCAGGCCCTGATCGACATCGGCTTCACCATTCCGGGGCACAGCTGGGCCTACTGGCATCTGGGGCCGGGACCGGGGCCGGACTATACGGAGACGGACGAGGGCCACGACTACGCCGACCGGGTGGCGCGGAATGCGGCCCGCAATCTGGCCGGGCTGGCCAGGGTGCTGAAGCCCGAGACCTATCCGGTTCCTGAAAGCGGGGAATAGGGGCACACTGGGCGGCGAAATCTGGGAGCCGTTCCATGCGCAGTCTGATCATCGCCGTCGCCCTTCTGATCGCCGCGCCCGCGTGGGGCAAAACGCCGGAGGAGGCGGTGGCGGCGGTGCGAACGCTTGAAGCGGAAAGAGCGGAAGCCGCCGTGGGGGCGGTGCTGGACCGGCTGCATGCGACGGCGTCCGAGGCGGACGGGGCGGCCTATTTCGACCTGTTCACGCCGGACGCGCGGTTCATCGGCACGGACGCGGAGGAGCGCTGGAGCCTGGCCGAGTTCCGGGCCTATGCGGAGCCCCACTTCTCGCAAGAGAACGGCTGGACCTATGCGCCGACGGCGCGGACGGTGACCATCGCGGACATCGACTGCCGCTGCATCGCCTGGTTCGACGAGGTGCTGAACCACGCGTCGTATGGGACGCTGCGCGGCTCGGGGGCGCTGCGTCTGACCGACGACGGCTGGAAGGTGGAGCAATATGTGCTGAGCTTCGCCGTGCCCAATGACGATGCGGACGCGGTGGTGGACGTGATCCGGGGCGGGGCGGAGTAGAAGAAAAGTTCAGGGCGTCGCGAAACCGCCGGGCTTTCGCTCCGGGGCGCCGGCGCCGGATGGAATGTTCGGCCTCAGCAAATCCTGCACAGCGCGCCTGAACCGGGCGGCGGTCAGGGGTTTGGACAAAACGGCGTCCGCCCCCAGGGTGTTGGCGATGGCCAGCAGGTAGTTGGCGTCCATGCTGCCGCCGCTGGAGATGGCCAGGATGCGCACGCGGGGATGCAACTGACGGCTTTCCATGATGGTTTCCAGCCCGTCCTTGCCGGGCATCAGCATGTCCAGCACCATCAGATCGATGGGCGCCGCATTCAGGATGCGCAGGGCTTCGTGTCCGTCGCGCGCCTCGACGATGGCGTGATCGCCGTCCCGAAGGAATTCAGTGGCGATGGCCCGGATCGCGGGGTCGTCGTCGACGATGAGGATGGCGGCCATGACGGTTTCTCCACGCCCATGATCTCACGAAAAGGGCGCCAAGGCCCTAACGCACAGGCTTAACGGCTCACGCCGCCAGCATCGCCAGGCCTGTAAGCGCGTCGCGCTCCATGGGCCGGTGAAAGTGATAGCCCTGCAGGCAGTGGGCCCCCGCTGTCTTCAGGAACGCGGCCTGTTCGGCTGTCTCCACGCCCTCGCAGATGATGCGGACGCCCAGCGCCCGGCCGACGCCGATGACCGCGTGGATGATGGCGGCGGAGGCTGTGCTGGTCAGGCAATCCTGAACGAAGCAGCGATCGATCTTCAGCGTATCGAAAGGCAGGTCCTGGAGCGCCTGGAAACTGGTGAAGCCGGTGCCGAAATCATCCAGAGCGACCTTTACGCCTAGCGCCTTCAGCTCCGAGATGGCGGCCGCCGACCGTTCAAGGTCCAGCATGGCCGTTTCGGTGACCTCTATCTCCAGCCGTTCGGGCGCGAAGCCGGCTGCGGTCAGGGAGGCCCGAACCCGGGCCGCGAATCCCGGCGCCTGGAATTCCTCGGGGAAGACGTTGACGGCGACGTTCAGGCTCATGGGCGCCGCCATGTCGGTCATCGCCAGGCGCAGCACGAAGTCGGTCAGGCGCGGGCCCAGGCCTGCGCGCGCCACATCGGACAGGAAGGCGTCCGGCGACAGGACCCCGCGCTCGGGATGCGACCACCGCAGCAGCGCCTCGACCTTGTCGCAGGACGAACCCGTCCGGTCGACGATGGGTTGGTAAACCAGGCGCAGGTCGCCTTGCGCCATGGCCCGCTCGAACTCCACCTCGAAGGGGTCGCGGGCGGGCGCGTCACCGAACAGCGCCGCCGATGTCCGGGAAAGGGCCTGATGCAGCGCGGCCGCGTCCGCCCGCACATCGGGATGGCCCGCCCGGGCGGCGGCTTCCACGACCGAGGCCGCCTTTGCGACGGCGCGCGCGCCGATGCTGAGGCTCATGGACTTCAGTGCGTGGGCCGCCCTCGCAGTCGCCTCCATGTCGCCGCCCTTGAGGCCCGCGTCGATGTCAGCGGCGCGCAGGGGCGCATTGGCGCGATACAGACCCTGAACCCGGTCCAGAAACTCGGGTTTACGAGCGGCGATCGATTCCAGTTCGCCGCGCACCTGCGGGTCGAAAAGCTCGCTGTCGCTGTCCGCCGGGGCCGCGTTCTCGGACGGCGCCGGACCGGCCACCGCCTTGTCTGGACAGATCCGAAGCAGGGCAGCGGCCAGGTCGCGGACGGTGAAAGGCTTGTGGACCACGCCGTCCATCCCGGCCCGCCGCCAGGCGTCCGCGCCGGCGCCGATCACGTGGGCGGTCAGGGCCAGGACGGGCACGCGGCCCCGTCCGCTTTTCTCTTCCTCGGCCCGGATGCGCGCTGTCGCCTCGAAGCCGTCCATGCCCGGCATGGAGCCGTCCATGAAAACCAGATCGAACGTCTGCGCGCGCAGCCGGTTGATGGCGTCCTGGCCACCGTCCGCCACGCTGACGACGACGCCCAGCTGGCCCAGGGTTTCAGCGGCCACCTCGCGATTGACGTCGGAGTCGTCCACCACCAGCACCCGCACACCCGGGAAACGGGGCAGGTCATCGACTGCTTGCGCCTCTCGACCGTCCAGGCGGGGCGCCCGGCCTTCGCTGACCTGGATCAGCACGGTGATCAGGTCGGCCCGGCGCAGGGGTTGCGGCAGGGCCGCGTCGGCGGTGTCCTGCTGCGCTTCGTCCAGGGCGATGAGGACCGCTTCGGGGGCCGAAGGCGGCCGCACCGGTCCGAAAACCAGATGGAAGGCGTCCGCCTGGCGTCGTCCCACGCCAAGCGAGTCCAGATAAAGGGACAGGGCACGGCCCGACATGGGCCCGACGTCTCCGACCGCGACGTTGAGGCCGGACAGGTCGGCAGGGAGCGCAAGGTTCATTTCGACCGCCGGCAAGGGCGCGGAGAAGGCGAAGCAGGAGCCGCGTCCCACCTCGCTGTCCAGCCGCCACTCGCCTTGCATGGCTCGCACCAGCCGGTCGCAGATGGCCAGTCCCAGCCCGGTGCCCCCATAGCGTCGCGTAGTGGACTGGTCGGCCTGGGTGAAGGCTTCGAACAGGGTGGGCAGGCGGTCGGCCGGAATGCCCGGCCCGGTGTCCTCCACGGCGATCAGGACGCGTCCCGATTGCGCGGGGTCGGCCTCCACGCGGATCAGAACGCCGCCCGTCTCAGTGAACTTGATGGCGTTGTTGACCAGATTGCTGATCACCTGGCGCAGGCGCACCGGGTCCGCCGACACCGGCGGCAGGTGCGGATCCACATAGGCGGCCAGATCCAGCCCCTTGGCGCGGGCCCGTTCCATGAACAGGCTGGCCACGTCCTCGGCCACTTCGGCCAGATCCACCGGCACGACCTCCAGATCCATCTTGCCCGCCTCGACCTTGGAAAAGTCGAGGATGTCGTTGATCACGCCCAGCAGGGATCGGCCCGACTTGGCGATCACGTCGGCGTGGCGTCGTTGGCGGGCGGGCAGATCAGCGCGGGTCAGCATGTCGCTGAGCGCCAGGATGCCGTTCAGAGGCGTGCGGATTTCATGGCTCATGACGGCCAGGAAGTCCGACTTGGCTGCGTTTGCGCTTTCGGCCGCCTCCTTGGCCTGAGCCAGGTCTGCGGTGCGCTCGGCGACTTCGTCTTCCAGCGTCTCGACCTGGCGGGCGATGCGGGCGTCACGCTCGCGGATTCCCGTCAGCATGGCGTTGAAGCCCTGCACCAGATCGCCGATCTCGCCGTCAGCCCTGACGTCGGCGGGACGCGAATAGTCATGGGTGGCCTGCACCCGGCCCATATGCGCGGCCAGCGCGCTGATAGGGCCGCTGATACGCCGTCCCAGCCGCAGGGCCACCGCCAGCCCGGCCAGCAAGGCCACGCCGGCGCCCGCCAGGCTGATCCAGAGGGCGAACAGGATACGTTCGCGAACACCGGGTGCGCGGCTGAACAGCACGATCTCGCCCACGGTTTCGCCCTGACTGACGACAGGAGCCCGTGCTTGCAGGCTGTCGGTGGTCAGGATCGCCCACAAGGACGGCCGTTCGCCCGCCTGCACCTGTGCGTCGCCTGCCAACCGGAGCCCGCTGCCCGTCTCGGCCAGCACCGCCCCGTCCAGGGTTTCGATGCGGGCATAGGTCACGTCGGGCATCTGGCGGATCGAGCGCACGCCCTCGAAGGCGCCGCTGCGGTCCCCGGCTCTCACGGCGTCAGCGGAAAGTGAGCCGATCACCCGGGCGGCCTGTGTCAGGCGCTGGGCCTCCAGATCCACCTGTCGTCGCGCCTCGATCACGGCGGACAGGACCGCCGTGGTCAAGAACGAGGCCGCCAGCGCCGAAAGCACGAGCATGACAAGACGACGACCGATGGTTTTTCGAGATTTCACGGCGGCCTTTATGGTCAAGCTTATCAAGTGTCTGACGATACCGCCGGTTAATGACTCCGCGATTAATCTGTATCTTGCGGAAGAGGGAGGCCGGAACCGGCCTGAGTACTGATGTCGGGTTTTGAATATGTGGATCTGGGTGCGGCCACGATCCTGTTCGTGGACGATGACCCGATCCTGCGCGAGTTCGCCGCCGTGCATCTGGCTACAGACACGGCGACCATCGAGGTCGCTTGCGACGGCGCCGAGGGCTATCGGATGGCCGAGGGCGGCCGCTACGATCTGATTCTCACGGACATTGAGATGCCGGGACTGGACGGTTTCGGCCTGATCAAGAAGCTGAGGGACAACCTCTGCACCCAGCATACGCCTGTGATCGTTCAGACCAGCCGCGAGGATGTGGCGTCCATAGATTGGGCCTTCCGGGCCGGCGCCGACGGATTCGTCACCAAGCCGCTGAACTGGCGGCTTCTCAGCTATCAGATCGCCTTCGCGCTGCGCGCCGGGCGCATGCGGCGTGATCTGATGGCTTACGGCGCCCTGTCCCGCTCCCGGGCCGCGGGATGAAACGCCCGTCCGTCCTGTGGCGAGCCTGGCGAGATGAGGCCGGGACCATCGCGATCAAGTTCGCCTTGGGTCTGCCGGCCGTCGGTCTGCTCGTCGCCGGCGCTATAGACCTGACTCATGTTCAGGCGACCCAGGTTCGTCTGCAGGATATTGCGGACGCTGCTGCGCTGGCTGCAGCCGCTGATCTGGGCCTGGCCACGGACGGCTCCAACGCCACGGAGCGCGCCCGGTCCTTCGTCGCCTCTCACCTTTCCGAGTGGCGGGAGGCGCCCACGGTGGAGGGCGGCTACAATATCGTCGATCTGCAGGGTCAAAGAGCCATTCGGGTCACCCTGGACGCCAACCGGCCTTCTTTCTTCGCCAATCTGTTGCCGCCCGGGGGCTGGAACCTGCACGCGGAGGCGACCGGCACCTCCATGGGCATGGTGCCCCTGTGTGTCCTGGTGACCGGCGCGTCGGGCAATCAGATGCTCTATGTGAAGGACCGCAGCCGCCTGAACGCCCCGGCCTGCCTTGTCCATTCAAACCGAGATATCGAGGTGGAGGGCAGCGCGGTGCTGACCGCCGCCGCCATCCACGCGGTCACCACGGCGAGGGGCCTGATGACGCCGGAGGCCGGCACCGACGCGGCGCCGGTGGATGATCCCTTCGTCAATCTGGATCTGGAGTACCGGGACGGTTTGGGTCTGGTGTGCGGCGTGCAGGAGCTGACGCGGCGGATACGGGTGGAGTCCGGAACCCACTACATAGCCCCAGGGCGCCACTGCGGCGGTATCGAGGCCAAGGGCACGGCGCGCATCGTTCTGGAGCCGGGCGACCATTTCTTCCTGCAAGGGGACCTCGTGATCGACGAGGACGCACGGCTGGAGGGGCGAGACGTGGTCGCTTTCTTTGACAGCGCGTCGCGATTCGCGTTCAAGGCCGGGGCGCGGGTGACCCTGGACGGTCGCAAGACGGGTCCGTTCGCGGGGATGGTGCTGGGCGCCATGCGGGACAACCGGCAGGACTTTGTGGTGTCAGCGGACCATGTGGAGAGTTTGCTGGGCGTGATCTATGTGCCGTCCGCCCGCCTGATCGTGGAGGGCAGCGCCGACGTCGCGCGGGACAGCGCCTGGACCGTGATCGTGGCCAAGGAAGTTCAGCTCAAGGGCGCGCCCTCGCTGTTTATCAACGCCAACTACGAGTTGAGCGACGTGCCGGTCCCCGAGGGCGTCGGTCCGCGCGCAGGCGATTCGCGGCTTGTCCGGTGACGTCCGACAATCCTGACGGGGATGTCGTCCCTGCGGAATCGCGGCGGCATGTCCGACCGAGGCTGCCTGCAGGCGCCCTTGCTTTTCCCGCGTCTCCGCCCTAAATGCCCCCGCACTTCGCACGTGGGCGTGGCGCGTTCCGGGGAGACATCCCGGTTTGCTCCGTTCCGAGGACCACTTGGTCTTTAACCGCCCACGCTAGGTTCGATCGGAAAAAGGACAAAACGATCATGGCTCTGCCTGAATTCTCCATGCGCACCCTGCTTGAAGCCGGCGCGCACTTCGGCCACCAGACGCACCGGTGGAACCCGAAGATGGAGCGCTACATCTTCGGTTCGCGCTCCAACATCCACATCATCGACCTGTCGCAGTCCATGCCGCTGATGCACCAGGCGCTGGTCGCCGTGCGCGACGTGGCGGCCAAGGGCGGCCGCGTGCTGTTCGTGGGCACCAAGCGTCAGGCGTCGGATCCGGTGGCGCAGGCCGCCAAGCGCTGCGCGCAATACTACATGAACAACCGCTGGCTGGGCGGCACCCTGACCAACTGGCGCACCGTGTCGGGCTCCATCGCCCGCCTGCGCGAGCTGGACGGCATTCTGGAAGGCGGCGGCGAAGGCCGTAACAAGAAGGAACTGCTGACCCTGCAGCGCGAGCGCGACAAGCTTGAACTGAGCCTGGGCGGCATCAAGGACATGGGCGGCGTGCCGGACATCATGTTCGTGATCGACACCAACAAGGAAGCGATCGCGATCCTGGAAGCCCGCAAGCTGAACATCCCGATCATCGCGATCCTGGACACCAACTGCGATCCCGACGGCATCACCTATCCGATCCCGGGCAATGACGACGCCGCCCGCGCCATCCAGACCTACTGCGACCTGATCGCGGACGCGGTGCTGGACGGCCTGGCCACCGGCGCCGCCGCCTCGGGCGTGGATCTGGGCGCTTCCGAGAACCCGGTTGAGCCGGCCCTGGCCAAGAAGGCGCCCGCCGCCAAGGAAGAGGCCGCCCCGGCCGGAACCGAAGGCGTCGCCGCCGAGATGGAAGCCAAGGCTGAAGAGCCCAAGGCGGAAGAGCCCAAGGCTGAAGAGGCTCCGGCCGTGGCCGACGAGGCCGCCAAGGAAGCGACTTCGGACGCCAACGACGCCGTCGAGACCGAGAAGGCCTCGGTCTGAGCCTCATAAGGCTTACCGACGGCGAAACTGTTATGCGGCCGGGCTAAGTCAGCCCGGCCGTTCCCGCATACGAATTTCAGGAGAGAGACCATGGCCGAGATCACTGCCGCCCTCGTGAAGGAGCTTCGCGAAAAGTCCGGCGCGGGCATGATGGATTGCAAGAAGGCGCTGGTTGAGAACAACGGCGACGTGGAAGCCGCCATGGACTGGCTGCGCACCAAGGGCCTGTCCAAGGCCGCCAAGAAGTCCGACCGCGTCGCCGCCGAGGGCCTGGTGGCCGTCGCCAGCCGTGAAGACGGCAAGGGCGAGACCGCCGCGGTCATCGAGTTCAACGCCGAGACCGACTTCGTGGCCCGCAACGAGCTGTTCCAGAACGCCGCCAAGTCGTTCGCC